>NZ_JAFELM010000034.1 GCF_016890225.1 Bacillus suaedaesalsae | reverse complement strand
GTCTGGGCCGTGTCTCAGTCCCAGTGTGGCCGATCACCCTCTCAGGTCGGCTACGCATCGTCGCCTTGGTGAGCCGTTACCTCACCAACTAGCTAATGCGCCGCGGGCCCATCTGTAAGTGACAGCTAGATGCCGTCTTTTATTCAAGCACCAGGAGGTGCTTGAAGTTATCCGGTATTAGCTCCGGTTTCCCGAAGTTATCCCAGTCTTACAGGCAGGTTGCCCACGTGTTACTCACCCGTCCGCCGCTGATATCAGGGAGCAAGCTCCCATCAATCCGCTCGACTTGCATGTATTAGGCACGCCGCCAGCGTTCGTCCTGAGCCAGGATCAAACTCTCCAATAAAGTGTTTGATTGCTCATTTACTTGCTGGCTATCTATATAATAGATAGTTTTTAAAAATTTGCGTTGGTATAAACCAACACGCTTGACGTTTTGTTTAGTTTTCAAAGAACTTTTTTCTCATTTATCGCTCAGAAGCGACTTTATTAATTTATCACATCACCACATTCGAAGTCAACACTTTTTCAAAAAACTTTTTCGTGCTAACCACTCTCTCGCGGCGACAAAAAATAATATACCATGCTGAAAAAATTGATGCAAGTCCTTAAATGAAAAAAATAAAAGAAAATAATTCCAACATTAATCATTGTTGATATTACTACTATTGTGTATATTATTTATATACATAAAAAATTTAAAAACCACAAGGGGTGCCACTGGCTGAGAATGAGCATGCATTTGCTCTAACCCTTCGAACCTGTTAGTTAATTCTAGCGTAGGGATGTGGCTTTTGATGAGGAGCAATTAGGATTTAGCCCATCATGAGCTAAGCTTAATTGCTTTTTTTATTGTTCATTTATAAGGAGGAGAGAAAATTGAGTAATAAAAGGTTAGTTTTTTTAGTAGAAGTTGCTATTTTTTCAGGGCTTGCGCTTATTCTTGACTTTATTTCTTTTAAAATGTGGGCACAGGGTGGTTCTATTTCATTAGCAATGGTCCCTGTTTTCCTTATTGCTTTTAGAAGAGGTTTAAAAGGTGGATTATTAACTGGTTTCCTATTTGGAATACTTCAATTAATAACAAATCCATACTTTATGAATGTTATTCAAGTTTCAATTGATTATTTAATCGCTTTTTCTTCATTAGGATTAGCAGGTCTTCTATCCTCAAAAGTAAAGGAAGCCGTTTTTGGCAGAGATAAATCTAGTGTTATCATTTATATTGTATTAGGAACTTTTGTAGGATCACTTTTCAGATTTATTGCTCACTTCATAGCAGGAATTACATTTTATAAGGAGTTCGCTCCACCAGAAACACCTGTTGCACTATACTCATTATTGTATAATGGCTCTTATATGCTACCTGGATTTATTATTAGTGCTATAGTTCTTATCTTGCTTATTAACTCATCAAAAAGATTACTTCAAACCAATAGTTAAATCTTTTGTCCACATAACATTATATGTTATGTGGTTTTTTATTACTTTCCTTTGGTTACTTATCCACAAAGCCCGGTGGATAAGTATGTCTTCATTGTTAATAACTTGTGGATATATCTTTTCTACTTGTGAATATGTTGTGGATTTATTTTTTTAATAGAAATGTGTTCATATTTCTCTAGTAATGTTCATACGATTTACTAGAAGCGTTTGAAGAGGAGGATAAATGATGATCTACCAGTTAACGATGCTATTATCTTTCATTATGTCTGTCTTCTTATTTTTAAGAGGATACTATGAGGCTGTAAAGATAAGTGATGAACAAGGGAATGTGAACGGAGGAACCATGATATTCTGTTTTATAATGGGTTTGATCTTTGCCATGTTTGCAAATAACCTTTCTAATACAATAGCCTAGTGAAAATTCACTAGGCTCCTTTACTTTCTATCTGTATATGTTCCTTTCTATTAGAAAACATAAATAAACATATTCCAAGGATCACAATGATTCCACCAATTACCTGATAGGAAAATATACTTTCATTTAATAGATAATAGGCTAATAAAGATGCCCCGATTGGTTCGAATAAGATTGTGACGGAAATAACTGAGGTACTCACCCATTTTAGTGCGTAGTTAAACATCGTATGTCCTAACAATGTTGGAAAAATTGCTAGTAAAACAAAATACATCCATTGCTCTCTATCATATGTAATAAAAGAATCTCCACTTACTAATGCATAAAGAAACAAAGTGACAGAACTTACTGCATATACAATGAAAGTATAAGTAATGAGGGATAGTCTACTCCTCACATCTTGGCCAAATAATAAGTAAACCGTTACCAGTAAGCAGGCAATTAGCGCTAGTATATCTCCCCAAAGGGCAAGACCACTTATTCTAAAATCTCCCCAACTAATTACAAAACTACCTATAACAGCCAATACACCACTGATAACTGCCCATAGGGATAACTTTTCCTTGAAAAATATATAAGTACCTATAAAAGCAAATAAAGGTTGAAGGGTTACTAATACCGTTGAGCTTGCAACTGAAGTAAATCTTAATGACTCGAACCATAAAACAAAATGTAAAGCTAAGAAGAAACCTGCAATGATGGAATAGAACCAGTCACGCTTATTAATGTTTTTTAGTTCATGTTTATAGTTCATAAAAAATAATGGTGCCATTATCATAACTGAAAAGAACATACGGTAAAAAGCAGTTACTGAAGATGGAGCGTCTGCTAGCCTAACAAAAATAGCAGAAAAGGACACGGTGATAATACCAATCACCAATGCAAGATAAGCTTTCGCGTAAGATGGATTCATGTTATTCTCCTATACCTTATAAATTGATTCCTACTTCTCAACTTCTTGGACCATTTCAAATGCACATCTTAAGAACTCTTCTTCACTTATTTCACCTTTTAACTTAGATTTAATTAATGCCTCATGTTCATTAGTGATGCTGTATCCCGAGATTTCCAATGACGCTTTTGCGTTACGCATCGCTTTTTTGATAGATCCCTCACTTTGTTTCTTCATATCTATAACCCCCTACAACAAAAGGCTTGGATTTTATCTTCTTATATTATACAAGGTTAATAGTAGTATTAGCGTAATAAAATAGCTCACACAATAAAAAAAGTAGCCCTTACATGAGAATAATACATGATTAACGAACAAACCATAATAACGTTCATCAATTCTGATACAGAGGTGTTTCGCATGCATCGTGGCGATGAGGTATTCATCACGAAATCAGGCAAATATTATCATTACTTTGATGATGATTGCCCTACGACTTCTAGTATTCTAAAAGGAAAATAACAAGCACAGACAATAAAAGAGGAAGCTGCAATTGCTAAGGGTTATACTCTCTGTAAGCATTGCGCGAAGGAATATGCTGAGGATTTAAGAGAACTTCAAGGTTGTGGTGCTGCAGCTCTCCTGTTACTTGGTATAGTAAGCTCTTCATGGTTCATAAGTTACATCCTATTATAAAAAAATAACCGTTAGTGCTTGAACACTAACGGTCATCAAGTAAGTATTTATCTTTTAGTTAACATCTCCAGCCTTACTCTGGTTTAGTAATGAGATATCTTAGATAATCATATTTTGAGGTTGGGATACTCCTAACAACTTCTCCCTTTTGGTCGCGATAAACTTCAAATTCCTGATATGTTTCTACGACGTAGCCATCAATAATGTCTTTACTTATTAGCTCTTTTTCTAAAGTCATATTCTCATTTGATACTACTTCATTTTCCATATTTCCACCAACAGGAACGCTTTCATAATAATCTACAGTAAATTGGTCAATAGCCATCATTGGAGATTCTAACATTGCAATGATTCCGATAATAGCAATAACCCCAATAACTTTTAAGTTTTTCATGATTTACCTCCATGCAATATTCTCTATTACATTGTTATGCATGTCCGTTATATGCTTATTACTCTTATTTTTCTTATAGTGAGGCTCTTTTCGTATATATGTTGCTATTTACCTAAACTAATTACATTCAACTCTAAAGGTAGTATGTGATATTCAATACTTTGACGAAAAAATGCACTAGAAACCTTTCTAAATATGTGTTGCTAAACTTGTTCGAAAAACAACAATCTAGTGCGAAAACAGCCTATAAATAAAAACGACACTCTAACCAGAGCATCGTTATTTTTCATAGGCTATACTTTTTATAGGAATGAACTGATTAAAGATTCCAAGTGTGATAATTTCTTTATCTGATACAATATGTGTGTGATAGATGGAAAACAAGATAAAGTCCTTCTTTGTTGTAGAAGTTGAAATAATCGGCTTAGCTACGTAATCAATGCCTATGCTAAGTAATATCCCCTTCTCTTCTTTAAGTCGGTCTCCTACCCATGTAACATATTTATCTTGTCCTGGGTTCAGTAAAATCATTGTAATGACCATAATCGTGATAATCCCACTTATTGGGTATTTCTTTTTCAAACTTAAAAACCTCCTAAACAAATGCTATAGTTGGTCTCCATTGTTACCATGAGATATATTTTATAAACATATATCATTGAAGACTCTACTGTTTCATGCTATACTTTTCCCATATTTATACGGGGCATTAGCTCAGCTGGGAGAGTGTTTGGCTGGCAGCCAAAAGGTCACCGGTTCGATCCCGGTATGCTCCATCCTTTCTATATATAGAGTTAAAGCGACATCCTTGGGAGTCGCTTTTCTTTTATGTCATTTTCAACTTTCTCTCTCTGTTCTCACCATCAAGCTACTTAGTTGCCCTTACATTATTTGTAAGGGATAATGGACTTTATGGGGGACTGACTATGAAACGAGTAAGTATAGGTGTTGGAGCTGTAATGATTGTTTTTATAGCAGGTTTTACATTCTGGAAAACTGTATTTCCTAATCATGCAGTAACTGACATCACACAAGAAACGCAGGAAATTGGAATCTCTACTGAGGAAGAGCATGAAGAGGTAGAGGTTACACTCCCTCCAGAGGAACTGACCGAACTTGAAAGTGAATGGGCATTAGATATGGGAGAAATTGCTATGCAAAATTCCATACACGCAATGTCTCATCAAAAGGTAAAAGCCGAAGATAAATGGTCACATATGCCACTTACTCCCGAAAGAGTTAATAGACTAATAGAAATTGTAGAATCAAGTGATTATGAATTTTCAAAGATGTATCTCGAGATTCTGTATCGTTGGAAGGAAGACGATTTCACAAAAGCTGTGGAAGACCATAATCTTATCTGGCATCTACAAAAGGGCTCAGTTGGTAAGGCTTATGCTTTAATGACACCTAAAGAAGAAAAAGAATATATTGAGCAATATTATAAATAAAACTAGGGTAAAGCACTCTCTATCATTTACAAAAATGATAGAGAGTGCTTTTTTCATTTCTTTAAAGCTAAAAGAAACAATAATTTTGCCGATAATAAGTCAGTATATATAAATTTTAAATACAGGAGTGTGTAACGTGATTTTTAATAAATCAAAGAAAACTACTAAATATAATCTTCAGGCTTTAATAGATTCAGAATTGCCTAACGTGGTTCTTGAATTACCTTCTGGAACTGAAATGACATTACAATTAGAATTAATTGGATTAACGAAGACAGATTTAGCGATATTAAAAGGAATTAGTCCAATTGCCCAAAAGCATATTAGTTCAATTTACGAGATAGCATTAAACTACAAGCATGCTGGTATTCTTAAAATTGCAGACACTTCTAGCATCGGTGTAAGTCGTGAAATGAGTGAACAATATGTTTTATCCATGTTTACTGGATTGATAAACAACGAATTCATCGAACGTAGAAAGAGTGTAGGACAGCTTTATGTGCAAATTGGTGTTGAAATTCAATGGTTCATCTCTGTATATAAGTTATTAATGGCAAAAATGATGGAGAAGGTGAAAGAAGAGCTTGCATTAGATGAACACGATTTATTCCGTGTTATGCTAGCTATTTCTAGAATTTTTGACCTTGAGATGCAATTAATTATTGCGACAATGCAACACACTATGTTAAATAGCGTAGAAATGAAAGAAGTTGAATCAAAGAAAAATCTACGTGAATATGTTGGTGGATTTGTTGAGAATTTAGCGGCAATGTCTGAAGAAACAGGTGCTTCTGTTGATCAAATCGTTCATCAATCAACACTTATTTCAGAAAATGCCGGTAAGAGCATGGCAACATCTGTTGAGATGGAAAGCCGCTCAAAATTAGGAAAAGAGCAGTTAGATCGTGTTGTTGAAAACATGACAGAGCTAAAAGATATGGTAAAGCATATAACTGGTGCCATTGACGAGCTAGAAAGAACTTCAACTCAAATTGGAGATATTGTTAATGTCATTACAGGAATTGCGGACCAAACAAACTTACTTGCACTAAATGCTGCGATTGAGGCAGCAAGAGCCGGTGAAAATGGTAAAGGATTTGCTGTTGTAGCAGATGAGGTTAGAAAACTAGCAGAACAAACGAAACATTCTTCTTCGAGCATTACGTCACTAGTTGATACAACGATTAAGCAAATTAGCGGTGTAACTAGTCAAATAAATACCATTGATGTAAAAGTAGAAACAGGAAACAAAGAAATTGAAGAAACTGGCGTTGTTTTTGAAAATATTTTAAATGCCAGCACAGAAAGTAAAGAAAATAGCCAAAGTATTGCGAACGATATCAACTCATTATCAGAACTTCTTTCTGAAATTAATCAAGCAGCAACAAAGCTTTCAGCATCAGCTGAAGAGCTTAGCGCAACGATTTCTAAGTTTTAATAGAACGAACTCCCTTGTCATAAGGGGGTTTATTTTATTTTGGAAATGTCTATGTTATCAATCTTTGGCTTTGCACTCGATAATCGGGTAGATCTATTTATTCGTATAATGCTAGACCAAAGAAGTGTTATGAAAAGCTAGGCTTTCAAGTAGAAGGTGTTATACGCGGGGAGTTATATTATGATAACGAGTACCACGATAATATAGTGATGGGAGCTTTAAAAGACGAGTTTTTGGGAGCTCGTAATAAAATGAATGAAAGCCTTACTAGTTATAGCAAGGCTTTCATTTTGTTTACATTGGAAATAACCATTCAATATCTTGTGGTAGTTGTGGTTTCTTCGTGTCATTTCTAAATAGCATTTAATAACACCTCACCTTTAACCTTTTAGCTTTTATACCCAGTTTCCTTTTCTGAATAAAGGAACAACTGTGCCATCCTTTTTAATGCCGTCAATATCCATATCACCAGAACCAATCATGAAGTCAACATGAGTGACACTTTGGTTAATACCATTATCTGTTAGATCTTGCTCTGACATATCGTTTCCATCCTGAATCGTAAATGTATACGAGCTACCAATTGCTAAGTGATTAGATGCATTTTCATCAAATAACGTATTGTAAAATAAGATGTTTGTATTCGAAATAGGTGAATCGTGTGGTACTAGTGCAACTTCTCCTAAATAATGTGAACCTTCATCTGTTTCAATTAGCTTTTGAAGTGCTTCATACCCTTCCTCCGCTTGGAAATCTACGATTCTACCATCCTTAAATGTTAAAGAGAAGTTATTAATCACGTTTCCTGCATAGCTTAAAGGCTTCGTACTTCTAACTGTTCCATTTACACCTGTTTTAAGTGGAGTGGTAAACACTTCTTCTGTTGGCATATTGGCTACAAAGCTAGAGCCTGAATCATCTATACTCTCTGCTCCAACCCATAAATGCTTTTCTGCAAGCTCAATCGTTAAATCTGTTCCTGGAGCTGTGTAATGTAAGTATTGGAAGTTTTCGTTATTCAAGTAATCTACTTTATTATTTAAGTTTTGGTTATGGTTGATCCACGCTTCAATTGGGTTATCCTGCGTAATGCGTGTTGCATCAAATATCGCATTCCAAAGCTTCTCTACTTGTTCCTCTGAAGAGCTTACTTCAGGGAATACTTTTCCAGCCCATGCAACTGAAGGTACTGCAACAATAGACCAACTAATCTTAAAACCTCTTGGATACTTCATATATTCTTTACTTGCTTCTCCCGCAACTCTAGCTAATCTAGAGATTTTATTTGGGTCCACGCCTTTTAGAAGCTCTGGATTCATTGACACGATATGTAGGGCAGCTGCTCCTTCTTTGTATGCTTGCTCTAGCATATCTGCTCTCCATTTTGGAAAATATTCAAATGACTCATCTGATGCATAATCATATCTTGTTCTTGTTACCACTTCGTCTGACCATTCAACTTGAACAAGCTTTGCCCCTACTTCATATGCTTTCTTGACCACTTTTCTAACAAATGGAGCACTTGAAATATCCGCATTGACAAATAACGTTTGGCCAGGTTGAATATTAACCCCTACTTTTACAGCTAGTTCTGCATATTTTTCTAAATTCTCTTCAAACGTTCTCATTTTGACTCCCCCTCAACAAAAAAACTGACTTGTAAGTTTATTTAAAATAATAGTAACATTTCAGACAAGAGATATCCAATGATATTTATCAATTCATCACTAATCTTTAGAATAAATTCTTTTATCATTGCTGTATTTTTTTCTTCGTTTTGATCTAGGAAAAATCTTTGTTTGTTGTGATTGCGGAATCAAAATATCCTTATACTCTTCCCCAATAATATCCTTTTGCCATTTTAGTTGAGTATTACTCATCATGATCACCTCTTATATCGCTTCTCACTTATTAAACCGACTAGACAGTTTGTTCTTTATTGTATTAATTACCCCATTCTAAAATGGGGCAATTATCTAATCGGGAGTTAACATACAGCTCACTATACTCTTTATACTATATTATTATGGTAAAAATTGGATATGTCAATCATTTAGCTATTTCTTAAAAACATATACACTGTTTCCAAGTTCCGATTAATCCCATTTTGCCCTAACCACTTACTATATGGTTCTTGCATAGTAAAACTAGATTGAAAATCTTGCATGGTATGATTTGAGTCAATTGCTTCTTTTGCTTTCGTAACCATATCCTTTAAATACTTAAGGACCGTTTCACATAGTTCCAATGTTGCAACATTACCATGCCCTGGTATCACAATGTCAAGATCCATTGTTTTAATTTTGTTTACTATGTCAATAAAATCAATAGGATTATAAATCGGAAAATGAATTCCCTCAGTAAGCAAGTCCCCCATAAATGCCACTTTCTCCTGTGGTACATACATGATCGTATCACATGGTGTATGCCCTCCACCTAATGCATAAACCTCTACACTCCGCTGAGTCCCATGAATCACTAACTTCTCTTCAAATGTTACAGTCGGATAAACCATCTTTAACTCCTGTACTGCCTCATAAATCTTATTCATTTCGTTGTACTGATTTTGAATGCTTAATTTGATAACATCATCTATTGAATTTTCTATTTGATTTTGTAAATCCTGCAAGTATTTAGTCATTTCTTCTCGTTCTGTTTCCACTTCACGTAATATATTTCTTTCTTTAAATAGATTTCTAGTTAATGAAGTTGAAAGAATTGTCGTATCTTCAAATACTTGATTACCAAACACATGGTCTCCATGATAATGACTGTTTACAAGATATTTGACTTTTTTCCCTGTCATTTCTTCTGCAATGTTCCTTAGTTCTCGGGCAGCAGCAGGAGTAGAAAAAGAATCAAATACTACTAACTCTGTTCCTAAATCGACAAACCCTGAATTACTCCATGCTCCTTCTCCTTTTTTTGCAATCGCAGCATATACTCCGTTACTGATTTTTTGAAGAATGAAAAATGGTGTTTCAATCCGATCGTTCATCATTTTTGCTCCTATCGCGAATAGTTGTTATACCATTATATAAAAATAAATGAATACTAATATGGGGGATTTGATTGTTCCATTGTATTCTTCACAAATTCGAGTACTTCCTGTTTATCTAATAATCTATACATTAACGTATTCATTATAAATCCCTCTTTCGAATAAAAACCGACTACACAGTTTAAATGTATAGCAAATTCCATGTTCTGTCAATTGATTGTGTGAAAAGTCTGATAAACCCCTTCAATTTTAAAAAAACAATTGTGGCCTACCTCGCCCCGAGAGTATGAAACCGGTCGTGTAACATAGTTAGACAATCGGCTAGTACAATCCTATAGAAGCTGGTAAATTCCTGTTTTTTGGCATGGTACTATTTTCAATATTTTTAAATGTCATAAAAAAAGAAAGCCCATCGGCTCTCTTACTTTAAGGAAGCGATGAACATCTCTTTCGCTTCTTCTATAACTTCCTCGTATGGATACTGTTCTTCTAAGGCAGAGTATTGAAAACCAACGCCGTTTATAATACTCCAGAATAACCTAGCCAAAACATCAGGATTTGATTTTGATGTAATCTCACCTGTCTTCTTTCCTTCTTCAATAATGTTGATGATGACGCTATTGTAATAAGTTTCCGCCCGGTCAATTAGCAGCTGTCTTAATTCTGGATCTCTAGAAGCATGAAGATAAAACTCGGTATGTACCTTCACTGTATCCATCCATGTTCCACGACCTGCTTGCATTTTGTACACATCAAATATAAAGGAGATCTTTTCTATCGCATTATCGTATTTTGTTAATTCTTCTATCAATCTTTCTGTACTAGAGACCGTTTTTTCATTCATTAAGGCGATATAAATTTCTTCTTTACTTTTAAAGTATGTATAAATAGAGCCTTTACTAATCTTTGAGTGCTTTACAATATCATCAATCGTTGCAGCCTGAAATCCTTTTTCAGCAAAACAGATTAATGCATGTTCAATAATTTCACTTCGTTTTCTTGCACGATACTCATCAGAAACTACTGGCGGCATCTTATCCCTCCTTTGTTTCATCCTTAATATAATTAAAACTATAACATTTACTTAATAAACTATCTAGTCAGTTTATGAGATATTATAAAAACAGAGGCGTCCCAAAAGTCAGAATCGTTACTTTGAGGCAGCCTCGTTTTATTTCTATTAGATAATAAATTGTTAATTTTAAAATGATGTCCGTTCCATTCCGCTCCAGACACTTGCCGGATACCGCGGGGAGAAAGTCGAGCCTCCTCGTCTTCGCCTGCGGGGCCAGAGTCGTTTTCTCTATCTCCCGGAGGAGTTAAGTGTCTTACGCTTCATTACACTATGTAGTAGATTGTAAATCACCACAAGATACACGTATTATTAGAAAATAAGAGATAAAACAAAAAGCTGTCCCTAAAAGATCGCCATTCATCGACCTTTTGAGTCAGCTTCTGTACCAATTATTTTACTTCAATTTTTGTTAACACATATTGGCCTTTATCGTTCTTGTAATATTCAACAATAACATGAGCATTCTTATCGATTTTGCTCCAGTTTACATCTTTTACTTGCTCTGTGCGTAAAGTCATTTTTTTCATTTCTGTATTTACTTCAATTGAATTGGAATCTAGTTGCCCAACATACGCGGCTTCTTCACGAATTGTATTATTCTTTGCTTCTGATTTTGATTCTTCTTTTACAATAATTTTTGTTAAGATATACTGATTTTCTTCATTTTGGTAATATTCCACAACCACTGCTGCATTCTTCTTTATCTTACTCCAGTTAACATCTTTCACTCCACCAATTTGAAGTGCCAGTGTTCTAGATTCTGTATTCACTTCAATAGAATTAGAGTCAATTTGACCTACATATGCAGCTTCTTCTTTCATTGTCCCTTTGTTTTCACCATTTTGTTCCTTCTTTATTTCTTTCACATCAATGCTTTGTAGAATTGCCTGACCTTCTCTATTTTTGTAATACTCTATTGTTACATGTGCATTCTTTTCAATGCTGTTCCAATCTATATCTGTAACATTTCCAACTTGTAAGACAAGCGTTTCTGTTTCTGTATTTACTTCGATTGAATTCGTATCAATCTGACCTACAAATGCTGCTTCCTCTTTCACTACTACTGCTTTTCCATCTACTTCTTTAGAAGAACTGTCTCCTGATCCATTTACTACTTCTCCTGTAGCTTCTTTGTTTGTATTATCTGCAACTGCTGTACCACAAGCTGCTAAACTTCCTGCTAACAATATTACTGATAACATTTTTAATGTGTTCATCTCGGTCACCTCATGTTTTTTTGTTTTACACTTATGTGACGAGAGTTTTACCAAAATGTTACAAGGCAATCAAAAATATTTCCTGTTTTATTTAAAAATTATTATTGAGGTCATTCCATCAAATAAAATTAGAATAATTAGCTATTTAAGCCTGAGAGGTAAGTGGATGTTTTAAATCTTGTGGAAGCACAGTTCCGTTCTCCAGCTTCACAAATAATTGCTCGCTTCCTATATATAACGTTTTTTCTAGCATTACATTCTCATAATCAGGTGTGTAATGAAAAACTACTTTCTCTGTTTCTGACGTCGAAAGCTCGCTAAGTATTGTTTCTATATTTACTTTTTGATGACTGATTAAATCAAATATGTGCAACTCTGAATCCTCGTGTTTACAAATCACGATTACATTTTGACTTTCACTATAGTAAATATCATGTGAAAACACGTAAACACAATAAAACATAAGTAATTCTTCTGAATTGGTTGTACTAAATGTGGTAGACACTGAGAGACGCTTTGATGCAAATTGATAAATAAAATTCAAATCGTCTTCGTTTGTACCGTCTAGTTTTTTGAAATTCGTTGTGTTTTGAATTTCTCTTTTATAGATCATGAAGTAAATGTACTCTTCACGAGGTACAAAACCAAACTTCGGATAAAATTGAAGGACTGAGTCGTTGGCAAATAAATACATAATGTCATATTGACCTTTGTATGTTTTTGAAACTTCTTCCAGCAATTTTCGGGATAAACCTTGATTTCGGTAATCTGAATCTGTCATAACTGTCCCTATTTGTATTGCTCTTTTTTTCTCATCATTTACGATGATGTCTATAAAATTCACGGATACATTCGCAACTACTTTATTATTTTCCACGTAGCAGAATGGAATATATTTATCAGTCCAATACCCTTTTTCATACCACGTTTTGAAGTTTATTCCGAAGGTCTTTTGTGCTAAATCATTAAAGCTATTTCTTAATAAGTCTATTTCTCTAATATTAGTAACAAGTTGCAACTCCGTCATCATGTTCATCCTTTTACTCTTTCTCTTTATTTCATCATACAGAAAAAAGGATGAACATTCCCCTTTTTTTAGTTTCGATTAAAAATGACTAGTTTCATTTCTGTCATTTCTTCCATTGCATATTTTATTCCTTCACGCCCTATGCCGCTGTTCTTTACACCACCGTATGGCATATGATCGACTCTAAAGGTTGGGATATCATTAATCAATACACCACCGACTTGTAGTTTGTCGGCAGCATTTAATGCAACATGGATGTTTTCTGTGTAGATTCCAGCTTGAAGACCGAATTCAGAGTCGTTTACATAATCAATCGCTTCTTCTATATTTTGTATTTTATTGATCATGACAATTGGTGCGAATACTTCTTGACAAGATACTTTGGAATGAACCGGGACATCTAGTAAAACGGTTGGATGCAGCATATTATCAGTTGCTTCACCACCAGTAGCAACTCTCGCTCCTTGCCTGGAAGCCTCCTCAATCCAATGAAGCGCTCTGATGCAATCATTTGGTGTGATGAGTGCAGATAAATCTACTGATTCATCAAGTGGATTCCCGAGCTTGAGCTTTTTCGTTCCTTCTATGAATTCAGCTACAAACTCGTCATATATATTTTCATGTACATAAATTCTTTGTAGCGAGATACAAACTTGACCTTGATAGGTAAAAGCACCGGTCACACATCTTGGAATGATTTTCTCTAGTGAAACACCTTCATCAATAATGACCGCAGAATTCGAACCTAGTTCAAGCGTGACTCGTTTTAAACCAGCTTTATTACGAAGTGAAATACCAACTGCAGGACTTCCCGTAAAGGTTACCATTTTGACTAACGGATGGGTAACAAGCGCATCTCCCACCACACTACCTTTTCCTGTTACGACATTTAATGCTCCTTTTGGTAATCCCGCTTCTTCTGCAATTTTTGCTAGAAAAAAAGAAGATAGTGGTGTTTGTGAAGCAGGCTTTAACACAACGGTGTTACCCGTTGCGATAGCTGGACCTACTTTATGAGCAACTAAGTTCATCGGAAAGTTAAACGGTGTGATGGCAGCAATAACACCTAATGGCTCTCGAACTGTGTAAGCAATTCTGTTTTCTCCGCCTGGCGCAGCTTCTAGTGGAATGGTTTCACCATGAATTCTTTTTGCTTCTTCAGCTGCAAATTTGTATGTCTGAATCGTTCGAGCTACTTCAGCTCGGGCGGTTGTGATTGGCTTTGCTGCTTCTGTTGCGATGATCTTTGCGGCTTCTTCAAATCGTTCCTCAAATAACTTAACCATTTTTTCTAGTATTTGTGCTCGTTCATAAGCTGGCATTTTTTTAAGTATGTTTTTTGCATCACTCGCTGCTTTTACAGCAATCTCTATATGTTCATTGGTGGCTGAAGGTATCTCTGCTAATACTTCTCCGTCATAGGGAGAGAAAAGTGAAGTATACTCATTTGTTTCGATCCATTCACCATTTATATATAACTTTTCTCTTTTACTCATCATTTTCAACCTCCTATTCAACATCCGTATATATCCATTATATTTGAACAAAAGATATTTATAGCCATTACCTGCATAAGAAAAATACCTAGTCGATGACTAGGTATTTAAGTAACAATTGTATCAACCTCACGCATAAGCTGATCCGCCCATAAATTTGCCTTTGAATATACTTCAAAAAGATCTGATTCACTTAAATTTGGAGTTAATGTTTTAAATAATTTATTGGATAGCTGCATTCTTTCCAGTGCTTTGATAAGCTCTAGCACATAACCTAAGTCTTCTTCTTCCCCTTTTAAGGCATTCTTGATGTCAAATGAAAGAGGGAGTTCTGCTAATACCTTATCCATAGGAACACGAAGAATCGTATCAATCAGGGAAAACATACCAAGCAAGAAATATTTAGAGCTTTCCATTGGTTTAATGCCCATGTATGTACCGAGAAGTTCGCCAATCTTTGCTCTCGTTAAACTTAAATGGATGATTTCTTTCGAAGATTCATCACTATCCCCAACTCCTTTTATGGAAAGTACATAAATCCATTTCTTTATCTCGATTAATCCGAGTAAAACGACAGCTTGTTTAATCGAACTGACTTCATATTTCGGACGAATAGTTGGAGAATTTATAAGCTTCAATAATTTATATGAAATAGATAAATCCTTTTCAATCACTTGCGTAATATGGTCAATATCAGGCACTGGCATGTCTAACTCTTCGAGAACGAGTAAATAGGAAAAATAGTAGGATGGAATATCATGACTTTGTAATATCACTGGTTTACTGAAAAAATACCCTTGAAAATAGCTGTATCCATCAACCGTTGCTTGCTCGTACTCTTCTCTTGTTTCTACCTTTTCAGCGAGGAATTTTAAATTAAACGGCTTTAAATAGTCCATTAGCTGATTTCTAGCTTCCCTCGTGGTGGATCTAAAATCAATCTTAATGATATCTACAAACTCAAGTAATGCTAATACATGCTCATCACCATGTAACAGGAAGAAATCATCAAGAGCAATAGTGTAACCATAAGCCTTAAGCTCTTTACATAATTCGATAACCTCTGGAGTGGCTTTTACATTCTCTAAAATCTCTACCACAATGGATAGAGGGGTAAAGTAAGTTGGAAGCTTTAATTTAAGAAGATTTTCTGTAAAGTTAATAAAGCATGGCTTTCCCTTTGAAAGTTCTCCTAATCCAATGTTTAAGAAGCTGTTAACAATTACTTCGGAAGTAGCTTTGTCTCCATCTGTATGAGAATATCCATTTGCCTTGCTATTTCGATACAATAACTCGTAAGCGGTGACTTCTTCCTTTTCGTTAAATATTGGCTGTTTTGCAACAAAAACTTCCATGGATCTTCCCACCTTATATGTAAAAAAAGTATATCATTATGATATTAAACGATGGCAAATAATACAATGGATGATTATGACAAAAAAAATAAGCATAGATGCAATGATCCATGCTTTTTTGACTTACAATTCTGTTAGCTCTTCGGACAACTCTCCAATTGATACGTCCATTTCCTCTTCTGGCTTTGAACGAGAATAAACACGCGCTGTATTCGCATTTTCATCATAACTTTTAATCCAAATTGGTACTCCGTGATAACTTACCGTAATCTCTGCCGGAGACGAAACAATTTGCTTCACACGATTCATTTCCATTTCCTTCACTCCAAAATACGTTTTATTAGTTTTCAGTATTACTAATCAAGAAGAACCTACCGAAGACGATCCATCACTGTCTCCACCACTTCCACTTGAGTCGTTACCTACCGTTTCATTTGCATCTGGATTATCTGAATCTGATGCGTTTGAGCAACCAGTCATTACTAAACCAATAGCTAGAAAAAGCATAAGAAACCTTTTCATGTAAGAACCTCCTTTACGACTAAAATTAGTATGATTCAATCAATGGGAATTCATTCACTAGCAACCTTTAAAAGTTATGAGGTTAGAAAGAAATGGTAACAATAATGGAAGAGGTGAAACATATGAAGTTACATACACAAGAAAAACAAACATTAAGTGATGCGATAGATAAGTTAAATGAAGGTTTAGATTCATTTATTCAGCTCTACAATGATGCGGAAGAAGATAAACCTTTAATTGAGTTTGATGATGAGGCAACAACCATTATTGAAAGAGCAAAAAAAATATATGGTAATGAGGAAATCGACCAAAGAATGAATAAAATTGTGAAGGAAATTTTGTCACTTATCCCATTAAATCAAAAGGATAGCCCTCAAAATGAAGAGGAATAAGGAATGATCATCTATGAGCGTTAGATCAATTTTATTTTCCTATTTACGACTGCCTCTTGTAATCAGGCTCGTACTATTAGCATTATTATCGATAGTCTTGTTTGGGACCATCATACATTTTATTGAACCTGGGACATTCCCGACAATATTTGAAGGAATGTGGTGGGCGATCGTCACAATTTCAACGGTTGGTTATGGTGACTACTCTCCCACAACTGAAATTGGTCGTGCTGTTGGGATGTTATTAATTCTGGTTGGTACAGCCTTTATGACGTTTTATTTTGTAACATTATCTGCTGCTACCATCTCGTTAGAGAATTCTTTTGCTGAAGGAAAATCAACCTTTAAAGGAGAAAACCATGTTATTTTAATTGGATGGAATGAGAGAATTAGAGAAACACTTGTCCAGTTAAATGGAACAAACGATAAACTACAAATCGTCTTAGTGGATGAAACATTAAAAGAAAATCCACTTTCTGATCGGAACATTACCTTTATTAAAGGAGACCCATCTAATGATGATACATTGCGGAGGGCAAATATTGAAGTAGCTGCTATGATAATTATTTCTGCTGATCAAAGTAAAAATGAATCTCATGCAGATATGGCGACAATCTTAACCCTTGTTACAGCAAAAGGAATGAATCCTTCCATCTATACCATTGTGGAGATTTTAACGAAGAACCAAATAATAAACGCAAAGCGTGCAGGTGCTGATGAAGTGATACAAACGAATAAACTGACAAGCTACGTAATGGCAAATAGTATCATGTCACACGGTATGAGCGATGCGCTGCTCATTATGTTAGATAACCTTTCGGGGAATAAAATAGAATATATACTTGTTCCTGAAGAAATTGAAGGCTTGTCCTATGAAGAATGCATTAAACACCTTATAAAAAAAGGCATTTTATTAATCGGTATTAAAAGAAGGGACGAATCGTTTATCAATCCATCCCCTACCTTTTCCATTTTAAAAACAGACGAATTATTAATCATTCGTCATTAATCTTGTTGTAATAAATCCTCTAGTTCTTTTACCAATGATTTTCCAAGATCGATGTATTTTGTCGGGAAGGAAGCATCTGGATCCTGTGGCTCAGAGAATTGATTGAACGTTCCAGGATCAATTCCTCTTACATGATCATCTAAACCAATTTGATACTTATGGGAAAGCAAAAACGGACGCCCTAGTTGTACAGTTGTATTTTGAGAATCTAATTGACCATCTACTGCTGTAAATGGAACACGTAAAAATTGATAGCCAACTTCATCATCAATCTTATAATCAAAATAACCATGATCATAATCCCAGTTTCCACCGATGACATAGCCAATAGGCTTTAACGTGGATTCTAATCTGTATAAGTTAAAGGATTGACCCTCAAGCTGCGAAGGGATTTCAATCATACAATCAGCTCCTTTTTTAATCTATCTTTAGGTTATCCATTCATGGGAAAATTATTGATGATGAAAGTAAAACATGGTTCCGTGGCAGTCTTTCTACAAATAAAAAAATGAAGTGAGGAAAAAATTCCTCACTTCATTTTTCATTTTATAATCTTTTTTCTAATTCTTCTTTCTTCTCTTCAAAGCCTGGCTTACCAAGTAATGCGAACATATTAACTTTGTATGCTTCAACACCTGGTTGATCAAATGGATTGACACCAAGTAAATAGCCACTCATCGCACAAGCCTTCTCAAAGAAGTATACTAAGTATCCAAACGTATACTCATCTAAACGAGGAATCTCCACAATTAAGTTTGGAACGCCTCCATCTGTATGTGCTAGCATAGTTCCTTGGAATGCCTTTTTATTAACGAAATCAACTGATTTACCTGCTAAATAGTTTAAGCCATCAAGGTCTTGCTCTTCCGCTTCAATAATCAGTTCATGACGAGAGTTCTCTACACTAATAATCGTTTCAAAAAGATCACGACGACCTTCTTGTACGTATTGACCTAATGAGTGTAAGTCTGTTGAGAAGTTCGCAGAAGATGGGAAAATTCCTTTTTGATCTTTTCCTTCACTTTCGCCGAACAACTGCTTCCACCATTCCGCAAAATATTGTAGACCAGGTTCGTAGTTAATTAACATCTCAATCGTTTTTCCTTTATTGTAAAGAACGTTACGAACAGCTGCATATTGGTACGCAAGGTTTTCTTCTAGCTCTGATTTTCCAAATGCCTCACTTGCATCCTGCGCACCCTTCATCATTTGTTCAATATTTGCCCCGCTCACTGCAATCGGAAGTAAACCTACTGCTGTTAGTACAGAGTATCTTCCACCAACATCATCTGGGATAACAAATGATTCGTACCCTTCTTCAGTTGCCAGTGTTTTTAATGCACCTCTAGCTTTGTCAGTAGTCGCATAAATTCTCTTTCTTGCTTCTTCTTTACCGTACTTTTCTTCTAGAAGCTTACGGAAAATACGAAAAGCAATTGCTGGTTCTGTCGTTGTTCCAGATTTTGAGATAACATTAACCGAGAAATCTCTACCATCAAGTAACTCCATTACATCTTTTAAGTATGTAGAACTAATGTTGTTACCAACAAAGATCACTTGTGGAGTTTTACGTTGTTCTTTTGATAAAGCATTATAAAAAGAGTGATTTAATAATTCGATTGCAGCACGTGCACCAAGGTATGAACCACCTATACCAACCACAAGTAATACATCCGAATCAGATTTAATCTTCTCTGCACTTTTCACAATGCGAGAAAATTCCTCTTGATCGTATTGTGTCGGTAAATCAATCCATCCTAAATAATCATTCCCTGCACCTGTTTTCTCATGTAAAGAGTGGTGTGCAACTTTTACTGCATCACGTAAATATGTAAGTTCATGCTCTCCAAAAAACGATAACGCCTTTGAATAATCAAATTTGATATGACTCATTTTATAAGCCTCCTCTATTAAACAGTCTTGCCTCTTTCACTTTATCGAATTCATGATAGCAAATCAAGAAGGGTGGAATTTTGTAAACGGATACATTGGAAATTAAGTTAAATTTCATACCAAAAAATGAGTTTTGGATCAATCTCATGTATTTTTCGTGTGATTAGATTATTATTTTCGCTTTTTAATTTTTCTCGCGTTTTAAATGAATTTCGCTATTCGCTATTATTTTCACAAAAAAAAATAGCACTTCAAGTTGAAGTGCTACCTTAGTTTATAGTGAAGCGCGATAAATCGCTAACGTATCTTCTCTATTTAATTTTTGGAAGTTACCGTATTCGCCGCGGGCCATTGCTTTGTCTGCCATTAATTCAAGCTTTTCATCATCAATATCATAATCCGCTAAACGAGATGGAGCTCCGATGCTGTTCCAGAAGCTGCGTAGCTTTTCAATTCCTTCTAGAGCTACTTCTCTGTCAGACTTTCCGTCTGGATTTACATCAAATACTCGAACTGCTAATTGCTTAAAACGAGCAACGTTTGTATCCAATGTATGCTTCATCCAATTTGGGAAAAGAATCGCTAATCCACCACCGTGAGGAATATCGTATACGGCAGAAACAGCATGCTCAATATTGTGAGTTGCCCAGTCTCCTCGGTACCCCATTTGCAGCATTCCATTTAAGGCAATTGTACCACTGTATAGAATTGTCTCACGGTATTCATAGTTTTCTAAATCATTAACTAATTTTGGTGCTACCTCCATTACAGTGCGCAATGTTCCTTCACATAAACGATCTTGAAGTGGAGTGTTCGTTACATTGTGGAAATACTGTTCGAATACGTGTGACATCATATCTACAATTCCATAAATGGTTTGATTTTGAGGCACAGTAAACGTATTCGTTGGATCAAGAATTGAAAACTTAGGGAATGTAAGTGGACTGCCCCAGCCATACTTTTCATTTGTTTCCCAGTTTGTAATGACAGAGCCTGAGTTCATTTCAGAACCCGTTGCAGCTAATGTTAAAACTGTTCCAAATGGTAAAGCCTCTTTTACTTCAGCCTTTCTAAGAACAAGATTCCATGCATCTCCATCGTACTTGCTACCAGCTGAGATTAATTTCGTACAGTCGATGACACTTCCACCACCAACTGCTAGAAGAAAATCTATTCCTTCTGCTTTACAAATTTCAATACCTTTTTGAGCAGTCGTTAATCTCGGATTTGGTTCAACACCACCAAGCTCGTGAACTTCTGCATTTATTTCTTGTAGCTCTTTCATCACTTTATCATATAGGCCGCTACGCTTAATGCTGCCTCCACCATATACTACTAATACTTTTTTACCGTATGTAGGTATTTCTGTTTGAAGATGTGATAACGTATCTTTTCCGAATATAAGCTTGGTTGGATTATAAAATGTAAACTGTTCCATGATTCATTACCTCCTCATGATTTGGTCATTTCTCATTATGTATCACAGGTGTAGCGATTGTAAAGAAACATGACTCCTTATAGCAGTATGCATAATTTCATTGAAATGTACTCATGCTAAAAATGTAGTTATTTTAATAATAAGGAGGGAAACGTAGTGAGTACAATTCAACGTCTTGCGTTAGCTCTAACAATAATCGGTGCGATTAACTGGGGACTAATTGGCTTCTTCCAATTTGACCTAGTTGCTGCGATCTTTGGTGGACAAGATTCAGCATTATCACGTATCATTTACGGATTAGTTGGGATTGCTGGTTTAATCAACTTAGGACTATTATTCAAGCCTTGGAAAGAGATGGAAACATCTGCAGAACCAAGAGCAACACGTTAATTCTGCATAAGAAAAAGGTAGGGAAGATTCCCTACCTTTTTTCTATTAGTGATTATTTCTTTAATAAGTTTTCACGGCCGTTAGATTGTTCAATCCACTCTTCAAGCTTGTCTTTTAATGTGTTGAAGCCTTGTAGTTCTGTATCAGACTTCTCACTCTTTTTATTCATGATCTTTTGAAGTGGAGCTTTTTCTGGTGCTTTTTCTGTAGCACGGATAGAAAGACTAATCTTCCCTTTTTCTTCGTTAATAGAAAGAACTTTTACATTTACCTCGTCCCCAACAGATAAATGTTCGCTAACGTCCTTTACGAAACCATGCTTAATTTCTGAAATATGAACAAGACCTTGAGTCGTTTCATTTAACGCAACAAACGCACCATAAGCTTGAATTCCTGTTACCTTACCTGTTAATACACTACCTACTTCGATTTTTTCTGACATCCGAAACACTCCTATATGTTTTATTTTCTATCACTTTATATACGCAATATAAAATTATATCATAGTAATGTTATTTAATCAAAAAGGACGGCTTTTGGCCGTCCTTTCTTATTTATTAATAGGGTTCTTTACTAAATGATTGTTTTTTCTATTCTGAACTGAGACCGTTCCTTTCCGCTGCAGTCACTTGCTTTCCGCGGGGAGAAAGTGGAGCCTCCTCGGCTTCGCCTGTGGGGTCTCCACCTTTTCTCTTCTTCCCGCAGGAGTCAAGTGACTTACGCTTCAATTCACTTTTGCTCAAAATTTAGTTAAAAAGTAACAATCGATTACAGTAAGAACATTTATATATTACTCAATAGCACTTTTATGAAACTCAGCTTCTTTAAGACTATTATAGTAATTTTCAACCTTTTTATAAGCTTCTGTATCAGGATCTTTCTCATTTAAGAACTTTTGATAACTTTCTTTTAATTCAGGGTCAAGATAACCATCATTTAAGAATGCAGGTTTACTCACATTCCCATTAAAGTAGAAATTAAAATACTCGTTAAATAAATTATCCATAAGAACCTTACTCGAACCTTTATAATTCTTTCTACTCTCTTCTAGAATAATTATTTTTTCAGCAATTATATCCCAGTTTTTCGAAAGTCCACCATCAATTGCAAGTCTTGAACTATTTATATTAATAAAATCTTTAACATCTTGATCTATCTTGCCCCCATATAAATCAAGGATGCTTTGGAAGTTTATCTCTACCTCATGCTGCCCTTCTATATCAATTAATGTATACCCATTATCTTTTAAATATTGAGCAAACTCTTTCAATTCTTGGTTTTCAATTCCGCTAACAGAAAGAAGTTTTTCCTTTTGTTCAAAAAAATCTTGGCTAATTTTGAGTATCTCACCTGAAATAGCAAATGCAGTTAATTCTTTCTGAAAATGTACTTTTAATTCCTCTTGTTTTCGCATGATATCCATTACATCAGATGATAGATCCTCTTTATTACTAGTCTCCAACTGCCCTAAGTCAGTTTTAGGCATTTCGAATCGATCTTTAACAAACGCCATATATTCTTCGTACGATTGTTCCAGGTCTTTTTCATTTTTATATTTTTTATACTCCGGTTCACCTACTTCTTCAATGAATTCCTTCGTTTCTCGAATGTACGGTAATTCCTCTAAATTTTTAATTTCCACAATTGGGTGTTCATAGGAAGTAGACAGTAATTCATCGTAGTATGCTACGAGTATTTTTTGCTTTTCCGCTATCTGTTCCTTCGTGACTTTCTGTTCATTCGTTACAGGTGGTTTTTCTTCCGGTTTCTTTTCTCCATCACCTTGATTCGTACCTTGTGATGATAACATCTGAACAGCAAGGAGCGATCCGATAATGAGTACGCCGATAAAGCTTGCAACGTATGGTAGTTGTGTTACCCATTTTTTCTTTTGCTTTTGCTTAGTTTTCTTAATTTGCTCCATAATTTTGGCCGGATTACTTGCGGTTGGGATTTCTTCATAGCTATTTTTTAGTTGGTTTAATCGTTGTTCTAGCTTATCCATTCCCATTGCCCCCCTTTCTTTCTTCCTCTTCCATGATTTGTTTTAACATCGACTTTCCTCTTAACAATCTCGTTTTTACTGAAGATAAGCTAATGGATAGTATCTCTGCGATTTCGTCATACTTTTTATCATGAAAGTAGTAGAGGATAATCGGCACACTGTATTTCTCATTCAATCGTTGTATGCTAATGTGTAGGATTCGGTCTTCTTCACTTTGCAAAATAGAAGCTTCTACTTCTGGATATACTTCGCGTTCTAACTGAATCTTAAATAGCTTTCTTTCGTTTTGTACCTTTTTCCGTGCCATGTCTCGCGTTACATTTAACGTAATTTTATACAGCCATGTTGAGAATTTCGCCTTTGAGAACTGATCTAAAAATCGATAGACTCGGATAAATACTTCTTGCGTAATATCATCTATTTCATCCCTGCGGTTTCCTAATTGATAGGCAAACCGTTCAACGACAGGATAGTATTGTTCAACTAGTTGCTGAAAACTTGCAGTGTTTCCTTGCTGTGCTTTCCTTATTAATTCTTCCTCCACGCCCGTCAACCCCTTTCTCTTGCTTATGAAACGAAGCAATCGTTACAATTGTTTCAAAAAATAATAAAAAAAATGTTTACACGATAAAAAATATGGAAATAGTATACATATAAGGCTTTCTAGTATTCCCCCTTTTTAGGACAAGTGTAAACTTGTCCATTTTTTTATGAACAAAATTGAACTTTTTGGGTATGATAATACGTAAATAATGGTTGGAGTGAAGAGCGATGACATTCGAAAAGAACAACGAATTCACCATTACCATTCAAGGGATACCAATCCATTACGAGTTGTATCATAAGGAAGCAAGTAATTTGAAGCCTACCATTGTGTTAATACATGGTTTCCTTTCATCAACCTTTAGCTTCAGAAGACTCGTACCTCTTTTGGCAAAGGAGTATCGCGTGGTTGCTGTAGATCTCCCTCCCTTTGGTAAAAGTGGAAAATCAAAAGATTTTATTTATTCCTATCAAAATTTAGCAAGCGTTGTAATTGAGCTTCTCTCGATCCTTGATATTAAGGAAATTATTCTTGTCGGGCATTCGATGGGTGGACAAATTTCCTTAAACATCGCTAAGTTGCGACCTGATTTAGTTCGTAGGATGGTATTGTTATGTAGTTCTGGATATTTAGAACGTGCCAAACAGGCGCTTATCTTATCTTCCTATATTCCATTTTTCTCGCTCGTGTTAAAGAGGAAATTGGCAAAACAAGGCGTCATGCATAGCTTAATAAACGTGGTGTATGATCATTCGATGATTGATGATGAAATGAAGACAGGATATGAAGAACCGTTTTACAATGATGAAATTTTCACAGCAATGACGAGATTCATACGACATCGTGAAGGAGATTTACCTGCTAACGAACTTCAGTCCATTGATACAAAAATCCTTCTTATTTGGGGACGTGAGGATAAAGTGGTTCCTCTATCAGTTGGTGAACGATTGCATCGTGATCTCAAGTATTCCGAGTTAATTACGCTCGAAAAAACCGGGCATTTACTCCCGGAAGAAAGACCTCATCATATTAAAGAACAAATATTGCAATTTATATAAATAACTGGAGAAAGTGAACACTCCAGTTGTTTTTAAATAAGGCTCAATTCGTAAACGTTTTGCTCGCCCTATGCAAAGACATCCCTAATTGATCATGCACGAGTCGTCTTCATCTTTAATCTGTAGTAGTTGTTTTGCTTTTTCTAAGCAAAGGTCCATTGATAATGTACGCTCAAACGAGAATTCAAAAATACCTTGGATTTTTTTCGCTAGCTCTTCTTCATGATCAAGAAAGTTGACTGCTCCAATAATATCTGCAAACTCAGGGTCATAATTATCTGCACCGATCCCGAATGGGTCCCATTCTAGTAAAAAATCGTACAATTTAATATTTAATGTATTCATTATTGTTATCACCTATTATACTTCTAATTTTCACTATAATCTTATTTTATAGGAAACACACAAACTGACAAGTGGAATTTGATTTGTAGGAAATATTGCTATTCTGAAGGGATTTAAAGGAAACGTCTAGGAATTATAATAAATACGCAATTCAAAAAAGAGGCTAGGACAAAACTAAATCACGATACTTTAAAGACGAACGATTTCAAATTAGATAGGCTTTTAATACAGCTGTTAATTTCCGCGCAAGACTTCGCTTTCCGCGGGCGGTTGGTGAGCCTCCTCTGTCGTTCCTCCCTGCGGGGTCTCACCTAACTCGCTTCTCCCGCAGGAGTCTTCGTCTTGCACTCCAATTAACAGCTAGAACATACTTAAAACAAAACGTAGTCTCTAACAAAACAAATAAATAAATAAATAAATCCGAACTCATTCAAATCCTATAAACGAATTTGAGATGATTGTTCGGATTTTTCTTCGCCGAAAATACTTTTGGACCTGCCTCTATTTCCCTTCCTCTTTCTTGCGCTGATCAATATCTACAACTTTTTCTTTTTTCTTATCTTTATTCATTTGCTCTTCAAGACTGATCACACCGCAAGCGATTCGTTTTCCACCGTTTCCTGCTGGTTGACTCATACCGTCGTCAGCCTTTTCGTGAATAACTAGTGAAGTACCTTCTTTAATAAATAATGAAGTCTTTCCTTCTTTAAGTGTAACACCTGGCGCCATTAGCTCAACTAAAACGGTACCATCTGACTCTGCAATTATATTCGGTAAGTCACCTGCGTGAGAACCTTCTGGATTTAATAAGCCATGGTCTTTGTCTTCTGGATTATAATGTTCCCCTGCAGATTCATAGTCAGGTGGCTCGCATTTTCCTGTTTGGTGAAAATGAATTGCATGTGGACCCGGTTCTAACCCCTTCAAGTCTAATCCAACACTTAAACCTGTTGCCTTTTCTTGAAGCGTTGCCGTCCCCATTGTATCGCCATCTGGATTTTTAATATCAATCATGATTTTAGTTGGTGTATACTCTCCGCATCCACTCATGAGAAGCAGAAGTGACAACAATAGCAACCTTTTCATGCAAATCCTCCTCTAAAAGTCTCATATCTCGTAGCTTAACCAAATCTCAAATTGATTAAACGACAACTATTACCCTTTTATTGGAGCAATTACCTAAACAAGACAAAAAAATAACCGAGGTCAACCCCGGTTATTTGTTCTCTTCATTGTACTTTCTCATTTTCTCTTCTACTTCTTTTGCCTTTTCTAATTCTTTCTTCGATGCTTTAATAATTAATCGAAACACAAGAACAGCCAACATCATAAAAATTAAAAAAGAGAAAGCTGCTGGAATATACTCAGATTTATCTTCAGGAAAATATAAAAATAACCCAAACACTTGAGGTGCTATTAACATAGTTGTTACTCCTTCACATTAACCTTTTCAATCGTTACTGGCTGTTTTGGCTTACCTTGGGCATCCACTTCAACAGCTGCTATTTGGTCAACAACGTTCATACCTTCTATGACTTGACCAAATACAGTATGCTTAAAATCTAACCATGGTGTTCCACCCTGTTCAGCATACGCCTTTATAAGCTCTTCTGGGAATTGAGCTTCCTTCATTTGAGCTTGAAGGTTTTCATCAATCGTTGGATTTTGAACGATAAAAAATTGACTTCCGTTCGTATTTGCTCCTGAATTTGCCATCGCTAATGCTCCTCTAAAGTGCATAACCTTAGGTGAAAATTCATCTTCAAAATCACTGCCGTAAATACTTTCTCCACCCATTCCTGTTCCATCAGGATCTCCACCTTGAATCATAAAGTCTTTTAAAATGCGGTGAAAGGTAACTCCTTCGTAATAACCCTCTTTACCATGAGTTATAAAGTTCTCTACTGCCTTCGGTGCTACATCTGGGTATAACTCAATAGTGATTGAACCCATAGAAGTTACAAGCTCAACTGTAGGGTAATCTTCACTTTTTTCATCTGATAGTTGACGAAGTGCTTCAACATCAATGGTTTCTTTAGTTTCGTCTAATGATTCTTCCACTGGCTCGTCCTTTTCTTCCTTTGTACCTGAGGTTTCATCATTTCCTGTTCCACAAGCACTTAAAAGTAAAACGAATAGTAGTGCGATAACATTTAGTTTTAATTTCATTACTGTTTACACTCCTAACAAAAGTACTCAAAAATTTTGACTTCTTGTCCCTTATGGTACTATGAAGAGTAGAATGAATCAATGAGGGAAGGATGAAATGTTATGTCAGAGTCATTACAAATTGGTGACATTGTCAGAGCACCGTATAAAACAGGAGTATATATTGGAGAAATCACAAACGTTCGACCTGAACATTATCTCGTGAAGGTGAAAGCTGTGCTAAAACACCCAGCTCAAGGAGACCTTCATAATCCGAAGCAAGTGGGTATGGGATTTTTTCATGAACGGAAGGCTCTCGCAGAACATGAGCAAACGAACATTTTAAAAGGTATGGTAAAACCATATGAAGGTGAAATTCCTAATTATAAAATATCTTTAACAGATTCACTTCGTAAACTACGTTGCGATTTAGATAGTGAACAATCTGAATGGGCAACTCTATGCTTGGAGAAAGTTGAAACCTTGGAAAAGGAATATAAGCTATAATCTCATGTATTATACTTTATTCGTACACCTTGCTTAAAAGGTGTTTTTTTATTTTCTGGACAGAATATAGAGAGCAAAAGACTTGATATAATTATTGAGGTTTACTAAAATTTAGTAAGGCGAAATAATTTAGACAGAAGGTGTGTATCATTCAACTGTTAAAGAAAAATCTTATGATTATGTGGACTGCTAACTTCTTTGTCGCAGCAAGTGCCACAATGATCCTTCCCTTTTTATCTATTTACATTGAGACTTTTGGTAACTTTTCAAGTGATTTTGTTCAACGTTGGTCTGGATTTGTATTTAGCATTACGTTTTTAACAGCCCTCTTCTTCTCACCGATTTGGGGGAGAATTAGTGACCGTTATGGTTATAAGAAGATCTTAATGATTACCGGTTTTGGAATCTCTATTAGCATCTTTTTAATGGGATTTGCACAAAGCGTAGAGCAATTATTTTTCTTACGTATGTTTATGGGAATTGTAACAGGCTTTATCCCCACTTCAATTGCCTTTATTTCTTCACAAACACCTAAGGAAACTGTCGGTAAAACACTCGCAACACTTCAAACAGGTACCGTTTCTGGTGGATTGTTAGGTCCATTAATTGGTGGGTTAATCGTTGATGTTGTTGGTTTTGAGTATACCTTTATTGTTACTTCCCTTTTTATTGCCGGTGCAGCTCTTCTCGTTACCCTATTTGTGAAGGAAGAAAAGAAAACAGCCATTCAACTAAAAAAGACGTTCACACGAAAAGATGTTTTCTCCCAAATTATGAGTTCACCGTTATTAATCATGTCAATGGTATTATCCTTTCTAATTCAAACCGCAAATTTTAGCATTCAGCCGATTCTCGCTCTTTACGTAAAGGAATTAAATGCTGGGACAACTGTTGCATTATTATCTGGTTTAGCGTTTTCAGTTACAGGACTGGGAAATTTACTGGCTACAAGACGTTGGGGAAACCTCGGAGATAGAATTGGTTATGAAAAAGTCGTTCTATTATTACTTGTTTTATCGGCTACTTTCTTTATTCCACAGGCCTTCGTGTCATCACTTTGGCAGCTGGTTATCTTACGTTTCTTCCTAGGAATGTCTCTTGGAGGCATTATTCCTTGTATGACTGCATTTATTCGAATGCAAGCACCACAAGCGATGCAAGGTGAAGTACTCGGATATAATGTGAGCTTCCGTTTTCTTGGTAATGTCATTGGTCCTTCACTAGGTGGTATATTAGCTAGTTTGTTTGGAATATCTAGTGTATTTTTAATTACTGGCTTATTGTTTATTGTGGCAGCCCTCCTATTATGGACAATTATGAAAAAAGCTCCTAACGATAAACGTGAGTCCCTTACGGCATAAAAATAACTGGAGGTAAATCCTCCAGTTATTTTTTCAGTTTAATAACAGCTACTGTACACCTTGAGATACAAATAAGATTTTGTTCTTCATCGACAATTTTTATATCCCATACCATTGTCGTACGTCCTTTATGTAAAATTGTTGCAATGGCAGTGACTGTTCCTTCGCGTTTTGCTTTTATATGGTTTGCATTAATTTCTAGTCCGGCACAGCTTTCTGTTTCTTGATCAACTAAGTAATAAGAACCGAAGCTTGCTACTGTTTCCGCTAATGCAACAGACGCTCCTCCGTGAAGTACTCCAAACGGTTGATGTGTCCTTCCGTCAACTGGCATTGTTGCGACTACTCTGCCTTCTTTTATTTCCGTAATCTTAATTCCAAGTGTTTCAATTAATGTGTTTTCTGTTTTCATTCGGGAAGTCCTCCTAATCTTTATTTACATTATTTCTCCTTTTTTCATACAAAATCCTGCTTTAGGCTACTAGTGGTTGGATATGCTAAAGAAGAATTCCATCACCTACTAGGAGGGACTTACATGAATGTTCGAGAAGGTTTAATTCCAACTGTCTTAGGTACTGCGGTTACTGCAACAGGTTTTGCACTTAAACAAAATCGGAACGTAAGTCCAATGCTTTCAAACACAATCGTTGGCTTTGGATTAGCACATGTCGTTCTAGGAACGATTGACCTAGTTGAACATCGAAGATAGGAATTCCATATGAAAAAGCGAGCAATTGCTCGCTTTTGTTTATGTGTTACCATTCTCATCTACTTTTTGTTTAATGCCATCTAATGCTGCATGAGCACGTAAATCATAACCTTCTGCATATTCACTCACATGAATGATGTCTTCTCTTGCCCCAACGATACTCGCAGTTCTAGCATCGTCTAACGTTGATTTATTCTTGTTGTCACTCATGAAAATCCCTCCTCTATAATGATATGTTTAGTATGTCGTTAAACTTGTTTTTCTAATAGAAGAGAAATATTCTTTGTTGTTACCATCCCTTGACCTACAGATGTTGAAATACTTGTATACTCCGGCTTGTTACATAGATCACCAATTGCATATATATTGTCATGGCTTGTCTTTCCATATTCATCGGTAATAACATAGCCTTCTCGATTAGTTAAAACAATTCCTTTTATTTGTTCACTATTCGGTTGAATACCAACCCTGACTAAAACAGCATCTGTATCTAGTTGATAAGGATTACTTCCTTTTGATTGAACAATGATCCCTCTCGTTTCATTCTCTCCACTGATTTTGAGAACCTCAGTGTTTACCAATAAGGAAATCCGAGGATGTTCTTGAACTGGGACAATATATTCCTTTCTTGCCCGAAACATCGTTGAACGATGTATTAACGTTACATATGCACCAGCATTTGCTAACAATAACGCTCCTTCAAACGCTCTGTCTCCTCCACCGATGATCGCTACTTTTTTATTTACAAACAAGTGGTGATCTTTTGACGCAGAGTAAACTTCCCCTCTCTTTACCATTTCTTCTTCACCGGGGACACCTAGAGTTCTAAGGCTAGCACCAGTTGCAAATATAACGTAATCAAATTGAACTTGAATCTCTCCACCTTTAGTCATAATCGTCATATGCTTTTTCTCGATATCAAAAATTTTGATTTCGGTATTGCACAAATAGTTGCTCTTAATATCATTCAAGTGAGTAAAAAAGTGCTCTAATAGTTCACTACCTGTTAAACCATAAAAGCCTGGATAATCCATAATTTTATTTTTAATTTGTGAAAGTTGACCACCAAGCTGTGAATCTTTTTCGATAAGTAAGTGTGATATATCTAGCCGTTTACACCAAATAGATGCTGAAATTCCCGCTGGACCACCACCAACAATCAGAACATTTACTTTCACTGTTTTATTCCCCACCAATTCTCTATGATTCCTCTCTCAAACTCGAGCCAATTTTTCACTCTAGGAACATTAACCATTCTGTTATATGGATAATCCATTGCGATCGCAATTCTGCCTGTTGCTTGAAACGAATGTAAGTTATGAGGTGCATCATCGAACAATAAATCACCACAGACTTTATCTTTTTTGTGAGTAAAAATCATATTTTCCTTCCCAATAATAGGTAGATGTTCGTTGATCCAAAGCTCTTTTTCTGCAAAAGCTGTTGAAACACTGCTCGTTACGATGAGTAGCTCATGTTTTTGAGATAATCGTTCAATGACTTCCTTCGCATTCGGAAGAGGTTTAAGATTCAGAAATAAACCTGGTTCTGTTAAGTAATCATAAATTTTCATACCACACTCAGGCTTTACGTACTTTTCAGATTTCCAGCATTTTAAATTTTCAACAGTAAGTGAATCTTGATACTCTTCATTATATTTTTTATGCCAATCAGTCATTAAATCACAGATAACTGAATCCATATCGAGTAATATTGTAGCCATTTCGTTTACCTCTTTAATTCCTCTTATCTATATATTCTTTTACGGCTTGTTTTAAATATGTATATTGACTTTCATTTGTGTCTAAGTAGGCTTCCTCTCTTGAACTTGGTACATCATCATAGTGAGGTAGCACAGCAAATTGTGAGCCCGTAAAATCATGACGTGATCCATTTAATATATTAAAAAAGTGCCAATGGCCGTCTACCCTCGTTTTCGCTATATCCCCACCTAAATAATCATGAACAACTAGAGAAGTCACACCACATTGTCCACATGCCGGATTATCTACTGTCCACTTTGAACTAGATTGAAGAGACCAACTATGTTCAAGTGCCTCTTTCAATAAATGTATCGTTTGTTTTCTTTCAAATTCTTCTTTCAGCATCGAATAGACAACCGTATCATGAAAGTTAACACCATCAAAATCAGTTTGTCTCAAGACACCATCTTGATGAAATCCAAAAGTAGTGAGTAACTTTTGGGAGCCTTTATTTTCAGCGAAAATATCCCCCACAATTCGATTTAAGCCAAGAGTAGTAAAACCAAAAGAAAGCATCATCGTTAATATTTCAGTCATTACGCCTGTTCGTTGATATTCCTTTCGAATCACTACTCCCATTTCTGTTTTTTGATGCCATAAATTCAGTTTATGAAATCTAAACATTCCGATGATCTCTTCATTTTGCTTATGGACAATTACCCAGGGCAATTCTTTTTGCATGTAGAAGTTTTGAATGCTAGACTCAATAGACTCTTTTAGTTCTTCTGTTGTCTGTACTGGATTGGGAGTAATGTATTTCATCGTATCTTTGTCAGACATAAATGCAAACAGAAGTGGTGCATCTGCTTCTGTCATTCCACGTAATCGATAATGCTCCGTTTCTAGAGTGGGAATATCTAAATACCAATCCTTATTCATACAATCTCTCCTTACTCAAACTCGTGACAATAGCCCTAAACAACTATTATACAAAGTGAAAATTCGCTCTATTATCCTACTAAAAAGGGCTAATCCATCCTTACCAACGGCAACATTCTTTCATATATTATTAATGAAAGGAGGGAGATTTATGGAATTAATCTTCTTATTTTTGGCAGCCGTTCTTGCTGGTCTTGCATTACTTTTTTTACCGACATCTGCAGTCGCATCCGTACCTTTTTTAGCTACTCTAATGACATTTATTGCACCAATCGTGTTTGTTATTGTTTTAATATTTGCGCTCGTAATTCTATACAAAGCAATTAGGGCACTTTTAGGTAGATAATTTACCGGATATCTAATTGGGAGGGCTACCTTTTGAGCCCTCTGATTTTGGACAACGAGAGTAAAAGGTTCGTTTTGTTACATACTAATATGATACAAGAGATGGTCGTCATTACCTAACTAAATGCACTCTTATTCCAACTCATAAGGAGTTAAGTATATGAAGCATCCATCGTTTGAAGACGTGAAAATGGTTGACCGACACTTAGCGGAACTTAGAATGGAGTATTTCATTCATGAAATTTTATTTACCTTTCAATGGTGGCTTTTAGCCCTGTTTATCGTTTTACCTTGGATTATTTTTTTCTTACTAGTAAAAAGAAAAGCGATGATCGAGACTCTTCTTTATGGTTCCATTATTAGCATGCTTGCTGTATTTCTTGATGACCTAGGTGTGGAGCTGCAGTTATGGAGCTATAAGTATCAATTTTTCAAGCTAATACCACGTTTGAACCCTGTGGATTATTGCATTCTTCCTGTTTTCTATATGCTTATTTATCAAACCTTCCGAACCTGGAAGAGCTTTGTTATAGCCATGACTCTTTTTTCTGCCGTTGCATCCTTTATTGCCGAACCTATATTCATATGGTTAGATATTTATTTGCCGAACAAGTGGGAGCATTGGTACTCCTTTCCTTGCTACATCTTATTAGGCTTATTTGTAAAAGCTGTATTGCAAATACTACTTCGTATCGAAAGACGTAATCAATCATAAAACTCCATATGTAGCTTTTCATGTTTATAGTAACGTATTCGATCAATTAGGGTACCTGTGTGGAATTCGAACTTATGGCCATCTGGATCTGTAAAATAAATAGAGCGTTTATCACGTGCATCGCGATTGCGTCCATTTAAAATAGTTACATTTAATTTTATTAAATTCTGATAGAATTCATTAAATTCTTCATCCTCTATTGAAAACGCAAGATGTGTGTAGGAAGCGTGTATTTCATTACGTGGAATATCTTTTTCAACATTCAGTGCTAGCCATATCCCTGCTAAATCCAAATAAGCTGTATTGTTCCCCTTAACCAAAAGCTTTGCACCAAAAACGTTCTCATAAAACTTAATTGAATGTTCTAAATCAGTTACTGAATATAGCAAATGATTGATCCCTTTTATGTTCACTTCTATCACTCCTAACTAAGAGTTATTGTTCGATAAATTATTAAAATAACCTCCTAAATAAAGACATAAAAAAACAGACTAATAATATCTAATTTAGATATTACAGTCTGTTTTTATTAGTGAAAAACATTAATTTTCGCTTATTTAAGCTTTATGAACGTTAGTTGCTTGAGGTCCACGTTGTCCGTTTTCAATCTCAAACGTTACTTCTTGACCTTCATCAAGGGACTTAAATCCTTCACCTTGAATTGCTGAGAAGTGAACGAATACATCTTCTCCGCCTTCACGCTCAATAAATCCAAAACCTTTTTCACTGTTAAACCATTTTACTTTACCGCGTTCCATCTCTTTGTTGCCTCCTAATAATAAAAATACACATCTTTCGACCGTGCCTTTATATTATTTCCATGTAATAGCTTTTTTCATACATTTCCATTTAAACAAAAATTATGATTCCTTACTTTTTAGATGAAGCCTTAGAAATATCTTTGTTAACCAATAGCCTACCAAAAATAACAACTGGTAAATTAAATAGATATAAAAGTAATTAATCCATTTATATTTTTCAAATAGACCAATCATAACTAATAGAGGTTTAAAACCAAAGCCAAAAACGAGAGCTGCAATGATTGAAACGAAATAAAAGTTCTTCCCATTTCGGATGGTCCACTGATAGATTAGCATAATGGTCACCGGAATAATAGCTGCGTCTAGCGAGAAGCTAGGGAGAAATGGAATTACTTGATATGGATAGCCCCACAGTCCTAATCGAATCCCTGAAGAGTCTATATAAGCAAATAGTACATGTACTGTAAAACCAAAAAAGCCGATGCGAAAGATATCCTTTCGATCAATTTTTAAATAAACAATAAGAATAGGAACAAGTAATAGCAAAAGGTTCACCCAAAACTGCCACGTACCAAAATGTGAGTATTTCATCCAATAATCTATTCCTAAATTTGTTAAGTTTTCCTGTTTATCAACCATTTCTCGGAACATTTCCTGTTGTGGTCCACTCATGAAAACACCTCCCAAAGCTTTACTATTTCAATATTTTACCGTAGGCTATTGATATTATTCATTAGATAAGTCGCATCGCTCTTGAAGAAATCCGAAATAATAATTATAATAAGTAAATTAATATTGAAATGTTTTCTAGGGTTCCGCAAGCTGGCTTGGACTGGTCCGAGAGAAAACTCACAGCCTTTTGCTGTGTCACGGAAGGATAAAAGCCTGGGAGATCATACACTTGATTTCTTAGGTTTTTTTATTTGAATTTAGGAGTGAGTAATTTTGAATAGAACTTGGTTCGCAGTAGTTGTTGCTGCGTTGTTTGAGGTTGGTTGGGTAATTGGTTTAAAACATGCAACTAACGCATGGGAGTGGATTGGCACCATTCTTGCAATTACGGTTAGCTTTTATGTCATGATCATGGCCGGTAAGAAATTACCAGTCGGAACAGTGTACGCTGTTTTCGTAGGGTTAGGAACAGCCGGGACTGTTCTATCTGAAATGATATTTTTCAATGAGCCGATTCAAATAGTAAAACTATTATTAATTGGTCTCTTGTTAGTCGGAGTGATTGGATTAAAACTCGTAACAAAAGAGACATCAGAAGGAGTTGGTAGCTAATGGCATGGTTTATGCTTTTACTCGCTGGTCTCTTTGAAATGTTTGGTGTAACAATGATTAATAAATATCATCATGAAAAAAGTGTCTTCTCTATCATTTTGTTAGTCATTGGATTTGCAGGAAGCTTTTTATTTTTATCGTTATCAATGAAAACATTACCGATGGGAACAGCCTATGCAATTTGGACAGGAATTGGCGCATCTGGTGGGGCAATCTTTGGTATGATTTTATACGGAGAAGCGAAAGACTGGCTGCGCATACTGTTCATCTCCATGATTATAAGTTCGGCCATTGGGCTAAAGTTAATAGCATAGTGAAATATAATAGACTGAATCCAGTAGGAATCGGTCTTTTTTCACCACTAAAATAGAATAGTTCTTTAGAGGGAGGGGGAAACTTTTGTAAAACAGGAATTATCGGAGAAATGTCGCACGATTAGGAGAGTGGATAATTGGAATTACAAACTGTTTTTATCTATACGACAAGCGTACTTATCGTAGTAGCAGCTTTTTTTATCCCTAAGAAAATTAAACTGTATGAACTATATACAACATCTATATTCGCTACATTGTTCGGTCTGCTTGTTGATACAGTGTTAGCAGTAAAATATAAGACTTATGTTTTGGATAAGCCGGGAATCCAAATCCCTCCATTAATTGGACAAGTAGTTCTATATTTTTGTACGAATATCCTACTACTGAACTTTTATCCTTTTAATAAACCGTTAAAATGGAGAATCCTCTATGTCTTATTCTTCACTTTGCTAACAGTTGTATTTGAGTTTACTGCTTATATATTTGGATTTATTAAATACAATGAATGGAAAATATGGTATTCTGCATTAAGCTATCCATTTTTAATTTATTTTTTATTACTACATTATAAATTCTTTCTGTGGTTGGTGAAAAAATCTTAAAGCACTTTATACTTATAATTCCTTTTCTATCTCTTTTGTTTTTTCTTCATATTGTATATTATGCTTTGAATCATTCACGGATTCTGTCGTAAAATGGTCCCCCGTACCATTAATCATCGCATCAAACGGCTTATAATGAATAAAGGAATCGCTTTTTGACTTACCTCTTCTTGTTAAAATAAAAGCACCAATAATTAATAATACTAATAATATTAAACTAGCCATCCCAATTCCTTCCCCTCTAAATAAATCCTTGTAACACACCATATTCAATTAATTGATCATAGGGATCACCCGATACATTCAATAATGTACAAAAAGCCGGTTCTGTTTTGTATCCTTGTTTCTTTAATTGAATCACTTTTTCTTTCCACTTTGGATTTTTTACTAACAGGTTATGCTCAATCACCATATGTAAATACGCATACTGCTCATGTACAGGCTTGTTTTGGCCAAATAACTCGAATTCAAAGCCTTGATAGTAAAAATTCGCTTTAATCACTTTTTCATTTCGCATGATGGTAGATTTGAGACGAAATTTCTCATGATGACTAAATTGGTCAAGAAGCTTTCTTTCAAACAATGGAAAATCTTTTACATACATAATAATATCTAAATCAGATTGGGGCAGGTCAATTCCCAATGGAATAGTCCCACATAAAACAGGGGTATAAATCGCTAATTCGTCCATGATTCCTAACAATTGAATCACATGGTAAGCCTTCTTTTGTTTACTTGTTCCTGAATTCAAATATTCAATGTTCTCAAACAGTTCCGATCCCCCCATTAATCAAAACTAAATCTTTGTTCTTCCCACGGATCTCCATACATATGGTAGCCGTTCTTCTCCCAAAAACCAGCTCGATCTTCCTTCGTGAATTCAATCCCTCTAAGCCACTTTGCACTTTTCCAGAAGTAGAGATGCGGAATTACAGCTCGTAGTGGATAGCCGTGCTCAGGCGTGAGTGGCTTTCCATCATGAGCAAAGGCGAGTAAGCTTGTCTCCTTCAAGAAGTCTTGTACCGGAAGATTTGTTGTCCAGCCCTCCTCTGCATGAAGAATGACATATTTCGCTTCAGGCAGAGGCTTTGCCGCCTTCACAACCTCTAGTGTCGAAACACCTTCCCATCCGGTATCTAATTTAGACCAGCCAGTAACACAATGTATATCATTGCTAATCGTAACAGCTGCCAAATTTTGAATATGTGTAAAGGAGTATGTTATCGGATTTTCTACTAATCCAAAGATGTTTAAATTCCAATCTGAAAGATCTTGCTTATAGAAAGGTATATTACCGTGGTGTAATACTGGGAACGTTGTTGTCACATTTTGGTTCGGCGGTACACGATCACCATTTTTCTTTGCTTTTTCTTTTCCAAAGTACATCTTGATACCTCCTTTTATTATTAAAGAACTATCCTTCGTCAGGTTTGACCTTTTTAAAAGGTCTCTTTCTATAAATTTCGCCTTTTATGTCTAGTATCCTACATAAAAAAGAAAAAGAGACCCAAATGAGTCTCAAAAAAATTTATAAAATGATAGCTGCAATCCAACCAAAGATAATTAATGGAATGTTGTAGTGAATAAATGTTGGCACAGTTGTATCCCAAATGTGATTGTGCTGACCATCTGCATTTAATCCCGAAGTTGGTCCTAACGTACTATCAGAGGCTGGTGAACCTGCGTCACCTAATGCCCCTGCTGTCCCAATAATCGCAATAGTTGCCAATGGGCTTAAACCAAGTTCTAAACTTAATGGTACGAAAATAGTGGCGATAATTGGCACCGTTGAGAAGGAAGATCCAATTCCCATCGTCACTAATAAGCCTACGAGTAGCATCATAAGTATACCTAGTTGTTGGTTACCATTCAACAAGTCTGAAGCTTCGTTTACTAATAATTCAACGTGACCTGTTTCTTTCATAACATTGGCAAATCCAGATGCCGCCAACATCACAAATCCGATAAAGGACATCATTTTCATTCCTTTTGTTAGAACTGTATCTGTATCATTCCATTTCACTTTCCCGCTTAATGCCACAATTACAATACCTGCTAATGCACCCATAATCATAGAGTCTGTTGTTAATTGAACAGCTAAGGAAGCAATAATAGCCACCCCAGCAAAGAGTAAGCCTTTTAATGTAAACGATTCTTTCTGATTATCTTCTGAAATGGCAATATCCGTGTAGGATTTTTTTTTGCGATATGAGAAGAACACTGCAATGAGTAAACCAACTACCATACCAATAGAAGGAATAATCATCGCCATTGGGATATCCTCTCTTGCGACTGTAAGCCCACTTTCTGCCATGTTTGTTTGAACAATATCATGAAAAATGGCACCAAATCCAGTTGGTAACAACATATATGGTGTTACTAATCCAAATGTGATAACAGATGCGATTAAACGTCTGTCTAGTTGTAACTTATTAAATACTAATAATAATGGTGGAATTAAAATTGGAATAAATGCAATGTGAATCGGTATTACGTTTTGCGAAAAGACCGACATAATTAAAATAATTAAGATAATGGCTACCTTTGATAAAGACTTGCGCTTTGAATCTCCTTGCTTACCCACAATTTTAAGGGAAGCATTTACTAATGCTTTTGGTAAACCTGTTCTTGATATCGCAACAGCGAAACTGCCAAGTAATGCATAACTAAGAGCTACCTCCGCACTATTACCTAATCCTGCGCTAAATACTTCAATCGTTGAAGTCAATCCAAGTCCTCCAACTACACCTCCGATTAATGCACCAATTACTAATGAAACAACTACATTTAAACGAGCTAAGCTCAAAATAAGCATGACTAGTACTGCTATTACGACTGCATTCATGATGAATCCTCCTACGATGTATATGTTCAATTGCTTTAGTTCGCTAAATCACTAATATGTTAACGCGATAAAATAATATCATGGTAGATTCATAGTGTCAACAAGGGATAATAGATTGGATACAGTTTACAAAAGGGGAAGGATTCAGGTATTTAGACGAGTTTCAGATTTTTTTGGACGACAATTTATTTTTTTGGGGCGACTTAGTTAATTATTTGGACGACTTAGTTTAGTTCTCGGACGATTACCAATATTTTGTAAATAAAACCACAAAAAAAGAACTGGTCCATAGACCAGTCCTTCACGTATTATTCTTCTCCAAATCGCTCAACTAATGTCGCAAGTGTTCTAGACATAACGCCTGTAGCTCCAGATGGACCTAGATCATATTCAGATGATGATGTTGCCGTTCCAGCAATGTCTAAGTGTACCCAAGGTGTTTCTTCTGCAAACTCACCGATAAATAATCCGGCAAAAATTGCGTGACCATCACGACCTGGTGAGTTATTTAAATCAGCAACGTTGCTTTTTCTTACACGCTCTTTAAATTTATCTGTAATAGGCAATCTCCAAATCATTTCTCCAACTTCATTTGAAGCTTCTAATACTCTTTCAAATAGTGCTTCGTTGTTTGTCATAGCACCCGTGATATGGTTTCCAAGAGCAATGATAACTCCACCAGTTAGTGTTGCAACGTCAACAATATAATTTGCACCATGATGTTTCGCATAGGTTACTGCATCTGCAAGTGCTAAGCGTCCCTCTGCATCTGTATTTAAGATTTCAATAGTTTTTCCGCTCATAGAAGTTACAACATCATCTGGCTTAAATGCATTTCCGCTAATCATGTTGTCAGTTGAAGGAATGACCATGACAACGTTTTGCTCTGGCTTTAGTTCAGCAATAATTTCCATTGCACCTAATACTGCAGCTGCTCCTCCCATATCAGTTTTCATTCCTACTAAACCATCCTTTGGCTTAATTGAGTATCCACCAGAATCATACGTAATCCCTTTTCCTACTAAACCGATTACGTCTGTCCACTCATCTTTTCCTTGATACTTAATGACTATCATTTTAGGTGGTTCTACAGAGCCTTTATTGACTGCAAGAAGAGCACCCATTCCCAGGTTTTCCATCTCTTCTTTGTCTAAGATTTCGTATTCTAGTTCATACTTTGTCGCAAGCTCTACTGCATAGTGGGCTAAATCTGTTGCAGTTAACATATTGGCTGGAGTATTTACTAACGTACGTGCACTGTTCGTACCTTTTCCGTAAATATATCCAACTGTTAAGCTAGCATCTACTTCTTCTTTATCTTGCTCTGTATAAACAACGACAGATGATATTTCCTTTGTTGGTTCATTTGATTTTTGCTTATAATCTGCAAATTTATAGGTCGCAAGTGGGAGTGCTTCTCCTAATGCATGCGCAACATCAGAAGCATCTACTTTATCTGTTACAAAGCTATCAAGTACAATTTCAATTTCTTCTAGCTTCGCGTTCTTACACGCTTTAAATAGCTTTCCAAACGAGCTTCTTGCTGTTTCGAAGCTAAATTGATTTTCTTTTCCTAATCCTACGAAGTAAATTCGCTTTGCTTCTAATTTCCCTAGTGTATGTACTTTTGAAACAACACCTTTTTTAGCAGAAACATCCCCCTCTTTGACAAGTGTAGCTAATGAATCTCCTAAAGCAGAATTAACGTCTCCAAGAATTCCTTCAAATGAAGCTGTTTTTTCAAATAATCCGACAACAAGCGTAGTACTTGCTTCGTTTACTGAAAAGTTATTTTTTACTGTGAACATGAAAGCACCTCCAAAATTGTAACTGATTCTATTATATAGAAAACTTGTAATTATTTCGAGTATCTAATTATCCTCTAGATATAGATATATCGATGGAAGCATTGGTAGTTCTTTTACAGACTCAAAAGGTACTCGATCTATATGTTGTGGTATAATGTGGAGACATTGTTCGATAAATGTATTCACGTTTTCTAAATCTAGCCCCCAGTAACGAGGACGATACTTTTGTAAGTATTGATGTCCAACATTCATCATCGCTCTTGCTCCTTTTACGTTACCATACTCATAATGATAAATAGCAACTGTCATTTGGAGCAGACCTTTTAAAAATAGATTATCTTTATCAGTCAGCCACATTTCTTCAAGTAAATCATGACAGGTGTAGTAATCACCTTCATTAAATTTAATAAAGTATTCATAGTATTCCATCGGATAGTCCATGTGGTTATCCTCCCAAAAACAACGTTACCTACATCATAGCAAATTAGTCAGAAAGGACGTATTCAAACATGAGTTTACTTACTAACTTTCCATTATGGGCTGCTCTAGCCGCAATATTCTTTGCACAGTTTGTGAAAGTGCCCATTCAATTCATTGCTTCTCGAAGGCTAGATTGGTCTCTGTTAACAAGCACGGGTGGTATGCCAAGTTCCCACTCTGCAGCTGTTACAGCACTTACTACTGGAATTGGATTGCAACAAGGCTTAGATTCTCCAATCTTCGCCGTTTCAGCAGTGTTCGCGATTATTGTCATGTTTGATGCAACTGGAGTGCGTCGCCATGCAGGAGAGCAAGCGACTGTACTGAATCAGCTTGTAACAGACTTTCATAAATTTATGGAAGAAGCGAAGCACTGGCCGGAAAAAGGAGAGCAAGAAAAGAGAAAAGAATTAAAGGAACTATTAGGTCACCAGCCTATTGAAGTATTCTTCGGCGGGTTATCAGGTGTATTGTTAACTTTATTACTTTATTTTCTTATTTATTAAGGGGGAGAGCTTCCTGAGGTTAATATCTATTTGCCCTAGTAATACAGAGCTACTAGCATACTTAGGACTTGAAAGCTCACTAATCGCTGTAGATGATTATTCCGATTGGCCAAAGTCCGTTCACCAATTACCAAAGTTAGGTCCTGATCTTTCGATTGATATGGATAAGGTTGAGCAATTAAATCCTGATCTGGTCCTAGCCTCTTTAAGCGTTCCTGGGATGGAAAAAAATATTACTGAACTTGAACGACGTAACATTCCACATATTATATTAAACCCTCAATCGTTAGAGGATATTGCAGACGATATACTGCTAGTTGGTGAACATACAAATACAAGATTGAAAGCAGCAGAGGTTGCAGAACGTTATCGAAAATTCATTACTACATACAAAATGATCTCGAAAGAAATAGTAAACAAGCCTTCATTTTATTGGGAATGGTGGCCAAAACCTATCTTCACTCCTGGAGGCATTAATTGGCTAACAGAAATAAGCACACTTGCAGGAGTTCGTAATATTTTCGAAGATAAACAGGTTGCAAGCTATCAAACAGATTGGGAAGAGATTCAAACTCTGAATCCTGATCATATCGGTCTTGTTTGGGTCGGAATTGAACAAGATAAGATGAAGCCTGAACTTGTGAAGAAACGTCCCGGTTCTGATTCTATGAATGCTATTATTCATAATCGTATTCACGTACTAGATGAGCCTTTATATTGCCGCCCATCACCAAGATTATTGTTAGGGCTAAAAAAACTTGGCTCTTTAATCCACCCAACTATTTATCCTGATAACGATGGGATAGACCCATTATTAGTAGATAGACTTAGTTAGCTAACAGGATTAGGTGATGATTAGTCATTATATATGTACAAAATTATGGATATAAATTTTGAAGCTAATGAAAATGGAATAGCCTTGAGCATTTCGGACCATTTTCGTATCCAATTTACCATTCAATTCTGCAGTAAGTAGGAATGGTCAAATATTGATTCTTCCTTGGTAGTGGTTATATATTTTAATATCTGTCCTTTAAGGACACTAATAAACGTAGTGTGAATCCTTTTATTTTATAAGTATAACTGTTAAAAGATAGCCTTGATTGTACAAACCTGATTGTAGCGGAATGGCACTCGACTCCTGCGGGAGCAGTGGGACAGGTGAGACCCCGCAGGCGGAAACGCTGAGGAGGCTCACCGCCCACCCCTCGGAAAGCGAGTGCCATGGAGTGGAAATCAAAACAGATAATTATATAGAAATACATCATAAAATAGTAAAAAACTGTAGAAAGCTCGAAATTATTCGAGTTTGTCTACAGTCTGAAGCGCTCATATTGAGCGCTTTAACTTTTTGTCTTTTCTAAATATTGTTGTCTAAACACTTGCATCGATTGTTGATTATTTAAATTTACTAACTTTTCTTCAGTTAGTTTACCATTACCTTTTTCAATAACATAAACCTCTACTTTTTTCTTTCCCCATTTTTCATAAACTTCCTGAACGGTATCATAATAAAGGTCTAATTTATTTCCTTTAATTGCTCCACCTGTATCAGCCACAACTCCAAATCCATAGCCTGGAATAAATAGAATTGTGCCAATTGGAAATACACTCTTATCCGCAGCAATTGTTGAATATAAATCACGTTTTACTTTCACACCTGAATATGTAATTCCATAAGAAGGATGATCAGGTGATTTCCCCGTCGATTCTACCCCAGCAGTATATCCAGTAGCTGTAACAGTCACTGAAGGATATTGAGTCCAATCTACCGCTTCCTCAAGACTTGGAGGTGTAGCAGATGCATAGCTTGATGAGATATATGTTTCAGTTGGTGACGTTGTTTTTAACGTTTTATAGCTTAATGTTGTTTTGCGTTCAGAAAGTTCCTCTGGCGGACTTGGAACATAATCATAAAATGCTGAATAAAACGGATGGTCGTACCGATCTGTGTTTTCCTCTGCTTGTACACCTGAAATTGATGAAAATGTTGCTAATATTGCTAATAAAAATAAAACGGACATGATCGTTCTCTTTAATAATGTTTTTATCCTATCCATTAAAATACCTTCACTCCTCTCACGAATCTATTCATTTCCAATTTTCCGAGAAATTATTCATGGAAATAAAAATCCGTGCACCAATGGATAATGTGAAACTTCAATCAGTGGGAGTTTTCCTCATCCACTGTGGGTTAGAAAAGGGATAAAATGGGACCACATTATCATTACCAAAATCAGCCGTTTTATGAATAAATTATTCAAGTTTTTCCAGACAAAATAAAAAGGTCTTACGTGTATTACACGTAAGACCACAATTTCTTTAAAACATTTGATATCCTCTTGAACGTAGCATTTTTATAACGATGCCTGAACAAATGGCACCAATTAACCCAGCAACTAATATACTAATATCGGCAACTGCTAATGCTGAAATTTTATCACCTAAAAGTGAAAATGAAGTTGTTGTATTTGTAAAGTATTCGACGAAGCGAACTTCATCCACAATTAATATGCATACGATTGGATAGATGATCGCCATAATCCATGTAGCACGTAAAAGCATGTTTAATAAAAATCCTATTCCGAAAAACAAAACAAAGAATAAGAGCACAGATATTAATAAAACAGGCAATCCCATTGTCATTGCCCTTCACCTCCAGCACACTGTACAAAACAAGCCTACTTATTCAAAGGCTTGTTAATCTCTTTGATAAGTGTACTGAATTCCTCGTGTTAAATCAATCCTCTTACGCGTCGTTCACTTTATTGTCATTATTGCTGCTTTATTTTTTACCAGTACCTAAGCAGCAAGTACATGTTTCCGATCCCCCGAGAAGTAATTGAAAATAACCTTTTCCTGAGCAGTAAGGACAATCCTTTGTATCATAAGATGTAGTTTTCATTTTCGCTTCTCTCCCTTTCGTTTAATAATTTATAATTTTCTGATAATATATCAAGAATTGAACAAAAAGGAAAGAGTTAATTTTGTTAATAATCTTACAATGAAAGCGAATACATAATGAATAATCTTTGTTTTTTGCTTATTTTCTTACTTTTTCTCAATGTTGGTATTTATTAATTTTTTCGCTGCAAGGAGGCTTTATTTCTCAGCTTAGGAGAATACACCTGTGTTCCTCCTACAATCAACTGGAACGACGATTATTATGAAAATCTCAATAAAAGATTTTATAGGATGTGTATCCAAAAATGTCACCAGGATTAACGGTGTCATTAATGGTTGTTAGCTGATTTTCTAGCATCTCCATATAGTACTTTAACAGTACTGATGTATCTGGATCATGTTTAAGCAGCTCTGGGTTAACGAATATGGCTTCCTCAAGTTCTTTTTCTTGTACTGTGACGGAATACGTCGCTGTTGGCTTGAGCGTAAAAATAATCATGTTATCACTAATTTCTTCTTTTATGACACCAGACCTAATTCCAACTATGCCTTTTACCATACAGTCGATGCCTGTTTCTTCTTTTACCTCTCTTACAACCGCTTCATCGATTGTTTCATTGGCATTCACAAAACCTGCTGGAATGGACCATTTTCCTTTTAATCCACCATATTTCTTTTTCACAACCAGCCATTCTCCGTTTGAATTAATGACTAATCCTGCTACAGCAAGCCAAACGTTTGCTCTTTTCTCACTCCCCATAATTTCAACCAACCTTTTTGTTTAGTTTCATATATCAAAAGGCAAGGGAATTGATCCCTTGCCTTTTCTAGTTATCATAGGAAATTAAATTTACCTTTTTTAAGTACGAGCATTGGTCCACCGATTAGAAGTAATGCACGGTTATCAATTACTTTCTTCATGAAAGCTGCTTGCCATCCTACAATCTTCTTACCGAATACAACACCAATCGCATCATCATGTCCTAGTGAACATACTGTACCTTTTAAGTCTGGCTTGAATTCTTCTAGGTTTCCAGAATCACGAATTAATACAGCTAAGTTGCTCGCAAGATTAATACCTTGTTGCATCGCAATTTGAGCAGTTGGTGGGTATGGACGATCATTTTCAGGATTAATCATTAGAGATGAATCCCCAACGATAAATACATTATCATGACCTGGAGCACGTAGATAAGGATCCACCTTTACACGTCCGCGCATTGCTTCAAATCCAGATTCTTCAACAATCCCGTTACCACGAACACCAGCAGCCCAGATTACTGTACCAGCCTTAATCTCTTCAACTTGATCATCTTTTGCTACGATAATACCTTCTGTTGTACATTCTTTAATTGCCGTTCCGATACGGAATTCGATCCCTTTTCTCTCTAGGTAGCTTCTTGCATAGTCAACAAGCTCAGGATCAAAACCTGGTAAAATCATTGGAGCTGCTTCAACACATACAACACGTACTTTATCACGGTCGATATCAAACTCCTGGCAAAGCTCAGGAATACGGTTTGCTAATTCCCCAACTAATTCGATACCAGTAAATCCGGCACCACCAATGATAATTGTGATTAGCTCGTCTTTCTTTTCTCTCATATTTGAATACTTTGCAAATTGATATTCAATATGCTCTTTAATTTGTCTTGCAGAGCTAATGTTTGCAATTGCAAAAGCATTTTCCTTTAGGCCTTTAATTCCGAACGTTTCAGATTCATATCCTAAACCGACAACAAGGTAATCATATGTAAGCTCACCATTGTCTAAAATAACTTTTCTTTCTTCAGGGATGATCTTGGATACTGTATCTTGAACAAAGTTTACCTTTGAACGGTCAATAATGTCGTTAATTTGGATACGAGAACGGTCATGATGAAGTGTACCTGCTGCATTTTCATGTAACCAAGTTGTTTGGTAATGATAGTCGTTGTTGTTAACTAACGTAATGTCAGCTTCGTTAACTCCAAGTTTTTTTTGTAAGTTTACGGTTGTCATAATTCCACCGTAGCCAGCACCTAAGATTACTATTTTTGGCTTTCTCAAAAAAATCACATCCATTTTATTTTTTGTATTATTGTGATACTTTTCACTAACTATTTCAAAAATAAAAAATTGTGCGAAAAATGTCATAAAATATTATAAATACATATTACATATTATTCTTTTTCCTTTTATTTTTCAACTATTAATCCAACTATATGTATATTAATGGAGAAAACTTATTATTCAGGACATTGGTCAAGTTTAATGATGGGAAATTATATAGTTTATTTTACATAATAGTGCTTAGATTGAATTTTATGATTCCAGCTTGTAATGTTAAGAGCTTCAATAATTACTTTTGTGTAAAAAAGAGATAAATACATCTATATTCCTCTCAAACAAAAAACCTTTTTAATAGGTGTGCTACCTACAAAAAGGTTTGAATATTAACATTCTTCAGGAGTACCTTCACGGGTAGCTGTTCTAAACGATGATCCACAGCCACAGCCAGCAATCGCATTCGGGTTATCGATGGTGAAGCCTCCACCCATCATGGATTGCTTGAAATCTATTACGACACCTTTTAAAATCGGTGCACTTTCTTGATCGATAATCACTTTAATACCATGTTGCTCTAATTCAATATCATCTGCGTTCTTTTCTTCATCAAAGCCGATTCCGTAAGAAAGTCCGCTACAGCCTCCACCTTTTACACCGACACGTAAAAATAGGTTATCATTCCCCTCTTCTTTCATCATGTCTTTAATTTGGTAGCCTGCTGCTTCTGAAATTGTAATCATAAGAGCACCTCCTTTTTACTTCTTATATATAGTATACAAAGGTTTTTCTTTGTACTCAAACAATCAAGCTTATTATTTTACATAATACATTCCGGAGCAAATCACTTCAGCAGGTCCTGTCATAAAGACATCTCCTTCTTCTGACCACGTGATTTGAAGATCACCACCTGCTAAATGTACCGTTGTTTCTTCGCCTTTTTTTGTTTTACCGTTTAGTACTGATGCGACTACGGCTGCACATGCTCCTGTTCCACAGGCTTGTGTCACTCCAGAGCCTCTTTCCCACACGCGGAAATGTAGCTCATTACTACTTGCGACTTCAACAAATTCTACATTAACACTCTCTGGGAACCTTTCATCCTTTTCAATTTTAGGACCTAATGTTGTAACTGGTGCTTCATTAATATTATCTACATACATGATACAATGCGGATTCCCCATTGAAACTGCTGTAATTTGATAGCTTTCTCCATTTACGTTAAATGGTTCATCGACTACCTGTACAGCCTGATCACCAAGCATTGGAATTTGGTGTCTTGCTAAGTACGGCTTACCCATGTTTACCGTAACGGAATGAACATAGTTATCTTCCACATGAACCATTGCTTCCACTAAACCCGATAATGTTTCAATTAAGAAAGTTGTATCATTCACAATGCCATTTTCATATGCATATTTCGCAACGCATCGAAGTCCATTCCCACAATTTTTCCCTTCAGAACCGTCGTTATTAAATATCCTCATCATGACAGGTGCCTTTTCAGAAGGACATATTAATATCATTCCATCTGATCCGATACCTGTATAAACGGAAGATACTTTTATTGCTAATTCTGGTAGAAGTTCTTCTTCCAATTTTGTTTTGAAAACATCTATATAAATATAGTTATTCCCTAGACCATGCATTTTTGTAAAAGGAATTTGTATCAACCTATTCACCCACTATCCCGAATTAAAACCTAATTCTTTCATTATAGAATTCTTTCTCCATTAATACAATCACCTAGAACATTTCCATAGTCCTATTTACTCACTGATCAATATAGGGAAAAAGATTGAGTAATTTTCTATTTTTTAGTATATTTATTATATCTAAACATTACGGATTTCGTTAATTTGGACGGAGGATTATCATGGAACATATGGACATACTCTTTGATAAAAATGTTAAATGTATGGCGTGTGATCACAACTACACAACAAAAAAAGTACGTTCCCGTTTCATTCGTGCATTGCATTCAGATTCTGACTTCTGCTCATATTATGCAGATGAGGAAAATAGTCCTCTTTTATACTATGTGAGTGTGTGCCCCGGGTGTGGGTTTTCAGTATCTGATGAATTCTCTACCTATTTCGCTCCAAGCACTCTAGAATCTATTAAGCATTCAATTTCATCTCAATGGAATAACCGAAGCTATGGTGAAAAACGAACACCAGCTGCTGCAATTGAAGCCTACAAGCTCGGTATAGTATCTGCAACACTAAAAAAAGAGAGAAATATCGTTCTTGCCGGTCTATATATGAGACTTGTTTGGATATATCGTAAAGAGAAGAACAGTGCACAGGAATTGCGATTTATGAAATTAGCCGTTTCCGAGTACGTAAAGTCGTACTCGAATGGTGACTATCAAGATACGGATATGTCAGATCTTAAGATTGCTTATTTAATTGGAGATTTGTATCGAAGACTAGGTGATGACAAACTAGCCATGACTTACCTTTCGCGAGTCATTCACCGTAAAGAAGAAAAATATGAACGTAGAATGGTTGAAATGGCTAAAGAGTTATGGTCTGATATACGTGAAGATATGAAAGCAAAAGAGCAAGAATTAAAATCTAGCTAACGTGAAAAACTAGGGATACGGCAACCCTAGTTTTTTGGATTGACTCTGTTAAACAATGTTGCTAACACAGCCTTTATTTAAAGAACATTTTATTTTCAGATAGATAATTTTAAATATTAAAACATTGGATTTTCATCCAGATGTTTATAAATATTTTCAACTAAACTTTGAGGGTCTTCTCCTGTTACGACTTCTCCGTTAACTAACGCATATAATGATATGAAGCATTTGCCACAATAGCTAAGACACCCGTACTCAACAATATCCAAATTGGGATCACGGTCGAGGATTGCTCTAGCTTCTTGTGCACCACTTGCTAAGTTACTTATACAAAACTCGATAATTGGTTTCATGATTTCACCTCTATGATTCCTAGGCTACCTCTTTTTATATTCCTCGTCAATTCTATAGGAACAGCACGAGCGATTAAGCAGATTCACCTAATAAAATAATGTTAAATTTCATAAAAGCATTGTGATAAGGCAATTTTATTTGGTATACTTTTTAATGGAATTTTGATATATTTATTATTTTTATAAAATATTGATTACAAACTAAATATGACCGAACATCACCTAAAAGGAGACCAGAATTATGAAACATCTTGTGTTGCTAGGTGGCGGTTATGGAAACATGCGTGTTTTATTACGCCTATTGCCAAACCAATTGCCAGAAAATGTTCAAATCACATTAATTGATCGTGTTCCATACCACTGCCTTAAAACAGAATACTACGCTCTAGCAGCTGGTACAATTTCAGACCAACATGTTCGTGTTACGTATCCAGAGCACCCTCGTTTATCGATTAAATACGGGGAAATTACAGAAATTGATATTGAAAGCAAACTAATTTACCTACAAGATCAAGAATCTGTTTCTTATGACGACTTAGTCATTGGCCTTGGGTGTGAAGACAAGTATCACGGTGTTCCAGGTGCTGAGGAACACACATACAGCATTCAAACCATTTCTAAATCGAGAATGGCTTATCAAGCTCTGAACAATTTAGGCCCGAATTCTGTAGTCGGGATCGTCGGTGGAGGACTAAGTGGAGTAGAGCTAGCGAGTGAGCTTTCGGAAAGTCGTCCAGATTTACGTATTAAATTGTTCGACCGTGGAAAACACATATTATCAATGTTCCCAGAACGTCTAAGTAATTACGTTGAAAACTGGTTCCACTCACATGGCGTTGAAGTTATTAATCAATCAAACATTACGAAAGTAGAAGAAAATACGATTTATAACCATGATGAGCCTATTCATTGTGATGTGATGGTTTGGACTGCTGGAATTCAACCAACCAAAGTTGTCCGACAACTTGATGTAGAAAAAGATCAGCAAGGACGCGTCGTCTTAACAAATCAACATAACCTTCCTAACGATGAGCATGTATATGTTGTAGGTGATTGTGCTAGCTTACCGCATGCACCGAGTGCTCAATTAGCAGAAGGTCAAGCCGAACAAATCGTTCAAGTACTTCTAAAAAGATGGAATGGTGAAGAGCCGCCAGCTGAATTCCCTACAATTAAGCTAAAAGGTGTATTAGGATCATTAGGTAAGAAGCACGGCTTCGGACTATTAGCAGACACTCCTCTAATGGGAAGAGTACCACGATTACTAAAATCCGGAATTCTTTGGATGTATAAGTATCATAATGGATGATAGAACAGCCCTCTTTAAAAGAGGGCCTTTATTTTACTCTGATTGATATCCGTATTTTTCCAATTCAGCATAAACTGTTTTCAATCGTGGATTTCCTTCACCAATGATCTCACCGTTAATCACTACAACCGGGTAAAACATATCTTCTTCTATTACTCGGCTTGCAAATAATGCTTTTTCTTCGTCAACAGGTGGAGTGAAAATATCAATATATGTAATCGTGAATGGCTGGTTTGGAAACTTCCGACCTACAGCTGCTTCTAGCCAATCATACGTTTCTTTCGAAGAAGGCATGTTTACACAGCTTGGACATAAAACCTCTGCACCGTACACACAAATTTCTACTTCATTCAATGGCATCTCATCCACTTCCCTTCCCTACTATCTTATACAATTTTCTTAAAATTGCCTACAATAAAGTGAAATTTCAGTCTGAGGATAAAGTAGAAATTTGGTTAAAAGCGCCACTTCCTGTGGCAACACCTAATTGACCAACTTCCTGTTGGCTCGAACCAACCTTAGTTCTTACTGGCACATATCACCTACTATACGCTTCCCTTATTCTCTTATATTTTATAGTCGGGGATTAGCACCAGTTAGAACGGGATAAATTAGGTATCGATTTCCAAATCAACAGAATAGATTTTTTTCCATTAAGTCATTATAATAGAGGTATGGAAAGGAGTCGATATATAGATGGAAATGATCGAACAAGTAAAGGAAGTATTAGATAAGCTTCGTCCATTCCTTCTTCGCGATGGTGGAGATGTTGAATTAGTAGATGTAGAGGATGGTATTGTAAAATTACGTCTTCTGGGTGCATGCGGAAGCTGCCCAAGTTCAACTATTACATTAAAAGCTGGTATTGAACGTGCTTTATTAGAAGAAGTACCAGGAGTAATTGAAGTAGAACAAGTTTTCTAATTCAAACACAGTAAAAGCGCCCTCATTAGAGAGCGCTTTTATTAATACTGTTAAATCCAGTTCACTTTTGGGATATTCATTCCCCTTCTTCTCACTCCAATTAAACCATGTATGTCACTTAATAGTCTTTCATATCGATGTGATCTTTTTAATATATTTTGTAAATGCTCGGTAAGCGCTTGTTTTTGTTCTTCATCTTGCGTGCGATAATAAGATTCAATGCATTCTAAATAATGAACAGGGAACATTAATCTTGAGTATAGCAATCTCCATGAAAAGGAAGACAATGGCTGAACATTTTCGTAATTAGAGATAAATTGATAGTAATGTTCACTTCTTTGAGGCTCATCATTAAAGGATGAGCGAATCCATTCTACAAGATCTCGACTTGGGTGGTCGAATACCCAGTCAGTCGGTAAGCGCATCAATGATTCTTGACTCCAGCAATCGTATGAAAATCTGTGGTGACATACTGTACCATAATCCGTTTCTCTAGGGAGATCGTCCATCTCTGTGTCCACTAAGTATTGGATTGCATTTTCAGTTAGACCTACATAATAGGGGAAGGATTCAATAAATAATTTTTCGAAGAGCTCCATAGGATGATCCTTCGTTTTTAATGCCCAAAACTGTTCCATTTGATCAATTCGTTTTTCCCACATTGACTTCCATTGTCCGATTCTGACTAACTTTTGAATTGGAAAGGTGATACGACGTCCTTTTTGATGAAACTTTGCTAACTCTTCTGGAATGGCTTGTGGGTAACCAAGCTTTCGTGATTCATATGGACATCTCAGTAACACAAATAATTGCTCTTCTGCTTTGCTCACAATTTCGCCTCGTTTGTTCTTTACCATTGCAGCAATGTGCTGATCACCTTTTTGGACGAAATATTCCCCTAACAGGGACATCTCTTCAATTTCATCGGCTTCTAAGTGAGTAACAGGAACAACTAAGTAATGGCCATTTTGACATCGATATCGCTCGTAGGATCGGAACATTCCATCTGATTCTGCTCGAAGATTGAATAACGTGTGCAAATGTTGTTTCACGTATAAGTCCCCCTCTCTTGTGACATTTATATGTCCTAGAAAGTGAAAACTTGTAATAAATATAAAGGAATTCCGAATAAATTAGTAATCAACGGAAAATATGTAGAGTAGGAATCTAATCAAAGAAAGGTGATCCTAATGGAAAATTCTAATAGATCAAGACTAGAGGTAACAGCGAGAAAATGGCTACAAGAAAGAGGCGTAACAATTGATGATATAGGAGATCTTGTATACTTCCTACAAGTAAAATATCATCCAGACCTGACAAAGGATGTATGCATTCATAACGTAGAAAAGGTTCTTTCAAAGCGAGAAGTCCAAAATGCCATTTTAACGGGAATTCAATTGGATCGATTGGCTGAACAAAAGCTCTTAGAAGAACCACTGCAAAGTACAATTGAGGTAGATGAAGGTTTATACGGAATTGATGAAATTATTGCCCTTTCTATTGTAAATATATACGGATCGATTGGATTTACGAACTTCGGGTATATCGATAAACAAAAACCAGGTATTCTTCAATTTTTAAACGACAAGTCCACTGGACAATGTCATACATTTTTAGATGACATCGTCGGTGCAATCGCAGCCGCTGCTTCAAGTCGTCTTGCTCATAGCGCAGCTGCTAAAGAAGAGAAATATGATGAACAGTAAAAAAACATGGCAGAAGCCATGTTTTTTATATATATTGCAACCATTCCTTTAAAGAATCCACCACATATGTAGGGTGCTTTTCAATCTCCTTCATATGTTCTCTAGTTGTAACGCCAGTATGAACAAGTAGTGTATCTAAGCCAGCATCGATACCAGCTAAAATATCTGTTTGATAATTATCACCAATCATTAATGTTTTTGAAGGATTGGTTCCGATCGCTTTGAGCGCTTGCTCCATAATTACCTTTTCTGGCTTACCAATGAAGATGGGATTTACCTCTGTTGAAACAGCAATGACCGATGTAAGCGATCCATTCCCAGGTAAGAAACCTCTTTCTGTCGGAAGTGCAATATCAGCATTGGTTGAGATGAATTTTGCACCGTTTCGAACAGCAAGGCATGCAATGGCAAGCTTTTCATATGTAATGCTTCTGTCTAAACCGGATACCACCACATCAGCATCTTCTCCAGCGAACGTAAAGCCTTTTTCCTGCAGTGCTAGCCGTAGACCTTCTTCTCCAATCATATACACCTTTGCATCCTTTTTCAACTCATATATGTAATTAGCTGTTGCTTGAGCCGTTGTGAATACTTGGTTCGTTTCTGTCGGAATATCAAATGCTTTCAAGTGTTCAGCAACTTGTTCAGGTGTTTTCGTGGAGTTATTTGTTACAAACAAATATGGGATGTTTTTCTCCTTCAATGCTCTCACAAAATCACAAGCCTCATGGATCCGTTCCGTTCCTTTATACATCGTTCCATCTAAATCAATTAAATACCCTTCATACTGCTTCATTGTCGTCCCTCCAACTAGTTCTTTTTATAATTAACATGTTTCATAATAATTTATTTATGTAATTGGCTGCGTGTTATAAGCCTATGTAAAAACAAAATCGCCTCATAAGAAGCGATTTTGTCGGTTACTTTTTAAACGCACTTACAGGTCCTAATTCGTTTTGTAGATATGCGCGAATGGAAGTAGGAAAGGCTAGTATTATTTCTTGCTCCGTTTTCATTGTTTCCATTAGCTTCTCATGGTGAATGGTCGTGTACTCTTGTACTAATGATTTACGAAAGGCAATAACCTTTTTTAGAGAAGAAGCTGCTTTTGAGTCAATTACTGATTCATCCTCTAAAATATCTATGATATCTTCATAGCTTCCTGGATCGCGCATAATAAATCCATCGATCATTGCATTTCCAACGTCCAGTATTGCTTCAATCATTAGATGGCCAATTCTTTCAAGAGCCAACTTCTCAAGAAAGCTATCAAACGACTTTTGATCTTCAATAACCTTTGTTAAAGATTCTAAATACGTTAATGTACTCTCAATTTTATCTCGGTCTACAAAATACATGGCATTAGCCTCTCTTTCTCTCTATGACACAGTTCGTGACACGCTCGGAAGTATATCAGGCTTCGCATAAAAATAACCTTGTGCCAAGTCAACATTATTTCTAGATAGCACCGTTGCTTCTCCCTCTTTTTCAATACCTTCCGCCACAACAATCGAACCTGTTTCCTTCGCTATTAATAATAATCCCTTCAGCATCGATTCTTTGACTGAATTCGTATCAATATCTTGAATAACGGATCGATCGATTTTAATAATATCTGGTAACACTTCGCTTATTGTATGAAGACTTGCGTAACCTGCTCCTGTATCATCAACTGCAATTCTAAAGCCCATCATTCTTAATGCCTTAATATTGTCAGTGAAGTATTTATATCCTTCGATTGAATCACGTTCTGTAATTTCAATGATAATTTTGTAAGGATCTATTTCAGTGTACTTCGTAAGTAACTCGGTCGTTGCATTAATAAATTCCTTACTACCTAATGTAATCGGCGTAAAATTAATAAAGATAAGATGACTTGTACCCGTCTTAATGATTTGTTGGAATGCCTTTTCTAGGACGATGACTTCTAACTCAAATAATAAATTCGTCTGTCTAGCAATAGAAAATAGCTGCAATGGACTTTCCATTGTTGTACCTTTTGGTCCACGTGTAAGGATTTCCCAAGCTTTAATTTGCTTTGTTGAGACATCAATAATCGGCTGTGCTAACAGTTGAAGATCTTTATTATTAATGATGCGCGTCATTTCAAATAATAAGTCATTGTATTTAGAATGAATCCGTTTCTCCGCCATCGCATTAGCTTGGTGGTATGCTCTTTCAATTGCTTCAGTTGTCAGGGATTTAGACTCTTCAATAAACATATATCCTGTTTCAAAAGAAAAATGAGCGCCTTGATATTTATTCTCTAGCTTGTCCATAACACTTGCTAAAATATTATTTATAAACGCTTCAATTTCAAAAAAGCTTTCTTTTTTCTTTTGATGTACTTTTATTATCAAAGCATGACCGTCGCTTGAATGATTATGAAGAGAGATGATATTCTCATCTGTAAAAACCTCTAATATAGACTGCTTGAAGCATTCCTTTAGTCCATTACGATACTGCTTCGTATTTACCGAATGATGATCGGTTTGATTAAAGACAATTACCGCTGCTTGATGACCGTTTTTAAAGCAAAATTCTACCCCTTCAACTACTGGATTTCGGAGGATAAATGAAGGTGGGTAATATCTTAACTTTTTATATGGTAATAAAATTTTACTCCAATTAATGATGGATTGACAGATTTTTACTAAAGGGCTCTCGGTCATTGTTGTTCCCCTTCCTAAAGTGTCACACGATAAGACTCCTAATTACCTACTATTTTAACATATAACGACAATATTCTCCTTTTCTTTTTTATGATTCTGGAAAGAATCCTTGGAAAAAATATGTTACTATAAGAACTATATGAACGTTAGGAGGTTTTTTTTATGGCTGAACGCATGTACCTTTATGATGATACTGTACAGACAAACACGAGATTTGTAAGTTTTATGGGTGAAAATGCTCGTTTTGATTTAGCGATCATTGTTTCAGATCGATATTACGGGAAGAAACTTGTTTTAGATATACAAGGTGGCCGTTTCGCTATCATTGGACAAGATGATTTAGATGAACCGGGATATTTAGAGGAAGCTTATAACTTAAACGAAGAGGATGCTGAAGAGCTTCGTTCTTTCTTATACGAAATCGTCTAATGAGATAAAATAAAACGGGGAACACTACCAGAGATAGGGGATACTTACAAACATTTTGAATGATTGTAAGTTGAACTGATCACCCAAGCCTAAAGTCTTAAAAGAGGTGATGTCAATGGTAGACAATAAAGATACAGAAACGTACACAGATTTCTCTAATGTAGAAGCTATGCGTAACTTTATTGTACCAAACCACATGCCAGAAGGACCTTATGGTTGTCCAATTGGTGCTGATGAACCTGTTCAAAATAAATCAACACCTTGGCAAGAGGGGCAAAGAACATATAGTGCCTTTAATTATGAATTTAAAAATCTTCATCAAGATATTCCAAGACAATTTCCTGGTGCTCATCCTACCCACGATGACCCAGAAGTGAATGAAGAACAACCATTTACAACCCCAACCTTTAGCAAAGAAAAATAGAAATCGGATCTTCCGATTTCTATTTTTTCACTTTACGAAGTACGAAATAAGCACAACCAAAGTTACAGTACTCGTACAAATACTCTTTTAGCGTACTGATTTTTGTATCATAGGTTGCCTTTTGATTTTGATCATCAAAGAAGCCTTTAAGACGAAGTTGGTTATAACCCCAATCACCTACAATGTAATCATACTTATTTAGGATCTCACTATATCTACCTCGAAGGGCTTCCTCATTAAAGCCTTCACGATAATCTTCCAATACTTCATACGTTAAATGATTAATTTGGAACATATCCTCACCTCTATTTCCTCTATTTTACCATAAAGCTGGGACAAATCGCTATTCTTCCTTGACTTCACCAACAATTTCTAAGTAGAAAATCAATAATTTAGGTGAACATAAGTGTAAGGGGGTGACGAAAGTGAATAAAAAACTTTTGTTAGTTGGGATATCCGCACTTTCAATGTTAACTGCTTGTCAGTATGAGGCATTTTCGGATGATCAAGATTTTCATAAGGAAACTGGCAACAGAGCGATTCATGTGTCTGATAAAAATGAACTATATAATAGCAGAAACATGAATAACAATGGTGATCATGACGAAGCAGGTACTAACTTCGGATTTGTTCGTCATCAAAAGAGCCCTATTGCAGGTGAAAATGAGTATTATGTTGGTGATATGCCTCAGATTGACCGTGAGCAGGTTGCTGACTTGATTAGTAAAATGACGATTTTACTTCCTAACGTAAACGATGTAGGTACATTAGTTACAGATGAAGAAGTATTAATTGCTTATGAGACAGACTCATCTAACCGCTTTGAAACAGCAGACCAGGTTAAGAAAACAGCAATGTCCGTTGTACCTCGCTGGTATCACGTTTATGTTTCAGATGAACCGATGATGATTGATGAAGTACAAAAATACGGCCGTCTTGATTCTAACAGTCGTGATATTGACCGAATATTAGATACAACCATTAAAGATATGTTAAATGCACCACAAGGGCGTAAGCTAAGTGATGGTGAAAACGCAAATGGCGAAATGATCAATGAGAACAATGAAGAAATCGACGAGGATATGAACGAAGGTACAACCGAAAACAATACCGGCAACACACAAGATACAGTGAAAACAGATGATAAAGATGATAGAGCAAAAATGAATGACACAGACGATAATGGTGAAACGTATCGTAACAATCGATTGTAAATAGAAGACCAGTGCACCTAACCGTGTGCTGGTTTTTTCATTTGCAATTTCCGTTTTATGGTCAAAGACTCTTAATTGTGCCAGTTTGGCTCTTAAATAATGATTTGTGCTCATAAAAAGTCTATTCGTAAACATTGTTCCAATTTATCTACAGAATACAAACTAAATAAAAAACGAGCTACAATAGTAGCTCGCTCTGCATTATGCTTGTTGTTTCGCTGCATTCACTTGTTCATCTGCATGATATGAAGATCTAACCAGTGGTCCCGCTTCACAATGGCTGAATCCTTTACTTAAGGCGATTTCCTTTAGTTCTTGGAACTCATCTGGGTGATAATATTTTAAGACTGGTAAATGTTTTTTCGATGGTTGTAAATATTGACCGATTGTCATGATATCCACATTGTTAGCACGAAGGTCGTCCATTGTTTCAATAATATCTTCCTTCGTTTCACCAAGCCCAACCATGATACTTGATTTTGTAGGAATTTCTGGATACATTTCCTTCGCTCTGCGTAAAAATTCTAAAGAACGATCGTATTTTGCTCTAGCACGAACACGGTCTGATAAACGGCGCACGGTTTCGATGTTATGGTTTAGGATGTCTGGCTTAGCATCCATCAATGTTTTTAAGTTTTCATACTCACCATTCATATCTGATGGTAACACTTCAATTGAAGTAAAAGGATTTTTTCGACGAACTGCTCGTACTGTTTCTGCAAATACAGTTGCTCCGCCATCTTTTAAATCATCACGAGCTACTGCCGTAATAACAGCATGCTTTAGCCCCATTATAGACACACTATCTGCTACACGTTCTGGCTCTTTCAAATCCAGTTCATTAGGAAGACCAGTCTTTACTGCACAGAATCGGCATGCTCTTGTACAAACATCACCTAAAATCATAAATGTTGCGGTCTTACGAACCGCCCAGCACTCATGAATGTTAGGGCATCTCGCCTCTTCACATACTGTATGTAGGTTTTTTTCTCTCATCATTTTCTTTAAGCCAGTGTAATTCTCGTTTGTATTTAATTTGATCTTTAGCCATTCAGGCTTTCGAACGTATTCCTCATTCTTGGCCATGCCGATCACTCCTATATATGTAAATTTTTTAGAAAAACTTGGCTAGCGACAAGTCTTTAGACGCAGGAGATTGTCTTAGTTTTTCTTATGCGTTAAGAAAGTTATATATTTTCTTATAAGCCAAGAAATATATCATAGTAGTCCATTTCACTTTAACATACCTTTGCAATATCCGCCAACTAAGTAAATTTCCCACTGATTATATTGGGTTGGACCTCATATTTTCCTACCACAAATTAAACAAAAGTAAATTACCATAAATTCGCATTAATGTTTTTGATACTTCTTTTGCAAACTAAAGTTAGAAAAACTTGCCTAGCTATATAAGACAGTCAAAAGAAATTTATTGGTAGAGGAAAACAGTTGATGTTCGATTCTTTTTCTTTTGTTTCGAGCATGAAAGAAAGGAGTTTAACGGTGAAAAGATTGTTCATATTGTTACTTTTCTTTTCAATCATGTCCCCGAACATGACACATGCAATAACTGGGGAAGAACAAGCAAAGCTTTATCAAATAAGGATGGAATTATATACGAAAATGGAGGCTCTAACTCAAATTCCATGGTACTATCTAGCCGCCGTTGATCAATATGAGCGAAACTTACGCTTCTCTCGAAAGGATTTGCCAAAGCCAGAAGGTGCAATCGGCATATATTATCCGAAAGAGGTATGGAGTGGACCTATTAACCCTAACAGTGAAGATACAAACCCAGTCACAATCGGGGTATTTGGGGGTATGGGACAAGATGGAAATGGTGACGGTGTGGCCAACCGATTAGATGATGAGGATGTCTTATATACGATGGCCAATTATATTCAATCCTATGGAAGTGATCATCATAATGTAAAAATCGCTTTATGGGATTACTATCAGCGTGACAAAACAGTGGCATTGATTATGGGTCACATGAAAGTGTTTAAGCATTTTGGGAGGTTAGAGTTAGATCAGCATGCATTCCCAGTACCGATTCGAAGTAACCATAGTTATAAAAATACGTGGGGTGATCGAAGAGGTTGGGGCGGCTTACGTATGCATGAAGGTACAGATATTTTTGCAAATTATGGCGTACCTGTTCGTTCGACATGTTATGGAATTATAGAGGTTAAAGGCTGGAACCGATTTGGTGGATGGAGAGTAGGTATTCGTGATTTAAATAATACATACCATTACTTTGCTCACTTAAATGGGTTTGCCAAGGATCTTACGGTAGGACAAATTGTTGAGCCTGGCATGATTATTGGGTCTGTTGGAAGCTCTGGCTATGGTCCTCCTGGTACAGCAGGTAAGTTTCCTCCACATCTACATTACGGTATGTATAAAGATAATGGATATACAGAATGGTCATTTGATCCATTCCCACATTTAAGAGCTTGGGAAAGACAAGAGCGTAATCGAAAATAGTTAAATAGTTTATATTTCTTTTTAGTCAATAAAAAAGACAGGTTCTGTTTTCGAACCTGTCTTTCAATTTGTTATGAGTTTTGTTTTGCTTTCCTAACAGCAAAGGTAATACTTGCAGCTAATCCGCCCCAAATAATTACGATACCTACAACCATCATAAAAATTGCGCTTGCGCCCATTATTGAGATACCTCCTTGTTATCTGGTACGTTTAGTGTTTGTCGATCCCACTTGAATAATGAGAATACAATACCAACTACAAGGGCTAAACCAGCAACTACCCATCCAGAATAGATTAAGAAGGATAGACCATAGTCACCATTACCGTAAAATGTTTCAGGGTTTAAGTTTTTTCGGATATTATCGAACATCATATATCCAAGTACAATTGGTGTAATAATACCCAAGCAGATTTTCCACCATGCTCCTAACATGATATCTGATACTCCATTTGCATGTGCCTGCAGGTTTTTAAGCTCTTTCAGCACCCATGCAATGACAACTACTTCTGCAAGACCTGCTAACGTAACACCAAAGTTATTAATGAAGTAATCAGCTACGTCTAAGAAGTTTAATCCACCTCTAGTAGCAAATAGTACAGATACTAAAGCTGCTGCTCCCCCACCAATCAATACTGCCTTTGTACGTGAAAATTTAAACTTATCTTGAATACCAGCGATAAACGTTTCAACGATTGAGATGAGTGACGTTAATCCTGCTAATACTAATGATCCAAAGAATAGGAATCCGAAAAGCCCATTTAACGCTGGCATTTCGTTAATGATTTGTGGGAATACAATGAATGCTAATCCTACTCCAGATGATACAACCTCTTCTACAGGCTTTCCAACTTGCATTGCCATAAATCCTAGTGCACTGAAAACTCCAATACCAGCTAAAAGTTCAAATGCAGAGTTACCAAAACCAGTAATGAAGGCATTATTTGTTAAATCAGACTTCTTTGGAAGATAACTTGAATAAGTAATCATGATAGCAAATGCAATTGATAAACTAAAGAAAATTTGTCCATATGCCGCTACCCAAACCTTACCATCCATAATGCTATCCCAGTTTGGTGTAAAGAAAGCATTCAAGCCTTCTGCAGCTCCATCCAACGTGACCGCACGGAGAACGACAATTAAAAATAGTACAACTAGCAAAGGAATACAAACGCGATTAATCATTTCAATTCCTTTTTTAACACCTTTGAAAAGGACACCAAGTGTAATTGCCCAAACAATTAACAGTGGTAAAAATACTCCAGGTACTAATCCGCCAATCTCTCCTGGTGCTCCTACTTGTAAATACTCACCAATTAAGAAACCTGCTGTGTCTGTTCCCCAGTTTTGGTTGAATGAGAAAGCAGAATAAGACATCGCCCATGCGATAATAACTGGATAATAACAAGCAATAACGAATGATACAGCTACTTGCCACCATCCTAACCACTCTGTCTTCTTGTTCAATCTTGCATAAGATAACGGAGCTGAGCCACGATACTTATGACCTATTGTAAACTCTAGGATCAATAGTGGAATACCGGCTGTTAAAAGTGCAAACAAATACGGAATAAAAAATGCGCCTCCACCATTTTCATAAGCTACTGCTGGGAATCTCCAAATGTTCCCTAGACCTATTGCGGAACCAACTGCTGCTAAGATAAAACCTGCACGTGTTCCCCATTGAGGACGATTATCCATCCTTTTGACCTCCTTCTTTGTTCCCAAACCACCTTAATTTTAGGTAATTTGGAAACTTTTAAATAATCTGATTATTTAATATATAGTTAGTATAATCACACAATATGATAATGTAAAGACAAACTTTCAAAATACTTTTGAGTAAGTAATTTTTTAGATTTAAAAGAAGCTTGGTACATACGAACTAATATAACAAAAAGAAAAAGCTACCCATATTTGGATAGCTTTTTTAGGATGGAATTTTAATATGGATCAGAAGCATGTCCCATTTCTTCTGCTAATTTTACAGCTTCTTCAGTATCCGTTGTTCCAATTGGTCCATGTGCTGTTTCATCGGCACTTTTGCTATGCAATCCTTCTGCTACTCTACGTCCATAATCAGGGTCACACATCGTTAAGTGCTCAATCATCGTATTTTGAATTTCTTCATGTGCTGGTTTTAGTGTATTGACAAGATTTTTTATTAACTCATCTCGTTCCCAATCGTTAAATCTACGATATGTTTCACCAGCTTGACCATAATCATTTGTACGATCAATCTTTTCTCTTTTCACATCTCCTTCAACAAAAGGAGTATGGTCTTTCCCGGATTGTTTTGCTTCCTTTAATCCGCCTAATATGGATGGTTCATAGTTAACATGTGGATTTTGATTTGCTCCTCGGTCAACTTTATATAGCATTTGACCGCCCTCTTGATTAGTGGCAACATGCTTTTTTGGTGCATTAATCGGAAGCTGCAGATAATTCGCTCCAACCCGATAACGCTGAGTATCTGAATAGGAAAACGTTCTCCCTTGAAGTAATTTATCGTCAGAAAAGTCTAGACCGTCCACTAAAACCCCTGTACCGAAAGCAACCTGTTCTAATTCAGCAAAATAGTTTTCAGGGTTTTTATTTAGTACAATTTTCCCTACAGGAACCCATGGAAACTGATCTTTATACCAGAGTTTTGTTGGATCAAGCGGATCAAAGTCTAGCTCTGGATGTTCGTCATCACTCATGATTTGTACAAACATTTCCCATTCAGGGTATTCACCTTTTTCAATTGCTTCATACAAATCTTGAGTAGCATGATTGAAGTTCTTTCCTTGTACTTTCTCTGCCTCTTCTTGCGTTAAGTTTTTTATTCCTTGCTTTGGTTCAAAGTGATATTTTACAAGTACTGCTTCACCCTTTTCATTAACCCATCGATAAGCGTGAACTCCCGATCCTTGCATTTGTCTATAGTTAGCAGGAATCCCCCAAGGTGAAAATAAAAACGTAATCATGTGCATCGCTTCAGGAGATTGGGAGATGAAATCAAAGATTCTTTCTCCATCCTGAATATTCGTAACAGGATCTGGTTTAAAAGCATGAACTAAATCAGGAAACTTTAATGGATCACGGATAAAGAAAATCTTTAAGTTATTCCCAACTAAGTCCCAATTTCCATCCTCCGTATAAAACTTAATGGCAAACCCTCTTGGATCTCTTAACGTTTCTGGTGACGCAGTACTATGAGTTACTGTTGAGAAGCGAATAAAAATTGGAGTTTGCTTCCCTTTCTCTTGAAACAGCTTTGCTCTTGTATATTTAGAAATTGGCTCGTCTCCATATGTACCATAAGGTTCAAAATAACCATGAGCACCTGCACCCCTTGCATGAACAACACGCTCTGGTATTCTCTCACGATCAAAATGACTAATTTTTTCGAGAAAATCATAATTTTCTAATGTTGTAGGTCCACGGTTGCCTACTGTTCTTACATTCTGATTATCTGTGACTGGATGACCTTGTCTATTTGTTAACGTATCAGAAGTTTCATTCTTACCCGTAGTTTCTGATTGTTCACCCTCTCCGTTAACATTTGTACCCCTGTATTCATTGTCATTCATACATTAAACCTCCAATTTATATACTGCACAAAACAGTATTTCCTTAATTTGGACAGTTTATTGTATAATATAAAAATTTTATCTACTAATTTGTTTTAATCTACCTTCTAGCTTCTCAATTAATCCATTTAACCAAGAAGGTTGATTAGCATTGACTTCTAGATCTACAGCTCTTTTTAGCCTTGCATGTATATAAAGTTCATGGAATCTTATAAATAGCGGTAGTTTTGATAACACCTCTTCATCTACAGAAGTTTGACTTATGTAACCACTCATAAATGCTTCAAATGTCTCACCATAAAGGTCTTCTAGATCTCGCAGGGCATACGCAATATCTGCTACATACCAATAATACGAAGCATCATCGAAATCAAGGATACTGATTTTACCATTATTCCAATATAAATTATCAAGCTCAAAATCGAAATGTATTAACCCAAAGTTATCCTTCGTTGTTGGTAAAGCCTCTAATTCTACCATTAGTATTTCAATTTCCACTATTAGTTCTTTATCAACCTGACTCTTAATAAACTCAGCATGCTCTTTCCAACTTTGACGTTTTCGTACATTTTCTGCATTCAACTGTTTACTTACTTCATGCAACTTCCCTAACGCACAGCCCCATGTGTAATATTGCTCTGAATTTAGATTTTCAATTTCAAGCTGTTCACCTTCTAAACCTTCAAACAAAGTTGCATAAAAAACACCTAATTTTGTATCTACTTTTTCAATATAATGATTGTTCTTAGATATAATAGGTTTTGCTACTCGAAGGTGATGTTCACTAATTTCATTAATCAATGTAATCTCACTTTCTAGTTGTTCCAGTGTTCTTTCATTTACTGAGTTGAATCGTAAAAATAAGCGTTTTCCTTCTTTTTTACATACAAATACAAAGTTGGCACTCGCTCTCCAGTAATAGACAGAACCTAAGTCATAGTCCCAGCGTTTCATTATTTCTTCTGCCAGATTACTTTTCCACTCGGAATTTACTGTCTGGACAATGTCTTTCATTAAACTGAGCTTCATCATATGTAGTTTTTCCCCGTTCATTACTTAAATTTTTAGAAGTACTCTATATAATAAACAAATGTAGTAACCCCACTTAAGATGATATATACAATCATCCCTATTAATACGGGATTCATTTTAAAGCGAAATACACTTACTTTTGGTGTATCATTTCCGAACATTCCTCGTAAATATGAGTTCTCCTGGTTATTTTTTTGTACTGAATTCATTTGGAAAAACCAAACAGTTCCAAATAAAGCGACACCACCTAGAATTGCAAAGTCAATAAACTTCCATCCTAGTAAATACGCTATTCCCAAAAGTAAAATACATTTCATCAAGATTGTCCCCATTACTACTACAACATTCTTCATCATTGTTCATCCCCCCTCCTTCTTTACGAGCAAAAATTGTAAAAGTTTCACTACAAGTACATATTTTCCCAAAAGGTATTCTTATCTTACAATAGAAAATATGAATAGGAGGTTGGTTATCATGATTAACACCACATTGGCAAACTGGGATGGAAACATTGTTAAATTAACGTGGAAACCATCTAAAGTCCTACCTGATGAAAAATTAATAACAAGTGTTCATGGCTATTGTTTTAATGAAGGCAACATTCTGTTAGTCAAAATTAAAGACAGAGGATTTAATACACCCGGGGGGCATATTGAAAAAGGCGAGTCTGCCGAAGATACTTTCCATCGTGAAGCATTGGAAGAAGGTTATGTGAATGGGAAAGTAACTTTACTTGGTTACATTGAAGTAAATCATGAAGACAACCCGCTTTATGAACCAGATGGAAAATACCCGCTCGTAGGTTATCAAGTATATTATCGAATGGATATTCATGAGATTCTTCCTTTCCAGGGGGACTATGAAGCTACTGCTCGTATTTGGGTAGAACCTGATTTATTTACAAATGTTATAGACGATCATATTTTACATAGGCTGATTCTAGAAGAAGCCTTAAAAGCTTCAAATCATTAGCAAGTATATAATCTCCTAAAACTGAAAACGCTAAAAATACAGCTTGCAAGATTTAGGAGGTTATTATGAAAAAGGATGAACAACAAATAGAACACATAACCGAAATTAACGAATGTGAGTCGATTGCGGAAGGCAGTTACTTTTGGAATGAGCTTCGTACGATCGTAGAAGATGGCGCAGCGAATTCAGACAAAGAAGATTGAGGCTGGGACTTATGTATTTCAGGCCATGATAAACCCGTACTATTAGGCGATATATTCACCTAATAGTTCGGGTCTTTATTTGTTGCTTTAGATTTGATTTTACATCCTATTTATAAATAACTAGTGGAATGGAGCGGAAGACACTCGACTCCTGCGGGAAGTAGAGGAAAGGCTGAGACCCCGCAGGCATAGCCGAGGAGGCTCAGCTTCCTCCCCGCGGAAAGCGAGTGTCTGCAGCGCAATGGAACGAACTTGTTCTTCCAGTTTAACTGATTAATAAATAACAAAGTAATGATAAACCCGAACTATTATTATGTCCCAACCTCTATTTTTAGTCTCTCCATAGTGGCAATGAACAACAACGAAATGCACCACCTGCTCTAATAATCTCAGAGAAATCGATCAAAATCACTTCATACCCTCTATTACGAAGTTGTCGATTGACATTTTCATTCATCGGCTGGCTAATAATTTTTTTCTCACCGATGGAAAGTACGTTCGTCCCCAGTGTTTTTTGCTCTTCAGAAGATACCTCTATGATCTCGTAACGCTCTCTAAGCAAGCCTTCCTTTTCTGGTCCAAATTCACCTGGATATAAAATGGCTTCAGTTGGAGAAATGATATTAAATAAGCAATCCAAGTGGAGGAATTCATCACTAAATGGTAAAGAAATGACTTCATATTGAGGAAGTAGTTTTTGCAAGTGGTCAGCTGATTGTTGTGAAGTACGATTACTAATTCCTACATAAATAGTTGAACCATCAATTAGAACATCCCCACCTTCGATATGATCTTTCATTAAATCATGATGAGGTATTCCACGTTCATCTAACATTTCAATTAGGATCTCTTCCTCACCTGTTCTAGGAGGATGAGCCATTTTCGAAATAAAAAGCTCTGTCCCAAGTGTATAAGCAATATCTCTTGTAAAAACACCTTCTGTGAATTGCTTAATACTTGGAAGGTACAAAACCTCAATTCCTTGTTCCTTCAGTATTCTCGTAAACTCACCGTGCTGAGACATCGCTTGATCAAGTTTAATCGTTACTTTATGTGATTCTCCATTTATCGAATACAATGATTTTCCTTTTGATAAACTTAACGGCGGACAAACAATGACAGTTTTTAGTTTATCGTATTCGTTTCTGCAATGAATGTTAAATGATTGTATCATCGGCTCCTCCTGTTTACAGACTTGTAGGCTTACTATTTCCTACTTACTATGTACATATAAAATTTGAGAACAAAAAAGAGAGACGCAATTTGATATGCGCCTCTCTAACGAGATCAATCAGGAGAGATTTCTATTGATGGATTTACTCCATCACCACCTGAGCCGTTATAAAAATCTGGTACTTTACCAGGTAAAATGACATCACCAATTGGAATTGTATTCTTTACTGTTGTGATTTTGGTTGAAAAAGGAACAATTACCTGTACACTTACCTCAATTTTTACAAGCACTAATATACGGAAATTATTTATTCCAAATTCTTCAATCTTATGAATAACATCAGATTCTACTTGCCCAACTGTTGTAAAGCTTATCGGTATTTTTGGTCCTAAATTACCCAAAATAGCCATATTTGTTGCCTGCCCTAATGGTATTTCCCTAATGATTCCTTGTTCAATAGAATCTCTACTTTTTTCGATTTCAATTTCAGTTAATACTTCTAACTGTTCAATCTTCCCTTCTTCAGCTAATTTAAGGTATTTTTGTACAGCTGTGGTAGTTTCTGATTGAACCTTTGCTACCATAGCGTTATCTACATTTACCATAGTAATCTCTTGACTTGTATTTTCTTTTGTAATGAATAGCTCTCTAACATCTAACCCTTCTGCAACCTTTTGATTAACCGCCTTATTTATTGCAAGAGTTGCAACTCTCTTTGTTTCATTATTGGCAAAATCCTGCAAAACCGGTTCAATTCCTTCATTTACAATAAAAAGCCCAATAGCAGTCGAAAACATGAACATGACAAATGATAATAAAAACACGTAACGAAAAGGCAACGGTCCCTTTCCCTTTTTAACTTTTGGCGGGCCAATTCCACGAAACTTTGCCAAGCTGATCCCTCCCTATAAGATATGTATGCTCTCACGGTCAGAGATAAGCCTATTTTGTCCTTATAAATTTTTTACCTATTTTTAGAAAAAGGTATTGAAACTGACACTCGTGTCGGTTTATAATAACGACACAGGTGTCAGTTTAGAAGTTAAAAGGAGGCTTTACTAAATGGAATCGAAAAGAAGATCAACTTTATTAAAGAATAAATCATATTTATGGTTAATTTCTTCACAAATCGTATCATCCTTAGGTGATTGGCTTGATATTTTAGCAGTGATGACATTAGTAGCAATTAAGTGGAACGCCTCTCCCATTGCCGTATCTGCCTTAATGCTCTGTTTTGCCGGACCAATGATAGTGGTGGGTCCTATTGCGGGAAGCATTGCAGACAAATTTGATCGAAAAAAGATCATGATCATTTCCGATATTTTGAGTGCTATAGCGGTACTAGGTGTTGCATTCTCTACTTCACTTTGGCAAGTCTACGTATTAATTACGTTAAAAAGTATCTTTGTAGCGTTTTTCATGCCAGCAAAAAACGGAAAGCTTAAAGAAATCGTAGATCCAGAAGACATTCAAATGGCTACTGGAATTAGCGGTATGATTGATAACGGCGCTAAAGTAATCGGACCAACAATTAGCGGCTTGTTAGTAGCGTCTGTCGGGGTACAGTGGGCATTTTTCCTTGATGCAATTAGTTTTGTATTATCTGCATTATTTCTTATTGCTGTGCCGAAAACTGCTATCCAATCAACAAATGACATTACAGCAACATCTAAGTTATCCTTACAGGAGCTGTCTAGCACGATGAAAGAAGGCTTTGCAATTTTAAAAGGTTTCCCTATTTTATTGACTAGTTTGTTTTTATTTAGTGCTTCACTTTTTGTCCTGCAAATTGCAGATACTCAATTTATGGTATTAGCCCGCTTGATTTTCGAAGAGCCTACAACTCTCGTTGGATATGCGATGGCGGCCAGTGGTGTTGGAATGTTTGTCTCTTCCGCTATTCTTACAAAAATTAAGTTACCAAATGTGTTAGTAACAACTTCACTCGGTGGAATTGGGGTTGGGGGTGCCTTTGCGCTTGTTGCACTAATGACAAGGCTTGATATTACCTTAATTTATCTGTTATTCCCTCTTCTTTGCTTTATAGCTGGTGCTTCCTTTGGGCTTACTGCCATACCTTTTCAAATTAGTGTACAAAAGCAAGTTCCTATTTCTAAAACTGGTCGAGTTTTTGGTACAATTGGAAGTATCACAACCATATCTTCTTTTATCGGGATGGGTCTAGGCGGAGTGTTGTCACAAACAATTGGTGTTATTCAAACGTTCGTTCTAGCAGGAGTGTTACTTATCTGTGTAGGTACATTGATGCTCATCTCAAAAAGAAGTGTTGAAAGTAGGGGTCATCATGTCACCGAAAGTGACGGAGGAATATAAAGAAAATCGTAAGTTAGAACTTTTGCAAGTCGCTCGTGAAGTATTTATTGAAAAGGGCTTTGAGTCAACAACAATGAAGGATATCGTCGAGAAAAGTGGATTAAGTCGTGGTGGCGTTTATCAATACTTTTCAAGCACTGAAGAAATGTATCGTGAAATTGTGGAGCTTGGAGACAAAAAAAACATTAAGAGATTTGAAGAGATTATTCATTCTGATATACCAATATGGAATACACTAGTAGAAATGGTTGAAGGCTATCGCCATATTGATATTCCAAACTTTGGGACTGTTCAATTTGAGTACAGTGTTAATGGCTGGAGAAATCAAGAACGCTTGTCTTATATACTAGACCGTTCAGTTACATGGCGTAACATGTATAACGAACTTCTTGAAGAAGGAGTAAAACGTGGAGAATTTTATCCTAAACTCCCGATCAGTGCCATTGCCGATTTTTTATTAAATGTACTTGATGGATTACTGCTTTACCATTGTTTCGGTGGAACAACGATTATGGATATTGAAGGACAAGTTGATTCTTTGGTGTTCTATTTAGAAAAAGTATTATTAGAAAAGTAACACGGTAGCTGACCGTGTTACTTTTTGTGTTTACTTACTTAATTTTATTGCAGCCTCTGCAACCAGTTTTCCATATTCCCTTGCCAGTTGCATTTCTGTATCATTTGGTTTATTCATTGGAGCTTCCTTTGATTCTTCTGTTGGAACAACTGCAACTGCACCATAAGGGCATCCATATTGTGCTCTTTCCGGTGAAATTGCACCAGTATTTGAAACAACAATCATACCATGATGAAACATTGGTGTTTGAAGAGCTCTACATACATTCTCAACACCACCATGCTGTGTAGTAGTTGTTGCAAACACTCCTCCTACTTTACCTTGCAGTGCACCTGTGAACCATGCATAGCCAAGCTTAGAAAAGAATGTTGACATTTTAACGTTGGGCTCACCAAAAATTCCACCTGAGCCCCAAATAATACCTGCTGCCTCATTTAATTCTTCTGGCTCTACATCGTCCACCGATTTGTAAACAACTTCTGCCCCTTGAACTTCACGTGCTCCATCCGCAACTGCAGTACCAAGTACTTCTGTATGTCCAAACATACTAGAATGTAAAACGTAAATTTTCATTGGTAGTCCTCCCTATTCTTATAAAGGCTTTATTAACATTGAGCATTACTGGTTTATTGTTCTCTTGTTAAATCGGATTTATATTTAGTAAAAAAATGAAAAAGCAATGAACAAAAATGTACTGCACCCCAAAAGTTAGAGTAAAATCTAATTTTCGGGGTGTATTTTTATGGCTAAATACAGTGAAAAATTTAAGTTAAACCTAGTCAAAGAGTATCAAAAGGGGAAATTGGGATATAACCTTTTGGCTAAAAAGTATGGTATGAAGGACAGTACACCAATTTTGAGATGGGTAAAAATATACGAGAGATTTGGTGTGGAAGGCTTAATGAAGAAGAAAAATAAGGAAACATATTCTGTTCAATTTAAGCTAGATGTATTAAGCTTTATGCAGAGAACAGGTTCTTCAGAAACTGAAACAGCCCTTAAATTTGGGCTAACAAACACTCCTATGATAGCCTCTTGGAAGAAGGCATTTCTCGAGGGGGGTCCTGAAGCCCTGGATAGACCGAAAGGACGGCCATCCATGTCTGATAAAGCTAAGAATAGAAAAAATAAACACACCGAAGAAAAAGAAATGACATACGAACAAAAATTGGAACGGGAAAACGAGCTTCTTCGTTTAGAGGTAGAATACTTAAAAAAGTTACGAGCTTTTCAGATGGATCCGGAAAACTATCTCGAAAAGCACAAGCAGCGCTATCACTCGAACTCAAAGAAACCTTCAAACTAAAAGATGTTTTACAAATAGTTGGCATTCCCGAGTCCTCCTATCATTATCATATTAAAATGATGAAGAAGGAAAACCCAGACCAGGGGCTGGAGGAAAGTATTCAATCCATTTTTGACGAAAATAATGGCAATTATGGGTACCGTCGTATCAAACTAGAATTGAAGAATCGCGGGGTTAAGGTCAATCATAAAAAAGTTCAACGAATCATGGATGAACTTGGACTCAAAGCAGATAAGTTTGGGCGAAAATCACGTAAGTATAGTTCGTACAGAGGAACCACTGGAAATGTTGCCAAAAACCTTATCAATCGTCGTTTTTACACAAATGTTTATCATCAAAAGTTAACCACTGATATCACAGAATTCAAGTGTTCAGACAATGTAAAACTATATCTAAATCCAATTATGGATATGTTCAACGGTGAAGTTCTTTCATATGGGATAAGTATGCGTCCAACCTTAGAATTAGTGCTCAGACCTCTCGGGGAAGCACTAGAAATAGTTAAAGATTCAAAGTTCAGAACTACTATACATTCTGATCAAGGATGGCAGTATCAACATATTCAATGGGTAAGTACCCTCAAGGAATACAAGGTGTTCCAGAGTATGTCTCGAAAGGGAAACTGTTTAGATAATTCACCTATGGAAAATTTTTTCGGGTTAATGAAACAGGAAATGTATTATGGAGAAGCACTGTGCTCATTTGAGGAATTAAAAAAGAGAATTGAAGACTATATCTATTATTATAATAACAAGCGTATAAAGCAAAAATTGGCAGGC
>NZ_JAFELM010000033.1 GCF_016890225.1 Bacillus suaedaesalsae | reverse complement strand
GGAAGCATTCCTGTAATGATTAAAAATGGCATTTGAACATAAAAATAACCTCTTGGTATGATATAAGTGTCCTAAGCTTGCCGGCAAAAAGGACAAATCATATATTCCAGGAGGCTTTCAAAATGAATTATAACCAAAATAATAAGATTGCTCAAATTACTTCTCAAACACTAATTATAGGTGTTGATATTGCGAAATTCAAGCACGTAGCTCGTGCGCAGGACTATAGAGGTTTGGAGTTTGGTAAACCTCTATACTTTGGAAATGCGAGAGATAGTTTTGATAGATTTGTTGAATGGATTAAAGAGATACAGGATCAACAAAACATGAATAAAGTAATCATTGGTGTTGAACCTACTGGACACTACTGGCTAAATTTAGCCCATTATCTAAAGGGTACTGACTTCAAGTTAGTAGTTGTCAATCCAGCTCATGTTAAGAAGACAAAGGAATTAGATGATAATTCCCCAACTAAGAATGATGTGAAAGATGCAAAGGTCATTGCCCAATTAGTGAAAGACGGAAGATACGCTGAACCTAATATTCCAGAAGGAATATATGCCGATCTTAGAATCGCTAGAAAAATACGCGATCAATTATCCGTCGACCTACAAGCGGTACAAGGGCAAATTCACAATTGGATTGACCGATATTTCCCTGAATTCCTAACAGTCTTTAAAGATTGGGAGGGGCTTTCTGCTCTACAAATATTAAAGCTAAATCTACTACCACATGAGTTAGCTGAACTCCCTGATCAAGAGTTATTAGCTCATATTAGGAAAGCTGCAAAACGTGCAGTGGGTATAAGTAGAATAAAAGAATTAAAGAAGGTGGCCGGCGTTTCAATCGGAATCCGTGAGGGTTCAGATTTGGCCAAATTAGAGTTAAGCACGTTGTTAGATAAGTATGAACTCATTACTAAAAAGTTTGAACAACTAGAGGTTAAAAGGGACGAGCTATTAGAACAAATACCAGGAGTGCACCAAATGCTAGCGATTACTGGGATAGGAAAAGATACGATAGCTGGGTTCTTTGCAGAGATTGGAGATTTACGTTATTACTCACATCCAAGGCAAATCATTAAACTTGCAGGATTAAGCTTGATGGAACACACATCAGGAAAACATAAGGGACAAACCAGAATAACCAAAAGAGGCAGGAGAAACCTAAGAGCCCTTTTGTTTAGAGTCATTATGCCCCTTGTAGCTAAGAATTCTGCTTTTAAAGCCTTACATGAATACTATACAAAGCGACCTGATAATCCATTAAAAAAGATGCAGTCACTGATCGCTTTATGTAATAAATTGATACGAGTGTTATTTGCAATAGGTAAGAAACAATTTGTGTTTAGTGAAGAAAGAATGTTGAAGGATATTCCTCATATGGCTGAATTGCCAAAAGTAGCTTAGAATTCTCGATATAACGTATAAATCATGCTTTTATAGTAGTTAATCTCAATAATTAATAGACATTTGAAGCACGGATTAGTCAGTAAAACAACTAAAATACGGACATAGATCCTGTCGGGAAGCATAACTGACATCTACCTCATGGAAAGGTTGGACGAAGGAATTTTGGAGCATAGACTCTGTGAGATATGGGAGGGTTGACCTCCATGAGAAATGTAGACATCCACCAGTGCGACCATACTTTAACTGGATTTCCACCTTTTGGATTAAGGTGGCTTGGGTACCTACAGTCTTTTTTGCTTCTCAACTCCAAAATTTAACTAAAATACAACTTTATCCCATGTTATTAAAGTCTATTAAATATGGATGACTATGAAATCGTGAGAAAAAACGAGAAATCGAGAGATTTACCTTTCTATATAGAGGGAGGTTAGTAGAATGGATTGTCATATTAGATGGTTCCGGCTCTACATTCCCAATCGTGATTGTAAATGAACCTAATAAACCTTTATGGTATGTCGATTTCAATTATTCGGAACCATTAGTAGAGCCGTTCGATAAAGAGTATATTGCTATTTATTTAAATAAAGCACATATTGCATTTCCATCAGTTCAAAAACCAAAAACAAAGATTGATCAAGCATTGTATATTGAGTTTTTATCAAGTGCCCTGCAGCTTGTCTTACAAAACTTGATGGAATGTCCTGACTGGCAGGATATTCAAGACGGGAGAAACTGCGAAGAAGGCTCTATTGGAGAAGTCATGTATTATTTCAAAACAACTTTTGGCTGGGATTTTGATACCCCAGAAAAACTTGCAATATCTCTTCGCAAAGATTTAGAGAAAAGAATAAAGTTGGGTGAAATGTAGTGTGGGAAAATGTTACTTATACAAAAGCACAAGCAAAATTTAAATATCAACAAATTGAAGCAGAGCCACAAAACTGTTCTCCACGCCTAGTAAAGCCACCTTTTGACAAACTTAGAGAAATTATGATAAACGAAGCAAATACCTTTCTAAAGAATGAAATGAAGAAAATTAACTCTTATGCATTTGATTTACACATGGGTCTAATTTTGTACCGAGTGCTTAAAGAAGAATACCTCTTTAACGAAAGATTAGCAGCTCAAGATGAGATTTGGCGTTTTTTATCTTTAGAAGTATTCCCGGATTTAGTGTTTGAACGATCCGGAATGAATGATCTACGATTTTATAAGGGAACACGCCGAATTTGGTTGAGAAGTATTTGGTGGTATATTCATCTTTCTTGGCAAGGATCAGAGGAATTAACTTTTGCTACATTAAAAGATAATACATCAGATGAAATTATGCAGCTGATTGACCGTTCGGGTAGTGGGGGTTATCGTGTGGAATTAACGCGCGAATTAATGCGTCAGTATAAATTGTATGCTAGTAGCAATATTCCAAAGCTATTTAGGCGAGTACTGAAATTAAACACGGCTCGGTTAAATATGATCGAACCTAGTTTAGTAGAAGGTGGCATAAAAGCATACGTTACAAATTTGTATGATTATTTCTTAAATGATGTCAACAAAATTAGAGAAACGAGTTCAGTATATGCAAACATTACAAAAAATTAGAAATGGTTTTGCTTATTTAAGAACTTCAGCAAAACCGTCCATTACATTAAAAGAACAATATTATTGGATTGTAAAAATTGATGGTATGCAAGGTGTGGCAATTGAAATCTCTTCAGATAAACATGTAAATGAGAAGTTTGCAAACATATCATATTTTACAAAAGAATATGTGGTAGCGGGTGAAGAACTTCATTTACTAATGTTATTATCCGATCAAACCAAGTTATTAGATGATTTTGCAATTATTTGTGCAGGCTTTTTAGAAAAGGTTCTAGATTCAGAGCATTATCTAGAAATTCAACAAAATCCGATTTCATGGTGGCATGTAATGAAAGAACTGCTGGGTAATGCAAATATTGATAAAGCGGCATATAGTGTATTAGCTGAAATGCTTACTTATTATTACTTGTTGAAGAAAGGAAAAGAAGTGTCTTGGGTAGGGCCTTTTGGAGGTACAGTTGATTTTAATAGTGAGGATGGTTCCTATGAGGTAAAATCGACAATAGCACGTTATGGATCAAATATAATAATTAATAGTCAATATCAGTTAAGGGCAAAGTACGTGTTATATTTTCGATTTGAGCCAAATTTATACGGAGTGTCAATCCAAGATTTGGCTACACAATTATTAGATTTGGCAGTGGAAAAAACAGAAATTGAACGTGCTCTTGAAAAGCTAAAATATCCAATTGGCAGTGAAATTCGTACAAAAAAATATCGACTGCTCGAAGTGAAAAGATATGAAGTAAATGATAGCTTTCCTAAGATTGTACCAGAGAGCTTCTTAGGTGGACAATTGCCTCAACATATTACTGAAATAAGTTATAAAATAGATCTTGATGGTTTAAGAGCAGAAGTAATAGACTTAAAGGAATTTATGTAGAAGCTATATCGTTTTGTTCATTTACCTAGCAATAATCTTTAGTACCTAATTAAAATAACGCAATTATCCATATTATTATAATTTGTAAGTATTGATTGAATAGGCATTTCGAAAGGAAGAGTATGAATATACCATTGAACTAACTCCGAATATAAATAATAAAATATACGGTGATCAAATTTGAGAAAGTTACTAGATTTATTTAAGAAAAAAGAAAATGAAAATAAAACTACAGAAATGCATCCTAGTCCAAAGCAAAAAACTACTGAACATACAGCAGTTCGCAAAGGCGAAATAGGCGAATATAAAATTGATATTCAACTTGATCAACTTCCTAAGGAATATAAACACTTAAGTGATTTATTAGTGGAGAATCCGAGATCTAAGTCTGGATTCTCACAAATTGATCATGTTATTATTACTCCCTTTGGCATTTTTGTCATTGAGACAAAGAATTATCAAGGGACAATTTATGGTGGAAAGGAAAGAAAGACTTGGTCTGTAAATGGTAAGTTTAAGATGATGAATCCTTTCGTACAAAACTATGGGCACATTCAAGCATTAAAACAATTCATTGATTCCAAGTACCATCATTTATTTATCTCAATGGTTTCCTTTACCAAACGATCTACTTTTAAGTTAGATGAGTTAGATATAAGACAAATTGGTTCTAATGACTTAATTGTGTATGATGTTGAATTGTCCGACTTCATTCATCGAAAAGTGTCAGTACAAAAGATTCATCATAAGGAACCTCTTATCTCCGAGACTGAAATAAATGCAATATATCAAACTCTTCAGGAAATCAATATTACAGATACTAATGATAGGGAATTGCATGTAAAAGTTCTTAAAGGCGAAGTTGACAGTCCAAACGAAGGTGATCAAGTATTAAAAGTAGAAGCTGTTTGCGCTACATGTAACAAACAAGTGTCAGAAAAAGTAAGGGCATTTTGTTTATCTAATAAAAAGTTTAATGGAAAGATATATTGTTTTGAGCATCAAAAAATAAGTAAATAGTATAAATTCAAGTTAACAGCATTAAAGAATATGAATTATGATTTGAAGACAACTACAGAAATAAAGAGGAACCATTGTATATTGCAAAATAGAACTATGTAAAAATATTAAAGAAGCCTAGAAAGAGAGACCATTAAGAAAGACCATTGTCCTAATTGTGTCAGCAAGTTAACCGTTAAAAAGGTAAATAACTGCATGTTTAAAGGATGTAAAAATTATCTTTCTGTATAGATACAACTGCGCAGTAAAAAAGAACGTTTTCAAGTTTCTATTATGAAACCCGAAAACGTTCTTTTTATATTCTTCCAAAAAAATAATGCTTTTTAAAAATTGTCACAAAATGCAACGTATACGTTGTGTAACTTTTTTCTATCTCACTAGATAATTGGGTTCAAAGGAGATAGAGCCGATGTCAGATAAGGACCAATTATTAACTAAGTTAATAGGTGAGAAGATCCGTGAAGCGAGACAAGCTATTACTGTTAATCAGGAAGAGTTTGCGCACAGGATTGGCATTCACCGGAACAATTTAGGTAGAATTGAACGTGGCCTCAGTCTGCCCAAAGGAATTACCATTGCTAAGATGATTACAGAGTGGGACATTGACATAACCAAAATTGTTCAGGAAGCCAGTGCTGAAGTGAAGCTTCTATTCCCTGATGAAGAGTAACAAATACTTATCTGATCCACAACATTTCCTTTTATAGACTAATAGAAGGAGAGTACCGATTTACCCATGAAAGAACTAAAACACTACGAAATATCCCCAACAACGCTCGCAATCCTACCTGCATACCATGCTACATATGCATCAAAAATCTTAGATCTCCAAGGTGAATTTTATTGTAAAGAAACTCCCATGAAACTCATTGAACATGCCTGTCTAGAAGGTGGCTCCTCGCTAGAAGGAAGAAGAAAAGCCCTTCGTCATAAGTTGTCCTTTCATCAATATCCACCCATACCAATCAATCCACTAGAAGACATTTATGCATTTCCAACGTGTTCACCTGAAAGCTATGAATGTATCTGGCTCTTTTACGAACACATCCTTCATTTACAACCACACCATCAATCTACCATTGTTACCTTCCATAACCACCAAACACTTGAAGTTCACATTTCGATAGCTGTTATGAAAAAGCAAATGTCTCGAACGGAATCTTGTATCGTGGCGTTTAGTCGGCCAAGACTGAGAAAGTTTATGTTCTATCAAACTAGTTCAACTACCACGTCAAATTTTGTCTAATCCACAAAGAGTTTTGTCGAGTGAAAAGTATTTCAAATCCCGAAATATTCTGTTATGTTAATTTGATAGAAGTTCCTAATATGGCAAAGGAAGGATGGTTTTATGAGAAAATATCTTGCTGTATGGTTAGCGGCTCTATTATTGCTATCGATTGCTGTTCCAACGTCGCTCCCTGTAGAAGTAAATGGGGAAGAAAACAATGTGGTGAAGCTCGAGACGAGTAGATCTTTATTTTCTCTGACAGAAGCTCGAACCGTTGAGGTAAGTGCTGATTTCGGTGATGATGTTGACTTAGAAAACCTCCAGTGGCAATTTGGTGGAAAGAGTTTGAACGAATGGAAAAGCTGGAATTCATCTGAAGGCAAATTTACAGGTGCACCTTTTATCAAAGTTATTCAGGAACCTCATTTTATAGAAGGAACGACAACTGTAAAGGCAACACTCCAGTTTGGATTACTTTTTAATACAGACAATTTATCACCAAGAAGCCTTCGAACGCTTTATCCGCAGTTTATAGGAAACTATGAATTAGCATTACTGAATTCAGACAATGGAGCAAAGGCTGCGACTACAGTAAAACTTAATGTATATGATGAATTTTTACTATTCGATGAAATCAAGCCAGCAATTGATGAAGTCTTTGAGCAAGCAAAATCAGATGACACCAATAATCGATACTTAGAGTACCAAAGTTTAGGAAAGTCAGTAGAAGGACGTGATCTTCACTTCGTGATACTGGCAAAAAATAAAGCTGCCGTTGACAAGTACTTAAACGAAACATTACCAACTGCTTTAGAAAACCCTGAAAGCGTTCTGAAGAAATTAGAAAATGGGTCAATGGGTGAGTATCAGGTGCCAATTTGGATCAACAATATTCATCCAGATGAAGTAGAAGGTGTCGATGCGCAGGTTGAACTTCTAAAGAAGTTTGCACTTGAGGAAGAGGTCACCTTTAAAACAACTGGTGAAGATCAACAGGAAAAAACAGTCAACTTGAATGTAAATGATGTGTTAGATGATGTAATTTTCTTATACATGTTTACAAACAATCCTGATGGAAGGGTAGCCAATACACGAGCAAATGCAAACGGCTTCGATTTAAATCGAGACAATACGTATCAAACACAAGTAGAAACTCGCGCTGTGACGGAAGTGATTGCAAAGTGGACACCACTTTCATTTCTAGATATGCACGGGTATGTAAACGGATTTTTAATTGAACCTACAACTCCACCACATAACCCGAACTTCGAGTATGATTTGCTTTACCCTAACATGATTGACCAAGCACATAGTATGGGTCAAGCGGGTATTGGGAATTCAAATCTGGATTCATATTTTATCCCTGCGCTAACGTGGAAAGATGGCTGGGATGATATGACACCAGCGTATACGGCAATTTATGCGATGCTTCATGGTTCTCTTGGTCATACGATTGAAGTTCCTGCGTTAAGTCAGGATTCTTATCGAGCGATGGAAGGGACAGGACTTGGAGCTACCTTATTTGTAACAGAAAATAAGGATGAATTGTATAAAAAGCAGCTTGAGATTTTCAAGCGTGGAGTCAATGGAGAAGATAACACAGCAGTTGATGAGTATTATATTAATGCTGCAGGAGAAAAAATTGGACGTGTAAGAGGTGAAAATGAAAATTTCTTCCCTGATTACTATGTGATTCCAGTTGATGAAGTAGAACAGAAAAACAGCCTGGAAGCACATAAAATGGTGGAATATTTACTTCGTAACGGTGTAAAGGTAGAGCAAACCACAAAAAGTATGAAAGTAGATGGAACTCAGTTTCCTAAAGGGACGTTTGTCGTTTCGATGAATCAAGCAAAACGCGGATTTGTCAATGCAGTACTGTACAAAGGTGATAATGTGTCAGACTGGGGTGCGATGTACGATCCAGTTGTCGTTAATTTCCCTGCACTACGAGGATTTGATGTGCATGATATTCGTGAAAAAGGCGCTTTTGACAAAAATACGAAGAAAGTAGAACAGGTAACAATTCCTACTGGAAATATGGTTGGAAATACACCTAAACAAGTATTAACGAATACAAACAATGAAACTATTATTCTAGTAAATGAACTTCTAAAGAATGGGAAAGTAGTAGAAGTCGCAACCGAAACGAAAGGGAAAGTCAGCAAAGGAGACTATATAGTACGTACTAAGGATTTGGAACCTTATAAAACAAAGTACTACTTTGAAGCAGCTCCTCTAGGCACATCCAATCATGTGAAGACAAATCAATTGAAACAACCAAAAGTAGCAGCGCTCGGAACGGCACAATTGAAGTTTTCATTAAAAGAGCTAGGATTTAAGCTTGTAGCACAGGAAGAAGCGGATGTTATTGTAAGTGATAGCAGCAGTCTAAATCCAGCTTCCTTGGATGGAAAATCATTTGTTGGAATTGGAATAAACGGTCTGAATGCGGTAAAGAGAAGCGGATTACTACCTGGATACAATTTCAACTACACGAGACCAGGTCATGAAGGTCTGATTAAGGCAGAGGTTAATGACCATTTACTCACTTCGGGTTACCAAAAGGATGAGCTTCTTTATACAACAAATGGTGCATGGATTTCGTCCGTACCTCAAGAGGCAGAAGTATTAGCAAGCTTCAGTGACAGTGAGAACTTCTATGTTTCCGGTTGGTGGCCAGGAAACGAGAAGGCGAAAGGTCAATATATGGCCTTTACTCAGCAGTTAGAAAATACGTCTATTACTTTATTCGCCAATGACTTAGCATTTAGAGCACATACACAATTCAGCTACCGTTTATTAGCGAATAGTATCTTTGCCGGAGTTGTCACAGAGGTACCGAAGAAGGGTAAAGGAAAAGAACTAACTCTTGAGAAGAAAATCACCAAATCAAAAGATGAAAAGGGAAGAAACAAAATTACTGCAACCGTTGACGTAAATGCGCTAGTAGCCGCTGCAAAATCAAAAGATAAGGTGGACTTCTTTACGATCGCTGTTGAACAAGGCGATGTTATGGAAGTACAAATTCCAGCTCATGTTATAAATCAGCTGAAAAACGCACAACCAAACGCTAAAATCAACGTTCAAACAGCACAAGGCTCATATGTATTACCATTAGGTGATATCGTATTAGGTGGAGTAAGTATGGATTCAACCATCTCTATCACAATTACGGTAGATGAAGAAAACTACGGAAAACAAAAAGATTCAAATGAACTAGTATATGAAGTAAGTCATGTTCATGTCTCGGCTATAAAAGGGGATAAACCTGTTGAGATTACTAGCTTTAGAACCTTTACAGAAATTTTTGAGTAATAGAATATAGTTCAAAAAAGGTTCTCATTTCAAGATGAGAACCTTTCTTTTTGTATTATTCAGTTACTTAATTTGAGAACACATAAAGAAATTTTATACTAATATCCTATAAATAAGAACAAATGTTCCGATTCGTGGTATAATACATCTAACAACTACATAAACGCAGGTAGACGGTTAGCCACTTCCTTTCTAGAAGGGAGGTGGAATAGAATGACTACATATGAAGCATTATCACTAGTAAGTCAATTTAACTTGGTACTTCTAGGAGTTATCACAATAGTAGTCATGTTGTTCGTCGCAAATAATAAAAAGAAGTAACCGTCTAGCCTCACCAAGGTAACAGACGATTACTTCTTTTCGTATGACAACATACTTTGGCTAACCGCTTCAAGCGGTTTGTAGTTGCTGATCAGGTGCGCCAACACCTGATCTCTTTTTAATATATGTTAATTATATCTAATTATTTTATTTTTATCAAATCTTGCAATTGCTTATGATCTTCCAACCTTAGAAAGTCCCATTCATGAGAGGTGAAAAAATTGACGTAATTTGAAACATAATCACTTGTTAGTAAACAGGGAGTAAACGGAACTATTAATATACAAATTCTTAAAATATTTGTACAATGATTGAAACCAATCACAGCGTAAATCGTATATATTAGTAAGAACCTGGTGTTTGAGCATGAAAAAGGGGGTATTAAAAATGACGGGTCTCATTATAGGAGCAGTCGTGATCGGATTTTTAGTTATAGTAGGTAGCACTTTATCTTCTTCGAAAGGAAGAAAAGCACCTTTAAAAAATGATCCCATTCCAGAGCAGCTCGGAATATACAATGAAAAGGCATTGGTAATTGTTGAAAAGCTAAATCAGACGTTAAAACCTGGGTATATCGATAATGTGAAAAATCGCGTTCTTCAAAATCATCCTAAGTGGAAAGATCATGAGTTTGATTGGGGAATGTTTGAGTTGAAGCGTTATTTTGTGATGAACAGTTTATTAAAGTCTGTTCCGATGTTTAGTCATAATGTAGATGAAATTTGGCATGAGATGCTGATGTTTACGAGAGAGTACGAGGACTTTTCGAAGAAGTTTTATCATGATATGCTGCATCACATGCCGAACATGGACAGTACTCCAATACCTGGGGAGAGGGCATTTTTTGATTGGGTGTATTTAAGTTTATTTGAATCGACTCCTAACAGCAGAGCTATTTGGGGGCAATTTTTACAAAACCCGATTAAGCGTGAGATTTTAGATGACTTTCGCTTATTGTCAGAAGTAGAGCTGATGTCCAAATACTTTAGAAATAACGATGACTGGGTGGATGTAAAGAAGTATTTAATTTCGAAATTAAAGAATGAAATCAACGATGCGCATCAAGTAAAACAAGGTAATAAGAAGTTTGCTTCAGTTACTTCTACAAATGAAGCTCACATCTATGGGTATGCAGCGTCTGCAGCTGTATTATATTCCCTTTATGATGACGATGATTTTCAGGATCATATGAGTGAAGTCGTTCCAGAAGAATACTACAACAAACATGACCATTCGAGTGGTGGATCTGCTTGCTCTGGATTTGCTTGTGGAACGGGATTTGGTGATTCTGGAGACAGTAGTGGAGGCGGCGATTCTGGAGGAACAAGCTGTTCGAGCTGCGGAGGCGGTTGTGGTAGTAGTTGATTATTTGTTAAATACAAGAAAGCAGAAATTCGACTATCATTCGATTTTCTGCTTTTTTTACATTTTTTTTATGATGGAACTTGTTAATAAGCAGAATACCGCTTGCACTTTACCAGATCGAACAACCAAATAATAGTAATAAAGTTTATATTTACTATTTAATAATATACTGTAAAATATATTAGAAATTAAATAATTTTAGTAGGTGCAGCCATGGAGCAAGTAAGCTGGTTAAAAGATTTTGAAAATGAGAATAAAGAGGTAATACTAGATCGTTGGATCAGTTTGATCGAGGAAAACTTTCCTGGTTTGTACAACCATAATGATTTAAGAAAAAATGGAAGAATCTACTTTCAATTATTGATAGATATACATAATCCTTTAGATAACCACAGGTTCTATCACATCATTCCTGACATGTGTGAGTATCATTCGAAAATCAATACACCCATTGAACACATACTTCACTCCTCTCATCTATGGAGAGAGGCTGTTTCTACTTGCGTCTGGGATTACTTCGAAGTGAAAAAGTTAGCTTTATCTAACGTTACGAGTGTACTAGGATCACTACATAAACGAATCGACCAAGCACAAAGACATATTAGTCGCATTTATATAAACAAAGCAGAAGAAATTATTGATGAAAGAGAAAGAGAGATACAACGACTACATAACGACCGTTTAAATTTACTCGGAAAAATGGGTGCCAATATGGCTCATGAAATTCGAAATCCTTTAACAGCTATCGATGGATTTCATAAACTCATTCGTTCTGAATTACCGCTAGATTCCATGGAGCGAGTAAGTAAATACATGGATATTATAGATAGAGAACTTGCGGGACTGTATCGACAAATTACCGGTTTTTTAAGCTTTTCTAAAAATAATGGAATCGAAGAACCGTATAGTGAGTATGAAAGTCATGATTTTCTTCAGTCGGTAGTTGACCTTGTCTATCCGAAATGTATTGATGAAAATATTGAACTAGTGTTAGAAACTGATGTTTCATTTACCATAGTTGTACAAAAAATCGCCATACAGCAGGTATTATCTAATTTAATCAACAATGCAATAGAGGAACTGAATTCTGTGTCTTATCTTAAAAGAATCATCTTACGTACCAATCAAGATGAAGAAAACTACTATATTAGTGTTATCGATAACGGTAATGGAATTGAACCTGATGTACAAGAGAAAATATTTGAACCATTTGTGACCGGTAAGGCAAACGGAACAGGACTTGGCTTGTCGATATGTAAACAGCTACTGGAAAAAAATGAAGGTGATTTAACATTCACGTCTAAAAAAGGTGAAACAATTTTTACGATTTCTCTAAAAAAAGAGTGCAGTTTGAAAGTAGCTAAATAGAGTCGTAATGAATTTGCTGAAAAAAGGTTAGAAGCAGAAATTGGTGTAGGGGTCATCCGGTTTCTGTTTTTTTGTAAAGATAAACGGAGGAGATTACAAGACAACGAAACTACCAATGCTGTAAGTGGGTAGCATTCTTAGTTGTTGTAGGTATGAAATATACAATCCAATACTCGAACAAGCGTTCTGTTCGTGCTATAATATATGTAACAACTACATAAAAGCAAGTAGACGGTTAGCCACTTTCCTTTTAGAGAAGGGAGGTGGAATAAAATGACGACATACGAAGGATTATCACTAGTAAGTCAATTTAACTTAGTACTTCTAGGAGTTATGACAATAGTGGTTATGTTGTTCGTCCAAAATAAAAAGAAGTAACCGTCTAACCCTCCCAAGGAAACGACGATTACTTCTTTTTAGTATATAACCACAAACTTTGGGCTAACCGTTTCTTTCAAGGTTTGTAGTTGCCGATCAGGTGTTCAAGCACCTGATCTCTTTTTTAGTATATGTACATTATATATAATTATTTTATTAATATCAAACAAATAGAGCGTTTGTTCTGTATATAATTCGAGCTGCTATAATGTTAGTCACTTTCGCCATACGAAGCATTATCACTAGTAAGTCAATTTAACTTAGTACTTCTAGGAGTTATTACAATAGTGGTTATGTTGTTTGTCGAAAAGAAAAAGAAGTAACCGTCCAACCTCGCCAGGAACAAGACAGTTACTTCTCTTTGATTTACAACAAAAATAGTTGTTGATCAGGTGTAACTACACCTGATTTTCTTTTCATTGTATGTTCATTCTATATTATGTTTATCATTTAGGTCATGTATCTATATGAAAATACTCTCAATTTATTTCTATAAATTCCTTTCTAGTGGTTAACCAATGGGCTAGTAGATAAATTATTATGTAGATAGGAACTGAATAAAAAATACGCCAATTTTCCATTTTGTATATATCAGTTAATACAATGAGTGGTTCTCCTATAAAAGATGTAAAAAAACCAAATATAAAAGCCTTTTTAATAGGAGAGTAGTGAGGTTTGAATTGTATTAAGCTCATAATAACAACTGGCAAAAGTGCTAAATCGTAAGGGACATATGCGGGTATAGTTGGAAAAACCTCATATCTATAAGACCACAGTCCTAATTGTACTCCGAGAGCATCTAAGGTAACAGAGACAGTCATTACAAAAAAGCCTGCTAACAATAACCGATATCTACTTTCTTTATTGTGAAATTTAATCCAAAACAACCAAGTAAGAATAGAAATTGTTACCCCAAACCACCAACGCCAAGAGAAAACAACCTCATGTTGCCAAAGGTCAATTACTTTGTTTACAATTTCTTGGGTTTCATTAGCGTGTGTATCCATTTTTTCAATTGTAGTCAAATAAGCTCACCTTATTCTAAAATTAATTATCATTGATTTTTAGTATACTCAATATTATAGGATTCTTATACTTTTTAAATATAGTCTTGTCATAGTTATTACAATAGTGGTCATGTTGTTCGTCCAAAATAAAAAGAAGTAACCGTCTAACCCCCAAAGGTTATAGCTGGTTACTTCTTTTTAGTCTTACCACATATCTGAGCTAACTACTTCTCTCGCGGGTGTAGCCGATCAGACGCTGGGAACATCTAATCACTTTTTTATTTTCTTTACCCGTTTATATTCCTAAAATGAGTAGGAATCTCCATCATTTTGCACTAGAATATTGGATGAAATACCTTTCTCAGTAGTATACCTTTTCAATTCTGCTCGTGATAACGTCCAATGATTTACGGCCTCCATATGAACCGAAATAATTTTAGCATGAGGGGCAGCTTTCGATACTTCATAAATGTCTTCTTTTCCCATCACTAATGAACCGCCTTGCAGGAATTGATTGTCTCCTCCGTTGACGACGATGACCTCTGGGTTATGTGTTTGAATGACTTCTTGAACTCCTTCATACCAGACTGTATCGCCCGCTACATATAGAGTCTTTTCGCTAGAGTGCCCGAAAACAACACCACAAACTAGGCCAGCCATTTTCAGAATTTCTCCTCTTCCGTGCTCACCCTTTGTTTTCGTTAACGAAATATCGCCAAATACTGTATCTTTTTGTAAGACTTCAACATTTTCGAAACCGGCATTTTTAATTTCTGTCGCGTCGTTCTCATTTTGTACAAACAGTTTGATGTCTTTTGGCAATACCTTTTTGGCTTCATCATCCCAGTGGTCAAGATGTAAATGGGTGACAATGACTGCATCTACATCATCGATAATCTTGTCGATGGAAGTAGGCAGGCTTACTAGAGGGTTCAGTTCGTCTTGTCTTACTGAGTGTGGAAAAGGAGGGTAGGTTCCCTTTTCTGATAAAAACGGATCTATTAAAAACTTCTTTCCTGCATAGTGGACCACTAGTGTGGCATTTCGAATTAATGTAATATTCATGATAACAACTCCTTTTCTTTGATACAGGTATAGTTTATACTATGACCGAATAACATTGACATAGATAAAATCAAGTCTTTGTGCGTTTTTACTTGAAATGTGAAAGGAGTTGAATCAAGTGTTGGATCAAACCGATATTCGGATAATGGACGAACTATCTAAAAATAGTCGTATTACGATGAAGGAATTAGGGGAAAAAGTTCATTTGACCGGACAAGCAGCTTCAACAAGGGTTGCCAAGTTAGAGGACCAAGGGGTTATCGAGGGCTATACGATTAAAGTCAATCAAGAAAAATTGGGTTATGTTGTTCATGCAATTATACATATTTTTACGAAAAACACGAATCACCAACCATATCTATCTTTCTTAAAGAAACATGACCGATACATACTAAATAACTACAAGGTGAGTGGAGAAAGTTGTTATCTTCTCGAATGCAAACTGCCATCCAATGAAGTATTAGATGAATTTTTGACAAACTTGAGCCATTATGTGGGTTATAAATTATCGATTGTGATTAATCGGATTGGTTGAAAAGAGTCTCTATATGTAACTTACTAGAATTATAGAAAAATGGAAGCGTAGTTTCCTGGTTATTTTCCATCTTATTTAAAATTATAGAACATTCGTTCTTTCTTGTGATACAATTATCCTAACAACTACATAAAAGCAGGGTAGACGGTTAGCCACTTTCCTCATGAGAAGGGAGGTGGAATAGAATGACGACATACGAAGCATTATCACTAGTAAGTCAGTTTAATTTAGTACTCCTAGGAGTTATGACAATAGTGGTTATGTTGCTCGTCCAAAATAAAAAGAAGTAACCGTCTAGCCTCGCCAGGAACAAGCCAGTTACTTCTTTTTAGTATATAACAACAAACTCGGGCTAACCGCACAATGCGGTATGTAGTTGCCGATCAGGTGTTCCAGCACCTGATCTCTTTTTTAGTATATGTACATTATATATAATTATTTTATTAATATCAAACAAATAGAGCGTTTGTTCTGTCTATAATTCGAGCAGCTATAATGTTAGTTACTTTCCAGATACGAAGCATTATAACTAGTAAATCAATTTAACTTAGTACTTCTAGGTTTTATTACAATAGTGGTTATGTTGTTCGTCGAAAAGAAAAAGAAGTAGACGTCTTACCTCCCCAAGGTAGAAATACGCTACTTCATTTAAAATCATACAACCTCTTTGGGCTAACCGCACCATGCGGTTAGTAGTTTCCGATCAGGTGTTCCAGCACCTGATCTCTTTTTTAGTATATGTACATTATATATAATTATTTTATTAATATCAAACAAATAGAGCGTTTGTTCTG
>NZ_JAFELM010000032.1 GCF_016890225.1 Bacillus suaedaesalsae | reverse complement strand
CAGTACGTGAGGATCTGAACGAATGAAGCTGACGAAGAGATTCGCCGCTCATTTTTGTCCGAACCCGAACACGGAAGTTAAGCTCGAGCGCCGATGGTAGTTGTGACGCAAGTCCCTGTGAGAGTAGGACGTTGCCAAGCAAATGAGAAAGAGTAGCTGTTGATCAGTTACTCTTTTTTTGTTGGTTTTTATAGTCCGTCATGACGTAAAGTTTGGAGTAGGTACAATATATGGTGAGGGCAAAAAGGAGCAAGAAGGTCGAGGGAAGCAAAATGAGAGAAGACCGGAGCGTATGACTGTACGTGAGGATCTGAGTGAGTGAAGCCGACGAAGAGATTCGCCGCTCATTTTTGTCCGAACCCGAACACGGAAGTTAAGCTTGAGCGCCGATGGTAGTTGGGTCGCAAGTCCCTGTGAGAGTAGGACGTTGCCAAGCAACGTGAAAAAAGAGTAACTGTAAATCAGTTACTCTTTTTTGTGTATATAAGTCTATAAAAATTCAACTTCAGATAAGTAGATACTTATATAATGGCATAATGAGAAGGCCGTAAATGTAGGGCGTAGTAAAGGTAGATAGAAGGATAGACGTTTTTAAAATTACTCAATCTCAACATCTTATACAAAGAATCAAACATTTGATGTAACACAAACATAAACAAAACTAAATATTCCATACTATCATGGTATCTTAATAAATTTTGGAAGGGAGAAGGTTTTTTATGTCGGTGATTCTATTACAAAATCATAGGGATGTTCTCATCGTAGAGGAAACAAACTTCCCGATTGTATGTCTTAGTATTTATACAGATGATGAGCGCGTGACACAAATTAAGCTAGATTTGAATAATTTGGACGACCATGAAGTGGAATGTCTTACTGAGAAATTCTCCTCCCAAAATCATGAATGGGCCATAGAACCAGCGGTCCACTACTGCTTCGGAATTCAGAATTAAGGAGGAAGCAATATGGACCATTTTACAGAAATGCTTAAGGTGAAGCAAAGGTTAGGGGAGGCAAGAATTGAATATTACAGTACACATGTACTATTTGAGCCACAATGGTGGACGTTATTAGTTATTTTTATTGCATTTTGGTTCTTATGGGCAAAGCTCCATAGCAGGAATGAAGTACGGGAAAATATCATTGTTGGCTTATGTGCAGGAATAATTGCGACCATTCTCGATGACCTTGGGACTTCTTTCGGACTATGGGCGTATAAATATTTTTTAATTCCGAATACACCAAGACTAAATGCGGTGAATTTATCTGTTATTCCTGTTTGTTATATGCTTATTTTTCAATGGTTTAAACCATGGAAATCTTACATATTAAGCTTAATTATTTTGGCTTTTGGCGCATCGTTTATATCTGAGTCTGTATTAGAAATGGTAGATATATATGCACCTTTTCAATGGAAGCATATTTATTCTTTTCCGATTTATATTCTAATTGGTGTAGTATTAAAGTGGATTGTAGATATAATAAGTAAATTGGCAAAAACAAATTAATAAACATCCGCTATCTCTGTCAATAACTGTTGAACATTTGTTAACTTTAAACGAGAAATTTGGGCAGTTTTATTTGAGTTTGTAAAATGTGCAATATACGATTCACCAAAGGCTTCAATCATGGTAACTTGTTTTAAATTTACTAAGTAAGACCGATGTGTCTTATAAAAGAAAGTGTGTAACTTGTTCTCAAATTCGTGTAAGGGATCATTTGATTCAACTTTTTGATTTCTTGTATGAATGACTGTTTTACGTCCTTCTTTTTCAATAAAAAGAATATCCTCTAAATTTATATAAAGAAAGGTTTGACCTGATTTTATTGTTATTTTTTTATCAATTTGATTGGCATGTTGTGATTTCAATGTTTGAAAATTAATTTTTGCTTTCCCTAATGCTTCGGATAGCCTTGTTCGATCTATTGGTTTGGTTACATAATCTGTAGCTGAAATATTAAAGGCATCTACTGCATATTCATTATATCCAGTTGTAAATATCACTTGAAGAGTAGGTAGGAGACCTTTGCATATTTTCACAGCTTCTAATCCATTAAATCCAGGCATGTTGATATCGACAAGAACAATATCAGGCTTTACCTTTATAACAGTATTAATTAGTTCCTCTCCATTTTTTGCTTCATCTATAATTTCAAAATCTGGTAATAACTTTATAAAGTGATGTAATAGTATTCTTGAAGTAGACTCATCATCAGCAATTACAATCTTTAGTTTTTCCATAATCGTCACCTCCTTTACTAAGCTTTTCCAATCTTAACCAAAATCTACAATCGTAGTACCAAATAGGTACTATAGTCCTTATTTACTTATATCTCACCAAGACTATTGAAATTTCATTAGTATCAGGAGGACTTTGAATGCTCATGGTTCAATGCAAGTGGTAGACTAAACCAAAAGGTACTTCCTTTTCCTAACTGACTTTCGACTCCTACATTTCCATTCATTAAATTTACTAATTCTTTAACCAGTGTTAGGCCAATTCCTATACCATTACCGGTAAATTCATTAATTCGATAAAATGGCTTAAAAATATGTATTAACTCTTTTTCATGAATACCGACACCATTATCTGTAATACTTACCATTACATAATCTTTTACAATTGAACAAGAAATAATGATTTTTCCTTTTGATCTCGTGTATTTAATTCCGTTATCTATTAAGTTTATTAAAATTTGCTTTGTTCGGACTGGATCTAAATAGACAAGGTTATGTGGTAGTATAATCTTGTTAAACACGATAGAAATTCCTCTATTATCAGCTAAGGGAGCCAACATTCGAATGGAGTCTTCGATGATACTAATCAGACAGGAAGATTTTAATGCCAAATTCATTGAACCAGTTTCTATTCTAGATAGATCTAATACATCGTTAATTAAGTGTTGGAGATGTCTACCTCCATTTAGTATTTCTTGAATAAATTCATGCTGTTGACTAGTTAACGACTGATCTATTTCTAGTAGTTGGGCAAAACCCAAAATAGAATTTAAAGGAGTTCTAAGCTCATGGCTCATTTTTGATAAGAATAATGATTTAGCGGAATTCGCTCGTTCTGCAGCATCCTTAGCTACTAAGATTTCTGTATGTGACTCTCGAAGTTTTATTTCATGTATTTTTTGAACAGTTATATCTGAAAAAGTAACTAAAGCTGCTTTTTTATCTTGAGTTGTCAATGGTCTAGAATTAACGGTAATCCATCGAATAATTGACTCTCCAGACATAACGCCTATTACTTTTCCTTTAACAGGTTCATTTGTTCTTAATGTAATTTTATAAGGTAAATCGTTATTATCCATCACTACTCTTTCTTCATCCACATAAGTAAGGTCATCAAAGGAATTAAAATTTTCATCTATCACAATTTCGAGTAACTCTGAAACTTGTTCATTAAGCACATTGAAACTTCCATCTTCATAAAAGAGGATAATACCTTCAGCCATTGTACTTAGTATTGCTTCATTTAATTCTTGCTTTCTTCTTTTTTCTTCTTGAACTTGCTGAATTTTTTGCTTTGTTATTGTAAGTTCTGTAATGTCTTTAGCTAATAAAAATCCACTAGTAAATTGACCATCTATTACGATAGGAGCTAATGTACATGAAAAAGAATGTTTAAATTCACCTATTTGAATGGAAGCAATGAACGGAAGAACCACTTCTCCTTTTAGCATTAGTTCAAAACTATTCTTCATCAATGGTTGATCATTTTTATCAAAGATAGAATAAAAGACAATAGGTTGATGATTAAAACTTTGTTGCAGAAATGCTTTTCCTTTTTTATTGATATTGCTAATGACTCCACTTTCATTAAATGTGAACACAAGATATGGATTGTATTCAAACAAGGATTTGAATTGTTCTTCAGATAATATACGTCCTTTTATGGCAAGTCCTCGATCCCAATATGCATTCACTATGATTAAAATTAAAATAAGTAAGGAAGTAACACTAATCAAATATCCTAAGTCACTGGTAGTGAGATGTAAGAACATGTCCTGATTACTAGGTTTAAGGTGCTGTTTCTCTATAGTATGGATACGGAAAGCCTTCATACCAATATAATGCATAGATGATATGCTAGCCCCCATTAATAATGATCCTATTATTTTTTTTAAAAGGTGATATTTTTGCTCTAAAGGTTTGCAATAAAAAGATACTGCAAGGGAGACAAAAGAAACAATAACAGATACTAATATAGATAACAAAACGAGAAAACGATCATAGCTTACAGCAGAATTTACTTGCATGGCCGCCATTCCTAAATAATGCATAGAGGAAATAGCAGTACCCATTAGAATACCTGCAATGATAAACCAACCAAATGAAAGTCGATTTAGATTAACGGTTAGGAAAGAGAAAAAAGAAGCAACAATAGCTGATATCATTGAAAAGATTGTTAATGTTAAGCTGTACTTAACTGAAATTGTTGAATGATATGCTAGCATGCCAATAAAGTGCATGCACCAGATCCCCATCCCCATCACGATGGCACCCAACACTAACGTTTTTAATTTTTGAGATGATGGATTTTGTGAAACTTTAGATGATAAATCTAAGGCGAAAAATGAAGATAAGACAGCTATAAGTACAGATAGTAATACAAGCTTCCAGTCATAATGTAAAGTATGTTCCAACACCAGCATCTCCTTTCTTTTCTCTTTATCTGTTTACCCAAAAATGGACATAATTTAGACTCGATAATCATGAATTTGTACAAGAAAAGACTTCATTGACTTTCTTCCTTTATAAGAGTAAAGTTCAAATTAATATGGGACAGTGAGGGGAAGCGGAATGGACTTTTATACGAAAAACGTTCATTATTCAAAGAAATCAAAAGACCAAATACATAGTAAGGTTACGCCAATTTATCAAACGAGTGCGTTTACGTTTCGTAGTTTAGAAGAGTTAGAAGGTTATTATGAGGGGCAAGGGAATTATTTATATTCACGTGTAGGGAATCCGAATACTGATGAACTAGGCCAAGGTGTGGCAGCTTTAGAAGGTGCTGACGCGGGTGTGGCGACATCTTCTGGATTATCAGCTGTACTTGTAAGTATTCTGTCAGTTGCTCATGCTGGGGATCATATCATTGCAAATGATGATTTGTATGGTGGGACTTTTCAATTGATAGCGAAAGAGCTTCAGGAGGTTGGAGTTGAGGCGTCATTTGTTTCTTTTGAAAATAAACAGGAGATAGTGGCTGCAATTCGACCTAATACTAAAGTGATTTATAGTGAATCTGTTACGAATCCATTATTACGAGTAGAAAATTTGAAACAGGTCGTCGAAATTGCAAAGGAATATAATTTAGTTTCGATTATTGATAATACATTTGCAACCCCATTTTTGTGTAAGCCACTTGAAGTTGGAGTAGACTTGGTAGTTCATAGTGCAACGAAATATATTGGTGGGCACAGTGATGTGACAGCTGGTGTTGTAGTCGGTAGTAGTGCACTCATGGATAGGGTGACCCAAAAGGTTGTAAATTTAGGTGCGAATTTAAGTCCTTTTGAAAGTTGGCTTGCTTGTCGAGGACTAAAGACATTAAGTATTCGTATGGAGAGACAATCACATAATGCGGAAGAACTTGCTAAAGGTTTAGATGGATACAGGGGTGTAAAAAAAGTATATTATCCGACTGGTTTATCTCCTCTTGGTAATGGTGCCATGGTTTCAATTGAATTAGACTCTTCACTTTGTGATGTTAATACTTTCTTCAGTTCACTAGGGTGGATTAAGATTGTTCCGACTCTCGCTGGTATCGAAACAACAGTTTCGTATCCAATCGCTACTTCTCATCGAGCTTTATCCCAAGAATCACTAGATGAGTTAGGGATTACGAGAGGACTTGTACGTATTTCTGTAGGAATTGAGAATGATCAAGATATTGTCTCTGCATTCCGTCAAGCTATTGATCAATCATTACAAAAGTAATAGCTCAAGCTAAATTTATTTGCTTTTTTTCAATAATAATAAGAAAATGACAATAGAACCCTTGGTATACTCTAAGGGTTTTTTAATGTTAACATAACTTAAAGTGGTGCTAATATGGGAATTAAAGATGAATTTGATTTTATAAATAAGATCTCGTCAAATCAACAAATACCAAAGAGTGTTATAGAAGGTATTGGGGATGACGCTGCGATTATTCGACCTCATCACAAAATGGATACTGTTGTTTGTAAGGATACGATGGTTGAAGGTGTACATTTTAAACGGGAGACGATGAAACCACATCATATAGGACATAAAGCATTAGCCTCTAATATTAGTGATATTGCAGCAATGGGGGGGATTCCAACATTTTATCTCGTGTCCATTGCTATTCCGTCAACATGGCAGGAACAGGAGTTACTCGATATTTATTGTGGAATGAGTGAACTTGCTAATCAGTATGAAATGACGTTAATTGGTGGAGACACTGTATCGATTGAGGGACCATTGGTTGTAACGGTTACAGTTCTTGGTGAAATCGAACAAGGGAAAGTTTTGAAACGAAGTAATGCCAAACCAGGTGATTTCGTTTTTTTAACTGGGAATGTCGGAGATTCGGCTGCAGGTTTACATATACTCTTATCAGATAACACTAGTAATAGAAAACATACAAATTTATTAAACAGGCACCAACTGCCCTCTCCCCAAGTAAAAGCAGGAAGGATTCTTAAAGGTTTACCTAGAGCTTCAGCGAATGATATTAGTGATGGAGTGGCAAGTGAAGCAATAGAGATTGCTACAGCAAGCCAAGTAAATATTGTGATAGATGAATATGCGATTCCTCTTTCAGAAGAAATACTCTCATTTGGGAGAAAAGAAGCGATTCAATGGGCTTTATATGGTGGAGAAGATTATGAACTACTAGGTACAGTTTCCCCGGAAAATTGGGACCAGCTTTTACTAGAATTTAATAAAGAGAATATACGAATCACGCATATTGGAAACGTGGTAAGAGGTACAGGTAGGGTGTTTCTAAATAATAATGGAGAATCAATAGAATTGAAAAAAGCAGGATACAATCATTTTGGGTAATGGTGATAACATGAAGAGTTTTGAATGGATAACAAATAGTGAAGAAGAAACAAGAGAATTAGCGTATAAGATAGGGGAACTTGCCAAACCAGGTGATGTCCTATTACTTGAGGGTGATCTTGGGGCAGGTAAGACTACTTTTACAAAGGGATTGGCTAAGGGATTAGGTATTACACGAAACGTAAATAGCCCAACTTTTACGATAATAAAGGAATATCAAGGGCGACTACCTTTATACCATATGGATGTATATCGTATGGATGATTCATTTGAAGATCTAGGTTTTGATGAATATTTCAATGGGGAAGGTGTGTCAGTGGTAGAATGGGCACATTTAATTCAAGATCAGCTCCCCACAGAATATGGACTAATAACGATTAAACGAGTAGATGATACAAAAAGAACGATAACGCTTGATGCAATTGGGGAGCGTTATGGAATGTTAGGCGAGGAGTTAAAGACACAATGATATTAGCAATTGATACGTCGACGAATGTAATGGGAGTTGCCATTATAGACAATCATCAAGTGATTGGTGAGTTCATCACAAATATTAAGAAGAACCATTCAATTCGCTTAATGCCTGCCATTGAAAAATTAATGAAGGATTGTGATATAACACCTAAAATGCTTCATAAAATAGTTGTAGCGAAGGGTCCTGGATCTTATACAGGGGTAAGAATTGGTGTAAGCATTGCAAAAACAATGGCCTGGAGCTTAAACATTCCCCTTATTGGAGTTTCTAGTCTTGAGCATATAGCTTGGAATGGGAAGGGCTTTGATGGGTTTGTTTGTCCGATTATGGATGCACGTAGACAGTTACTATATACGGGTTTATATGAAACAGATGGTGCTGGGGTAAATATGGTCATTGAGGATCAAAACGTGCATATTGAAAGTTGGTTAGAGCAACTGAAGGAACGTTTGAAACCAGTATTATTTATAGGAAATGATTTGCCGATTCATGAAGAGACGATTCAAGCAAAACTTGGTAATCAAGCATTGTTTGCTGAGTTCACAGATTGGAACCCAAGACCATCATTACTAGGTTTAATTGGTGCAAATAGAGAAGCAGAATTGACTCATTCTTTTGTACCAAGCTATCTTAGATTAGCGGAAGCTGAGGCCAATTGGCTTGCATCGCAAAAGACTTCAAAGTAGGGGGAATTCGAGTGAATAGTTCGGTTACCTTCAGACTTATGAAAGTAGAAGATATTGATGATATTTTAAAAATTGAGCACTCATCTTTTGCGACTCCTTGGAGTGCAGAAGCATTTTATAGTGAAATAGTAAACAATCCATATGCAAGTTATGTTGTAATGCAAGATAGTGACGAGATAATTGGTTATTGTGGTCTATGGGTTGTTCTTGAGGATGCACACATTACCAATGTTGCTGTACTACCAGAATACCGAGGACGTAAGCTTGGAGAAGCGTTGATGAGCCAAGCGTTGGAACTAGCAAAGGCGTTAGGTGCAAATCATGTTTCACTAGAAGTGCGTGTTTCAAATGAAGTAGCGCAGAGGTTATATCGAAAGTTAGGATTTCAAAATGGGGGCATCAGAAAAAGGTATTATACGGATAACAATGAAGATGCTCTAGTTATGTGGGTGAATATTAATGAAACATCAGATCATATTAGGAATTGAAACAAGCTGTGATGAGACAGCGGTAGCAATCGTAAGAAACGGAAACGAGATTCTTTCAAATGTTGTGGCTTCGCAGATTGAAAGTCATAAACGTTTTGGAGGAGTAGTACCGGAAATTGCGTCTAGACATCATGTTGAACAATTAACGATTGTGTTAGAAGAGGCAATGAAGGAGGCGAACGTTACGTATGAGGATATTAATGCGATTGCCGTGACGGAAGGGCCGGGGTTAGTGGGAGCATTGTTAATTGGTGTTAATGCAGCGAAGGCTTTAGCTTTTGCACATAATATACCGTTAGTTGGAGTGCATCATATTGCTGGCCATATTTATGCGAATCGGTTTATTACGGAATTCCAGTTTCCTTTACTGGCGCTTGTTGTCTCTGGCGGACATACAGAGCTTGTGTTAATGAAGGATCATGGAGATTTTGAAGTGATTGGAGAGACGCGTGATGATGCTGCTGGTGAAGCATATGATAAGGTTGCGAGAACATTGAGCTTACCTTATCCGGGTGGACCGCACATCGATAAATTAGCACATGAAGGAAGCCCAGTGCTAGATCTACCGAGAGCTTGGTTAGAGCCAGATTCATATGATTTTAGTTTCAGTGGATTAAAATCAGCGGTTATCAACACTTTGCACAATGCGAAGCAAAGGGGCGAGGATATTAAACCAGAGGATTTAGCTGCGAGTTTCCAGGAAAGTGTTATTGATGTGTTGGTCACAAAGACAGTAAAGGCAGCACAAGATTTTGCTGTGGTGCAAGTTGTCTTAGCTGGAGGAGTAGCGGCTAACAAAGGCCTTCGTGCGCGACTAGAAGAGTCGTTTAAGGAACTTCCAGATGTGGAGCTCACTATTCCACCTTTGTCGTTATGTACAGACAATGCAGCGATGATCGCCGCAGTAGGAAGTGTGGCGTTTGAAAAAGGAGTACGCTCCGAGTTATCACTCAACGGAAACCCGGGGTTAATGTTGAAGTCTTTTTAAGTTAATGGAATGTGAATAAGTAAAGCATCTACTTTTTACTATGTTAATAAGTGAATAAGTAAAGCATCTACTTTTTACTATGTTAATAAGTGAAAAAGTAGATGCTTTTTAACACTTTAAAGGAGTGGGGGACAGGCCCCCACTCCTTTAAAGTGTTAAAGTTGTACAGAGTTTATTCGTTTTGTGGATAAAAATGTGCATATGTGCATAAAATGATCTGTGTAATGTGGATAAGTTTTAAGGGGTGGCTTTTTTACATTGTTTGTAATGTGTATAACTTTGTGTATATGTGAGTAAAAAAAAGAGTCAGCATTAAACTGCTGACTCTTTTTCATTTGTTTCTGTGGATAAGTGTGATATCCACAGATCATAATAGTGTTTTATTGTTGTTTCTCCACAAGTTGTTCCCATTCTTCCATAAGGGCTTCTAGTTTTTCGTTTGCATGTTGGTTTTCGTCATTCAGTTTTTGAACGAGTTCGTGGTCTTGGTATACTTCTGGATCACAAAGTTTCTCATCGTTATCTGAGATTTGCTCTTCAAGCACCACAATTTCAGATTCAATTTCTTCGATTCTTCTTTTTCGTGCTCGCTCCAGTCGTTTTAGTTCTTTTTCCTCTTCGAAGCTGCGCTTTTCTTCTTTAACTGATTTTTCAATTACACCTTTTTCTTTCTCTTCAAGCTCCTCAAGTTCTAAAAGCATTTGTTTCTTCTCAAGGAAGTAATCGTAGTCTCCTAAATAGTTAGTAACTGAATCAGGAGAAAGTTCTAACACTCTTGTTGATATCCTGTTAATAAAGTAACGGTCATGAGATACGAACAAAATTGTTCCTGGATAATCAATTAACGAATTCTCTAGCACTTCTTTACTATCTAAGTCCAGATGGTTCGTTGGCTCATCCAAAATTAGTAGGTTTGCCTTTTGCATCATCAGTTTAGCTAGTGCTAAGCGGGCTTTTTCACCACCGCTAAGTGTTGACACTTCTTTGAGCACATCATCGCCCGAGAATAGGAAGTTACCGAGTATAGTTCGAATGTCTTTTTCGGGTAGTAACGGATAATCGTCCCAAAGTTCATTTAGAACACGCTTATTAGATTTTAAGTTTGCTTGCTCTTGGTCATAGTATCCGATTGAAACGTTTGATCCAAACTGAATTGAACCTTTAAGTGGCGTAATTTTATTCATAATCCCTTTTAATAACGTAGATTTACCAATTCCATTAGGACCAATTAAAGCCGCACTATCGCCACGTTGTAACGTGAAGGTGATGTTTTGGATCGTTGGTATAATGTTATCGTAGCTAAGCGCTATCTCGTTCACCTTTACAACATCATTTCCACTTTGCTTTTCTATACCAAAGTGAAAAGAAGCAGATTTTTCATCACCGGATGGCTTGTCCATAAGCTCCATACGGTCAAGCTGCTTTCTTCTACTTTGTGCACGTTTGGTTGTAGATGCTCTTGCGATATTCTTTTGGATAAAGTCTTTTAGTTTCGCAACCTCATCTTGTTGTTTTTCAAACTGTTTCAGATCACGTTCATAGTTTTCGGCTTTTTGAACAAGATAGCGGCTGTAGTTACCATGATACTTTGTAATGGATGTTCTTGAAATCTCGTAAACCTGATTGACGACTTTATCTAAAAAGTAACGGTCATGAGATACGATTAAAATTGCACCAGGGTAAGAGCTTAAATATTGTTCAAGCCATGCAAGGGTATCCATATCTAAATGGTTCGTCGGCTCGTCCAATATTAATAAATCTGGCTTTGTTAATAGTAGCTTTCCTAATGCCAGTCTTGTTTTTTGTCCTCCACTTAAAGTAGAGATAGGAGTACTATGATCAAAATGTGCAAAACCTAAGCCGTGAATAACAGAACGAATATCAGATTCATATTGATATCCACCTGATTGCTTAAACTGCTCTTGTGACAAATCATATTCTTTTAATAAACGTTCATATCTTGGTGTATCCGCAATTAAATCGGGATCTCCCATTTGTGATTCCATATTTCGTAGTTCTTTTTCCTGACTACGTAAATGGGAAAAAACTGTTAACATCTCGTCCCAAATAGAGAGAGTTGTTTCTAAGCCAGTGTGCTGAGCTAAATAGCCGATTGTCACATCTTTAGGCTTAATGATTTCTCCACCATCTTTAGAGATAATTCCTGCAATTATTTTTAACAAGGTCGATTTACCTGCGCCATTACGTCCGACAAGGGCAATCCTGTCCTTAGATTGTACTTCAAGCTTTATATTCGATAAGATAGGCTCAGAGCCATAATATTTTGAGATCCCATTACATTGTAATAAAATCATTGAAGTTCACCTCTATTCCTCTATCTTAGTGTATATATTTTTCCACATGCGAGCAATAGAGGAGAAGAGAGAAGTTGTTACAAATAATTCAAAAAGCAAAAGCGACAACTCATTAGAAATAGTGTATAGTCTTATGTATGATAGCATGTAAGGAGGGTTTGCATGGCAGACTTTACTCATTTTAATGAAGAAGGACGAGCTAGAATGGTTGATATTACGGAAAAAAATGATACTGTAAGAACAGCCGTTGCTCGATCAAGCGTCGAAGTTTCCGAAGAGATTTATGAAAAAATCGTGCATGCCCAAATGGAAAAAGGTGATGTGCTTTCTGTTGCACAAGTTGCTGGGATTATGGCAGCAAAGAAAACACCGGACATCATTCCTATGTGCCATCCAATCCCCATCAAAGGGGTAAATATTACATTTCAATGGGAGAAAAAAGAACAATCTTATATTCTCGTCATTGAAGGGGAAGTTAAAACAAAGGGAAGTACAGGTGTGGAAATGGAAGCATTAACGGCTGTTTCAGCCTGTTCGTTAACCGTATACGACATGTGTAAAGCTGTTGATAAAGGAATGGTAATTGGTCCAACTTTTTTAGTCCAAAAAACAGGTGGGAAAAGTGGAGATTTTCATAGATAAGTCAAGGCTGTTTTTTTAGACTTTGTTGCTTTTAATATATTAATGTTTATACAACAATAGTGTAATGGAGCGGAAGACACTTGACTCCTGCGGGAAGTGGAGAAAATGCCCGAGACCCCACAGGCGAAGCCGAGGAGGCTCGAATTTCTCCCCGCGGAAAGCAAGTGTCTAGAGTGGAATGGAACGGACAGTTTAAAACAAATGCGGGTGATACGTATGAATCAAGAACAACCAAAAATACCACAGGCTACGGCCAAGCGCTTACCGCTGTATTATAGATTTTTAAAAAATCTAGATTCATCTGGAAAGCAACGTGTATCTTCTGCTGAATTAAGTGAAGCTGTGAAGGTCGACTCAGCCACAATACGAAGAGATTTTTCATACTTCGGAGCACTCGGTAAGAAAGGATATGGGTATAATATACAATACTTATTATCTTTTTTCCGAAAAACACTCGATCAAGATGAAGTAACTAGAGTTACGCTTATTGGAGTAGGAAATTTAGGGAAAGCCTTTTTAAACTATAATTTTATTAAAAATAATAGTACGAAAATTGAACAAGCCTTTGATATCAACCCTGAGATTGTAGGGAAGGAAGTTGGAGGTGTACCGATTTATCATTTTGATGAATTAGAGGAGCGTTTAACTCCTGATGTTGCCATTGCCATTCTCACGGTACCAGCTTCAGTTGTACAACCTATAACTGATCGCTTAGTTCAAATTGGAATAAAAGGAATCTTGAATTTCACACCAGCACGAATTAATGTTCCGGATACGGTTCGCATTCATCATATTGATTTAGCTGTAGAGTTACAATCATTAGTATATTTCTTGAAAAATTATCCGTTAGACTAAAAGGGGGTGAAAGGGATGCCAACATTAGGTATTGGAAGTATCGTATTAATCGCAGGTGTAGCACTATTAATTTTCGGACCTAAAAAGCTACCTGAGTTAGGGAAGGCTGCTGGTAATTCTCTTCGTGAATTTAAAAACGCGACAAAGGGATTAGCAGATGATGACGATGAAGTAGTGAAGAAAAACGAAGGTGACAAGTAAGGTAGGATGAAATTTAATGAATCAAAATGAAATGTCCGTTTATGATCATATCGGGGAACTTAGGAAACGACTTGTCATCGTAGTCGTTTTCTTCTTTCTAGCGTTTGTGGGAAGTTTCTTTTTAGTGGAGTCACTTATTGTTTATTTACAACAAGCGGATGAAGCAAAAGAGCTAACGATGAATGCTTTTCGATTAACCGATCCACTTAAAATTTACATGGAATTTGCTTTTATTCTTGCCTTTATCCTTACTTTCCCAATCACTCTTTACCAGCTATGGGCCTTTATTAGCCCAGGATTGTATGTGAAAGAACGTAAAGTAACGCTAAGCTACATCCCATTTTCGTTAGTACTGTTTTTAAGTGGACTAGCTTTTTCATACTTTATTCTCTTTCCTTTTATTGTAGAGTTTATGCTACGGTTATCTGATAAGCTAGAGATTCAAACAGTAATTGGGATAAACGAATACTTCGAATTTCTTTTTCAGCTAACCATTCCGTTTGGGATTTTATTTCAATTACCTGTTGTCATTATGTTTTTAACGAGACTGGGTATTGTAACACCTGATTTCCTATCAAAAATTAGAAAATATGCGTATTTTATTCTGTTAGTTATTGCTGCGTTGATTACTCCACCAGAACTAATCTCGCATCTTATGGTTTCCATTCCACTATTCGTTTTATATGAAATTAGTATCCTAATTTCCCGTGGAGCTTATAAGAAAAGATTAAAGGCAGAAGCAGAAGCTGAAAAGGCAGAATTAGAGTAATAAATTTAGGCTCTTTTCGTAAAAGATAGTTGCTATTTGGATATCTCTGTTAAAAAATTGAGTTGATTGGAGCGGAAGGCACTCGACTCCTGCGGGAGATAGAGGGAATCGTGAGACCCCACAGGCGAAGCCGAGGAGGCTCACGTCCCTCCCCGCGGAAAGCGTGTGCCTGAAGCGGAAATCAACGGACCTAATATAAATTCTTTTTTGTAAAAATAGCAACAAAGTATGCGAAAACAGCCTAAATTTAAGAGCATGGGATCATTCCCATGCTCTTTGTTTGTTATGACTGTAATTTAAATTTTTCAATCTCTAGTTTTAAGTCATTAATTAAATCGTTTAATTCTTGTGCAGAATCAGAAACGACAACAATCGCATTTAACTGCTCATCAATACTTGAGGTAATTTGCTCTGTTGAAGCAGCAGATTGCTGACTAACTGCTGCAATGCTTTCAACTGCGTTAGAGACATTGTCCTTACTAGAAACTAGTAATTGAATGTTGTCATTTACATCTGAAATAATTGATTCGATACCGGAAACGCTACCAGCAATTTTCTTAAACGATTGCTCAGTTTCCATTACAGCATCTAATTGTTCTTTTGCTAATAGCTTTGTTTTGTCCATTTCATAGTTAGCAATGCTTGTTACATCGATAATGCCTGATAACGTTTGACGTACTTTGTCTGTTGCATTTGATGTTTCTTCTGCAAGCTTTCTTACTTCACTTGCTACAACTGCGAATCCTTTTCCATGTTCCCCAGCTCTTGCAGCCTCAATAGAAGCATTTAATGCAAGTAAGTTTGTTTGCTCAGAGATAGAATTAATTGTTCCAATAATCATTTCAATTTCTTTTACCTTTTCTGTTAATGTTTCAATAACTTCTTTCGTCTGACCAACCGACATTTCTGTATCACTTGATTTATCTTTTAACGTAGAAACACTAGTCATTCCGATTTTATTAGATGCAACAACTTGTGAGGAAGCTTCACTCATTAACTTAGTCTTATCAGATAATGACTGAATTTGATTCGCAAGTTCAACTGTTGCATTAAAAGTATCATCAGCATCACTTGCTTGTTGCACAGCACCTTTAGAAATCTCACCAATTGCCTTACCGATTTCTTCGCTAGAAGCTGTTGTTTCTTCAGCAACTGCACTTAGGTTTTGTGAGGTGCTAGTGATACTGTGAACAGATCCGTTTACTTTCGTAATTAATTCTCTTAAGTTATGAACCATTTTGCCAAAGCCATTTACAAGTTCACCAATTTCATCTGAACGTTTTAGCTCTTCAACATGAACAGCTAAGTTTCCGTTTGCTACTTCTGTCACGTGATTTGTAATGGAATTTATAGGTTTAGAGATTTTTCCAGCAAAATAATAAGAAAGGAATCCACCAATTACAATTGAGATAGCAAGCGTAATGACAAGTGCAATTAGAACTTGGTTAGCTCCTTGATTAAAGTCCATTTCATACGTTCCTGCTGAGATGATCCAACCCCAGTTCGGATCCATCTTATTATACGTGATTTTTAGTTCTCTTGAATTTTCATCTGTTGGCAATGCCCAGCTATATTCTACAAATCCACCACCATTTTGGGCGATCTTAATTTGTTCCTGTACAAATAATGACCCATCAGTGTCTGCTGTTTCCCATACATTTTTTCCTTCAATCGTTGGGTGAGCTAATTCAAGCCCTTTTTCATCGTAAGCAACAAAGTATCCATTTTCCCCTAAATCAACTGGACTAGAAATGGTACGCTTTCCGTCTGCATTCATTTCACCGATTAAATAAACTTTTACTCTTTCTTGAGCTTCTTCAAGTGTTAGTTCGCCATCTTCAACTTGCTTATTGGCAGAATCAATAAGTTGAAGTGCCATTTCTACACCATTTTTAAGTGTCGTTCTTCCTAGGTTATCCATTTGATCTTTTGCAATAAAATAAGCAACAGATCCAATAATGATATTCGGTACAATTAATATAACTAACATCATTGCGATTAATTTGTGACTAATGCGTAGTTTCATTGTTTCACTCCTTTTAAGTAGTAATATAACTTGTCTTTATATCGACTAATAATCGAGTAATATGAAGGAAAGCAATGCATGTAATTTTTGGATAATTTATAAAAACGATAAAAAAAGACCCAAGATTACTTGGAGTCTTTATTCTTCATCTTATTTATTCTGTTATGTAACAAAAACATTCTGACACCTACGCCAATATCAAATGTTGCTACAATCATTAATATGATTGTTGAGAAGCTCCACATATCAACTTGTGCGCTTTGAACAGCTAGTACAACAAAAACAGTCCCCATACCTAAGTACAATAGCCCCATTAGAAACGGTGAAGTACGCATGATGTTAAAACCTCCAAATATGTATGCTGGTAAATTTAAAAGAAAATAAATTGCATTGACTCTACTTGCTGCTGGTATTTTTCAATTTCATCTTTAAATACTAATTGAACTAATACAACAAACGTATTCATCGAAACATGTGCAATAATCGGTACAATAATACGTTTCGTTTTAACATATAAATAGGCGAATGTGAAGCCCATCGCAGTATAAATGAGAATATGTGTGAAATCCATATGAACAATTGCAAAAATAATAGAGCTAATGACAGCTGCAAGAATAAAGTTAAATCGTTTATATAAAGATCCGAACAAAATTTTCCGGAAAATTACTTCTTCAAGTATTGGTCCAATAACAGATGTTACGACGATAAATAGGGGAGTAGCCATCGCGATTTCCACTAGAAATTCTGTGTTTTCAGAACCAGGTTCAATCCCAAATAGTTTATTTTCAAGAACACCTGCTATTCCTTGGGCAAATAGTGCTAAAAACACTCCGAAAACTGACCAAAGAAGAGCAACTGGTAGTGAACTGCGATCATCCCTCAATTGATCTGGTCTCATGTCTTTTCTCATTAATATTAAAATAATTATTAGTGCCGATAAAAAACTAAAAATTAACCAGTAAGCGAGCGCAACTTCTTTTGGCTGTATTCCGAGATTATAAAATAATGGAACACCCAGAATGGTTGAGAATTGCATAATTACATAGGTTAACACTACATACCAATGACGTTTCTCCAATTTTTTATTCTCCTTTTTCCTTTGCATTTACATGCCCACACGTATTGTAACATATAAAGAATTTTTACAATAATGATATCTCCCCCGCGTGAACTTTGTCCTTTTAATTATTGTATGTAGTAGGTATAAATTATAGTAGAAATGATAAAATGGAAGAGTATGCCTTTTCCAAAAGATTGGATTTTTAATTGAAATTTTTTTAGAAATTGGATAGTTTATACTTGCATTCGTGAGTTAGATTATTTAATATAATAACTGTGTTAGCACTCGATGTGTTTGAGTGCTAATAAGTAAAAAACTAACAATATTAGAGGAGGTAGGTCTCATGATTAAGCCATTAGGAGATCGCGTTATTATTGAGCTTGTTGAGTCTGAAGAAAAAACTGCTAGCGGTATCGTATTACCTGATTCTGCTAAGGAAAAGCCTCAGGAAGGTAAAGTAGTAGCAGTAGGTACTGGTCGCGTGCTAGAAAACGGTGAGCGTGTAGCACTAGAAGTATCAGTGGGGGATCGCATCATCTTCTCAAAATATGCTGGTACTGAAGTAAAGTACGAAGGCACTGAGTATTTAGTTCTTCGTGAAAATGACATTTTAGCTGTTATCGGCTAATACACTATACTTAGAATATTAGGACAACAAAAATTGTCTACTTGTTTGTATACTTATTTTTTTCAAAACATAGGGAGGTAACGAAACATGGCTAAAGAAATTAAGTTTAGTGAAGAAGCACGTCGCGCAATGCTACGTGGTGTAGATACACTTGCAGATGCTGTAAAAGTAACTCTTGGACCAAAAGGACGTAACGTAGTTCTTGAGAAGAAGTTTGGTTCACCTTTAATTACAAATGACGGTGTAACAATTGCTAAAGAAATCGAACTAGAAGATGCATTCGAAAACATGGGTGCGAAGCTTGTTGCTGAAGTTGCAAGCAAAACGAACGATGTTGCTGGTGACGGTACAACTACAGCTACAGTTCTAGCTCAAGCAATGATCCGTGAAGGATTAAAGAACGTAACAGCTGGTGCTAACCCAGTTGGAGTTCGTAAAGGTATGGAAAAGGCAGTTGCAACTGCAATTGAAGAATTAAAGGCGATTTCTAAGCCGATCGAAGGTAAATCTTCTATCGCTCAAGTTGCTGCAATCTCTGCTGCTGACAATGAAGTTGGTCAACTAATTGCAGAAGCTATGGAGCGCGTTGGTAACGACGGTGTTATCACAATTGAAGAATCAAAAGGCTTCACTACTGAACTTGAAGTAGTAGAAGGTATGCAATTTGACCGTGGATATGCTTCTCCTTACATGGTAACTGATTCTGATAAAATGGAAGCTGTTCTAGACAACCCATATATCTTAATCACAGATAAGAAGATTGCAAACATTCAAGAAATCTTACCAGTTCTTGAGCAAGTTGTTCAACAAGGTAAGCCACTATTAATCGTTGCTGAAGATGTTGAAGGTGAAGCATTAGCAACTCTAGTTGTGAACAAGCTTCGTGGAACTTTCAATGCAGTAGCTGTTAAGGCTCCTGGATTCGGTGACCGTCGTAAAGCTATGCTTGAAGACATCGCTGTATTAACTGGTGGTGAAGTAATCACTGAAGACCTTGGTTTAGACCTTAAGTCTGCGAACATTACTCAATTAGGTCGCGCTTCTAAAGTTGTCGTAACAAAAGAAAACACGACAATCGTTGAAGGTAACGGAGATTCTGCTAACATCGCAGCTCGCGTGAAGCAAATCCGTGCTCAAGTAGAAGAAACGACTTCTGAATTCGATAAAGAAAAATTACAAGAGCGTTTAGCAAAGCTTGCTGGTGGAGTTGCGGTAATCAAAGTTGGTGCTGCTACTGAAACTGAGCTTAAAGAGCGTAAGCTACGTATTGAAGACGCACTGAACTCAACTCGTGCTGCAGTTGAAGAAGGTATCGTATCTGGTGGTGGTACTGCACTAGTGAACGTATACAACAAAGTTGCTTCTCTTCAAGCTGAAGGTGACGTACAAACAGGTATCAACATCGTGCTTCGTGCGCTTGAAGAGCCAGTGCGTCAAATCGCACACAACGCAGGTCTTGAAGGATCTGTTATCGTTGAGCGCCTAAAGCGTGAAGAAGTTGGCGTAGGTTACAACGCTGCAACTGGCGAGTGGGTAAACATGTTTGAAGCTGGTATTGTTGACCCGACTAAGGTAACTCGTTCAGCACTTCAAAACGCTGCATCTGTTTCAGCTATGTTCTTAACTACTGAAGCAGTAGTGGCAGATCTACCTGAAAAGAATGGTCCTGCAATGCCAGACATGGGCGGCATGGGTATGGGCGGTATGATGTAATCATTCGCCGTTGAACAAAGCCTCCCTTAGTTCATTGAACTAAGGGAGGCTTTGTTTTTGCTTAGATGAAACTGTGCGATTGAAGTGGTCATATAAGATCCGAGCAATTGGAATTTTTCTAATGGCCGTTGAAGAAGTGGTTTCGCAGAAAATAAGAGTGAGTCGTTGAAAACGAAGTCAAGCTCGCTGATATACGGATAAAGTCGCCAATAAAAGGAGGTACTCGCCGAAAAGAGTCCAGGAATCGCCGATAAAAACGTAAAAATCGTCGAAATATCCCTGATTATCGCCGATATCGGCACTTGGTCGCTGATAAGAACGAGTATTCGACGAAAAAATAAGTCCCCAAAAAGGATTAAAAGCATTTTAAGCTAGATTATTAGCAGAGAAATGCTTGTTTGAGTTAAACAATAGCAGCTCTAACAGGAACTACTAATTCTTTATATTATAAAAAACCTTTTTGAAGCAAAATATTACTTTCTAAAATGCAAGTGGTTTAAATTTAATAAGTGTTTTCAAGCTGATTTATAAACCACCACCATTAACTCTTTGTTCGTATTTATAACTATTAAAATGAAGAATCTGCACACTTACTTTTATATCGGTTAACGAACTTTCATCTAAATAAAACTGTTTTGTTTCTTTTAATTCTTGGTACTTTTTCGGGTTTTTCCTATACCATTTTTCACCAGCATCTAAAATATCTATCTTATTTTCAAGTCCTACTTTATATAGGGCAGTAATTTTATTGTTGAGGTCTGTTTCGATCTTCTTCTTTAATTCAATATATGGAACATCTTTAATCTTCTCGAGTAGATCGCCTTCTACTGACAGTTCTATTGAGAACTTGGGCATCTGTTTATCATCTTCATATTTGATTTTCATTTTGGGAGAGCTTAGCTTAACAGCAGCTACTAATTGACCGTCCACTTCCACTTTATGATGTAAGGCTACCTTTTTTTCTAGGAGCCAGTTTGTAAACATTGCGTCGTCAGAAGAGAGATTAGATATATATTCTTGTAGCTGAAATACAGCATACCCATCAAAAAATAAAACGGGGTAATCTTTATCAGCCTTCCAGCTGTCTTTGTCAATTTTAACAGTGGGGAGCTTTGCAACTCCCATTGGCTCATAGAAATCCCTCAAAAATTTCATTAATTGAACTGGCTTAATTTCATCTTGTGCAATCTCGTTATGATTCTTTTTAAAAAGAACCGTATAGATTGCAGGATAATTAAATAATGCCTTTGTATTTAGCGTGTCTTGAATCTCTTCTTTTGTGATCATGACTCGAAGTGTAGGTCTGAGTGACCGATTTCTCCCAAATTCCTCAATGACCTCTTTAAATTTATGTTTCACCAGTCTTTCACTTAAGATCAGTGTATTAGTATGTCCAAAAAATAAAGGAGGTTCAGACTTCCTATATAATTTACTGACTGCTAAATTTAATGTTTCACCAGTTGCAGATGCAATGAAAATAGGAACAGGTTCAGTAGGCTTTCCGCCTTCCTGTTTTGCTACATTTGCAAAATTCAAACCTTGGATATAAGCAATATACTCCTTTTTCTCTTCGTTATAATCCATACCAATAGCCACAATGTAGGTTAAGTCTTGAATGTTTTTTAAACCAGAACAGCTTGTAAGGAAGATACAACATAATATAACAGTGAGAGCTCTGATCCTCTTCATGGTTAATTACCACCTCTTGTGGGGTCTTTTGGACTTGTTGCTTTTGTTCTTTCTTTATAAAATTGGCGTGGTGCCTTAAGGAATGATTTAATAATTTCTTTAGTATTAATTGGAGCAACTGACCCTAGATATGGGACACCAAAGGACGAAAGAGTAGAAAGGTATAGAATTGTTAGAATAAAACCGATTATGACTCCAAATAACCCAAAAAGAGTGCTTAATAGCAGTACCGTAAATCTAATGATTGTAAAGGCTGAAGATAGTGATTGATTCACTAATGTAAAAGAGGAGATATAGGTAATGGCAGCAACCACTAACATCGTCGGGGAGGTCAAGCCTGCTCGAATTGCCGCATCTCCTACAATTAATCCACCAAGCACAGCAACCGTTTGCCCAATTGCTCTTGGTAATCGAACTCCAGCTTCGTTAAAGAGCTCAAATAAAAATAATACGATGAACATTTCGATAGGAGCAGATAAAGGTAATCCAAAACGTGAAATTGAGATTGTAGCTACTAATAAGTATGGAATTTGTTCGATATTAAAACCGGAAAATGCAATCCAAACACCAGGTAATAATCCGGCAACAGTAACCCCAAATAATCGTATAACTCTTTCTAATGCCACAAATGCATAACTATTGTACGTATCCTCAGGTGACTTAGTTTGGAGTAATAAATTAATAGGTGCAAAGGAGACGGTTGGATTGCCGTCAACTAAAAGAGCAAATCTACCTTGATTTAATGATTGAGCAATAAAGTCAGGTCTACCAGAATAGTCTAACGTTGGGAAAATAGAATAAGGTCTGTCTCGTATATACGATTCTAGATCATATATACTTACCAATATATCTAATTCAACGTTGTTTAATCTATTGCGAATATCTTCGAGTACACTTTGATTGATGACATCATCAAGATACATGATGGCAACTTTTGTTTTACTTCTTTTACCGATGGTGAATTTCTCTAAACATAAGGACGGAGTGTTTAGCCTGCGTCTTATTAACGAAATATTGGTCTTTAAATCCTCAACAAACCCATCCTTTGGTCCTCTAATGGACGTCTCTAGAGCAGATTCTTCCGGCTGCCTCTTAGGAAATTCCCCTACATGAATACTTAATAGGAAGTCATTTACGATAAAGATGGCGTATCCTTCAAACAGTAATTGTGACAAATCTTCTATTGGTTTTGCCGATACATCTTCTGCTTGAAATAATGATAGGAGCTTATCTTTAACAGAAGTTTCATTATGCTCTCCTAATTTAGGGAGAATATAGTGATCTAAATTTTGTAGATTTATTAAGCTTTCAAAATATATGATTTCAAAGGATTCTCTTTCTGTCACATGGACTTTACATTGTAAGTCTTGGCTTTTTTGAAACTGCAATTTTAACTTTATTACTTTTTCTTCAGGAGGTTCTATAGTTGTATTAGAGTTTGATGTTTGCATCATGTTGTACACCTCTTCGTTTTAGAACAAATATAATCAGTGCTGATACCAGAATTTGAATGAGAAAAATAATTAAACATGATGGTAAAAAGTACTTATAAATAAAAATGTTAAAATAATGAGCTTCTACCTTTACGAATACCATTAGGCAGAATAGTAGGAGATATGTGAAAAGGATAACCCTTAAATTTAATCGGTAATGATTTACTTTCTTAGTGAGGAATAGCCCAAGTAAAAACATTAATAATCCGACACGTATCAATGCACCGCTTAACCACTGATATAAAGCAAAAAAATCTAAATGATTGATATATTCTCCAATACTCAAAACTCGCCATTGCTCATAGGCAGGGTATCTATAGTTGACAGATTCTGTTGGACCAAATTCCATTAGTGATGCAGATAGCGGTCCAAAAATTAACCCTGTTAAGATAGTTAATAGTATAAACAATTGTCTAAATTTGATAGGCTCCTGTGAAAAGGGTTGCAGCAAAATAACCACATAAATTTCAAGAAGGCCAGAGAGGGAATAGATTATTCCTCTTAAAAGTGGAGAGAACCCTTCAGCCAAAATAGGAAATAGTAAACTTGGGTCTTTTAGGTCTGTGTTAATGATTGCGATCGATATCCCGAATATCATGACAAGTGGCAGTAGGTAACCACTAGTGATGGCCATATGTTTAACGCCAGCTAAGGTAAAAATAAAACAAGATATAAATAAAACTATTGTAATCATTAGTATGGAAGAATCAGCTAGAAAGTAAGCATTCAGCCAAATTATTAAATCCTTTAATGTTACGTATGAGCTAGTAAATAAAAACAACATAACAGGAATTGAGAGTAGTGTAGAAAAAACAATGCCAAGACGTTGTCTTACCAAAGTAAAGAAACCTTCGGGAGGGCTATTTTTTACAATATAGTAAATTAACCATAAGAAGATAATGGAGATTGGGTATGATACAATCACACTAATCCAGCTATCTCTTCCAGCAGCAGTCAATAAGTTTGGTATAAGAATGACATGATTTAGCAAGCCTGTAGAAAGAATTAGAAGCAATAACAGCTGTCTCGGGAGTAGTATTTTTGTTAAGATCTTCAATTCATCACCACGTATAATTAGGATAAAAATAGTATCACCTAATATATGGATTAATATGATTTTTTTAACACATTAGGAAACCTCTAGTGATGCTTGTAAGTAATGGCTATTCATAATTAAGGAGCTTCATATAAATTGAGAGCCTCATTAGACCTGGATACTGCAGCTTTAAGCTTAAGACCAAAAAGGGTTGGGAGAATATGAAGCTAATTACAGTTCATTAAAATAAAAAAGGAAGAATCAGGAATGTATGTCTCATGGTTCTTCCTTTTTATTCTATTACTGCATTTTTTTCCAAATAACACTATACCGATTTGCTAAGTTTTTTAGTGGGATTTACCGTGAAATAAAACTTAACTGTTCAATAAGTTTGAAAAAAAGGAATTCGACAAAATTATTAGAATTATATACTTAGATTATGGTAATCTATTGGAAAAGATAGAAAATTCCGTAATCGTAACGTAAAGTATTCCTTATACGTCTATTGTAGGGGATAGATGTTTAAGGTAATCGACGGAATAATAATCTTTGTATTTTACTATGTTTTTTGCATAGAACTTACTTATTTAAGAGAGAAGGGGTCTTTTTATGGTACAAAATATTGATACACTACATCCGGTATTAGATAGAGTAATAGATAACATTGGTAAAGTTATGATTGGAAAGCGTGACGTTGCAACTTTAAGTTTAGTAGCGTTACTTGCAGATGGGCATGTTTTATTAGAGGATGTGCCTGGTGTGGGAAAAACGATGATGGTTCGTGCATTAGCAAAATCAGTAAGTTCTGATTTTAAGCGAATTCAATTCACGCCTGACTTATTGCCTTCAGACGTGACGGGTGTTTCTATTTATAATCCGAAAGAACTACGCTTTGAATTCCGTCCTGGTCCGATCATGGGGAATATCGTGTTGGCAGATGAGATCAACCGTACTTCACCTAAAACACAAGCAGCGTTATTAGAGGGAATGGAAGAAGCAAGTGTAACAGTTGATGGAGTAACAAGATCATTAGCGAAGCCGTTCTTTGTAATGGCAACACAAAATCCAATTGAGTACGAAGGTACGTATCCACTGCCTGAAGCACAGTTAGACCGTTTCATCTTGAAACTAAAAATGGGTTATCCGACAATGGATGAAGAAATGGAAATGTTAGAGCGAATGGAATCTGGTCAACCAATCCACGAGCTTGATTCAGTGATTTCAACAGAAGAACTTATCGAATTACAAAACGAAGCGAAACGAGTAAGTGTAGATGCTTCGATTAGACAATATATCGTAAGTATTGTGGATGCTACGCGTAATCATCTTTCTATTTATTTAGGAGCGAGTCCTCGTGGTGCAATTGCATTAATGAGAGCGAGTCAGGCATATGCGTTAATTAACGGTCGTGACTATGTAGTTCCAGATGATGTGAAGTATTTAGCTCCTTACACATTAGCACACCGTATTATTTTAAAGTCTGAAGCTAAATTTGAAGGGATCACAGCTGAGCAAATTGTTACACATATGCTTGAGAGAATTAGGGTTCCATTAGTTAGGCGTTGATTTTTATGAAAAATAACTTATATGTACAGTTAGCGGGAAGAGTCTCATTAATTGTGTTTTTAATACTGGTGACCTTCGTGTTTGCCATGTTTCAAGGTGGATTTGTTAGTTGGTTTATCTTTTATAGCTTTCTTCCGCTAGGTTTATATTCACTATTGATTAGCTTCTATCCTTTAACGAAGTTTGAAGTGACAAGAACTGTGAATCAAGACCAGTTTATAGCGGGCGAAAAATTAAAAGGTACTATTACGGTTTCAAGAAATTTACCTTTCATTCCACTTCTTTATTTAATTATTGAAGAAGAACTTCCGTCGTCATTGAAATTTTGTCCGCAATCAAAACGGGCGAAAAACATGGTGTTTCCTTGGTTTAGGAAAACACTTGAAATGGAATACATTATCGACTCTATCCCAAGAGGAGAACATCAATTTACTTCCATTCGATTACGAACAGGTGATTTATTTGGATTAGTGGAAAAAGAATATCGCTATGAAAATAAGAAAAACTATCTCGTTTATCCGCAGTATGTGGATATGCAATATCGGCAATTAGAAAATCGTTTTGATCAAGGATCAACATCATCACGCACGAAACTGATTCGTGATACGACGATGGCAGTAAGTGTTCGTGAATATACACCAGGAGACCGATTTTCTTGGATTGATTGGAAGACGAGTGCAAGAAGAGATACATTTATGACAAAGGAATTTGAACAACAACAAAGTCATGATGTGGTCGTATTTATGGATAGATCGCATGATCAAAATCGAGCCATGTTTGAACAAGTTGTTACTCTGTCAGCCTCCATTGTAAGAGGAATTATCCGACATGGAGCACAATTAGGCTTTGTATCAAACGGAAAAGACCGATTTGTAGCAGGTCTTCGAAATACAGAGGCTCATCAACAACAAATTTTTTACCATCTTGCCAAAGTACAGCCTGACAGCAATCATTTTGCCACTTCGGTTGAAAGTGAGGTTACAAAATGGCAGCAAGGGTTAACGATGATTTTTGTGACGAGTGAACTGTCGGATTCATTTGCACGAACAGTGGAATATTTGGCGCATAAGCAATACCAAATTATTGTATTTGTTGTATTGCCAAAGGTGAATCCATCTAAAGAGACGATTATTAAGGTTGAGAACCTAAAGCGAAAGCATATTTTCGTGAAGGCAGTTATGGAAGGGCAATATGCAGATGCTTTTTACGAGGTGAGTAGATGATGAAAGAAAACCATAATTCACTGCAAAAAATCATCTATTATGTATACGGATTTTTAGTATTATGGGAATGGCTTCGTCCATTAGATGAAGTTACGGATACGGGTAATTTATCCATCTTTTTATACTTTATTGCACTATCCTATCTACTATCCTATTTCTCAGTACCCTTTGTCGTTTCATTTTCAGCAAAAGTATTGTTAATTGCCTATTTTATTCACGATTTATTTTTTGATGGTGGATTTTTCAGTCAAGAATGGATATCGGCTTTCTTTTCGGATATCGTAACCAACTTCTTCTACATGATGAATGCTGATTGGTGGGAAATGACAAACTCTTTTAGAAGTTTGTTATTCTTTGTACTGTTATGGCTGCTAGCGTATTTAATGGAATACTGGATCGTACAACTAAAGAAAATTTTACTTTTCTTATTAATGACCATTACGTATTTAGCGGTGTTAGATACGTTCACGCCATATGATTCAGATCAAGCAATTGTACGTATGGTTGTGTTTGGATTTATCATTCTTGGTTTATTAAAGCTTGATCGATTAAAAGAACAAGAATCATTATTTGTTCATAAAAAACTTTGGATGAAATGGCTTGTTCCACTCATTACCGTAACCGTACTCACAACGACGGTTGGATACTTTGCACCAAAAGCTGCTCCAGTTTGGCCAGACCCCATTCCATTTTTAACAGGTAACGGAGAAGCTGGTGGAGGGGTTAAACGGATCGGCTATGGAACGAATGATTCTACGCTTGGTGGACCTTTTATCGGGGACGACACAGTTGTCTTTACAGTTGAAACAGCAAACCGAGAATACTGGAGGGTAGAAACGAAAGATGTTTACACCGGTAAAGGCTGGGAATCTGAAGAGCCGAATTTTGTTACCGAGACAGATGAAAAAAATGTATCTATTCCTCTAGTAGAACAAGGTTTTCAAGGCGCTCCTGCAGTAGCGAAATTCGATATGAACATAGGATATTCTCATATTACGTATCCAGTACAATTACAATCTGTAGAAACTGATTATGAGATTGTATACGACATTAATTTATCCACTCAAAAAATCTCTACTAAAAGAAGTGGGGAACTGTTCCCGGTGGACAGCTATAGTGTGGTGTATACAGACCCTCGTTATATTTTAGAAGATTTAAAAGCAAGCTCGATAGAATATCCAGAAGAAGTGTTGCGTTATACGCAGCTTCCGGAAGATTTGCCAGAACGTGTGGGAGAGCTCGCGCAAGAAATCATTTTGCCACATGCAAATCGTTATGATCAAGTTAAGGCCGTGGAAAACTATTTCCGTCTTAATGGATTTGAGTATGATACGACAAATGTTGCTGTGCCAGGGAAAAATGATGATTATGTTGATCAATTCCTGTTCGAGACAAAAATCGGCTACTGTGATAACTTTTCTACATCGATGATTGTTTTATTACGCTCTGCTGGAATCCCTGCCCGTTGGGTAAAAGGATATACGGGTGGAGAATATTTAGAAACTACTACAAACAATACAAGAATGTATGAAGTGAAAAACGAAAATGCCCATTCTTGGGTAGAGGTTTATTTTACAGGAATTGGTTGGGTTCCGTTTGAGCCAACTAAAGGCTTTACAAATCCTTATGATTTCACGACAAATCAAGAAAAAGATGAAACAGCAATTCCTGCGGGTGCAGCACCAGAAGATAAACCAGAAACACCAGAAGAAGACTTACTAGCAGAGGAAGAGCTTGGTAAAGATGCAGGCAGTACCTTCTCTGTCGATATCACGGTTAAAGATGTTATGATTTTCGTAATTGTACTTCTAATTATTGGTGTGATCCTGTATTTCACGAGAAATAAATGGATGCCGATTTATGTGTTAAAACGCTACGGTAAATTTAGAAATGGGCAATCATTTGAAAAATCGTATTTCATCTTAATAAAACTATTACGCTCATACGGAATAAAGAAAAAGGATCATCAAACACTTCGTGAGTATGCAGCATATGTTGACTCATTCTTTTATACAAAAGATATGAGAAAACTTACGGTTAAGCTAGAAGGGATTCAATATCGTAAAAACCATTCTCTCGAGGATAAGGATATTAAACAGCTCCAAAAATTATGGGAAAATTTAATTAAAAGAATAGCATCTTGACCAATTGTTTAGCCATTGATAGAATAAGGTTCAATTAAACATGAGTCCTTCATATATCCTCGAAAATATGGTTCGAGAGTCTCTACCGGGTTACCTTAAATGACCTGACTATGAAGGCAGAGTCAAGCTATTCTACAAATCTTTTATTTGTATTTGCTAGAAAACTAGGATTCTGCCTTCTTTTTAGAAGACAAATCCTAGTTTTTTTTGTTTTTGGGAAGAATAAAAATACGAAAAAATTTAAGAGGTGAGCGTGTTGGTAATGGAGCAAGAGAAAATTGTCGTTCTTGATTTCGGAAGTCAGTACAATCAATTAATTACACGTCGTATTCGTGAATTTGGAGTCTATAGTGAACTGCATCCACATACGTTAACAGCAGCGGAGATTAAAGCACTAAATCCAAAAGGGATCATTTTATCAGGTGGACCGAATAGTGTCTATGAGGAAAATGCCTTCCATTGTGACCATGACATTTTTAACTTAGGTGTCCCGGTATTAGGGATTTGCTATGGTATGCAGCTAATGACACATGTATTTGGCGGTAAAGTTGAAAAGGCAACACATCGTGAATATGGAAAAGCGACATTAAAGGTAGAAATTCAATCACCTCTTTATCATCAAATACCTGAAGAACAGGTTGTTTGGATGAGTCATGGTGATTTAGTAGTCGAAACTCCACAAGGCTTTGAAGTTGATGCTACTAGTCCCTCTTGTCCAATTGCGGGGATGAGTGACCAAAGCCGTGGCTTTTACGGTGTTCAATTCCATCCGGAAGTAAGACATTCAGAATACGGTAATGATCTTTTAAAGAATTTCGTATTTGAAATTTGTCACAGTGAAGCAAACTGGTCAATGGAAAACTTCATTGAAGTAGAGATGCAAAAAATACGTGAAACAGTCGGTGACAAAAAGGTACTTTGCGCATTAAGTGGTGGAGTAGATTCATCCGTTGTAGCTGTGTTAATTCATAAAGCAATTGGCGATCAGTTAACATGTATGTTCGTTGATCACGGTCTATTGCGTAAAGATGAAGCAGAAGGTGTCATGAAAACATTCAGTGAAGGTTTTAACATGAATGTCATTAAAATTGATGCAAAAGAACGCTTCCTTTCAAAACTAAAGGGTGTCAGTGATCCGGAACAAAAGCGTAAAATCATTGGTAACGAGTTCATTTACGTTTTTGATGATGAAGCACAAAAACTTGAAGGAATTGATTTCTTAGCGCAAGGAACATTGTATACGGACATTATTGAGAGTGGGACATTAACTGCTCAAACGATCAAATCACATCATAATGTCGGTGGACTTCCAGAAGATATGAAGTTTACATTGATTGAGCCATTAAATACTTTATTTAAAGATGAAGTACGCGCTCTTGGTACTGAACTTGGACTTCCAGATGAAATCGTTTGGAGACAGCCATTTCCAGGACCTGGTCTTGGAATTCGTGTATTAGGAGAAGTAACAGAAGATAAATTAGAAATTGTACGTGAATCTGACGCGATCTTACGTGAGGAAATTAAGAATTTTGGGTTAGAGCGAGATGTTTGGCAGTACTTTACGGTGTTACCAGATATCCGTAGTGTAGGAGTTATGGGGGATGCACGTACGTATGATTATACAATCGGTATCCGTGCTGTAACCTCAATAGATGGAATGACATCTGATTGGGCTAGAATTCCTTGGGAAGTATTAGAGAAGATTTCAACAAGGATTGTAAACGAAGTATCACATATTAATCGTGTTGTTTATGACATTACAAGTAAGCCGCCTGCAACGATTGAATGGGAATAATCCGAATGAAATCCGAACATCGTAAAAAAATGTTCGGATTTTTATTGACAACAATCGACAAAATTAGTAAAATTAAAGTGTAATCATAAGAATTATAGTAATCTCGTATAATTTTGGGAATATGGCCCAGAAGTTTCTACCAAGCTGCCGTAAATAGCTGGACTACGAGAAATGAAGACTACCATTCTACATATCTATGTAGCTAGTAATGGGATATTTTCGTTTCTTTGTATGTTAGCTCCTTGCGTCCACGCAGGGAGCTACACTTGTTTTTGGGGTATTCTCTTCTATTTAAGGGGAAAAGGGAGAGGAATAAGGAATGAAACGTTATTTTCAATTTGAGGAACTTGGTACAAATTATAAAAAAGAATTCATTGGAGGTTTAACAACCTTCCTATCAATGGCTTACATTTTGTTTGTCAATCCAGACATTTTAAGTATGAGTGCAATTCCAGACTTACCTGAGGAAATGAGAATGAACAAAGAAGCAGTATTTACTGCAACAGCGATTGCAGCTGCTTTGGGCTCATTGTTAATGGGGATCATAGCTAGATACCCTATAGCCTTAGCGCCAGGAATGGGATTAAATGCGTTCTTCTCTTTTACAGTAGTATTAGGTATGGGAATTCCTTGGCAAACAGCATTATCAGGAGTATTAGTTTCAGGTTTAATTTTTATCGCTTTAACTCTTACAGGTGCTCGCGAAAAAATTATTAATGCAATTCCAGCACAATTAAAATATGCAGTGGCAGCGGGTATTGGTTTATTCATCGCTTTTGTTGGACTGCAAAATGCAGGTATTATTACGAATGATGATGCAGTTCTTGTAGGTTTAGGTGATATCACACATGGACCGACATTACTAGCGATCTTCGGTATTATCATAACTGTAATCTTAATGGTTAAAAAAGTTAATGCAGGTATCTTCATTGGTATGTTTGTAACTGCAGTAGTTGGAGTTGTTTTTGGATTAGTTGAGCTGCCTAGTCAAGTTGTAGGAGCAGTTCCAAGTTTAGAGCCAACTTTCGGGGTAGCATTTGAAAATCTTGATCAAGTATTTACTATTAAAATGATTGCTGTCATTTTAACTTTCCTGTTTGTAGACTTCTTTGACACTGCAGGAACGTTAATGGCAGTTGCGAATCAAGCAAATTTAATTAAAGATAATAAGCTTCCTCGTGCTGGAAAGGCATTATTCGCAGATTCAGCTGCAACAGTAGTTGGGGCTACACTTGGTACTTCAACGACAACGTCATATATTGAATCTTCAGCTGGAGTAGCAGCGGGAGCAAGATCTGGATTTGCTTCTGTTGTAACAGGAGTACTATTCTTACTAGCGTTATTCTTCTCACCGTTATTAGGGGTTGTAACACCACATGTAACAGCACCAGCTTTAATCATTGTAGGTGTACTAATGGTATCAGCATTAGGGAAAATTGAATGGGATCAGTTTGAGGTTGCTGTTCCAGCATTCTTAACGATTATTACAATGCCACTTGCATACAGTATCGCAACAGGGATTGCCATGGGATTCATTTTCTATCCGATAACGATGATCATGAAAGGTAGAACAAAAGAGATTCATCCTATTATGTATGGTATGTTTGTTATTTTCATCTTATATTTTATCTTCTTAGCTGAATAATAGTTGATTGTTAAAGTAGTCCCTGATTTTATGATCAGGGACTTTCCATATTTTACAATGTATATTGGTGTTGACTCTACGAGAAAACCTGTGTAATATAGAAACAGTCGCAGCAAGACATCAAATACTTTCTTCGAAAAATAAAAAAAGAAAAAAGTGTTTGACATAGACTTTAAAACTTGTTATTATAAGAAAGTTGCTTCTGAGCGACGAAGAGTTCTTTGAAAACTAAACAAAACGTCAAGCGTGTTGGTTTCTAACCAACGCAAAATTTTTAAAACTATCTATTATATAGATAGCCAGCAAGCAAATGAGCAATCAAACACTTTATTGGAGAGTTTGATCCTGGCTCAGGACGAACGCTGGCGGCGTGCCTAATACATGCAAGTCGAGCGGATTGATGGGAGCTTGCTCCCTGATATCAGCGGCGGACGGGTGAGTAACACGTGGGCAACCTGCCTGTAAGACTGGGATAACTTCGGGAAACCGGAGCTAATACCGGATAACTTCAAGCACCTCCTGGTGCTTGAATAAAAGACGGTTTCGGCTGTCACTTACAGATGGGCCCGCGGCGCATTAGCTAGTTGGTGAGGTAACGGCTCACCAAGGCGACGATGCGTAGCCGACCTGAGAGGGTGATC
>NZ_JAFELM010000031.1 GCF_016890225.1 Bacillus suaedaesalsae | reverse complement strand
GGGTCTCACCTAACTCGCTTCTCCCGCAGGAGTCTTCGTCTTGCACTCCAATTAACAGCTAGAACATACTTAAAACAAAACGTAGTCTCTAACAATACAAATAAAAAAATCCGAACTCATTCAAATCCTATTAAACGAATTTGAGATGATTGTTTGGATTTTTTTTCGCCGAAAATACTTTTGGCCCAGCCTCTTGTTTTGTATGTTAATTGTTAGAGGTATACTGTTTTTCGTCTTCTATGTAAGAGACAATCTCTTCAAAAATATAATCTGTATTTCGTTCTCCTTCTATTTTAACTTTCACTTTTTGCTCATTCAATAATAGTAAAGTTGGATAAGTCGACACTTCCAATTGTTCCTCAATATAATGGTGCTCCTGATCCGTTATAAGGATGACCTTGTTCATTTCACCAGGATACATTTTTTTAATTTCCAAAATTGCATCATAGTACTCATCTTCAATCTCTAAATTTTCTTCATTTGATATAAAGAGGGCATCAGCCTGTAGAAACGATTCGAGAGAATGTTCCCCAGCGTTTCCAAAATTACATGAAGATAGAATCATAAACGAACTAATAACAACAAAGATGCGTATAAACATTCAGGTGTCACCCTTCCTATAGGAAACTTAGCTAATAAATAGTTTAATAAAACCATTTAGTCTCTAAAAGGTCCTACTTATTTCCAAATGTAGTTAGGGCTATTGTACCACGCAAATATTAGAAATTTTGGCTTGTCATTTATTTGTTACAAAAATGAAAAATAACAGTCTTGTACATTGCATACATATTTATAAAGGAGATATGTAAGGGGTAATGATATGAGGGTATTAGCTGTAATAAGTATACAAGCTATGATATACAGTATTTTTACAATCGTTGAAATGTTATCAAATCACGATCGAATCTATGCAAAAGGACTATTATCAATTGTATTTATATATTTAGCCTATATTGCTGCAAATGCTAATGGATACTCTACGAAAAAATCAGCTAAGCTCACTTTCGCGACACTAATCATTTTTATAGTAGTACAAAGAATATCTTGGTGGATTTTAGAGTTTATCTGAATCTATTACTCTCGAATGCATTTAAAACTGACTAAGCTTCACTGGTGCCAAGAACTTGGTGCTGCTATGTCTTATAAAACTTTTCATTATGAAGAAGTATCTGATAACAAATCAAAACGAATGAAAACCCAACAATTGGATAAAGATAATAGATACATTACTAGTTTAATTCGTAGGAAAGGATACTTTATGAAAACATGGTTTCTTATTATCTCTAGTATTACTATTATTTTAGTCAGCTGTTCAAATGAAAAGTATACTCATCACCAAAATAAAGTGACTCAAGGTATGAAGTTATCGACAAATCAAACAGACAAAAATCGATATGTAAATACTAATGTTGGTTATGTTAACCTTTACGATACAAAATACGTTGCAGTTCAAGAAATCAGTGAGAAGCTTAGGGTTACATACGAATACGATGAAATCAATCGAATATTAAAATTCAATAATGGACAAGAAACCTACACTTTTATATATGGTGTTCCTGTATTCAATAATGGTAGTGAACACTTCCCTACATCTAGAACGACATTCGAAATAATAAAGGGTGAACCATATCTTTCTATTGATTTTTTTAAGGGGACACTTCAAGCAAAAGTACTAGAAAGGAAAGAGCTATTAACAATTAACATTCCAAAAGAAAAGACGGACGTACCTGCTAGTACAAAACCATTGGTACCGAAGGATATAGAAGAGATTCTTTCATTATTATCAATTCTCGATAATCCAATAAAGGGAGCGAATGTAAGTACTGTACCTTCTCATCTACCAGGGGCAAAACGAGCATACCGACATGGTACCCATGAAGGAATGGATTTCTATCAATACTCTTCCAAAGTCACTATCAATCAGCAAACACCCGTTTATGGAATGGCTGAAGGTAAAGTTGTTCGTGCAGATCATGATTATGCTCCTTATCCGAATGAAAAAGTGAGAAATAATGATTTACAAATCGCAGCGACTTTACCGACAACACCTGAATATATGTTAGATAAACTGAGAGGGAAACAAGTTTGGATTTCATATCCAAATGGAGTTTTAGCTAGATATGCTCATTTAGATTCTATTCCAGCATCTGTGCGTGTAGGTGAAGTCATAACAAAAGATACGGTTGTTGGTTATGTAGGAAATAGTGGGACAAGCGGAGAAGTAAAAAAGGATAACTCAGAATTACACTTACATTTAGACCTTTTAATTCATAATGAGCTGTTTTGGAAAGGTTTAAGTACTGAGGATGTAAAACAGATTTTAAAACATTTATTTGAACAAAAATAAGAGGCTGGGACAAAACTAAAACACGATACTCTGAAAACGAACAATTTCAAATTAGAAAAGCTTTTAATACAGCTGTTAATTTCCGTGCAAGACTTAGCTTTCCGCGGGGTGTTGGTGAGCCTCCTCAGTCGTTCCTCCCTGGGGGGTCTCACCTAACTCGCTTCTCCCGCAGGAGTCTTCGTCTTGCACTCCAACTAACAGCTAGAACATACTTTAAAACGAAACGTAGTCTCAAACAAAACAAATAAAAAAATCCGAACTCAAACAAATCCTATTTTTAACGAATTTGAGATGATTGTTCGGATTTTTCTTCGCCGAAATAATTTTGGCCCAGCCTCTTACTTTCTTTTATAGTAATACATTACTCTTCCATTGAAGAGATGTAATTCACCCTCTAGCTTTTGGCCAAGAAACTTTGAAAACTCATTTCCTTTTCCTTTGTCACCATGTGTAGCACCTTCCGGTAATACGATTTGGATGTACTCTCGATTTACAAATTCACCGTTTTCATCTTCATATTGTTCAGAACCGACTCCAACCACAATCATATTGTAGCCTCTTTCGTCTGATTTTAAATAAAACCATTGGTCTTTTCCTTCTGGCTTCTCTTTTAGTTCATAAGGAAATGCAGCTGTGCTATATGACCAACTTACTTGCGCTCCAGTTTTGGATGTAATCTCTTTATAATAATGGAAAAGCTTCTTCACCTCATCTAGACTTATCGATTGTTGTGTTGAACCAGGAACAAGCTTTATGTATGCACTATTACTCAATATTTTCACTCCTCAAGTAGCATTTTTTATATTTTTTATGAATATGCTTGAATTACTCGGGAACGTTTTTAGGAAGCTGTGTGTTAAGAAAATTCATTCGAAAACAAAGCCTTTAAAGAAAAAGAAATTAGTTCCACTAATAGTTCCATTCTAGCATTCAGAATTTTAAATTGACAACCTTTAACTGATTTAATTGTATAACCTATTTGAAGTAGACGTGATAAATAGGTAATTATACGTGTTGTGATGTACAGTTGTTTGATTTATAATAATATTCTGAATATTTAACGATGGAGGGATAGGATGAACTATTTTGAAAGATTGTATGATGAGAGTGAAAAGGCGAAGGTACGATTTGTAGGCTTTACAACTGATGATTTCCGTTATGATTTTGGCCTCGTATATACAAATATGTTCTTTGGAAAACCTCTAGTTATCTGTATGCAAACAGGTAGATCAACTCTTCTCGATCCTCAAGATATCCAAGATTTAGATCATTTACAAAAAGTTTTTAGTATCCGAACAAGAAAAGAAGCAGAAGATTTAGCAGAGTTTTTTAAGGAAACGTTGCCTTCGATGCCATTAGAAACACAATATGAATAACAGTTCTTCCAAATACAGTTGTCTATTTTCATCCCTTTTAAAATGTTTATTATGAGTTGAATGTGTTATACAAATTGGGTATTGACAGTACTAATATGACATATTATTATTTAATTAAAGAAAAATGTTACCGCTTTCATTAGAATAAAAGGGGATGAGGAACATGGGAATCATCGTTTGTCAGTCATGTGAGAGAACAATTGAGCATTTTGAAGAAGAAAAAGTAACAACTCTTTACGCAAAGTGTAACAACTGTACATGTAACTCTAATAATGAAGAGAAATAGTATAACATAATGTAAATTTAAAAGCATGTAGCGCGCGCTACATGCTTCTTTTATTTGACATTATATTATCGGATCGCTCGATGTTCTTTAATTACACGTAAGTGCTTTAAATCGAAATCTTCTGGACCTTGAACAGGTAAACCAACTTCCTGATTTTTACGTATATAATTAAGATTATCTTCTGTAATTATCTCCCCTGGAATGAAAATCGGAATACCTGGTGGATACACCATAATAAATTCTGCAATTACTCTACCAGCAGATTCCTCGAAAGGAACAACTTCAGTATCAGCATAAAACGCATCGCGCGGTGATATGGCTAATAAAGGAATATCAGGAATTTCTACGTCCATCTCAGCCTTTGTAGACTGATGATTAAATTTCTCTGAAAGCTCTTTTAGTGCCTTTACTAATAAAGAGGTCTCTGCCTGTGTATCTCCAGGAGTAATAATACAAAGAATGTTATATAAATCAGACATTTCAACTTCAATGTTATATTGTTCACGTAGCCATAATTCAACATCAAAACCTGTAATATTTAAGTCCTTGACACAAATCGTTAGCTTAGTTGGGTCATAATCATACGTCGATTTAGAATCTAAAATTTCTCTTCCAAAACAATATAAATGAGGAATCTCATTTATTTGTTTTCTCGTAGTTTCAGCAAGCTCAATTGCCTTACCAATTATCTCTTTACCTTCAGTAGCTAATCTTCTCCGGGCTGTATCTAAAGATGCTAATAACAGATAAGAAGTAGATGTTGTCGTTAACATACTAATAATCGAGTGAACACGCTTTGGTGAAATAAGGCCTTCGCGTATATTAAGGATAGAGCTTTGGGTCATTGAACCACCTAGCTTATGAACACTTGTCGCAGCCATATCCGCACCAGCCTGCATGGCAGATAACGGAAGATCATCATGGAAATGAATATGTACACCATGTGCTTCGTCTACTAGCACTGGTACTTCATACTCATGGGCAATCTCCACAATACGTTTTAAATCAGCTGAAACTCCGAAATACGTAGGATTTATTACTAATACTCCTTTAGCATCGGGATGTTGTGATAAAGCTTTTTCTACTGAGTCAGGAGTAATTCCATGAGAAATTCCTAGTTTTTTATCTACAACAGGATGTATAAAGATTGGTGTTGCACCAGAAAAAATAATGGCAGACATAACTGACTTATGAACATTTCTTGGTACAATAATCTTATCACCAGGACTACATACTGACATTACCATCGTCATGATTGCACCGCTTGTCCCTTGCACGGAGAAGAAGGTGTGATCTGCACCAAATGCTTTAGCTGCGAGTTGTTGTGCTTGTTTAATCATTCCTTTTGGATGATGCAGATCATCTAAAGGTCCAATATTAATTAAATCTATTGATAGTGCATTTGTACCGATGAAGTCACGAAACGCAGGATCAATGCCACTACCTTTTTTATGTCCAGGAATATGAAACTGGATTGGATTCTTTTTCACATGTTCTAATAACCCCGTAAATAACGGTGTTTCTTGTTGGTTCAACGCTTACACCTCTTCTACACTATTATCAATAAAAAACAAGAGTGATTATAGCATTTATCGTAATTTATGGAAAGGAAAATATTGTTTCTTTATAGGATTCAAAAAAGAGAAGCTATATATACCTTTTCCTATCAAATAATGAATAAACATGAAAAAAGGATTTTCAATGAATTATATAGAAGCTAACAGGAGTAGGGGGAGATATAATTGAATTGGGAAACTCGAATAACTCAGCTTTTAAACATTAAATATCCCATTATACAAGGTGGTCTAGCCTATTTAGCGTATTCAGATTTAGCAGCAGCAGTATCAAATGCCGGTGGATTAGGACAAATAACGGCGATGTCACTTGAGACACCAGAACAACTACGTGAAGAAATAAGAACAGTAAGAGAAAAGACAAATAAACCGTTTGGGGTGAATTACGCAATTGGACAGCACGGTCGTCCATTTGAAGAGATGCTTCAAGTTGCCATTGATGAAGATGTTCCTGCTATCACAATGACTGGTGGTAATCCGGCACCGATATTTGAACAATTAAAAGGAACTACGATTAAAAAGCTAGTGCTGGTTGCTGCTAGAAGACAGGCTGAAAAAGCAGAGGAATTAGGAGCAGATGCTGTGATGGTAGTTGGTCAAGAAGGCGGAGGTCATCTTGGGAAACATGATATTGGTACGATGGTACTTGTACCTCAAGTGGTAGATGCAGTCTCTATTCCTGTAGTAGCTTCTGGTGGTATTGCAGATGGCAAGGGATTCATGGCAGCATTAAGTTTAGGTGCAGAAGGGATTGAAATGGGAACTCGCTTTATTGCAACCCAAGAATGTATTCATGCGAGTAATATTTATAAAAAGCGACTAGTAGAAAGTTCTGAAAATGATACGATTGTGATTAAGAGAAGTCTTGGTGCACCTGCAAGGGCAATCTCGAATAATTGGACTTCTAAAATAATTGAACTCGAAGAGCAGGAAGCTACGTATGAATCACTGAAAGATTATATTAGTGGGTATGCTAATAAAAGGTATATTTATGATGGCGAGGAAAATGAAGGATTCGCATGGGCTGGACAAGTAATGGGACGTATTAAGGATGTTCCATCGGTCGATGAGTTGTTTACTCGTATTATAAAGGAAGCAGAATTAATAAGAACAAAATGGAGTGAGAATGAATAAATGAGCTATGAATATCCGATATCAACAGACTGGACAACAGATGAAATTGTCAATGTCATTCAGTTTTTTAGTAGTATAGAAAAAGCATATGAATCTGGAATCGATCGAGAACAATTATCTAGGGCTTATAAAAGGTTTAAGGAAGTTGTTCCAAGTAAATCTGAAGAGAAAAAACTTTGTGGTGAGTTTGAAAAAGAAAGTGGCTACTCAAGTTATCGTGCCATAAAGAAAATGATGGAGGAACCATCTAAAAAGATATTAAAAATGTAAAAAAAGAATGCGATTAGAGCATTCTTTTTTATGTTAAGTCAATGAAAGTTTATAAAGAGGAAGTAGTGTATGATAAGTTTCTTTAACAAAATCTATAAATTGCTCTCCATCTTTTAGTAGTGGGTCATCTGCTTGTACGTGGCGTCCAACTAAAAATTCTGCGCTTTTGACGTTTTGGAACCGTTCAAGCACCTCTTTAAACTCTTTTTTTGATAAATCATTTACTTGAAGTGATTGTTTTTTAGTATGATCTAATGAAATGACATAGGAACTTGGGATAGACTCTTTCACAAACTCAGCCTTCTTTAAAAATTTAAAAGCAATATCTTGTTTATTCGGTAATTCATAAATAAAAGCAAGCCAAACGAATACGTGGTCATCAAATACTCCTACTTGAAAGTGTGGATGTTTTTTATAGCCGCGTTTATCATGACAAATAGCTAACCAAGTATCTTTAGGAGGATTAACTGTTCGTCTCGCGTGTTTGGCGATATGTAAAAACATCTCATTACCTGTAAGAACCGATAAATCCTGACTAAGTACATTTCCAATATCACGAAACTTTGGTTGGATATTCTCCTTTATCGATGCCATTCTCTCGTCTAGTCCTTCTATTTGAAAGGTGTTAAAATCCTTCTCACTAAAACCTGTGAATACCATAATAACCTCCTAAAATTCTGCACAGTGTTGTTAACCATAATATATCCTTTATCATATCACAACGTCGAATATTGTTGAAAAGATAAGTATTGAGACTATTGCCTAATGGATAGTAACTATAATACAATTTTTTTTCGCTCTCGGCACAAGCTTCACGCACTGACGGAGAGCCGCCAATGATCATATTTTAACTATTAATGTTTTACTCGAAGGTGCAAGAATTAATGTAACTTAAACTTCTGCACGTAAAACTCACATAGAAAAAAGATCAAAACAAAATTTATAGGTAATCACACATTTTTGTTGCATAGCACAAGGTCTATACATAATATATATAACAACAAAATAACTGAAATTTTAGTCTTTTATCAGCCGAGTACAACCGAAATGATGGAAAGGGGTGCATCGTTCATGAAACAAGTCTTAAATGATAAGAAGAAAACGGAAGCAGAAAAACGAAAACCTGTTTTACGTTTAGAAGTTGATTATGAATTAGCAACCCTTTATGATGCTTTATTAATAAAGGATGCTAAAAAAATTTTAGAATGCAAACGTAAATTAGAGAAGCTTAGACAAGAAATGATCCGCTTAGACGCTTAAAAGGATTTTACGGACCTTTTAGAAGGGGTTCGTTTTTTCTGTGAAGGGAATGATAGTGAATAACTGGCTGAGTTGTCTAACTTGCATTATTCTTTCTTAATTCGATACTCTAATATTAAAGTTTTTGAAACATTTAGGGGGAGAGACTTTTGGATAGTGCTCTTGACTGGAACAAACTTGATACATACGCAAAACAATGGATTAAAGAAGCGGGTAATATCATTCGAAATTCCTTTTCATCACAATTAATGATTCAAACAAAAACATCTCCTGATGACCTTGTTACCAATATGGATCATGAAATTGAACAGTTTTTTATTGAAAGAATAACTAAAAACTTTCCTGGTCACCGAATTCTAGGGGAGGAGGGGGTTGGTGATAATGTCCAAACCTTAGTAGGAATAGTATGGATTATTGATCCAATCGATGGAACAATGAATTTTGTTCATCAACAACGCAATTTTGCGATCTCCATTGGGATATATGAAAATGGAGTCGGAAAAATTGGGCTAATCTTTGATGTTGTAAGTGGGGACCTTTATCATGCCCAAAAGGGACAAGGTGCGTTTCTAAATGATGTAAGCCTTCCTAAGTTGAAAAATGTGAAGCTTGAAGAAGCGGTGATTGGAATTAACGCAACATGGGTAACTGAAAATAAGCGAATTGATCCTACGAAATTAGCTCCACTCATTAAACGTGTGAGAGGGACAAGGTCTTATGGTTCAGCCGCAATTGAATTAGCTTATGTTGCAGCAGGAAGGTTAGATGCATATATTACGATGAGACTATCACCTTGGGATTTTGCAGCTGGTTTAGTATTAATTGAAGAAGTTGGTGGATTGGTAACTACGATTGAAGGTAAATCATTAAAATTATTAGAGCAAAACTCTGTATTTGCCAGTAATGCGAGTTTTCATGATGAAGTTGTCGATACGTACGTCCTTGGTAAGAACGAGTGATGGTAACAAGTCGTCCCTATGAAGACATTGATTTTTCTTTTTTTATTAATTGTGTGAAAGATAGCAAAGACTGGCAGGAGGAAGAATGTCACGAATCTGAGTTACATAATTTTATGAAAAAATATGAGCATGTAAACGGAGTATGGTTGATTTGGTCAGATGAAAACAGAGAAATCGGTATTTCCTATACAGTGGAACACGCACAGTCTAATGGAAGACCATGGGTTGGTACGTTACTTATACATCCTCAATATCAAAGAAATGGGTATGGGAAAACAATTATTACCCAATTGCTTCATACATGGGCTGATAAGGGGGAGAAGATTGCTTATGCAGCCATCCCGATTATGCAACATGGGTGGATATCTTTTCTAACTTCCTGTGGATTCGAGCAATATAAAATTGAAAAAGAATATGACAAGACCTACTTATTGTGTATAAAACCTTTAGAAAAAGAGTAAGGAAGTGTTTTCCTTACTCTTTTTCTCGATTTTTAGCTTTAAATACAAACCCTACACCCATTGTCACAATAACTCCGAGTATTGCCCCAAGAATTCCTAGTCCACTTCTTTCAGCAATTGCTATTCCGATAAGTATGATAAAAAAAGCAGTAAGGAATGCTAGTAGTAATGAAATAACTTTTTTCTTTTGCATAATAACCCTCCAACTATAGTTTACAAAAGATTTTTATAAATGAAAATGAGATTCTTTCACGCATCTTGAAAGTATATGGTATAATAGCAAAGTTGTAAATGTAAGAAAAATGCTTGAATGCTTAAAGCACGAGAGAAAACCTTAATTAGAAGTAGGAGATGAGATCTTGAAATTACGTGATGATCTTCGTAATATTGCTATCATTGCTCACGTTGACCATGGTAAAACAACATTGGTTGACAAATTGTTGCATCAATCTGGTACATTCCGTTCAAACGAACATGTTGAAGAACGTGCAATGGATTCGAATGCTATCGAAAAAGAGCGCGGAATTACAATATTAGCGAAAAATACTGCGATTGAATATAAGGAAAAAAGAATCAACATTATGGACACACCAGGACATGCTGACTTTGGTGGAGAAGTAGAACGTATTATGCGTATGGTTGATGGAGTTCTATTAGTTGTAGATGCATATGAAGGAACGATGCCCCAAACTCGTTTCGTGTTAAAAAAGGCATTAGAACAAAAGCTAACTCCAATTGTTGTAGTTAATAAAATTGATAAGCCATCTGCAAGACCATTAGAGGTTATAGATGAAGTAATCGATTTATTTATTGAATTAGGTGCTGAAGAAGATCAACTTGAATTCCCGGTTGTATATGCATCAGCTATTAATGGTACAGCGAGCCTTGATCCAGACCCAGCTAACCAAGAGGAAGACATGAGCTGTTTGTTTGATTCAATCTTAGAGCATATTCCTGCTCCTGTAGATAACAGTGATGAGCCTCTTCAATTCCAAGTTACACTTCTTGATTATAATGACTATGTTGGACGTATTGGAATTGGACGTATTTTCCGCGGGACAATGAATGTAGGGCAAGAAGTCTCGTTAATGAAGCTAGACGGTTCTGTGAAGAAGTTCCGTGTTACAAAGATGTTTGGATTCATTGGTCTTAAACGTATTGAAATTCAAGAAGCAAAAGCTGGCGATTTAGTTGCTGTTTCTGGAATGGAAGACATTAACGTTGGTGAAACTGTATGTCCGATTGACAAGCAAGAGGCGCTTCCAATACTTCGTATTGATGAACCTACTTTGCAAATGACCTTCCTTGTTAATAATAGTCCGTTTGCAGGACGAGAAGGTAAATGGGTTACAGCACGAAAAATCGAAGAGCGCTTAATGGCTCAATTAGAGACAGATGTTAGCTTACGTGTTGATCAAACTGATTCACCAGATGTTTGGACAGTTTCAGGTCGTGGTGAATTACATTTATCAATCTTAATTGAAAACATGAGACGTGAAGGCTTTGAATTACAAGTATCTAAGCCAGAAGTAATCGTTAAGGAAGTTGATGGCGTTAAGTGTGAGCCAGTTGAACGTGTTCAAATCGATGTGCCGGATGAATATACTGGATCGATTATGGAATCACTAGGAATGAGAAAAGGTGAACTAGTGGATATGTCAAGTAATGGCGGCGGACAAACACGAATGGTATTCAATGTACCAGCACGTGGATTAATCGGTTACCGAACTGAATTTATGACAATGACAAGAGGGTATGGTATCTTAAATCATACGTTTGATAGCTATCAACCAGTATTTGCTGGTCAGATTGGTGGACGTCGTAATGGTGTGCTTGTTTCATTAGAAACAGGTAAATCCACTCAATACAGTATTTTAGCTTTAGAAGACCGTGGAACAATTTTCATTGAACCAGGTACAGATGTATACGAAGGTATGATTGTCGGAGAAAATAACCGTGATAATGACCTTACAGTTAACGTCATTAAAGCAAAGCAAATGACAAATATGCGTTCTGCTAATAAAGACCAAACGACAACAATGAAAAAGCCGAAAATCATGTCACTAGAAGAATCATTGGAATATCTAAATGATGATGAATATTGTGAGGTTACACCACAATCCATTCGTCTACGTAAAAAGATTCTGGATAAGAGTGAACGTGAAAGAGCTGCAAAAAAGAAAAAGTATGCTGATGTAGGTCAATAAGAGTAAAATTAGGGTTAACACTTCGTTGACCCTGTCTTTTTATTTCATATTGAAGGAGGAACACATATGGAAGTGGGCGATTATTTATCCTTTTTCCCTGCTTTATACCGGGTAGAACAAAATCCTGACTTAGGAATGTGGCTTTTATATATTACTATTTTTTTACTTTCTGTAGTTGTGTACAAGCTAGGGTTCGCTAAGAAGCTCCCTATATTAAAATCAGTTGTCATTTATTTCTTTTTAGCACTAGGTTGTACGGTGTTAACTTTTTTAGGAATCTTTTTACCTGTTGCAGAGGGTCTTGTCGTTGCAGCTGTTATTTTAATTGTTTATAAGATTAGACTACATAACTCTAAAAAGGCAGATGCAAATACATGAGTTCATTGCAGGACACACTATATAATTGGTTAACCATTAAAGTCGTTGCAGATGTTAGAGTAGATGATACGGCAGCACAGGATACGGTAAATCTCTTCTATGAGGTTCTTACAGAAGAACATGGAATAAGTGAGATTACAGTGAAAAAAGATGAACAAATGTACGAAGTCTCTTATGTTTTACAAGGTGAACAGAAGAGAACTAGGTTTCCAGTAGAACTAATTGATGTCATGCTTGAGCAAATGGAAGCAGAGCCAGAGAAGTTTATAAACTATCCAAAAGAAGAAGAAAATGACGAGCCTACTAACTAGGTCGTCATTTTTTTAGTTAAATACTGATAGGAAGCTGCCAAGGAAAATGCAAATAATATATGTCCAATCGTCCACAATAGAAACCCAGTTAAATCAGTTATTGAGACGGTTTCTTTAATAGATAAGTGAATGAGCACATAGAATAAAGGAATAGTAGGAATTGTAATGATGAATGATGTTATGTATGGGTGTGTCTTTGTTTTTGGAATGAAAGAATAAATCATTCCCAGTAAAAATGAAATACACAGATGAAAGAAAAACTCTACAAATTCACTCCAGATCACTCTGCCAAGTATCGGGAGGAAATCTACATTTAGTAATAGAGTATAAACTTTTATCCCTGTAAAGGTTTGTACAACTTTTAAGAAAAAACCTAAGATTACTCCACCTATAACTCCACTGGAAGCTCCAGATACTAAATGCTGTCTCGTTACCAATCTTCTTTAAGCTTCCTTTCACGATACACTCTAAACTTCCCAGTATTTAGTCGTTCTTTTGTTTTAATTTCGATTCGATCATGACAGTCTTGACACATATATGTATGAATTGGGCGATTTCTAAGTCGCTTTGCCACTAATGTCTCGTCTTCTATATTTTCAATCTTATCGCATATCACGCACTTAACTCTCATCTTTCCACCTCTAATTGTTGAAATCTTCATGTAAACAGTATAGCATGAATTATACATAATGTTTATTTCCTTAAGCGCTTTTCGTTAACATTGTACTCTTCATCAAAATCTAATTAAGGTTAAATCTTCTATCGTGTGTGATATTCAATTCTTTGACGAAAAGATGTAACTGAAACCAAGGTATTACTTGGTTTTCGAAAAACATCATCAATAACTGACCCATGAAATTGACTTCATTGTATTTTTTTTTAAATAAAACTAATTGATTACAAACAATAGGAGGGAAAGAAAATGGCAAATCAAGTTGAATCCATGTTAATTTCAAGTTTGTATGATTTTCTTCAAAGAGAGAGATTTGTAACGATATCAACTATTGATCACGTAACAGGTGGTCCAAATGTAAGTGCAATTTCTTGGGTGTATGCTCCTGACCAAAGGCGTATTGTCTTCGCTGTCGATAATCGATCTAGAATTATACAAAATATAAAGAATATACCTCTAATTGTAATGAATGTTGTGGCAAATGATTCTACATATTCCATATATGGCGAAGCGGTCATTAAAAATGAGAAAGTTGAAGATGTACCGTTAAAATTAGCTCTTGTTGAAATTAAGATAAGTGAAGTTCGTGATGTTATGTTTTATGGAGCAAAAATCTCAATCGAACCGAGATATGAAAAAACATATGATGCTGAGGCAGCTACTAGGTTGGATCGTCAAGTAATGGAAGCGATTAAAAATAACTAAATATCATTAGTAACAAAAATCGCTCGGGAGTATAGACTATCCCAAGCGATTTTATTTTAGTCTTTTTTCATTGATTTGTGTTGTTTCATAAGTCTAGTAAAGGAACATGTTTACGAAAAAAACTGTATCTTATAGGTTATTCTTTGGTGTTTGTGTGTCTCGATTTTTTTGGTTTTTAGATTGGTCTTGTTGTTCCTTTTCAAGTTCATTTTCTTTTCCTTCTGGGAGTTGATTTTTACTATTTGTTTCAGTTGGTGCAGTTCGATCTTGTTCGAATATATCGGCTGGAAGTTCTGGCATTAATCTACCAACCATTGCTGATAACTCATTCATTATTCCGCTGATTGGACGACCTTGTTTAATTTCCTTACCCATTTGGCGAAGTCTAACATTTGCATCTGGGTCTGCAATTACGATTGCGTTTGCACCATGAGGATCATGTTTTAAGCTCTCTGCAACAGAATATTTAATTGTGCCAACTCGTGAACGGTCGATTTTGGAATTCACATCAATTCCAACAACTGCTACATTTCCGATTACAAGAGCGGTAGCATCATTTACGTTAGGTACGCTTGAGGCAAGCTTAACTAAGTTCTGAGCAATTTCTTCTGATGACCTTGGATCATCCTTTTCGATTACTTGATTTTTAACTTGGATAAATTCATTTTCTTCATTTTTTCTTGCTTCGTTATTATTGTTACACCCTGCCATAAGAGCAAAACATATAATCGATAGAATCATGACAATTTTATTCATTTTATTCCCTCCATATCCTTTTACACTTTTTAAGAGTTACGATTCAAAATGCAACTGTGTATAACTGGTTTATTTTTATTGTTTAATAATTCTTCTATCTTTATTCATGTTCTCATATATTAAAACAAGCAAGCTGCCCTTGTACTAATGACAATGACAGTCCATTACTCCTTTTATTAAAAGAGGATAGACATCAGTCTACCCGATACTGCAGTTTATAATCGTAAGCAAGTGTACGATTATATATCAAGAAAAAGCGTAGTCAGGAGGAGGAAATTTGGGGAAAATTTATGTCTTGGATACGAATGTATTATTACAAGATCCATTATCAATCTTCTCGTTTGAAGAGAACGAAGTAGTGATTCCAGCAGTTGTACTTGAAGAAGTTGATTCGAAAAAGAGAAATATGGATGAGATAGGGAGAAATGCAAGACATGTATCCAAACTAATTGACAAGCTAAGAGAAACAGGAAAACTATACGAAAAAGTCCCTTTGGAAAATGGTGGAACATTTCGGATTGAATTAAATCATCGCTCTTTTCATGAGTTGCAAGAAATCTTTATTGAGAAAACAAATGACAATCGAATCCTTGCCGTTGCAAAAAATCTTTCTCTAGAAGAAGAGGCAAAAGAAGATGGAAAGCCAGTTATTTTAGTTAGTAAGGATGTTCTTGTCCGAGTAAAGGCAGATAGCTTAGGCTTACAATCAGAAGATTTCTTAAGTGATCGTGTCGTCGAACTCGATCACATTTATACAGGGTATTTAGAAATTTATACCCAAAAAGAAGTGTTGAACCGATTCTATGAAAAGGGTGAAATTGCAACATCTGAACTTGCAAATCATCCTTTTTATCCATATCAATTCGTAATTATGAAAGATGCATTAAATGTCTCAGGCTCTGCCGTGGGAATGGTAGACTTAAGTAGTAAAAGGATTAAAAAACTCGTTTATACTCAAGAACCAATATGGGGGATTAAGCCGAGAAATGTTCAACAAATAATGGGACTAGAATTATTGCTTAGAGAAGATATCCCGTTAGTTACGTTAATCGGAAAAGCGGGTACCGGTAAGACGCTTCTAGCTTTAGCGGCTGGTCTAATGCAAACAGAAGATTTAGGATTGTATAAGAAGCTATTAGTGGCAAGGCCAATTGTTCCTGTTGGTAAAGACATAGGTTATTTACCTGGAGAAAAAGAAGAGAAATTAAGACCGTGGATGCAACCCATTTTTGATAATCTTGAATTCCTTTTTAATACAAAAAAACCAGGGGAACTGGATGCTATTTTAGCTGGAATGGGATCAATCGAAGTGGAAGCACTCACATATATAAGAGGAAGAAGTATTCCTGAGCAGTTTATTATCATAGATGAAGCTCAAAATTTAACGAAACACGAAGTGAAAACGATCTTAACGCGTGTAGGTGAGAGAAGTAAAATCGTACTAATGGGAGATCCGGAACAAATTGATCATCCGTATTTAGATGAATACAACAACGGTTTGACTTACGTGGTAGAAAGCTTTAAAGATCAAAAAGTAAGTGGACATGTTAGATTTGTTAAAGGTGAACGATCTGGTTTAGCACAGCTAGCAGCTGACATATTATAACAGCTCTTTTAGTAATTACATTTAAACCATTCGTAAAATGGATATTTATTACTTTGACTAGACTTGTTCGATAAATAACAATCTATACGGAAACAGCCGTATAAAATCAAAAACGAGCAGATATAGAGTCTGCTCGTTTTTGAATCTTATTTAAGATATGGAAATTCCTTGAATGTTAGTTATGGGATTTTCTCTATTTGAACCATTACCGTAATAAAAATGAACCGGTCCGTTTTCTTTTAATGGTTTACCATTGAATGAAAAACCGAAAAGTCCTTTTACTACATCCTCAATAGGTAAAGAATGCTCTTCTCCGTTAGAAAGTAAGAACGTAACAGATGTTGCCTCTTCAGCCGGTTCAGCATTTTGAATAAAATATTTTACTGGAATTGCAAACGTACCGTTCAGTATTTTTTCCTTTTCGAACTTTTTCACACTTTTATTAATGGGTGGATATATAGCGCCTTCTTTAATTTCGCGATCCCAGTGTTCAGAAACTGATTTTGTATAAGCTTCTAATTCATTCACAACTTCATGCTCTTGATCAAAATATGTCGTTAAATCTACTTTGCGATCATCGAATATCCAAACCCCTGGATCCAATGTTAAAGGATATTTTACTTTTCCTTTAACTAAAATAATATTTTCCATGTTTTATAACCACCTCAATCTATCATTAGACGAACTTTCAATATTGTAAATTCATTTTAAAAGTATAAACGTTAATTTGGGGTTTGTCACTCAATGGAGACTAAATCAGAAGTATTACATAGAATATAAAGATAGAGGAAAGAAGAAAGAAGAACTAAACTAACTCCTTGTTTACAAGTATTTTTTCTTGCATTTTGTTTCATATCACGATAAGATTTAGTAAATAAGACTGCAATCGCTCGTAGAACGGAGGGATTCTATTGACGCCTGAGATTGTGATAGATCATCGCGAAAAAGCATATCAGCTATTAAAAGCAGATGCTGACAAAATATTAAAGTTAATCAAAGTGCAAATGGATAATTTAACGATGCCACAATGTCCTTTATATGAAGAGGTCTTAGATACACAGATGTTCGGTTTATCTAGAGAAATCGATTTTGCTGTACGTCTAGGATTAATAGAGGATAATATTGGTAAGGAACTTATGGATACGTTAGAGAGAGAATTATCTGCATTGCATGATGCGTTTTTAAATAAATAAGCAGAGAAAACTCAAGGCTAAACAATTAGTTTTGAGTTTTCTTATTTTATTGAAGGATTTTTCAACTAAACATCTAATATTTATAGTAAAATAACTTTATTAGATTCTTTTGAGAAATCTAAACTATCATTATTAAGGAAGATTGAACATGCTGAAAAAGATGTTTCAGTTATATGATTATTCGATTGTAGTTACTGTACTTCTATTGGGATTATTCGGAGTAGTGATGGTGTATAGCTCGAGTATGGTTATTGCTGTATCTCATTACGAATATGATGCTAATTTCTTTTTTATCAAACAACGGATGTGGTTCATACTCTCATCGATGGTATTTTTCATTACGATGATTCTACCATATCGCATTTATTTCAAATTATTTAAAATAATAGCGATGGGAAGTATAGGTATGCTAATACTAGTTTATCTAGTAGGACATACCGCAAATAATGCTCAAAGTTGGATAGCTATTGGTGGATTTCGACTGCAACCTGGGGAATTTGTAAAAATAGGAGTGATCATTTATTTAGCAGCCATATTCTCCAAAAAGCAGAAGTATATTGATGATTTTGGTACTGCTGTCATACCGCCACTTGTTTTTACGATCATTATCTTTACGCTTGTATTCTTCCAACCTGATTTAGGAACGGCGGTATTAATCGCGATGATTGCGGTTATTATGACGTTATCTTCGGGGATGAATATGAAAAATGTAATGAAGTTGTTAGGTTTAGGAGCACTTGCTCTAGTCATTCTTATACCATCTGCGGGTAAATTACTCTCTGATGAACAACTATCAAGATTTGGTGCAGCTTATGATCCTTTTGCTGATCCTCAAGATTCAGGGATGCAATTAATTAACTCATATATTGCAATAGCAGAAGGTGGCATTACAGGACTAGGATTGGGAAATAGCGTTCAAAAAACTGGTTTCCTGCCTGAGTCACATACTGACTTCATTATGGCAATCATTTCTGAAGAACTAGGAATTTTTGGAGTAGGCTTTGTTATTCTTTGTTTAAGCTATATTGTTTTAAAAGGATTTATGCTTGCTAGAAAATGTGATGATTCTTTCGGAAGTTTACTTGCTATCGGAATATCAGCAATGATTGGTGTCCAAGCTTGTGTAAACTTAGGAGCACTTACTGGTCTCTTGCCAGTTACAGGTGTACCGCTACCATTTGTAAGTTATGGTGGATCCTCGATGCTCGCATTAATGGCATCAACAGGAATACTAGTGAATATATCTATGTTTAATAACTATCGAAAACAAAAGTTATCATTGGACGAGATAGCTGCATAAGTAAGCTCTGCTAAATACAGAGCTTTTTTTTAGGAATTATTTAAAATTCTTTATATTCTGAAATAACATTCTAATCGAAAATGCAGGAGGGAGTAATTATGTTAAAACAAATCCAAAAAGTATTAGTAGCCAATAGAGGTGAAATTGCAATTCGAATATTTAGAGCTTGTACGGAGCTAAATATCCGAACAGTTGCAATATATTCCAAAGAAGATGCAGGATCTTATCATCGTTACAAAGCAGATGAAGCATATTTAGTTGGTGAAGACAAAAAGCCAATAGATGCCTATCTAGATATAGAAGGAATTATTCAAATTGCAAAGAAAAATGATGTTGATGCCATTCATCCTGGGTATGGATTCCTTTCGGAAAATATTGAGTTTTCCAAAAGATGTGAAGAGGAAGGAATCGTGTTCATTGGACCTAAATCAGAACATCTAGACATGTTCGGAGACAAGGTGAAAGCAAAGCATCAAGCAAAGCTTGCGAATATCCCAATCATTCCAGGAAGTGATGGTCCAGTAAAAAGCATTGATGAGATTTATGATTTTGGTGATACATATGGATTTCCTGTCATGATCAAAGCTGCATTAGGTGGCGGAGGTCGTGGTATGCGTATAGTTCGAAATCGTTCAGGTGTAAAAGAGGCTTTTGAACGAGCAACTTCAGAAGCGAAGGCTGCATTTGGAAGTAGCGAAGTATATGTTGAAAAATTTGTTGAAAACCCTAAACATATTGAGGTTCAAATTTTAGGTGACCATACGGGCAATATTATCCACTTGTATGAGCGTGATTGCTCAGTACAACGTCGTCATCAAAAGGTTGTTGAAATTGCACCAAGTGTATCGCTGTCAGATGACCTGAGAATGGAAATTTGTGATGCTGCAGTACAATTAATGAAAAATGTAAATTACTTAAATGCTGGAACAGTAGAATTTCTAGTTAGTGGTGATGAATTTTTCTTTATTGAAGTGAATCCACGTGTACAAGTTGAACATACAATTACTGAGATGATTACGGGTGTGGATATTGTTCAAACACAAATTTTAATTGCAGAAGGACACCACCTTCACAGTAAGAAAGTGGGTATACCACTACAAGACGAGATTAAAACGAATGGTTATGCAATTCAATCAAGGGTTACAACTGAAGATCCTTTAAATAATTTTATGCCTGATACAGGAAAAATTATGGCATACCGTTCTGGTGGCGGATTTGGAGTACGACTTGATGCGGGTAACGGTTACCAAGGTGCTGTAATTACACCTCACTATGATTCTTTATTAGTGAAAGTATCTACATGGGCTCTGACTTTTGAACAATCAGTTGCGAAAATGACTCGTAACTTGAGAGAATTCCGTATACGTGGTATTAAAACGAATATTCCGTTCTTAGAAAATGTAATGAAGCATGAGAAGTTTGTTCAAGGTGTATATGATACATCGTTTATTGATACAACTCCTGAGTTATTTGTTTTTCCTAGAAGGCTAGACCGTGGTACAAAAATGCTTTCGTATATTGGCACAGTTACAATAAACGGTTTCCCTGGTGTTGAGAAAAGGAAAAAGCCAATCTATGCAAATCCAAGAATCCCAGAATTGATAAAAAGTGAATCACTTCAACCAGGAACAAAACAAATATTGGATCAAGAAGGTGCAGAGGGATTAACGAAATGGGTGCAAAATCAAAAGGAAGTATTATTTACAGATACGACGTTTAGAGATGCTCATCAATCACTTCTTGCTACGAGAATTCGAACAAAAGATTTAGAGAATATTGCTGAACCAACTGCAAGACTCATGCCAAATTTATTCTCACTTGAGATGTGGGGAGGAGCAACGTTCGATGTTGCGTATCGCTTCCTAAAAGAAGATCCATGGGATCGCTTGCTTTCGTTAAGAGAAAAAATTCCAAATACACTATTCCAAATGCTACTACGTGCTTCGAATGCAGTAGGTTATAAAAACTATCCAGACAATCTTATATATGAGTTTGTAGACAAGTCTGCGAATGCCGGTATTGATGTATTCCGTATTTTCGATAGTCTAAACTGGGTGGAAGGTATGAAACCTGCGATTGACGCAGTTCGTCAAACTGGAAAACTTGCAGAAGCGTCCATTTGTTATACAGGAGATATTGGTGACATAAGTAGAACGAAATACAATTTAGAATATTACGTTAAAATGGCGAAAGAGTTAGAACAAGCAGGAGCTCATCTACTTGCGATTAAAGATATGGCGGGATTGCTGAAACCACAGGCAGCCTATACGCTTGTTTCGGCACTGAAGGATGCAGTATCAATCCCTGTCCACCTTCATACGCATGATACTAGTGGAAATGGTATTTATACGTATGCAAAAGCAATTGAAGCAGGAGTAGATATTGTCGATGTTGCAGTGAGTTCTATGTCAGGGCTAACATCTCAACCAAGCGCAAATGCATTATACTATGCACTAGAAGGTACAGACCGTCAGCCGACCATGAATGTTCAATCATTAGAAAAGCTATCTCATTATTGGGAAGATGTAAGGAAGTATTATGTTGATTTTGAAAGTGGTTTACATTCACCAAGTACGGAAGTTTACGAACATGAAATGCCAGGTGGACAATATAGTAATTTAGAACAACAAGCGAAGGCTGTTGGATTAGATGATCGTTGGGATGAAGTAAAAGAGATGTATAGTCGAGTTAATCTACTATTCGGAGATATAGTAAAAGTTACTCCGTCATCAAAGGTAGTAGGAGACATGGCGCTTTACATGGTGCAAAATGACCTTACTGAGGATGATATATATGAAAAAGGTGAAACGTTAAACTTCCCAGATTCTGTTGTTGAGTTATTTGAAGGATATCTAGGACAACCGCACGGAGGTTTCCCTAAAGAACTACAACGAATTATTCTAAAAGGAAAAGAACCTCTAACAGTTCGTCCAGGAGAATTATTAGAGCCAGTTAATTTCCAAGAATTAAAAGAAACGTTATTTCACACGTTAAATAGACAAACAACAAGTTTCGAAATGATTTCATATGCGTTATATCCAAAAGTATTCTTAGACTATCATAAGATTGTTGAGGAATTTGGAGATGTTTCAGTATTAGACACTCCGACGTTCTTCTTCGGGATGAGATTAGGAGAAGAAATAGAAGTAGTCATTGAACAAGGTAAGACGTTAATTGTAAAACTAGTTTCGATTGGTCAGCCTCAAGCTGATGGCACACGAGTGGTGTACTTTGAACTAAATGGACAGCCGCGTGAAATTATCGTAAAGGATGAAAGTGTTAAATCGACTGTAGCGGTAAAAGTAAAAGCTGACAGACAAAACCCTAATCATGTAGCTGCCACAATGCCAGGAACAGTCGTAAAGGTTCTAGTGAAAAAAGGTGAGAAGGTTGAAAAAGGTGACCACCTTATGATCACAGAGGCTATGAAAATGGAAACAACTGTCCAAGCGACATTCTCAGGAACCGTAAAGGACATTTATGTTACGGATGGTGAAGCGGTGCAGACAGGTGATTTATTATTAGAACTTGATAAATAAGAAAGGGTCTTTCGCTAATAAAATGTTGGCATCTTAATGGCTAACATCGAAAGATCTAAGGGAATATTCTCGAAAAACATCAATTCATGCGAAAAAAAACATAAGAAAAAGCGAGGGAATTATCCTCGCTTTTTTAAATATTCGTTGTCTTCGTGATAGTATTATTAATTCTTTGCTGGTGGCGACTTCGAGTTAATAATAAGATGAGGTAACTTAATACCCCGAATAAACATGAAATGAAAAATGCATGTAATAAGGCTACCCCGATAAATTGTAACTTTGTTAAAACAATTGTTGCACCACTCATAACTTGTAAGCTAACTAAAATAGCAGACACAATAAAGCTGTTTTTGATAGTCTTTTGTTCACGATAATAGCGAACAGCTAAATATGTTGCATACATAATCCAAATAAAAATCAAACCTGCTGCAAAACGGTGGCCCATTTGAATCCACTCATGTGATTGTGTAGGCAGTAAACCGCTTTTTGAACATAATGGCCATTCAGGGCATGCAAGACTTGCATTTTTATGCCTAACTAATGCACCTGTGTAAACAACAATGTAACTATAAATAATAATCCCAACCATATGAAATTGCATTCTACGATCTATAATTACAGGCTGTGCTTTTGCTTTTGAACGATCCTCAAATACTAAAAGTGTTAATAGAAAAACAGCTGCAAAAGAGATAAGAGAAATTCCAAAGTGCAAGGCTAGTACAGCAGAGGATTGCTCCCATAGTACGGCTGCAGCACCAATGAGGGCTTGTAACACTAAAAATGAAAATGCAAGGATAGAGAGAAATTTAGTTTCCCGAATATGACCTAACTTTTTCCATGTCCAAATAGACAGTATTAAAACTAAAATACCAACTGTACCGGTAACAAGTCGATGAGTAAGTTCAATAACTAACTCAAACGTAATATCACTTGGAACAAACTCGCCGTGACATAGCGGCCAACTTGCCCCACAGCCTTCACCTGATTCTGTCTTCGTTACAACTGCCCCGCTTATTAAGACGAGCAGCATACCAATCGTAGTAATTATAGCGAACGTTTTTAAGGCTCGATTCAAATTGTTCACCTTCATTCCTATTTTCAATAATATTAATAGATTTTTATGACATTAAATTAAAAAAGCATACAATAGTAATTCTATAAAAAAGCTGTCGAAATATCAAAGGAAATAAAGTGACAATTGTGTGTTAAATAGGTAAGATATAGATTATGATAAAAGTTTGAAATAGAAATAACTAGTTAGGGCAACAATTATACTAAAAAAGGTTGAATATTATTGATTAGTTTGCTAGAAATATAAAGGGGAGAAATCGTATATAGGAATAATAAAAACAAAATCTCTCACAATTATAGAATGTTTCTATGTAAATTTGTTATGTATTTACAACTTTTGAGTACATAATGGGCCAATGTTCATTCACAAAAAAGACAAAAATCGTCCATAACTCCTTCACAAATTTTCACTGATTTGTGGTTTAATATACAAGGGGTGTACTTTAATATTCTTCAAATTTATATTATATTGAAGGTATCTTCTTTTTTTTGGACTGCCTCATCATGTATTGCTTGTTCTTACTCAAAGGAGGATTATGTAATGGCAAATTCGAGGACAATTGATGAAGCGCCAAGCACGGAGCATGAGAGTCCTCAGAGTGAGGCCTATAACACTACTGTATGGCAAGACTTTATGGCCTTAATAAAAATAGGTATTATCAGGTCAAACCTAATTACAGCATTTACAGGTCTTTGGCTAGCCTTTCACTATACTGGACAAAGCTTTCTAGCCAACTGGCATATTGCTCTACTCACACTTCTTGGAACTTCATTAGTGATTGCCGGGTCTTGTAGTTTAAACAATTATATTGACCGCGATATTGACCATCTAATGGATCGGACGAAAAAACGACCAACTGTAACAGGGAGGTTTTCTCCGAATAGAGTCCTTTGGATGGGGATTATTTTTACAACGATTGGTACAGTTATGCTAGCAGCGACTAGTATCATGGCAGCTGTAATTGGATTAGTTGGCGCATTCACATATGTGGTCTTATATTCAATGTGGTCAAAACGACGATATACAATTAATACCGTAATCGGTAGTATATCAGGTGCAGTACCACCTTTAATAGGCTGGGCAGCTGTTGATCCCGATTTGCATATAGTAGCTTGGGCAATTTTTCTAATTATGTTTATATGGCAGCCTCCACACTTCTTAGCACTTGCGATGAGAAGAGTAGAGGAGTATAGAGCTGCTGGAATACCAATGTTGCCAGTTGTTCATGGATTTGCAATGACAAAGCGTCAAATCATAATCTGGATTGTCTGCTTACTGCCACTACCATTTTATTTATTCTCGCTAGGTACTATATTCGTAGTAATAGCAACGTTATTAAACATTGGATGGTTATGGTTGGGATTAAAAGGCTACAAATCAAAGGATGATATTAAGTGGGCAACTACGATGTTTGTATACTCTCTTAACTATTTGACTATTCTGTTTGTAGCAATGATCGTAGCAACCTTTTTCTAACTATCTAGTTATGAATACCTGTATTACGGGTATATGAAAATTGGGATTCCTTTATTGTTTATATATTTTAAACTTAGGATGTGTTTCCAACATCCAAGCAAGGACCATTGATTATTACTTAAGGAAAGTGGGGTTAACTACGTTATGAAACAAGGGCACTTGAAGTGGCGCTTATTTTCGTTATTTACAATGATGGCGCTTTTTTTAGCGGGCTGTGGTGAGTCATATATAACGACACTAGAGCCTAAAGGTGAAGGAGCCGAAATGCAATTCTCACTCATGATGATTAGTACAATCATTATGGTTGTTGTTGTATTAGTAGTAACATTAATTTTTATTTACGTTATGTTCCGTTTCCGCGAACGTAAAGGGGATGAAAATAAAATCCCAGAACAAGTTGAAGGAAACCATAAGCTTGAAATTATTTGGACTGTTATTCCGATTCTATTATTAATCATATTAGCAGTACCAACAGTATCGTATACGTTTAAGTTAGCTGACGTAACACCTATGAAAGAGGAAACTCGTGATAAGGACGCTCTTGTCGTAAACGTTACTGCGTACCTATACTGGTGGGAATTTGAATACCCTGATCACAAAGTGGTAACATCTCAAGATTTAATTATTCCAACAGGTGAAAGAGTTTACTTTAACCTTAAGGGAGCAGATGTTAAACACGCATTCTGGGTACCAACAATCGGTGGTAAGATGGACACAAACACAGATAACACAAACCAAATGTGGTTACATGCATACGAAGAAGGAATCTACTATGGAAAATGTACTGAGTTATGTGGGCCATCACATGGTTTAATGGACTTTAAAGTAAGAGCAGTATCTAAGGAAGACTTCAATAACTGGATTGATAAAATGGCAAACGTACAACCAAAAGTAGATACAGAGCTGGCTCAAGCTGGTGAACAATTATTCCAAGAGAAGAGTTGTATTGGTTGTCACGCTGTTGGTAATGAAGGAAGCCGTTTAGCTCCGAATTTATCTAACTTCGCTGATCGCACTCGTATTGCTGGTATATTAGATTACAATGAAGGAAACTTAAAAGACTGGTTAAGAGATCCTGAAGAAATCAAACCAGGTAACAAAATGACAAATACCTATGACAAACTTGAAGAAGATGAAATTGATGCATTAACTGAGTATTTATTTAGTTTATCTGTAGAGAAGAAGTAAGCATCATTTGAAAGGGAGGTAAAATCGTGAGTACGTTAACAAAGAATACGATTGGCGCAACGATTTGGGACTACTTAACAACAGTAGATCATAAAAAAATCGCCATTCTTTATTTCATCGCTGGTGGATTCTTCTTCCTTGTTGGTGGATTAGAAGCATTATTTATCCGTATCCAGCTAGCTGTTCCTGATAACGACTTTGTGAGTGCAGGAATGTATAACGAAATTTTAACAATGCATGGTACGACCATGATTTTCTTTGCTGCGATGCCGATCATTTTTGGTTTCATGAACGCAGTAATTCCATTACAAATCGGTGCACGTGACGTTGCATTCCCATTTTTAAACTCACTAGGTTTCTGGTTATTCTTCTTCGGTGGAGTATTCATGAACTTAAGCTGGTTTTTGGGAGGCGCACCTGATGCAGGTTGGACTTCTTATGCGTCACTTGCAATGGAAAGTGCTGGGCACGGTGTTGATTTTTATGTATTAGGTTTACAGATTTCAGGAGCAGGTACCTTAATGGGGGGAATTAACTTCCTAGTTACCATTATTAACATGCGTGCACCTGGTATGACTTATATGCGTATGCCATTATTCACTTGGTCATCTTTTGTAACATCTGCACTAATTCTATTTGCATTCCCTGCATTAACAGTTGGATTATTCTTAATGATGTTTGATCGTTTATTCGGTTCTAACTTCTTTAACGAAGCCGCTGGTGGAAATACAATTATCTGGGAGCACTTATTCTGGATTTTTGGACATCCTGAAGTATATATCTTAATTTTACCGGCATTCGGTATTTTCTCTGAGATTTTTGCAACATTCTCTAAAAAACGTCTATTCGGTTATTCCGCAATGGTATTCGCTACTGTACTAATTGGATTCTTAGGATTCATGGTATGGGCTCACCACATGTTTACAACTGGTTTAGGGCCAATTGCGAATGCAATCTTTGCTGTTGCAACAATGGCAATTGCTGTACCAACAGGGGTAAAAATCTTTAACTGGCTATTTACAATGTGGGGCGGACATATTCGTTTCACAGTACCAATGATTTGGGCAGTTGCATTCATTCCTACTTTCGTAATGGGTGGAGTAACTGGAGTTATGCTTGCAGCAGCTGCAGCAGACTACCAATATCATGATTCATATTTCGTTGTAGCTCACTTCCATTACGTAATCGTTGGTGGGGTAGTATTCGCAGTATTCGCTGGTATCACGTACTGGTGGCCAAAAGTATTTGGTAAACTTCTTAACGAAACACTTGGGAAAATTACGTTCTGGTTATTCTTCATTGGATTCCATTTAACGTTCTTTATCCAACATTTCTTAGGATTAATGGGTATGCCACGTCGTGTATTCACATATTTACCAAACCATGGCTGGGACTTAGGAAACTTAATCAGTTCTATTGGTGCAATTGGTATGGCGCTTGGTACGCTTGTATTCCTTTACAACGTAATCATCACTTCAGTAAAAGGTAAGCGTGTTGGAAACGATCCTTGGGGTACTGGTCGTACTTTAGAATGGGCAATTTCTTCACCTGCACCTGAATATAACTTTAAGCAATTACCACTTGTTCGTGGTTTAGATGCTTTATGGGTCGAGAAGATGGAAGGCAGAAATGAAATGACGCCTGCAGAACCATTAGGAGATATTCATATGCCAAATCCTTCTATCTTACCATTTATCTTGTCGCTTGGATTATTTATCGCAGCATTCGGATTCATGTATGCGAACATTCAGGGTGATACTACAAACATTCCATCATTAATTGTAGGTATTGTTGGTATGTTAATTGTATTAGGAACGATGTTCTTCCGTTCTGTACTTGATGATCATGGATTCCACATTCATAAAGAAGAATTAGAAAACGATGATGATAAGGGGGTTAAGGGATAATGGGAGCGCATGTTGAAGAAAAATTAACAGCAGAAACATACCCTGCAGAACCTGAAAAAGCAACCCTCGAAGGAAAAAATAAGTTTTTAGCATTTTGGTTCTTTCTAGGTGGAGAAACAGTACTATTCGGTTCTCTATTTGCAACATATTTAGCACTTAAAAACTCCACTAACGGTGGAGCTACGTCTCAAGAATTATTTGGACTAGAGATTGCCTTTTTAGCAACGATGCTGCTTTTAACAAGTTCTCTAACAAGTGTTTACGCTATGTATCACATGAAGAATTTCGAATTTGCTAAAATGCAACTATGGTTATTCATTACAGTTCTTCTTGGAGCATCATTCTTAGCACTTGAAATTTATGAATTTAATCATTATGTTCATAAGTTTGAATTTACGTTTACAAGTAGTGCTTTCGGATCAGCATTTTATACGCTAGTAGGATTCCACGGAGCCCACGTAGCATTCGGTTTACTATGGATCATCACATTAATGGTACGTAACGCGAAGCGTGGATTAAGCCTGTACAATGCACCTAAATTTTACATCGCTAGCCTTTACTGGCATTTCATTGACGTTGTTTGGGTGTTCATCTTTACAGTTGTATATTTAATGGGAATGGTGGGATAATCAGATGGCTACAAAACAAACTGGTAACCCAAAAGTTGATATTGCATATCGTCGTAAGAAAAATAAACAGGACATGAAATATCAAGTTGTTTCTTTTGCCCTAATGATTGCACTAACACTAGTTGCATTCCTAGCAGTAGGGTATAAAGATTTCACAGGCTGGTTTTCGGTTCCATTTATTTTATTACTTGCTGTTGTTCAAGTTATTTTCCAACTATACTATTTCATGCACATGAGTCATAAAGGGCATGAAGCGCCAGCGTTATTCCTATATTCTGGAATTTTAGTTGCTGGTATAACAGTACTGGCTTTTACAACAATTATTTGGTGGTAATAAATCAAGGTGAGAGTGAGCAAATTTGCTCACTCTTTTTCTATATTTGGAAATGTTCGTTCACATAACGTTCATTGCTAGTAGATTTTGAAAAATGTATAATAGGTAATGTGTGAAAGCTTGTACTACTAGTTATTATGCCTTTTTAGGAGGTGCCCGAATGGACATCAGTATATTTGGATTTAGAGCTCTATGGAGTCCGATCTATTTAGTAATCATAATAGGAATAATTGGATTTTATTTCTTCTTAATTCGTAAGGATAAATACAAGGTAACGCGTCAGCAAGCCTTCTTTTTTGTCTCAAGTATGGTTTTACTTTATTTAATGAAAGGTGGCCCCTTTGACTTACTTGGACATTTAATGTTTAGTGCCCATATGACAGCAATGGCCGTTGTTTATCTAGCAGTACCACCACTGTTAATTTTGGGATTACCAACATCTTTAATTAGAGAAGTGATTAATGGAAAATGGATTAAACCTATTTTCGATTTCTTAACAAAACCACTGGTTGCACTCATTTTATTTAATGGTATTTTCTCTATTTATCACATTCCACTCGTATTCGATGTAGTAAAGACGGATGAGTTACTTCATTCTATTACTACGACGGTGTTATTCTTCGGTGCACTATTTATGTGGTGGCCAGTTGTGAACCCGTTACCTGAAGCTCAGAGTTTATCACCAATTAAGAAAATTGGTTACATCTTTGCAGATGGTGTACTCTTAACTCCTGCCTGCGCGCTTATTATCTTCGCAGGTGAGCCAATGTATACAACGTATACAGATTCGACGATGTGGTTAACTGCTTTAGAGCTTTGTGTACCAGCAGATATGATCGCTTCATTGAATATTAGCACGCCTGAGTTATTTAATTGGTTTCCTCTAATTGAAGATCAACAACTCGGTGGTGTCATCATGAAAGTTGTTCAAGAAATTGTGTACGGTTCAATTTTAGGCTATATCTTCTTCCAATGGGCGAAGAAAGAGCGTGAAAAGGATGAACTGGAAGTGAAGTCAGAGCCACACATTAACTAATGTTTAATGTAAAAACGTCTAGCCAGAGAAAGACTTGCAGTAGCATGTCTTTCTCTTATTACATACTTCTATAGTCTGAAAGGATGCGACCTATGAATTTACCGATTTTACCTACAATAAGTACAACGTTTATTGTTCTTAGCGCCATTACAGTTGCAATTGGATGGTATTTAATTGCACAAAGAAAAGGTGATGCTCATAAAAAAGCAATGATTACAGCTGCGATATTTGCAATCATATTCTTTATCATTTATGCATCTCGTACAATTTTTGTTGGAAACACTAGCTTTGGTGGACCCGATGATATAAAAATCTTCTACACGATATTTTTGATTTTTCACATCACTCTTGCTACGGTTGGAGCTATTTTAGGTATTACAACATTAATATTAGGATTTAAAAATAAGCTTGAGAAACACAGAAAAATGGGTCCTATTACAAGCATAGTTTGGTTTTTTACCGCAATTACGGGTGTAGCAGTGTATTTACTGTTATATGTATTTTATTCCGGTGGAGAAACAACATCCGTTATTAAAGCCATCCTTGGTTTTTAAGTTATTCCCCCTTAAGAAATGTGTCAGAAAAGTCATATGAAAAGTTGGTCATAGAATAGGATATTCTATGACCATTTTTATTTCACTCTTATGTTTTCATTAGAAGAGAAGAAATCACTCTCTACAAAGTCCATATACAGTGAAGGGAGAGAGTATTCATGGAGATTATTACTGAACGTTTGCTACTTGTTCCATGTTCGTTAGATCTTATAAAGTCATTAGCGATATACCGCAAAGAACTCGAAAAGAGATCACCGATAAAGATCCCCTCTGACTGGCCATCTACAGATCTTATTGGGATGTTGCCTTATTATATTGAAAAACTGGAATGTGATAAAGAGGAGTTTGGCTGGGGTATATGGATGATTATTCTGTATGAAGAGAAAAGAATTATCGGTGATATTATGATGCGAGGAAAGCCTGTAGAAGGAGTCGTGGAGTTTACTCATCATTTAATACAGGAAATACAGGACGAAAGTATTGCATTTGAGGCAATAGAAGCAATGATTGATTGGTTTATTGAAGCACAAAGTATCAAATCAATACTTACTGAATGCAATAGTAACGATGAACAATCAATTCGGCTATTAGAAAGACTTGGTATGAAATGTACATTAAAGGATGGGGCATTTCTATATTGGGAGCTTCATCATGCTGCTTAAACGAATAAGACGACAAGTTTTGCACTTGTCGTCTTATTTTATAGCTTAATATTTACTTTTATAATTCCAGCTTCTCGTGCAGTATTAAAGGCTATTAATAACATTGGGCCAATAAAGAATCCTAAGATGCCAAATATCTTCAATCCTAAGTACATTGAAATTAACGTAGGTAAAGGAGAAAGACCAATTTGGCTACCCATTACTTTCGGTTCAATCGTTCTTCTTATTGTTAATAAGACAATTGCGAGAATGGCAAGGTGAGTTCCTGTAGCTACATCACCTGTTATAAAATGAAATAGTGACCATGGACCCATAATAATAATGGAGCCTATTATTGGAATTACATCAATAATCCATATGATGATTGCCATAACAATTGCAACTTCTGGAGAAACAATTAAAAGTAAACCAAGGAAGGCAGCCATAAATATTAGAACACTGACTAAAAATTGTGCCTTTAAAAATCCAAAGACAACAAACGATAATCTAGATGCCATAAATTGAGCTTTCTCAGCAGTTTTTTCAGTCATATGCGAGAATGCCTGTTTCTTCAGGGCTGGAAGTTCAATCATAAATAAAAATAGTGCAATTAAATATACAAGTAAATTGATTAAGTAATTCGGTATATCTGTTACGATATTTTTTAAATTTTCAATATTCAATGAATTTGTTAAGCTTTTTCTAGCACTTTCAAGGAAATCACGAACTTGTTGACTAATCTCATGTACAAACTCTTTTGGAAGGTCTTTAGCCATGTCTTCTAAACGATTTTCAAAGTTATACCATGCTCGTGTAACGTCATTAATATAATTCGGTGCATTTTGAGCGATTTGAATCACTTCTCCAACAACCTTTGTCGTTAGAAAGTATCCACTTATCCCAACAAATAAGATAAAAATGATAAAGACGATTATAACGGAAACATTTCTAGATACTTTAAATCTTCTTTGAGCAAATATTACAATCGGTTCCAATAAAAGAGCCGTAAGGATAGCCATTATCAACGGTACAGATATAGGCATGATAAAAAAAATAAGAAACAGAAAAACCGCTATAACAATAGAAATAATTAAATAACGCTTTGAGAGTAAAAAAGACAATTTGTTTCTCCTTCCAAGTTGGACGTGAATTTTTCCTTTCTCTATAACTAAATTATAGTATGAAAACTAAAAATTTTACAGTAAAACGCTAAACAGGAGTAAAAAGTAGTGCCCAAATTTTCATTTCTTCATACACTATGGTGAGTAAATGATGATGAGGGGGAAATCAAATGTTTAACAAAGTATTACCCTATGGAAGTGTTCACATTGCGGACCAAATTGTATCGTTAATTGCTTCTTTAGCAATTGTTGATATTGAAGGTGTTGCAGGTACAGTTACAGATATAAAAGATGAGATGATCCGGGTCATAAATAAAAAAGGTAAGCAAAAGGGGATTTCAATTGAAAAAGGTGAGGCGGAAGAAATTTCAATTGAGATGAGAGTGGCTTTATACTATGGATATGATATAGTAGAAACCTGTAAAGCAATCCAACGTTCTGTAAAATCAGAAATTGAAGCAATGACAGGAATTGAAGTAGAATCAGTTCATGTTAAGGTAGAACAAATTAAAGTTAAGCCTCAAGAAATTTTATAAAAAAAAACGCATGATATTCATGCGTTTTTTTACTTTTAGATTATTGTTGAGCAAGAGTTGCTAGTACTTCTTTTGCTTTTTTTAATAAATCTTGACTACGAGTCAGTACAGTTTTTGGGAAGTCTTCCCCTTCACCATATTCAACTCCATGGGGATAATAGTGTTTACCTAATAAAGGTGTCAGTAGCTTAATTGTCGCATGGTGACTTCCAACATCACCTTCAATTGCATAACCTTGAACACGAAGGTAATATACTTCCTTCGCTTCTAGGATTTCGATCTTGTGGTCATATGTTACACGCTCGTAATCCCATTGACCTGCACGTACAAATCCTAATTCTTCCATAGCTTCATCTAGTCTTGATAATTCTACAACTTGATTTTCAATACCTGTATTTTCGAATTTCATTGTATGTATCCCTCCTCTAAAACTATCCAAAATTAATAATAGCTTTAAAACCGTTAACTTGCAATGTATTGTGTTTATTTTACATGTCGATTTTATGAAATTTTTTAAAAATGAATAGTCCACGATATGAAACGCTCATACTAAATAATAGTATAACTCACTTACTTAGGGGTTATGCTTATACAAAATTAAGGGAGGGTTTCAAATGCAGACAGTTCGTGACGTAATGTCAACTGACGTTGAATACTGTACTCCATTAGACAATGTATACGAAGTAGCTGTAAAGATGAAGGATCTAGATGTTGGAGCTATCCCGATCATTGAAAATGAGAAGTTAATCGGTATGATTACTGACCGTGACCTAGTTGTAAGGGGCTACGCAGAAAAGCGTTCAGGTTCTCATGAACTTACAGATATTATGAGTTCAAACCTTATTACGGTTAAACCCGATACTACATTACAGGAAGCGTCTCATTTAATGGCTGAGAAGCAAATTAGACGACTACCTGTAGTGGAAAATGGAAACTTAGTTGGAATCGTTTCATTAGGGGATTTAGCAGTCAATCAAATGTCAGATGAAAGTGCTGGAGCCGCACTATCCGACATATCTGAACCATCCCATCATACTCATTAGCTAATATGGTGCCTAGTCTTACTAGGTGCCATATTACTTTTGAAACTAGTAATCTTCCAAATTGAATTAATTAAACTAGTAAAAAATCATATTTTCAGGGAATAATTTCTCCTTCCGTAAATATACTTTGAAAGAAGGTATACAAGGAGGGCAAGTATGAAGAAAAGTCTATTTTCTATTATAATCCTATTATTTATTTCATTTATATCTCTCTATTCTCAATTAGAGATTACTAGTAAGAGTGAAGAAGTAAAAATGTTAAATACGAGTGAGAAAGGAAAAAATAAAGAGACAAATAATGTGAATTATACAGGAAATAATCATGCGCTTGATGCAGAAAAATATAAAGGGATGCATATGTTAATTGGCCAATCAGGTGACCACATACAAAATATGTGGGGAAAGCCAATACGAATCGATCCTTCATCTTACGACTATGTTTGGTGGATTTACAAGCAAAATGAAAACTCCTATATACAAGTTGGGGTATTAGAAAATAAAGTAGTATCACTGTTTGCAATTGGAAGCGATGTAAATCTAGATCCCTTTTATATAGGACAACCATATGATCAGATTACAAAGAATATTGAATTACAAACTACACACAACATAAATGTTAAGGATAATTCATACCGTTTCGAACTTTCTGAAGAGGAAAAGCTAGCTAGACCTCTTGTCCAATTCGGTGAAGTATGGGCGCAATTGTATATTGATCAATTCACGAAGAAATTATCAAGCATTCGATATATGGATAATGAAACATTAGTAAAACAACGTCCATATGAACTCGTTTACCGTGGTGAACTCATTTCAGCGAGGGAGCTTTCATCAGAGGAGTGGTCTGCAGTTGAAAAGGGAAATTCAGAGCAAATCTTAGATATTACGAATATGATTCGTAAACGTTATGAGATAAAACAAGTCGTTTGGCATGAAGAAACGTCGAAAGTAGCTTTTTTACATAGTAAAGATATGAAAGAGAATGATTACTTTTCACATGATTCTCCTACAAAAGGTGGTCTAGCTGATCGATTACAGGAAGGGGAAATAAAATATCAATTAGCTGGAGAAAATATTGCAGCTAAATATGTAGATGGAATTGCTGCGGTAGAAGGCTGGTTGAATAGTAAGGGACACCGTGAAACGTTGCTGAATAATGAATTTACTCATCTCGGTGTTGGTGTTTATGAGAAATACTATACTCAAAATTTTATTAATACGTGGGAATTTGAATTTGAAAAAAACTAAGGCCACATAGGAAAAGCCTTAGTTTTTTTACTGTATTTTATAACGTTGAAAGTAGAAGATTGAATCAGTCCACTGCCCATAACAGGATATGACTGTATCTTTTTCAAAATAAACTTCTTCCCAAGTTGGAGTAATAGGACTCTGGATTATGGCTTTAACTGTACCTTTATTTGTCAATAGGAGTAAGGTTATTTTTGAAATATAATAATTTCCAATATAACGCTCCGTAGCCTTGTGTACTTGAACGATTTTACCCTGTACTACACTTTCCTCTCGCACTTTCCCATATTCTGTCCATTGTTTAATTCTCTTTTTACGTTCTTTTACTGTGATGTAAAGAAAATAGAAAAAGAGAATAGGAATAACGACAGCAGTGACCATTAATCTTTCGTAACACGTGGGATGATAAAGAAGCTTGCTGTAGAGTGAGCAACTAGCTTTCCATCGTCACGGTACACTTTACCTTCACAAACGATAATTTTTGACCCCTTATGAATAATAGAGGCATCACAAGTGAGCTTCTCACCAATCCCTGGACCAACATAATTAATTTTAATTTCAGTTGTAACAGCAGCTAAGTGACTAGGTAATACATGAATTGCCAACGTTCCCATTGCCGAGTCTAACAGTGTAGCAGTTATTCCTCCGTGCGCAATGTTTAAAGCATTTTGTATAATCGAGCTGTTTGGAATGGTCATGTGAAATGTGAGTTCTTCTTCATTGAAATAACTAGTTTCATGTAGTAAACCGCCTAAGTATGAACGGTTAATCTGATTCTGTTTGTTTAGTAGCCCTTCTAGTACAAACTCCAATACTTCTTGATCTTTTTCAGTTGCATTTTGTAAATATTGATCTACTTGCTCTTGAATCTTTATTTTTGTATTTACCATTTACTTGTTCCTTTCTAAAGGTGTTGTTATTGCCCGATTTAAATCAAGCTTTTGGTGAAGTGTTTTTACCTATTCCACTGTCCCGCATACCACCAAAATTCTTGGTAATCATTTTTATTATACTATCATAGCAATTTCCAAGTATGAATAAAAGCATTTAAGGTGAAAATGGGCGAACCAACTTCTGTTTCAAAACTACAATATAGTGTAGGCATATATAACGTAGTATGGAAAATAGAGGTGAGAAGCATGAGTCAAAAAACTGTACATCCTTCTATCCAAAAATTTAAGGAGTTCGTAAAAAGACACCCTAAATTAGCTAATGAGGTAAAAAGTAAAAAGAAAACTTGGCAAGAACTGTTTGAAGATTGGTATTTACTTGGTGAGGATGATCCAATTTGGAATGAATATCAAGACGACAAAGAAAAGAAGAAGGAGTCATCCGAAAAAAATGACTTTATGTCCACGATATTAACAGCTGTGAAAGGTATTGATCTTGCTCAAGTTGAACAACATATGGCCTCAGTAGGAGATGCGCTTTCAACGATACATCAAATCATTAGTCAATTTAAAGGGACAGATGATTCTAATAAGTCAAAGCAATCAACTAACCCTTTTTTTTACAGTAAGGATTGAAATCGATGAGAAAAGAAATTATGGAAGTCATACGGGCAAATCCGGATTATGTGAAATATATTCGTGAACAACCTTATTGGTATCGCAAATTAGCAAGAGACCCGTCAATTCTTGAACAGTTTGATCTTTCATCAAAAGAATACTTTGGAAAAACAATTCCTCATAAAGTGACAAGTTTCTCTCAGAAACTGCAGATGGCTCAAATGATGATAAGTATGTTTCAAGTTATGAGACAAAATGATTAACAGTGAACCTATAAATGAAGTGGATGAAGTTCATGACATCCACTTTATTTGTGTATTTTTCATGATTTGGGCAAACAATATGTAAAAAGAGGTGAGCCTTTCATGAAATACATATTCTTAATTACATGTTTAGCTTTAAGTGTGGCTTGTAGTGGACCAGATGATCCAAAAGCTCCTGAAGCTTTAGGAACTAATTCCACAGCCATAGAAGTTATGAATACGATTAAGACTAATCAACCTATTAATGAGCAAGCTGTTACGGTACGTCATAAAGTGAAAAAAAAAGATGTTTATGTAGAAGTAGTGGTAAATGGTTTTACCTTTAGTTCAAAAGAATCTAAAAAACACGTGCAAAATGAAGGATATTTAAAGGTTTACCTTAACGGAAGCCAAATTGATGAAATTCATCAAGCCGCCTTTATACTGAAAGGGTTACCAACAGGTAAACACATGTTAAAGCTCGAACTAGTACGAAATGATGCTTCAAGCTATGGAGTTCAAAAAGAAATGGAAGTTGTGATACCGTAAGAATGGGACATAACTAAATAAATCATCTTCAAATAGTATATTTTTTTTCGTATCCTTTGTTATTTATTAATCAGTTAAGCTGAAAGAACAAGTTCGTTCCATTACGCTGCAGACACTCGCTTTCCGCGGGGAGGAAGCTGATGGTTATTTTCACTATCGTGAAAAAACCTACCTCCTCGGCGACGCCTGCGGGGTCTCAGCCTTTCCTCTACTTCCCGCAGGAGTCGAGTGTCTTCCGCTCCATTCCACTAGTTTTTAAAAATAGTATGCAAAATCAAACAAATCAAAAGCAACAAATAAAGACCCAAAACTATTAGGTGAAAGATTTGTTAAAATCTCTCCTAATAGTTCGGGTTTATCATTGGTTGAAATACTTCTGTCCCAGCCTCATTTTTTTATTATGGTATCGAATCATAAAAGAGTACTGGTCCTTCTTCGTATTAAGGTCCTTCTAATATTACGTTCAAGTCCTGTGAGTAACGTAGAAATTAGCATTACTGTTGTAGTGATGGTGCTAATGTAGAAGAAAAACTATTGTCTTAAAAGAAATTTCAACTAGTAAGTTTCCAAGTATATTCGTTTTGTAACTACACTCTTTCATGGTATGATACTAAAAGGAGGTGTTGTGATTGTTAGCAACCTTAGAAAGAGTCGAGCTATTAGAGGAAGCAGAGTTATTAGCTCGAATGGTTATTCAATCAGATGTTGCAGAGCAATATCGAACTGCATATTATCTACTTCATTCCAATCAAGAAGCACAAAATCTGATAAAAAGATTTGTTCATATAAAAGAGCGTTATGAAGAAGTTCAACGTTTTGGGAAATACCACCCAGATTATAAAGAAATAAATTTGGAAACAAGGTATGTAAAGAGAGAAGTCGATTTACATCCAGTTATCGCTAACTTTAAAAAGGCAGAAAAGGATTTACAGGAGCTGCTTGATGAAATTAGTGTGTTGATTGGGAAAGCTGTATCGGAATATATAAAAGTTCCAACAGGCAATCCATTTTTTGATTCTATGTCTTCCTGTAGTACTGGAGGATGTGGCTCTGGTGGAAGCTGTGGCTGCAAATAACCATGGGCAAAAGCTTATGGTTATTTTTTATTACGTAATCGTACACAATTAACACATAAATTTCCGCAGCAAAACATCTTTTCTTGAGGTACATAAAAACGATGTCTGTATACAAATAGATGTTGTTCTTGTCTGACAAAGATTGTTTCAGAGTGAAGTCTCTTTCCTTTCATTGATCGAGCAGCTGCTTTTTTAATGGTTGTTTCAATGTCTTCTTGTGATGTATTTGTATTTTCTGCTACTTGAATGTAGAGAAAGGGAACTCCTGTGTATATTTGTTTCTTAACCGAGTGATAATGACGATAGGATGATAGCTCATGAAGGAACATTACCCAAATGTCATCAAGGTCCATACTTAGGTCTCCTTTCTCCATTTACGTTTTATTATTGCTTGCAAAAGATACTTCATGTAGACTATGTTTAGAAAGTCTTCTATTAAAATACATATTTGATCTAAGCATTTAATTTATTCTTGAAATAGATCGTAGCCAAAGGGGAAAAAATGATGTTTGAACAGCGTCAAGGAATAGTAGTTTGGTTGCACCATTTAAAGCAAGTAAAAAACCTACGTCGTTTCGGCAACATACATTATGTATCCAAACGACTAAAATACTGTGTTTTATATTGCAATATGGAAGAAACGGAACAATTGATGAAAAAGCTATCTGCTTTGCCATTTGTAAAATCTGTGGAACCTTCCTACAAGCCATTCATTAAAACAGAGTATGAAAACTCAAGACCAGATAAGGCAAAGGAATATGACTACAAAGTAGGTATTTAAAGGACTCTCTAACTAGAGAGTCCTTTATCTATAGATAAGAAAGTATAAGTTTTTGGATATGTTTAGTGTCTAGCTCCAGCGCCCAGCCCGCCTGATGTCAAATAACCCGAAGAGAATAAAAGGGAACCCCATCCTTTTATTCTCTTTGGAACAATTGCTATGCCTGAGGCTAACTTTGGCGCTTGCGCTTTTCTTATTATATATGTGGAATAACATGATATAGGCGTAGAATACCGGTTAAATACTGATAGTAAAGTGCATCATCAGCAAATGCATTTGAATTCTTTACCTCAAAGCGTGATATAGGTTTTTCTAGTTCTTCGCTTAAGTTATGAAATAAAGCTAATCTTCCACTCGTTTTCTCGGAGGAAAGTGGGATTCCTTCTTTACAAATATATATGGGCAAGAACTCGCCGACTGCTGTAGGATGTAAAGCAATGGCTACAGACGTTACTTTCTTTTCACCCTTTGTTGTATGTAATTCTATAAGAGCGTTAATACGATGTTTATTCGTTTTTCCGATTTCTATGAGCTCATAAATATCGGAATACCCTTCACCTAGTTCGATAAATCGTTGTACCATATTGTATCCTCTCTTTCAGCTGAAATCATTCTACATGATACCATAAAATCCATAGAATATTATATGGTTAGTTTAGTTATAATTCTCCATAAAAAAATCCCTGTAGTTTATCGAAACTACAGGGTCCCTCTATTTCTTAAAGCTAGCTTTAAGAGTAAGAAGGCAAAGGGAGAGGAGAAACCGGAGGAAGAACTTATGGGGAAACGTAAGTCTTCTCCGCGGTTGGCAACAACATCACGCAAAGGATGTTGTTACTACTAAGTATGACCAAATGAACATTAGCTATACATTTCTACTTAATTTATTTGTGATATTTTAAAGAAATGCAATGTACCAAATAGAAAACAATTCTAGAGAAACAAAGTTATTCAAAGCAAGGAAAAGTGTTAACATGACAAATGTTTTCCTTTCTAGCTAATTATGTTAGGATAAAAGTTGTTGGTGGAATGGCTAGAATTTTGTCATCCATTGTCATTTAAATTCGTTAATGTTACATAAGGGTTGTGAAAATATATGAGAGTCGTTTCTGGTACATGTAAAGGACATCCACTTAAAGCTGTTCCTGGTCAGTCTACAAGACCGACAACGGATAAGGTTAAAGAATCTATTTTTAACATGATTGGTCCATATTTCGACGGGGGAATTGGATTAGACTTGTTTGGTGGTAGTGGTGGCCTAGGAATAGAAGGATTAAGTAGAGGATTAGATAAAGTTATATTTGTAGACAAAGAACAAAAGGCTATTACTACTATTCGCACTAACGTGGAAACATGTAGATTAACAGAACAAGCTGAAATTTATCGTAATGATGCAGAACGTGCATTGAAAGCGCTCATCAAGAGAGAAGTTCAATTTGATTTAATCTTTTTAGACCCGCCTTATCACAATCATAAATTGAAAGCGCTTATCTCTATTCTAGACGTGAACAACCTTTTAAAAAGAGACGGAGCCATTGTTGTCGAACACGCAGTAGAAGCTGAATTGCCTGAACAAATTGGGAAATTAGAGCTTAAAAGACATGAGGTCTATGGAATAACTGCAATTTCGATTTACCATTATCCAAATATTGAATCTTGAGCTATAAGAGTTACATAGTTGTAATGAAGGGGGAACCATTTTGTCAAAAATTGCAGTATGTCCAGGAAGCTTTGATCCCGTTACTTTAGGTCATTTGGATATTATTAAACGTGGTTCGAAGGTATTCGAAAAGGTATATGTCGTCGTATTAAATAATTCATCTAAAAATCCTCTCTTTACAGTAGATGAGCGTAAAGAGTTATTGAGAGAAGTAACTACAGAAATTCCTAATGTAGTAGTTGATTCATATCAAGGTTTGTTAATTGATTATGCTCAAAGTATTAACGCAAATGCTATTTTACGAGGACTCAGAGCTGTATCAGATTTTGAATATGAAATGCAGATTACAAGCATGAATCGAAAGCTAAATGAAAATATAGAAACTCTTTTCATGATGACAAATAACCAATATTCGTTCCTTAGTTCTTCAATCGTAAAAGAAGCAGCAAAATATCACGGAAATATTAAAGACCTAGTACCTTTAGCAGTAGAAGAAGCTTTAAAAAAGAAATTTCAATAATTGTTTGAAGCACTCACATACGTGAGTGCTTCTTTTATATGGTATAATTAGTAAAAAATGTAAAACCGAGGTGCGGCCATGTCACTAACATTAGACATAGATCAAATAACATTGGAATTTTACAATGAGGGGTTTAGGGAACATCTTCAAACCTATGATCTTTCGGAGGATCATTCTTACTATACAGCGTTTTCTTTAGATGCGATAGAGATGTGCGAACAAGAGGAAGATCGAAATCCAATCATTATTCATGCTAATGGTTTGCCTGTTGGATTCTTTGTTTTGCACGGATATAACGGTGTGAAAAATTATACTAATAACGAGAACGCATTATTATTAAGAGCCTATTCAGTTCGAACATCGTTTCAAGGAAAAGGAATCGCTAAGAAATCGATGCAAATACTTCCTGCATTTATAAAAGAACACTTCAGAGATGCAAATGAAGTAATACTGGCCGTTAATAAACGAAATGTAACAGCCCAAAGCTTATATAAAAAAAGCGGATTCAATGATAAAGGTATAAGAGTTATGGGAATAAAGGGAGAATTATTTGTTTATCATCTCGCATTATAAAAACCCCTGTTCAGGGGTTTTTAAGATTGTATTATTTTTCAAATAATCTTCTAGATAATAAAATTACATATAAGAATAATGAGAGAATCGTAAAAATTGGGCCAAGCTCGTTCAGCACATTCCATAATTGAGCCATATCATTCGATGTACTCTGAACCATGTTGAATACAGGGACAACAGGTGAATCACTGCTCTCTGTTGCATTTTCGTAAAGGGGTTTCCATAACAAAAAGGAAAAAATACTAGCTAAAAATCCATGAAAGATACGTGCGATAAAAAATGGGTGAAAGCGAATGTCGGTTTCAGATAAAATACTTGCAACCTGTGCTTGAACAGAGAAACCACAAAAACCTAGTATAAAACTAGTAATGATTACTTTATGTAATAAAGAAGCTTCAGTATCACTTGTTAAATCACTACCAAGTGTAATCTCAAATAGTCCTGAAATAAAAGGTACACTTAACTCAGGTGATAGGTGTAAAAGCTGTAGAAATAATGAAATAAATATACTGAAAAATTGTGTGATATTTACTAAAGATAAAATTTGATTTAGTACTGAAAATAATATAATAAATCCACCAATCATTAATAACGTCTTAATAGAAGATAAAACTGCATCTCCTAATAGTTTTCCAATCGGTCTATTATCCTTTACTCGAGTACGATGTAATACTCGAAATGCTTCAATAATAGAAATGCCTTTGTTACCTTTTGTTTTTTTCGGTTGCTCTGATGCACCGTGAAACCTCATGATTAATCCTACACAAATATTTCCTAAGTAATGGGCAAGTGCGAGAACAAGTCCTATTTTCGGGTCATGGAAAAATCCAACCGCAACAGCACCAAAAATAAATAAAGGATTTGAAGAATTTGTAAAAGAGACGAGACGTTCTGCCTCGATTGCTGTTAGTTGTTCCTCCTGACGCATTCTGGCTGTTAACTTTGCTCCTGCTGGAAATCCAGAAGCCATTCCCATCGCCCATACGAATCCACCAATCCCAGGTACACGAAATAAAGGGCGCATGATTGGCTCTAATATAACCCCAATAAAGCTAACCACTCCAAACCCAATTAACATTTCCGAAACGATAAAAAAAGGTAATAGTGAAGGAAATACAACCTTCCACCACATATCAAGTCCTCTTATGGAAGCCTCAAATGACTCTTGTGGAAAGGAGATAAGGGCAATTGCCATCAAGGTCACAAAGGCTGCTAAAAATAAAGTTTTTACTCTAGATAATATCACTCGAGTACCTCCTAAAGAATTGAACTTCTAAAATAATTGTTCATCGAGTATGAATGAGAAAGGCTATTTTTTTGAGGAGTTTCTTGTAATTTCAAGTATTGAAAAACAAGTCAGATTATAAGTATGTTGAATTCATATAAGACATGTAGCGGTTGTCCACTACTGTATCAATATACGTGTATAGGGGTCTCTTTTAGACCATGAGTTTTGTATTAAACAATGAAAAAACTTTTGGGAAGTGATATGCTTGAGACATCCAAAAATAGGTCTAGCTTTAGGATCTGGAGGTGCACGAGGATTTGCACATCTAGGCGTTATAAAAGTGCTAAGAGAGAATCATATTCCAATCGATTTTATTGCAGGGAGTAGCATGGGAGCACTAGTAGCAAGTTTTTATGCTGCTGGACACCCAATAGATCGGTTATATAAACTGGCAATTGCGTTTAAGAGAAAATATTATTTAGACTTCACGGTACCAAAGATGGGGTTTATTGCGGGAAATAGAGTGAAGGAATTAGTAAAAGTATTTACACATGGAAAGAATATTGAAGACTTAGAAATACCTCTATCAATTGTCGCAACAGACATAAAAAATGGGGAAAAGGTCGTATTTCAAAAAGGTCCGATTGCAGATGCTGTTCGTGCTAGTATTTCAATACCAGGAATTTTTGTTCCAGTCAAAGTGAACGATAGATTATTAGTTGACGGAGGAGTGAGTGATAGAGTTCCTGTCTCCGTCGTCCGTGATATGGGGGCAGATTTAATTATCGCTGTTGATGTTTCGCATGTTAAAATAAATGAGGAAATTACGTCTATTTTTGATGTGATCTTACAAAGTATTGACATTATGCAAGACGAATTAGTCCAGCATCGGGAAATTGCTTCAGACATTATGATAAGACCACATGTTGAGAATTTTAGTTCTAGAGCCTTTACTAATATTGACGAAATTATAAAAATCGGGGAAGAGGAAGCAGAGCTTGTACTTCCTTCTATCATTAAAGTGATTCAAGAATGGAAGGAGAAAAATAGTGAGTAAAAGATATACAAAAAGAAAATACGCATTTATCGTTATTTCAATCATCATAATTTTCATTGTTAACTTCATTAAGCTACCGTACTACTTAAACTTGCCAGGAGAGGCGTATGAGCTTTCCCCCATCGTAAAAGTTGATGGAGGTGACAAAGCAACAGGAGAATTTTTAATGACAACTGTTGGGGTTAGTCGTGGTCAAATAAACCCGTATACATATGTATGGTCACATATTTCATCAAACCTTGAGTTGATTCCCGCAGAGGATATGAGAGTAGAAGGTGAAAGTGACAAAGAATATTACTATAGACAGCTTCATGCTATGGATTTATCTCAAAATGTCGCTATTGCAGTTGCATATGAAAAAGCAGGGAAAGAAGTTGCATACAAATACAATGGTGTATACGTCATGAGCATAGTTAAAGGAATGGATGCAGAGAAGAAGCTAGAAGTAGGAGATCGTATATACGAGTTAAATGGTAAGCCTCTTGAAAGTTCAGAACAGTTTATAGAAACAGTAGGCAGCCTAAAAAAAGGGGATACTGTTACAGTTTCACTTGAGCGAGACGATAAGAAATTAGAAAAAGTCATTTCACTCATGCCTTTTCCTGAGGACACTGCAAAAGTAGGAGTGGGTATATCGTTAGTAACAGATCGTGAAATTAGTGTGGATCCGGATGTTGAGTTCGATACTTCAGCTGTAGGTGGGCCATCTGCAGGATTAATGTTTACATTAGAAATTATCAATCAATTAACTGAAGGAGATTTAACAAAAGGGCATAAAATAGCAGGTACAGGTACGATTGATTACGATGGTAAAGTTGGCCCAATTGGAGGAATTGTCCATAAAGTAGTAGCAGCGGATAAAGCAGGAGCTGAATACTTCTTCGCTCCACGAGCGCACTTTAATTATGATGATGCCATACGAAAAGCAACAGAAATAAAAACGGAGATGAAAGTCATTCCTGTTGATACATTAGACGATGCATTAAACTATTTAGAATCCATGAAATAAATAAGGTAGCGGACTTGTAATCAAGAGTACTGAAGTCTACGTTGCCCACAGGACATGGGCGTTCTTAGTAAACTTATACTTTGTCATGAGCACTAGAGCAAGGGAACGCAAACGAGGCTGAGACATAAGTATTTCAGCCAATGATAAACCCGAACTATTAGGCAATATCTTTCACCTAATAGTTCGGGTCTTTATTTGTTGCTTTCAATAAATTTGTTTGATTTTGCATACTATTTATAAAAACTAGTGGAATGGAGCGGAAGACACTCGACTCCTGCGGGAAGTAGAGGAAAGCGAGTGTCTGCAGCGCAATGGAACGAACTTGTTCTTCCAGCTTAACTGATTAATAAATAGCAATGGGTAGGAAAAAAATATCATATTTAATAGGTAGAATAATTTAGATATTATTCGCCATTATTTAGTTATGTCCCAGCTTCTTTTTTATCTATCTAACTGGTATTTTAGTGTAATTCTTTATAAAAATGATTTACTTTCCTCATCATACTGTATAGGTGGAGTAGAGTACTCCGTTTTCATCCACTCTGAACGTATTGGCTCTGGTAGAACCATACCATATGTAGTCGCTGCTCTAATGTCTAATTGCTGCATTTCATTCGACTGTGACGTTAGTTTTGTGAGTAAAGGTAACGGAAGTTCCTTTTTATACTTTTGTAAATATGCTCGTCCATTCTGACTCATTCCCAATAATCGGATGTAAGAAGATTTATGATCAGCTGTTACACGTTTCATAACATCCTTTTTCGTGTGAGTTAATATGTGTGTACATGCTCGTTGAAGTCTTGTCCACGTATAACGCTTTGTTTTTAAGTTTTCCATGAATTCATGATAGCTCGTTGCTTCTTTTATAGAAGAAACTATACGGTGTTCGAGTCCTTCTTCGATTTCATATAAACTTGCTAGGACATTAAGGTCAGTTGTTAAGACCTTATATTTTAATAAGGAGAAGTATTGTTCCCAGTCATGCAGCTGTCCCATAACCTTTTTATAATCAAATAGAGAAGTGTACGTAGCTTCAGGAACGTAGTTTAAAATATCCTGCAAGGTACCTTCATTAGAAAATAAGGCCTTTCGAATGCTGGTTGCACTCGCAATGGAAGGGGATTGAAAATGCTCGTCATGATAATTAGCTCCCGTGCGAGTAATGGTTATCGGTTTAATACGCGCTTTTTGATCGGCTATTGCTTTTACGTAATGATATCCAAGAATGTTGTTAGGACGGCTTAAGTCGACCGTTGCATCAGGTATATTTAGTGCTCGATATGCAAGTGATGCTGCTTTCGGATAGCTGTTGCCTTCCCTACTATATTTTTGAACAAGTACATCAAATGCAGCCTTATTTTCTTCCATAGCCGATAAGGTTGCTAAAAAGGAAGAAATGTTCCCTGATTCACTACCAAAACAAACCTCATCCACGTTCATGGCCTCTAATATAGAAATTGCTCCATTAGCAAACAATTCAGCCTTTTGCGTTGAAAATGCATACGGAAGCTCAACAACAATGTCAACTCCTGAGCTTAAAGCCATTTTGGTTCGAGCCCACTTTGACAATAATGCAGGTTCCCCGCGTTGTAAAAAATATCCGCTCATCACAGCAACTACAACATCTGCTCTGGTTACTTCCTTTGTTTGTTGTAAATGATATAAATGTCCGTTATGAAAAGGATTATATTCAACAATTACACCAGCAGATTTCATGAAATCACCCACTTTTGGATAGAGTAGGACCAGAAAAGTGGTCCGAACTAGTATTTCAATAAAAATTTAAGTATTGAATCAATTGGCATTTCATAGACAAACATGATAAAGTGTACTTTAGCGATATAACAAGCATTCAATCGCTCGGTTTTGCCTTGTATAATCATAAGTATAGTGTAAAGAAAAAATATTGACAATTCTATTATACAAAGCTATAATTTATTTTGTTGCTCATAGAGGTGAACATGATGAAATGGCATATACATCAGTTGAAAAAATATCTTCATAAACCTCTAACACTTGATGAGGTTATTGAAGTTAGTGAACTGAAAAAGAAGAATCATGAAATACGTGACGTATCTCCAGTGAAAGTGACTGGCAGGGTTGACGTGAGTAGTGATAAAGCAACTTTTCATTTACATCTAACTGGCACGCTTGTGCTACCGTGTTCTAGAACGTTAGTGGATGTTGAATTGCCATTTGACATTACGACAACTGAACATTTTCTTCTGCAACCTGCAGAATACGAGGTTGATGTGGATTTTCATGAACCTCAAGGTGAAGTGATTGACTTAATGCCTGTAATTGAGGAGAACATTCTTTTAGAGATTCCAATGCAAATCTTTGCGGAGAATCCAGATGAAAAGAAAAGTGCACCTCAAGTGGGACAAGGTTGGAAAGTCATAACCGAACTTGAACTAGAAGAAAAAGTTGATCCGCGTCTTGCTGGATTAGCCAACTTTTTTGAAAAAGATAAGTAACAATGTAACTATGTGACTTTTTAAGGAGGTGGGACGAATGGCTGTACCTTTTAGAAGAACATCTAAAACTGCAAAGAGAAAGCGCCGTACACATTTCAAGTTAGAAATTCCTGGTATGGTGGCATGCCCAAGCTGTGGTGAAATGAAATTAGCTCACCGTGTATGTAAAGAGTGTGGAACATACAAAGGGAAAGAAGTAGTAAACAAATAATACATGAAGACTAAGGCCGTACTAGAATCTAGTACGGTTTTTTTCATATAAACATAATAAACAAAGCATGGGGGAAATTGATTATGAAAAAGACAAAACTTGAGCGTTTGCACAATCAATTACTGTTATTTACAATTAATCGCCCGGACGTAAGAAATGCAATCGATTATCAGGTAATGGAAGGATTTAAAGAAGCGATACATACGGTGAAACAAGATTCATCAATAAAAGGTTTAATCATAACAGGTTCGGGAATGGAGGCATTTTGTTCCGGTGGTGATTTATCTGTATTTCACGGTTTACATACGGAAGAAGAAGCATACTCGATGCTGTCTAAAATGGGGGATATACTCTTTGAACTCATGACATTAAATCGTCCCACTTTTGCTCTTATGAATGGAGTAGCAGTGGGCGGAGGTTGTGAAATTGCAACAGCATGTGATTTTCGTATCGCAAAGGAATCAACTAAATTTGGATTCATTCAAGGTAAGCTAGGAATCACAACGGGCTGGGGAGGAGGAACAATGTTATTAGAAAAGATTCCCTTTGATAGAGCGTGTAAAATGCTATATTCAGCTAACGTTATTCCCTCTGAAACAGGGGTTGAACTTGGTTTTATTAATCAAGTGTTTGACGAAGGAGAATTCCAGGAGGAAGGAATCAAATGGATTGAAGAGTTATTGAACAACAGTTCATCTGATGTACTTGCATCATATAAAGCGATGTCAGTCAGAAAATGGTTATCCTCCAACTTAAAATCTAGAATGAACGAGGAAATTAAACAATGCTCAATCCTTTGGGAAGGTGAGGAACATCACCACGCAGTAAATGCCTTTTTAGCTAGGAAGAAAAATTAATAAGTTACTAAAAAGACTTGATTTTATGAAGTAGGTTGGAAGGGAGATTACCCCCTTCAACTGCTGTAAGCGAGTATCTTCCATGGATATCAACAACTTATTTAAGGTGGAAAAATAAAAAAATTATCCTTTACTAGAGTATTCCTATGTCTATCTTTTCTACTAGTCGCATATGTATGAAATAAAAAAGTGACTAGGGGGTTTTGGAATGACAACAGTACGTCAAGATGCTTGGACACAAGATGAGGATTTACTATTGGCAGAAGTTGTATTGAAATATATTAGAGAAGGTGGCACTCAACTCTCAGCATTTGAAGAAGTTGGTAGAAATCTATCGAGAACTTCAGCTGCATGTGGGTTTAGGTGGAATTCTTACGTTAGGAAACAATACAAACAAGGAATTGAATTAGCAAAGCAACAAAGGAAAGAATTAAAGAAGGAAGGTCCAACTCCGAAGGCTCATGTGGTAGAAGATACACATTCGAATGAAGAAAATAGTCTAAATAGTGATGACCAATTAACATTATCTGATGTAATTGCGTACTTAAGAAGATATGAGCAATCGGAAGATACGCAAGGAACGTTAAAAGAGGAATATGATCACTTGAAGGAACGGGTGAGTTCGTTAGAAGACGAGAATACTAGATTGAAAAAAGAGAAAAAAGAAGTAGAGAAGCAATTAGATCTCGTAAAAGAAGATTATAAAGCGTTAATGGGGATTATGGACCGTGCTAGAAAAATGATGATGCTCCAAGAAGAAGATCCGAAAAATCGCCAAGTAAAATTCCAAATTGAAAGAAATGGAAGCTTAGAAAAAGTGGAAAAATAATAAATGAAAACCAGCTAGTAACTCTAGCTGGTTTTCATTTTGAAGTAAAATTATTGCTCTCTAATTCGGGTACCAAACAAGTGGATTTGCACCAAAATCTCGTTCCATATCGTATTCAACTGGAACAAAGTCCATCTTGCTCCAGAACTCTGCAGATTTAATCCGAGGATTTGTTTTAATTGGTAAGTTATAGCCTTTTGCATACTCGACTAATGCTTTTCCGAATCCTTTTTGCTGATAATCAGCTAGTACTTCTAATTTCCAAAGCTCTAAGTACTCTTGTGGAGGATTAAAGTACTTGTCTTCCTTTTGATCGACACGGTATAAACTCATTCGCGCAACTAACTTATCACCATAATAAATTCCGTAAAATGGCGATTCGATATCGTCTTCCATAATGTTCGCTTGAAGGTCTTCAAGCATAGACAATTCCTGCAAACCATATTCTTTAAATTTCTTAAATTCTTCTAATGTTTTATAATTAACTCGAAGTTTTTCAACTTTAAATGCTGCCATTTTATATCCCCCTTTGTCGGATACCATCTCTACTTTATCATACAAAAAAATAACGAGAAATAAAAATGATTTCAACTTATTCTTCCTACATTATAATACAAAAAAACAAAAAATTCTGCACAAACTTGCGAAAGCGGTTACAATGAAAGAAGGAATTTTATGAAAAGTAAAGAAATATTACTGATAGTGGCTTAATTTTATATTAGGCAACTGTAGGAAGCTTACCGTGTTATTTCCTAACTAGAGATAACATTCAATGTTCGAGGGCAGAAAGGAGCTGGTGGGTTTGAAAAAGATTCTAATCGCTAATAGGGGAGAAATAGCACTTCGGATCATTAAAACGTGTCAACGTTTAAATATCGAGACTGTAGCCGTATATTCTGAAGCGGATAAAGAGCTGCCATATGTAAAAGAAGCAACAGTCGCTTATTGTATTGGGGAGCCTCCTGTTCAAAAATCTTATTTGAATGCTGATTTCATATTAGAGATTGCAGAGCAAGAACAGGTAGATGCGATCCATCCGGGCTATGGTTTCCTTTCTGAGAATGCAGTATTTGCGAGAAAAGTTGAAGAAAAGGGTATTCGATTTATTGGACCTACAGCAAAAACAATTTCTTTAATGGGTGATAAGATTGCATCTCGTCAAACAATGAAGAATTCAGGAGTACCTGTGGTACCGGGGAGTGCAGATGGACTTTCTGATATCGAAGAAGTTTGTTCATTTGCTTCAGAAATAGGCTATCCTGTCATGCTGAAGGCAAGTGGTGGCGGTGGTGGTATTGGCATGCAAAAGTGTGATGACGAAGTAGCATTAAGAAATGCATACCAAACGACGAAGACAAGAGCAAAAGCGTACTTTGGTAATGACGAGGTTTTCCTTGAAAAGTTCATCACAAATGCAAGACATATTGAAGTGCAAGTATTCGGTGACACTCACGGAAACATCGTGCATTTATTTGAACGTGATTGTTCTGTTCAACGCCGTAATCAAAAGGTTATTGAAGAGTCACCAAGTCCATTCTTATCAGAACAAAAGAGAGTGGAAATTTGTGAAGCTGCTCTAAAGGCTGCAAGGTCGGTTGATTATGTAAATGCAGGAACAATTGAATTTGTTGTCGATGAAAACGAAAACTTTTACTTCTTAGAAATGAATACTAGATTACAGGTGGAACATCCTGTAACAGAAATGGTAACAGGACTGGACTTAGTAGAGTGGCAGATTTTAGTGGCCTTTGGAGAAAAACTTCCGAAAAACCAAGACGAAATTACGTCAAATGGTCATTCTATCGAATTTAGACTATATGCTGAAAATCCTACTACATTTATGCCTTCACCTGGGAAGATTGAACAATTTTCTTACGAGATGAGTGAAGGAGTTAGAATCGATTATGGGTATGAGAGTGGTTCAACCGTTACTCCGTTTTATGATCCGATGATAGCAAAGGTAATTGTCTATGGTGAGAATCGTCTCCAAGCAATAGAGAAGGCAAAAGCATTTTTTAATAAACTCACGATTAATGGAATTAAACATAATGGTACTCTATTCGAAGAAATTTTATCAGAGGAATCCTACCAAATAGGAAACTATACTACATCATATTTAACAAAGATTAAAGCATAATTGGGGGAAATGAAAATGAAAGAAATTACATCAAGTATGGCAGGAACAGTATTTAACGTTATAACAGAGGTTGGACAAAGTGTGACTGCTGGTCAAACGCTATTAGTTTTAGAATCAATGAAAATGGAAATTCCAGTTGAAAGTACAGAAGCTGGTGAAGTAGTAGAAATTAAAGTAAACATAGGTGATTTTGTAAATGAAGGTGACATTTTAGTAGTGTTGAAATAAATTAATGCGAGGTGAACAATGTGCTAAAGACTGAACAACTTGAGCAGCAATTAAATGAGAAAAGATCAGTAATCTCTTCTGGAGGAGCACCTAAATATCACGAGAAGCTAAAGGAACAAAATAAGTTGTTTGTTCGTGATCGTTTACGTTTATTATTTGACAATGGTGAATACACAGAAGATGGCATGTTTGCAAATAACAGCGCAAAAGACCTTCCGGCAGATGGCGTTGTCACGGCAATCGGAAAGATTAAAGGTAGAACCGTTTGTGTAATGGCAAATGACTCAACAATTAAGGCAGGTTCTTGGGGTGCAAGAACAGTTGAGAAAATTATCCGAATCCAAGAAACCGCTGAAAAGCTAAAAGTTCCTATGTTGTATTTAGTTGATTCAGCAGGAGCTCGTATTACAGACCAACTTGATATGTTCCCGAACCGAAGAGGAGCAGGGAAAATCTTTTATAACCAAGTCAAGTTTTCTGGTATGATTCCACAAATTTGTTTGCTATTTGGACCATCCGCTGCAGGTGGAGCATACATACCGGCCTTTTGTGATATTGTCGTAATGGTTGATAAAAATGCATCTATGTATTTAGGTTCACCACGTATGGCAGAAAAGGTAATTGGTGAAAAAGTAACACTAGAGGAGATGGGTGGAGCACGCATGCACTGTTCGGTTAGTGGATGTGGTGATATCTTAGCTCAAGATGAGGAAGAGGCAATCGCTATTGCGCGTACGTACCTAGATTACTTCCCAAGTAATTATACAGAAAAAGCTCCTCTCTCCGATGGATTTAAACCAAAGCAAGGACGTTCCTTGACAGAGATTGTTCCAGAGAACCAAAATGCTCCTTTTGATATGTACGAGGCAATCGATTCACTAATCGATGAAGGTAGCTTTTTTGAAATTAAAAAACTATTTGCTCCTGAGATTATTACAGGATTAGCTAGATTAGATGGTCGTCCAGTTGGAATTATCGCAAATCAACCAAAGGTAAAAGGTGGGGTTCTCTTCGTAGATTCTGCTGATAAAGCTGCAAAGTTTATCACGCTTTGTGATGCATTTCATATTCCGTTATTATTTTTAGCTGACGTACCAGGATTCATGATTGGTACGAAGGTTGAGAGAGCAGGGATTATTAGACATGGTGCGAAGTTAATCGCAGCGATGAGTTCAGCAACTGTGCCGAAAATTTCTGTAATTGTTCGTAAGGCATATGGAGCGGGTCTTTATGCAATGGCTGGTCCAGCATTTGAACCAGATTGCTGTATTGCACTTCCAACTGCTCAAATTGCTGTTATGGGACCAGAGGCTGCAGTGAATGCAGTTTATTCGAACAAAATTAACGAAATAGAAGATCCAAAAGAACGAATACAATTTGTTCAGAAAATGCAACAAGAATACAAAGAGCATATTGATATTTATAAGTTAGCATCAGAAATGATTATCGATGACATTGTCGCAGCTTCTGAGCTAAGAGATGTTCTAGTTAATAGATTTGCATTGTACGAAACAAAAGAAATGCCATTTGGAGAACGTAAACATCCTGTATATCCAGTATAATGTCGAAAAACCCTATGAGCCTCTGTTCATAGGGTTTTCATTTTCCCTAGAATACTTCAAAGGATTGAAATTAACTCGTGATTGAATAAAAATTATGAAAACTAACGAAATAATTAAACAGTTTAGGCTGATTTTTTGATAAACTATAAGTATTATAGGTCTAAAGGAGTTATTACCATGGATGTTGGTATTGTTGGTGGTGGGGCAATTGGCCTCCTTTTCGGAGCTTATATCGCTGAAGAAAATCACCAAGTAACTGTATATACAAGGACAGAACAACAGGCTACCCTTTTAAATGAAAAAGGGATTATGAAACTTGTGGACGACCAAAGTTCTAATCATGCTGTACAAGCATCCTGTATCTCTCACGGGATAACAAGCCATGACCTCGTGATTGTCGCTGTTAAGCAATATCACATTCAACAAATACAAGATTCACTGAGAAATATACATTCTAGCATTCCTATTTTATTTATACAAAACGGAATGAGTCATATTGATTTTGTGGATAGCTTGCCACATCTAGCTTTATTAGTTGGTGTCGTAGAACATGGTGCGCTAAAAGAGAACGGTAATACTGTTTTACATACCGGAGTAGGAATCACGAAGATCAGTACATATAAAGGGAATGAAGAATTGCTGAGGTCAATCGTGCCTTCAATTTCTTCTGAAAGATTTCCGATTATAGAAATAAATGATTGGTACGAAATGTTGATTGGAAAAATAGTGGTTAATGCAATGATTAATCCATTAACTGCTTTATTCAGAGTTGAAAATGGTCAACTCCTAAGTAATCCTTACTTTCATCAGTTATTTAAAAATCTGTTTGAAGAAATTACTTTATTACTTAATCCTAGCGATCCGGTTTTATGGTGGAATACAGTCGTTTCGGTATGCGAGAAAACAGCTCATAATCGCTCATCAATGTTACGAGATATTGAGCAAAACAACAAAACCGAAATTGAGAGTATATTAGGCTATATACAAACACATCTAAAGAAAAACAACCATTCAACTCCTATTATTGATTTTTTGTATAACGGAATTAAAGGGTTAGAAAAATAAAGGAGAGAGTGCGATGGCTTCCTTATTCTCTGGGGTACTAGCAACAATTATTACGATACCTCTTTTAGGTTTTTTATTATTTTTTATTGCTTTGCGTTCACTAGTGGAAAAGAAAAGAAGAGCATTTCAATACTCAGTTGATATGACAACCTTCTTTTTAATTTTCTCTGTCAACTATTTAGGACAGGTGATTTTTAACGTTTCCTTTGTATCGTATATATTAATTTTTATTTTGCTTATTGCAATCATTTTCTTATTTTTACAATGGAAAGTTAATGAAGAAGTAAATTTCTCAAAGGTTGTTAAAGGTGTATGGAGATGTAACTTCTTATTTTTTCTAGTATTTCATCTAGGGTTAACGATATATGGGTTATCAATTAGGATTTGGGAACTATAGCTCAAGCAATAATTTTTCTTTTTTCTCTTCCAGGTGCTATACTCTAGGGAGAAATTTAGGGTCCTAGAAAGGAAGGTCTTTCATGGAGATACGTGAGCATAATGTGCCCGCAGCAAATCAATTCATTTCAGATTACTTAAATAAAAGCATGCAATTAACAAAATACTTTCATTATTCTCCTTTTGAACAGAGTGCATTTGTGGAGAGGGCAAAAGAACTCGAACACTACTCATTCCCGCGAAAAGAAGTGATGGAGTATTTATTTCGTTATAATTCAGCGCTCGGAGCAGATGAATCTACACTTCAAAATATTAAGATGCTAGAAGATCCGAACGCTATGGTTGTAGTTGGGGGACAACAAGCTGGGATTCTAACGGGACCTGTATATACCATTAATAAATTGATAACTATACTTCATCAAGCACGTCAGTTACAGGAAAAAGTAAATAGACCTGTTCTACCAATTTTCTGGATTGCTGGAGAGGATCACGACTTTGAAGAAGTGAACCACATCTTTACTGAGAAAAATGAGACGATAAAAAAAGTACCATTACCTCAAAAATGGAGAACGAAAAAATCTCTTAGTGACGGTGAAATCGATAAAGATGCTTGTCTCCAATGGGTGGATGAAGTGTTTTTCTATTTTGGTGAAACAAATCTAAGTAAAGACATTATCCAAAAAGTAAAAACGTGCGTACACGAATCAAATACATATGTAGATTTTTTTGCTAGACTTGTTTTTCTTTTATTCAAGGATACAGGATTAATTTTAATGGATTCTGCGAGTAAAGAGTTACGTCAAATTGAAATTCCTTACTTTGATAGTATAGTGAAAAATAATGCCCAAATTGATCAGGCCCTACATAAGCAGCAACATAAAAAAAGTGCAGAAGGTTATTCAAACTTAATTGAAACAGAGAGTAATACTGCCCATCTCTTTTATCATGTGAATGGTGATCGTGTACTATTGGAGTACAAGCTAGAAGATGGCATTCCATATTTCGAAGGAAAGGCAAGAGAATGTCGCTTTTCGGAAGTTGAACTCATCGAGAAAATAGAAACAGAGCCACATTTATTTAGTAACAATGTCGTAACGAGGCCATTAATGCAGGAATTTTTACTTCCTACACTTTCGTTTGTAGCAGGGCCAGGAGAGATTTCGTATTGGGCAGAGTTAAAAGAGGTATTTGAAGCTGTTGATCGCAAGATGCCTCCAGTTTTTCCAAGGTTAATGTCTACAATCATTACGAGGCCAGTACAAAGGGAAATCGAAGAATTAAACTTACAGACGGATGATGTCCTGCAAAAAGGTGTAAATCATAATAAACAACAATTCCTTCGAGAGATTATGGACCATGAAGCGAATGACGAAATTACTTTAATGAAGGAAGTTCTTCGCGGGTCTTATGAGAAGCTTGAGGTAAAGGCAACTTCAATTCATGATAGTTTAAAACAAATCGTTAGAAAGAACGAAGAGCTTATTCATCGTCAGCTTGATTTTCTAGAACAGGAGTTTCATAAACAATCTGAAAGAAAACATGAAATCACCTTAAAAAAATACAATCGTATTCAAAATTTGGTTAAACCAAATGATTACCCACAGGAAAGAATGTTAAACATTTTTTATTTTCTCAACATATATGGTTTTGACCTCATTCCACTTATGTTGGAACGAACATCATCATCTGAATTCACTCATAAGGTTATATATATTTAAACAATTTGAAACTCTTCGCCAAAAGGTGAAGAGTTTTTTTTTATCAGAATTTTATTCTACTATTCCGAACACATAAAAGAGGAAAAGCCAATACTAGCTCCAAGGACTCGGTGCTAGCCAAGTTTTTTAACATATTTTTTCAAGAAAAAGTAAATGCCCTCTTGCAGGAATTGTGATTATGAGAGAGAATAGTACATGTAAGTGGTGAAAAGTGGTGAAAAGTGGTGGCTTTGGGGTAGAAAGTGGGTGACAAGGGCATGTTTATGGGCGAGTACCATCATAATATTGATACAAAAGGTCGTATAATTGTACCGTCCAAATTTAGAGATGACCTTGGAACAACATTTATCGTAACGAGAGGGTTAGATAAATGTTTATTTGGCTACCCATTAGAAGAGTGGAAAATCCTTGAGGAAAAACTTAAGGCTCTACCACTAACGAAAAAAGATGCTCGATCCTTTACCCGATTCTTCTTTGCTGGAGCTATTGAATGTGAAGTAGACAAGCAGGGGAGAATAAATATATCCGCACCACTATTGCAATATGCTGGACTAGAAAAAGAATGTGTCGTAATCGGTGTTTCAAACCGTATCGAGATCTGGAGTAAAGACAGCTGGGAAGGCTTCTTCTCTGACTCAGAAGAGTCTTTTGCAGAGATTGCGGAGAATTTAGAAGGATTTGATATTTAATTCTTGTGAGGTGCTCCGATGTTTAAACATAAAACGGTATTACTAAATGAAGCTGTAGAAGGACTTAACATAAAACCAGACGGATACTATGTTGACTGTACACTAGGTGGCGCAGGGCACAGCTATGAAATTGTATCTAGACTTACGAAAGGCGGAAAGCTTTTCGCATTTGATCAAGATAGCTTAGCGATTGAAACAGCGAAAGAAAAATTAAAAAGCTATCAGGATCAAGTGGTATTAATTAAAAGTAATTTTAGATACTTAAAGGAACGTCTTGCAGAACTGGATATACATAAGGTTGATGGGATTTTATTTGACTTAGGTGTATCTTCACCCCAACTTGACATTCCAGAGCGTGGATTTAGCTACCACAACGATGCTCCGCTTGATATGAGAATGGACCAGCAATCAAGTCTCTCGGCTTATGATGTTGTGAACAATTGGCCATATGAAAAGCTTGTACGAATTTTTTTCCATTATGGAGAAGAGAAGTTTTCAAAACAGATTGCAAGAAAAATTGAAGCGTACCGCGAGAAAAAAGCAATTGAAACAACTGGGGAGCTTGTAGAAATTATTAAGGAAGGTATTCCGGCACCTGCAAGAAGAACTGGAGGACATCCTGCAAAGCGAGTATTCCAAGCGATTCGAATTGCCGTAAACGACGAATTACAAGTATTTGAAGATGCGTTGTTAGATGCTATTGATTTAATTCCTGTTGGAGGAAGAATCAGTGTTATCACCTTCCATTCACTAGAAGACCGCATTTGTAAAACGATATTTAAAGAGCAATCAACAGGTCCAAACTTACCACATGGATTACCTGTGATTCCGGAAGAATACAAACCTGCTCTTAAATTAGTAAATAGAAAACCAATCATTCCTTCTGAAGAAGAGTTAGAAGAAAATAATCGTGCACGTTCAGCTAAACTCAGAATCGCTGAGAAAGTAAAATAAACAAAGGAGGCATGGAGTTTGAGTAATTTAGCTTATCAAATTCAGCAAAGACGTAAAATCGAACTAGAGCAAGAAAAACAGATTCAAAGTGTAACTAAGAAAAAACTACAGATTACATTTGGTGAGAAAATTCTATACCTTCTATTCTCATTAATGGTTGTAATTGGTGGTATCGTGATGGTATCAAATAGTGCTAAAATATACTCTGTGAACAAAGACATCAGTGGACTAGAAGCATCAATTTCAACACAAGCGAAGGTAAATGCCGATCTAAATCATCAGATTATGGAGCTTAGTACATACGAACGTATCTGGGCAAAGGCTCATGAACTTGGGTTAATGTTAAACGAAAACAATGTGAAAGTAGTCCAAGACTAATACAAAGTGTGAGCGTGGTAATAATGAAAACGAAAAGCACGAACATAAACAAAGGAGCAGCAGCATTTACAATTCTATTTGCCGGGCTCTTTTTTCTTTTTATGGCTAGGTTTCTATATATACAAGTAACAGGTACAGTCGAAGGAAAAGAACTTCCTGTCATGGCAGAGGAGAAGTATTCAAGAACCCAAACGGTCGACGCTGACCGAGGAAATATTCTTGATCGAAATGGAATTCCAATTGCGAAGGATACTCCAGCCTATACAATTGAAGCAATCCTAAGTCCGAAGGCATCAAAGGATAGCCCAAAGGACAAGCCACGTCATGTTGTTGACCCTGAACAGACAGCAGAAAAGCTTGCGCCAATTTTGGGGATGGAGTATGAAGACTTATATCAATTATTTGTAAAAAGAATTGAAGAAGATAGATACCAAATTGAATTGGGTTCAAAAGGTCGAGGGTTAAGTTATCAAAAAATGCAAGAAATAAGTGAACTTAAATTACCTGGCATAACGTTTAAAGAAGAAACGATTCGCTATTATCCAAACGGAATGTTCGCCACACATGTCATCGGTTTTGCTAGAAAAGGCGAAGATGGCAAAGTGAAGGGATTGCAAGGTTTAGAGAAAACACTTGATAAATACTTAGTTGAAGAAAATGGACAAATCACTAAAAAGAGTGACCGTAATGGAATTTCATTGCTATTCCAAGAGGATGAAGTAATACAACCTAAAAATGGTGCGAATGTTTACTTAACGATAGATCAAAAGATTCAAGCATTTTTAGAAGATTCAATGTCTAAAGTAATGAAAGAATATGAGCCTGAGAACATTGTTGGAATAGTTGCTGACCCTAAGACAGGTGCAATTCTAGCGATGAGCTCAAGACCGACCTATAATCCCAATGATATTCCTTCTGGGGCATATATGCTAAATGATGCGATTGGATTGCAATATGAACCAGGCTCGACGATGAAAATCTTCACACTTGCAACAGCAATAGAAGAAGGAGTTTTCAATCCAAATGAAACGTATAAATCAGGTTCATATCGAGTTCTAGATCGAACGATTAGAGATCATTTCCGAGGTGGATGGGGAACGATTTCTTACTTAGAAGGTTTTCAACGTTCATCAAACGTTGCAATGGCAAAGCTTGTTATGGAAAAAATGAATGGTGATGACCGTCTATTAAACTATTTACAAGCATTTGGATTTGGCCAACCTACAGAAATTGATTTAACTGGTGAAGCTAGTGGCCATATTTTATATAATTGGCCGATTGAGAAGGTAACAACTTCATTTGGTCAAGGTTCTACGGTTACACCAATCCAACAAATTCAAGCAGCTACTGCCATTGCAAATGGTGGCAAAATGATGAAACCATTTATTGTAGATAAAATTGAAGATCCAACAACTAAAGAACTTATAGAAAATCGAAAGCCGACTGTTGTAGGTACTCCGATATCAGAACAAACTGCTAAACAAGTAATGGATATACTTGAAACGGTAGTTTCTTCAGAGAAAGGAACAGGAAAGCCTTACCGTATTGAAGGTTATAAAATCGCAGGAAAAACTGGTACTGCTCAAATTCCTGACGGTAAGGGTGGCTGGTTAAATGGTCATGGGGAAAACGTATTTTCTTTTTTAGGAATGGCGCCTAAAGACAATCCTGAGCTAATCGTCTATATTTCTGTTACAAGACCTAAACTTACTTTACATGAATCCGGCTCCCAACCAGTCTCTGCAATCTTTAACAGTGTAGTTAAAAACAGCTTACAATATTTAAACATTAAACCAACCATTTCTGATGAAGAAGTAAAGCAGGTGCAAAAGAAGAAACAAGTAGGGTTTAAACTTGATTCCTATGAAGGTAGGAATGTTGCCACTGTCACAGAAGAGTTAACTCAGAAAGGTGCGAACGTCATTGTGATCGGCGATGGGACAAAGATCGTTGACCAAGCCCCATATGCGAATGCTCAAGTGTTATCAGGAGAGCGAGTATTGCTTCGAACAGACGGAAAACATGCCATGCCTGATATAACGACATGGTCATTGCGCGATGTAATGAAGTTAAGTGACTTGTTTGGGTTAAACGTCAATACCGTTGGACATGGTTATGTTAAGAAACAAAATATCGCAGCGAATTCATCATTGAAAGATGGTGATCAGCTAGTCATAGAACTTGCTGTTCCAAATTCTCCAGAAGAAGAGATAGTGGAACAAGCTGATAGTGATAGTAATACGGAAGAGCCTCTTGATTAAGGGGCTCTTTTTACGTTTAAAATACAAGTTCGTGCACAAATCAAAAAAGTAGAATACTAATCTTCATTCCACAAAAAATAAGCCTATGTACTGACTCCGTAAATCTAATTCAAAATCATTTTCAACCTGTCCATGTCCTGTTCTATTCCACTAGGTACAAGCATATGATGAAACGAGCCTAGAATGATTGTACAAATAGAATGAAAATAACTATTTTGTACTTCTCTATAAAGGGAGGATCTTGGAATATGCGTGTTTCGAACGTGACAGTAAGAAGGAGATTAGTCATTGTATTAACGGTGGGAGTACTTCTTTTTACAGTAATTGATATTCGGTTAGGGTTTGTTCAGTTTTGGTTAGGAGACTGGCTAACAGATAAAGCAAAAAACTCGTGGAGTCGTGATATCCCTTTTGAACCAGAGCGGGGTGAAATATTAGATCGTAATGGAGTGCCATTAGCGACTAATATAAGTGCGCCAACTGTATTTGTTATGCCTAGACAAGTTAAGGATCCAAAGTCGACTGCGCAAAAGTTGGCTGCGACCTTAAACATGTCAGAGGATAAAGCGTATCAATACTTAACACAAAATAGTTTCTTAGTAAGAGTGAATGAGGGACGGAAGATTACTCATGAAAAAGCGAGAGAGATTCAAGCACTTGGGATAAATGGGGTTTATATTGCAGAAGACTCCAAGCGTCATTATCCGAATGGAAGTTATTTATCTCATGTGCTTGGATTTGCAGGGATTGATAATCAAGGATTAATGGGGCTTGAGGCTTATTATGATGATCAACTAAGTGGAGAAAAAGGTAGTGTTCAGCCCTACTTAACAGCAAAGGGTCAACCAATGCCGAATTTATCAGCAGACTATGAGCCTCCTAAAGATGGCTTAGATCTTAAATTGACAGTAGATTCAAAGGTCCAAACGATTATAAACCGAGAATTAGATATTGCAGAAGCGAAATACAATCCAGATGGTATGATTGCAATAGCTATGAATCCGAAGACAGGTGAAATTTTGGGAATGGATAGTCGCCCAAATTTTGATCCAGCTAATTTCAGAGAAGTTCCACAAGAAATATATAACCGAAACCTGCCTGTGTGGAGTACGTACGAGCCGGGGTCAACATTTAAGATTATCACTCTCGCTGCAGCACTTGAAGAAGGTGAGGTAGACTTAGAGAAAGATGAATTTAATGATAGTGGTTCTGTCAAGGTAGGTGGGGCAACCATTCACTGCTGGAAACGTGGTGGACATGGCCATCAATCATTTTTAGAAGTTGTCCAAAATTCATGTAACCCAGGGTTTGTAGAGTTAGGTGACAGACTAGGAAAAGAACGACTTTTTAAATACATTAAAGATTTCGGTTTTGGCCAAAAAACAGGAATTGACCTTCAAGGTGAAGGTAGAGGAATTCTATTCAATATAGATCGAGTTGGACCAGTTGAACAAGCAACAACAGCGTTTGGTCAAGGGGTATCAGTGACTCCAATTCAGCAGGTTACAGCTGTATCCGCAGCAATAAACGGAGGGTATTTATATACCCCTTATATTGCAAAGGAATTTATTGACCCAGAGACAGGAAAAGTTGTGAAAGAAAATAAACCTCAATTAAAAAAACGTGTAATTTCAGAAGAAACATCTAAGAAAGTTAGACATGCTCTTGAAAGCGTTGTTGCACAAGGATCCGGTGGCGGTGCATTTATTGAGGGATATCGAGTTGGGGGGAAAACAGGTACAGCGCAAAAAGTTAAAGATGGAAGATATATGGAAAATAACCATATCGTATCTTTTATCGGTTTTGCTCCAGCAGATGATCCTGAAATTGTTATTTACGTAGCCGTTGATAATCCGAAAGGAACCGTTCAGTTTGGTGGAGTTGTTGCTGCGCCTATTGTAGGGAACATTATGGAAGATAGTTTGCGCGCTTTAGAGGTAAAGCCAAGAAAAGGTCAAATTGAAAAGAAATATAAATACCCAGACCCAATTTTAGTTGAAGTACCAAATGTACTTGGGATGACAAAAAATGAATTAAGACAACAACTATATAATTTAAAACTTGATATTACAGGTGAGGGAGATACGGTTATACAACAAGCTCCAAGAGCAGGGGTCAAGATAGAAGAAGGATCAGTTATACGTGTGTACCTTGGAGATTCAGCCGAAAATAAAGACAAAGTTGCCGAGGAGTAAAATCCTTGGTTTTTTTTATGTGAAACATCATGTAATATATATTAGGATGGACTATTTTTCTCAAGGAGGATTTCTTATGCAACTCGATATATTACTAAAAAATATAATTACATACAACAATGATCTTATAGAAAATCCCCACATCACTTCTATTGAAATGGATTCTAGGGAAGTAAAACAAGGAAGCTTGTTTATATGTATAAAAGGATATACCGTAGATGGACATAACTATGTATCGCAAGCTTTACAAAACGGGGCAGTTGCTATACTTGCAGAGGTTCCAGTTGAAGCATCTGTTCCTGTCGCTTACGTAAATGATACGAAACGTGCAATGGCGATTCTAGCAGATGCATTTTATGGGCAACCCACACATAAAATGCAGTTAATAGGAATTACTGGTACAAACGGAAAAACATCAACTACACATATGATCGAGAAGATCATGAATGCTGCAGGAAAGAAGACAGGTTTAATCGGAACGATACATACAAAAATTGGTGAACAAACGTTTGAAGTGAAAAATACGACACCAGAATCACTAACTTTGCAAAAGACTTTTTCAAACATGCTTGATCATCAAGTTGAGACAGCGATTATGGAAGTATCATCACATGCCCTTGATTTAGGTAGAGTTCACGGATGCGATTATGATATAGCTGTATTTACGAACCTTACACAAGACCACTTAGACTATCATGGCACAATGAAAGAATATCAAAGAGCGAAAGGATTATTATTTGCTCAATTAGGAAACACGTTTAATGTGAAGAAACCTAAATTTGCTATATTAAATCATGATGACGCTGCATCAGATGAATATAAAAGAAGTACTGCTGCTCACGTCATTTCATACGGAATAAAAAATGTTAGTGATGTTATGGCATCATGTATTAAAATGACGAATAACGGAACTTCCTTTAAGCTTTCAATTTTCAAGAAGGAATATGACGCGCAAATCCAATTGTTAGGTTTATTTAACGTCTATAATATGCTTGCAGCTATCGCTACTTGTATTGCGGCTAAAGTTCCAGTTGAAGTGATTCTAGATACACTAAATGAAATTGAAGGTGTCCAAGGAAGATTCGAGCTTGTGCAAGCAGGTCAAGAGTTTCCGGTGATTGTCGATTATGCCCATACACCAGATAGCCTTGAAAATGCGATAAAAACATTAAAGGAATTTGCAAAGGGAGCAGTTATTGTAATCGCTGGTTGCGGTGGTGACCGTGACAAAACGAAAAGACCAATAATGGCAAATATTGCAGCTACGTTAGCAGATAAGGCTATTTTCACTTCAGATAATCCGCGTTCTGAAGATCCTGTTCAAATATTAAAAGATATGGAGGCAGGCGTCAGCGGAAAAGAATATACGTCAATTGTTGATCGCGCGGAAGCGATCCAATATGCAATAAGCGTAGCACATCAAGATGATATCGTATTAATCGCTGGAAAAGGTCATGAAACATACCAAATTATCGGAAATCAAGTCTTTGACTTTGATGATCGAGAAGTTGCGAAAAGGGCAATAAAGGAGAGATTGACAGAATGTTAACACTAAAAGATGTAAGACACATCTTTGAGGAGCAGCGGGGGATTGCATTAGAGAGTATTAGCTTCAGTACAGTAACAACAAACCCTAATGCTGCCTTACCAAAAAGCCTATTTATCCCAATGTCCTTCGATCATGAAAAAAATGTTAAGGATTTGGGATTAGCTCTTAATAATGGATCAGTAGGAACGCTTTGGAAAAAAAACGACCCAGTACCTGGCTATTTACCTACTCATTTTCCAGTGTTTTTTGTAGAGTCGTATGGTGATGCTCTAACGAAGGTCGTAAATTATTATATTGAAACGTATTCTATGAAAGGGAACGAAACTGTGCATACGAAATTCTTATTACCCATAACATGTATACATAGTGAATTTTATAGTAAGGAGATAGAGGATACATTGTATAATCTTTCTACTATCATGAAAAAAGAGATTCCAAATCTCTTGATAGAAGAGAAAGGAGGGGAAGAGCAATGTTAGAACAAGTGATTTTGTATACGATTATATTAGGATTTTTAATATCAGTTGTTCTTTCACCTTTCTTTATTCCTTTTTTACGTCGATTAAAGTTTGGTCAAAGCATTCGAGAAGAAGGACCCAAATCTCACCAAAAGAAGACTGGTACCCCAACTATGGGCGGGATTATGATTTTACTTTCTATTACCGTGACTACACTTGTCATCATAAATAAATTTTCAGATGTTTCTGTAGAGGTATTCTTATTGTTGTTTGTAACACTTGGTTATGGACTTTTAGGATTCTTAGATGACTTTATAAAAGTAGTAATGAAGAGAAACTTGGGTTTAACCTCAAAACAAAAGCTAATCGGTCAAATTATTATTGCGGTTGTATTCTTTATCATTTTTATCCAGCATGACTTTTCAACAGTAGTTCGAGTACCCGGTACTGAATTGTCCTTTGATTTAGGGTGGTTTTATTTTGTATTCTTATTATTCATGCTTGTAGGTGGTTCAAATGCCGTTAATTTAACAGATGGATTAGATGGTTTGTTAGCAGGGTCATCGGCCATTTCTTTTGGTGCATTTGCTGTCCTTGCTTGGAATCAATCTCAATATGATGTTGCCATTTTCTCAGTAGCCGTGGTAGGTGCAGTATTAGGATTTTTAGTCTTTAATGCACATCCTGCTAAAGTATTTATGGGAGATACGGGTTCATTAGCACTTGGTGGAGCAATTGCAGCCATTGCCATCATGCTGAAGTTAGAAATATTACTTGTGATCATTGGTGGTATTTTTGTTTTAGAAACGTTATCTGTTATTATTCAAGTTATCTCTTTTAAAACGACCGGTAAGAGAGTCTTTAAAATGAGCCCACTGCACCACCATTATGAATTAGTTGGATGGTCGGAATGGCGAGTTGTTGTAACGTTCTGGACAGTAGGATTGCTGTTTGCTGTTATTGGAATCTATATTGAGGTGTGGATGTAATTGAAAACGATAAATAACTATAAAAATAAAAAAGTTTTAGTATTAGGCTTAGCTAAGAGCGGATTTGCTGCGGCTAAGCTTCTTCACGGGCTCGGGGCAAATGTAATTGTGAATGACATGAAGCCTTTAGAGGAAAATGAAACTGCCCAAATGCTTGTTGAATTAGGAATTAATGTTGTTTGTGGCTCTCATCCATTAGCACTCGTAGACGAATCACTTTTTGCCATTATAAAAAATCCGGGTATCCCTTATACAAACCCTCTATTACAAAAGGCAAGTACACTTCATATTCCAATTCTTACAGAAGTTGAATTAGCTTATCAAATATCAGAAGCGCCTTTTATTGGTATTACAGGATCGAATGGTAAAACTACAACAACAACATTGATTTATGAGATGTTGAAGGTAGGAAAGAAAAATCCGTTAATTGCTGGTAACATCGGTACTGTTGCATGTGAGGTAGCCCAAGAAGCGAAAAATGACAATTATATTGTTACGGAGTTGTCGTCTTTTCAATTAATGGGTATTGAAGAATTTAAGCCAGCTATTTCAGTATTCCTTAACCTATTCGAAGCGCACCTTGATTATCATGGAACAAAAGAAGAATATGGTAAAGCAAAGGCTAATATTTTCAAAGCACAAACAGAAGATGAATTTGCTGTTGCCAATCTAGATGATCAAGAAGTTTCTCAATTTGTAGAACACAGCAATGCAACTAAGGTGTATTTTTCAACAAAGCAGACCATTCCAAATGGCGCGTGTATTGTAGATAATGTACTACAGTTTAAAGGTGAAGGGATTATTAACATCAAAGACATCGCCTTACCTGGAGAGCACAATCTAGGAAATATTCTTGCAGCAGTATCAGTATCAAAGCTAATTGGTGTTGATAATCATTCAATCATTCATGTTTTACGTACATTTACAGGTGTAAAACATCGCTTACAATATATTGGTACAAAAAACGAGAGGGATTTTTATAACGATTCCAAAGCGACAAATATATTGGCTACCTCAGCAGCATTGTCAGCATTTACAAAGCCAATTGTTTTATTAGCCGGTGGTTTAGACAGAGGCAATGATTTTGATGATCTCCTGCCTTACATGAATAATGTGAAAGCTCTTGTTACTTTTGGGCAAACAGCCGAAAAATTAATTAACATTGCGCAAAAAGCAGGAATTAAAACGATTGAACATGTCGATAATGTGGAAAAAGCGGTACCTGTCGCCTATAATCTTTCAAACCCAAATGATGTGATTCTTCTATCACCTGCGTGTGCTAGTTGGGACCAATATAAAACATTTGAAGTAAGAGGAGACATTTTTACGGAGGCCGTGCATAAACTGAAATAAGGGCTTGGACGTTTTCTTTAGAAAAGTGGCTTGAAACTTCTAAAGCAATTGAATTTGCCCTTAATTCAAAAGTTGAGGTGTATCCCATTGCCGACGAAGAAATCTACTCCTGATTTTTTATTAGTATTCATCACACTTATGCTGCTAGCGGTGGGGATGATCATGGTTTACAGTGCAAGTGCTGCTTGGGCTACGTATAAATTTGAGGATTCATTCTTCTTTGCAAAAAGACAGCTTCTTTTTGCTGGTTTAGGTGTAATAGCAATGTTTTTTATTATGAATATTGACTATTGGACGTGGAGAACGTGGTCTAAAGTTGTCTTAATCATTTGTTTTATTTTGTTAGTACTCGTACTAATTCCAGGTGTTGGATTAGTTCGTGGTGGAGCGAGAAGTTGGATTGGAGTAGGTGCTTTTTCCATTCAACCTTCAGAATTTATGAAAATAGCCATGATTGCCTTTCTAGCAAAATATTTGTCTGAGAATCAAAAGAAAATAACTTCATTGAAAAAAGGTCTTATTCCGTCTTTATCATTAGTGTTTTTTGCTTTTGGGATGATTATGCTTCAACCTGACCTTGGAACTGGAACGGTTATGGTCGGAACTTGTATGGTCATGATTTTTGTTGCTGGAGGAAGAATACTACACTTTGTTGGATTAGGTTTAATAGGGGTATTAGGGTTTGTTGCCCTAATCGCTTCAGCACCTTACCGAATAAAGCGGATCACCTCTTTCTTAGATCCATGGGAAGACCCGTTAGGAAGTGGATTTCAAATTATCCAATCTCTCTATGCAATTGGTCCTGGGGGACTTCTAGGACTTGGTCTTGGGAAAAGCCGTCAAAAGTTTTTCTACTTACCAGAACCACAAACAGATTTTATTTTTGCCATCTTGGCAGAAGAGTTAGGTTTTATCGGCGGCTCATTAGTCATCTTATTATTTGCCCTCCTTTTATGGAGAGGTGTTCGAATTGCACTAGGTGCCCCAGATTTATTTGGTAGTTTCTTAGCGATTGGAATTATATCTATGATTGCCATCCAAGTTGTTATTAATATCGGTGTTGTTATAGGATTAATGCCTGTAACAGGGATTACGCTACCATTCTTAAGCTATGGAGGCTCATCTTTAACACTCATGCTCATGGCGGTTGGAGTATTGCTGAATATAAGCAGATACGCTAGATATTAAATAATGGTTTTTTTCTAAAAGATTGTTGTTTTCACTCTGAACCCTGACCATTCCTTTCCGCTGCAGGCAACTTGCTTTTTGCGGAGTGGGATGCGAGCCGCCTCGGCGTTATATGCCTATGGGGTCTCGCACTTCCGTTTACTTCCCACAGGAGTCAGGAGCTTTCCGCTTGTTTTAAAGCAACAATCCCAACGAAAACATCCTAAATAATAGAAAACCCTGTTAATCAGCAGGGTTTTCTATTATTTCTGTAGATTCTCCGGGACCTTTAGTTTTTACTTCAATTCACTAGATACATTATGATAAAGTGATATAGAAAGTATTTCCCTATACTACAAATCATGCTTATAAATAGACGTAAATAAAATGTACATTCGCCCAAACGATTGCATACTATAGGTAATAATGGCGAGACATCTTGAGACTAGGAGGTCAACATGGAAAAATTAGCTAGTAGGCTTCAGGAAGCTAATGTTGGTAAAGTTTTAATAGGAGAAAAATTAGCAAACCATACTACGATGAAAATTGGTGGACCTGCCGATATATTTGTTGAACCTTCTTCCATTGAAGGATTAGAAACGACTATACAACTTGTTAAAGAGTTTGGAGTAAACTGGAGAGCGATTGGTAGAGGTTCTAATTTACTTGTTTCAGATAAAGGTATTGAAGGTGTTGTCATTAAGCTCGGAGAAGGATTAGATTTACTTGAAATCAATGAAACAGAAGTAACGGTCGGTGCTGGATATCCTCTAGTAAAACTTGCAACAGTTCTTTCACGACAAGGTTTATCAGGTTTAGAATTTTCTGCTGGAATACCAGGCTCAATAGGTGGGGCAGTTTACATGAATGCAGGTGCACATCGATCGGACTTCGCTCAGATCCTACAGAAGGCATATATCTTATTTGAAGATGGAACGTTTGAATGGTTGACGAATGAACAAATGAAATACTCCTATCGTACCTCTATTCTTCAAAAAGAGCGACCAGGAATTTGTGTTGCGGCAGTTTTAAACCTAACAAAAGGTAATGCTGAGGACATTAAGGCAGAGTTGAAGAAGAATAAAGATTACAGACGTGACACACAACCCTGGAATTATCCGTGTGCAGGAAGTATTTTTAGAAATCCTCTTCCGAAATATGCAGGTCAATTAATTGAAGAATCAGGATTAAAAGGGTTTCAAATTGGTGGAGCGCAGGTATCTGAAATGCATGGGAATTTCATTGTAAATGCGGACAATGCAACGGCAAAAGATGTGCTAGATTTGATCGAATATATCCAAAAAACAATACTCGAAAAATATCATGTTGAGCTTCATACGGAAGTAGAAATAATTGGACGAAAATAATCCATTTTCATACAGTATTGTGCTATAATTTAATAATGGTATTGTAAATAAACGGCATACTAACAATGCCGTTTATTTTAGGTATTTGATTCATTTTACATATCGTAAGTTTCAATAGATGAACAATAATATATTTTAGGTGGATGAACAAATGGAGAAGGGGAAAGTCCTTACACTAGAAGAACGTATTCCGAAGCTTAAGCAGCAGAGAAGACAAAAGGCAAATCGGAGACTCATTTTTTATGTGTCTATATTTTTTCTGTTAATTATCGGGATTTTGTATCTCCAATCACCTCTTAGTCATGTGAAAAATGTTGAAGTAAAAGGAAACGTTCATGTTCTTAGTGATGAAATCGTTTCGTTATCTGAAATTAATGATAAGACAAGCTTCTGGAATTTAAATACAGAATCGATTACACATAAAATAAAACAGAATAAGCAAATAAAAAGTGTAACAATAGAACGAAAGCTTCCGAATTCAGTGGGAATTGTAGTTACTGAAATGAAACGTGTTGCTTATGCCATAAATGATGGCAAGTATTATCCTATCCTTGAAGATGGGAATGTGTTGAAATCAAGTGAAAGTACATCGTTTCCTTCTGATGCACCCATTTTAATGGACTGGAAACCAGGTGAGGAATTACAAGAGATGGCTTCTGAACTAGCAAAGCTCTCTCCGGCTATTGTAAATTCCATTTCAGAAATTCATCATACACCAGAGGAATCAGATTCGGTGCATATTACTTTATTTATGAATGACGGTCGTGAAGTAAGTGCAACAATAACAGACTTTGCTAAGAAAATGAGTGCATATCCAGCGATTGTAAGTCAGTTGAACCCTGAATTAAAAGGCATTATTCATATGGAGGTTGCTTATTATTTTGAATCGTATGAGCAACTGGAAGTAGAAGAATCGAATGAAGAAACAGGAAAAACAGAAACAGAATCTGAAGAAGTAAATGAGGAAGATGAAAACAATGATGAAGGTGAAGGGTAAGTACGTTATTCTTTCCTTTGTTTGTTTAGTACTTGGTTTTATGATTTCCTTCTCCTATCAGTTAACGAAAACTGAAAATCAAGAAGAAAATGTACTAACTGACAAGCAATGGCAAAGGGAATATGAATATCGAAATACGTTAATTAGTCAAGAGGAAGTTAACCGTAAGCTTCAACAAGAGTTGTTTGAAAAACAAGAAAGAGTTCGTGAGCTGGAGGAAAATTTAGCAGATGAAGAACAAGTTTTATTTAATCTTGTTGAAGACGTAGAAAAACTTAGAATGTATGTTGGTGAAGTAAAAGTGAAGGGAAAAGGAATTGAGGTTACCCTTGCCGATTCCTCATATGTTCCAGATCAAGCGAATGTAAATAACTATATCGTTCATGAAAGACACATTCAAAGTGTAATAAATGAGCTTTTAGTGTCTGGTGCTAATGCAATCGCCATAAATGGTCAGCGCATTTTCCACAATTCTTTTATTTTGTGTATAGGTCCAGTTGTTAGTGTCGATGGAACACAGCACCCTGCACCTTTTGTAGTCTCTGCAATTGGAGATCCTAATGTGCTTGATGGAGCTCTTAATATTACAGGTGGAATAAAGGATCAGCTTGTAAGTGAAAATGTTAGCGTGAAAATAGAAAAGAAACAGCAAATTATATTAGACCCATTACTAGGAAGAGAATAGAATTTAGTGGAATTTGTAGGTGGTCCCCATTGAAAAAAGGTGCGGTTATTTTTACATTTATAACGTTATTGGTTGGATTCATGTTGGCAATTCAATTTCAAACAACGAATGAACCGATCGTGAGAGATACAAGAGATGCTTGGGAATTAAGAGAAGCAATAAAAGTTGAATTAGAAGAACAAGCTAATTTACACCGTGAAATTAGAAAGTATGAACAAACAATTGAAAACTATGAGTCGAAGCGAAGACAAAGCCAAGAAGTGACGTTACGAGAAAACCTTCAAGAGCTAAAGGAAGAAGCTGGATTAACAGATGTCTCAGGTCCCGGTATTACCATTACAATTCAAAATATGTTTGACGAGCCTATTTTAGGACAGGCAAGTCCACAAGTTTCTGCTGATTTGCTTCGAAAGCTCATAAATGAATTAAATATAAATGGGGCTAAGCATATTGCCATAAGTGAACAAAGATATGTAAATACTTCAGCAATTAGAGATGTAAATGGATTTACAAATATTAATAATACGAGGATTCCAGATGTACCTGTTGAAGTTAAAATCATTTCAGAAGATGTAGATAGACTTTATAAAAGAATGGTTGCCTCAGAATCTATTCAGTTTGAATTTGAAATTGAAGGTCTAAAACTTCAAATTTCTTCTCCAACAAATCATATTATGATCCCAGGATACGATGATACCATTCGAATTAAACATATGGAACCAGATAGCACGAAGGAGGGATCTTAAGATGTGGCTTCCACTCCTAGGATTAATTTTAGGTATTATACTTGGACTACTGTCAGAGATTAGAATTCCTGATGAATACTCCAATTATTTATCAATAGCAGTATTAGCATCGTTAGATACTTTGTTTGGGGGAATACGTGCTCACTTACAAAATTTATATGATGAAAAAGTTTTTGTATCGGGATTTTTCTTTAATATTATTCTCGCTGCAAGTTTAGCTTTTCTTGGTGTCCATATTGGTGTAGACTTGTATTTGGCTGCTGTATTTGCCTTTGGAGTAAGATTATTCCAAAATATTGCCGTCATCAGACGTATTTTAATTGCAAAATGGTCTACTCCAAGAGAAAAAGTAGAAAAAAGTTAATTTCAAAAAAGGGAATTATACTGTCTTTGTTGAATATTTTCCTTGTGTATTAATTTTTTTAACAAAATGAATGGATTATCTTATAAATAGTTAAAGGCAATGTGAGAGAACAGAAATAGAATTGGAAATCATAAGGGAGGTGCCATAGAGTGAACAACAACGAAATTTTTGTCAGTCTTGACATCGGTACATCCAATGTAAAGGTAATCATTGGTGAAATGCTAAATGATAACTTAAACATTATTGGAGTGGGGAACGTAAAATCTGAAGGTTTACGAAAAGGAACGATCGTAGACATAGATGAAACCGTTCATTCTATTAAAAAGGCAATTGAACAAGCAGAACGTATGGTAGGAATCGAACTTAACCGTGTAGTTGTTGGGGTAGCCGGAAATCATATCCACTTACAACCGTGCCACGGTGTTGTTGCAGTTTCTAGTGAAAATCGTGAAATTACAAATGAAGATATCACACGTGTAATAGACGCAGCTCAAGTAATCTCTATCCCACCTGAAAGAGAAATAATAGACGTAATACCACGTCAATTTATTGTGGATGGGTTAGACGAGATTAATGATCCACGTGGGATGATTGGTGTGCGTCTAGAGATGGAAGGGACAATCATTACTGGATCCAAAACAGTTTTACATAATTTATTGCGTTGTGTAGAACGTGCTGGTTTAGAGATAACAGACATTTGCTTGCAGTCACTAGCAGCAGGAGCTATTTCCTTATCAAAAGATGAAAAAAATCTAGGTGTTGCTTTAATTGATATCGGTGGCGGCTCTACAAATATTTCAGTGTTTGACCAAGGAACGCTACAATCCACTTCTGTTATTCCTATTGGTGGAGAACATATTACAAAGGATTTATCGATTGGTCTTCGTACTTCAACAGAGGATGCTGAAAAAATCAAGATTAAACATGGACATGCTTTTTATGATACAGCTTCTGAAGAAGAAGTATTCAGCGTCCCGATTATCGGAAGTGATCAACACCAGCAATTTAGTCAGTTGGAAATATCTGATATTATTGAAGCAAGATTAGAAGAAATTTTTGAATTAGCCGGTGAAGAATTAAGAAAGCATGGAGTGAAGGAACTTCCGGGTGGTTTCGTCTTAACAGGCGGAGTGGCATCTATGCCAGGAGTATTAGAATTAGCTCAAGTAGTGTTAAGAGGCAATATGCGAATTGCTGTACCTGATTATATCGGTGTACGTGAACCACAATATACAACAGGCGTTGGATTAATCCAATTTGCTTATAAAAATGCAAAGTTACAAGGAAAGAAAATCGGTGATTCTGTGAATGTGGATGCAACAGAAAGGAAAGTACAGAAAAACCAGCCAGTTAAGAAAGCAAAGTCACAAGATGAAAACATTCAAAATAAGGTAAAGAAGTTTTTTGGATATTTCTTTGAATAAGATATAGTCTATCTTCGAGTGACTTACACAATAGATTTTCACGGTAAGGAATATGGTATATTAGGAGGACCTATAAATGTTAGAGTTCGATACAAATTTAGATTCATTGGCAACGATAAAGGTGATTGGTGTTGGTGGTGGGGGTAATAACGCAGTAAACCGAATGATTGAACATGGAGTTCAAGGAGTAGATTTTATTGCTGTTAACACTGACGCACAAGCTCTTAACCTTTCAAAAGCAGAAGTAAGAATGCAAATTGGTGGGAAATTAACTAGAGGTTTAGGTGCAGGAGCTAACCCTGAAGTAGGCAAAAAGGCTGCTGAGGAAAGTAGAGAACAACTTGAAGAAGTACTAAAAGGAGCGGATATGGTATTCGTTACTGCTGGTATGGGTGGTGGGACAGGTACAGGTGCTGCACCTGTTATCGCACAAATCGCTCGTGAAATTGGTGCTCTAACAGTTGGAGTAGTTACTAGACCATTCACATTTGAAGGTAGAAAGCGTTCTGGACAAGCTTCTGGTGGTATTTCTGCAATGAAAGAAGCAGTAGACACATTAATCGTGATACCTAACGATCGCTTATTAGAAATCGTAGATAAAAATACACCTATGCTTGAAGCATTCCGTGAAGCGGATAACGTATTACGTCAAGGTGTACAAGGTATTTCAGATTTAATTGCAACTCCAGGTTTAATTAACCTTGACTTTGCAGACGTTAAAACAATCATGTCTAATAAAGGATCTGCTTTAATGGGTATTGGTGTATCAGCTGGTGAAAACCGTGCAGCAGATGCAGCGAAGCGTGCAATCTCAAGTCCATTACTAGAAAAGTCAATTGATGGAGCCCAAGGTGTTCTTATGAACATTACAGGTGGTTCAAACTTAAGTCTATATGAAGTTCAAGAAGCTGCTGATATCGTGGCATCTGCATCTGATCAAGATGTAAACATGATCTTCGGTTCTGTTATTAACGATGAGCTAAAGGACGAGATCATTGTTACAGTTATTGCTACTGGTTTTGATGACAGTTCACCTGAACCAAAGCAAACAAGACCATCTCTGCAAGGTGGAGTAAAAGCAACACCGCAAACTCCACATGTGAAGCGTGAAGTAAAACGTGAAGAAACTCCTGTTCAAAGTCAGGGTGAAGACACACTAGATATTCCAACATTCCTACGTAATCGCAATCGTCGCAGATAATAATAATAGTAAAACAGTAGAGGATCATCTCTACTGTTTTTTTATTTTCTAAATTAGGTTGGGTTTGAGTAAGTACTATTCGCTTATGTAGCGCATGTAGATTGTAATGGAAGACGGAATTATAAGGTATCTTTTTTATGTAAGATTTACTGTTATGGTCGCATACTTACTAGGAGAAATCCAAAAAATAACATGAATGTTTTGCAATACCGATTCTACAATATGGAATTATCTTCGTCTAAGATAGTTTTCCAGATAAACAATATTACTAAATTTAGCTCTTGTGTTGAGTGAAAAATAAGAATATCAACATTTTGACAAAATAGGTTTAAATCTTTCAAAATTTCTATGCTCTTATCGGCATAAACTGACAGACTTCCAACTAGAATATACTATATACTAGTTTTTACAGGAATAGAACCAAATCTATTTTCTAGATTACGAGTAAAGGTTGTGCTAGCTTGACAGTCTATCTAGATGCGATCTGGTTATTAAACTTTTGCATCGACGCATCATTACTACTGTTAACTGCTATGATTTTAAAAAGAAAAATCCAAAAAGTGCGTTTAATCATTAGTGCATTGATTGGTTCTGCCATTGTGTTGTTTATTCTCACACCCTATTTTTCAATTGTGAGTCACCCGGTAGTGAAGCTATTATTTTCTGTTGTAATGGTATTGATTGCATTTGGCTTTAAACGCTTTCGTTATTTTTTTCAAGCACTATTAACCTTTTACTTTTCAACTTTTTTACTTGGGGGTGGTATGTTAGGGATACATTTCTTTATGAAATCTGATATTGAAATTTGGAATGGTGTTGTTGCAACGAAATCAACAGGTTTTGGAAGTCCAGTTAGCTGGGGCTTTGTTTTCGTTAGCTTCCCATTATTATGGTATTTCTCAAAAACAAGATTAGAAGACATGGAGATTAAAAAAATTCAATATGACCAATTAGTTGAAATCTCCATTTCAATAGAAGAAAGGTCGATCATGCTAAGAGGATTAGTTGATAGTGGAAATCAACTTTATGACCCTATTACAAAGTCTCCTGTTATGATACTCGATATATCGAGAGCAAAGGGGTTTTTACCACCAGAAATAATTGAAAAATCAGACGGTTTAGATTCATTTTCAATGAGTGACTCTTCACATCCATGGGAATCAAGATTACGTATTATTCCATATCGGGGTGTAGGTCAGCAACATGAATTTCTAGTTGCGATAAAGCCTGATTTCGTTACAATCAGACAAAATGAAGATGACATTTATGTGAAGAAAGTGCTAATTGGTTTAAGTAAATCTACATTATCATCAGATGATGAATTTGACTGTATTATCCATCCGAAAATGCTACTGCAATCTTCAATACAATCTGCTTAATAAGGAGGAAAAGAGAATGCAACATTGGAAGATTCACCTAACAGTATGGTGGTATAAGCTTTTAATGAAATTTGGATTGAAGACTGACGAAATATATTATATTGGTGGTAGCGAGGCTCTTCCTCCACCGCTCACAAAGGAAGAAGAAGAAGTACTATTAAAAAAGCTCCCTCAAGGAGACAAAGCAACAAGATCAATCTTAATAGAACGTAATCTCCGGTTAGTTGTATATATTGCTCGTAAATTTGAAAATACGGGAATTAATATAGAAGATCTAATTAGTATCGGCACGATTGGTTTAATTAAAGCTGTTAATACATTTAATCCTGAAAAGAAGATCAAACTTGCAACATATGCGTCACGTTGTATTGAAAATGAAATTTTAATGTATCTACGACGTAATAATAAAATTCGATCTGAAGTATCCTTTGATGAGCCTCTTAATATTGATTGGGATGGAAATGAATTATTGTTATCCGATGTACTTGGGACTGAAGAAGATATTATCACGAAAGATTTAGAAGCAAATGTAGAAAAGAAGTTATTAATTAAAGCATTGGACCAATTAAACGACCGAGAAAAACAAATTATGGAGCTTCGATTTGGTCTAATTGGCGGAGAAGAAAAGACACAAAAAGATGTAGCAGATATGTTGGGAATTTCTCAGAGTTATATTTCAAGGCTAGAAAAGAGAATCATAAAAAGACTTCGTAAAGAATTCAACAAAATGGTATAGTACATATTTTTTTTTTTAGAGGACAAATAGTAGGAATATCAAGCATTGATCAGACTATTTTTACCAATTTGGGTAAATCGTTCATGAAACGATGTGCATAAATTTCCCTTCAAAGGAGATACTTTACTTTGTACAGCAACTCCTGTTAGGAGGGAAAGAATTGACTCGAAATAAAGTAGAAATTTGTGGTGTAGACACTTCAAAACTTCCAGTACTCAAAAACGATGTAATGAGAGAGCTTTTCAAGAAAATGCAAAATGGAGATCTTTCAGCAAGGGAAGAATTAGTGAATGGGAACCTGCGTCTTGTTCTCAGCGTCATTCAACGATTCAATAATAGAGGAGAATATGTTGATGATTTGTTCCAAGTTGGATGCATTGGGCTCATGAAATCAATTGATAACTTTGATTTAGGCCAAAATGTTAAGTTCTCAACATATGCTGTACCTATGATAATTGGGGAGATTAGACGTTATTTACGTGACAATAACCCAATTAGAGTATCACGATCATTGCGAGATATTGCTTATAAAGCTCTTCAAGTTAGAGAGCGATTAATGAGCGAAACTTCAAAGGAGCCTACAGCTGTTGAAATTGCCAAGGAGTTAGGTGTTCCTCATGAAGAAATCGTATTTGCTCTTGATGCGATTCAAGATCCAGTTTCTCTATTTGAACCGATTTATAATGACGGCGGTGATCCTATTTATGTCATGGATCAGCTAAGTGATGACAAGAATAAGGATATCCAATGGATTGAAGAGCTCGCATTAAAAGAAGGTATGAGACGTCTAAATGACCGTGAAAAGCTAATTTTACGGAAACGTTTCTTCCAAGGTAAAACACAAATGGAAGTTGCTGAAGAAATTGGAATCTCTCAAGCTCAAGTATCGAGACTAGAAAAAGCTGCGATTAGACAAATGAATAAAAACATTCAATCATAGAACTGTCTTAAAGGCAGTTCTTTTTATTTTTGTCTATTTTTCGAATGATTAATGAAACTTGCAACATATAATGAATGGAGGATGAAATCGGAAATATAAACGGATTTAAGAGAGGTTGTGACGGTATGTTGAAAATATCTGATTTTCAGCTAAAGGATGTCGTAAATGTAGCGGATGGGAAGAAACTGGGAAATATCAATGATCTAGAAATTAATACAACAACAGGAAAGATTGATTCTATCATCATTGCGACTTCGGCAAAAATGTTTGGATTTATTGGTAGAGATGAAGAAGTCGTAATTCCATGGAGAAATATTGTAAAAATAGGTACTGATGTTATTCTTGTTAGATTTTATCAATCTCAAGATGACTTCAAGGAAATCACCAATTAATTTAAAGTAATCATTAGGGAAAATGAGTTCACCTCTTATTCGTCATTTATGATAGAATAGTGTCGAGGGATATTTTCCCTTTATATGAAAAATGTACGATATTGTAGAAAAAACTACGCATAAGGAGCTAACAATGGAGCCTTTCACATTGAATCAATCCGAAATTATGTTAATCTCCGAGTGGCAAAACTTAGACTCATACCTGGTAGCAGGATTTACAACTAAGAATGGTGGAGTGAGTACCGCACCTTACCAATCATTTAATTTAGGCTTACACGTAAACGACAATAAAGAACACGTAATTGAAAACAGAAAAAAATTAGGTAATTTAACAGGATTTCAAACAACACAATTTATTTGTTCCGATCAAGTACATGACGCTAAGGTAATAAAGGTTACAAGCCTAGATGGCGGTAAGGGTGTACTAGACTATGAGAGCGCTATTCCGAGTACTGATGGTATTTATACAGATGAACCGAATCTATTGCTAACCTCTTGTTATGCAGACTGCGTTCCACTTTACTTCTATGTTCCTAGATCAAAGATTGTTGGACTAGCTCATGCAGGGTGGAAAGGAACAGTCAAACAAATAGCCTCTAATATGATTCAAAATATAGTAGAAAATGAACGTGTTAGACTTGACGAAATCTTAGTTACTATTGGTCCGTCAATCCGAGATTGTTGTTATATAGTTGACGATTTTGTGATAAATGAAGTGAAAAATGTACTAAGTACTGAAGATTCTTCCGTATATAGTGAAGTTTCAACTGGACAATATCGTTTAAATCTAGCAATATTGAATAAACTGATACTGATAAGAGCTGGTGTTAAGTCTGAAAACATTAGCTTCTCATCTTATTGTACTTCCTGCGAGGAAGATAAGTTTTTCTCACATCGAAGAGACAAGGGGATCACTGGAAGAATGATGAGTTTTATAGGTTACAGGGAGGATTGAAATTCTTTGTCTGTTAAAGAAAACTTACAGCGCATTCAAGAGAAAATTACACATACATGTGAAAAAGTTAACCGTAATCCTAATGAAATCTCTATAATTGCTGTAACAAAGTATGTAAGTACAAACACTGCAAAAGAAAGCTTGAAAGCTGGAGTTACTCACCTTGGTGAAAATAGAGAAGAAGGGTTATTGCAGAAAAAAAGTGAATTAGGAGAAAAAGCTACATGGCATTTCATCGGTTCACTTCAAACGAGAAAAGTTAAAAATATTGTGAATGAAGTAAGTTATATACATTCCTTAGACCGCATCTCTCTTGCAAATGAAATTCAAAAAAGAGCTAAAAAACCAGTTAACTGTTTTGTTCAAGTGAATACTTCAGGAGAAGACTCTAAACATGGTTTATCTTTGCAAGAGGTAGTACCATTCATAAAAGAAGTAGGTCAGTTTGATAAAGTAAAAGTAGTTGGCTTAATGACAATGGCTCCTTTTACTGATGATGAAATACTGATAAGAAACTGTTTCTCATCCTTAAGGGAATTGAAGGTAGAAGTACAAGCTCTAAACTTAGAATATGCACCTTGTACCGAACTCTCGATGGGGATGTCAAATGACTATGAAATTGCCATTGAAGAGGGTGCAACATACATACGTATTGGAACATCATTAGTTGGAAAGGAATTCTAGGAGGATTTTAAAATGACAATGAAATCAAAATTAAAGAATTTTTTTGCTTTAGAAGAGGAATATGATTACAATGAGCAGGATGATATGTATGAGGAAGAAGAAATTGTTCCTGCATCACGTTCGAAAAAGCACCAAGTAAGTAACAAACAAAATGTTGTAAACTTGCAAAGTGTCCCTAAGTCCATATCTAAGATGAGTTTATTTGAACCGAGATCGTATTCAGAAGCTCAAGAGATTGCAGATCATCTGAGAAACAAGCGCTCTGTCGTCATTAATTTGCAAAGAATTTCACATGATCAAGCAGTTCGTATTGTGGACTTTTTAAGTGGAACCGTTTATGCAGTAGGCGGGGATATGCAAAAAATCGGAATGAATATTTTCCTTTGTACTCCTGATAATGTAGATGTCTCAGGTAACATTTCGAATTATGAAGGCGATACAGAATTAGAATATTAAGAATTGAGGTGGTTTAGCAAGTGGATACGTTGTTATTATTATTACTAAACCTTTTAAAGTTTTACTCTTATGCATTGATTGTTTATATTTTATTATCTTGGTTTCCTAATGCTAGAGAAACTGGATTCGGTAGATTTTTATCAAAGATTTGTGAACCATATTTAGAGCCGTTTAGAAAGTTTATTCCACCTTTAGGTATGATCGATATTTCACCAATCGTAGCCATTTTCTTATTGAACTTTGCAAGTGAAGGTCTAATTGCACTTTTTAGGATGCTAGGATTAATTTAAGAAGAGAATCTACTTATCGATTCTCTTTTTTAGATTCAGGCTATGTTAAAGATGATTTTTAGCTATATGTTGATTGTAATGGAAGGTGCGAGACTCCTGCGGGTGCAGCTGAGGCTGTTGAGACTCATGCAGGATCAAGCGACGAGTAGAATAACAACGTCCGCGGTATCCGGCGAGTACCTTCCATGGAAATCAACATTATTGTTTAAAAGAGCCTTGATTTAAAGAAGAATTAATTTTTCTTCTTAGAACAAACATTAAAATGCTAAGGTTTAAGTATTGGAGAGAAACACATGTCTATATATCAACATTTTCGGCCGGAAGAGCATGCTTTTATTGATCATGTTCTAGAATGGAAAGAATATGCCTTACATTCCTATAGTCCGAAATTGACGGATTTTTTAGATCCGAGGGAACAGCAGATTGTAACTAGTATTATCGGTTCATCAACAGATGTGGTCGTTCAATTCTTTGGTGGTGCTGATTATGTTGAACGAAAAAGGGCACTTCTTTATCCGAGCTATTATACACCAGAAACAGATGACTATTCGATAAAGTTATTTGAAATTGATTATCCTCATAAGTTTGTGAATATTGAACATCCTCAAGTATTAGGTTCTTTAATGTCGCTTGGCTTAAAACGATCTAAATTTGGTGATATTTTAGCTGAAGAACAACAAATACAAATTATAGTAGCAAAAGAAGTAGCAGACTATATTTTAATGAACTTACAATCGATTGGAAAAGCGAAGATTAAGCTCATTGAGAAGGATCTTTCCGCAATCATTCATATAGCTGAAAGTTGGAAAGAGGAATCGTGTACAGTTTCATCTATGAGATTAGATGTAATCGTTGCAGAAGCGTTTAATCTTTCTAGATCGAAGGCCTCCCCCCTTATAAACGCTGGTCTAGTAAAAGTGAATTGGAAAAAGGTTGAGGAAACAGCCTTCGAATGTCAAGAAGGAGATATGATTTCTGTAAGAGGTTATGGTAGATGTAAGTTAACGACCATTGAAGGTAAAACAAAGAGAGACAAGTGGAGAATAAAAGTTACGAAATCCAAATAATTTTATAAAAAATTTCATAATAAGAAGGAAATTGAATATTTTTGTCGAATTAAGATAGAAATTGTATAAAAACTTGGCAGCACCTTGTGCCAAAGGGTGAAATTCTAAGTTTCATATAAAAGAGATTAGCTGGAGGTGGCATACGTGCCTTTAACACCATTGGATATTCATAACAAAGAGTTTTCTAGAGGATTTCGTGGCTATGATGAAGACGAAGTGAATGAGTTTTTAGACCAAGTCATTAAAGACTATGAGATGGTTATTCGTGAGAAAAAAGAGCTAGAAGAGAAGCTAAACGAGCAAAAAGAAAAGCTTGGTCACTTCTCTAATATTGAAGAGACATTAAATAAGTCTATTTTAATCGCGCAAGAGACAGCTGAAGAAGTAAAACGAAATGCAACAAAAGAAGCAAAGCTTATCGTAAAAGAGGCAGAAAAGAATTCTGATCGAATCATTAACGAATCATTAACAAAAGCTAGAAAAGTTGCAATTGAAATTGACGAGTTAAAAAAGCAATCTAAAGTGTTCCGTAATCGTTTCAGAATGCTAATTCAAGCTCAGTTGGAAATGCTTGATACGGATGACTGGGATGAATTAATGGAATTGAACAAGGAAGTTAAAGTTCCACAATTGGATGCGGATATTGATTAATTCTCTTGACGAAATACCTTTTTTTTCATATAATTCATTAACAACAATTGTGAATAAGTGAAGAAATGTATAGACGTTGATAGGGACAGTACTTCTTTTAAACCCACTGTGTAAGCGAATCGAGGATGGTGTGAGCTCGATACAGACTAAGAGAACGAAAATCACCCTTGAGTTCCATGCTGAACATTGCAGTAGGACATGGCGATTCATTCCCGTTACGAATGCTGAGTGGACTTATGCTTTAAATAAATAGGTCTATAAGGGTGGTACCGCGAGTCCTTCTCGTCCCTTTTGGGAGAGAAGGGCTTTTTTTATTTCTTTTTACGATTGTTCATCTCCGAGGTAAAGATTACAACAAGTACCTTTAGGAAATGATGAGAATGATAGAAAATTGGAGGAATTGAAATGGATTACAAAGATACGTTACTTATGCCAAAAACAGAATTTCCGATGCGTGGAAATCTTCCCGCTCGTGAACCGGAAATTCAGTCAAGATGGGCTGAAATGGATATTTATGCAAAAGTTCAAGAACACACAAAAGATAAACCATTATATGTTTTACACGATGGACCACCCTATGCAAATGGTGATATCCACATTGGGCATGCACTAAATAAAATCCTAAAAGATTTTATTGTAAGATACAAATCAATGACAGGATATTGTGCTCCTTACGTACCAGGTTGGGACACACATGGACTTCCGATTGAAACTGCACTAACGAAAAATAAGAAAGTAAACCGAAAAGAATTATCAGTAGCAGAATTTCGTAAGCTTTGTGAAGAATATGCATATGATCAAATTGATAATCAACGTGAACAATTTATGCGTTTAGGAGTTCGTGGCGATTGGTTTAATCCTTACATCACACTGAAACCTGAATATGAAGCACAGCAAATTAAAGTATTCGGTGAAATGGCCAAAAAGGGTTATATCTACAAAGGACTTAAGCCCGTTTACTGGTCACCTTCAAGTGAATCAGCTCTTGCTGAAGCTGAAATTGAATATCAAGATAAGCGTTCTGCATCCATTTATGTTGCATTTGATGTGAAGGATGGGAAAGGAGTTCTTGATGGAGAGGAAAAAATCATCATCTGGACAACGACTCCATGGACAATTCCAGCAAACCTAGGGATTTCTTTACATCCAGAATTAGAATACAGTGTCGTAGCTGTAGATGGTGTGAAATATGTTGTCGCTTCAGCATTATTAGAAGAAGTAACAAAAGTGCTTGAATGGAACGACGTTCAAGTTGTAAAAACAGTAAAAGGTATTGAATTAGAACAAGTAGTTGCAAAACACCCACTTTATGATCGTGATTCACTTGTTATGGTTGGTGAACATGTTACAACTGAATCAGGTACAGGATGTGTACACACAGCGCCTGGTCATGGTGAAGACGATTTTATTGTTGGTCAAAAATATGGATTAGACGTATTATGTCCTGTTGATGAGAAAGGATATATGACGAGCGAAGCACCTGGTTTTGAAGGGTTATTCTATGATGAAGCAAATAAGCCAATTACAGAAAAACTTCAAGAAGTTGGAGCATTGTTAAAGCTATCATTTATCACTCACTCTTATCCACATGACTGGAGAACGAAGAAGCCAACAATTTTCCGAGCTACAGCTCAATGGTTTGCGTCTATTGCAAATATAAGAGAAGAATTATTAGAAGCAGTTCAGGAAACAAAGTGGGTTCCAGCTTGGGGAGAAACAAGACTCTTTAATATGGTTCGCGATCGTGGAGATTGGTGTATTTCTCGTCAACGTGCATGGGGTGTTCCGATTCCCGTTTTCTACGGTGAAACAGGTGAACCAATCATCACAGATGAGACAATTGAGCACGTTTCGAAACTCTTTAGAGAACATGGTTCAAATGTTTGGTTTGAAAGAGAAGCCAAAGACTTATTACCAGAAGGCTTTACACATTCATCAAGCCCTAATGGTAATTTTACTAAAGAAACAGATATTATGGATGTTTGGTTTGATTCAGGATCCTCTCATCAATCAGTTCTTGAAGAAAGAGAAGACTTACAAAGACCAGCTGATTTATATCTAGAAGGTTCTGACCAATATCGTGGTTGGTTTAACTCTTCCCTGTCCACAAGCGTTGCAGTAACAGGTAAAGCTCCATATAAAGGAGTATTAAGTCACGGATTTGTTCTAGACGGTGAAGGTCGTAAAATGAGTAAATCACTTGGTAACGTAATTGTACCTAACAAGGTAATGAACCAACTAGGTGCCGATATCCTGCGTCTATGGGTTGCATCTGTTGATTATCAGTCAGATGTTCGTGTATCAGATGCTATCCTAAAGCAAGTAGCAGAGGTATACCGTAAAATCCGTAACACATTCCGTTTCCTACTTGGAAACTTAGCTGATTACAACCATGAGACAAATGCTGTTTCATTTGATAATTTACGAGAAGTGGATCAATATATGCTTGTGAAGCTTAACAAGTTAATTGATAAAGTTAAAAAGTCTTATGAAACGTATGATTTTGCCGCAGTATATCATGCGGTTCATAACTTCTGTACGATTGAACTAAGTTCATTCTATTTAGACTTTGCGAAAGATATTTTATATATTGAGGCAGAAGATCAACATGATCGTAGATGTATTCAAACAGTGCTGTATGAATCATTACTCTCATTAACAAAGCTTGTTTCTCCAATTCTTTCTCATACAGCAGATGAAGTGTGGGCATACATTCCTAACATGAAGGAAGAAAGCGTTCAACTAGTCGATATGCCAAACTCAATGGAAATCGCAAATAGCGATGAGTTAGAAAAGAAATGGGATCAGTTCATGGAGCTTCGTGATTCAGTATTAAAAGCCTTAGAAGTAGCAAGAAATGAAAAAATCATCGGTAAATCATTAACAGCAAGTGTAAAGCTTTACACAAATGATCGTTCAAATGAATTACTTGACTCAATCAAAGAAGATTTAAAACAACTCTTTATCGTTTCTCATGTGGAAAAGAGCGGTTCTCTTGATCAAGCTCCTGAAGATGCACAAGTATTTGAAGAGGTTGCGATTGTTGTATCGGCAGCGGAAGGTGAAACGTGTGATAGATGTTGGATTGTCACACCAACAGTAGGACAGAACGAAGAGCATCCAACATTATGTACTCGTTGTGCAACTGTTATAAACACTAGCTATACTGCATAAGAATAGAGAGGCTGTGGAGGCAAAGAGTGCTCCATTGCCTCTTCTTTTTTTTTGACAGGGCCAATATGTTTAACTTCATTAGAGATTTGGGAATAGGTAGTTTGGATTCAAATAAAGGGCTTAATTGTCACTTACAATAGATCATGTTTAAAGAGGTCTACCGTCAAAAACCAAGGATTAGAGAACGAAATGTATGTACAAAGGAAAAAGTTGTAGATTGTTTTTTTTAGCGACTCGGACACACTAGTACGTAAGATACATCGAAGAGGAGGCTTGCTGAATGAACATTGAATTTACTGAAATTCACTCTGAACTTCTCATGATGAAACAAGAACTCGAAAGTCGATTAATGAAGGACGAAACAAATACAACGGAACATTTTTTTAACGAGCCCCTATTTACAAATTCATTATATGAAAAAAAGCATCTTATCCAAAAACATATTCATGATGACCTTCAAGATGTTGATAGAGCACTATTAAAACTTGAATATGGATTATATGGTATATGTGAGGATACAGGTGAGAGAATTCCTCTAAACAAACTAAAAACACTCCCCACAGCACGCAGTATTTTTGACTTTAGCTTCCAAGATTTAGTAAGGATATGATTATTATAGGTAGACGCTTCATATCAATTGAGGCGTCTATTCTTTTATTTGAATAGCAGAAGCTCCATGATCATCTGTAATCTCTAGAAACAGAGACAAGCCTCTTTCATTAAAAATTATATATATAAAGTAATTTGCTCATAAATTTCTATATCGGATCGCAAATATAACAGATTCGCTCGTAAATCATCTATTTTGGACGACAAAGTGAAAATAAGCTCGTAAAATTAAAAGAATGATTTTTGCTTCCACAGTTTGAATAAGAGGTCTATCAAGAATTATGAAACCAGTATTCATTGTATGTACCTTGTTTTGTATGTTAAAATCAGAACGTATCTTATAGAATCGGGGGAGCATGTGTTGGTATATTATTTAATTGCGCTAATTGTAATCATCATTGATCAATTTACAAAATGGCTTGTTGTTAAATATATGGAATATGGAGAAAATATTACATTAATAGAGAACTTCTTATACTTAACTTCTCACCGTAACAGAGGAGCTGCATGGGGGATTCTACAAGGACAAATGTGGTTCTTTTATGTAGTAACAATTATTGTTGTTGCAGGAATCATTGTTTTTATTAAACGTTTAAAGCATGATGAGAAATTAATGGGCTGGTCTCTTGGATTAATGCTAGGCGGAGCAATTGGAAATTTTATAGACCGTTTATTTCGTAAGGAAGTCGTAGATTTTATAAATACATACATTTTTTCATATGACTTTCCGATCTTTAACGTCGCAGACTCTGCATTAGTAATTGGTGTAGGATTGTTCTTTATTCATACAATCCTTGAAGGCAAGCAAGAAAAGGAGAAACAACATGGAACAGGTGACATACACAATTAATGAAGAACAGCATTTAGAAAGAATTGATAAAGTTCTTTCTACTTTAAATGAAAGTTGGTCACGTTCACAAGTTCAGCAATGGATTAAAGATAATCAAGTAAGTGTGAATGGACAACCGATTAAAGGAAATTATAAAGGGAAAACTGGCGATGAAATCGTTATAAACATTCCAGACCCAGAGCCGCTTGACGTTTTACCTGAAGAAATGGACCTACAGTACTATTATGAAGATGAAGATGTTCTCGTTGTGAATAAACCGCGCGGTATGGTCGTACATCCAGCTCCAGGTCATACTACCGGTACACTTGTAAACGGATTAATGGCTCACTGCAAAGATTTATCTGGTATTAATGGTGTAATGAGACCAGGTATTGTGCATCGTATTGATAAAGATACTTCAGGTTTACTAATGGTTGCCAAAAATGACATGGCACATGAATCGCTAGTTAATCAGCTTGTGAAAAAAACAGTAACAAGAAGATATAAAGCAATTGTTCATGGTGTAATTCCACACGATAAAGGAACGATAGATGCTCCAATTGGTAGAGATGAAAAAGATCGTCAAAGTATGACTGTAACGGAAAAGAACAGTAAGGAAGCCGTAACCCATTTCCAAGTTCTTGAACGCTTTAAAGACTTTACATTTGTAGAATGTCAATTGGAGACTGGAAGAACACATCAAATTCGTGTTCATATGAAATATATTGGTTATCCATTAGCGGGTGATCCAAAGTATGGACCGAGGAAAACAATAGAACTAGACGGTCAAGCACTTCACGCTGGTATTCTTGGTTTCGAGCATCCGAGAACTAAGGAATATTTACAATTTGAAGCACCACTTCCACAAGAATTTGAAGACGTATTAGATTGGTTACGAAAAAGAAGTTGACAAACTTCGCGTTCACTGAGATAATAACTTCAATAGCATAGACCCTTTAACACAGTCCCGTGAGGCTGAGAAGGAAACGGATTAGACAAGCAGGAGGATTACTCTAGCCTTTTGTTTGCCCTAAAACCCTCTCACTTTCGGTGAGAGGGTTTTTTGTCCCTTCAGGGTTAAGAAGAGAGGTGAAAGTTTATGACACAAAAAGCTATTTTACTTGACGAACAAGCAATTAGACGTGCTTTAACTCGAATTGCGCATGAAATCATTGAACGAAATAAAGGGATTGAAAATTGTGTAATCGTTGGAATCAAAACGAGAGGAATTCCACTTGCAAAGAGATTAGCTGAACGAATTGAGCAAATAGAAGGAAATGCGGTTGCTGTTGGTGAAGTGGATATTACACTATATCGTGATGATTTAACGAAGAAAACAGAAGACAATGAACCTTTAGTAAGAGGCTCAAACGTTCCAGTTGATATAACAAATCAAAAGGTGATCTTAGTAGATGACGTTTTATTTACCGGAAGAACTGTTAGAGCGGCGATGGATGCAATCATGGATATTGGTAGACCTGCTACAATCCAACTGGCAGTTCTAGTAGACCGTGGTCATCGCGAATTGCCGATTAGAGCTGATTACGTAGGTAAAAATATACCGACATCAAGTTCAGAAAAAATTGAAGTTGAATTAATAGAAAATGATGGTGTTGAGCAAGTCACTATTCATGAAATATAACCCTTTTAAGGTAGTCCCGTGAGGCTAGCAAAGGGTAGAAAACTCACTTCTAGTATAGGAAGTGTACTCTACCTCTTTGCGTACAAGCAAAGAGGTTTTATTTTTGTAAAAGCAAGTAAGGTAGATTCATAATTTAGGGGGTTACACATATGAAATCAAGAAAAGATATTGTATTAGACATTCACGAAAAGCCTTCAGCAATAAATTGGTTTTCATTAAGCTTTCAGCACTTATTCGCGATGTTCGGAGCAACAGTATTAGTACCGTTTTTAACAGGATTAAGTCCAGCAGTTGCATTAATCTCAAGTGGACTTGGAACACTAGCGTTCTTGCTAATAACAAGAGGTCAAGTACCAGCCTATTTAGGATCATCCTTCGCCTTTATCGCACCTATAATCTCGGCGCAAGCGTTAGGTGGACCAGAAGCAGCAATGTTAGGAAGCTTCTTGTCAGGTATCGTATATGCGATCGTTGCTCTTATAATTAAAGGCGTAGGACACAAATGGTTAATGCGCTTATTACCACCAGTCGTTGTTGGCCCCATCATTATTGTAATCGGATTAGGTCTCGCAGGTACAGCAGTTAATATGGCTATGTTAGAAAACCCAGGTGATTCAACTACGTACAGCCTATTACATTTCTCTGCAGCTCTTGTAACACTTTTGCTGGTAATTGGTTTCTCAGTTTTCTTGAAGAAAGGTTTCCTAAGCTTAATTCCTGTACTATTAGGGATCGTTGGTGGATACATTTACTCAATATTTGTAGGACTTGTTAATTTTAATCTAGTATTAGATGCAAAATGGTTTCAAATTCCAGAATTCGTAACGTTTTATACTGGAGTTGATTTTTCATGGACGATTGTTGCCTTAATGGTTCCTGTTGCGATCGTTACTTTATCAGAACATATCGGACACCAGATGGTATTAAGTAAAGTTGTAGAACGTGATTTAATTCAAAAGCCAGGTCTACATCGTTCTATAATGGGGGATGGAGTAGCGACAATTATTGCATCACTTATCGGTGGACCACCAAATACAACGTATGGTGAAAATATTGGTGTACTAGCAATTACAAAAGTGTACAGTGTGTTTGTAATAGCAGGAGCTGCTATATTCGCAATTGCATTCGGATTTATCGGTAAAATTAGTGCACTAATTAGTTCAATTCCTACACCAGTAATGGGAGGGGTATCGATTCTACTGTTCGGTATTATCGCATCATCTGGACTACGAATGATGATTGATTCTAAAGTGAACTTAGCAATCAACCGTAATCTAATCGTATCATCAGTGATCCTTGTAATTGGAATCGGAGGAGCAATGCTTAAATTCTCTAATAGCTTTGAACTACACGGTATGGCACTTGCCGCAATTCTAGGAATTATCTTAAATGTAATTTTACCTGGTAGAGAAGAAGTAGCAGGCGATATGTACAACATTGGAAAAAAATCTGCATAAAAGATTCACCTTTTAAACAGGTCCAGAGAGGCTTAAAAGGGTGTTAATGGGAGAAGACTATTCATTTCTAGTCTTCGCCCTACAATCACACCCTTTCTATATACTGAAAGGGTGTATTTTTTATAAGGATTTCTAGGCAACTGCGAAGATGGAGGGGCTATATTGATGGAAAAACTACTGAGTCAAAGTGAAAAAGTAACCGTGAAGCATTTAGTAAAGATGAGTGATTTATCCGTTTTAGAAATCCACGAACTTCTGGAGCAAGCGACAAGGTTTGAACAAGGTGAAAAATGGATTGCTGAAAGGGATAAGTTTGTTGCGAATTTATTTTTTGAAAATAGCACTCGAACAAAAGTAAGCTTTGAAGTTGCTGAGAAGAAACTTGGTCTGCAGGTTATAAACTTTGAGGCAGATCAATCAAGTGTACAAAAAGGTGAGACACTTTACGATACCGTCAAAACTCTCGAATCTCTCGGAGTGAATGCACTAGTAATTAGACATGGCCAAGATGAATACTTCAAAGACCTTTTGCCATTCATAAACATTCCCATTTTAAATGCTGGAGATGGTTGTGGGCATCACCCAACTCAATCTCTTCTCGATTTATATACCATTAAACAGGAATATGGAAAATTTGAAGGATTAAATGTTGTCATTGTTGGCGATATCGTTCATAGCCGAGTGGCTAGATCCAATGCAGAAGCTTTAACACGATTAGGGGCAAAAGTAAGCTTCTCCAGTCCGAAGCAATGGCAAGATGTAAATAACTCTTATGGTTCTTATGTTCAACTAGATGATGCAGTTCAAGAAGCAGATGTCGTCATGCTTCTCAGAATCCAACATGAACGACATGAAGAAAAAATGGGTCTTACTTCTTTGGAGTATCATCACATGTATGGATTAACAGTAGAGAGAGAAAAGACGATGAAGTCTGGTAGCATCATCATGCATCCAGCACCTGTAAACCGAAATGTAGAAATTGCAGATAGTTTAGTAGAATGTGGGCGTTCTAGAATTTTTACACAAATGAGAAATGGTGTTTTTGTTAGAATGGCTGTACTTAAGAGAGCATTATTAAGCAAAAGGGGAGATTAATGATGGAGACAATACTAAAAAATGGTTTGATGGTTAACGAACATGGAGAAATGGAAGCAATTGAAGTAAAGATCAAGGATGGAATCATTTCAGAGATTAGTAACAACATTCAACCAACAGGTATAGAAGACATCATAGACTTAGAAAACAATCTTTTAATCCCTGGTTTAGTAGATTTACATGTTCACTTACGTGAGCCGGGTGGGGAACACAAGGAAACGATTGAAACAGGTACGTTAGCAGCAGCAAAAGGTGGATTTACAACGATTGCAGCAATGCCGAATACTAGGCCAGTTCCAGATACAAAGGAACAAATGGAATGGTTACAAACACGTATAAAAGAAACAGCACATGTACGTGTCCTTCCGTATGGGTCAATTACAATCCGCCAGTTAGGAGAAACCATTACTGACCTTGATGGACTGAAAACAGCAGGAGCCTTTGCTTTTACAGATGACGGAGTAGGTGTGCAATCAGCTTTAGTTATGTATGAAGCAATGAAAAAAGCAGCAGAACTTGATATGACAATTGTCGCACATTGTGAAGACAATACACTGATTAACAAGGGCTCTGTGCATGAAGGTGAATTCTCACGTAAACACAACATGAATGGTATTCCTTCAATCTGTGAAAGCGTCCAAATTGCCAGGGACGTCCTATTAGCTGAAGCAGCAGGTGTACACTACCATGTATGCCATGTAAGCACAAAGGAATCGGTTCGTGTTATTAGAGATGCAAAAAAAGCTGGAATCAAGGTCACAGCAGAAGTAACACCTCACCATCTATTGCTATGTGAAGAAGATATCCCTGGATTAGACCCAAACTTCAAAATGAATCCACCATTACGTTCTAAAGAAGATCAGCAAGCATTAATTGACGGTTTACTAGATGGAACGATCGATTTTATTGCAACTGATCATGCACCTCATACAAAAGAAGAAAAAGCGGAAGGAATGCAGCTCGCGCCATTTGGAATTGTAGGACTCGAAACAGCTTTTCCACTTCTATACACATACTTTGTACAGAAAAAGAAATCAACATTAAAACAACTAATTGAATATTTGACAATAAAACCAGCAGAAGCTTTTCAATTACCATTTGGAAGACTTGAAATTGGCTTTGAGGCAGATTTGACAGTCATTGATTTAGATGCAGAAAACAGAATAGACCCTATTAATTTTGTATCTAAAGGAAAAAACACACCATTTACAGGACTAAATTGTAAGGGTTGGCCTGTAATGACAATCGTTTCAGGAAAAGTTGTATGGGAAAAGGAGAGTGCTACAGTATGAAAAGACAACTCATTTTAGAGGATGGTACTGTTTTTATAGGAGAGGGCTTTGGTAGTTTAACAGATTCAATAGGTGAGGTTGTATTTAATACAGGAATGACTGGCTATCAAGAGATTTTATCTGATCCATCTTATTGTGGGCAAATCGTAACATTAACATATCCTCTTATTGGTAATTACGGAATTAACCGTGATGATTTTGAGTCAATACGACCAGCAATCTCTGGGTTTATTGTGAAAGAAGTATGTGAAATTCCATCTAACTGGAGAAGTCAGTTCACACTTGATGAGTATTTTAAAGAAAAAGATATCCCAGGCTTAGCGGGTATTGATACAAGAAAATTAACAAGAATTATTCGTAGGCACGGCACGTTAAAAGGGGCAATTTGTAGTATCGACATGAAACCAGAGGAAGTGATTGATCAATTAAAGGCTACAAGCTTACCAATCAATCAAGTTAGTCAAGTATCAACGAAGGATCCATACCCAAGTCCAGGTAGAGGTAATCGTGTTGTTCTTGTCGATTTTGGAATGAAACATGGAATCTTGAGAGAGTTAAATAATCGAGATTGTGATGTGATTGTTGTACCTTATAATGCGACTTCAAAAGAAATCCTTCAGCTAAATCCAGATGGAATCATGCTTTCCAACGGTCCAGGAGATCCAAAAGATGTCCCAGAAGCAATTGAAATGATTTCGGATGTGTTAGGGAAGGTTCCTGTTTTCGGAATTTGTTTAGGTCACCAATTATTTGCTTTAGCTTGTGGAGCAAACACTGAAAAAATGAAATTCGGACACCGCGGATCCAATCACCCTGTAAAACACCTTAGAACTGGTAAAGTTGCGATTACCTCACAAAATCATGGATACACAGTTGAGGATACATCTCTTGAAGGAACGAGACTAGAGGTTACTCATACAGCATTGAATGATGGAACAATTGAAGGCTTACGCCATCTTGATTATCCAGCATTTACAGTCCAGTACCATCCTGAGGCATCACCTGGTCCAGAGGATGCAGGTGAGCTATTTGATGAATTCTTGGACATGATTGAAAAAAGCAAAAAGGAAGGGGTTTTAACAAATGCCTAAACGACAAGATATAAAAACGATACTAGTAATTGGCTCAGGTCCTATTATTATTGGTCAGGCAGCAGAGTTTGATTATGCTGGAACACAAGCTTGCCAAGCATTAAAAGAAGAAGGATATGATGTTATTCTTGTAAACTCTAACCCCGCAACGATCATGACAGATACAGAAATGGCAGATAAAGTATACATTGAACCATTAACGGTAGAATTTGTAAGTAGAATTATTCGTAAAGAACGTCCTGATGCGCTCTTACCTACGTTAGGTGGGCAAACTGGTTTAAATCTTGCGGTTGAACTATCGGAATCTGGAGTACTAGATGAATGTGGAGTAGAAATATTAGGAACAAAGCTTTCCGCTATTAAACAAGCAGAAGATCGTGATTTGTTTAGACAGCTCATGAACGAGTTAAACCAACCAGTTCCAGAAAGTGAGATTATACATTCATTAGAGGAAGCCTATGAATTTGTAAAAACAGTAGGATATCCAGTTATTGTTCGCCCTGCATATACCTTAGGGGGAACTGGTGGAGGAATTTGTGAAAATGAAGAAGAATTACAGGAAATAGTTGTGGGTGGATTAAAGAGCAGTCCAGTAAATCAATGTTTACTAGAGAAAAGTATCGCAGGTTTCAAGGAAATTGAATATGAAGTAATGCGTGATAGTTCGGATCATGCCATTGTCGTTTGTAACATGGAGAACATTGATCCTGTTGGAATACATACAGGAGATTCTATTGTTGTAGCACCTAGCCAAACATTAAGTGACAGAGAATACCAGCTGCTTCGTAATGCATCTCTTAAAATTATTCGTGCGCTTAAAATTGAAGGTGGCTGTAATGTACAACTAGCCTTAGATCCTGATAGCTTTCAATATTATGTAATTGAAGTAAACCCAAGGGTAAGTCGCTCATCTGCACTTGCTTCCAAAGCTACTGGATATCCAATCGCGAAGCTGGCGGCAAAGATAGCGGTTGGTCTTACACTAGATGAAATGATTAACCCAGTGACTGGTAAAACATATGCGTGCTTTGAACCTGCACTAGACTATGTTGTTTCAAAAATTCCAAGATGGCCATTTGATAAATTTGAGTCTGCAAATCGCAAACTAGGTACTCAAATGAAAGCAACAGGAGAAGTAATGGCAATAGGTAGAACGCTTGAGGAGTCCTTGTTAAAAGCTGTTCGCTCACTAGAAGCTGGTGTATATCATATCGAACAAGAATACATGAAAAGCTTAACTGATGAAGATTTGCAAAGACGAATTACAAAAGCTGATGATGAACGATTGTTTGTGATCGCAGAAGCATTAAGAAGAGGAGTTACAATTGAGCAAATTTTTGAATGGAGTAAGATTGATGTCTTTTTCCTGCAAAAGTTTTGGAACATTATCTTATTAGAAGATGAACTAAAAGAAAATAAATTGAATCTAGATGTCTTAAAGAAAGCAAAGAAAAAAGGTTTTGCAGATAGTACGATTGCCAAACTGTGGGATATGAAGGAAACAGAAGTATACGAGCTTCGTAAACAGAATGGACTTATGCCTGTGTATAAAATGGTAGACACGTGTGCAGCTGAATTCGAATCCTCTACTCCATACTATTACGGTACTTATGAGGACGAAAATGAATCACTTTTAACAGAAAAGCCAAGTGTACTAGTTCTAGGTTCTGGACCTATAAGAATTGGTCAAGGAATCGAGTTCGACTATGCAACCGTGCACTCTGTATGGGCGATAAAAGAAGCGGGTTATGAAGCAATTATTATTAACAATAACCCAGAAACAGTATCAACAGATTTTAGTACGTCTGATAAGTTGTATTTTGAACCGCTAACAGTTGAAGATGTAATGCACGTAGTGGAACGTGAAAATCCAATAGGTGTCATTGTTCAATTCGGTGGACAAACAGCGATTAACTTAGCAGCGGGATTAGCTGAAAAAGGTGTAAAAATTCTTGGAACTTCACTTGAAGATTTAGATCGTGCAGAAAATCGTGATAAGTTTGAAAACACCTTAACAATGTTAGGAATTCCACAACCTGAAGGAAAAACGGCAACATCAGTTGATGAGGCAGTAAAAGTAGCAGATAGAATTGGTTATCCAGTTCTCGTTCGTCCATCATATGTATTAGGTGGAAGAGCGATGGAAATCGTTTATCACGAAGAAGAGTTACTTCACTACATGGAAAATGCTGTGAGAATTAATCCAGAGCATCCAGTGTTAATAGACCGTTACTTAACAGGTAAAGAAATTGAAGTAGATGCTATTTCAGACGGAGAAACAGTTTATATTCCAGGCATTATGGAGCATATCGAAAGAGCAGGTGTGCACTCTGGAGATTCCATTGCTGTATATCCTCCTCAAAGTTTAGCTGAGAATTTAAAGCAACAAATTATAGACTATACAATCTCACTAGCTAGAGGATTAAATATTATTGGACTATTAAACATTCAGTTTGTTATTTCCAATAATGAAGTGTTTGTACTGGAAGTTAACCCAAGATCCAGTCGTACTGTACCTTTTTTAAGTAAGATTACGGGAGTACCAATGGCGAACTTGGCAACAAAATCTATTTTAGGCACATCTCTTAAGCAACTTGGGTACGAAACAGGATATCACCCTGAAAGTGAAGGTGTATACGTAAAGGTTCCAGTCTTCTCATTCGCAAAATTAAGAAGAGTTGATATCACGTTGGGACCAGAAATGAAGTCAACTGGGGAAGTGATGGGTAAAGATGTAACGTTAGAAAAAGCATTGTATAAAGGTTTAGTTGCTTCCGGTATCTCAATCCCAATGTATGGTTCTGTCTTATTAACTGTTGCTGATAAAGATAAGGAAGAAGCATTAATCATTGCAAAGAGATTTCATCAAATTGGCTATAACATTATGGCGACAGAAGGAACAGCTGCATTTATTAGTGAGTACAACATTCCAGTAACGGTAGTAAATAAAATTGGATCAGAAACACCAAATTTATTAGATGTGATTCGAAAAGGAGAGGCACAATTTGTAATTAATACTTTAACAAAAGGAAAGCGTCCAGCTAGAGACGGCTTTAGAATTCGCCGTGAATCAGTTGAAAATGGTGTCGCTTGTCTTACCTCATTGGATACAGCCTATGCCATATTACGAGTAATCGAGTCTATGACGTTCTATACTGAATCCATGTTGCCTGTGCAGAAGGCTAAAGAGGTGGCTGTTTTATGATCAACATGGAGTGGATGACCATCACTTCGCATAAGAAAATAGCATCAAACATTTTCGAGTTAACCCTACAAGGAGAGCTTGTGGGGAATATGAATGAACCAGGACAATTTGTTCATATTAAACTATCAAAAGGCATTGAGCCTTTACTTAGAAGACCGATAAGCATTTGTTCAATTAATCATAGTCAGTCACAATTTACGATTGTTTTTAGAGCAGAAGGGTTTGGAACAAAGCTGTTATCTGAAAAAGGAATCGGTGACAAAGTCCATGTTCTCGGACCACTGGGAAATGGTTTTCCAGTACATGAAACGAACGTTCAAGAAACTGCATTATTAGTAGGTGGAGGGATTGGAGTTCCTCCACTGTATGAACTATCTAAACAGCTTGTAAAAAGAGGAGTTAACGTTATTCACGTTTTAGGGTTTCAATCAGCTGAGCAAGTTTTCTATGAATCCAAGTTTCATCAGCTAGGTGATACGTATGTAGCAACCGTGGATGGAACTTATGGTATAAAAGGATTTGTCACAAATGTAATAACAGAAAAGCATATTACCTTTGATACTCTATACGCTTGTGGACCGAATCCAATGCTTCGTGCATTAGAAATGAGATATCCGGAACAAAATGTATACCTATCGTTAGAAGAGAGAATGGGCTGTGGAATTGGAGCTTGTTTTGCTTGTGTGTGCAAAGTGCCAAACGATGATACAGGATATGCATATAAAAAGGTATGTACAGACGGGCCAGTTTTCAAGATTGGAGAGGTTGTTATATGAATACATTATCAGTTGAGCTTCCTGGTTTGTCCTTAAAAAATCCGATCATGCCTGCATCAGGTTGTTTTGGATTTGGCAGGGAGTACGCCTCTCTTTATGACTTAAATTTGCTCGGTGCAATTATGATTAAAGCAACAACTGTTGAACCAAGGTTCGGAAATCCAACACCCCGAGTTGCAGAGACTTCATCAGGGATGCTAAATGCAATTGGCTTACAAAATCCAGGTCTAGAAAAAGTGATGGGCGAAGAATTACCTTGGCTTGAACAGTTCGAAACACCGATCATTGCAAACATCGCCGGATCTGTAGTTGATGACTACGTAAAGGTAGCCTCTGAAATATCAACGGTGAAAAATGTTAAGGCACTAGAATTAAATATTTCTTGTCCTAATGTGAAAACAGGTGGAATTGCCTTTGGAACAATTCCAGAAGTGGCAGCAGAAGTAACGAGAAAAGTAAAAGAAGTATCTGAAGTGCCTGTGTATGTTAAGCTCTCACCTAATGTTTCAAACATCGTGGAAATGGCCAAGGCTGTTGAAAATGCAGGAGCTGACGGTTTAACGATGATTAACACATTACTCGGTATGAGATTAGACTTGAAAACTGGGAAGCCCATTTTAGCAAATAAAACAGGTGGTCTCTCAGGTCCTGCCATTAAGCCAGTTGCGATTCGTATGATTTATGAAGTGAGTCAAGTTGTTTCCATTCCGATAATTGGAATGGGTGGAGTACAGTCAGCCGAGGATGTTATTGAGTTTTTGTATGCAGGTGCTAGCAGTGTAGCAGTTGGAACAGCCAATTTTGTTGATCCACTTGTATGTCCTACGATCATTAATGAACTCCCAATTTTATTAGAAAAGTTAGGATTCGATCATATTTCTGAATGTGTCGGAAGGAGCTGGAATAGACAATGCAAAAACGTCCCCTTATCATCGCGTTAGACTTTAATAGCCTACAGGAAGTAAAAGCATTTTTACAACCTTTTGGTTCAACATCACTATTTGTAAAAGTGGGGATGGAGCTATTTTATAAAGAAGGACCCGAAGTCATTCATTATTTAAAAAGTCAAGGGCATAATGTATTTCTCGATTTAAAACTTCACGACATTCCAAATACGGTGATGCAAGGAATGAAAAGCTTAGCATCCCTTGGTGTTGATCTTGTGAATGTACATGTAGCAGGTGGAAGAAGAATGATGGAGGCAGCACTGGAAGGACTTGAGGCAGGCACATCTTTAGGAAGTGAAAGAGCTAAGCTTATCGCTGTAACGCAATTAACAAGTACGTCTGAAGAGATGTTACTTCAAGAATTACTAATTCCACAATCATTAGAAGAAACAGTAAAATCTTATGCAAATCTTACTAAGAGAGCCGGCTTAGATGGAGTTGTTTGTTCTGTATGGGAAGTGCCGATGATAAGAGAAGTTTGTGGCGAACAGTTTTTAACGATTACTCCAGGTATACGGAATCAAGAAGATGCTGCAAATGATCAAACGAGAATAGCAACACCTCTTCAAGCAAATCAAGTAGGTTCTAGTATGATTGTAGTAGGTAGAAGTATTACAAAGGCATTAAATCCAGTAGAAAAATATGAATCCATGAAACTACAATGGGAGGGTATTACAATATGAGAGAACTCGTTGCAAAGCACTTATTAGAGATTGGGGCAGTTGCACTGCAAGTACAGGATCCATTCACTTGGTCATCTGGTATTAAGTCACCTATATACTGTGATAATCGATTAACAATGTCATACCCTCACGTTCGCCAAGACATTGCAAAGGGTCTTCAAGATATTATTGAAACTCATTTTCCTGACGTTGAACTTATTGCCGGAACAGCGACGGGTGGAATTGCACCAGCAGCATGGGTAAGTGAAAAATTGAATTTACCAATGTGTTATGTTCGCGGAAAGGCAAAAGGACATGGAAAAGGAAAACAAGTGGAAGGTGCCTTTAAACCTGGACAAAAAGTCGTGGTAATCGAGGATTTAATTTCAACAGGAGGTAGTTCGTTAGTCTCTGTTAAAGCCCTAAGAGAAGCAGGTTGTGAAGTCCTTGGAATTGCTGCTATTTTTACGTATGAATTAGCAGCATCTCAAGTATCACTTGAAGAAGCAGGGATTGAAGCACATTCAATAACAACGTTCACGTCTCTTGCACAAGTTGCGAAGAATACTGGTTTCATCTCAACAGAGGATTTAGGTAGACTTGAGCAGTGGAGACAAAATCCAGCTGATGAATCATGGATTACATCGTTGGTAGTATAGAATGAAACGTAAAAAGAGTGGGAGTTAATTCCACTCTTTTTACTATATATGGTAAGATTAAGTAAAATGCAACATGGAGGGGACAGAATGCAAAAGTGTGAAAAATGTCATTCACCATTTCCCTATAGGCAATGTTGGAATAGGAAAATAGAGTGCAGCAAATGTGGAACAGTGCATAAACAAATGTTCTCATCGAAACGTTAGAAGCTTTTATTATTGGTATAATAGTTTTTATTACAAACGCTATATTTCTGTTTTATTACCCAATTAACTTGATGTTACGAATGGTCATACAAATGTTAATAATTTTATTTTCATATTGTATTTTCCCTTTCTTCAGCAAATAGTCATATGAAAATTAATAATTGTATTAAGAGGTGACAAACAAGTTGCATATAAACGAAGAGATGGAAATTAGAAATTCAACTAAAGACGATGTTGCCGAGTTAGCGTTACTGATGGGACAACTCGGTTATCCAACTACGAATGAGGAAATGGAAGTACAATTAAGAGGAAATTCCAATACATTAGTTGCAATAATAGATGGAAAAGTTGTTGGAATGATAGGGCTTGTTTCGAGTTACTATTACGAAATGAACGGTAGCTATGTTCGAGTAGTTGCATTTGTAGTGGACACAGATTATAGAAGTAATGGAATTGGGAAAGAATTATTGCGTGCAGCGGAGAAGTGGGCAATCAGTATAGGTTCTTCTGGCATCGGCCTAAATAGTGGCAATCCCCCTGAAAGAAAGGAAGCCCACTCTTTTTATCGAAAAATGGGATTTATTGAAAAAAGTATAGGATTTGCAAAAACATTAGAGCAATAATCATTTTGGTGAAGGTGGGGGGGTTACATGGATTTAATAAAAGAGATTGATAAACTTATGGAAAAGCATCCAGTTTTAATTTCTGTAGCTTTAACAATTTTTATTTGGTTTGGATCCTATCATTTAGGAGTCGGGATTGGTGAGTTCATAGCAAATATTACAAATTAAAATGGAAAAGGCTGGAGTTCAAACTATGCAAGATTGGACTTTTTCTAGAAAGAAAACAGTACGCTTCGAAGGTTACAAACTACTAATTGATTTTCCTAAAACATCTTCTTATTATCAAAACCTCCCCTTTATTGGTGAGGAAGAACATTGTGGTTGTATGTATTGCAGAAACTACGTTGAAGCTATTTTGAGTTTTCCAGAATCTGTTCAAGTTTTGTTTCATGAACTTGGAGCTGACTTAAGAAAAGACGCATATGTGAGTCATTTTTTCGAAGATAATAAGCATTACTACATTTCTTCCTATAAGGTTTTTGGAAAGATTCTATCAAAGCCAGAGCTAGAACTAATAGAAATAGGTAATCCAAATCTAGAAGGTTATTTTAAGGTTGGTATTCAAACAATCGAATCGAGTGGAAACAGTGTAATTGATTTGTATATAAAGGTTGAATTACCTTGGTTACTAGAAAATGAAACTAACTAGTTACTTTGATGGATACTCAAGGAATGTGTGTAAAGTTATAATAAACTTACTTAATTTTAGGACAATGATTAGGGTTGCTGATGCAGCCCTTTCTTAATATCTAAGTGACATCAAAATGGTAGGTGTAGAAAATGATAGAGTACTTTATTGATGGATCAGCCAAAGAGAATATTATTGGAGTAGGAATTGTGAAAGTAAACGAATTTGGCTTTGTAGAAAAGTTTCACTATTCAATTGAGAACATTAAACCTACTTCCAATATTGCTGAAGGCTTTGCTTTACAGAAAGCATTTGAGTTGATCCAAAAGAATGATAGTGAAAAAAATGAGCTTATTAATATTTACACTGACAATCAAAATCTACACAATTCATTTTTCTATCACGTAAATGTAGAGTTTAATAGGAGTAGCTTTTTTGCGAAGCAAGAAACAAATAACTACTATCACTATTTACGCAATCTGTATATTGGATTAATTTCTAGAAACACCAACTTACCTATGTACCATTGTTTAAAAACAAAGGAAGCAAGGCCGACTGTTAAAATTTATTATAAAGATGATGTAGAAGACAAAAAGTTTTTACAAGAGGCACACTTGCTTAGTAGAAAATACATAAATGAGGAGAACAAGCGAGAAAAGAAGGAGACAAAGGTAGAGAGTAAGAAAATTAAAATTCAACTTAAGGCAGTTAGAAAAAATGAACAATGGTATATCGTTAAAAATAATAAAGGTATTATGGCGGGAAATAAACGTCCATTAATTGCTCTATCTGAAGCGCTAAAACAAATTAACAGCCAGACGAGTGAAATCCATTTATGTGATACATTAACGACGATATTGAAATCTACCAATAAGAATAACCTCTCAAACAGTTCAATAAAATCAGCAGTGAAGATTATAGAAACTCATAAATTACCTGTTAATCTATAAAATTGATAGACCTTTCTATGCTATTGTATAATTACTGTAAATAAAGAATCAGAAATAGAGGTTTAATCATGCAAAAAATACTTGAGTTTTTAAAGCCGACTACTAAATTTGGAAAGATTGCATTAACCTTATATTTAGTAGGAGTTATCGTTTACACCGTAACCTATGTCTTATTTTTAAAATATCCAACTGGCCACATGATTGCAGAGATATTGATCAGTACTTTATTCTGGTTCATCGGGTCAGTTGGATTGATCATGTATATTATTTATTTACTTAAAAAGCGAAAAAACTAAATATTAGCGCATAAAAGAGGATAGATTAGGCAGTGTTCATGCTGCAAAATCTATCCTTTTTCATTACTTTTTCAATTTCAACACAGCATCTCCACTCGGTGTTACATAAAGTGTTTGCTGATTGTCATAAATCACATACCCAGGCTTTGAACCATTTGGTTTCTTTACATGCTTTATTTTTGTGTAGTCAACAGGTACAGAGCTTGAGTTTCTAGCTTTACTAAAATAGGCTGCTAAGGTTGCGGCTTCAATTATCGTTTGGTCATCTGGTTCTTGGTTACGTATAACCACATGAGATCCAGGAATATCTTTCGTATGAAACCATAGTTCCTCACGATGAGCCAGTTTATTTGTTAGGTATTCATTTTGTTTATTGTTTTTCCCTACTAAAATGGTGATACCTGAAGTAGAGTGATACTCTTCAAGGATAGGTTTTGTTGGCTTATTTTTTTTGTTTCCTTTTGCTTGCCTGGCTTTAATATAGCCTTCTTCTTGCAATTCTTCGCGAATTTCTTGTATATCCTTTGGTGATGCTGCTTCCATTTGCTGAAGCAACGATTCAAAATAGGTCACTTCTGCTTTTGCTAATTCAATTTGCTCTAACACAAACGAAACGGACTTTTTCGCTTTTTGGTATTTAGTAAAGTAGCTTTGTGCATTTTCAGATGGTGTTTTGAGAGAATTTAAATGAATAGTAACCATCTCATTATTTTCATCGTAATAATTCATAACCTCTATAGAAGTATCGCCTTTTTTGATCAAATGCATATTGGCTGTTAGAAGCTCACCAAATAGCTGAAGTTCCTCTGCTTTCTTCGCGTCTGTTAATGTTCTTTCTAGCTTTTTAATTTTCTTTTCGTTTTTTTCTTTTTCATTCCGGATAAATCGTTCAAGATCATGACCTTGTTGCTTAACTCGATCTCGTTCTGCTTTTCCATAATAAAAACGGTCTAACATATCACTTGGAGAAGTGAACTGTTTTACTTCCCCGTCTTTATGTGTAAGTGGCAGAACGTAAAAGAAGTCCTTCTCCTTAGTAGAAACCATAACAGGTTCATACTCTTCGTTCTTCACTTTAGAGACTAAACTAGTAAATGTACTTGCTAGTTTTTGTTTCCCTGATATACCTGCAATAGATATAACTTCATTAGCAAACAATGGAGAGATACCGCTATAAATCGATACGATTTGTTGACTGATTTTTCCTGCATTAAAGTCGATTTTACGCAAAAAAGTCTCTTCATCAGTTTCAAGTGGATTTAGTTTATCTTGAGCCGGTGGGCTCATATATTCATATCCAGGTAATAGAGTTCTGTGACGGTTGACAGCAGGAGAGATATGTTTGATACAGTCTAGTATCATATTTCGCTCCTGATCAACGAGTACGATGTTACTATGCTTACCCATAATTTCAATGATTATCGTTTTTGCTGTTTCATCACCAAGCTCATTTCGCCCACGAGTCTCAATCGAAATGATACGTTCCATCTCGGTTTGTTTAATTGATGTAATCACATTTCCTTCGAGATGCTTTCTCAAAAGCATACAAAACATCGGCGGCTCTGAAGGATTATCATACGACTCATTTGTTAAGTGAACGCGTGAATAGGAAGGATTGGCAGAAATTAATAGTTTATAGGCTTGTCCGTTTGCACGTATATGTAATAATAGCTCTTGTTTATATGGTTGATAAATCTTCGAAATTCTACCACCAGTTAGTTTTTCTTTAAGTTCTTTTGTGATTGATCGTGTAACAATTCCATCAAATGACATGTTTGACATCCTTTCAAAAGGTAACACTGTTTTTTCATAATGGCCAAAGTCCCCATGAAAGTAACAATTGTAATAAGTATAGCATTTTTTATAACTTGTCTGAATAAGATTTCCTTGAGAGAGGACAATCATGCGTCTTGATTATTCAGAAGAAAAGGTGTGAGAATGCAAAGATGAAGTGGTATGAGCTGAAATCAGAAGATGTAGAAAGGCATGTCAACACAGATTATGACCAAGGTTTAACCAGTAAGGAGGTAAAGAGTCGTATTGAAAAGTTTGGTTATAATGAGCTTCAAGAAGCTGAAAAACCAAACATGTTCTTAATGTTTTTAGAACAATTTAAGGATTTTATGGTACTTGTTTTACTTGCTGCTACTCTTGTTTCAGGGCTACTTGGTGAATATATCGATGCCATTGCAATTATTGCGATTGTCATTATTAATGCTTTTTTAGGCTTCTTCCAAGAGCGAAAAGCAGAGAAATCCTTGCAAGCATTAAAGGAATTATCAGCCCCTCAAGTTATGGCTTTACGTGAAGGAGCTTGGTCGAAAATTCCTTCGAAAGAGCTAGTTATTGGAGATGTGATAAAGTTTTCGAGTGGAGACAGAATTAGTGCAGATCTTCGTGTTATAAATTCCAATAGCTTAGAAATTGAAGAATCTGCTTTAACAGGTGAATCAGTACCTGTTCAAAAACGAGTTGAGCCAATTTCCGGAACAAACATTGGTCTTGGTGACCAAGAGAATATGGCATTCATGGGTACATTGGTCACAAGAGGTTCAGGTGTGGGTGTTGTCGTTGCTACTGGAATGAAAACGGCAATGGGGCAAATTGCAGACTTACTTCAGTCAGCTGAAACAATGATAACACCTCTTCAAAGAAAGCTTGAGCAACTAGGCAAGATTTTAATTACAGTTGCATTAGCATTAACATTTATCGTGGTCGTACTTGGTGTTATGCAAGGTCATGACGTTTACAGTATGTTCTTAGCCGGTGTATCACTTGCAGTAGCAGCCATTCCAGAAGGATTACCAGCTATTGTAACAGTAGCACTTTCACTAGGTGTACAACGAATGATTAAAAATAATGCGATTGTTCGTAAACTTCCTGCAGTTGAGACATTAGGATGTGCTTCTGTAATCTGTTCTGATAAAACCGGAACAATGACACAAAACAAAATGACGGTTACACATTTATGGTCTGGTGGTACGACATGGAATGTAAGTGGAACTGGTTACGAACCATCAGGCCGCTTTTACGAAGGGGATAAGGATGTTAATCCATCAGAGGTAAAGTCCCTGCAACAACTGTTAACCTTTGGTTTATTATGTAACAATGCAGAACTTAAGCAAAAGAAATCTGAATTCATATTAGATGGTGATCCAACTGAAGGGGCACTTGTTGTATCAGCGATGAAAGCCGGCATGACGAGGAAGCTATTAGAAGAACAATTCATTATAGAAAAAGAATTTCCGTTCGATTCAAGCCGTAAAATGATGTCAATTATAGTAAGAGATACAAATGGTAAACGTTTTGTCGTAACAAAAGGTGCACCAGATGTACTTATACAAAACAGTGAATCTATTTTATGGGATCAGAAGCAACAGTTTTTATCAACTCGATTAAAAGATGAAGTAGAAGGCGCAATTGAAGACTTAGGTAAACAAGCATTACGTACCATTGCGATTGCGTTTAAAGCATTAGGGCCCTCGCAAACAGTATATAGTGAAGCGGATGCAGAAAGTAATTTAATTTTCATTGGTCTACAAGGGATGATAGACCCGCCAAGACCTGAGGTTAAGCAAGCGGTTATTGAATGTAGAGAAGCAGGTATTAAAACAGTCATGATTACTGGAGATCATATCGTAACAGCAAAAGCCATTGCTAAACAATTAGAAATCCTACCTGAAAATGGAAAAGTGATCCAAGGTAGTGAGCTTTCAGACATGACGGATGAAGAACTAGAAAGTATTGTTGAGGACGTTTATGTATTTGCACGTGTTTCTCCAGAGCATAAGTTGAAAATAGTCAGAGCTCTGCAGAAGAATGGACATATTGTAGCGATGACAGGTGACGGTGTCAATGATGCTCCAGCTATTAAGGCTTCTGATATTGGAATTGCTATGGGGATCACAGGAACTGACGTTGCGAAAGAAGCATCATCGCTTGTGTTATTAGATGATAATTTTGCTACTATTAAAGCAGCAATTAAAGAAGGAAGAAACATTTACGAAAACATTAGAAAGTTTATTCGTTATTTACTAGCATCGAACGTAGGAGAAATTTTAGTCATGTTATTTGCAATGCTCCTTGCTCTACCATTGCCATTAGTTCCAATCCAAATTTTATGGGTTAATTTAGTAACAGATGGTTTACCTGCTATGGCGTTAGGACTTGACCAAGCAGAAAGCGATGTGATGAAAAGAGCTCCTAGAAGTCCAAAAGAGGGCGTTTTTGCTAGGAAGCTAGGATGGAAGATTATCAGCCGTGGTTTCTTAATTGGTATTGTGACACTGGCTGCCTTTATGATCGTTTATAATAGACAACCAGATGAATTAATGTACGCTCAAACCATTGCTTTCGCTACACTAGTTATGGCTCAATTAATTCATGTGTTTGACTGCCGGAGTGAAAGATCTGTATTCCATCGTAATCCTTTTGAAAATAAATACCTAGTATTCGCAGTAATTTCTTCAATATTACTTATGCTTGTCGTAATCTACTATCCACCACTGCAGCCAATCTTCCATACAACTGCCATTGCACTAAGAGATTGGTTATTAATTCTAGGATTATCGGCAATTCCAACATTCATGTTAGCAGGATCGCTTTTAACGAGAAAAAGATCGAAATAACTGATGCAAAGAAGAGGCTGGGCCAAAAGTCAGGAATAGATGACTTTTGGCCCAGCCTCATTTTTTCTACTTCTCGTCCCTCATTTGCAATTGCCAATGCAATTTTTTTTTAGGTCTAAAACTACATATTTTATGGAATTCTTCATAATAACTAGCTTCTTCCGTAATGTAGCTCTTATTTGATTTGTGTTTCCAGTAAACATTCAAACCAAATTAACCTACGATGTTACGAGTAAAGAGCTAGTTTTGTTCATGATAACTCTGCCACAACCAATGAAGTTAGATGAATATATTGAGTATGCAACAGCAAATACGGGATATGAGTATTTGAGCAATGAAAATTATACTTCAAATGGTATTGAATGGAATGAGGCAATTAGTCTTAATCATTCTGAACAAGGTACCGTTAAGTTAAATCAACGTACATTTATTGTCGAAGACAAAGCATATGTGTTTACGTATGGAGCTATTCCTGACAACTACGATAGTAGTTTAGGAGATTATAAAAAAATTACAGAGTCTGTAATAGTTGAACAGTAATAAGCTCGTAAATTTTAAAGGTAGCCAAAAAAAATAGGCTACCTTTGTTTTTATATTTAGGATCTGTAACAAAATCGTCACCACAGTAGTGATTTAAATCACTCCAAGGCAATTATTAACTTTGTATCCTTATGTATATCACAAAAGTAGTTGGAGGGATATCAATGTTAAACGAAAAAACGATAGAAATCATTAAATCAACAGTACCGGTATTAAAGGAGCATGGAACTACCATTACGACTCGCTTTTATGAGCTTTTATTTTCTAAGAATCCAGATCTATTAAACATTTTTAATCATGTGAATCAAAAGCAAGGAAGACAACAAACTGCTCTTGCTAATGCAGTCTATGCAGCAGCAGTTCACATCGATCAATTAGAAGCAATCTTACCAGCTGTAAAGCAAATAGCACATAAACACCGAAGCTTAGGGGTGAAGGCAGAACATTATCCGAGTGTAGGGGAGAATTTACTACAAGCTATAAAAGATGTTTTAGGTGATGCGGCAACAGATGAGATTATAAGTGCTTGGGCAGACGCATATGGCGTTATTGCAAATGTTTTTATTTCTGTTGAAAATGAAATGTATGAACATGCAGAAACACAGAGTGGAGGCTGGGAAGGCTTCCGAAACTTTATCGTTGATCGTAAAGTACAAGAAAGCGATGTGATTACATCTTTCTATTTAAAGCCAGAAGATAAAAAGACAATTTCATCATACGAAGCAGGGCAATACATCAGCGTAAAACTAAAAGCCCCAGGTGAACAATATGAGATGATTAGACAATATAGTCTATCAGATTCACCGAATGAACAGTATTATCGCATTAGCGTAAAGAGAGAAGATGCAATAGGAGATAAAGCAGAAGGAATGGCATCAACTTATCTACACAATCAAGTAAACGTTGGGGATGTCTTACAAATTAGTGCACCTGCTGGAGACTTTGTATTAAATACAGCTAAAACGAACCCAGTAGTTTTAATTAGCGGTGGTGTAGGATTAACACCAATGGTAAGTATGCTTCATACATTAGCTGAACAACAACCTGAGCGTGAAGTCGTATTTATACATGCAGCTGTTAATAGTAAGGTTCATGCATTAAGAGAAGAAGTTGCTGTATTAGCTGAGAAACCAACAATTCAATCATTTGTATGCTATGAATCACCAACAGAACAAGACCGTCTTGATCAAAACTTTGATAAAGACGGATATATCGATAAAGAATGGTTGAAGTCGATAATTTCAACAATTGAAGCTGATGTATATTTTTGTGGGCCGATTCCATTTATGAAAGCAATAAATGAATCACTATTAGACATAGGTTTTAAGGAAGAAAACATACACTTTGAATTCTTTGGACCAAAGTCAGATTTATCTAGTTCGAAAAATGATCTAGTAACAAATAGATAAAAAAGAAAGTTACTGAATAAAAAGAGGATAAGGGAATCACCCCCTATCCTCTTTAATTTTATCGCTCTGTTAAAATTAATTTTTGATTTCCGTTTCACTCAGGCGCCGGATACCACGGGCGGTCCTTGAGCCTCCTCGTCGCTCCGCTCCTGCAGGGGTCTCACAAGGACAAGCCGGATATCCCGCAGGAGTCGTCGCCTTCCACTGCAATCAACAACAAAGGTTTAAAAATCAACATTCTACTTTAACTGAGCCTATTTTATAAAATTTCACTATGTAATTGATCATAGTCAATTAAGTAATAACCATCTGAATCAACTTTAATAAAACTGTCTTTCTTTAATTGGGTGAGTGTTCTACTCACCGTTTCCCGTGAAGTACCAATCATATTTGCAAATTCACGATTTGTAAATTGTGTAGAAAGACGGTAATATTTATCTACCTTTACACCATTAGTTTTACAAAGTCTTAATAATAGCATCACAATCTGCTCAAAAGTATTATGCAATATTTGCTCTTCTAAGCGATTTTGAAGGTCCACGATTTTTTCCCCAAGTACATTAAATAATTTTATACACATCTCTGGTGAATTAAGTAATACACCTTCAAACTCATCGATGGGAATCACAATTAATGACGCTTTTTCAATGACTTCAGCATGAGCAGGGAAGTTGCCTTTCCTGAAGAAACCTACGTGTGGAAACATTTCTCCGTTTTCTAATATAGAAACAATTTGTTCATTCCCATTTATATCAGTTCGATAGATTTTAACTTTTCCAGATTGAATAAAGAAAACTCGATCAAGGTCTTCATCCTGCATGAAGACCATCATTTTCTGATTGTAGGAACGAACACTAGAAATATCAATAATGGATTCAAGTTCTTTCTCATTCAATTTTTTAAATATCGTAAAGTTTCGTAACGTCTCCGTTATGGACTTCCTTACATTATCCACTATCCCTCACCTCATTTAAGAAACATAAACATCATTGATATACATCAATGTATCACTATTACACCTGCTATGAAAGTTGATTATGACCTATAATCAAAGATAAGTTTATTGTTTAGAAATTTCAGTCTTTTGTGAATAATACGGTGTCTACGTCTTTTTACTATATAATTCTTCTATTTGGTGATAAAATGAATTGACTAGGAGTTAGGATGTGATATGATGCTAGCTAGTATGACTGGATTTGGACGTGTTCAAAATCAGTACGGAGATTATCGAATTACAGTTGAAATAAAGTCTGTGAATCATAGATTTTGTGAAGTGACAATTCGATTACCTAGACAGTTATTGTTTCTTGAGGAAAAGATAAAAAAACTAATTTCACATGAAATGAAACGTGGACGAATTGAAGTGTTTATTACAATAGAAGGAAAAACACTTACTTCAAGAGAATTACAAGTAGATTGGTCATTAGTTGATCAATATTACGAAACGATTCAAACAGCAAAAAAACGATACGAAATCTCGGAACCAATAAGTCTAGAAAGTTTATTTAAGCAAGATGAATTTTTTGAGATTGTAGAACAAGAAAAACATAACGAAGATATACAACTGCATGTATTAAATACAGTATCTGAAACGGTGCAAGAAGTTGTTGAAATGAGACACCTTGAAGGCCAAGAATTACTAGAAGATATACAATCTAACTTGTTATACATAGAAGAATGTTGTGAGAAGATTGCAAAACAAGCACCAGTAGTCATTGAACAGTATCGAGAAAGACTGCATAAGAAAATTGTTGAGTTTACAGATGGTGTAATGGATGAAACTCGTATTTTAACAGAGGTAGCTATATTTGCTGATCGTGCTGATATTAATGAAGAGATAACAAGAATTAAAAGTCATATTATGCAATTTAATCTAACGATTCATGGAACGGAGAAAGCGATCGGAAGAAAGCTAGATTTCTTAGTACAGGAATTAAATCGTGAAGTTAATACAATAGGATCAAAAGCAAATGATATACAAATTGCTGAATGTGTTGTTAATATGAAAGCAAAAATTGAAAAAATTAAAGAACAGGTTCAAAACATTGAATAATTGGCTTATATTCCTTGTCTAACAAGGATAGAATAGACTTGTGACTTTAGGAGGACGTAATGAGTATTAAGCTTATCAACATTGGATTTGGTAATATTGTTTCAGCAAATCGAATTATTGCCATTGTAAGTCCTGAATCCGCTCCAATCAAACGAACGATTCAAGAAGCACGAGACCGTAATGTATTAATTGATGCAACGTATGGTCGTAGAACGAGAGCCGTTATTATTACAGATAGTGGACATATTATATTATCTGCTGTTCAGCCAGAAACGGTTGCTCAGCGATTTGTAAATAAAGATGATTTATCTGATGAAGGGTAGGAATTGAAGCTAATGAAAGAAAGAGGGTTACTTATTGTTCTTTCAGGGCCATCTGGTGTTGGAAAAGGAACAGTTAGAAAAGAAATATTTAGTCAAAAGGATACAAATTTATACTATTCCATCTCGATGACTACCCGTAAACCACGAGAAGGAGAAGTAGATGGTATAGATTATTTCTTTAAATCTCGTGAGGAGTTTGAAGACTTAATTGAAAGAAGAAAACTTCTTGAATGGGCAGAATACGTTGGAAATTACTATGGTACTCCAATTGATTACGTAGAAGAATCATTGCAGTCAGGTAAGGACGTTATGCTAGAAATTGAAGTTCAAGGCGCACTTCAAGTAAGAGAAGCGTTTCCAGAAGGATTATTTATTTTCTTAGCACCGCCGTCTTTAAGTGAACTGAAAAACAGAATACAAACAAGAGGTACTGAAACAGAAGAATTAATTAACAATCGTATGACTGTCGCGAAGGAAGAATTAGAAATGATGGATGCATACGATTACGTTGTTGAAAATGATAAGGTAGAGCTTGCTTGTGAACGAATTAAAGCAATCGTTGTTGCAGAACATTGTAAACGCGAGCGTGTTGCAAATCGATATAAACAAATGTTGGAGGTAGAATAATATGTTATACCCATCAATCGATAAATTAATGGATAAAGTTGATTCTAAATACAAGCTTGTAACTGTAGCAGCAAAGCGTGCTCGTAAATTACAAGAAAAAGAAGGACTACTCATTGATAAGCCTGTATCTCATAAATTCGTAGGTAAAGCATTGGAAGAAATTTCAGCTGGTGAGTTACTGATCCGTGTAGATGATACGAAATCTCCAGAAGAAATGGCAGAAGAAGCAAAATTATAACAACCTAAACTTAGGTTGTTTTTTTTCAATATTAAGGCACGTTAATATTTGTATAGGCTTTTAGCGCCAAGCATACGGGAGGTCAAAGACAAGAAGAGAAATAAGGAATCCTTGTCTGAGGCTGAACATGGCGCTTACGCTTTTTTAATAAAGGGGAGAATCGGCGTTGAATAAAAATATTTTGCTTTGTGTTAGCGGGGGAATCGCCGTTTATAAAGCGGCTGCGTTAACAAGTAAACTAGTGCAAGCTAATTTTAATGTAAAAGTTATTATGACACAGTCAGCAACTGAGTTTGTCACTCCACTTACGTTTCAAGCTTTATCAAGAAATCCAGTATATACAGATACTTTTTATGAAAAAGATGCATCAAAAATTGCTCACATTGATTTAGCTGATTGGGCAGATATAGTCGTAGTTGCACCAGCAACTGCAAATATGATCGGTAAGCTTGCGAACGGAATTGTTGATGATATGGTAACGACAACTATTCTAGCAACAAAAGCTCCAATATGGATTGCTCCGGCTATGAATGTAAACATGTATGATAATCCGGCTGTAAAGAGAAATATTGATATTTTATATAACGACGGTTACCGTTTTGTAGAGCCTTCTGAAGGATATTTGGCATGTGGGTATGTAGGAAAAGGAAGACTGGAAGAACCAGAAAAGATTACAAGTTTAATTGAAGATTATTTTACGATGAACGTTTCAAGGTTTAAGGGATTGAATTTATTAGTGACAGCTGGACCTACTCGTGAAAAACTTGATCCTGTTCGTTTCTTTTCAAATCTATCGTCAGGAAAAATGGGATTTGCCATTGCTGAACAAGCAGCAAAGCTCGGTGCGACTGTTACTCTTGTAACTGGACCAACTAATTTACCTACCCCAACTAATGTGAAGGTAGTGAAGGTAGAATCTGCTCAAGAAATGTATGAAAAGGTAATGGAGAATTATGAATATCAAGATGTTGTGATTAAGTCAGCAGCTGTTGCAGACTATCGCCCAGCTGTTTCATATAACGAAAAAATGAAAAAGCAAGAAGGCACATTGTCTGTTGAATTTGAAAGAACAATTGATATATTAAAAACTCTTGGGACGATGAAGGGGCAGAAAGTATTAATAGGTTTTGCGGCAGAGACAGGAAATGTTGAAGAATATGCGATAAAGAAACTTCATTCTAAAAATCTCGATTTAGTCGTGGCAAACAACGTAACAGTAGAGGGAGCAGGCTTCCAAACAGATACGAATATTGTTACGTTCTATCGCAAGGATGAAACGATGGAAGTATTACCGAAGATGCCCAAAAAAGAGGTAGCTCTACACTTATTGCAAGAGGTTGAAAGGCTATGGAAACAAAAGAAATGATGATTGCCAAAGTAATCGTAGATGTACCTGCTATGCAAACGGATAGGCCGTTTGATTACTTAGTGCCTGAGCATTATCAAGATATTATCAAGCCAGGTGTTCGTGTCATTGTTCCATTTGGTCCTCGTAACCTACAGGGGTTTGTAATTGCCATTGAAGCAAAGACAGAAGTGAAGAAGCTAAAGCCTATTCAAAAACTTCTAGATGTAGAACCAATCTTAAATGAAGAATTACTACAACTTGGCCAGTGGGTAACTGAACAAACATTAAGTTATCAAATTTCATCCTTTCAAGCCATGCTTCCTGCTGCATTGAAGGCGAAGTATGAAAAGGAAATTATTTTAGTAAACCGAGAAGAGTTTTCAACGTTATCTCAGAATTTAAAACCACTATTTCAAGAAAGTGATCGAATAAATTGGACTGACGTAGAGGACGAGCCTGATTTTGTTCGTGCGATACAAAAAGATTTGAAAATTGGCTTATTGGAAGTAGATTATGTTGTAAAGGCAAAAGGGAAGAAGAAGACACATCGGGTGTTATCTATTAACATTTCGAAGGATGAGGCTGAAAGACTTGTTAGTTCGTTACCTTCTCAAGCTGGGAGACAAAAGGAAGTTATTGAATATTTTATCTTGAATGATATGCAAGAAGTTTCTCGTATTGATTTAAAAGAACGATTAAGGGCGACTGATTCTCCTATTAAAACGTTAATTGATAAAGGAATTCTAGTAGAAAAAAACGTAGAAATTTACCGGGATCCATATTCACATAGAGAATTTAAACGTACAAGCTCTCTTCAGTTGACTGAAGAGCAAACTAATGCGATCTCACCAATATTATCATCCATTGAATCAAACCAACACCAAACCTATTTACTTTACGGAGTAACAGGTAGTGGCAAAACAGAGGTTTATCTACAATCAATTGAAGAAGTGTTGAAAAAAGGACAACAAGCAATCGTGCTAGTGCCAGAGATTTCTTTAACACCTCAAATGGTCGAGCGATTTAAAGGAAGATTTGGTTCAAGTGTCGCTGTCTTGCATAGCGGACTTTCAGTTGGCGAGAAGTATGATGAATGGAGAAAGATTTATCGAAAAGAAGTCAATGTAGTTGTAGGAGCAAGGTCTGCAATATTTGCCCCGTTTGAGAATATTGGGATTATTATTATTGATGAAGAACATGAATCTAGTTATAAACAAGAAGAGAATCCACGTTATCATGCGAGAGATGTAGCAATTTATCGTGGTCAATATCATCGATGTCCCGTTGTTCTCGGCAGTGCCACTCCAACATTAGAGTCGTTTGCTAGAGCAAAAAAAGGTGTCTACCACTTATTAACCTTATCAAAACGTATGCATGAACGAGAGATGCCGAAAGTAGACATCATCGATATGAGAGAAGAATTAAGAACTGGAAACAGATCCATGTTCTCGGAAGTTTTGTTTGAGAAACTACAAGATCGACTAGCAAAGGGTGAACAAACTGTTTTATTTTTAAATCGACGGGGATATTCAACGTTTATTATGTGTCGTGATTGTGGTTTTGTTGTGAATTGCACGGAATGTGATATTTCACTAACTTATCACAGAAGTCAAAACCTCGTGAAATGTCATTATTGTGGACATGAAGAGAGAGCACCGAGCACTTGTCCATCTTGTCATAGTGAGCATATTCGTTTCTTTGGAACAGGAACGCAAAAAGTAGAAGAAGAAATAGGGAAACTCCTCCCGGAAGCTCGTGTTATTCGAATGGATGTGGATACGACCAGCAAAAAGGGATCTCATGAAAAACTACTGACTGCCTTCGGTGAAGGAAAAGCTGATATTCTCCTAGGTACGCAAATGATTGCAAAAGGATTGGATTTTCCGAAGGTAACTCTTGTTGGAGTTCTAACCGCTGATACAATGCTTCATCTTCCAGACTTACGTTCTAGTGAAAAGACGTTTCAACTCCTTACTCAAGTTAGTGGTAGAGCTGGTAGACATGATCTTCCAGGGGAAGTCGTCATTCAAACCTATACTCCAGAACACTACAGTATCCAACTTGCGAGTGGACACAACTATAACGATTTTTATCACCAAGAAATGATTATGAGGAAGGTGCATCAATATCCACCTTTTTATTTCATGACATTAATAACGGTTTCCCATCCTGAGATTACAAAAGTTGTTGGAGTTACTGAAAAAATCTCTTCATATATGAGGACACATCTATCTAGTAAATCAATCGTACTAGGACCAGCAGCCTCTCCAATTCCAAGGATCAAAAATAGATATCGTTATCAATGCATGATAAAATACAAGGATGAACCAAGGTTAAAGCACGTATTAAGAGAAGTTCTTGATCATTATCAACGAGAGATTGGCCAAGATTTGCAGATTACCGTTGATATGAATCCATATATGATGATGTAAAAGAGGGTAAACAACATGGGTAAACGAGCGATAGTAATGTATCCTGATGAAATTCTTCAAGTAGAATGTGAAAAGGTTACTGTTTTTGATAAAGAATTGCGAAATCTTTTAAGAGATATGCATACGACAATGATTGAATCTGACGGTGTAGGACTAGCTGCACCTCAAATCGGTATACCGAAACGAATTGCCGTTGTAGAGGATGATGACGGGAGAATCATTGATCTAATTAATCCATTCATACTAAAGGAATCTGGTAGTCAAATTGCTCCTGAAGGGTGCCTAAGTTTTCCAGGCCTATTTGGTGATGTAGAACGTTTTACAACGATTAAAGTACGGGCTCAAGATAAAATGGGCAGAACGATTTTATTTGAAGCAACTGATTTTTTTGCCCGTGTGATTCAACATGAAATAGATCATCTAAATGGTATTCTCTTTCCATCTAAAGCAATATCATTATATCCAGAAGAAGGTCAGGAGGATGAATAAATGTTAAAAATCGTTTTTATGGGCACGCCGGATTTTTCCGTTCCAGTGTTAAAAAGAATACTAGATGATGGCTATGAGGTAGTAGGGGTCGTCACACAGCCTGACAGACCAAAAGGTAGAAAGAAAGTGTTAACGCCACCACCAGTCAAGGTAGAGGCATTAAAGCATAACATTCCTGTTTTTCAACCAGAAAAGATACGCCTTGAAGAAGAATATCAAAAAGTAATAGAGTTAGGGGCAGATTTAGTTGTAACAGCAGCTTTTGGTCAAATTTTACCTAAGGCATTATTGATAGCACCGAGATTAGGTTGTATTAATGTACATGCATCTTTATTGCCTGAGCTACGTGGAGGAGCACCTATTCATTATTCCATAATTCAAGGGAAAGAGAAAACAGGTGTTACGATTATGTACATGGTAGAGAAACTTGATGCCGGTGATATTTTAACTCAAGTAGAGGTGCCAATTTTAGAGGATGACCATGTGGGAAGCTTACACGATAAGTTAAGTGTTGCAGGTTCGGAATTGTTATCTCAAACAATCCCTAAACTTATTAATAATGAAATAACCCCCATCAAACAAGTTGAAGAAGAAGCAACGTTTGCTTATAACATTAAAAGAGAGCAAGAGCGAATTAATTGGAGTGAAAGCGGTGAAGTTATTTATAATCACATTCGTGGCTTACACCCTTGGCCAGTTGCCTACACTACGCTAAATGGACAGCCATTAAAGGTATGGTGGGGAGAGAAGTTGAGCGTTGAAAGTACGTCAAAACCTGGCCAAATTATTCGAATTGAAACAAACGGAATTGTTGTCGGAACAGGAAACAATGTAGCCATTAAACTGACAGAAATCCAACCATCTGGCAAAACGAAAATGAGTGCGGAACAGTTTTTACGAGGAATGGGTTCCACATTAACAGTAGGAACGCTATTAGGAGTTGAACATGAAGACACAAACTAAAACAACAAATGTGAGGGAGTTGGCACTAGATATACTCCTTCAAATTGAAAAGAATCAAGCATACAGTAATCTACTTCTAAATCAATCAATTAAACGTAGTCAAATCCAACAAAAAGATATTGGCCTACTAACGGAGATTGTGTATGGGACAATTCAACGGAAATTAACGCTCGATTACTTTTTGAAGCCCTTCTTGAAAAATCCACATAAAGTGCAAGAGTGGGTAATAGTCCTATTGCGTTCAACTATCTATCAAATGCATTATTTAACTAGAATTCCGGATCATGCTGCAATCTTTGAGGCAGTGGAAATTGCAAAGAAACGCGGACATAAAGGAATTGCTTCTATGGTAAACGGAGTACTTCGCTCTATGCAGAGAGAAGGTACTCCTTCCTTTGACTCTATAATGGACCCTGTTGAACGACTTTCAATTGAAATGAGTTTCCCTTTATGGCTTGTACAAAGATGGACCAATCAATATGGATTTGAGCAAACGAAATTATTATGTGAATCAACAATGAAGTCACCCACATCAACTGCCCGTGTGAACATGGTGAGAATTACGAAGGAAGAGTTGCTAGCAAAGCTCGAGGAAGAAGGGGTTATTGGGAACCCTGGTGATCTTGCAGAGGATGCGATTAAGGTTGAAAAGGGGAATCTTGCTTTATCAAATAGCTTTAAAGAAGGATTCCTAACTGTCCAAGATGAAAGCTCCATGTTAGTTGCCAAAGCGTTAGACCCGAAACCTGGTGAATACGTCCTAGATAGCTGCGCCGCACCTGGTGGAAAAACGACACATATTGCTGAAATGATGAATAATAGTGGACAAGTTGTTTCTGTCGATTTACATGAGCATAAAGTAAAGTTAATTGACGAACAAGTTAAGAGATTACACCTATCAAATGTTGAGACTGTAGCGATGGATAGTCGCAAGTTAAAAGAAAAGTTTGAGGAAGAAACGTTTGATAGAATATTAGTTGATGCTCCATGTTCCGGACTTGGAGTTATACGAAGAAAGCCGGATATTAAATACCAAAAGAAAGAACAAGACATTCATCACTTATCTACTATTCAATCTACAATATTATCCTCAGTTGCACCGTTATTGAAAAAAGGTGGCACTCTCGTATATTCAACTTGTACGATGGACAAAGAAGAAAATGAAGAGGTTGTGAAAAAGTTCTTAATTGACCATACTGATTATGAACTAGATGTCGAATTTATTAATCGTTTACCTCAAAAAATTAGAGAACAAGCAGAAATAAAGGATGGACGAATTCAAATATTGCCACACCATTTTGGCACTGATGGATTTTTCATCTCATGTTTACGAAAGCGGGTGTAATAGTGGAAAAAGAAGTAACAACACTAGAAAACAAACAAGAGCAAAAGGAAATTCCTTCAATTTATTCTTTACGTATAGAAGAATTAGAAGCTTGGCTGAAGGGAAATGACGAACCTAAGTTCAGAGCAAATCAAATTTTTGAATGGTTATATTCAAAACGTATTTCTACCTTTGAAGAGATGACAAATGTCTCGAAAGGCTTACAGGAGAAGCTGGCAAACGCATTTACTCTTACAACGCTAAAGACAATCGTCAAGCAAGAATCAAAAGATGGAACGATCAAATTTCTATTCGAGCTTCATGACGGATATTCAATCGAAACTGTATTAATGAGACATGATTATGGAAATTCTGTTTGTGTGACAACACAAGTTGGATGCCGAATCGGCTGTACGTTTTGCGCTTCTACTCTAGGTGGATTAAAAAGAAATCTAGAAGCTGGAGAAATTGTTGCTCAAGTTGTAAATGTACAAAAAGCGTTAGATGAAAAAGGAGAAAGAGTAAGTCATGTCGTAATAATGGGTATAGGGGAACCGTTTGATAATTACGATAATATGCTTTCTTTTTTAAAGATCATTAATCATGATAAAGCTTTGAACATTGGTGCGCGTCATATTACAGTTTCCACAAGTGGGATCATTCCAAAAATTTATGCATTTGCTGATGAACAGTTACAAATTAACTTTGCATTGTCATTGCATGCACCGAATACTGAATTAAGAAGTAAGTTAATGCCAATTAATCGTGCTTATAAGCTGCCAGATTTAATGGAGGCAATTCGCTATTACATTAAGAAGACAGGAAGACGTGTCAGCTTTGAGTATGGATTATTTGGTGGTGAGAATGATTCAGTCATGCATGCTGAGGAATTAGCTGCACTTATTAAAGGAATCAAGTGTCACGTTAACTTAATCCCAGTTAATTATGTACCAGAACGTAATTATGTTCGTACGCCAAAAGATCAGATTTTTGAATTTGAACGTACATTAAAGAAGCATGGAATTAACGTAACGATTCGAAGAGAACATGGTTCCGATATTGATGCTGCTTGCGGTCAATTGAGAGCAAAGGAGCGCAAAGAGGAGACGAAATAATATGATAAAGACGTTTTTTCTTACTGACAGGGGAAGAGTTAGACAACATAACGAAGATAATGGTGGAGCGTTCGTAAATAAATCAGGTCAATTATTAGTGGTTGTTGCTGATGGTATGGGCGGACATCGTGCGGGAGATGTAGCAAGTACTATGGCTACGTCGCTATTTGAGAAACACTGGAAAGAAACAAATTCAATTACGAGTCCAGAAGAAGCGGAAAAGTGGCTTCAAGATCATGTGAAAACCGTTAATAAACTTGTATTTGACCATTCAAAACAAAACCAAGAATGTGAAGGGATGGGGACAACGTTAGTTCTCTCCATCTGTTTACAAGATTCTGTCACCATAGCACATATTGGGGACAGTCGTTGTTACATGATACAGGAAAACGAGATTAGCCAGATAACAGAAGATCACACTCTTGTAAATGAGCTTGTTCGGTCTGGTCAAATTAGTAAGGAAGATGCCGAATATCATCCACGTAAAAATGTTATATTACGTGCGTTAGGAACAGATACACATGTTCAAGTAGATATAAAAACGTTCCCAAATGAAGATATCGAGTACTTATTATTATGTTCGGACGGTCTCTCCAATAAAATGACGGAAGACGAGATTCGTAGTCATTTAGTAGATGATAGTAGCTTAGAAGAAAAGGGTACTAAGCTTGTTACATTGGCAAATGATAATGGTGGAGAGGATAATATTACGCTTGTAATCGTTCAATTCCCAAACGTTCAGCAAGAAAGTGGTGAACAATAATGATTGGAAAACGATTAAGCGGCAGATATAAAATTATCGATTCTATTGGCGGCGGAGGAATGGCTAACGTATACCTTGCAAAAGATATGATCTTAGAGCGAGACGTTGCCGTAAAAGTACTTAGACCTGATATTTCAAATGATGAAGAGTTTATCCGTCGTTTTCATAGAGAGGCTCAAGCTGCAACTAGCTTAAACCATCCAAACATTGTAAGCATTTATGATGTGGGAGAAGATGAACAGATTCTGTATATAGTGATGGAATATATTGATGGCTATACATTGAAGCAATACATACAAAAGAACGGACCACTTTCGAATGAAGAAAGTGTGAACATTATGCTTCAATTAACATCTGCAATTAGTCATGCACATGAAAACCATATTGTACACCGTGACATTAAACCACAAAATATACTGATTGATGAAAATGGTGTTGTGAAGGTTACGGATTTTGGTATAGCAGTAGCACTAAGTTCAACGACAATTACTCAAACAAATTCGTTTTTAGGTTCTGTACATTATTTATCACCAGAACAGGCACGAGGAGGAATGGCAACTAAAAAGTCAGATTTATACTCACTCGGAATTGTGATGTTTGAGCTAATTACAGGTAGATTGCCTTTCTTCGGTGAATCCGCTGTTTCAATTGCCATTAAGCACTTGCAAAACGAAACACCTTCACCAAAACGATGGAATCCACACATACCACAAAGTATTGAAAATATTATATTAAAGTCAACGGCAAAGGATTCTTTTTATCGTTATGATAACGTTGAAGCGATGCAAGAGGACTTACGAACTTCGTTAGATCCAAGTAGAGTGAATGAAGTGCCTTTTAAAATTCCTGAGTTAGACGGTGAAGCAACGAAAGCAATACCCATTATTAGAGATGAAAAAACAGCACAGGTAAAAAATGCTGACGATACGATTATTCATCATGATAAAGATAAAGAAACGCCTAAAAAGAAAAAGGGTAAAAAAATAGTGGTAAGGGTAATTACCACCTTGTTTCTATTAATAGTAGGGATCATCGCAGCATTTACTATAGTTCCTTCATTTTTATTACCTAGTGATGTGACCATACCAGATGTATCCGGAAAGAGTTATGAAGCTGCGTACAGTGAATTAGATAAATTAGGACTGGTGATTGGTGAACCTAAAGAAGTATTCGATGACGAGATTGAAGAAGGTAAAGTTGTAAGAACGAACCCCAAATCAGGTGTCGTTGCGAAAGAAGGCTCTATGATTACGATTTATACGAGTAAAGGAAAAGAGAAAGCGGAAATTGAAGACTATATTGGTCAAAATTATGAAGACATTTCAAATTCCCTTAAAGAGAAATTTAAAGAAGTCATTATAAAAAACCAGTCTTCTTCAGAAGTACAAGCTGGAGAGATTATTGATCAATTTCCAAAAACAGGTGATTATGTTTTAGAAGATACAGAGCTTACACTTTTTGTTAGTACAGGACCACCCACCTTTGAACTAGGTAACCTCGTTGGGTACACAATTAGAGAAGTTGAAAATTATGTTGCGCAATGGGGTCTAGTGCTTGATAAGCCAAAATATATCAATTCAGAGGAAGCGCAAAAGGATATTATTATTCAGCAAACACCTGCGCCGGGTACAGAGTTGAAGGCAGGCGATTCCATTTCAGTTGTCGTTTCAAAAGGACCTGAAGAAAAGCCTAAGACCTCAACACAAGAAATATTAGTTCAATATCAGCCAACAGAAGAGGGAAAGCCTCAGACTGTTCGAATATATGTTGAGGATATGGAAAATGAGTTGACCGGTACACCGGTTGTGAATAAAACAATTACAGCAGACCAAGTCTTTCAAATTCAATTGATTATTCCTTATGAAGGTAGCGCAACCTATAAAGTCGAAAGGGATGGCAATGTCATAATTGAAAGAACGGTACTATATAAAGATGTGCAATGATTGATCAAGGGGTGAAAGTATGCCAAAAGGCAAAATTATTAAAGCACTAAGCGGGTTTTATTATGTGGTAAATGAGGATGGAATCACACAATGTCGCGGTAGAGGGATATTTCGAAAAAATAAAGTAACTCCCCTTGTTGGTGACCAGGTTTCCTTTGAAGCAGAAAATGAACGAGAAGGATATATTATGGAGGTTTATGAAAGGAAAAACGACCTTATTCGGCCACCGATTGCTAATGTTGATCAAGCCATATTAGTGTTCTCTGCTGTAGAACCTGATTTTAATCCTCTGCTGCTAGACCGTTTTCTCGTTTTAATTGAGTCAAAGCATATATTACCGATTATTTGCATTAGCAAGATGGATATAGTTGATCAGAAAACGCGTGAAAAAATTGAAAAATATGCTGCTGATTATCGTCATATTGGTTATGAAGTCCTTTTAACAGCTACTGATGATAATAAAACAATCGATATGCTTTTGCCGTTCTTTGAGGACCGTATTTCGGTGTTTGCAGGGCAATCGGGAGTGGGGAAATCTTCAATTTTACAAGTGCTTCGTCCAGATCTTGAAATTAAAACGAATGAAATTTCCTCACATCTAGGTCGAGGAAAGCATACGACTCGTCACGTAGAACTCATTGAAATCGGTAACGGATGGGTTGCAGACACTCCAGGTTTCAGCTCATTGGAGTTTACTGAAATTGAAGTAACGGAGCTGTCTGATTGTTTCCCGGAAATGAGAGAGTTATCACAAGATTGTAAGTTTAGAGGCTGTACCCATATATCAGAGCCAAAATGTGCTGTGAAGGACGCTCTTACAAACGGAGGAATCACTCAATATCGCTATGATGATTATGTTGAGTTCTTGCAAGAAATAAAAGATCGAAAGCCGAGGTATTAAGATGCTTAAAATAGCACCATCGATATTGTCAGCTGATTTTGCAAAACTAGGTGAAGAAATTAAAGACGTAGAAAGAGCTGGGGCGGATTATATTCATGTAGATGTGATGGATGGGCACTTTGTTCCAAACATTACAATTGGTCCACTAATTGTTGAGGCCATTCGACCAATTACATCATTACCTTTAGACGTCCATTTAATGATCAGCAACCCAGATCATTATATATCCGGGTTTGCTAAGGCAGGGGCAGATGTTATCTCTGTCCATGTAGAAGCGTGCACACACCTCCATAGGACGATACAGTCTATAAAGGACTGTGGTGTGAAAGCGGGTGTTGTACTAAATCCTGCGACTCCTGCTGAGATGATTGAGCCGATTTTAGAGGATATAGATTTAGTGTTAGTTATGACTGTAAATCCAGGCTTTGGTGGACAGAGGTTTATTCATTCGACGCTTCCAAAGCTTAAAAAAATCTCATCATGGATAAAGGAACGAAATCTATCGGTTGAATTAGAGGTCGATGGTGGGGTGAACACTGAAACTGCTCGATTATGTGCGGAGGCGGGGGCAACATTATTAGTTGCTGGTTCAGCTGTTTTTAATAAAGCAGACCGTCAAAAGGCGATTCAATCTCTTAAGCAAGCATAATGAAAAATGGAGACTGCTTCGTGCGGTCTCTTTTTTTGCATATATGAAGGATTTGTTAAAGTACAGTGTTGATTTTTGCAGCATGATGATTGGAGTGAAGGCGAGTGCCTTCCATGGAAATCAACATTTTTGTTTAACAGAGCGTATAAGAAAATAATGGCAATAGCTTTTTTCTTATGGCTTTGATGATATTCAAGATTGTTACGTGTAAAAGGGGGAAGACATGCATATACATATTGTAGCTGGTGGGCCGTCAAATATGATTCCTGACTTAACCAAGTATCACAATGAGGATGTGTACTGGATAGGAGTCGATAGAGGGCTGTTATATTTACTAGAGCAAGGAATAAAACCGATAAAAGGTATTGGAGATTTTGACTCAGTCACAGAAACAGAGATGGAGTGGATGAATACTACTTATAAAGAATTTATGTTGTCACCAGCTGAAAAAGATGAAACAGATCTAGAGCTAGCTCTAAATTGGGCAATTGAGCAAAAACCCTCTAAAATCATTGTATTTGGTGCGACAGGAGGAAGGTTAGACCATGCTTTATCAAACATTCAATTGTTATTAAAGGGCTCTCATCATAAATTAGAAATAGAGATCATTGATATTCAAAATTCAGTGAAGCTAGTAGAGCCTGGATTTCATCTGTTAACCAAAAACAATGGTTATAAATATGTTTCCTTCTTACCATTTTCTCATGAAGTAAAAGGTATAACAATTACGGGAGTAAAGTATCCTTTAACAAATGTGGACATCAAATGGGGTACAACTTTATGTGTGAGTAATGAAATAATTGAAGAAAGTGGTACTTTTTCTTTTAAACAAGGCATAGTCATAATGGTAAAGAGTAAAGATTTAATGGAATAGGCACTATTTTAATTTTTATGAATATACTTTAATGTGTGAGCTTGTTTAATTTTACCCGTAACATGTTTGAGGAGGGACACTATGAAATTTTACACGATTAAGCTTCCGAAATTTTTAGGTGGTATTATAAAAGCGGTGCTTGGTTCAATTAAAAAGGACTAATATGTACAAAGCACTTTCCAACTATTTTAGAAAGTGCTCCTTCTTTGAGGATGAATCGTCTTTTATGCCATGTGGACAGAAAATTGAATAGGAAATAAAAAAGACGATGGATGTCCATCGTCTTTTTCCATTTTATTATACGCGTTCTACTTTACCAGACTTAAGTGCTCTAGCAGAAACATACACACGCTTAGGTTTACCGTTTACTAGAATGCGAACCTTTTGTAGGTTTGCCCCCCAAGAACGTCTATTTGAGTTCATAGCATGTGAACGTGAGTTTCCGAAAGATGCTTTCTTACCTGTAATTACACATTTGCGAGCCATTATTTTCCCTCCTTGCTACTATCTAATCAAGGACCTATGACAATTTTCATAAGTACTACTTTACATGTTGGGTAAGGCGAATAGCCTTTATAAAAATACTTTTTTACTTTATCACAACAATAGTAAGATTGCAATAATACATTCAAGAAAAAAACCTTGACATAGTATTTTTTTAATTGCTGTATACTATAGAATATAGTTCCTATGTATATTAGCCAATTTTCCTTTTAAAATATGTTATAGTATAGTAAAATGTAAGACAGCTATGTCTTATGACCCAAACATATTGGTCTCCTAGTCTGGACTTATATACAAGAAAGTTCGAAAATTAAAAGGGGGAAGCGCAATGTCAATAGAAATGAAAAACCAATTTGGAAGTATCGATATTTCCAATGACGTTATTGCTACAATTGCAGGTGGGGCTGCAGTAGAATGTTATGGAATTGTAGGGATGTCCTCTAAAAAGCAATTAAAAGATGGAATTGCTGAAATTCTAAAAAAAGAAAACTTTACAAAAGGTGTTGTAGTACGCCAAGAAAATGATAGCTTACATATTGATATGTATATCGTTGTTACGTATGGCACAAAAATCTCAGAGATTGCCCATAATGTTCAAACAAAAGTAAAATACACACTAGATAAAACGCTAGGGCTTGCCGTAGATACAGTAAATATCTATGTGCAGGGAGTTCGTGTTACGAACGTATAGAAGGAGGAAGTTTTTGTGACAATTACAAAATTGGATGGAAAACGTTTTGCTCAAATGGTGATCCAAGGTGCAGAAAATTTAGCAAACAACGTTAAAATGGTGGATGCCTTAAACGTTTTTCCAGTTCCTGATGGTGATACTGGAACGAATATGAACTTGTCTATAAGTTCCGGTGCGAAAGAAGTAAAAAATAATGTTAATCCCCACATTGGTAAAGTTGGCTCAAGTTTAGCTAAAGGTCTTCTTATGGGGGCTAGAGGTAACTCAGGGGTTATTCTTTCTCAGTTGTTTAGAGGATTCTCGAAGTCCATTGAGCAAAAGGAAACAATCACAAGTGAAGAATTTGCTGTCGCACTTCAAGCGGGTGTTGAAACAGCATATAAAGCTGTAATGAAGCCAGTTGAAGGTACTATTCTTACAGTTGCAAAGGATGCTGCAAAGCATGCGTTAACTGTTGCGAAAAATGAAACAGATATCATTGCATTGATGGAAGAAGTACTAAAAGAAGCGAAAGCATCATTAAGTCGTACTCCGGATTTGCTTCCTGTCCTAAAAGAAGTTGGAGTAGTAGACAGTGGTGGTCAAGGTTTAGTCATTGTTTATGAAGGATTCCTTGCTGAATTAAAAGGAGAAAAGTTACCAGAAGCTTCTGTTACTGGACCTTCTATGACTGAATTAGTTAGTGCAGAACACCATAAAAGTGTACAAAGTAATATCGATATTTCTGCACTCGAATTTGGATATTGTACAGAATTTATGGTTCGTTTCGAAGATGAGAAAACATCGTTAAATCCTTTCTCAGAAGAAAGCTTTAGAGAAGACTTAAGCAAACACGGTGATTCATTATTAGTAGTGGCTGATGATGAAATTGTTAAAGTACACATTCATGCTGAATATCCAGGTGAAGTACTAACATATGGACAAAAGTATGGTAGCTTAATCAACCTTAAAATAGAAAACATGAGACAACAGCATAGCAATATTCTTTCTGAAGATGAAAAGCATGAACAAGCAGTAGCTGTTGCTCCGAAAAAGCAAAAAGCTGAATACGGTATTGTTACGGTGGCGATGGGCTCGGGTATTGCTGAATTGTTCACAAGTCTTGGAGCCGGAGCGGTAATCGAAGGCGGCCAAACAATGAATCCAAGTACGGAAGACATTGTAAAAGCAATTGAAGAAGTTAATGCGAAGAAAGTGTATATCCTACCGAACAACAGTAATATTATAATGGCAGCCGAACAAGCAGCCTCAGTAATAGGGGATGATGTTGTAGTTATTCCGTCTAAAACTGTTCCACAAGGGATGGCGGCTCTATTAGCATTTAATCCTTCAATTGATCAAAACCAAAACTCTGAGCAAATGAAAGAAGCGCTCGGTAACGTTAAGACTGGTCAAGTTACGTATGCAGTTCGAGATACGACAATTGATGGTCTTGAAATTGAGAAAGATAACTTCATGGGAATTGCAAATGGGAAAATTGTTGTAACAGCTAAAGAGCAATTGCAAGTTGCGAAAGATCTTCTTGCAACTATGATTACGGAAGATGATGAAATCATCACAATCATACATGGTGAAGATGCATCTGAAGTAGAAGTGGATGAATTAGCTCAATATATCGAAGAGAAGTTCGAAGATGTTGAAGTGGAAATTCATAACGGAAATCAGCCTTTATATTCGTATATTTTCTCAATTGAATAAATTAACTAATGAATAGAAGGGAATGATCCCTTCTATTCAATTTGTATATAAAGGTTTATAATAGAAGTTGCGATAGAATTCGAGGGGAGAGGGACTTTACTTGAAATACAAAAGCGTATTTGACATTATTGGACCTATTATGATTGGACCTTCAAGTTCACATACTGCAGGTGCAGCTAGAATTGGTAGAGTAGCGAGAACATTATACGGAAAAGAACCAAAATGGATTGATATATCTTTTTACGGATCTTTTGCAAAAACGTATAAAGGTCATGGTACTGATGTTGCAATCATAGGAGGAATCCTTGATTTTGATACAATGGATGAAAGAATAAAAACTTCTATTGATATTGCTAATAAGGCTGGTATTAAAATTACCTTCAGAGAAGAAGAGGCAATTACAGATCATCCGAATACAGCAAGAGTTCGTATAGGAGACGAGGCTAGTGAACTAGAATTAGTTGGTATCTCCATTGGCGGAGGGAAAATTGAAATTACTGAGCTAAACGGATTTGAATTAAAACTAACAGGCGAAAATCCGGCGATATTAGTCGTTCATAATGATCGATATGGTTCGATAGCAGCTGTTTCCAACGTACTAGCAAAATATCAAATTAACATTGGACATATGGATGTTTCAAGGAAAGAAAAAGGGAAGATGGCATTAATGACGATAGAGGTTGATCAGGTAATTGAAGACTCTGTGTTAAATGAACTTAGATCCCTGCCGAATATTCTTCAAGTAACAAAAATTGTAGACTAACATTGGTAACGCTTACAATTTCTCCTATTAATAGATTTAAGGAGGTTCACTATGTTTCGTAATGTAGCCGAACTAGTTGAGTTAGCAGAAACAAGAGGTTGTAAAATCTCGGAGGTCATGATTCAACAAGAAATGACTGTAACTAGAAAAACAAGAGAAGAAGTAATCGCATTTATGGATGCAAATTTAAAAGTAATGGAACAGGCTGTTGAAAGAGGATTAGCTGGGGTTAAATCTCACTCCGGTTTAACTGGTGGAGATGCTGTTCTCCTGCAAAAATATATTCAAAAAGGAAAGTTTCTTTCAGGAGAAACAATCTTAGATGCGGTTAGTAAAGCTGTCGCAACAAACGAAGTAAATGCAGCCATGGGAACAATATGTGCAACTCCAACTGCAGGATCAGCCGGTGTGGTACCAGGGACGTTGTTTGCTGTGAGAGAAAAGTTAAATCCGACTCGAGAAGAAATGATAGAGTTTTTATTTACATCAGGTGCCTTTGGATTTGTTGTAGCAAATAATGCTTCGATCTCTGGAGCAGCTGGTGGGTGTCAGGCGGAAGTCGGTTCAGCCTCGGGTATGGCAGCAGCGGCCATTGTCGAGTTGGCTGGAGGTACACCGAGTCAAGCAGCAGAAGCAATGGCCATTACATTAAAGAATATGCTCGGTTTAGTTTGTGATCCAGTTGCAGGCTTAGTTGAAGTGCCTTGTGTAAAACGAAACGCAATGGGAGCTGCAAATGCAATGGTTGCAGCAGATATGGCGTTAGCAGGCATTACGAGCCGAATTCCTTGTGATGAGGTTATTGATGCGATGTATAAAATCGGTCTAACAATGCCTACAGCGTTAAAAGAGACAGCTGAGGGAGGTTTAGCGGCTACACCAACAGGTCGTGAGCTTGAAGCAAAGATCTTTGGAATACCGCTTTCAAAAGGTGAGTAATTTTCTAAACGAATCTGTTATTAATGTAAAAGGTATTGGTCCAGAGTCACAAACAGCCCTAGAAATTATGGGGCTTTTTACAGTTGGTGATCTATTAGAGCATATTCCGTATCGCTATGAAGATTACAGGTTAAAAGATTTAGAAGAAGTAAAGCATGATGAACGTGTAACAGTGCAAGGCGTCGTTCATAGTGCTCCGGTTGCTTCTTATTTTGGGAGGAAAAAATCTCGTATTACCACAAGAGTCCTTGTGGATCGATACTTACTAACGGCTGTATTCTTTAATCAGCCCTATGTAAAAAGTAAACTAACGCTAGGATCTGTCGTAACGTTAACCGGTAAGTGGGACAAGCATCGTCAAACGTTGACGGTAAGTGAAATGAAGCTTGGAGATGCTACTCGAGCAGAAGAATTAAAACCGCTTTACCACACAAAGGGTGAAGTCACAACGAAAGCACTGCAAAGATATATACAAAATGCTTTTAAGCAATACGAACATGAAATAAAAGAAAACCTACCAGCTTCTCTAAGAGATCGTTATAAGCTTTTACCTCGAATGGAAACGTTGAAAAGGCTACACTTCCCTAGCAATTTTGATGATGTGAAGCAAGCAAGAAGAAGGATGGTTTACGAGGAATTTTTGCTTTTTCAATTAAAAATGCAAGCTTTAAGAAAGTACGAGAGAGAAAATTCAAAAGGAATTGCTCATACGTATAAAGAAGAAGCGTTAGATGCGTTTATTCAAGGATTGCCGTTCCCGTTAACGAATGCACAAGAACGTGTAGTGAAAGAAATAACAGATGATTTGCGTTCTCCGTATCGCATGAACCGTCTATTACAGGGTGACGTCGGTTCAGGTAAAACAGTGGTCGCTGCAATTGCATTGTATGCTATCACCCTATCAGGCTTTCAAGGTGCATTAATGGTGCCAACAGAAATATTAGCTGAGCAGCACGAAGAAGGTTTGAAAAGCCTACTAGAACCTGTTGGCATTAAGGTTGCGTTGTTAACATCTTCTGTCAAAGGTAAACAACGGAGGCTTCTATTAGAAAATTTAAAAGAAGGTAAAATTGATATATTAATTGGTACACATGCACTTATTCAGGACGAAGTCGATTTTAAATGCCTGGGGCTAGTAATTACTGATGAACAGCATCGTTTTGGAGTAGAGCAGCGTCGAATTCTAAGAGAGAAAGGCGTGGCACCAGATGTATTATTTATGACAGCGACACCGATTCCAAGAACTCTTGCTATTACGGCTTTTGGTGAAATGGATGTATCAATTATCGATGAGTTACCAGCCGGTAGAAAGAAAATAGAAACCTACTGGGTCAAGCATAATATGATCGATAGAGTAATAGGGTTTATTGAAAAAGAGCTTCAAAAAGGAAGACAGGCATATGTTATTTGTCCTTTAATTGAAGAATCAGAAAAACTGGACGTCCAAAATGCAATTGATGTACATGTGATGCTGTCACATACATTTGCTCCTAATTATCGTGTAGGACTCATGCATGGTAGGTTATCCTCTGATGAAAAAGAGGATGTTATGAAAGCATTTAGTGCAAATGAACATCATATACTCGTATCTACAACCGTTGTAGAAGTTGGTGTTAACGTTCCGAATGCTACCATTATGGTAATTTACGATGCGGAGCGATTCGGCTTATCACAACTTCATCAATTACGTGGCCGTGTTGGCCGTGGTGCGGAACAATCTTACTGTATTTTATTGGCAGATCCAAAAAGTGAAGCTGGTAAAGAGAGAATGACAATTATGACAGAAACAAACGATGGGTTTGTTTTATCGGAAAAGGATTTAGAACTCCGGGGACCAGGAGACTTCTTTGGAAAGAAACAAAGCGGGTTACCTGAGTTTAAAATAGCTGATATGGTCCATGATTATAGAGCGCTAGAAGTTGCAAGACAAGATGCCGTTACACTCATAAACTCCAAAACTTTTTGGGAAAGTGACGAATACAAGTGTTTAAGAGAAACGGTCTTACAATCAGGGGCATTAGCTGGTGAGAAGTTGGATTAATACATGAATAGTAGACCATATAGAAGGATCTGGAGTTGATTAACTTCCAAGAGAAAATCAACCACAATGTGAAATAAATGTTCCGATATACGATCAAATTAAAGCAGATTGCAATGAAAACTATTGCAATCTGCTTTTTATAATTATATACTACTTTTAGTACCTAGTCTTAGTATCTCGGAAGGTGTCTTATGAAGAAAAATAAAAAAGAAAGGCAACTCCTTCTTAAAGAAACAATTTCTGATAATCCTTTTATTACAGATGAGGAGTTAGCTGATAAGTTTGTAGTTAGTATTCAAACCATTAGACTTGATCGACTCGAGCTATCAATTCCTGAATTAAGAGAAAGAATAAAACATGTAGCTGAAAAACAGCTTGATAAAGAGGTCAGATCTCTACCGATTGAAGAAGTAATAGGAGAGATTGTGGATCTTGTATTAGATGAATCTGCTATTTCCATTTTTGACGTGAAGGAAGAGCATGTCTTTAAGCGAAACCAAATTGCGCGTGGTCATCATCTATTTGCTCAAGCAAACTCGCTTGCTGTTGCGGTCATAAATGATGAACTAGCATTAACTGCAAAAGCAAATATTCGATTTACTCGCTCAGTAAAGGTTAACGAAAGAATAATTGCAAAAGCAAAAGTCACTTCAGTTGGCAAGGAAAAGGATCGGACTGTTGTTGAAGTAAACAGTTTTGTAGGGAGTGAGCTTGTTTTCTCAGGTGAATTCCATATGTTCCGATCAAGTGTTACGGAAGAAAATGAATAATTAAAGAGGATGAGTATTAGTGAGAATAGCTATAGATGCAATGGGTGGAGATAACGCTCCAGACGAAATTGTAAAAGGTGTAGTGGAAGCTGCCGGGGTATTTCCAGACGTATCTTTTACATTAGTTGGTGACGAAAAGCGTATACTACCATTCCTTAGTAATAAGGAACGAATTGAGATTATACATACTGAAGAAGTTATTGAAGCGACAGATGAGCCAGTTAGAGCAGTTCGCAGAAAAAAGAACGCATCTCTAGTATTAATGGCAAAAGAAGTCAGTGAGGGACGAGCGGATGCGTGTATCTCTGCAGGTAATACAGGTGCTTTAATGACAGCAGGCTTATTTGTTGTTGGACGTATTGACGGAATTGAACGTCCAGCTTTAGCTCCTACTTTACCAACTATTAATGGGGATGGGTTTTTATTCCTAGATGTAGGTGCAAATGCTGATGCAAAGCCGGAACACTTACTACAATATGCGTTGATGGGATCCATTTACGCTGAGAAAGTAAGAGGAGTAGCAAATCCTAGAGTTGGTCTACTAAATGTTGGTACGGAAGAAAAAAAGGGGAATGAATTAACTAAAGCAGCTTATCAGTTAATTTCCGAAGCGAACCTGAACTTTGTTGGGAATGTAGAAGCACGAGATTTGTTAGATGGAGTAGCAGATGTAGTTGTTACTGATGGATTTACAGGTAACGTTACGTTAAAGACTATTGAGGGCACCGCGATGGGGCTATTTTCAATGCTGAAGACGACATTAACAAGTAGTGTCACAACAAAGTTAGCAGCAGCAGTACTTAAACCAAAGCTTTCCGGATTAAAGAAAATGATGGATTACTCAGAATATGGTGGAGCAGCATTATTTGGTTTAAAGGCCCCTGTTGTTAAGGCTCATGGTTCATCCAATTCAACGGCCATGTTTCATGCAATTAGACAAACGAGAGATATGCTTTCAAATAACATGATAGAGACAATCTCTTCAGCAGTCACACAAAAGGAATAGAAGAGATATCGGAGAGGGGAATGTAATATGAATAAAATCGCCTTGATTTTTCCTGGACAAGGATCACAAACTGTAGGCATGGGGAAAGAGCTCGCTGACCAATATCTAGAAGTCCAAGAAATTTTTAATAGAGCTGATCAAAAGCTTGGTATTTCATTATCCAAGCTCATATTCGAAGGGCCCCAAGACCAATTAACATTAACTGTAAACACACAGCCAGCATTATTAACAACTTGTATGGCCATTTATGAACGTTTCAAGCAATCAGGAATTATTCCTTCCTACGTAGCTGGTCATAGTTTAGGAGAATATACTGCACTTGTTGCTTCAGAATCCATCTCCTTTGAAGATGCTGTTTATACAGTCAGAAAACGAGGAGAATTCATGGAGGAAGCTGTGCCTGCTGGAATTGGTGCAATGGCTGCAGTACTAGGAATTGAAGTAAATCCACTACAGGATGTAACGAATCAAGTTACGGAAGAAGGAAATCCTGTACAACTTGCAAATTTAAATTGCCCTGGGCAAATTGTTATCTCTGGATCAGCTAAAGGAGTTGAGTTAGCAGGTTCTTTAGCAAAAGAAGCAGGAGCAAAACGTGTTATACCACTAGAAGTTAGTGGGCCATTCCACTCTTCATTAATGAAGCCAGCTGCTGAGCAATTAAAGAGTGTGTTAGATTCGATATCAATTCAAGAGGCAAAAATACCTGTCATTGCAAATGTAACTGCTTCTCAAATGACAGATGCAGAAGTTATAAAAGAAAAACTTGTTGAACAATTGTATTCACCTGTAAGGTGGCAACAATCAGTGGAAGAGATGATTAACTTAGGAGTCGATACTTTTATTGAAATCGGTCCTGGTAAAGTATTATCAGGATTGGTGAAAAAGGTAGACCGTTCTGTCAAAATCTTCTCAGTTTATGATGAGGAATCACTAGCAAATACAATTACAACGTTAAAGGGGGAGTAATCCTATGTTAACAGGTAAAGTAGCCTTAGTAACAGGAGCATCTCGCGGAATTGGTCGTGCGATTGCGATTGAACTAGCTCAAAAAGGAGCTAAGATAGCAGTTAACTATTCTGGAAGTGAATCAAAGGCGAATGAGTTAGTCGATGAAATTAAGTCACTCGGTCAAGAAGCAATTGCGATTCAAGCGGATGTCTCGGTTTCAGAGTCTGTTTCAAGTATGGTGAAACAAGTAATCGATACGTTTGGTAGTCTAGATATCCTTGTTAATAACGCTGGAATAACGAGAGATAATCTATTAATGAGAATGAAAGAAGACGAGTGGGATGCGGTTATTAACACGAACCTAAAAGGGGTATTCCTTTGTACAAAGGCTGTAACAAGACAAATGATGAAGCAAAGAAGCGGTAAAATCATTAATATTGCGTCTATCGTCGGAGTGAGTGGAAACCCAGGGCAAGCAAACTATGTAGCTGCAAAAGCAGGAGTTATCGGGTTAACGAAAACTACTGCTAAGGAATTATCAGCACGTAACATTAATGTGAATGCTATTGCTCCTGGATTTATCACAACTGATATGACAGATGAACTTCCTGCTGAAGTGAAGGAAGAAATGTTAAAGCAAATTCCACTATCTCGATTTGGTGAGCCTGGGGATATTGCAAAAGTTGTTTCGTTCCTTGCTTCGGAAGATAGTAAGTACATGACAGGACAAACGCTTCATGTTGATGGCGGAATGGTAATGTAATACTATTAGTTTAGGAAACGGCTAGTAATTTTTACTAGCATTGACTATAATGACTACTTGAGGGGAGGTGAACACAGATGGCAGATGTTTTAGAGCGTGTAACGAAGATTGTTGTAGATCGTCTAGGTGTTGATGAGGCTGAGGTTAAGCCAGAAGCGAAATTCAAGGACGATTTAGGAGCAGATTCACTAGACGTAGTTGAACTAGTTATGGAATTAGAAGATGAGTTTGATATGGAAATTTCAGACGAAGATGCTGAAAAGATTGTAACAGTAGGAGATGCTGTTAATTACATACAAAGCTCTCTATAATTATAATTGAGGCACGTATTAAAGAAGAAGGAAAGTCCCGTATCAAAATGCGGGACTTTCCTAGCTTTTTTATTTTACAAGGAGTACAATCGGAAATAGTGAGTCAAAGTAACACTAATTGCCTTGGAGGAAGGTTTCCATGAAATCAACAAATAAAAAATCATTTTCAACACAAAAAGCAGCCTTTCTAGCCTTTCAAGATGAGATTGGAATACACTTCCTAAATGAAAAGCTTTTGTACCAGGCATTTACACATTCATCTTATGTGAATGAGCATCGTAGAAGACCATTTGAAGATAACGAACGGCTTGAGTTTTTAGGGGATGCAGTATTAGAATTAACCGTGTCTAAATACTTATTTGAACTATACCCAACAATGAGTGAAGGGCAATTAACAAAATTACGCGCTTCCATTGTTTGTGAACCGTCTCTCGTGCAGTTTGCGAATAGTTTACACTTTGGTAAGTTAGTCTTGCTTGGAAAAGGTGAAGAACTAACAAAAGGGAGAGAGCGCCCAGCTCTTCTAGCAGACGTTTTTGAGGCATTTATTGGGGCATTGTATTTAGATCAAGGCCTTGATATTGTATGGAAGTTTTTAGAGAAGGTAGTATTTCCTAAAATTGCAAATGGTGCTTTTTCTCATGTGATGGATTATAAAAGTCAATTACAAGAGTTAGTACAGCGGGATGGAAAGGGAGCTATTGAATACAAAATATTAAATGAAAAAGGTCCAGCACACAATCGGATCTTTGAGTCACAAGTCTATCTTAATGGTGAAACGTTAGGGACAGGTGTTGGGAAATCGAAAAAAGAAGCAGAACAACATGCTGCTCAAGAAGCACTGCAACTATTAAAAGGCAGTAAGTAACATTCATAATAGAGATTTCAATAACAAAAATTACTAATGTATCTTGCCTGTGAAAATTAAGGAAATCCCTTGAAAAATAGGGATTCCTTTTTTATTTCATGGTAGAATAAAGTGAAACTTATATCAGTGGGGGATTTTCTTCCCTCACTGATGCTAGTTGAACCAATCGGGTTCTTACTGGCGCTTATCCTTCACTAAAGCTTGTGAAATTATCTTTAAGTGAAATGGTGGATTAGCCCAAGTTAGAACGGGATAAAGGGTAAACTAATTTTATAGATTAATAGAGCTATAGTAGGAGGGAAAGAACGTGTTCCTCAAACGTTTAGATATTGTAGGATTCAAGTCGTTTGCTGAGCGTGTCTCTGTCGACTTTGTGCCGGGTGTTACGGCTGTAGTAGGTCCAAACGGAAGTGGGAAAAGTAACATTACCGATGCCATTCGTTGGGTACTAGGTGAACAATCAGCAAAGTCATTACGTGGGGCGAAGATGGAAGACATTATTTTTGCGGGAAGTGATTCAAGAAAAGCACTTAACGTAGGAGAAGTTACGCTTACACTTGACAACGAAGATCAATTTTTACCGATAGATTATCATGAAGTAAGTATTACTAGACGTGTATATAGATCGGGTGAATCAGAATTTTATATTAATAAACAGTCATGTCGTTTAAAGGATATCGTAGATTTATTAATGGATTCTGGATTAGGAAGAGAAGCTTTTTCTATTATATCGCAAGGAAAAGTAGAAGAGATTTTAAGTAGCAAAGCTGAAGAGAGAAGAACAATTTTCGAAGAAGCAGCTGGCGTACTTAAATATAAAACGCGTAAAAAGAAAGCAGAACAAAAGTTATTCGAAACGCAAGAAAACTTAAATCGTGTGGAAGATATTTTACACGAACTAGAAAATCAGCTAGAGCCATTAAAACTTCAATCCTCTATTGCTAAAGACTTTTTAGAGAAAAAAGAAGAACTAGAAAAGTTTGAAGTGGCCTTAACCGTATTTGAAATTGAGGACCTACATGAAAAGTGGGAAACTCTATTAAAGCAAGTGGAAGCCCGTAAAGATCAAGAAATTCAAATGGCCTCAAAAATACAAAGTGAAGAAGCTCAAATTGAGGGGATTCGTGCCTCTATTCGAGAACTAGATGATTCTGTTTCGCAGCTTCAGGAAACACTATTGCTTGTAAGTGAAGAGCTTGAAAAAGTTGAAGGAAAAAAAGAAGTACTTAAAGAACGAAAGAAAAATGCTTCGCAAAACCGCAGTCAGCTTGAAAAGCAAGTAACCGAAAATGAACATAAAATTGTGACATACAAAGAGCTGTTAACTAAAGAAACACAATTATTAAATGAAATGAAAGCCACAGTTAAGAAGCTTAAGGCTGAACTAGATGAAAAGGAAAAGCTTTACAGTGCCTATTCAGAGAACATTGACGAGCAATTAGAAAATATTAAAAGTGATTACATCGAGCACTTAAATCATCAAGCATCGAAACGAAATGAGCTCTCAAACATTGATGAACAATTAAAACAACAACATGCAAAAAATGAGAGGCTAGATCACTCAAATGAAAAGTACATCGTATTACGTCAAGAGTTAGAAGGGAAAAAGCAAGAGCTCCAAATACAACTTGATGAACAAACTGAAGCTCTAAACGATAAAGTCGACAATTATCGAAAGCTACAAGTAAAGATTGAGAAGTCTAAGGAAGATTTCCAAAAACGAGAATCAATGCTGTATCAAGCATATCAAGTATTACAACAAACGAAATCTCGTAAGGAAACACTAGAAGAAATGCAAGAGGATTATTCTGGCTTTTTCCAAGGTGTTAAGGAAGTACTGAAAGCAAGAAACCATAAACTTGATGGAATTGAAGGGGCAATTGCAGAGTTAATAACGGTGCCGAAAGAATATGAAACATCACTTGAAATTGCGCTTGGAGCATCTATGCAGCATATTGTTGTGAAAAATGAATCCAATGCAAGACAAGCAATTCAATTCCTAAAACAGAACCATTTTGGACGTGCAACCTTCTTACCATTGTCAGTTGTATCGAAGAAATCAATGCCAGGTGATGTTTTAGCACGTGTTAAGTCACAAGCAGGATTTGTCGGAATAGCATCTGACTTAATTTCATATGATGAAAAATATGATAGCGTTATTGGAAGTCTACTAGGTAATGTAATGATTACGACAGATCTAAAAAGTGCGAACGATCTAGCGAAAATCATTAACTACCGTTATCGTTTAGTCACACTAGAAGGGGACGTTGTTAGTCCTGGTGGTGCTATGACAGGTGGTGCGGTGAAGCAGAAATCAAGTTCGCTTTTAAGTAGACAGCGTGAGCTTGAGCAACTTTCTACAAAGCTTCAAGAAATTGAAGAAAAAACAGCTCAGCTTGAAGAGTATGTAAAAACACAAAAGAAGACGATACTAGATGATGAGACAAGCCTAAACGAAGCAAGAAATGAAGGCGAAGAATTGCGTTTTGCCGTTCAAGGCATTAAATCAAGTATCCGAGAAGTAGAGGTTGAAGAAAAGAGTTTAAATGAGCGTTTAGCTATGTATGATCAAGAAAAAGAATTGTTCAAGGTAGACCAACACGATCTTTCAAAGAGAAAAGAGCAGCTGAGAGAAGATCTTGTTACGCTTGAAGAAACAATTAATAACCTTGATGAAGAAATTAAACAATTAACCTCATTGAAAACTGAACAACAAACTTCGAAGGAAACGTTACAATCTGAAATAACAGACGTTCGTATCCATCTTGCGGAAAAGAGACAACTCCTTTCAAATCACCAGGAAAAAGTAGATCGAGTTAAAGCTGAATTAGGAGAGACTATACACCAGTTAAACTCAATAAAAGAAGATTTACACCTTCTCTCAAGTGAAATGAGTTCTACTGATTCGGGTGAAGAACAGCTAGAGCTACAAGCGAAGCAAAAGCTCCAAGATAAAAATGATACACTTTCGTTAATCTCTACAAGAAGAGAAGAGAGACTTAATCTCCAAACGAAAATGGAAGATATGGAGAACGAATTAAAAGAACTAAGACGTATGTATAAGCAAATTGTTGAGGTCATTAAGGATGAAGAAGTTAAATGTAATCGTCTAGATGTAGAGCTTGAAAATCATCTAACTCATTTGCGTGAAGAATACATGCTTTCCTTTGAAGCGGCAAAAGAAAAATACCCACTAACAGTGGAGTATAGTGAGGCGAAGAAAAAGGTAAAGTTAGTTAAGCTAGCTATTGATGAGTTAGGTTCTGTAAACTTAGGTGCAATTGAGGAATATGAACGTGTGTCTGAGCGTCATCATTTCTTGCATGAGCAAAAAACAGACTTAGTTGAAGCGAAGGATACGTTATTTAGAGTCATTCATGAAATGGATGACGAAATGAAGAAACGCTTCGAAACAACGTTTACTAGCATTCGTTCTCATTTTGAGCAAGTGTTCCAATCATTATTTGGTGGTGGAAGAGCAGATCTTCGCTTAACAAATCCTGATGATTTATTAAATACCGGCGTTGATATCGTTGCTCAGCCCCCAGGTAAAAAGTTACAAAATCTTGGACTCTTATCAGGTGGGGAAAGAGCACTTACTGCCATAGCATTATTATTTTCAATTTTAAAGGTGCGTCCAGTTCCGTTCTGTGTTCTAGATGAAGTTGAAGCGGCATTGGATGATGCAAACGTACACCGATTTGGTTTATATTTAAAAAAGTTCAGTAAAGAAACTCAATTTATTGTCATTACTCACCGTAAAGGAACAATGGAAGAAAGTGACGTCTTATATGGAGTAACAATGCAGGAATCGGGTGTTTCAAAACTTGTTTCTGTTCGACTTGAGGATTCAAAGGAACTTATTGGAATTAGTTAATTTTATTTTTAATTGTTGAATAACCTAAAATCAGCGAATTCTCCTTCTGAGTGCTTGTGAGGGAACTTACGAGATATATAGCGTATTTTAGTGTTATTCAACACAAGAGTACATAAAAGATAAAGAGGGGTTAAGAAATGAGCTTCTTTAAAAAGTTAAAAGAAAAAATCTCAAATCAAACTGATTCTGTAACTGAAAAATTTAAGGATGGTTTATCCAAAACAAGAGACTCCTTCTCCGGAAAAGTAAATGACTTAGTATACCGTTATCGAAAAGTAGATGAAGATTTCTTCGAAGAATTAGAAGAAATTTTAATTTCTGCTGATGTTGGGGTAACGACGGTTATGGATTTAATCGACGAACTGAAGGATGAAGTAAAGAAAAGAAATATACAAGAGCCTCGTGATGTACAAGCCGTCATTTCTGAAAAGCTTGTTGAGATTTATCAAGGTGACGATAGAGAAACTGAGGGGCTCAATATTCAAAAAAATGGACTGACTGTCGTTCTTGTTGTAGGGGTAAATGGAGTTGGGAAAACCACTTCTGTCGGAAAGCTTGCTCATAAGTTAAAGCAAGATGGTAAGAAAGTTTTATTGGCAGCGGGAGACACGTTTAGAGCGGGTGCAATCGAACAACTTGAAGTTTGGGGTGAAAGAGTCGGAGTAGATGTGATTAAACAATCTGAAGGCTCAGATCCTGCAGCTGTCATGTACGATGCACTCCAAGCAGCAAAGTCTAGAAATGTTGATATACTTCTATGTGATACGGCTGGTCGACTGCAAAACAAAGTAAACTTAATGAAAGAGTTAGAAAAAGTGAAACGTGTTATTGAAAGAGAAGTTGCAGGTGCCCCTCATGAAGTATTGTTAGTGTTAGACGCGACAACCGGACAAAATGCAATGAGCCAGGCAAAGACTTTTACAGAAGCTACGGATGTAACTGGTATTGTATTAACGAAACTTGATGGAACAGCTAAGGGTGGAATTGTTCTTGCGATTCGGAATGAACTACAAACACCAGTTAAATTTGTTGGCTTAGGTGAGCAAATGGATGACTTACAAGAATTTAATGCAGAGCAATTTGTATATGGATTATTTAGTGAAATGATTGAAGCAGAGAACGAATAGTTATTATGGCCTCCTTACATTGAAAAGGGGGCCACATTTTTAGTGTCATCATGGAGCTAACAAACAATGTCACATACTATAAGATGAACAGTTCGTCAAGTGTAATAACTTGACGTTAAATCATGTAATATGTTAGTTTAAAGGTATGTACGTAATGATGGAGGGGTCTCTTATGCTAGAGAAAACAACAAGAATGAATTACTTGTTTGATTTCTATCAATCGCTCCTCACTCCTAAGCAACGAAGCTATATGGAGCAATATTATTTAGACGATCATTCTTTAGGAGAGATCGCAGAAGAGTATGAGGTTAGTCGTCAAGCAGTCTATGATAATATCAAACGGACCGAAGCAATGCTTGAAGAATACGAAAACAAACTTTGTTTACTAGAGAAATTCCAAAGTAGAATGTCGCTGTTAAATGAATGTAAACAACTAATGAAAGATAATCCAAAAGCAATTCATTTAATCGAAGAAATCGAGAAATTAGATTAGGGGGCGGCAGTAATGGCATTTGAAGGATTAGCCGACCGTTTGCAAAGTACCATTCAGAAGATTAAAGGTAAAGGAAAAGTTACAGAAGCTGATGTAAAAGAAATGATGAGAGAAGTACGCTTGGCGCTTCTTGAAGCTGATGTAAACTTCAAAGTGGTAAAAGACTTTGTCAAAAAGGTTTCCGAGCGTTCCGTTGGACAAGAAGTGATGAAAAGCTTAACTCCTGGACAACAAGTTATTAAGGTTGTACAAGAAGAGCTTACAGCGTTAATGGGTGGAGAGCAAAGTAAGATTGCAGTTTCAAACAGACCACCGACAGTTGTGATGATGGTAGGTTTGCAAGGTGCCGGTAAAACGACAACAACAGGAAAACTAGCAAATCTATTAAGAAAGAAGTATAATCGCAATCCTTTACTCGTAGCAGCAGATATATATAGACCAGCTGCTATTAAGCAGTTAGAGACTCTTGGAAAGCAACTAAGCATGCCTGTCTTCTCATTAGGAGACCAAGTAAGTCCTGTTGAAATTGCAAAACAAGCGATCGAACACGCAAAAAAAGAGCATTATGATTATGTTCTAATCGATACAGCAGGTCGACTTCACGTAGATGAAAACTTAATGAATGAACTTAAAGAAGTTAAAGAAATTTCAAAGCCGAATGAAATTTTCTTAGTTGTTGATGCGATGACTGGTCAAGATGCGGTAAATGTCGCGCAAAGCTTTAATGAACAGCTGGACATAACTGGTGTTGTGTTAACAAAGCTTGATGGTGACACACGTGGCGGTGCTGCTTTATCAGTTAAGGCAGTAACAAACACGCCAATTAAGTTCGTTGGTTTAGGGGAGAAGATGGATGCGATTGAACCATTCCACCCAGAACGTATGGCTTCGCGAATATTAGGAATGGGAGATGTGCTTACTCTAATTGAAAAGGCACAAGCTTCCGTAGATGAAGAAAAAGCAAAAGAATTAGAACAAAAGATGCGTACAATGTCGTTTACATTGGATGATTTCCTTGATCAACTTGCACAAGTTAGAAGTATGGGACCTCTTGATGAGTTATTAGGCATGATGCCTGGTGCAAACAAAATAAAAGGTCTAAAGGATATGAAAGTTGATGAGAAGCAAATTAGTCATGTAGAAGCAATTATTAAATCCATGACGAAAAAAGAAAAAGTTCAACCTGAAATCATCAATGCAAGTCGTAAAAAACGTATAGCTAAAGGAAGTGGAACATCTGTTCAAGAAGTAAATCGCTTACTTAAGCAATTTGAAGACATGAAGAAAATGATGAAGCAAATGACAAACATGCAAAAAGGGAAGAAAAAAGGCGGTTTCAAGCTTCCTTTTATGTAAACAAATAGAATAATAACTACTTTTTATACCACTGTTAAGAAAAAATACTTTACAAACATTTCTTATACTGATATTATATATTTTGTTGTCAATAACAAGGATAAAATATATATCCATTAAAAAACATAAATTATTATTTCGGAGGTTATATACAAATGGCAGTTAAAATTCGTTTAAAGCGTATGGGTTCAAAGAAAAGTCCTTTCTATCGTGTGGTAGTAGCAGATTCTCGTTCACCACGTGATGGCCGTTTCATCGAAGAAATCGGAACTTACAATCCAGTTACTGAGCCAGCAATCGTTGATATCAATGAAACTCTAGCTCTTAAGTGGTTACAAACTGGTGCGAAACCATCTGATACAGTTCGCAACCTTTTCTCTAAGCAAGGTATCATGGAAAAGTTCCACGTAGCAAAAAACAGTAAGTAATGAATGTGAATGCTATGAAGGATCTAATTGAAACGATTGTAAAACCTTTAGTTGACTATCCAGATGATGTTGTCATTACTGAAGTAGAAGACAACAACCACATCTCTTATAAACTTTCTGTTCATAAAGAAGATGTGGGTAAAATAATAGGTAAAAATGGACGAGTTGCAAAGGCAATCCGTACAGTAATCTATGCTGCCGCTACTAAGAGCGAAAAGCGTATTCAACTAGATATACAATAAGTTTCGAATTTATGATTCAGAAAGAAAGGGTGAGGATATTTCCTCTCCCTTTTTTCGCTACTTATAACCAGTTTACATAGACTACACTTCCTTAAAGAAAGTTAACAGCACTGTCTACCTTATAAGATATAAGAGTTGTTTCAAAGTAAGTAATGCTTACAAAAAAAGGGAACAATTTAATTAGGATGGTGAACATGGAAATTATACAAACAGTCATCGTCAAACAAATCCTCACTGAATTAAGTAAACAACAGTTGCTAGATTTTTTTAATAGTGAGATTTTACAGCTTAAAAAGGAATGTGAACAACTGCAGTTTGAACAAAAAAAGTTACAGTATAAGAAAAAGGGACCTTCTCCAAATCATGACTTCTTCAAGAAGGAACTAAACAGTCGTGAAGAGGAAATAAAGATGCTTGAGTTTAGATTGAAGCAATTACATATCCTACCCATAGGTAGTGAGATTAAACAAAAAGAAGTTCAAGCAATTATACGCGTTGAAGTAGGAAATCAATGGGATTCACTTCAGAAGACCATTATTATTAAAGATGGCCGTGTAATTGAAATCAGATAGAGGTGATGTTTTTGGCTAATTACTTTAACGTCGGTAAAATAGTAAATACCCACGGAATACGTGGAGAAGTAAGGGTCATTTCTACAACAGATTTTGCAGATGAACGTTATGTGAAAGGGAATACACTATATATTTTCAAAGAAAATAATGCAGATCCTATCGAAGTGAAAATTTCAGCTCATCGTGTCCATAAAAACTTTGATTTATTAATGTTTGATGGATATACAACTGTTAATGATGTTGAAAAGTTTAAAGGTGCAACATTAAAGGTATCAGAGGATCAACTAGGTGATCTAAACGAGGGTGAATTTTATTACCATGAGATTATCGGATGTGTCGTTTATTCTGAAGAAGGTCTAGAAATAGGGAAAGTAAAAGAAATCATATCAACTGGCGCAAATGATGTTTGGGTACTTCAAAGAATTGGTGAAAAAGATGTATTAATTCCTTATATCGAGGATGTCGTGAAAGAAATTGACGTGGAAAATAAGAAGATAGTCATTCACTTAATGGAAGGATTGCTATCATAAATGAGAATCAATATTTTATCCTTGTTCCCTGAGATGTTTACAGGTGTTCTGCAACATTCAATTATGAAAAATGCACAGGATAGAGGCGCAGTAGAGTTTTCTGTAGTGAATTTTAGAGACTACTCAACGAATAAGCATAACAATGTTGATGATTATCCATACGGCGGAGGTGCGGGGATGGTGCTGACACCTCAACCGATTTTCGATGCTGTTGATGATTTATCAAAAGATTCAACTGTGAAGCCACGAGTGATCTTAATGTGTCCTCAAGGCGTGAGGTATAATCAGAAGAAAGCAGAAGAGCTAGCGAATGAAGAGCACCTTATCTTTATCTGTGGTCATTATGAAGGTTATGATGAAAGAATAAGAGAGCATGTCGTGACAGATGAAATTTCAATTGGTGACTATGTTTTAACGGGTGGGGAGCTTGCTTCCATGGTCATAGTAGACAGTGTAGTAAGACTTCTCCCTGGTGTTCTTGGTAATGAAACATCTCATAAGAAAGATTCATTTAGTACTGGGTATTTAGAGCATCCCCAATATACTAGACCTTCGGAATTTCGAGGTTTAAAGGTTCCTGATGTCTTATTATCAGGGAATCATAAGCTCATTGATGAATGGCGAGAAAAGGAATCGTTGCGTAGAACATTTTTAAGAAGACCAGACTTGTTAGTAGAGGAGCAATTAAGTGACGTTAAAAAGAAATGGCTTGAAGAGTTTCGAAAAGAACGTGACTAGCTATTGCATGTAAAGTGCTGATATGTTAAGATATTTCTTGTGACTTAGGCTATAAAGCCAGTCTGTTATAACGGTGTTCCGCTGCGATGATATTATGCATTGTAATGAGCATCTGTTGGAAGGAGTTGAAAACGATGCAAAAATTAATTGAAGAAATCACTAAAGATCAACTTAAATCAGATCTACCTGCTTTCCGTTCTGGTGATACTGTACGTGTACACGTAAAGGTTATCGAGGGAACTCGTGAGCGTATCCAGCTCTTTGAAGGTGTTGTGATCAAGCGTCGTGGTGGTGGAATCAGCGAAACATTCACAGTACGTAAGATTTCTTACGGTGTTGGTGTAGAGCGTACATTCCCAGTGCACTCACCAAAAATTGCGCAAATCGAAGTTATTCGTCATGGTAAAGTTCGCCGTGCGAAGCTGTACTATTTACGCGATCTACGTGGTAAAGCTGCACGTATTAAAGAAATCCGTCGATAAGAGAAACAAGGAGCTTGAATATCAAGCTCCTTTTTCACACGTAAAATTAAGTGGAGGCTAATGAAATGACCCGTCAAAAAAGTGAAGCTTGGGAATGGATTAAAGCTCTTGCTATTGCAGTAATATTAGCTGCAGGAATACGATACTTTCTTTTTGCACCAATCGTAGTGGACGGACTATCCATGATGCCAACATTAGAGCATCAAAATCGAATGATTGTAAATAAATTGAGTTATAATATAGGAGAGCCAAACCGTTTTGATATCATTGTATTTCATGCTCCAGAACAAAAAGATTACATTAAACGTGTAATTGGATTACCTGGTGAGCATGTTGAATATAAAAATGATACGTTATACATAAATGGAGAGCCTGTAGAGGAACCATATTTAGTTGGAGCTAAAGGTGAAATAATAGATGCTCCACTAACCTTTGATTTTGAATTACAAGAACTTACTGGTCAAAAGACTGTACCTGAGGGTCATCTTTTTGTGATGGGGGACAATCGTAGGTACAGTAAGGATAGTCGTAGTATAGGGTTTGTATCTATGGAAGAAGTAATAGGAAAAACAAATATAATCTACTGGCCGGCGTCTGAAATTGGCTTCGTAGAATAGAAAGAAAGGGAAAGAGGTGACTCCTTCCCTTTCTTACAGTTTAAGATAAAATAAAATTTTGAGTGTATCTTATGTATTTGTGTATCCTTAATCCGGCTCCAGCACCCAGCACCTCGAGGTCAAATAACCCAGAGAGAAGAATAAAAGGGAAATGCACCCTTTTATTTTCTCCGGAACATTTGCTTGTCGGAGCTAAACGGGGCGCTTGCGCTTTTTGTTCTTATTTAATGATCAACAAGGTGGTGTACACATGACAATTCAATGGTTTCCTGGCCATATGGCCAAGGCAAGAAGACAAGTACAAGAAAAATTAAAATTAATTGATGTAGTAATCGAATTAGCAGATGCGAGAATACCTAACTCTTCTCGGAATCCGATGATTGATGAAATAATATCATCAAAACCACGTCTAATTCTATTAAACAAAGCTGATTTAGCTGACGATACGAAAACAAGAGAATGGTTATCGTACTACAAAAGTAAAGGAATTAAAGCACTTGCGATTGATGCACAAGCTGGAAAAGGCATGAAAGCAATTGTTGAAAGCTGTCAGGAGCTTGTGAAGGAAAAATGGGATAAGTGGAAGTCTAAAGGGGTAACACCACGTGCAATCCGAGTATTAATCGTAGGAATTCCAAACGTCGGTAAATCGACCCTTATTAATAAATTAGCGAAAAAGAATATTGCCAAAACGGGAGATCGTCCAGGAGTAACAACGGCACAACAATGGATTAAAGTTGGAAAAGAATTAGAGCTCCTTGATACACCTGGAATACTATGGCCAAAATTCGAAGATCAAATGGTGGGTCTAAGACTAGCGACAACGGGGGCGATTAAGGATAATATATTAAACCTCCAAGATGTTACCGTTTATGCATTGCGTTATTTAACGGAGCATTATCCAAATGAACTTAAGGAAAGATACAGCTTGCAGGACATACCCGAAGAGATAGTAGAGCTATTTGACGAAATCGGTAAGCGAAGAGGCTGCTTAATGGGAGGCGGCATGATTGATTATGACAAAACGTCGGAACTCGTATTAAGGGAACTTCGTGCTGGAAAACTTGGTAAGCTTACATTTGAATTACCTGCTGATTGGGAAGCTGTAGAATAAAACTAATTGATGCAGAAGCACGGGAAGTGTGCTTCTTTTTTAGTTTACTTGCACATTTGAAGGGATTAGTGTTCATAGTACAATTTTTCTCCTATATTAGTGTCTCTAGATAGATATATGCATATACTATTTTGAACATTATTATCGATAGAGACATCGGGGGAGATTACGGCATGGGATTATTTTTAATAGCAATATTATATTGGTTGTTAATCGGTATTTCAATCCTATCATTAATATGGGGAATTTGGAGAAAATCATGGAAAGCTTTATTAATTAGTGGACTATCGCTTTTCGGCCCAACGCTTTCATTATATGTTGGTGGTGCTGAGGGCTTGTTGAAATGGTCCGTGCTCGCACCTCTTATGGTTTTGTTAATTGCATACTTTTATAAAAACAAAGAATAACGATTCCACAGGAAATCCTGTGGTTTTTTTTGCGTATCAGAATTTAATTCGTAATTTTTATCGCATAAAATAGACTATGCTTTCCCCCTGCGTCCATGGACTTGGTGCTAAGAAAGCTCCGACCTCATCGGGGAAGGAAAGCACCTGTAACGGAAATCAATATCATTGTTCTATAGAGCCAAATAACCTGTAAAGATCGTCTACAAAATCAAATCGATTTTTGGCTTTATTTTTCATATAAATAACCGATATATGCTATAAGGGAGTGTAAGAACCATGCAAAACTACACAATCACTAAGATTACTGACTTATTATCAGAAGATGATGTTGACAGGGAACTCATTAATGAGCTTAAAAAAGACTCTAGAATTGGAGTTATTAAATTACTAGAAAAGTGGGAACGAAAGAAAGAGGCTATAAAGAAACAAAAAGAAAAGCTTGTTGAGATGTCTAGATATGAGAAAGAACTATACAAACAAGGATTTAAAAACTTAGCTGGAGTCGATGAGGTGGGGAGAGGACCATTAGCTGGACCGGTTGTAGCTGCCGCAGTGGTGCTGCCAGATGATTTTTATATACTAGGAATTAATGATTCTAAACAGCTCTCAGAAGGGAAAAGAGAAGAGCTTTTCGAGCTTATCCATCAACATGCTATTAGTATAGGGATAGGCATTATTCCCCCGCAGCAGATTGATGAAGTGAATATCTATCAAGCTACAAAGCTTGCGATGAGAAAAGCAATTAGTCAATTAGCGGTAACGCCAGACTATTTATTAATTGACGCAATGAAGCTTGAGATAGATATTCCGCAGCTATCGCTCGTAAAAGGAGATGAAAAAAGTATCTCTATTGCGGCAAGTTCTATAATTGCGAAGGTAATACGCGATAGATATATGAAAAGGTTAGGGCAAGATTATCCACAATTTGGCTTTGAAAGTCACATGGGGTATGGAACGAAACAACATCTAGAGGCAATAACTACATACGGGGTTACGCCAGAACATCGTCTTTCCTTTGCTCCAATCAAGGATGGTCTAAAGTAGCCTTTAACTAGGGAGGGAACATAGTGAATCCTATAAAAATTATGCAATCAATCGCCACTAGTGGTCAACTTCAAGACGTCAAAGGGGTTGTATTAAAGCCGGGTCAATTGATCCACGGTAGAGTGGAGAAGCTGTTCCCTAACAATTTGGCACTAGTAAGGCTAGGAGCAATGAAGATGACTGCTCAATTAGAAGCTGCTATTTCTGTTATGGAGAATAACTGGTTTGAAGTTGTTGGTACAAAAAACGGAGATTTTCAATTACGTGTAGTGAAATATAAAGGGAATTCCTCGTCGCAAGGTAATGACGCAATGAAAGCCTTGCTACAACAGTTTCATTTACCAGAAACAAAACAAAACCTACAATTGCTACAGTTTCTATTATCAAAAAATATTCCGTTCACCAAAGACCACTTAACAAGTGCTTCAACATTACTCAAGGAAGCGAAGGATATGACAAAAGGGTTACTAGCAATTGAACAATTAATCAAAAAAGAACTTCCATTAACAGAAGGAACATTCAAGGCAATGGTGGCAGTTCAAGGTGGAAAAGGAATCTCATCCGAACTCAATCAGGTTTCTACAGTCTTGAATAGAAGCACAATTCCTAATTCAGAATCTATTACTCAATTAAAAGACATGATATCGAAGCTACAAGGTGAATTGACTCAAGAACAAACAAGAAATTCGATCAGTGAGTTGGTAAAGGTATGGGGATCTAACACAGGCTCAATAAAAGATTCATCCTTCCAGTTATTACAACAGTTAGGGGTGTTCCCAAAATCTGCTTCTATCAATTCATCTATCCAAGAAATGGCCAAGCTTTTAAAACTTGATCGAGGAGATGCTACTAACTTAGATTCTTTTGCTAAGCAAGCTGTAATGGCTACATCTACGCAAGATATAAATAAAATTGGAAAAATAATGAATGAACTTCTGCAAAGGCAAAATAATGATAAGATCGAACGATTTTCCCTGCTGAAACAAGTAATTGAGCAAACTGTACAAAAACCAGTTAATTTCGAAAACAGTCATGAAGTAAAAAATATGATGAAACAAATGATTTCCTCCTTAGGATTAGAATATGAAAAAAGCCTTGAGGGAGTAAAAGCTGAGACAGTACCGTTAGAAAAACTCGACTCATTAAAGCCGCTACTTATGAGGGCAATAAATGAACTGGGAGTTCCGGGAAAAGAGCTGGAGCCACTTCTTCATAAGTTAACGGGTATTCAGCTTCAATCTCACGAGTCAAATAGTCCTATGCAGCAAATAATGATGCATATTCCTCTATCACTTGGAACGAAGCAAACGGAGCTAACTTTACAATGGAATGGTAGAAAGGATAAGGAAGGTAAGATAGATCCGGGGTATTGTCGAGTCCTCTTTTACTTGGATTTGCAGCATATTGAGGAAACAATTATTGATATGCATGTGCAAAATAGAATAGTATCAATTACATTAATGAATGATTCAACTGGACTTGATGGAATTGTTTCAACGTTTGAAGATGTATTAAAGGAACAGTTAGCCGAAATGAATTATAAGCTTTCAACAGTTAGGGTTGTTTCGCAAATGGAGAAAAGGGAATCTTTTAAGCAGGAGCTATCTCATTCAATCAATCATGATTCCTATCAAGGGGTGGATTTAAAAATATGAAACATAAATATAAACGCTCTGAAGCCATTGCTTTATCATATGACCCTACCGTTCCAAACAATGCTCCAAAGGTTATTGCGAAAGGAAAAGGAATCATTGCGAATACGATTATTGAGAAAGCAAAAGAAAATAAAGTGCCGATTCAAGAGGATGCATCTTTAGTAGAGTTATTAAGTCAATTGCAAATTAACGAAACTATTCCAGAAGAACTTTATCAAGCAGTTGCGGAAGTGTTTGCGTTTGTTTATCGAGTTGATCGAGAGTATAAGCAGTCTACTATTTGTTAAAAGTAGACTGCTTTTTTGTTGAAACATATTTGCGGGAATTTCCATAATTTATAATAGTTTTTTCAGTATTTAATATTGTTAATATTCTTAATATTAAAACAGAAGGGCGAAATCGTCACTTTTGGTAGACAATGTACTTTTCATTTTATACAATGAAAGCGCAGTCTATTATTTTTGTTTAATTTAAGGTAGTTTTTGCTGAATTTTTGTAAAATATTACTAATAGCAAGAAGGTTGCCTTACATAATGATAGGAGGATGAAGAATGAATATCCATGAGTATCAAGGTAAAGAGATCCTCAGACAATATGGGGTTTCAGTCCCAAATGGAAAAGTTGCTTTTACAGTTGAAGAAGCGGTAGAAGCTGCAAAAGAATTAGGAACACAAGTATGTGTTGTTAAAGCTCAAATCCATGCAGGTGGACGTGGGAAAGCTGGCGGTGTAAAGGTTGCAAAGAACTTAGATGAAGTTCGTACATATGCAAACGAAATTTTAGGTAAAACACTAATTACGCACCAAACAGGTCCAGAAGGTAAAGAAGTAAAGCGTTTACTTATTGAAGAAGGCTGCGATATTAAGAAGGAATATTATGTAGGTTTAGTTGTAGACCGTGCTACTTCTAGTGTAGTTCTTATGGCTTCTGAAGAAGGCGGAACTGAAATTGAAGAAGTTGCAGAAAAAACTCCTGAAAAAATCTTTAAAGAAGTAATCGATCCTGCTGTAGGTCTTCAAGGCTTCCAAGCAAGAAGAATTGCTTTCAATATTAATATTCCAAATGAACTTGTTGGTAAAACAGTAAAGTTCATGATGGGCTTATACAATGCATTTGTTGAGAAGGATTGCTCGATTGCTGAAATTAACCCACTAGTCGTAACTGGTGACGGTAACGTAATGGCATTAGATGCAAAACTTAACTTTGATGCTAACGCATTATATCGTCATAAGGATATCTTAGAATATCGTGACCTTGAAGAAGAAGATCCAAAGGAAATCGAAGCTTCTAAATATGACCTTTCTTATATCTCTTTAGATGGAAACATCGGTTGTATGGTTAATGGCGCTGGACTAGCAATGGCTACAATGGACATCATTAAGCATTACGGCGGAGACCCTGCAAACTTCCTGGATGTTGGGGGCGGTGCTACAGCTGAAAAGGTAACAGAAGCATTTAAAATCATTCTTTCTGACCAAGCGGTTAAAGGTATTTTCGTAAACATCTTTGGTGGAATTATGAAGTGTGACGTTATCGCTACTGGTGTAGTTGAAGCTGCTAAGCAAGTGGAATTAAAAGTTCCATTAGTAGTTCGTTTAGAAGGTACTAATGTTGAATTAGGTAAGAAAATTCTTGCTGAATCAGGTTTAGATATAAATGCTGCAGATTCAATGGCAGACGGCGCACAAAAAATCGTATCACTAGTAGGATAAGAAAGGCAGGGGACAATCGTGAGCGTATTTATTAATAAAGATACAAAAGTTATTGTACAAGGTATTACAGGTTCAACTGCGCTTTTCCATACAAAGCAAATGCTAGAGTACGGCACTCAAATTGTTGGTGGTGTAACTCCAGGTAAAGGCGGCACTGAGGTTGAAGGTGTTCCTGTATTTAACACAGTGGCAGAAGCAGTTGCAGCAACAGGTGCGAATGTATCTGTAATTTATGTTCCAGCTCCATTTGCAGCAGATGCAATTATGGAAGCAGTAGATGCAGAATTAGACTTAACAATCTGTATTACTGAGCATATTCCTGTATTAGACATGGCTAAAGTTAAGCGTTACATGGAAGGCAAGAAAACTCGCCTAGTAGGACCGAACTGCCCAGGTGTTATTACTCCTGAAGAATGTAAAATTGGTATTATGCCAGGATACATTCATACAAAAGGTCATGTAGGTGTAGTTTCTCGTTCTGGAACGTTAACATATGAAGCTGTACATCAGCTATCACAAGCTGGTATTGGTCAATCTACAGCTGTAGGTATCGGTGGAGATCCAATTAACGGTACAAACTTTATCGATGTGTTAAAAGCATTTAACGAAGATGAAAACACATATGCAGTAATCATGATTGGTGAAATCGGTGGAACAGCTGAAGAAGAAGCGGCTGAATGGGTAAAAGCTAACATGACTAAGCCTGTAGTTGGGTTTATCGGTGGACGTACAGCGCCTCCTGGTAAGCGTATGGGTCATGCAGGTGCAATCATCTCTGGTGGTAAAGGAACTGCTGACGAAAAAATCCGTGTTATGAACGAATGCGGAATTCAAGTAGCAGATACTCCATCAGTAATGGGTGAAACATTAATCTCAGTTCTAAAAGAACGTGGAATTTACGAAAAGTGTAAAACACACTAATAATAATGTGAGTAGCCCCTATTAAATGTAGGGGCTACTTTTCCTAACTTTTCCTTTAATATTGATAACAATTGATAATATTACACGATAAAACTAAAGTGCGATTTCATTCGTAGATATCATTAATATGACTAAGGAGGTTAAATATGAATCAAATTAAACAACGGTTACTACATTTACATCGAAGTGAACAAGCATCATGGACAACCATTCTTCGGATATTAAAATTCGATCCTACACTCAATTCCCTCTATCAATTAACTCCAATGGAACTTCACGAAAAAATAAAGTTACCCTTTGAAAAAGTTAAAAAATTATATAATGATTTGCAATCTATAACAATTGCAAGTATGCTAGAACAGTATAAAAGTCAAAATATTCAGTGCATAAGTATATTTGATGATCTGTATCCTTCCTTACTAAAACAAATATCGAATCCACCTTGGGTGTTGTACGCAAAAGGCAATATCGAGCTTCTGGGGCATTCGAGAATGGTAGCTGTAGTTGGGACAAGGTATCCAACGTATTATGGAAGAACTATAACGAATTCGTTAGTCCAATCCCTTATTAGCTATGATTTTGTAACGATAAGTGGTTTAGCAAAAGGTATTGATGCACTTGTTCATCACTACACCTTACAACACAGTGGCAAGACGATTGCTATCTTAGGATCAGGATTTCAACATATATATCCTAAAGAAAATCAATCATTAGCAAGTATTGTGATGAATGATGGATTGATGCTATCGGAATATCCTCCTAATAGAGAACCGAGGAAGTGGCAGTTTCCAGAGAGAAATCGAATTATTAGTGGACTTTCGCTTGGAACAGTTGTAGTTGAAGCGAAAGAAAAAAGCGGTTCTTTAATAACAGCTGATTTAGCACTAGAACAAAATCGTGAGGTATTTGCTGTACCAGGACCTATTAATTCTGAATGCTCAAGAGGCACGAATTTGCTAATTCAACAGGGAGCAAAATTGGTATTAAATCCTGAGGATATTGTTACAGAATTTCAAATGAAAATTGTATAAAATTGAATTAATTATAGAATAAGCTTAGAATTGTGTTTGACAAATGGCAGCGTAGTATTTAATATAAGTGAAGATTTCATACATAAAAAATTATGGCAATTTTACCTCTAAGGAGGAAACAAACAGATGGCTGATTACCTAGTAATAGTAGAGTCGCCTGCAAAGGCAAAAACAATAGAGCGATATTTAGGGAAAAAATACCAAGTGAAAGCGTCGATGGGACACGTTCGTGATTTACCGAAAAGTCAAATGGGGGTAGAGGTGACCGATCACTTTACACCAAAATATATCACCATACGTGGAAAAGGACCAGTATTAAAGGATTTAAAGTCTGCTGCAAAAAAAGCAAAGAAAATTTATCTCGCGGCTGACCCGGATCGTGAAGGGGAAGCAATTGCATGGCACTTAGCACATACTCTTGATGTTGATGTCTCTTCTGATTGTCGAGTTGTATTTAATGAGATTACGAAGGATGCAATTAAAGAATCTTTTAAACATCCTCGTCCAATAAATATGGACCTAGTTGATGCCCAGCAAGCGAGACGAATTCTTGATCGCCTCGTTGGATACAACATTAGTCCACTGTTATGGAAGAAAGTGAAAAAGGGTTTAAGTGCAGGAAGAGTTCAATCTGTTGCTGTACGTCTTATCCTAGAACGTGAAAATGAAATTAAAGCGTTTATTCCTGAAGAATATTGGACAATCAAAGGTGAGTTTGTAAAAGATAATGAGCAAATTGAAGCAAGCTTTTATGGGACAAAGGACGGGAAGAAGGAGTTAAAGACTGAAGAGGAAGTAAAAGAAATTCTATCGAAAATAAAAGGCAACCAATTTGCCATTCAGTCAGTAACGAAAAAGGAACGTAAACGTAATCCTGCTGTTCCATTCATCACGTCATCTCTTCAACAGGAAGCGGCTCGTAAGCTAAACTTCCGTGCAAAGAAAACGATGATGATTGCACAACAACTTTATGAAGGTATCGACCTAGGTAAAGAAGGAACAGTTGGTCTAATTACATATATGAGAACTGATTCAACACGTATTTCAGATACAGCAAAGCAAGAAGCGTCTGAATATATTGTGACTACATTTGGTAAAGAATTCTTATCGACAGAAACAAAAGTTGCAAAGAAAAATCAAAAAGCCCAAGATGCCCACGAAGCCATTCGTCCAACTTCAACACTTCGTACACCAAATGAATTAAAGGAATTTTTATCTCGTGATCAACTAAGGCTATACAAATTGATTTGGGAACGATTTGTAGCCAGTCAAATGGCACCAGCAGTATTAGATACAATGACGGTCGATATAGAAAACAATGGCATTATCTTTAGAGCAAATGGTTCGAAAATTAAGTTTCCAGGCTTTATGAAAGTATATGTAGAAGGAAATGACGATCAAGATGAAGAAAAGGATCGTATATTACCTCCTTTAGAACAAGGGGAAAAGTTAGTGTTGAAAGATGCTGAAGAAAATCAGCACTTTACACAGCCGCCACCTCGTTATTCAGAAGCGAGACTTGTGAAAACATTAGAGGAACTAGGGATAGGCAGACCGTCAACTTATGCTCCAACGCTTGATACAATTCAAAAGAGAGGTTATGTCGCATTAGATAATAAACGCTTCATACCTACTGAATTAGGAGAAATAGTTGTAAGTTTAGTTATGGATTTCTTCCCAGAAATCATTGATGCCGATTTCACTGCTAAAATGGAGAGCAGCTTGGATGAAATCGAGGATGGTAATGTTGATTGGGTAAAAATCATTGATGAATTCTACGGTGATTTCGAAAAGCGACTGAAGATAGCTGAAAAAGAAATGGAAGAAATCGAAATTAAAGATGAACCAGCCGGTGAAGATTGCGAAATATGTGGACATGGAATGGTTTATAAAATGGGAAGATACGGAAAGTTTATGGCTTGTTCGAATTTTCCGGAATGTCGACATACGAAAGCGATTGTAAAGGATATTGGCGTTGACTGTCCTAGCTGTGAAACAGGGAAGATTATAGAACGAAAAAGTAAAAAACGTAGAATTTTTTACGGTTGCGATCAATATCCAAAATGTGAATTTTTATCATGGGATAAACCGATTGCTCGTAAATGTCCAAAATGTGAAAGCCTACTTGTTGAGAAAAAGCTTAAAAAGGGAATTCAAGTTCAATGTATCTCGTGCGACTATAAAGAGGAGCAACAAAAATAATGATGTGAGCATTTTTGCTCGCATCTTTGTCTTTTATTTACCGAATTGTTTGAATCGTTCGTGAAATTCGTTGTAAGGAGCTTAAAACATGAGTAATCAAATTATTAATGTAATTGGTGCTGGACTTGCGGGGAGTGAGGCAGCTTGGCAAATTGCAAAGCGTGGTATAAAAGTTAATTTATTTGAAATGAGACCAGTTAAACAAACTCCAGCTCATCACACTGATAAATTTGCTGAGCTAGTCTGTAGTAATTCGTTACGTGCTAACACACTTACAAATGCAGTTGGTGTACTTAAAGAAGAAATGCGAATATTAGATTCTATTATTATTAAAGCTGCGGATGCATGCTCAGTTCCTGCAGGAGGGGCACTAGCTGTGGACAGGCATGAATTTGCAGCGCACGTGACTGATGCAGTGAAAAACCATCCAAACGTAACGGTAATGAATGAAGAGGTAACAGAAATTCCAGGAGGACCAACAATTATTGCAACTGGACCACTAACCTCACCACACTTAGCTGAAAAGCTCAAAACGATGACAGGTGAAGAATATTTATACTTTTACGATGCAGCAGCACCGATTATTGAAAAAGATAGTATCAATTTGGACAAGGTGTACTTAAAATCTAGATATGATAAAGGTGAAGCAGCCTATCTAAATTGTCCAATGACTGAAGAGGAATTTGATCGGTTTTACGAAGCAATTATGAATGCGGAATCAGTGCCGCTAAAAGAGTTTGAAAAGGAAATATTTTTTGAAGGCTGTATGCCTTTTGAGGTTATGGCTGGTAGAGGGAAGAAGACGTTATTATTTGGTCCAATGAAGCCTGTTGGTTTAGAAGATCCAAAAACAGGGAAGATTCCATATGCAGTTGTCCAATTACGTCAAGATGATGCAGCTGGTACGTTGTATAATATTGTTGGCTTCCAAACTCATTTAAAATGGGGTTCACAGAAAGAAATTATTCAATTAATCCCAGGACTTGAGAATGCAGAAATCGTAAGATATGGAGTAATGCATCGAAATACGTTCATAAGCTCACCAAAGTTGTTAAAAGCAACCTATCAGTATAAAGACCGAGACGATTTGTTTTTTGCTGGTCAAATGACAGGTGTAGAAGGGTACGTAGAATCAGCAGCTTCCGGTTTAGTTGCTGGATTGAATGCAGCGAACCTTGTGCTTGGTGATGAATTAGTGGTTTTTCCTCATGAAACTGCTATTGGAAGTATGGCAAGATATATTACGACCGCAAATCCAAATAACTTTCAACCAATGAACGCGAACTTTGGATTATTCAAAGAATTGGATAAAAAGATCCGTAATAAACAAACTCGAAATGAAGCACTAGCTAATAGAGCGCTAGAAACAATTCAGAATTTTGTAAAAAAATAATGGATTTTCATTGCAAGGGCGAGTAAATTGTGTTACGATTTATTCGCCCTTGTGAGGTGATAGGTATGACGACGAAGGAACTACTACAATCCTTTACAGAATATTTACAAATAGAGCGAAACTATTCTGCTTATACAATCGTATACTATAATCAAGACATTGAAGAGTTTGTCTTATTTTTAGGGCAGCAGTCCATTGATCACATAACAAAAACTACATATGTTGATGTTCGCCTTTATTTAACTGAACTATATAACCAAAAACTTGCAAGAAAAACTGTCGCAAGAAAAATATCAAGTTTACGAAGCTTCTTTAAGTTTCTTATGAGAGAAGATATTGTACATGATAATCCGTTTGCACTTGTATCTTTGCCGAAGAAACAAACGAGAATTCCCCAATTTTTATATGAGGATGAGCTTGATAAATTGTTTCACGTTACGGATACAACAACGCCACTTGGACAAAGGAATCAAGCAATTCTTGAGTTATTGTATGCTACAGGTATTCGTGTAAGTGAGTGTTGTAAACTTCAACTAGGAGATATTGATTTTTCAATTGGTACAATCCTTGTTAACGGGAAAGGAAACAAACAAAGATACGTTCCATTTGGTAGCTTTGCTAGTGATGCTCTTGAGTTATACATTCATAACGGAAGAGAAGAGTTAGTAAAGCAAGCTTCTACTAGTACGAACACATTGTTTGTGAACTTTAGAGGAAACCCACTTACAACAAGAGGCGTTAGGTTAGTATTAAATGAACTTATCGAGAAGTCTAGTCTCTCTGTGCATATAAGTCCACACGTATTGCGACACACGTTTGCGACACATATGTTAAATGAAGGTGCAGACTTACGTACTGTTCAAGAGTTATTAGGTCACAACCATCTTTCTTCAACACAGGTTTATACACATGTAACAAAAGATCGACTAAAAAATGTCTATATGACGCATCATCCTAGAGCATAAAGAAGGATATCGGAAGGAGACAAATGTCATGTCAACTTTTCATGCAACGACTATATTTGCCATTCACCATAAAGGGGAATGTGCAATGTCAGGAGACGGTCAAGTTACTTTTGGAAATGCGGTAGTAATGAAACATACTGCTCGAAAGGTTAGAAAAATCTTTCAAGGAAAGGTGTTAGCTGGCTTTGCAGGTTCTGTAGCAGATGCTTTCACGTTGTTTGAAATGTTCGAAGCAAAACTTGAAGAGTATAATGGGAATTTACAAAGAGCGTCCGTTGAACTAGCAAAAGAATGGAGAAGCGACAAAGTACTCCGAAAGTTAGAAGCTATGTTAATCGTCATGAATAGAGAACACCTTTTGTTAGTCTCAGGAACTGGTGAGGTAATTGAACCAGATGATGGTATTTTAGCTATTGGTTCTGGTGGAAATTATGCCTTATCAGCTGGAAGAGCATTGATGAAACATGCAGGCGATCATCTTAGTGCAAAAGAAATTGCTAAAGCAGCGCTCGAGACAGCAAGTGAAATTTGTGTATATACGAATGAAAATATTATTGTAGAAGAAATTTAAGGGGAGGCCTGATGATGAATTTAACTCCACGTCAAATTGTTGAGCGACTTGATCAGTACATTGTTGGCCAAACAAATGCAAAAAAAGCGGTTGCAGTAGCTTTGCGTAATCGCTATCGTAGAGGTTTGCTTAGTGGGAAGTTACGTGATGAAGTTGTACCGAAGAACATCCTCATGATTGGACCAACAGGTGTAGGGAAGACAGAAATTGCTCGCCGAATGGCAAAGCTAGTTGGTGCGCCATTTATTAAGGTTGAAGCAACGAAGTTTACAGAGGTCGGATATGTAGGTAGAGATGTTGAATCAATGGTGCGAGATTTGATTGAAACATCGGTTCGACTTGTAAAAGAAGATAAAATGAATTCTGTGAAGGAAAAGGCATTAGAAAATGCAAATAAACGTCTTGTAGACCTCTTAGTACCACAAAAAACAAAACAGCAAGCATATAAAAACCCATTTGAAATGCTTTTTGGTGGGCAAAATCCTACCAATCTAGAAGAAGAAGATAATCAAGAAGAACAGACCGTAACTCAAAGAAAAAGACAAGTGGCTCATCAACTTGCTTTAGGGGAACTGGAAGATCACCTAGTTACAATTGAAATTGAGGAATCTACCCCAGCCATGTTTGATATGCTTCAAGGTTCTGGGCTTGAGCAAATGGGTATGAATATGCAGGATGCTCTCGGTGGATTAATGCCGAAAAAGAAGAAGAAAAGAAAGCTATCTGTTAGGGAAGCTAGAAAAGTTCTTACAAACGATGAAGCTCAAAAACTAATTGATATGGATGAGGTAACGCAAGATGCCATTTATCGTGCAGAGCAATCAGGTATTATTTTTATTGATGAAATCGATAAAATAGCTGGTAAGAGCCAAAGTAGTTCGGCAGATGTTTCTCGTGAAGGTGTACAACGTGATATCCTACCGATTGTTGAAGGATCCACGGTTGTTACGAAATATGGCACTGTGAAAACCGATCATATTTTATTTATTGCTGCAGGGGCATTTCATATGGCAAAACCATCTGATTTAATTCCTGAGCTTCAAGGGAGATTTCCAATTAGAGTCGAACTAACGAAACTTTCGATAGACGACTTTGTACGAATTCTAATTGAGCCAGATAATGCGATCATAAAACAATATATCGCTTTATTAGAAACAGAAGGTATACAAATTGAATTTTCTGACGATGCTATTCGTAAGATAGCAGAAGTTGCTTACCAAGTAAACCAAGATACAGATAATATTGGCGCAAGAAGGCTACATACAATTATGGAAAAACTTCTTGAGGACTTATCGTTTGAAGCGCCAGATATAAATCTTGAAAAAATTACGATCACACCAAAATATGTTGAAGAAAAACTTGGCACAATTGCTAGCAATCGTGATCTGAGTCAATTTATATTATAAGAAAGAACACGACATTAAAGATGTCTGTCTTTGGGAGGAACATTTATCATGGAACTATTGGATAAAACAAGAAAAATTAACGCTATGCTTCAGCGTGCAGCGGGTAAGCCTGTAAACTTTAAGGAAATGGCTGAAACTCTGCGTGATGTTATTGTCGCAAATGTATTTGTTGTTAGTAGAAGAGGGAAGCTTTTAGGTTTCGCCATCAACCAAACAATTGAGAATGAACGTATGAAGAAGATGTTAGAAGACCGTCAATTTCCTGAAGAATATACGAACAGCTTGTTCAATATTTCAGAAACTTCTTCTAACCTAGATATCAATAGCCCTTATACTGCATTTCCTGTAGAAAACAAAGAGTTGTTTGCGACTGGATTAACTACAGTTGTACCAATCATCGGTGGGGGAGAAAGGTTGGGAACATTAATTTTAGCAAGAATTAATGATCCATTCTTAAATGATGACCTTATTTTAGGTGAGTATGGTGCAACAGTTGTAGGAATGGAAATCCTTCGTGAGAAATCTGAAGAGATTGAAGAAGAAGCAAGAAGTAAGGCAGTCGTTCAAATGGCAATTAGTTCTCTGTCATATAGTGAATTAGAAGCAATTGAACATATCTTTGAAGAGTTAAATGGTAACGAAGGTCTTTTAGTTGCAAGTAAAATTGCTGACCGAGTTGGTATTACAAGATCAGTGATCGTAAACGCACTTAGAAAGCTTGAGAGTGCAGGTGTAATCGAATCACGTTCTCTAGGGATGAAAGGAACTTACATTAAAGTTCTAAACGATAAATTCTTACATGAATTAGCTAAACTTAAGACTTCATAACTCGAATTTTAACCACTTCCTTTTGGGAAGTGGTTTTTTATTGCCTGTGCACAGAATCCTAATGGAAAAACTTTCGCATAGATTTCTTTCATTACTTACGATTAAATAAGAAAAGTAATCCATTTGGCCTAAAAATAAAAGCGTATTCGAATGAGATAGATATTTTATGACGCTTTTATGTCGAAAATGGGAAAAAAATCATGAAATGTTTAAAATTTATACTGTTACAAAATTCGACATTGTATATAATGAGGATATACATAAAACTTTTAAAACAAAAGTTTTGTATAAAATAGTTCTTTCTATCGATTTCTTTATGATTAGATATTGGTACGATATACATTGAATTAAAATTATTAATATAGAAGAATAGAAATAGTTTGACTAATAGATACAAGTTAAGGAGGAGATGCGAAATGAAATTATTCTCTGGAACGATAAACACACTAGAAAATTCGCTAAAATATTCCACATTAAAACAAAATGTGATCTCGCAAAATATTGCAAATGTCGACACACCTAACTATAAAGCAAAAGAAGTATTAAAACCTTCATTTTCAAGTGAGTTAAAATCTGCAATGCAAGCTAACCGAACAGATTCTAGACATATGGAATTTTCTAACTCAACTCAGAGTAAATTCCCAGTAGTATCGAAACCGAGTTCATTATACAATCATAACGGAAACAGCGTTGATATAGATAAAGAAATGTCAGAGCTTGCTGAAAATCAAATTTATTACAATGCATTAATTGATAGATTAAATGGGAAATTCAATACATTAAAAACAGTCGTGACAGGAGGTAGACATTAATGTCGATATTCAATGGTCTTAATATAACAGCATCTGCTTTAACAGCAGGACGACTTCGTATGGACGTGATCTCCTCTAACATGGCGAATGTTGATACTACTAGAGGGAAGTTGGTAGATGGTGAATGGCAACCGTATAAGAGAAAGATGGTAGTCACACAGCCGAATCAACCCGGATTCTCTAGCTTTTTAAACAGTGCAATGAAAACAACTTCACAAAATGGAACGGTAGGGAATGGTGTGAAGGTCACAGGTATTGTTGAAGATCAAACACCAAATAAACTTGTTTACAATCCAGATCATCCTGATGCAAATGAAGATGGTTATGTTGAAATGCCGAATGTTGATCCATTAAAGGAAATGGTTGATTTAATGAGTGCAACTCGTTCATATGAAGCGAACGTTACCGTGTTTAATGCAAATAAAAGTATGTTAATGAAAGCTTTAGAAATTGGGAAGTAAGAGGTGAGTTAAATGATAAATAGTGTTAGTAATTCGTTAAAAGTACTACCAACTACTACAGAAACTGTCAAAATAGCACCAGCAGAATCTCAAAAGAAATTTGCTTCCTTCTTAGCAGATTCTATTAATAAAGTAAATGAAACGGCAATTCAATCTGATGTAGCTACAGAGAAGTTAGCGGCAGGGGAGAAAATTGACTTACATGAAGTGATGATTGCATCGCAAAAAGCAAGTATCACATTACAGACAACACTCGAGATCAGAAATAAAGTGATTGAAGCGTATCAAGAAGTTATGAGAATGCAAGTTTAATAGATAAATAGAGAGAGATAGAGAGAGAAAACACAATAACTGGGAAGCGGTTATTTTACATCTAGAAAAAACGTCATAATAACCGGGGGAATAATATGAACGAAAAATTACAAATGAACGTAAATAAAGTTAAAGAATTTTGGAAGAACCGTTCAGTTGCTCAAAAGGGAATGATGATCGGTTCCCTTTTACTGTTTGTTATTATTATCACAGCAGTTTCAATGGCTTCTTCGAAAGTGAACTTTGTTCCTTTATACAGTAATTTAACTACTGCAGAAATTGGGGAAATTAAAGCACAACTTGATGGTAGAGGTATTAAGTCTGAAGTAGCTGAAAATGGTACTTCTATTCTTGTGCCAGAAGAAGTTGTGGATACGTTAAAAGTAGAGTTAGCAGCTGAAGGCTTTCCAAATAGCGGTAGCATTGACTATAAATTCTTCAGTCAAAATGCTGGGTTTGGTATGACAGATAATGAATTTAACGTGTTAAAACTTGAAGCAATGCAGACAGAGCTTGCAGACTTAATGAAAGGTATTGACGGTGTGCAAGATGCTAAGGTTATGATCAATCTTCCACAAGAATCTGTGTGGATGACTGACACACCAGAACAAGCTTCTGCTTCAATTGTTTTAGATACAAAACCTGGGTATAAGTTTCAAGAACAACAAATTCAAGCTCTTTATAATTTAGTGTCGAAGAGTGTACCAAACCTTCCTACTGAGAATATCGTCATCATGAACCAAATGTTTGAGTACTTTGATCTAAAAAATTCAAATGATTCTAATTCAGCCTATACGTTTGATAATCAATATCAAATCAAAAAGCAAATTGAAAAAGATATTCAACGTCAAGTTGGACAAATGTTAGGTATGATGATGGGGCAAGATAAAGTAGTTGTTTCCGTAACTGCTGATGTTGACTTCTCACAAGAAAATCGAGAAGAAAACTTAGTAACGCCTGTTAATCCTGAAAACATGGAAGGGATCGCAGTAAGTGTTGAAAGAATTACAGAAACATTTACTGGAGACGGTGCTGCAGCAGGTGGAGTTGTAGGTGCGGGTGAGACAGATATTCCGAACTACGCTACTGGAACTGAAGGTGCTAACGGAGATTATGAAAGAATAGAAGAGAGAATTAATAATGATGTAAACAGAATCCGAAAAGAAATCGTTGAAAGTCCTTATAAGGTTCGTGATCTTGGAATTCAAGTAATGGTTGAACCACCGAATGCTGAAGAAGGGTTAACTCCAGAAGCAGTGGCAGATATTGAGCAAATTCTTGGTACAATCGTTCGTACTTCAATTGCAAAAGACGCAAACCAAGCAGAATTAACTGATGATGAAATTGCGGCTAAGGTAGCAGTATCTGTACAAGAATTAAAAGGGAAAGCTGATTACTCAGCAACAAATACAGAACCTGTAATCCCTATGTGGGTTTATATCGCAGCTGGGGCACTACTAGTAATCATTATTCTTCTAGTAATCCTATTATTTAGAAAGAAAAAGAAAAATAAAGAAACTGAGTTTATCTTTGATGAAACAGCAGCAGCTATTCATGTTCAAGATATTAACACTGAACAAGAAAAGGAATCTGATGTTATTAAGCAACAACTTGAAAAATTAGCGAAAGAAAAGCCAGGAGATTTTGCTAAGCTATTAAGAACTTGGATCGCAGAAGAGTAAGGGGGATATTATTATGGCAAGAAAAGATAATAACGGCGAGCTAACAGGAAGACAAAAAGCAGCCATCCTCCTCATCTCTATGGGGCCGGATGTTTCTGCTAATGTATATCGGCACCTTTCTGAAGAAGAGATTGAAAAATTAACTCTTGAAATATCTAGTGTACGAAAAGTGGATACAAAAGCTAAAGAAGATGTATTAGATGAGTTTCATCAAATTGCACTTGCGCAAGATTATATTGCTCAAGGTGGTATTGCATACGCAAAACAAATTTTAGAAAAAGCACTTGGAAATGAAGATGCGGCAAATATCATTAACAGATTAACATCTTCACTGCAGGTTAAACCGTTTGACTTTGCTCGTAAAGCAGATCCAGCGCAAATCTTAAACTTTATTCAAAATGAACATCCACAAACGATTTCGTTAGTTCTTTCTTATCTAGATCCAGCACAAGCAGGACAAATACTATCTGAATTGCCTCAGGATATGCAAGCTGATGTGGCACGAAGAATTGCTCTTATGGATAGTACTTCACCTGAAGTAATTAACGAAGTTGAGCAAATTCTTGAACGAAAGCTTTCTACAACTGTTACACAAGACTACACACACACTGGTGGTGTAGAGGCAGTAGTAGAGGTGCTTAACGGTGTTGATAGAAGTACAGAAAGAACGATTTTAGATGCGTTAGAAATACAAGACCCAGAATTAGCTGAAGAAATTAAGAAGCGTATGTTTGTATTCGAAGATATTGTTACGCTTGATAACCGTGCAATTCAACGTGTTATACGTGATGTTGAGAATCAAGATCTTATGCTTTCACTTAAAGTTGCTAGCGAAGAAGTTAAAGAAATTGTATTTAGCAACATGTCTAAGCGTATGGTTGACACATTTAAAGAAGAAATGGAATTCATGGGACCTGTTCGTTTGCGTGATGTTGAAGAAGCTCAATCTAGAATTGTTGCTGTAATCCGTCGTCTAGAAGAAGCAGGTGAGATCGTAATTGCGCGTGGTGGAGGAGATGATATCATTGTCTAGATTGATTAAATCTCAATATAATCATCTTCAACATGCTGAAAAAAAGGTGATTCATATACAATCATTAGCGTTTGAAACAATTGTAGATGAATCACCTGAAGCTCAAGTTAAGAAGTTGCATGCTGAAGCAGAACAAATACTTCATGCTGCGAGAATGAAAGCCGATGAACTAGTTAGAAATGCAGAGATTCAATTACAAGAAGCGACGGTACAAATATCCAAGATGAAATCTACCTGGGAAGAAGAAAAGGCTATGCTTACTGAACAAGTGAAGCAAGAAGGCTTTCAAGAAGGTGTTCAAATAGGACAACAAGAGGTCTTTAGCCAACTAACACATTTAATCGATGAAGCAAATTCTATAGTAGATCTTGCAAAGACTGATTATATAAAACAAATAGAGCAATCAGAAGAAACCATTTTAAAGCTAGGAATTAAAGTTGCTGAAAAAATTCTTAAGGTTCATCTCAAAGATAACCAAGAAAATTTTATGCGGATTGTAAAAAATGCAATTAAAGAAGTAAAAGACCATGCTGATGTATCGATAAAGGTTCATCCTTCGATGTATGAGTTAGTTTCATCACAAAGGGATGAATTACTGACATTGTTTACTGGAGATAAAAATTTATATGTCTATCCAGATGCAGATATAGAAGATTCAAGTTGTGTTATTGAATCTTCATTTGGCCGAATAGATGCTAGTGTCGATAGCCAATTGACGGAACTGAAGAATAAGCTTCTAGAATTACTAGAGGAGGAATAACCTCATGAAAGCAATCGAACTCTTAGATTCAATTGATGTAATAGATTCATATAAGCGTTACGGTAAGGTCGCTAGAGTTGTAGGATTAATGATTGAATCGAAAGGTCCTGAGAGCTCAATTGGAGATGTATGTCATATTCATATTGGTGGTGGGAAGAAGGTACGAAAAGTTCTTGCTGAGGTGGTAGGTTTCCGCGATGAGTATGTGATCTTAATGCCCTTCACAAACGTGAATGATATTTCTCCTGGTAGTATTGTTGAAGCAACATCTAAACCGCTGCAAGTTAAAGTTGGTAGTTCTTTAATTGGACAAGTTGTAGATTCACTCGGAATGCCTTTAGACGGCAGTAGCTTACCTAAGGGCTTATCTAATGTACCAACAGATCAAGCACCACCAAATCCGATGGAAAGACCACCTATTGATGAGAAGATTGAAGTTGGAGTTAGGGTCATTGATTCCCTACTCACTGTTGGGAATGGGCAACGTGTTGGTATCTTTGCCGGAAGTGGTGTAGGTAAAAGTACGATACTAGGGATGATTGCTAGAAACACGACAGCAGATCTTAATGTAATTGCCCTTATTGGTGAACGTGGAAGAGAAGTTAGGGAGTTTATTGAACGTGATTTAGGTCCTGAAGGTTTAAAACGCTCAATCGTTGTAGTTGCTACATCTGATCAACCTGCATTAATGAGAATCAAAGGTGCATATACAGCTACAGCAATTGCAGAGTATTTCAGAGATAAAGGCTTAAACGTTATGTTAATGATGGACTCTGTTACACGTGTAGCCATGGCGCAACGTGAGGTAGGGTTAGCGATTGGCGAACCGCCTACAACAAAGGGATATACACCTTCAGTATTTGCCATTCTTCCAAAATTATTAGAAAGAACAGGGACGAACAAACATGGAAGTATCACTGCGTTTTATACTGTATTAGTAGACGGTGATGATATGAACGAACCAATTGCCGATACGGTACGTGGAATTTTGGATGGACATATAGTTCTTGATCGAAACCTTGCTAATAAAGGACAATTTCCAGCTATAAATGTATTGAAAAGTATTAGTCGTGTTATGAATCACATTGTTTCTGAACAACATAGAAGTTCTGCCGAAAAGGTTAGAGATTTGCTGGCGACATATATCAACTCAGAAGATTTAATAAATATTGGAGCATACAAACGTGGCTCTTCCAAAGAAATCGATGAAGCAATTCGTCATTATCCAACGATTCTATCCTTCTTAAAACAAGGTACACATGAAAAAGTAACGATTGATGAAAGTGTGGAAAGATTAAAGTCTTTAATAGGATAGGTGAGCAAATTTGAGTTTTAAATACAAGTTCCAAAAAATACTATCAATTAAAGAAACGGAAAAACAGCGTGCTTTGGAAGCTTATCAACTGACAGTAAAGCAGTTCGAGGAGGTTGCCGAAAAGCTGTACCATTATTTGAAACAGAAGGAAGATCTTGAGTCTATACAGTTACAAAAGCTTTCGGTAGGATTAAACGTGACAGAAATAAAACATCATCAAACGTTTATTACGAACCTTGAAAAGACAATCTCTCATTTCCAAAACCTTGTAGCTTCAGCTCGTCAAAACATGCTTGGTCAAGAAGCACAATTACTGGAGAAAAACATTGAAGTAAAGAAATACGAGAAGTTGAAGGACAAGCAACAGGAAGATTTTCAAGAATTAGTATCTGCGGCTGACAACCGTCTTATGGATGAGATCTCAATCCAACAGTATATGAATAAAGAAAGCTAGGTGAAGGCATGGAAATCCAAGAAGAAAAGGAATCTACTTTCCTAGGTAAAATACAATGGTTATTCTTCGTTGTATTCATTCCATTGCTTTTTGCTATTGCCGTTACATTAGTCGTTCTAAATATTGCAGGAGTCGATGTAGAAGGAGCTGTTAAGAAATACGGTGCACATGTCCCTGGTGTTTCAAAACTTGTTGCTGATAAAAACACAATAAATATAGAAGATAAACTTCGTAAAGATATTGGAGATTTAGAAGCTACAAATAAAGAACAGATTGATCAAATTTCTAGTCTAGAAAAAGAGATTGAACAAAGGGATAAAGAGCTTGATCAGCTTAAATCTAAGATTGACGAACTTACGGAACAACTAAATGACGAAGAAAGTGAACAAGCAAATAGTACACAAACCAAAAAGGAAATCTCTAAGGCATTTGAAAGTATGTCTGCAAAAAATGCAGCTGCAATTGTTGCAGAAATGCAAGCTTCAGAAGCATTAAAAATACTTCAAGCACTTTCTACGGATACATTAAGTTCTATTCTTGAAAAAATGGATCCAGTAGAAGCAGCTAAATATACTGAATTACTATCAAATTCACTTTAGTCACGATCTGAGAGGAGGTGAAAAGATGAAAATTGCAGGTTTAGCAACAAATCAGTCGTTACCAGTAACCGCGTTGCCAAAAGAGGTTACAAAAGGAAAAGAGAAATCACCATTTGCGACGTTACTGAACAATGTAAATGAAGGTAACAATGCTCCTTCTGTAATGAAAAAAGATCCGAAGACAGGTGAACTAATTCATCCAATCGCGAAGGACGTACAAGCTGCCTTGATGGGTGGAGAAGAGTTAAATGTAGAAAAGTTAGAAGAACTATTGGCCCAGCTAGCGGAGCAAGGGTTACTTCCGCAAAATCTAGATGTTGAAATGCTACAAAATGCTAATATAACACCAATACTTGAGCTATTGCCAGAAGAGTTGGTTTCTAACCTGCAACAATTGTTTCTAGATCAAACTCCAATTCAAGAAGTCATGGTTATGGATGGGGAACAACTACCACTAGTAAATATTTTAGCTAGTTTAATTTATTTAAACCATGCAAGTCATACTCAAGCGATTCCAGAAGACCAACAAGCGCTTTTACCATTGTTTAACCATTTGACGAACCAATTGAATAAGCTTGAAGGTGGCATTCAAGGCTTTATGCAGACAGCAAATGAAGATGTAGCGAAAGAAGTAGAAGTGTTTCTTTCTAAATTTCATACAAAGCTTACTGGTCAGCAGCCAATCGCGATAGATGCGAACAATTCCAAGCTCGATTATGTAAAAGCTCTTTACCAGCGAACATTAGGTTCTGAAGATGCAGTGAAAAAGACTCCTTCACAAGATTCGGTTAGTAAGGTTATGGTTATGGGGGTAGAACCGCAAAATTCGATGAACCGTGTTCAACAATTTGCACTATTTGTCGAGCAAAGTTCAAAGCCATTGAACCAAGAGCAGTTTATAAAAGATTTTCAAAATATATTATCCAAGAGTTCACTACAAAACGGTACAAATGGTATGAGATTGTTAATTAAATTATACCCAGAACAACTTGGCTCTTTAAGAATAGAGCTTATTCAACAACAGGGAGTTTTAGTTGCTAGAATGATTGCATCTTCTACACAAGCAAAAGAGCTTTTAGAATCTCAACTTCAAGGATTAAAAAATGCCTTTGCAAACCAAAATATTCAAGTAGAGAAGTTGGAAATTATTAACTCAGCATCTCTTCAGCAGCAATTCGAACGATCACTTGACCGTGATAGTAATGGACAACGAGGATATTCGAATAAAGAGGGCAATGGAAAAGATGAACAAGGTAATGAATCACAATCTACCTTTGAGGATGCTTTTAAGGAAGAATTATTGAATACGGAAGTGTAGGTGAAATGTATGACCGTGAAAATGGATCCGAGTCTATATTTACAAAATCAGACGGTTGAGCGAAAAGCAAAAGGAGATGCGTTAGGAAAAGATGACTTCTTAAAAATCCTAATGACACAGCTGCAAAATCAAGATCCTATGAATCCAATGCAGGATAAAGATTTTATTGCACAAATGGCAACCTTTACTTCTTTAGAGCAGATGACAAATATGAACAAAATGCTTGAAACTTTCATTAACAGTCAAACAGCAGATGGTATTTTGAAATACAGTGAAATGATTGGGAAAGAAGTTCAATATAATTCTGTTTCTATAGGGGAAAATGGTGAACAAAATGTCACTAACATCTCAGGTATAGTAAAATCAGTGCAACAAAAAGGAACACAAACATTTATTGAATTACAAGATGGAACAACTATACCAACATCTTCAATTACAAAAGTGTCTAACCCTGCTCCTGAGTTATGATAGGAGTGAATGAAGATGGATCATCGAATACGTCAATTACAGCATCATCCTTTATCACTCACAAATAAAAATATAGGACAATCCAAAGAAGTAACGACTTCATTTCGAGATGTCTTACAGGATGTTGTTGGAATTAAAATTAGTAAACATGCACAGAAACGATTGTCTGATAGAAAAATTGAAATTGCAGATGAGAAATGGGTTGAACTTCAAGAAAAGATGCTTGAAGCAAAAAACAAGGGGATTATTGATTCACTTGTTGTGATGGAAAAAGCAGCACTTATTGTAAATACAAAAAATAATACAGTAGTAACCGCAATGGGAAGAGAAGAAGCTAGTTCTCAAATATTTACGAATATAAACGGAACGATTATTTTAGATCAATAGGCTGGACCGATAAGGAAGCCACTGGCTGTGGACTGACAGAAACAGCCAACAATCGAAAGGGGAAAAAGATATATGCTACGTTCAATGTACTCAGGAATTTCTGGAATGAGAAATTTTCAAACAAAATTAGACGTAATTGGGAACAATATTTCTAACGTCAATACATTTGGCTACAAAAAAGGAAGAGTAACATTTAAAGACTTAATGAGCCAAACTGTAGCAGGCGCTAGTACACCAACTGCAAACCGTGGTGGAACAAACCCTCAACAAGTTGGTTTAGGGGCAACAATGGGTTCTATTGATACGATTACAACGCAAGGAAGCTTACAAACTACTGGTCGTCAGCTAGACCTTGCTGTAAATGGTGATGGGTATTTCACAGTGAAAAACGGAAATCAATCACTTTATACAAGAGCAGGTAACTTCTATCTTGATCGTGAAGGATCACTTGTAACATCTGAAGGGTATAAAGTACAAGGATTTGCAACTGAAAATGGAGTTGTAACAAACAGACTGCAGGATATCAAAATTGATACAAGCACATTTATGGCTCCAAAGGCAACTGAAAATGTTATGTTTAGTGGGAATCTATTCGCAGGTGCAGCATCAGGCGAAACAACATCAGCTGATTTTACTGTAAAAGATTCACTTGGATTTGATCACGAAGTAACAGTAACATACGAAAAAACTGCAAATCCAAATGAGTGGACATACTCGTATGCACTTAAATCAGGAAATGGAACGATCACTGCACCAAATGGTGGGACAATTACATTCAATACCAACGGAAGTGTGAATGCTGGACAAATGGGTAATTTAGAAGTAACTGGACTTCCAAACGGTGTTGCTCCCATCAATATGAATATTGACTTATCGACAGTAACACAAGTAAACACTGCTAACACAGTAGCTCTTCGTGACCGTGACGGAAACTCTGAAGGCTACCTAGAAAGCTTTAATATAAGTGCATCTGGTGAGGTAGTAGGAGTATTCACGAACGGTGAAGTAAATGTGTTAAGTCAAATTGCTTTAGCTACATTCTCAAACACAAGTGGTTTAGTTAAAGCTGGCGGTAACATGTATCAGCCATCGAATAACTCTGGTGAAGCATTGATGAGTGTTCCTGGCCAAGGATCTGGAGCTATTCAATCAGCAGCACTTGAAATGTCAAACGTTGATTTATCTGAGGAATTTACAGAAATGATTACAGCACAACGTGGATTCCAAGCAAACACTCGTATTATTACAACTTCTGATGAGATTCTACAAGAGCTTGTTAATCTAAAACGATAATGCAAGGAGGTAGGGGGCATAGGATGGCCTATAGCCCCCACATAATTTGATTAAACTTACGAGACTTAATGGTACAAGCTTTAGTTTAAATGCAATTTACATAGAACAAGTACAGTCATTTCCAGACACAACAATTTCGTTAACGAATGGAAAAAAAATTGTCGTGCGAGAGTCGGAAGATGATGTTATTCTTTTAGTGAAAGACTTTTATCGACAAATTTCGATACTGGGACTTCATACTGATAAGGAGGGTTCGTAATTTTGAAGAAAAACAAATTGCTTATGACGATGTTAATCATTATTGTTACAATCATACTTATTGGTGCAGTGGCTGTAGTCTTAATTATGAAGTTTAATGACTCAGGGAAAGAAGAAGTAAAAGAACCGACAATTGATGAAATTGTTGAATACTCCGTTGACGTCCCAGAAATTACGACAAATCTTCTTGACGGGGATTTTGTTAAAATTCAATTTAAGATTCAAACAGAAAACGCAAAAGCAAAAGAAGAACTTACAAAACGTGATTTTCAAACAAAAAATATTATTATCCAAGAGCTTTCTGAAATGACTTCAGAACAATTTAAAGGGAAAGAAGGAATAGCTAATCTGGAAACCCTTATTAAAACTGAACTAAATGAATTGATGCATGAAGGGAAAGTTGTAAGAGTGTATACAACTTCATTCGTACTTCAATAAAAACGTAAAAATTGGAAACGTTAAGAGGAGGTGAAGCTTTTGGCAGGAGAAGTTTTATCACAAAATGAAATAGATGCCCTTCTCTCGGCACTTTCAACTGGAGAAATGAATGCGGACGAGCTCAAAAAAGAAGAGTCAACTAAAAAGGTTAGAACGTATGACTTTAAACGAGCCCTTCGTTTCTCGAAAGACCAAATTAGAAGCTTAACTAGAATTCATGAAAACTTTGCAAGACTGCTAACAACGTTCTTTTCAGCAAAATTACGAACGTATATTCAAATTAATGTTGCATCAGCAGACCAAATTCCTTACGAGGAGTTTATTAGATCAATACCGAAGATGACGATACTAAACGTATTTGAGCTTGCTCCACTGGATGGAAGAATCATAATAGAGATTAATCCAAACATTGCCTACGCGATGTTAGATCGTGTATTAGGTGGACGAGGAGTGAGCATAAACAAGGTAGAGAATCTAACTGAAATTGAAACAAAGATCATGTCACAGTTATTTGAACATGCGGTCGATAATTTACGAGAAGCTTGGACAACAATTGCTGATATTGAACCAATACTAACAGAATTTGAAGTTAACCCACAGTTCCTACAAATGTTCTCACCAAATGATACTGTGGTTGTAATTTCTTTGAACACTCAGATTGGTGATACGAGTGGAATGATCAACATCTGTATTCCACACGTTGTATTAGAACCAATTATGCCAAAGCTTTCTGCTCATTATTGGATGCAGAACACAAATAAAGAACGAGAGCCTCATGAGGTTTCTTTACTAGAAAGAAGTATAAAAACAGCAGATTTACCTATTATTGCACAGTTGGGTACATCTGCATTAACAATACAAGAGTTTTTACAATTAGGAATTGGTGATGTCATTCAGTTAGATCAAGGAATTGATAAACCAATTACTATAAATGTAGGAAATGAGCCAAAATTTTATGGACAACCAGGAAAACTGAATAAAAAGGTAGCCATTCAGGTTATGGAAGAAATTAAGGGGGGAGAAGATAATGATGAGTGAAGATATGCTATCTCAAGATGAGATTGATGCTCTATTAAGAGGAAGTGACGATAGTGATCCAGGTGATCTTTCCGATGAAAATCCCCCTGCAGAAGAGTATCTTTCGTTATTAGAACAAGATGCATTAGGGGAAATTGGAAATATTTCATTTGGTAGTTCAGCTACAGCATTATCAACATTATTAAATCAGAAGGTCGACATTACAACACCGACCGTAACTGTTATACCTAAGAATGAATTAGTGGATGAGTTTCCACAGCCAAATGTTGCAATACAAGTTAGTTATACAACTGGTTTTATAGGTTCTAATGTTTTAGTAATACAAATGAGTGATGCAGCAATTATTGCGGATTTAATGCTCGGTGGTGATGGTAGAAATCCTCAAGATTTACTAGGTGAGATTCAATTAAGTGCTGTACAAGAAGCGATGAATCAAATGATGGGTTCTGCGGCAACATCAATGTCTACTATCTTTAATAAAAAAGTTGATATTTCTCCACCTAGCATAGAGATGATGGATTTAGCAGCTGGAGAAGGCGGAGAATCAATTCCGAACCAAGACATACTTGTTCAGGTTGCCTTTAAGTTAAAGATTGGTGATTTAATTGATTCAAATATCATGCAAATCCTTCCGTTATCATTCGCCAAAAGTTTAGTGGATGAACTACTAAACCCTAGTGAAGCACCAAAACAAACAGAGCAACAAGCTCCTCCTGCACCTACACAGGCAGTCACTCCACAAAGTGCACAACCTGTACAGCAAGAGAGTAGTCAGATGCAGTATCAACAACCACCAATGCAACAGGCACCACCTAACAATCAGTACGTTCCTCATCAAGGGAATGGTGGCTATCAACAGCCTCAAGATATGTATCAAACGCAATATCAGGTTCCTTATCAAGGTGGAAGTGGACAACAAATAGTTTCATCACAAGGAATGCCAGCTGGATATCAACCAAACGTTCAACCGGCAGCATTCTCGAGCTTTCAAACAACAACCTTACCAGAATCAGAATCGAAAAATTTAGATATGCTTCTTGACATTCCTCTACATGTAACAGTGGAATTAGGAAGAACGAAACGTTCGGTTAAAGAAATACTTGAAATTTCATCAGGTTCTATCTTGGAATTAGACAAGCTGGCAGGTGAACCAGTAGACATACTAGTGAATAACAAACTAGTCGCAAAAGGTGAAGTTGTAGTTATTGATGAAAATTTCGGTGTACGTGTTACTGATATCATGAGTCAAAGCGACAGAATTAAAAATTTACGTTAATTAGTAGGGGGATATGGTCAATGGCACACAAAATTTTAATCGTAGATGACGCTGCATTTATGAGAATGATGATTAAGGATATTTTATCAAAAAATGGATATGAGATAGTAGGTGAAGCTGCTGATGGAATGCAAGCAGTTGAACAATATAAAGAGCATCAACCAGACTTAGTAACAATGGATATTACGATGCCAGAAATGGATGGTATTACAGCTTTAAAAGAAATAAAGAAATTAAATCCAAGTGCAAAGGTTATTATGTGTTCTGCAATGGGACAACAAGCAATGGTTATTGATGCAATCCAGGCAGGGGCAAAAGATTTCATTGTAAAACCTTTCCAGGCAGATCGTGTACTTGAAGCGATTGGTAAGGCACTATCTTAAGTTTTCAGCAAGAAACTCCAATTAAAAATAAGAGGTGGCAGCAATTGCTACGTAAACTGATTTTTATAATGATAATAATGATTACTTGTCTGCTTTCACCGCTTGTACAACATGAAAATGTACAGGCGGGTGCAGACGATAATGCGAGTGTATTCGATTCACTAGAAAAAGAGAAAAAACAAGAAAACGATAACTCAACTACAACAGAAGATAAAACTGATGAAACGACGGAAGACCCTTTAACTCCTCTTGAGGACGAAGAGGCTATTGAGACGCCAGATACATCATTTGGTGCCTTTGATTTTATCAATCTGCTTTTTTCTCTGTTTCTTGTGCTCGCTCTTTTATATGTAACTCTTCGTTTCATTAAAAAGAAGAATCAAGCTTTCACTTACACTAAAACGATGATGAACCTTGGTGGTACGAGTCTTGGCGCAAATCGTTCTGTTCAACTAGTAAAAGTTGGAGACCGGATTTTAGTCGTCGGTGTAGGCGAAGATATACAATTATTAAAAGAGATTGATTCGAAAGAAGAGATAGAGCAAATTCTGAAGTCTCAACAAAACGAGGTTCAGCAAATGCTTCAACCAACTGATATCATTAGTAAGGTTGTAGAGAAAATAAAGGATTTTAAAGGTGATCATCGTAAAGAACAACATGACTTTAAATCACACTTAACAAAGCAACTATCGGAGTTATCAAATGGGAGAAAAGTGATTTTGAAAGAGCTAGAGAAGAAAGGGAAACAAGACAATGAATGAATTTATGGAATTTTTTAATACGAATAGTCCAGAAAATGTTTCAACGTCTGTAAAATTGCTTCTTCTCATGACGTTCCTGTCATTAGCTCCAAGTATTCTCATTTTAATGACTAGTTTTACAAGAATAATGATTGTCCTGTCGTTTGTACGAACTTCAATTGGTACTCCTCAAATGCCACCAAACCAAGTAATTATCGGTTTAGCTCTGTTTATGACGTTTTTTATCATGACACCAACCTTTAATGAGGTTAACGATCGTGCCTTAACTCCTCTTTTTAATAATGAAATAAACCTAGAGGAAGCGTATGATCGAGCTTCATTACCGATGAAAGAATTCATGAGTAAACATACCCGGCAAAAAGATTTGGCATTGTTTTTAGGCTATTCAGGAATAGAAAGACCTAAAACAGTAGAAGATATACCACTAACTGCGTTAGTACCGGCATTTGCTATTAGTGAGATGAAAACAGCCTTTCAAATCGGATTTATGATTTTTATCCCTTTCTTAGTCATTGATATGGTTGTTGCCAGTGTCCTTATGTCTATGGGGATGATGATGCTTCCGCCAGTGATGATTTCCTTACCATTCAAAATTTTATTATTTGTATTAGTTGATGGATGGTACTTAGTAGTCAGGTCTTTACTTATCAGTTTTTAACATGGTCTACATATCGTAAAAGTGAAAATGTGTGATTTATAGGAAGTGATTAATGTTGAGTTCGGAATTTGTAATATCAACAGCTGAACAAGCGATTTATACCGTATTAATGATAAGTGGACCGCTACTGCTTTTAGCTTTGGGCATAGGATTACTTGTGAGTATTTTTCAGGCAACAACTCAAATCCAAGAGCAAACATTAGCTTTTGTCCCGAAAATAGTTGCTGTTTTTGTTGGCATAATTTTCTTTGGACCATGGATGCTTTCAAGAATGATTAGTTTTACTTATCAAATATTTAGTAATCTTCATAAGTATATAGGGTAATTGGAATGGAAGAATTTGTTGTTAAAATATCAGCATTTATATTGATTCTAGTCCGAGTAACATCCTTTTTCGTAACAGTACCGATTTTTTCATATAGGACGATACCTGCTATGCATCGAGTAGGAATGGCCTTTTTTTTATCTTGGATTATGTACTATACAGTCGAGATTCCTTCACTTCAACTTGATGAATTTTATATTTTACTTATCTTAAAGGAAATCGCTGTCGGTTTATCAATTGGACTTATTGCTTATATTATTATGTCGGCTATTCAAAGTGCTGGTGGTTTTATCGACTTCCAAATGGGATTTGCCATTGCAAATGTAGTGGATCCGCAGACTGGTGCACAGTCACCATTAATGGGCCAATTTTTATACATAGTATCTTTATTATTTCTATTATCGGTAAATGGACATCACCTGCTAATCGATGGAATTTTTTATAGTTATAAAATGATTCCACTAGATCAGATATGGGTACCGTTTGGAGATGAACAGCTGCTTAATCATATGATCAAAACATTTAATTCAATGTTTATAATAGCATTTCAAATGTCAATGCCGCTTGTTGGTTCACTCTTTTTAATTGATGTCGCATTAGGTATTATTGCACGTACTGTACCGCAACTAAACATATTTGTCGTTGGTATGCCATTGAAAATTGGTGCTGCATTTATCATGCTAATTGTGTTAATGTCAGTTTTCTTTATGCTTGTTGGTAATTTATTTGAACAGGCATTATATGCAATGAGAGGGTTAATGCAAATTATAGGAGGGGCATAGAAATTGTATAGATATTCGCTAAATCTTCAATTCTTTGCCGGAGAAAAAACTGAGAAGGCAACTCCAAAGAAGCGCCAGGAATCAAGGAAAAAGGGGCAAGTAGCGAAAAGTCAGGATGTTAATACAGCCATACTTCTCCTATTTGTTTTCCTTTTTTTTTGGTTTAGCGGAGGATTTATTTTAGGTAAGATTATGGATATACTTGTCCGGAGTTTTGAAGATTTTATGCATATTGAGCTAACAGAGGAAAATGTATTTAGCTTAATGCATACATTGCTCCCTGAATTAGCTATGATCTTAGCTCCTATTATGGTAGTAGCAATGGTAGGAGGAGTGGTTGCAAATTATATGCAGGTTGGATTTCTATTTTCCACTGAAACCATTCAATTCAAGTTAGAGAAGCTAGACCCAATCAAAGGAGCAAAAAATATTTTCTCGATAAGAGCAATTGTTGAGCTAATAAAGTCTACATTAAAAATTAGCTTTGTTGGAATGGTAACCTTTGTTGTTCTTTGGGGAGATTGGGATGGCATTATGCGCCTATCGCAAACAGACCTTGAAGAATCACTGTTGTTCTTGGCAAAACTAGTAATGAAGATGGGGTTTGCTGCCACGATAACATTATTGTTGTTATCGGTGTTTGATTATACTTACCAAAAGTTTGACTATGAAAAAAATATCCGAATGTCTAAACAAGATATAAAGGATGAATATAAAAATACAGAAGGAGATCCGTTTATTAAAGGAAAGATTAAGCAGAAACAACGAGAGATGGCGATGTCTCGGATGATGCAGGATATTCCTAAGGCGGATGTAATTATTACAAATCCTACTCACTATGCTATTGCATTAAAGTACGATGAGAAAAAAATGGATACACCATATGTAGTAGGGAGTGGTGTCGATTATATTGCATTAAAAATACGGTCAATTGCAAATAATCATGATATACCTACTATAGAAAATCGTCCTCTTGCCAGAGCTTTATATGAGCAAACTGAAATTGGGGACGCAATTCCGGAAGAATTTTTTAAAGCTGTAGCGGAGATTTTAGCTTATGTATACCGATTAAAGCATAAAGTCTAACGCAGTAGGTAAGGAGTGTTTAATGTGAAAGCAAGAGACTTACCCGTAATAGTTGGTGTTGTCTTAATTATCATGATGTTAATTTTACCATTACCAGGTCTATTATTAGATATTTTAATTATGATTAACATTGCTCTGGCTCTAGTGGTTTTGTTAACTTCTATGAATATGACGGAGCCACTTCAGTTATCTGTTTTTCCTTCATTAATACTCGTATTAACATTATTTCGTCTAGGTTTAAACGTGTCGACTACGAGAGCGATATTAAGCCATGGAGATGCAGGGAATGTTGTTCATACCTTCGGGAATTTCGTAGTTGGAGGAAATGTACTAGTAGGTTTTGTAATCTTTTTAATATTAGTTATTATACAATTTTTGGTTATTACGAAGGGTTCAGAGCGTGTCTCTGAAGTTGCAGCACGTTTCACGTTAGATGCAATGCCAGGAAAACAAATGGCTATTGATGCAGATTTAAACGCTGGTCTGATTTCAGAAAAAGATGCAACAGCACGAAGAGAAAAGGTAGGTCGTGAAGCGGACTTTTATGGAGCAATGGATGGTGCGAGTAAGTTCGTTAAAGGAGATTCTATTGCGGGAATTATCATTACAATTATCAATATCTTAGTTGGTATTGTTATTGGTATGTTACAAATGGACATGAGTATTGGAGAATCGGCTAATACGTTCATGATATTATCAGTCGGTGATGGATTAGTATCTCAAATCCCAGCCTTAATGACTTCTACAGCTACAGGGATTATCGTTACTCGAGCTGCTTCAGACGGAAATTTAAGTCAAGATATTACAACGCAATTATTCGCTTTCCCTAAAATGCTTTACGTAGCTGGTGCTAGCATATTTATTCTAGGTTTGTTCACACCACTTAATGATCTACTGACAATTCCAATTGCAGGATTATTAGTTTTTGGTGGGTATATGCTTGGTAAGCCAAAGCAACCGGATAAGACAGATTTAGAAGAGCTTGAGGAACAAATTGAGACAGATGAAATGAAGAGTCCAGAGAGTGTGGTAAATCTGTTGAATGTTGATCCGATAGAGTTTGAATTCGGTTATGGACTTATCCCATTAGCAGATACGAATCAAGGTGGAGACTTATTGGACCGTGTCGTCATGATTCGTAGACAATTAGCGATCGAATTAGGGATCGTCATTCCAGTTGTTCGAATACGAGATAATATTCAATTACAACCAAATGAATATCGATTAAAAATAAAAGGTAATGAAGTAGCAAGGGGGGAACTTCTGCTAGATCATTATTTAGCGATGAGTCCAGGAATGGATGATGACATCGTTCAAGGTATCGACACGATCGAGCCATCATTTGGATTACCTGCGAAATGGATTACAGAAGAAACAAAAGAACAAGCAGAAATGTTTGGGTACACAGTTGTCGATCCGCCATCTGTTGTTTCCACTCATATAACAGAAATACTCAAATCAAATGCACATGAGTTACTAGGTAGACAAGAAACAAAGCAACTTGTGGACCATATAAAGGAAGCATATCCAATACTAGTAGAAGAAGTGACACCAAATCCTCTATCTATAGGAGATGTTCAGAAAGTATTGGGTAAGCTATTAAGAGAAAAAGTTTCAATTAGAAACTTACCAGTAATATTTGAAACATTAGCGGATTTTGGAAAAATGACGACCGATACAGATATATTAACTGAATATGTAAGGCAAGCATTAGCTAGACAAATTACCTCACAATTTGTTAGCGAAGGAGATGTGTTACGTGTAGTAACGGTATCAGGGAAAGTTGAAAAGGCAATAGCAGAAGGAGTTCAACAAACTGAACACGGCAACTATTTAGCCTTAGATCCAAACGTATCCCAAGCTATCATTTCATCAGTGGCAAGTCAAGTAGAACAGTTGTCATTGCAAGAACAGCAATCAATCATACTCTGCTCTCCTGCTGTTCGAATGTATGTGAAGCAATTAATCGAGAGGTATTTACCAAATGTACCGGTCTTATCTTACAACGAACTAGAAGCTAATGTTGAAGTGCAAAGTGTTGGGGTGGTGAATATAGATTGAAAGTAAAAAAGTATGTTGCACCTTCCATGCCTGAGGTTATGAAAAAGGTTCGAGCCGACTTGGGGAAGGATGCCGTAATATTAAATTCAAAGGTTGTTCATACAGGTGGTTTCTTCGGCTTCTTTACTAAGAAAAATATAGAAGTGATGGCAGCAGTTGATCCTTCACCATTTGATAAAGAACCCATTCAGAAAGATAGGGAACGAACTGTTCCAGTAAATATTCAACCAAAAAGGGAACCATCTCTGCTTGAAGATATTACACCTTTAGTGAAATCGTTAAATCAAAAAAATGACATGGATTTATTGAAAGAAATTAGTGAACTCAAATTATTAATAAAAGATACACAATCAAAACCAACAGTCCGTACATCCATTTATCCTGAACCGTTACAGAAAATCTTATTGGAGCTCGAAGATCAAGAGATAAACGAAGAGCAGCAATCTGATATTATGTCGAAGCTACTAGAGAAGTGGTATAAAAATAATGCGAGTAGCAGTAATACTGAAATTAAAAAATGGGTAAGAGAAGAACTTCTTACAAGAGTTGAACAATACGAACATGGTGGCATTTCTTTCAAGAAAAAATATATTAATGTAGTTGGGCCAACAGGCGTCGGGAAAACGACAACACTTGCAAAAATTGCTGCCCAATGTGTGATAAAACATAAAAAAAAGGTAGCTTTTATTACTACTGATACTTACAGAATTGCCGCTATTGAGCAGTTAAAGACATATGCCAAAATTTTGGATGTCCCAATTGAAGTCTGCTATAACTTAGATGATTTTAAAAAGGCGAAGGAGAAATATTCCTCTTACGATTTAGTATTTATCGATACAGCTGGTCGAAACTTTAGAAACAAACAGTACGTTGAAGACTTAAAAGAGGTTATCGATTTTACTGAGGAGATGGAAACATTTCTCGTATTATCCTTGACTGCAAAACAAAGAGATATGGAAGAAATTTATCGTCAGTTTTCCCTAATTTTTATAAATAGGTTAATCTTTACAAAAACTGATGAAACATCACAATTTGGATCGATTTTAAATTTAATGACTACTTACAAAAAAGGAGTTGCATATTTAACAACTGGTCAAAATGTTCCAGATGATATTATGGAAGCAACTCCAACTGAAATTGTAAATACGATTCTTGAGGTAGATACCAAATGAGAGATCAAGCTGAAAGCTTACGCCAGCGACTTCAACGTATGAAAGACCGTACCGAAGCAAAGGTTATTGCCGTTGTTAGTGGTAAAGGTGGAGTCGGAAAATCCAATTTTTCACTTAATTTTGCGATAAATCTTTCTAGAAACAAACAAAAGGTCCTAATCTTTGATATGGATATTGGCATGGGAAATATAGATATTTTAATGGGGCTACCTTCAAGAGGAAGCTTTGTGGATATATTTAAGCAAGGTATATCAATTCAAGACATAATAAAGGAAGGACCAGAGGGTGTTGATTTTATATCAGGAGGATCTGGATTATCGACCTTGTTTAAGCTTGATTCAGAAAAGCTTTCCTATTTTTTGAATCAACTTGGTAAGCTTGCATTAGATTATGATTATATTTTGTTTGATATGGGCGCAGGTATTACAGAAGATAGTCTTCAATTATTACTATCTGTACATGAAATATTTGTTGTCACAACACCTGAACCTACTGCTATTACAGATGCATATTCCATGATGAAGTATATTTGCACGAAAGAGAATAATGCAGAATTTTACCTTATCGTCAACAGAGCACTATCACATGAAGAAGGAACAAGTACGTTGAAAAGACTGAGCGAAGTGATGAGACAATTTTTAAAGAAGGAAATTGTGCAGTTAGGTTATTTACCTGATGATCGTAATGTTAATAAAGCTGTAAGCAGACAAACTCCTTTTTCTGTATTTGATCCGAAATCAAAGGTTAGTATCGCACTGAAAGAAATTGCTGACCGTTATATTGACGGAAACTCCATCGAGAATGGAAAGCAAAAACCAAAGTCATTTAGTTTTATCTCCAGGCTAAGACATTACTTCCAAGAAAGGTAGGTACCTATGGATAGAATCAATGTGCTAGTTGTAGATGATTCAGCATTCATGAGAAAGCTTATCACTAACTTTCTTGAAGAAGATAGCAGATTTCATATTGTGGGAACTGCCCGTAACGGTCAAGATGCAGTCAAAAAAGTACTAGAGTTAAAACCCGACGTCGTTACTTTAGATGTAGAGATGCCAATATTAAATGGGTTGCAAGCACTAAAAGAAATAATGAAAATAAAACCAGTTCCTGTCGTTATGCTATCTAGTACGACAAAAGAAGGGGCTGAGAATACTATACTAGCAATGCAATATGGTGCAGTTGACTTTGTTGAAAAGCCTTCTGGTGCCATTTCTCTTGACTTACATAAAGTAAAGGAAGAAATAAAGGACAAAGTTTATCACGCATCAACGGTAAAAAAGGCAAAATTAAATCGAATGAATGAAATGAAGATTACCACTATACCGAATGGTAATGATTATAGTAAAATAAATAATAATGAATTTTTCGACAAAAAACCACTTAATTTGTCAAAAAAGGTCATTTGCATTGGGACATCAACTGGTGGCCCTCGCGCACTACAGCAAGTTATTACTAGGTTACCCAAGGATATTGATGCTCCTATACTTGTTGTTCAGCATATGCCTGCTGGATTTACTAAGTCTTTAGCTTCTAGGTTAGATTCCTTAAGTCAAATTGAAGTCAAGGAAGCTGAAGACGGAGAAATTATAAAAAAGGGCATAGCATATATTGCACCTGGTGGATATCATTTCTTAGTAAAGAGAATTGGAACATCATTAGCTGTAAGTTTAGATCTGTCACCACCTAAAAATGGACACCGTCCCTCTGTTGATTTATTATTCGATTCTGTAAGTCAGCTGTCGGATTATGCTAAGGTGGCTGTTATTATGACGGGTATGGGCTCAGATGGGACAGATGGACTGGTGAAACTGAAAAATACCGGAGAGGTTCGCAGTATTGCCGAATCTGAGGAAACTTCAATTGTTTACGGAATGCCAAAAGCTGCTGTAGCTTCTAATAAAGTAGACAGCATCGTACGATTAGATGAAATAGCAGAACAAATAATGAAAATGCTACATACGTAAAGGGGTGTGTGATTTTATGGAAATGAATCAGTACTTGGAAGTTTTTATAGAAGAAAGTAAGGAACATCTTCAAGCTGTAAACAGCAACTTGTTAGAATTAGAAAAAAACCCTACCAACATTGCAATTGTAAATGAGATATTCCGATCTGCACATACATTAAAAGGTATGTCCGCTACGATGGGTTATGAGGATTTGGCAAGCTTAACTCACCAAATGGAAAATGTACTTGATGGAATCAGAAATAATAAGCTTATGGTCACTCCAGAGATTTTGGACGTTGTCTTTCAATCAGTAGATGACCTTGAAGCAATGGTCCATTCAATTGCTGAAGGTGGAAGTGGAAAGCGTGATGTTCGAAGTGTTGTAGAAAAACTAGTAGCCATCGAAAAGGGACAACCGATTGCAACCAGTGCCTCTTCTCTAAATGCTCCTGCAGCACAAGAAGAAGTAACAACAGCTTCAGCTCCTACTCAAAGCTACGACCAATTTGAGTTAACGGTATTAAAGCAATCAACTGAACAAGGTTTTAATAGTTACGAAGTTACAGTATCTTTACGTGAAGACTGTTTACTAAAGGCAGCACGTGTGTTTATGGTATTTGAAATATTAGAACAAATTGGTGAAGTAATTAAATCTAATCCAGCTGTTGAATTACTAGAAGATGAAAAGTTTGATCAATCCTTTACAGTAACAATTGTATCGAAGGATTCACCAGAGGATGTTCAAGGTAAAGTACTTAAGGTATCAGAGGTAGAGAAGGTAGAGGTACAAGCTATTGACTTCTCTAGGGAAGCATTTGAAGATGTAGTAGAAAATGTAGAAGCAACAACTTTTGAAGAGAAAGAAGCAGTAGCAGAAGTGTCGACACCAGAGAAGGAAAAGAATGCAGCAGCACCTCATGCAAAAGCTGCAAGCAATAAAACAATTCGTGTAAATATTGAGCGCTTAGACATTTTGATGAACCTATTCGAAGAGCTTGTTATTGATAGAGGAAGATTAGAGCAAATCTCAAGAGAACTTAACAACTCAGAACTACATGAAACCGTCGAGCATATGTCTAGAATTTCAGGGGACTTGCAAAACATCATCTTAAATATGAGAATGGTGCCTGTTGAAACAGTCTTTAACCGCTTCCCTCGTATGGTAAGACAATTAGCAAGAGATTTAGGAAAGAAAATTAACTTAAGTATTGTCGGTGCAGAGACGGAACTAGATCGAACAGTGGTAGACGAAATTGGTGATCCACTTGTGCATTTAATACGTAATGCTTTAGATCATGGCGTAGAAATGCCAGAAGTTCGGAAAAAGAACGGAAAAGACGAAGAAGGAACCGTTATTTTAAGGGCTTATCATAGCGGAAATCATGTATTTATTGAGATCCAAGATGATGGTGGCGGAATTAGCAAAGAGAGAGTTCTGAGCAAAGCGATTAGTAAAGGTGTAGTAACAGAACAACAGGCTGCTACTTTAAGTGATAAGCAAGTATTCGAATTGATTATGTCATCAGGCTTCTCTACTGCAGAAACTATTTCGGATATTTCCGGTCGTGGAGTCGGCCTTGATGTTGTGAAAAATACAATTGAGTCATTAGGTGGTTCAATTACTATTGATTCAGTCGAGGGAAAAGGAACAACTTTCTCAATTCAACTACCATTAACACTGTCTATTATTTCAGTAATGTTAGTTGAACTTCAAAAAGAAAAATATGCAGTACCGTTATCTTCTATTATCGAAACTGCCATTGTAAAAAAAGAAGATATTTTAAGTGCACATAGCCAAAAGGTAATAGATTTTAGAGGTAAAGTAATACCACTGATTAGCTTGAAAGAAATATTTGATGTGCCAGGTGAAGAACCAGATAACGACTATATTTCAGTAGTAATTGTTCGTAAAGGAGATAAAATTGCGGCACTTGTTGTTGATTCATTTATCGGACAACAGGAAGTTGTACTAAAGTCACTTGGTAACTATTTATCTTCAATATTTGCGATTTCAGGTGCAACTATATTAGGTGATGGACAAGTTGCTCTAATTATTGATTCTAATGCGTTAATCAAATAAGAAGGGAGGAACGAGTTATGTCTGAAGAATTGACGAACAATCTTAAAGTTATTGTCTTTCAATTAGCTGATGAAGAATATGGAATACCTGTTCAGCAAGTTCAATCCATTGAGAAGGTATTACACATTACAAGAGTTCCTGGAACTGCGAAATATGTGAAGGGTGTAATAAACCTTCGAGGTGTTGTTACTCCAATCATTGATTTAAGAGTAAGGTTTGGGCTAGATGAATTGCCTTTTAATGATAGTACTCGCGTAATTATCGTTTCTTTAGAAACAATGGATGTTGGTCTCATTGTCGATGCAGCAAATGATGTAATTGATTTACAAAGTGAAAGTATTGAGCCAGCTCCTGAGGTAATAGGTACAGTGGAAGCAGATTATTTAAACGGAGTTGCTAAACTGGATAGACGTTTATTAGTACTGTTAAAACTTGAGAAAGTCTTAAGTGTTAAAGAATTAACTGAAATTAACGGATAGAAGGTTATGGGGATATGTCATTTATTAAAAAGTTGAATTCTACACATATAGATATACTAAAAGAGGTAGGAAATATAGGAGCTGGACATGCAGCAACATCCCTATCGAAGTTGCTTGATAAAAAAGTTGATATGAAAGTTCCTAGTGTAAAAGTTGTTTCATTTAATGAAGTGATGGATCTAGTTGGTGGATCGGAAAATGTTGTGGCTAGTGTTTTTTTACGTGTAGAAGGAGATGCTCCTGGGAGTATGTTTTTTATACTTTCACTAGAGCAAGCTTCACGATTTATACGGCACTTAACAAATGACCCATCATTTTCAATGGAGCAGACCCCATACTCAGAACTTGCTATATCTGCTCTTCAAGAGCTTGGTAACATTCTCACTGGTTCTTATTTATCATCTTTCTCAGATTTTACAAAGCTTAATTTATATCCTTCAGTGCCAGCTATAAGCGTAGATATGATTGGTGCAATTATTAGCTTTGGATTAATTGAATTATCGACAGTTAGTGATTATGCCATTGTGATTGATACAACTTTAATAGAGGAAGACCAGCCGATAAGCGAGAGTGTAAAAGGTCACTTTTTCTTTTTACCTGATCCTGATTCATTCTCCATTATATTTAAAGCCTTAGGTGTTACAGATCATGACTAATCAAGAAGTGGTGAAGGTTGGTATTGCAGATATGAATATAGTAAAACCTCCTCACATTATTAGAACTTCTGGATTGGGTTCATGTGTAGGAGTTGTCCTTTATGACTCATTGAGTAAAGTAGCAGGACTAGCCCATATTATGCTTCCAGACTCTCAGCTTGCAAAAACTGGGGATATGAACAAAGCAAAATATGCAAATACTGCCATAGAGGAACTTATACAATTAATAGTGAAATCAGGTGGAAAAAAACCTCAGATAAAAGCGAAAATAGCTGGTGGTGCACAAATGTTTCAGTTCACTTCTGGTAGTGACCTAATGAGAATAGGTCCAAGGAATGTAGAGGCTGTGAAAGAAGAGTTAAAGCGCTTAAATATTACGTTAGTCGGGGAAGATACCGGTGGAAATAGTGGTCGAACAATTGAATTTGACCCAATAACATGTGAGCTTTCTATCCGCACTGTAAATCAAGGAGTGTCTATCTTATAATGTTTGGCACATTGGTATTGAATTTTATCTTCGCAATGATTGGCTTTATCGTTGTCTTTTTTTCTGCATTTGCAAATAACGGATTTTTGACATCTTTGATACGAGGGCTGATTGCCTACGTATCTTTCTTTCTAATTGCCTACATATTTAGATGGATGATTCATTTTATAATCAGTAACCCGAAGGGCAATACTAAACCTAATATCAATCAATCAAATCCAAAGGATAGCGTGGATGCTGAACAATTGCGTCATTCCATGGATCATTTAACTGACGAAGATGCAGAAGCTGTTTCTCATTATATAAAAGACTTGCTAAAAGAGCAGGACTAACTATGTAAGGGGAACTTAGTTTCAAGTTATCTTGGAATCGGGTCCGGCAAAGGAGAGGATGTAATGACACAGGTAACCTCAAACGAGGATCAAATATATTGGCAAAAATGGACTGAATCTCGTGATACGAACGCAGGTGATTCCCTGATCAAATTGTACATGCCGTTAGTTAATTTTCATGTGCAACGGATCTCAGTTGGTTTACCGAAAAGTGTTAATCGTGATGATTTAATGAGTTTAGGGATGCTTGGCCTGTATGATGCTTTAGAAAAGTTTGATCCTACACGGGACTTAAAGTTTGATACATACGCTTCTTTTAGGATAAGAGGTGCCATTATAGATGGCCTCCGAAAGGAAGATTGGCTCCCGCGAAGCTCAAGAGAAAAATCAAAGAAAATAGATTCTGTAATTGAAAAGTTAGAACAAAAACACATGCGCACAGTTACTCCGAGTGAAGTTGCAGAAGAATTAGGGATGACAGAAGAAGAAGTACAACAAACAGTTACGGAAGGATTTTTCGCAAACGTTTTATCCTTAGATGACGGATTAAAGGATGACGATGCTACAGATGCTCCTAAATTTACAATAAAAGATGAAAAGACACTTACTCCAGAAGATAAGATGCTTAAAGATGAACTTGTAGAGAAGCTTACTTCTGTAATTGAACAGTTAAATGACAAGGAACAGCTTGTTGTCAGTTTATTTTATAAGGAAGAGTTAACGTTAACAGAGATAGGTCAAGTAATGAGCTTATCTACATCACGCATTTCACAAATTCATTCAAAAGCTCTCTTCAAAATGAAGAAGATACTAGATACCATATACGAATAATACAACAGCCGGAGCAAAAGGATGTGTTTTTATGGGGATTCGGTTAGCGGAATTACAGGTTGCATTACCAAAAACACAGGACGTAAGTAAAATAGTAGAGCAAATGCAAAATAGAGGTCAGCATATGCAAGATCATATTGCAGAGGAAGTACAAAAACAGGAAGATCGAAAGCGGCGTCAAGTGGTAAATGCAAAGCAAAAGGATGGTGCTTCCCTTCACTTACGTTCAGAACACAATCACGAAGAAAAACAATATCAAAAAAAGAAGAACAAAGAGAATCACCCATTTAAAGGGAAGTCGATTGATATTAGTTTATAAGGAGTCAATATGAGTACATTTCTACTTGTGGTAAGTTTCATTCTTCATGTCATTTCATTTTTAAGTATTGTTTTACTTTACTTTAGAATCGAGAAAATGAGAGATATTGAACGAAAGCAAGCGTCTATTATGAAGGACATGGAGGATATATTATCATCATATATCCTAGAAATGAAGGAAGAAAATGAGAAATTTATACAAGAAGTAAAAACAAATAATGATAAACCTAAGAAATCAACGAAAAAAACTCCAGCTGAAAAATCAAAAAAAGCATCTCCAAAAATAGAAGTAGCACAAGCGAAAATTGACACGATAGAAGACGAAATATCAAACGAAGATTTAATGGAACTTTTACCTACCTTCAAAAGAGAAGTGAAAACAAAGCCACAACAGCCTCATATAATGAAAGATAACGAAATAACAAATGATACTACGGATAAAAAGGAATCAAAAACAGTTGAGGAAAAGATAAAAGAAAAAGAAGAGCCAAAAGAACCTCCGTTTGAAAGTTTACCATTAAATGTACAAGTACAGCTGCTATCCAAAGAAGGTCTAACAGTAGAAGAAATTGCAAAAAGACTGAACAAAGGAAAGACAGAAATCGAGTTATTTTTAAAATTTAATACTTAATCTTAGAAAACAAGCTTGATTGAAAGTTGTTCTTATGTTATATTAGTTTTTGGTGTTAATTACACACGCTTTTAGATTTGGATATTGGTGCTGTACTAACAGTTGTATTCAAAAATGATAAAAGCGGAGGAATACAAACCATTAGGAGGAAAAAACACATGTCAGTAATTTCAATGAAGCAATTACTTGAAGCTGGTGTTCACTTCGGTCATCAAACTCGCCGTTGGAACCCAAAAATGAAGAAGTATATTTTCACAGAACGTAACGGGATCTATATCATCGACTTACAAAAAACTGTGAAAAAAGTTGAAGAAGCTTACAACTTCGTTAAAGAACTAGGAGCTAATGGTGGTACTATGTTATTCGTTGGTACTAAGAAACAAGCTCAAGATTCTGTTAAGGAAGAAGCAGAACGTTCAGGAATGTACTTTATTAACCAACGTTGGTTAGGTGGTACATTAACAAACTTCGAAACAATCCAAAAGCGTATTAAGCGCCTTCGTGATATTGAAAAAATGCAAGAAGACGGTACATTTGATGTACTTCCTAAGAAAGAGGTTATTAACCTTAAGAAGGAATTAGAACGTCTTGAAAAGTTCTTAGGCGGAATTAAAGATATGAAGCAACTTCCAGATGCTTTATTCATCATTGATCCTCGTAAAGAGCGTATTGCAGTTGCTGAAGCACATAAATTAAACATCCCAATCGTTGGTATCGTTGATACAAACTGTGATCCGGATGAAATTGATTATGTAATCCCTGCAAATGACGATGCAATTCGTGCTGTAAAACTACTTACTGCTAAAATTGCAGATGCAATCCTTGAAGCAAAACAAGGTGAAGAAACTGCACCAACTGCTTAAGTAATACGTATAGGTGATAAGAGGGACACAAGCCTTTTTATCACCTTTTTTAAGGGATAAATACGGTTCATTCTCACTTTTTTCGGATATATTATATACAAATATCCAAAAATACATAAATGATAAAGTCAAGGAGGAATTTACGATGGCTGTAACAGCTCAAATGGTTAAAGAATTACGTGAAAAAACTGGCGCTGGTATGTTAGATTGTAAAAAAGCTTTAACAGAAACAAATGGTGATATGGAAAAAGCAATTGACTTCCTGCGTGAAAAGGGTATGGCAAGTGCTGCTAAGAAATCTGACCGTATCGCTGCTGAAGGAATTTCATACATTGAAGTCCAAGGAAATGAAGCGGTTATTTTAGAAGTTAACTCTGAGACGGATTTCGTTGCAAAAAACGAAGGATTCCAACAGTTAGTTAAAGAATTAGCTGCGCACCTTTTAAAGAACAAGCCTGCTACAACTGAAGATGCTTTAACACAAACAATGGATAACGGTTCTACAGTTGCAGATTTCATTAGCTCTGCAATTGCAAAAATTGGTGAAAAAATCACATTACGCCGTTTCACAATTTCTACTAAAGGTGACAATGGTGCATTCGGTGGTTACTTACACATGGGTGGACGTATTGGTGTTCTAGTAACTCTTGAAGGAACTACTGAAGAATCAGTGGCTAAGGATGTTGCTATGCATATTGCGGCAGTAAACCCTAAGTATATTGATCGTGATGCTGTAACAGAAGAAGAGATTGCTCGTGAGCGTGAAGTGCTAACACAACAAGCTCTAAACGAAGGTAAGCCTGAAAACATCGTAAATAAGATGGTAGAAGGACGTATGGGTAAATTCTTCGAGGACGTTTGTTTATTAGACCAAAGTTTCGTTAAAGATCCAGATCAAAAAGTACGCAAATTTGTTGAGAGCAAAGGGGCTACTGTAGTAAACTTCGTTCGTTACGAAGTAGGAGAAGGAATCGAGAAGCGTCAAGATAACTTTGCTGAAGAAGTTATGAGCCAAGTGAACAAGTAAATCATAAAAAGTCCTAAATAGTGATTTCGGTATAGTTAGGAAAGGGTATTGTTTATCCTTACCTAACTAATACTGTTCCTTACCAAATTGTAAGAATCACCACTTTAGGAGGATAGGGGACACAATGTGTTCCCCTTTTTTTGAAAACTAGCCATTCTTGCTAATACTTAATTGGTTCATAGGAGGTAAAGATGAGTACTGCAAAATATAAACGTGTTGTTTTAAAATTAAGTGGTGAAGCGCTTGCAGGTGATCAAGGCTTCGGTATTAATCCTTCAATTATTCAATCCATTGCGAATCAAATTAAAGAAATTGCTGAAATGGATGTTGAGGTTGCTGTTGTTGTTGGGGCTGGGAATATATGGAGAGGTAAAGCCGGAAGTGAAATGGGAATGGATCGGGCAAATGCCGACTACATGGGTATGCTAGCAACGGTAATGAACTCATTAGCCCTGCAAGATAGCCTTGAAAACTTAGGGATACAAACTCGAGTTCAATCTTCTATTGAAATGAGACAAGTAGCAGAACCATACATAAGAAGAAAAGCAATCAGACATTTAGAAAAGAAACGTGTTGTTATTTTTGCAGCAGGTACGGGGAACCCGTATTTCTCAACAGATACAACTGCAGCATTACGTGCAGCTGAAATCGAGGCAGAAGTTATCCTTATGGCAAAAAACAATGTAGACGGTGTTTACACTGCAGACCCTGCAATTGATAAAAATGCAATAAAGTATGAAACACTATCATATTTAGATGTATTAAAAGAGGGGCTTGCTGTAATGGATTCTACGGCATCCTCATTATGTATGGATAATGATATTCCTTTAATCGTATTCTCTATTATGGAAGAAGGAAACATCAAACGTGTAGTTCAAGGAGAAAATATCGGAACAGTCGTGAGGGGGAAATAAAAATGGGTCAATCTGTTATTAAAACAGCTAAAGAGAAAATGGATAAGGCGATTCAGGCTTATCAACGTGAACTTGCAACAATCCGTGCAGGTCGTGCAAGCGCAGCTTTATTAGACAAAATTACAGTAGATTACTATGGTGCACCAACACCTGTAAACCAATTAGCTTCAGTAAATGTACCTGAAGCACGTATGCTTGTTATTACACCTTATGATAAAACATCTCTTGGTGAAATTGAAAAGGCTATAATGAAATCAGATTTAGGAATTACGCCAACAAACGATGGATCCGTTATTCGTATCGTAATCCCTGCTCTAACAGAAGAGCGTCGCGTTGAATTAACGAAGCTAGTTAAGAAGTATGGAGAAGAAGCAAAGGTTGCAGTACGTAATATACGTCGTGATGCAAATGATGATCTGAAAAAGCTAGAAAAGAATGGTGAAATTACTGAGGATGAACTACGTAATTTTACTGATGATATTCAAAAGGAAACAGATATCCATATAGCGAAGGTTGATGCAGTTACAAAGGAAAAAGAAAAGGAAATTATGGCTGTTTAATTATAAACACGAATTCTTTCTCTTTTATTGTAGTTAAGCAATCGGTTAATAGTGTATAGTGAAATTACCTATATGGATAAATAGACCCTCTATTTTAGGGGGTTTTTTACTTATTATGAAGTAATATACGCGTTCTTAATTATTTTGTAATAATGAATACATACGGGTTCATTCAGTCCATATAATGAAAATAAATCGATAGTTTCTTTGAACTGTGGATACGCTTTGATTATAATGGTAATGATGGGGGATAAGAAAATGCTTGATAAACTTAGACGTTGGAATAAAAAAGAGAATAATGAATCTTTCACAAAAGAAGCGGTAAAGTCAAAGCCTATTCCTAAACATATTGCCATTATAATGGATGGAAACGGTCGTTGGGCCAGTAAAAGAGCCTTACCACGAGTTGCGGGTCATCATGAAGGAATGAAGGTTGTTAAGAAGATTACAAAGCTAGCAAGTGAACTTGGCGTTGAGGTATTAACTCTTTATGCATTCTCAACTGAAAATTGGAAACGCCCTAAACAAGAGGTAGAATACTTAATGAAACTTCCTGAAGAGTTTTTAGGGACATTCTTGCCAGAATTAATTGAGCAAAATGTGAAGGTCCAAATGATGGGTAATCCTGAAGAAATACCAAAGCATACAAGAAGTGCTGTTGAAAAAGCGATGGAAAAGACAAAAGAAAATACAGGATTAATTTTGAATTTTGCCTTAAACTATGGTTCCCGTGACGAAATTACCCAAGCCGTAAAATATATCATTAAAGATGTACAGAATGGAAAGCTCACTGAAGAGGGAATATCCGAAGAGCTTCTATCTGAATACTTAATGACGAGTTCATTACAAGATCCGGATTTATTGATTCGTACAAGCGGCGAACACCGTCTTAGTAATTTTATGCTCTGGCAACTAGCTTATACTGAATTTTGGTTTACGGATGTGCTATGGCCAGATTTCTCAGAAGAAGAACTTATTCAAGCAATTGGTGAGTTTCAAATGCGTGGACGTAGGTATGGCGGAATATAAAAGGATGATGAATAGTTTATGATGCAACGTATTTTAACAGCTGTTGTGGCGGCAGCTATATTTTTACCATTTGTTATTTGGGGAGGTCTGCCATTTACAGTTTTCATTTATTTATTAGCAACAATCGCAATATTTGAGTTGCTCAGAATGAAGCAAATTTCATTGATTACCTTTCCAGGTATTTTAAGTATTCTTTTGATTTGGGTTTTACTTTATCCTGATAGAACGTTAGATATTTTGGGAGAACTACATATTACTAAAGCAGAAATTGCTTTATTAGCAGTATTGTTTTTACTTTCCTACACGGTTGTTACGAAAAATAAATTTACATTTGATCATGCTGCGTTTGTTATATTAGCAACCATATATATTGGAATTGGTTTCTATTATTTCATTGAGATTAGAGAACAAGGCATTCACTATTTGTTTTTTGCTATGTTTCTTATTTGGGCTACTGATTCTGGTGCCTATTTTATTGGAAAAGCATGGGGAAAGAGAAAGCTATGGCCAGAAATAAGTCCAAATAAAACTGTAGAAGGATCTTTAGGTGGAGTCGTGTGTGCAGTTATTGTAGCGTGCATATTTCAATTCATTTTTCCTATTGATGAGTCATTTTTAAAGGTCGTTGTCATTACAGTTCTTTTATCTGTATTTGGGCAATTAGGTGATTTAGTAGAATCTGCGTTGAAGAGACATTATTCTGTTAAAGATTCTGGCTCTATTCTTCCTGGACATGGTGGAATATTAGATCGCTTTGATAGTTTATTATTTGTATTGCCTATCTTTCACTTTCTACAATTCATGTAGAGCAAAAATTGGACGAGTTAGTTAGCTTTACGAAATAGAGAAAATTATTGACTGAATCTGTTTTGCCCGAGATACTAGTCATTTTTTCTAATTATAGTTATAGCCAAATTAATGAGGAGCTGGAATGATGAAAAAGATAAGTCTACTCGGTGCAACGGGTTCTATAGGAACTCAAACACTTGATTTACTTCGTTTACATCCAGAAGAGTTTCAAGTAGTTGCGTTATCTTTTGGTAAAAACTTATCCCTAGGAGTGGGGATCATCAAGGAGTTTAAGCCGAAAATAGTTTCTGTACTGACAAAGGACGATAAAGAAAAGCTTGAAGGTATGATCTCAAGCGATACAAAAATTGTGTATGGAGAACAAGGTTTAGTGGAAGTTGCCGTTCACCATGAATCTTCCATTTTAGTGAATGCCGTAATAGGGAGTGTCGGTCTAATTCCAACACTAGAAGCGATAAATCAAGGCAAAACTATTGCATTAGCAAACAAAGAGACATTGGTGACGGCAGGGCATCTTGTTATGAGTTTGGCAAAGGAAAAGAATGTTGAGATCCTGCCTGTTGATAGTGAGCATTCAGCTATATTCCAATCTATGGTCGGGCAAGATATAGCGAGAGTTAAGAGACTGATCCTTACTGCTTCGGGTGGGAGTTTCAGAGATCGTTCTAGAGAAGAACTAAATGGTGTAACGGTAGGGCAAGCTCTTTCCCATCCAAACTGGTCGATGGGTGCGAAGATCACAATTGATTCAGCAACGATGATGAATAAAGGGCTAGAAGTTATTGAAGCCAGATGGTTATTCGATATTCCTTACAAAAATATTGAGGTTATTTTACATAAAGAAAGTATTATTCACTCGATGGTTGAATATGATGACACAAGTGTAATTGCACAGCTTGGTTCTCCGGATATGAGAGTTCCAATTCAATATGCTCTAACCTTTCCAAAACGTTTACCATTACCAATTTCCAAAAGTTTAAACCTTTGGGAGATCGGGTCATTGAATTTCCAAAAGATTGACTTGGAACGTTTTAGATGTCTAAGGTTTGCATACGAAGCAGGAACAGCCGGTGGGACATTTCCAACTGTATTAAATGCCGCGAATGAGGTTGCTGTGGACGCATTCCTTAATGGGAAGATTACATTCTTGCAGATCGAGGATTTAATTGATCAATCTTTGGAGCAGCATGAGTCCATTTCAAACCCGGATTTAGAAACGATAAAAGCAGTTGATATGGAAGCAAGAAGGTATGTAACATCACTACTAACGTAAAGGGTGGGATAGAACATTGAACACAGTCATTGCCTTTGTAGTTATATTTGGCGCCTTAGTATTCTTTCATGAGTTAGGGCATTTAGTTTTTGCTAAACGAGCAGGTATCCTTTGTCGAGAATTTGCAATTGGTTTTGGTCCGAAGGTATTTTCCTTTAAGAAGGACGAAACCGTTTATACAATTCGACTTTTACCAATAGGCGGATTTGTTCGTATGGCTGGTGAGGATCCTGAAACGATTGAACTGAAACCAGGGTTTAACGTAGGACTGATACTTAATGAATCTGATCAAGTGACAAAGATTATTTTAAACAATAAAGATAAGTTTCCAAACGCTCGTCTTATCGAAGTGGAAAATGCTGATGTAGAGAAAAAAATGTTCATTTCTGGTTATGAGCAAGACGAAAAACTTGAAACATTTACAGTCAATGAAAAGGCAGTATTTGTTGTAGATGGAGTTGAAACACAAATTGCTCCATATAATAGACAATTTGGATCGAAAACTTTAGGCCAAAGAACTCTAGCAATTATTGCTGGACCAGCGATGAATTTTGTACTAGCTTTTGTTATTTTCTTATTACTAGGCTTATTACAAGGAAGTCCTGTAAATGAAGCCCTTCTTGGGAAAATTGTTGAAAATAGTCCTGCACAAGAAGCAGGCTTAAAGCAGGGAGATCGTATTGAAACGATTGATGGAGTTAGTGTCACAACATGGAAAGATGTTGTGACAATTATTAGAGAGCACCCACAAGAAGAATTGGCGTTTACGATTAATCGAAACGGTGAAAGCTTTGAATCGGTGATTACTCCAGATAAGGCACCTGGCGAAGAGGGATATGGCGTAATTGGCGTGTATGGACCAGTCGAGAAGAATGTACTGAGTTCCTTCAAATATGGATTCACAGAAACTTATTTTTGGACAAAGGAAATTATTATTGGTCTTGGAAAACTAATTACAGGACAATTCAATATTGATATGCTGTCTGGACCTGTGGGGATTTATTCGGCAACAGATCAAGTTGCGCAAACCGGTGTATACAACTTAATGAGATGGGGAGCAATTTTAAGCATTAATCTAGGAATTATTAATATGCTACCACTTCCAGCACTAGATGGTGGTAGACTGATGTTTTTTGCAGTTGAGGCAGTACGTGGAAAGCCAATCGACCGTCAAAAAGAAGGACTCGTACACTTCGTTGGCTTTGCGTTTTTAATGCTTTTAATGCTATTTGTTACATGGAACGACATTCAACGTATTTTTATGTAGGCTATCCTTTACATAGTTGTTGATGTAAAGTAGTTTGCAAAAAAACAGACTAAAAAAGAGCATTCACATAAAAACTTGGCGAATAGCCAAGTTTTTATAAATGTATTAATAAAAAGAGGTGCAATTAATGAAGCAAAGTATGACGTTTATTCCAACATTACGAGAAGTACCAGCAGATGCAGAAGTAAAAAGCCACCAATTATTATTACGTGCAGGCTTTATCCGTCAAAACTCAGCAGGAGTATATAGTTTTTTACCACTGGGTAAGAAAGTGTTACATAAAGTGGAGCAAATTGTTAGAGAAGAGATGGACAAAGCAGGGGCTGTTGAATTATTCATGCCTGCACTTCAATTAGCGGAATTATGGCAGGAATCTGGTAGATGGTATTCGTATGGACCGGAAATGATGCGTATGAAGGACAGACATAATCGTGAGTTTGCTCTTGGACCAACACATGAAGAGATGATTACGAGCCTTGTCCGTGATGAAATTAACTCGTATAAGAAGCTTCCGTTAACGTTATATCAAATTCAAACAAAGTTTCGTGATGAAAAGAGACCACGTTTTGGGTTACTACGTGGACGTGAATTTATCATGAAGGATGCTTATTCATTTCATGCATCTAATGAAAGCTTAGATGATGTATACAATAAAATGTTTACTGCCTATTCAAATGTGTTTGAACGTTGCGGCTTGAATTTTAGAGCGGTTATTGCAGACTCTGGTGCAATGGGAGGCAAGGATACACACGAATTTATGGTTTTATCTGATATCGGTGAAGATACAATTGCGTATTCTGATACTTCAAATTTTGCAGCGAACATTGAAATGGCACCTGTAATGGCACAATATGAGAAAAGTGATGAACCAATGCTTTCATTGAACAAAGTAGATACACCTAACCAAAAGACAATTGAAGAGGTATCTGCATTTCTACAAGTAGCACCGCAGAACTGTTTAAAGACAATGTTATTTAAAATTGATGAACAGTTTGTTATCGTTATCGTTCGAGGTGACCATGAAGTAAATGATGTTAAATTAAAAAATTTCTTTGAAGCGACAAATGTAGAGCTTGCAACTCCAGAGGATGCCTTAAAAGTAATGGGACCAATTGGGTCACTAGGTCCGATTGGTGCGCCAGAAGAAATAAAAATTCTTGCCGATCATGCAGTTAAATACATAGTAAATGGTATTTGTGGTGCTAACGAAGAAGGAGTTCATTTTAAAGGTGTAAATCCAGAACGTGACTTCCATCATGTCATTTATGAAGACATTCGTTTCATTCAAGAAGGGGACATGTCACCGGATGGTAAGGGTACAATTGTATTTGCCAAAGGAATTGAAGTCGGTCATGTTTTTAAACTTGGCACAAGATATTCTGAATCTATGAACTCAACGTTCCTGGATGAGAACGGAAAAAGTAAACCAATTATTATGGGTTGTTACGGAATTGGGGTATCAAGAACAGTCGCAGCTATTGCTGAACAGTTTAATGATGAGAATGGGTTAATATGGCCAGAGGCTGTAGCTCCATTTGAATTACACCTTATTACGGTTAATCCAAAACAAGAAGAGCAAAGACAATTATCTGATGAACTATATGCTTTATTAAAGAAACAATTCGATGTTCTTTATGATGACAGGCAGGAGCGTCCAGGGGTAAAGTTCGCCGATAGTGATTTAATTGGACTTCCACTGAGAATAACAGTAGGTAAAAAAGCTTCTGAAGGTATTGTAGAAATCAAAATTAGAAGAACAGGTGAAACACTGGAAATAACTACTGAAAATCTAGTGAACACAATTGAAAAATATATTGTAAAATAGAAATATACATGAAAAGGTACCTCATGACTGGAGGTACCTTTCAATATTGTGTATTAAAAATATAGATAATATAAAGCTATCAATGTCGGAATAAGGCATATGTGAAAAGATGATGATTCTTGAACAAAACAAGAGTAGTTCTTACAGAAGTTATAATATGAACTATTTTTTTCCCTTATCAGGTAAAAATCGTGTAAAATAGATATAGAATTTTGGATTACATGGAGAGAGGAGATCTATCCGTGATAGAGCTTTCAAATGAACAAATAGAAAGATTTAATATTTTACTTCAACAATTGAATATGGCAACTGATATAAGTGAATATTTCCACGGTGCAGGAATTGAAAAATTACAAGTGACAACTCAAACAAAGAGATGGCATTTTTATTTTGTCTGGAAAAAAGTTGTACCAGCACCTATATTTGAAATTTTTGCAAATAAATTGAATGATACTTTCTCTCATCTTGCTACAGTAAGTTTCTCCGTTAAAACAATAGATAAAAACGTGTTAGAAAATGAAATTATTGAATACTGGCCAATCTGTATAAACCAGCTAGATTCGATATCTCCAATGTTTTTACCGCTATTGAAGGACCAACTTCCAGCAATTGCGGGCTCAAAGCTAACCATTAAAACTCGTAATGAAGCAGAAGCAATTTCTGTTAGAAAGAAATATGGACAAGCTATTTCCACTCAATATGAAAACATGGGTTTTTCACCAATGCAACTTGATACAATTGTCGAGCATTCTACTGAAGAATTTGAAAAGTTTGTAGAGCAGAAGGAGCAAGAAGATCGCACAAGGGTACTAGAAGCAATGGTTGAAATGCAAAAGAAAGATAAAGAGGCTTCAACTGAACAAAGTGGACCTTTAACAATTGGTTATACGATAAAAGAAGAGCCTGTGACGATTCATTCGATTCAAGAAGAAGAAAGAAGAGTCGTTGTTCAAGGGTATGTTTTCGATGCTGAGACGAAGGAACTAAGAAGTGGTAGACATTTATTAACATTCAAAATTACAGACTACACTAGTTCTATACTAGTGAAAATGTTTTCTCGTGACAAAGAAGATATTCCGATATTCCAAAGTATTAAAAAAGGTATGTGGCTTAAGGTTCGTGGAGGAATCCAAAATGATACGTTTGTCCGTGATTTGGTCATGATGGCAAATGATATACAAGAGATATTCCCTATTCAAAGACAGGATACTGCACCAGAAGGAGAAAAGCGGGTTGAGTTACACGCTCATTCTCCAATGAGTCAAATGGATGCTATTACTCCAATAAGCAAGCTAATTGAACAAGCAAAAAAATGGGGCCATCCTGCAATTGCACTTACAGATCATGCAGTTGCACAATCCTTTCCAGAGGCATATTCGAGTGCCAAGAAGCATGGAATTAAGATGATTTATGGACTTGAAGCAAATCTAGTAGATGACGGCGTACCAATCGCTTATAATGAACAACACCGCTTTCTTGCAACCGATACGTATGTTGTTTTTGATGTTGAGACAACAGGTTTATCTGCCGTTTATGATACGATCATTGAACTTGCGGCGGTAAAGGTTAAGGACGGGCAAATTATCGATCGATTTGAGTCATTTGCAAATCCGCATCATCGGCTGTCAGCAACGACGATTGATTTGACAGGTATTACGGATGATATGGTACGTGATGCACCTGAAGTTGGAGAAGTACTGGAGAAATTTAGAGTTTGGATGGGTGACGCAATCTTAGTTGCGCATAATGCAAGCTTTGATATGGGCTTTTTAAATGTCGGGTTTAAAAAGTTAGGCTATGAGAAAGCGGCTAATCCTGTTATCGATACACTTGAATTAGGTAGATTTCTATTCCCTGATATGAAGAATCACCGTTTAAATACATTGTGTAAAAAGTTTGATATAGAGCTAACGCAGCACCATAGAGCGATTTATGATGCAGAAGCAACAGGCTACTTGGTAATTAAAATGTTAAAGGATGCACTTGAAAAGGGAATTGAGTATCACGATCAAATGAATGAAAACATGGGTCAAGGAAATGCTTACCAGCGAGCTCGTCCATATCATATGACGTTACTTGCCGTGGATGATGGAGGACTTAAAAACCTATTTAAGCTAATATCGACATCTCATCTAGACTATTTCTATCGTGTTCCAAGAATCCCTCGTTCAAAACTAGCAAAATACCGTGAAGGTCTTTTAATAGGTTCTGCCTGTAGCAAAGGTGAAGTATTCGAAGGGATGATGCAAAAATCTCCAGAAGAAGTGGAAGATATTGCACATTTTTATGATTATTTAGAGGTTCAGCCACCTGAGGTTTATGCTCCACTAATTGAAGCTGAGTTAATTAGAGATCAGAAGGCATTACAAGATATTATTTCTAACATTGTTAAACTAGGTGAAAAACTCGGAAAACCGGTTGTTGCTACCGGGAATGTTCATTACCTAGAACCGAATGACCATATTTATCGCAAAATCTTAATCGGGTCACAAGGTGGAGCAAACCCATTAAACCGACATACGTTACCAAAGGTACACTTTAGAACGACAAATGAAATGTTAGATGCCTTTGCTTTCCTTGGTGGAGAAAAAGCAAAGGAAATAGTCGTGACAAACACAAATAAAATAGCGGATATGATTGGTGAAGTCAAACCGATAAAAGATGATTTGTATGCACCTAAAATTGAAGGAGCGGATGAAGAAGTTCGTTCAATGAGCTATGATAAAGCCCGTTCTATTTACGGTGACCAATTACCTAAAATCGTTGAGGATCGGTTAGAAAAAGAACTGAAATCAATTATTGGACATGGCTTTGCAGTAATTTATCTAATATCATCAAAGCTTGTTAAAAAATCATTAAATGATGGATATCTAGTAGGTTCTCGTGGATCTGTTGGATCATCTCTTGTTGCGACAATGACTGATATAACAGAAGTAAATCCATTGCCACCGCATTATATATGTCCAAAGTGTAAACATTCTCACTTCTTTGATGACGGTTCAGTCGGATCAGGATTTGATTTACCAGATAAAGATTGTTCAGAATGTGGAGCTCGTTATAAGAAAGATGGCCATGATATACCTTTTGAAACGTTCCTTGGTTTTAAAGGGGACAAAGTACCGGATATCGACTTAAACTTCTCAGGTGAATACCAGTCTAAAGCTCATAATTATACGAAGGTGCTCTTCGGAGAAGATAACGTTTATCGTGCAGGAACGATTGGTACAGTTGCCGAAAAAACGGCTTACGGTTATGTAAAGGGCTATGCAGGTGATAACAACTTAACCATTCGTGGTGCAGAGATTGACCGATTAGTATCGGGGTGTACGGGTGTAAAACGTACTACAGGTCAGCATCCAGGGGGGATTATTGTTGTCCCGGACTATATGGATGTGTTTGATTTTACACCGATTCAGTTTCCTGCTGATGATAAAACGTCAGAATGGAAAACAACTCACTTTGATTTCCACTCCATTCATGACAATTTATTAAAGCTTGATATACTAGGACACGATGATCCGACTGTAATCAGAATGCTACAAGATTTAAGTGGAATTGATCCGAAAACCATTCCAACCGATGACCCAGAGGTTATGCAAATATTTGCAAATACATCATCTCTAGGTGTGACAGAAGAGCAGATTATGTGTAAAACTGGTACACTAGGGATTCCAGAGTTCGGTACAAGATTCGTACGTCAAATGTTAGAAGATACGAAACCAACAACATTCTCAGAATTAGTTCAGATTTCCGGTCTATCACACGGAACCGATGTATGGCTAGGTAATGCTTCAGAATTAATCGCAAACGGTACATGTACGCTAAGTGAGGTTATCGGTTGTCGAGATGATATTATGGTGTATCTAATTTACAAAGGCTTAGAACCATCTCTAGCGTTTAAAATCATGGAGAATGTACGTAAAGGTAAAGGACTTCCTGATGAGTGGATTGAGGAAATGAAGAATAACAATGTACCTGCTTGGTATATTGATTCATGTTTGAAAATCAAATATATGTTCCCTAAAGCCCATGCGGCAGCTTATGTATTAATGGCTGTACGTATTGCATACTTTAAGGTTCATCATCCAATTCTATATTACGCTGCATATTTCACAGTAAGAGCAGATGATTTTGATGTTGAAGCAATGGTTAGAGGATCAACTGCGTTAAAATCAAAGATTGAAGAAATTAATGCAAAAGGTCTTGATGCCTCAACGAAAGAAAAGAATTTATTAACGGTCTTAGAAATTTCCCTTGAAATGTGTGAAAGAGGATATTCATTCCAAAAGGTTGATCTTTATCGTTCAAGTGCAACAGACTTTATTGTAGAGGGGAATACTTTAATTCCACCATTCAATGCGATTCCTGGACTTGGAACTAACGCAGCGTTGAATATTGTGAAAGCACGGGAACAGGGTGAGTTTTTATCAAAAGAAGACCTTCAACAACGAAGCAAAATTTCTAAAACAATCTTAGAATATTTAGATAGTCAAGGTTGTTTAGAATCACTTCCGGAGCAAAATCAATTATCATTATTTTAGGCTAATTAATGTCATAATGGTATTAATAGTAGATTATAGTAGAGTTTAGCGGGACAAAGGACAAAGTAACGTCTTTGTCATTCCTAACGCAAAGGAACCTCACCAGCTTCCTAGCTGAAAGTATGCATATAAAACGGACATAAGCATCAGTATTAAAAAGAGCCTTGTTTTAAAACAAGGCTCATTTCGTAAAGATTGTTGCTATTTGGATAGCTCTGTTAAAACATTGAGTTGATTGGAGCGGAAGGCACTCGACTCCTGCGGGAGATAGAGGGAATCGTGAGAACCCGCAGGCGAAGCCGAGGAGGTAGGTTTTTTCACAATAGTGAAAATAACCATCAGATCCCTCCCCGCGGAAAGCGTGTGCCTGAAGCGAAAATCAACGGACCTAAAATAAATTCTTTTTTTGTAAAAATAGCAACAAAGTATGCGTAAACAGCCTAAAACAATGTTCTTGACAACATTGTCATATTTGCATAAATTAGGTGATTATGTTATAGTTTAATAGGAAATGCTATGAATACGGAAGTTAACGGAGAGTGGGGAAACCCACTCTTTCGTATTACTATCAACTTTTTTCTACATAGTCCATGCGTTCCCTGCTATCTTGGCAGGGAATTTTACTCACAAATAAATGTCAAAGCAAACTGAAGGAGGGTTTGAATGAGTAAAAAAGTGACGGAAATAGTTGAAGGACTCGTTACTCCAATAATAGACGACCTTCAATTAGAACTTGTGGATATTGAATACGTAAAAGAAGGAAAAGACTGGTTTTTACGAGTGTTTATCGACTCGGAAAAAGGTATTGATATTGAGCAATGTGGAACAGTTAGTAACATGTTGAGTGAAAAGCTTGACGAACTGGATCCGATTGATCACTTATACTTTCTTGAAGTATCATCGCCAGGAGCTGAGCGTCCATTAAAAAAACCTCAGGATTTTGAAAAATCAATTGGAAAACAAGTATATGTGAAAACATATGAACCAATTGACGGTGAAAAGCAATTTGAAGGAGAGTTAACTGCTTTTGATGGTGATTCAGTAACGATCACATACTTAATTAAAACAAGAAAAAAAGTGGTAACCATTCCATATCAAAAGGTTGCTAGTGCAAGACTAGCTGTAACTTTTAATTAAGGTTTTTAGTAAAGCTATATAATCAACTATTATAGCTTTTCCATAGATTTCTACTATATAAAAAAAGTGTAAACTAAAGGGGGATCAATAAATGAGCAGCGAACTTTTAGATGCCCTTGTTATCCTTGAGAAAGAAAAGGGCATTAGCAAGGATGTTTTACTCGATGCAATTGAAGCAGCTTTAATTTCTGCTTATAAGCGTAATTTTAATCAAGCACAAAATGTAAGAGTAGACGTAAATTTAGAACGTGGAACAATGCTGGTATTTGCTCGTAAAGACGTAGTAGATGAAGTGTTCGATCCGCGTTTAGAAATTTCAGTAGAACAAGCTAGACTTATAAATCCTAACTATGTAGTTGGAGATGTACTAGAAATAGAAGTAACTCCAAAGGATTTTGGAAGAATAGCAGCTCAAACAGCTAAACAGGTAGTAACACAACGTGTTCGTGAGGCTGAAAGAGGCGTTATCTATACTGAATTTATCGACCGTGAAGAAGATATCATGACTGGTATTGTACAACGTCAAGATGCAAGGTTTATTTATGTGAATTTAGGGAAAATAGAAGCGTTGCTACCTGCTGCTGAACAAATGCCTAATGAAACTTACAAGCCGCACGATCGCATTAAAGTGTTCATTACAAAGGTTGAGAAGACGACAAAGGGACCTCAAATTTTTGTATCTCGTACACATCCTGGACTATTAAAGCGACTATTTGAATTAGAAGTACCTGAAATCTATGATGGTACAGTTGAAATTAAATCTGTTGCACGTGAAGCAGGTGATCGTTCTAAAATCTCTGTACACACTGATAATTCAGATCTAGACCCAGTTGGTTCTTGTGTTGGTCCAAAAGGACAACGTGTTCAAGCAATTGTAAACGAATTAAAAGGTGAGAAAATTGACATTGTAAAATGGTCAAAGGACCCGATTGAGTTCGTAGCAAATGCTCTAAGTCCTTCACAAGTTGAAGAAGTAATTGTAAATGAAGAGGAGAAAGCAACGACTGTTATTGTTCCCGATAACCAATTGTCATTAGCAATTGGAAAACGAGGACAAAATGCAAGACTTGCAGCTAAGCTTACGGGTTGGAAGATTGACATTAAAAGTCATTCAGACGCAGAGAAATTAGGAATTATTGGTTCTGGTAACCGACTCATTACAGATGATGACGGATATGCCCCAGAGTTTGAATAAGGGGTGAGATAGATGAGTAATCGCAAAATTCCTTTAAGGAAGTGTGTGGCTAGTCAGGAAATGAAGCCGAAAAAAGAACTTATCCGTATTGTCAGATCGAAAGAGGGAGAGGTTTCCGTCGATCTAACAGGTAAGAAATCTGGACGTGGCGCTTACTTAAGTAAAGATAAAGAAGTTATATTACAAGCAAAAAAGAAAAATAGTTTAGCTAATCATCTGAACGCACAAGTTAATGAATCTTTATATGACGAATTGATTTCTCTTGTTGAAAAGGAGAATCAATCATAATATGAATCAAAAACCATGGAAATCTCTTTTAGGGTTAGCAGCTCGAGCAAGGAAGATTATTTCTGGTGAGGAATTAGTTGTAAAAGAGATTCAACGTAAATCAGCAAAACTGGTTTTACTTTCAAAAGATGCCTCAAAAAACACAGAAAAGAAAATTAAAGATAAGTGCTCTTACTACCAAGTACCAATTCGCTATGTTGAAAATCGTTCAGAGCTTGGACAGGCGATTGGAAAAGAGGAAAGAGTCGTTATTGGTATTCTAGATGATGGATTTGCGAAGAAGCTAAACACATTGCTCGAGGAATAAATTCGGGGGTGAACGTATGAGTAAAATGCGTGTTTATGAATATGCAAAGAAACAAAACATTTCAAGTAAAGAAGTGATTAATATATTAAAAGAACTGAATGTAGAAGTGTCGAATCATATGGCAACAATAGAGGACGATATGGTACAGAAATTAGATGAGCGCTTCACAAAGAAAGAAGAGAAGCCTGAAAAGAAGGAAACAACAGAAAAAGCTCAAGAGAAAAAGGCTACTCCTGAGGTTAAGCAACAACCACAGGTTAAAGGAAAAGTATTTAGCACTGATGACGATGATGAAGTTGTCGTAAATGTTCCTGCAAAGAAAAAAGGTGCAAATAAGCGTAAAGAAAAAGACAACAAAAAAGCTAACGATAATGCAGCTTTCAAGAAAAATAAGCACAAAAAGGGCGGCGGCGGAAAACAGCAAACCCAAGCAAAGGTTACGGAGTTACCAGATAGAATTACGTATACTGGATCACTAACTGTTGCAGAATTAGCTGCTAAGCTTGGAAAAGAGCCTTCTGAAATTATTAAGAAGCTATTCATGTTAGGTATAATGGCAACAATTAACCAAGACCTAGACAATGATACGATTGAATTAATTGCATCTGACTACGGTGTTGAGGTTGAAGCGGAAATCGTATACGAAGAAACAGAATTTGAAGGCTATGATATTGAAGATAAGCCAGAGGATCTACAAGTTCGTCCTCCTATCGTCACAATAATGGGTCACGTTGACCACGGAAAAACGACGTTACTTGATTCAATTCGTAACACAAAGGTTACTGAAGGTGAAGCGGGTGGAATCACGCAGCATATCGGTGCATACCAAGTTGTCGTTAACGATAAAAAAGTTACATTCTTAGATACTCCTGGACATGCTGCGTTCACAACGATGCGTGCTCGTGGAGCTCAAATTACAGACATTACAATTCTTGTTGTTGCTGCTGATGATGGGGTTATGCCACAAACAGTTGAAGCGATCAACCATGCTAAGGCTGCTGGAGTACCAATTATTGTTGCAGTGAATAAGATGGATAAACCATCTGCAAACCCTGATCGTGTGATGCAAGAGCTAACAGATCGTGGATTAGTACCTGAGGCTTGGGGGGGAGATACAATCTTCGTACCAGTGTCTGCCTTAAAAGGTGAAGGTATCGACGAACTACTGGAAATGATTATCTTAGTAAGTGAAGTAGAAGAATGGAAAGCTAATCCTAAGCGCTTTGCAATTGGTACTGTTGTAGAGGCTCAATTAGATAAGGGTCGCGGTCCTGTTGCAACATTACTTGTTCAAAACGGTACATTACGAGTAGGAGACCCGATCGTTGTTGGAAATGCATTTGGTCGTGTCCGTGCGATGGTTAATGATTTAGGAAGACGTGTGAAGGATGCAGGACCGTCAACTCCAGTAGAAGTTACGGGATTAAACGAAGTTCCGTTGGCTGGAGATCAGTTTATGGTATTTGCAGATGAAAAAACTGCGCGTTCTGTTGGCGAAGCACGTATGCAAAAGCAAGTTGCAGAACAACGTGGTGACAAGGCTAAGTTAAGCCTTGATGATTTATTCGAACAAATTAAACAAGGTGATATTAAAGATATTAATATTATCGTAAAAGCAGACGTACAAGGTTCTGTAGAAGCACTTGCTGCTTCCTTGCAAAAGATTGATGTTGAAGGTGTGCGCGTAAAAATCATTCATACTGGTGTTGGAGCGATTACTGAGTCTGATATTATTCTTGCTTCCGCTTCAAACGCAATTGTAATCGGATTTAACGTTCGACCTGATGTGAATGCGAAGCGTACAGCAGAGCAAGAAGATGTAGATATTCGTCTTCACAGAATTATTTACAACGCTATCGAAGAAATAGAATCAGCGATGAAGGGAATGCTAGATCCTGAATACGAAGAAAAAGTAATCGGTCAAGCAGAAGTTCGTACAACATTTAAAGTTTCTAAAGTAGGAACAATCGCTGGTTGTATGGTTACAGACGGAAAAATTAGCCGTGACAGTGGCGTACGTTTAATTCGTGAAGGAATCGTAATCTTCGAAGGTCAACTTGACACGTTAAAACGTTTCAAGGACGACGTGAAAGAAGTAGCTCAAGGTTATGAGTGTGGTATTACGATCGAAAAGTACAATGATATTAAAGAAGGAGATATCATTGAAGCTTATGTAATGCAGGAAATTGAAAGAAAATGATTGGTTTTGTCCAATGTGATTGCATGATTTATGACGCTGCATCTTTAAAAGATAAGCGCGCTGTATTGCAACGGATTATGACAAGGCTAAAACAAAAATATAACGTATCTGTTTCAGAAATGGATCATCAAGATGTGTGGCAGCGAACCTGTATTGGAATTGTTGCCATAACATCTTCAAAAAAAGCAACGGAACGAGAGCTTCAAAATGCTCTGAAGTTGCTTGACTCTTTTCCTGAGATTGAAAGAGCACAAACAAGCTTTGAATGGTACTGAAGCGAGGTGATCGTATGAGTATACGTGCTACTCGAGTAGGGGAGCAAATGAAAAAAGAGCTTGGAGAAATCATCGGCAGAAAAATTAAAGACCCGCGCATTGGGTTTGTGACGGTTACTGATGTAGAAGTAACGGGTGATCTTCAACAAGCAAAAGTTTTCATATCTGTATTAGGTGATGAAGAGAAGAGACAAAATACGTTAAAAGGCTTAGCGAAAGCAAAAGGTTTTATACGTTCGGAGATTGGTCAACGTATTAGACTTCGTAAAACACCAGAAATTACATTTGAGTTTGACGAATCAGTTGACTATGGTAACCGAATAGAATCACTCTTAGCCGAACTAAATAAATCTTCACACCGTGATGAAATGTAATTGTAATGATGAGAGAACATGGCAAATCTTTAAGTAGAGGCATGCTACGTTTTCATTACCGAAGGAAGAGTAATACTTTCCCCGGACCTATGCAGGATAGACAATTTATTTTGTCTATCCCTTTTTAATATATAGATTTGTACACTTAGGAGGCTATGATGAACGGAATCCTTCTGCTACATAAACCAAAAGGACTTACTTCACATGATTGTGTGTTCAAGGTACGAAAAATAGTAAAGACAAAAAAAGTAGGTCATACAGGTACACTTGATCCAGATGTGACGGGAGTTTTACCAATCTGTATTGGACGTGCTACAAAGATTGCTGAGTATGTAACAGGCAGTGATAAAACGTATGAAGGTGAAGTCACACTTGGTTATTCAACAACCACAGAAGACTTCTCTGGAGAAATAGTTGAGGAAAAACCTGTAGACCGAATCATAAAAAGAGAGGAAATATTGTCTGTTTTCCAGAAACTAACCGGTACCATTAGCCAAACACCTCCAATGTATTCTGCTGTAAAGGTGAATGGTAAACGACTATATGAGTATGCTCGAAAAGGAATCGAGGTAGAGCGACCTACTAGAAACATTGTTATACATGAGTTGACTTTATTAGACGATCGTGAGGAGTTTGGTTCTGATAATGTATCCTTTTCCTTTAGGGTAACTTGTAGTAAAGGTACATATGTACGGACATTAGCTGTTACAATAGGAGAAATGTTAGGGTTCCCTTCACATATGTCAAAGTTAATAAGAACTGCTTCAGGTTCATTTACATTAAATGAATGTGTTACCTTTGAGGAAGTAGAAAATAGAATGGCAGATGGTACGATCTCTGATATTCTGATTCCCATTGAACGTGCCCTTTTACATTTGCCTAACACTACAATTGATGATACAGTAGCAGGGAAAGTGAAGAATGGTTCAGTACTAGAAATGGACCCATTGCTTGAGAATCATGATCTTTTACTTTTATTAGATCAACAAGGGCTAGCATTAGCCATATATGAGAAGCACCAAACAAAACAAGGTTTAATGAAACCAACTAAGGTATTATACAATGAAATGTCTTAATACCTTTTTCAACGCTAGAGAAGAACGTGTTCTCTATAGTAAAGGTGATGAAACAAATGAAGACAATATTTATTTCACATCCACATGAAATCAAGCTAGAAAATAGTTTGCCAAAAGTAATGGCCCTTGGTTTTTTTGATGGTGTTCACATCGGTCATCAAAAAGTAATCGGTTCTGCAAAACAAATTGCGGATGAGAAGGGTATAAAAAGTGCTGTAATGACGTTTTATCCTCATCCTTCTATTGTTTTAAGAAGAGAGAATGCTGTACATTATGCCATCACACCTCTGAATGATAAGATTGTGGAAATTGAAAGACTTGGGATTGACGAGTTATATGTTGTAGAGTTTAAAGAACAATTTGCGCAGCTTTTACCACAAGAGTTTGTTGATGATTATATCATTAAGCTAAACGTCAAACACGTGGTTGCAGGCTTTGATTTTACCTATGGTCGAATGGGAAAAGGGACAATGGAGACGTTACCCTTTCATTCAAGAAACCAATTTACACAAACAATCGTTCCGAAGGTAGAAAAGGATGATGAAAAGGTAAGCTCAACTTACATTCGAAAGCTATTACAAGATGGTAATGTGTCAGTCATATCATCGCTTTTAGGTCGTCCTTATAAAATAAAAGGCAACGTGATCCACGGTGAGAAAAGGGGATCAACGATCGGTTTTCCAACGGCTAATATTGCTCCATTAGAGGATTACTATATTCCTAAAATCGGCGTATATGCTGTTAAGATGAAAATAAAGGATGAATGGTACAACGGTGTTTGTAACATTGGGAAAAAGCCTACATTTCATGAAAACCTTGCAAATATTTCGATAGAGGTTCATTTATTTGACTTTAGTGACATGATTTACGGTGAATTTATTGAATTGTCCTTTCTCTATCGAATTCGAGACGAGCAAAAGTTTACGGGAATTGACCAACTTGTTGAAAGAATTCAAATCGATATGAAGATTGCTAAAGAAATATTAATTGGACGAGTAACGAATTAAACTTGCAATTCTCGTGAAAAAAGGGTATGCTAAAAAGCGTATGTTATGAACCATTGCTTGGCAAGTCGAGTCACCGACGCTTGCTCGGTAATTGGGGATGAATTAATAGGAGGTGAAAAGGATGGCCTTAACACAAGAGCGCAAGAACGAAATCATTGCTGAGTACAAAACTCATGCAACTGATACTGGATCACCAGAAGTTCAAATTGCTGTCCTAACAGAGCAAATTAATACGTTAAATGATCATTTACGTACACACAAGAAGGATCACCACTCACGTCGTGGTCTTTTAAAGATGGTAGGTAAGCGTCGTAACTTACTTAACTACTTACGTAACAAAGACGTTACTCGTTATCGCGAATTAATCAACAAGCTTGGTCTTCGTCGATAATAACAAAAAGCGGGAGAATATCCCGCTTTTTTGTTAGCTTCTTTTCTATGGTGATCTAATGAGTTAATTAATTTTAGAATACGACTCTATACATAAGATAATATTGCGCAAATCTGACTTTTAGCACAAAATTATTTACATATATAAATTGTATTTGATATGTTTTATCTATATATAGGAAATACTACATAATATGGATACTTGTGATAACTACATACAATTTTTAGCATTAGCAAGAGAGGGGTAATAATGAATATGGGACAAGAGAAAAAAATCTTTTCCACCAACTGGGCAGGGAGACCGTTAACAGTTGAAATTGGACAGTTAGCTAAACAGGCAAATGGAGCAGTACTTGTAAGATACGGAGACACAGCTGTTTTATCAACAGCAACAGCTTCAAAGGAACCGAAGGATTTAAGCTTCTTTCCATTAACAGTGAACTATGAAGAGCGTTTATATGCAGTAGGGAAAATTCCTGGTGGATTTATTAAACGTGAAGGAAGACCTAGTGAAAAGGCTATTTTGGCAAGTCGTTTAATTGACCGTCCAATCCGTCCTTTATTTGCAGATGGTTTCCGTAACGAAGTTCAAGTTATCAGTATCGTAATGAGTGTGGATCAAAACTGCTCTTCCGAAATGGCAGCAATGTTTGGATCTTCACTAGCACTTAGTGTATCTGACATTCCATTCCAAGGGCCTATTGCCGGGGTTACAGTTGGACGTGTTGATAATGAATTTATTATTAATCCATCTGTTGAATTAATGGAGAAATCTGATATACATCTAGTTGTAGCAGGTACAAAGGATGCTATAAACATGGTTGAAGCAGGAGCAAATGAAGTTCCTGAAGAGACAATGCTCGAAGCCATTATGTTTGGTCATGAAGAAATCAAGAGCTTAATTCAGTTCCAAGAAGAAATCGTAGCTGAAATAGGAAAAGAGAAAACAGAAGTCACTCTTTATGAAGTAGATTCTGTCATTGAAAATGAAGTTCGAACACTCGCTGAAAATAAAATGAAACAAGCTGTTCAGGTTCACGAAAAACATGCGCGTGAAGCTGCAATCAATGAAGTGAAAAAGGAAATCATTGCACACTTCGAGGAAAAAGAAGTAGAAGCAAAGGTTCTAAAGCAAGTATCTGAAGTTCTTTACATGCTTGTAAAAGAAGAAGTGCGTCGTCTAATTACAAAAGAAAAAATTCGTCCGGATGGCCGTGGTGCAGATGAAATTCGTCCACTTTTTTCTGAAATTGGATTATTACCAAGAACACATGGATCTGGATTATTTACACGTGGACAAACTCAAGCACTAAGTATTTGTACATTAGGAGCTTTAGGGGATGTACAAATTTTAGATGGTTTAGGCATCGAAGAGGAAAAACGCTTCATGCACCACTACAACTTCCCTCAGTTTAGTGTAGGGGAAACAGGACCAATTCGTGGACCAGGTCGTCGTGAAATTGGACATGGTGCTCTTGGTGAGCGTGCATTAGAACCAATTATTCCAAATGAAAAGGATTTCCCTTATACAATCCGTTTAGTTTCTGAAGTATTAGAATCTAATGGCTCAACATCACAAGCAAGTATTTGTGCAAGTACACTTGCGATGATGGATGCGGGTGTGCCAATTAAAGCGCCAGTTGCTGGTATTGCAATGGGGTTAGTTAAGAAAGAAGAAGACTATACAATCCTAACCGACATCCAAGGGATGGAAGACCACTTAGGAGATATGGACTTTAAAGTTGCAGGTACAGCTAAAGGTGTTACTGCACTTCAAATGGATATTAAAATAGAAGGACTATCACGCCAAATTTTAGAAGAGGCGTTAATGCAGGCGAAAATGGGAAGAAACCAAATTCTCGAATCTATGCTTGCTACAATAAATACACCGCGTAGTGAACTGTCTAAATACGCTCCAAAGATTTTAACAATGGCAATTAAGCCTGATAAAATTAGAGATGTTATTGGACCAAGTGGAAAGCAAATTAATAAGATCATTGAAGAAACAGGTGTTAAAATTGATATCGAGCAAGATGGTACAGTATTTATCTCTTCAGTTGATCAAGCAATGAATGAAAAAGCGAAGAAGATTATTGAGGACATCGTTCGTGAAGTAGAAGTCGGACAAATGTACCTAGGTAAAGTAAAGAGAATTGAGAAATTTGGTGCTTTCGTTGAACTATTCAGCGGTAAGGACGGACTTGTTCATATTTCTGAGCTTGCAGAAGAACGCATCGGAAAAGTAGAAGATGTTGTTGCGATCGGAGATGAGATTTTAGTAAAAGTTACAGAAATCGATAAGCAAGGCCGTGTAAATGTATCTCGTAAAGCAGTTCTGAAGGAACAAAAGGAAAAAAATCCAACAACGTAATGTAATAAAAAATGAAGAAGCTGAAGCCCAGCTTCTTTTTTTCTAGAGGCTGTGCTAAAAAATGATGTTGATTTCGTTACGGGTTCTTGTTTTCATCGGTTCCGGCGGTGAGTTATATCGGCACTTTTTGTCTGCGAGATCTCACCAAAGACAACGGAAATTACTTTGTCTTTTGTCCCGATGCCCCCTTAGCTTGCACAAGGGACGTAATCAGCCAGTGTTTTGCTGCAGCAGGTGACATACCTTAGCAGAGAGTCATACTGGTACATCTCTAGTTCATCTAAATTAAATACATAGTAAACACAGTCTTTCTAAATAGGGTGAAAGCAATACTTTTTGTTCTACCTTGTCCTTCTCATACATAATTTTTAGTACAAAGGGGGACATTTAGGATGAAAAGAATTTATATACAGTGGGTTGCTTTCTTTTTAATCGCCTTAGCTTCATACAGTACAGTACAAAATCCCTTTACTGCCCAATATGTATCCGGATTAAAAACGGACCAGAATGCATTACCGGTAACAAAAGTAATGGATCCATTGTATGAAGAAATAAAAGAAGTAGCACTGGAGTATGAGAAAGCTCCGCAAAATGCAGAAGTACATAAAGTATGGAAATCAACACCTGGATATAATGGATTAAAAGTAGATGTGAAAGCATCTTATGAAAATATGAAGAAATCAAAAGAATTCGATTCACAAAAGTTAGTATTCAAGGAAATTCCACCATCTGTTCATTTATCGGATCTACCTCCTAATGCTATATATAGAGGGCATCCAGATAAAAAAATGGTTTCTTTTATCATTAATGTTGCATGGGGAAATGAATACATACCCACGATATTAGAAACGTTAAAGAAGCACAATGTTAATGCTACATTTTTTTTAGAAGGCAGATGGGTAAAGGAAAACCCAGATATGGCAAAAATGATTGTCGATGCAGGCCATGAGGTAGGAAATCATTCATACAGTCATCCTAATATGAAAACACTAACTACGTCACTAGTACGACAGGAATTGGTGAAAACAAATGCTGTCATTGAAGCAACGACTGGAAAAACACCTACATTATTTGCTCCGCCAAGTGGAAGCTATAAACAAGAGGTTGTGGATATTGCGGCCGAGCTCAATATGGAGACAATCATGTGGAGTGTTGATACAATTGACTGGCAAAAGCCTACTCCTGATGTGTTAACGAATCGAGTGCTATCCAAAATCCATCCAGGTGCACTTGTTTTAATGCACCCAACAGAATCAACTGCCAAGTCATTAGATAAACTCATTACCGAAATTAGAGCAAAGAAACTTAGAATTGATGAAGTTTCGAGTCTTTTAAGTGAAAAACGTGCAGACTAATCTTATACTTGTTATAACGCAGATGAAGATGCAACATTATAGGAGGAAACATTCTTGATTAAAAAATTTACTTGTAACAACGGAGTTAGAATCGTCCTAGAAAATATTCCACATGTTCGTTCGGTAGCAATAGGTGTTTGGATTGGAACAGGCTCGCGGAATGAAACGAAAGAAAATAACGGTGTATCCCATTTTTTAGAGCATATGTTTTTTAAAGGTACTAAAACTCGTTCCGCTAGAGAAATCGCAGAATCATTTGATAGTATCGGTGGTCAAGTGAATGCATTTACATCTAAAGAATATACATGCTATTACGCAAAAGTGTTAGACGATCATTCAAACTATGCGTTAGAAGTTCTTGCTGATATGTTCTTTAACTCAACATTTGATGAAGAAGAATTAAATAAAGAAAAAAATGTTGTGTATGAAGAAATCAAGATGTACGAAGATACACCTGATGACATCGTTCACGATTTATTAAGTCGTGCTACATATAAAGACCATTCACTAGGATATCCAATTCTTGGAACTGAAGAGACCTTATCTGCTTTTAATGGCGATAGCTTACGTCAATATATGAGAGAAACGTATACTCCGGAAAATGTCGTTGTTTCAGTAGCGGGTAATATTGATGACTCCTTTATTAAAGAAATAGAGAATTATTTTGGAAGCTTTGAATCTACTGCTACACCCCAAGAAACGATCGTACCATCTTTTCATAGTGATAAGCTAACACGTAAGAAAGATACGGAACAAGCTCACCTTTGTTTAGGCTACGAAGGGCTGCCAGTAGGGCACCAGGATATTTATAGTTTAATTGTGTTAAATAATGTATTAGGTGGTAGCATGAGCAGCCGCCTATTCCAAGAAGTTCGTGAACAAAGAGGACTGGCATACTCTGTATATTCCTATCATTCATCCTATAAGGATGGTGGAATGTTAACAGTTTACGGTGGTACGGGTAGTCAACAATTGAACGTGCTATATGAAACAATCCAGAATACCCTGCTAACGTTAATGGATAAAGGAATAACAACAAAAGAGCTACAAAATAGTAAAGAGCAAATTAAGGGTAACTTAATGCTAAGTTTAGAAAGCACAAATAGCCGCATGAGCAGAAATGGAAAGAACGAGCTTCTGTTAAAACAACATCGTACATTAGATGAAATATTAGAAAATATTAATGAGGTAACAGAAGAGACTGTAAACGAATTAGGAAGAAAATTATTCAACACAGCACCTTCTGTATCACTAGTAAGCCCAGACGGTGAATTACCACCTTCTCTTTCTTAATATTGACGATTGCCTACAGACAATAAATCTGTAGGTATTTTTTTGATGTGCTGCTTATACAATTGTAAGTAAGGGACAGTCCACTTAGGAGGGATCTATTCAATGAGACTTAGTGAATTAAGCGGCAAGGAAATTGTAGACTTGAAAAAAGCAGAAAGATTGGGTATTTTAGGTCAAACTGATTTGGAAATAGACGAAACGACAGGTCATATCAAGGCTTTCATAATCCCGACCATAAAATGGTTTGGACTTAGAAAGCAAGGATCTGAGATTAAAGTACCCTGGCATCACATAAAGAAAATTGGAACAGATATGATCATAATAGATATACCTGAAGAGCATTCCTATCAAAGCATGTATGAGCCTAAACATAAGTAAAACTTGCAAGACTTTCCGTGAGCGGAAGGTCTTTTTTTTGAGTAGGCACATTTAATTTTTTGATTCTACATTCAATCATTCACCTAATTTTATTTACTTACATAAGATGAGTGAGTAAAGAGAGCGTTAATACGGTTTTAGTACTAATTTGCCACACTACAAAAAGAAGGTGAATAAAACCATGCTAACTGGATTGCATATTGCAGTTATAGGTGGAGATGCAAGACAGCTTGAAGTTATCAAGAAGTTAACAGAGCTAGATGCAAAGCTATCATTAATTGGCTTTGATCAGCTTGATCATAACTTTACAGGAGCTTCAAAAGATCAGATTGATGAAGTTGACTTTTCAACAATTGATGCTATTATTCTTCCTGCATCAGGAGCGAATAGTGAAGGTGAAGTAGATACAATCTTCTCCAATGAGACTGTCGTATTTACAGAAGAACTTGTTACAAAAACACCGGAGCATTGCACAATATACTCTGGGATTAGTAACCAATATATAGACGATATTATTAAGTCAACGAACCGGAAGCTTGTTAAGCTTTTTGAACGTGATGATGTTGCGATTTATAATTCCATTCCTACAGTAGAAGGAACCATTATGATGGCCATTCAACATACAGAAATAACAATTCACAATTCAAAGGTTGCTGTTTTAGGATTGGGGCGTGTTGGCTTTAGTGTAGCGAGAGCATTTGACGCATTAGGGGCAAATGTGAAAGTTGGAGCAAGGAAAAGTGAACATCTTGCTCGCGTATTTGAAATGGGGATGAAGCCATTTCACCTTAGCAAGCTAGAAGATGAAGTAGCAAATATTGACGTTTGTATTAATACCATCCCCCATCATATTGTAACGGCAAGTGTGATTTCGAAAATGCCACCTAACACATTAATTATCGACTTAGCTTCAAAACCTGGTGGTACAGACTTTCGATATGCCGAAAAAAGAGGAATTAAGGCGCTCTTGGCACCTGGACTTCCAGGAGTTGTTGCCCCGAAAACAGCAGGTCAAATCGTTGCGAATGTCATGGCACAGTTGCTGAGAGAAGATCTTTTAAATAGAAAGGGGAATTAGATTATGACTTCTTTAAAAGGAAAAAGAATCGGATTTGGTTTAACGGGTTCACATTGTACTTATGATGCGGTAATGCCACAATTACAAAAATTAATAGATGAGGGAGCAGAAGTGCTTCCTGTTGCAACACATACAGTAATGAATACAAATACTAGATTTGGAAAAGGCGATGATTGGGTAGCGAAATTAGAAGAAATCACAGGACACAAAATCATCGACTCCATTGTAAAAGCTGAGCCACTTGGACCAAAAATCCCACTAGATTGTATGGTTATTGCACCACTCACTGGAAATTCGATGAGTAAATTTGCAAATGCAATGACAGATAGTCCGGTATTAATGGCAGCGAAAGCAACATTAAGAAACGGAAAACCAGTAGTTCTTGGTATTTCCACAAATGATGCTCTTGGGTTAAATGGGGTAAACTTAATGAGATTAATGGCAACCAAGAACATTTACTTCATTCCGTTTGGTCAAGATGCACCTGTTAAGAAACCAAACTCAATGGTAGCGAGAATGGAAAGCCTTCACGATACAGTTTTAGCAGCGCTAGAAGGAAAGCAGGTTCAGCCAGTTGTTGTAGAACGATTTTTAGATGAGGAATAGAAAAATTTACTCTTCTAAAACGAATCGATATGATACAATTAAATGTAATAAATGAAGGAGAAGATAAGTAGTTTTCTCCTTCATTGGCTTGGCATTTACTATTTGATTAGTTATTGGAAGGGGAATATATAATGAATAAAGGTTTTCATGTTGCAGTTGTTGGGGCAACAGGTGCAGTTGGAGAACAAATGATTAAAACTCTAGAAAATAGAGATTTTCCTATATCAAAATTAACACTTCTTTCATCAAAGCGTTCAGCAGGTAAAAAAGTTGTATTTAAAGGTGAAGAAGTAACGGTGCAAGAAGCAACACCAGATAGCTTTGAAGGAGTTCAAATTGCATTATTCAGTGCTGGAGGATCTGTTTCAAAAGTACTTGCTCCTGAAGCGGTAAAACGTGGTGCAATTGTTGTAGATAATACAAGTGCATTTAGAATGGATGAAAATACTCCATTAGTCGTACCAGAAGTAAATGAACATGCACTTCATGACCATAATGGAATTATTGCAAACCCGAACTGCTCAACGATTCAAATGGTTGTTGCATTAGAACCGATTCGTAAGGCATACGGCTTAAAGAGAATCATTGTATCCACATACCAGGCAGTATCTGGTGCTGGAGCAGCTGCGGTAGAGGAACTAATGAATCAAACGAAGTCAATTTTAAATGGGGAAGAGCATACTCCATCTATTTTGCCTGTTGGTTCAGATGAAAAAAAATATCAAATCGCATTCAATGCTATTCCTCAAATAGATAAGTTTCAAGATAATGGCTTTACTTTTGAAGAAATGAAAATGATTAATGAAACGAAAAAAATTATGGAAGCTGATATACCGGTAGCCGCTACATGTGTTCGTTTACCAGTTGCAACAGGGCATTCTGAAAGTGTCTTTGTGGAAATTGAAAAAGACGGTGTAACAGCTACTGAGATTCAAGAGTTGTTAGCTTCTGCTGACGGCGTTACCTTGCAAGATAATATTAAAGAACAAGTTTATCCAATGCCTGCCCATTCTGTTGGGAAAAATGACGTATTTGTTGGTCGAATTCGTAAAGATTTAACTGATGATAAAGGCTTCCACATGTGGGTGGTTTCAGATAATTTATTAAAAGGTGCAGCTTGGAACTCAGTCCAAATTGCTGAAAGCTTAGTGAAGCTTGGGTTAGTTAAGTAGGGAGATTCATTCTCCCTTTCTTTAGTCCTCAGGCAAAAGACGAGGTGGAGAAATGAGAATAATTGTACAAAAGTTCGGTGGAACTTCAGTGAAAAATGAAGAAAGCCGCAAGCATGCTGTCAGGCATATTCAAGAAGCGTTAAATGAAGGATATAAAGTTGTGACCGTTGTATCGGCAATGGGGAGAGAAGGAGATCCTTATGCTACGGATACATTGCTCGGACTAGTTAACGGTACAAAGGGTTCCGTTAGTAAGCGTGAATATGATTTATTAGTTTCATGCGGCGAAGTGATTTCCTCAGTTGTTTTCTCAAATGAGTTAAATCAACTTGGTATAAATGCAACGGCAATCACGGGTGCAAAGGCTGGATTTAGAACAAATAACGACCATCAACATGCTAAAATCATTGATATGGAATGTGACGAACTAAAAGAGATGCTGAACAAGTTTGATGTAGTTGTGGTGGCCGGCTTCCAAGGTGTTTCAAAAAATGGAGATGTAACAACATTAGGTCGTGGTGGGAGCGATACATCAGCATCTGCACTAGGTGTTGCATTAAAAGCAGAATGGATAGACATTTTCACGGACGTAGAGGGTGTTATGACTGCTGATCCCCGTATTGTAGAAAATGCACGTCCAATTAACGTTGTGACATATACAGAAATTTGTAATATGGCATATCAAGGTGCTAAAGTCATTCACCCTCGTGCAGTTGAAATTGCGATGCACGGGAAAGTACCTATGAGAGTAAGGTCCACTTATTCTAATTCAGAAGGTACGCTCGTAACGACTTTAAGTGACGCTAAAAAAGGCCTAGAGTTTAAAGAGCGTCTAATTACAGGAATCGCCCACGTTTCAGATGTAACGCAAATTAAAGTGTTCTCGAAAGAAGGACATTACGATACTCAAAAAGAAGTATTTAAAGCGATGGCAACCGCTGAAATTAGTGTAGACTTCTTCAACATTACTCCAACAGAGGTAGTGTATACGGTCTCAGGTGAAAAAACGGATAAGGCAATCGACGTTCTCGTTAATATCGGTTATGAACCTGTTGTATCCAGAAATTGTGCTAAGGTATCTGCGGTTGGAGCAGGTATTAACGGAGTGCCAGGTGTTACTTCAAAAATTGTAACAGCATTATCAGAAAACGGGATCCAAATTCTACAATCAGCTGATAGCAATACAACCATTTGGGTATTAGTGAAAGAAGATGACTTAGTGGAAGCGGTTAATGCCCTGCACAATGCCTTCCAGCTTTCAGAAGCGGAAAATGAATAATAGGTAGGAGGATTTTACATGAACTTCGGAAAAGTATCTACAGCAATGGTGACTCCTTTTGATACGAAAGGAAACATCGATTTTGCAAAAACAACACAACTTGTAAACTATCTCATAAGCAACGGAACGGACTCCCTGGTAATTGCAGGAACAACTGGAGAATCACCAACCTTAACATCTGAAGAGAAGGTAGCATTATTTAAACATGTAGTGAAAGTAGTTGATAAAAGAGTACCAGTTATTGCGGGAACAGGTAGTAACAATACTAGACAATCCATTGAATTAACAAAAAAGGCTGAGGAAGCTGGTGTAGATGCTATCATGCTAGTGGCACCATATTATAATAAGCCTAGCCAAGAAGGCATGTATCAGCATTTTAGAGCAATTGCTGAATCAACAAAACTTCCTGTTATGTTATACAATATCCCAGGTCGTGCGGTTGTGAATATGTCAGTAGATACAATTGTTAGATTGGCTGAATTGCCGAATGTTATTGCAGTTAAAGAAGCAAGTGGAGACATTGATGCGATGACAGAAATAATCGCAAATACTCCAGATGACTTTGTTTTATATAGCGGAGATGATGGAATTACACTTCCAGTACTTGCGATTGGAGGAGTTGGTGTAGTTTCGGTTGCATCTCATATTATCGGAAATGAAATGCAAGCAATGATTGCTAGCTTTGAAGCTGGAAATTATAAAGAAGCTGCAAAAGAGCATCAAAGACTTTTACCTATGATGAAAGCATTGTTCCGAGCACCAAGTCCAACTCCAGTAAAAACAGCTCTGCAGCTTAAAGGGCTAGATGTTGGATCTGTAAGGTTACCACTTGTTCCACTAGATGAAACAGAACGTAATACCTTAGTATCAACGATTAACCCTATCCTTTAAAAACAGCCTTCGGCTGTTTTTTTTATTATGTTTGAGGTGTTGCTAAATAAAGTTGTAGGTAACAGTTTTTGAACAACTACATTTAATAAAGGTCATGCTTCCCTTTCTATTATTTAACTTGTATTCCAATTCTTTCATCAGTTATAATGTGGATAAGGTATTGTACGGATTATAACTTTTCGATAACAGAAATAAGTGGTGGAGCTTGTGTAGACTGTTTCGAATACTATATTTCTTTTCAAACTCGTTCAAATACATCTAAGGGAGCTCCTTCGACTTAGATGATGTTTTGATATTTAAATTTAGTTAAGGCTGTGTTAAAGCAATCTATGAATGGAGATTTTTGAAGAGAACCGAAAAAACTTGTCATGACAAGTAGGGAGATCTCACGGTTTTTTTTCGTGCCAGCGGTGTTTATAAAACTTAAAACATCATTGTTTAATAGAGCCTTAATTAAATGTTTTTCAAAAAAATAGATATAGTTGAAGGAAAACAAAGGCAGTCTCTGTTTCTTTAGGAATAGAAGAAAGCGGTTTTTCTAAATGACATAGGAGGATATGACAGTGAGTACTAGAGAAACAAATAAAGTGAAAATTTTTGCCCTTGGTGGTGTTGGGGAAAGTGGAAAGAACATGTACGTTCTTGAAACAAATAGCCAAATTTTCGTGATTGATGCTGGTTTAATGATTCCTGCAGATGAAATGTTAGGAATTGATATGGTGATACCAGATATTACCTATCTTGTTGATAACAAAGAAAAGGTTAAAGGTATTTTTCTAACACATGGGCATGAGGAACATATAGGTGCCCTACCTTACATTTTAAGAAAATTAAATGTACCTGTTTATGGAACTAACTTAACACTTAAATTAGTAAAAGAAGAACTAGAAGGAGTAAATACTCCATACAGCCTTCATGAAATTACTCATGAAAGTAATTTAGAATTTGATGGCATTAACATTAGTTTCTTTAGAACAACACACAGCATTCCAGGTTCTGTTGGTGTAATCATTGATACTCCACAAGGGGCGGTAGTTCATACAGGGGATTATAAATTTGATCCTACTTCTGCAAATCTTTTCGGTGCAGATTTAGATAAGATGGCCCAAATAGGTAAAAAAGGGGTGCTTTGTCTACTTTCAGACAGTGTAAATGCTGAGAGGCCAGGTTTCTCTGGCTCAGAACAACAAGTTGGCCAAGAATTTAGTGAGGCGTTCTATAAGGCATCTGGACGAGTACTAGTAGTGACTTATGCAACAAATATTCAACGTACACAAGGTTTGCTTCAAGCAGCTACTGAAAGTGGCCGTAAAGTCGCTTTTGTTGGTGCGAAGATTCAAAAAATGGTGGAAATTGCTCAAGACCTTGGATATTTAACTCTGCCAGAGGACGTTGTTGTTTCCTTTAATGAAATCTCTAAATTACCTCCAAGTGAAGTGGTAATTGTGACATCGAGTAGCCAAGGTGAGCCTGTAAGTGCTCTTGTGAAAATTGCAAAGGGTACACACAAGCAAATCCAAGTTACAGAAGGTGATACTGTAATTCTTGCAGCAGCTCCTACCCCTGCAACTGAAATTAGTATCGCAAAATCAGTTGATTTAATTTACCGTGCAGGAGCGAATGTTGTGTCTGGTAAGAACAAGATGCATGTATCAGGACACGGTAGTCAAGAAGATATTAAACTGATGCTGAATTTAATGAAGCCGAAATATGTAATTCCTGTACATGGTGAATATAGGATGCAAAAGGCTCATGCCAAGGTTGCTCAATCCATCGGTATTCCAGAAGATCATATTTTTCTTTTAGACAAGGGAGAAGCAATTGACTTTTATAAAGGAGAAGCTTCTTATGGATCAAAGGTCTATGCTGGAAATGTATTGATCGATGGCTTAGGAATCGGTGATATTGGGAACATTGTATTGAGAGATCGTAGATTACTGTCTCAGGATGGTATTCTTGTTGTAGTCGTTACATTAAGTAGATCAAGGAATGTGCTTATTGCTGGACCAGAAATTATATCAAGAGGCTTCGTTTATGTAAGAGAGTCGGAAAAGCTATTAGTGGAAGCAACGGACCTAGTAAAAGGGATTATGCAAAAGTGTATCGAAGACCAGATTGTGGATTGGTCATCATTAAAGATAAACATCCGTGATTCTTTAAATCAGTTCCTATATGAGAAAACAAAGCGGAGACCGATGATTTTACCGATTATCATGGAAATTTAATATAAAGCCTAATTCTACTGCATCGTAGAATTAGGCTTTTTTTAGGTTTGAAAATAAGATTTAAGTAAGAAAGGCTTATACGGTTAGGTAACCTGTTAATAAGACTTTTCCGCTAAAGTTGCTTTTGTCCTGTACTTTGGTTTTTGGCCAACTTTTGCGGAAGGCTAGTTGCAGGAACGTAAATCAGTTACCTGTTTGGTTAAGTACCTGTGTTTTTTACGTTTTGGAATGAAATTGATGGAAGAGTTCATACTAAGTTTATCTTATTGTTTGAAAGGGGAAATCCATTCAATGGAGAACGAAATCTTTTCTGGGCAAATGAATGAACAGGAACAAGAAAAAAAAGAAGAACATAAAGAAGGATTACTAGATAAAATACAAGCATTAGGTCAAACAAACATACCACAGTTAGCAAATGACTCGAAAATACACGTACTTACGATTATTGGACAAATAGAGGGACATATTCAACTTCCTCCGCAAAATAAAACGACAAAGTATGAGCATCTCATTCCTCAAATTGTGGCAATTGAACAAAATCCTAAAATTGAAGGTTTACTCATCATTTTAAACACAGTAGGGGGAGATGTAGAGGCTGGACTTGCGATTGCAGAAATGATTGCATCCCTTTCGAAACCAACAGTTTCTATTGTTCTAGGTGGAGGACATTCGATCGGTGTTCCAATCGCAGTTTCAACAGACTATTCTTTTATTGCTGAAACAGCAACCATGACGATCCATCCAGTTCGATTGACAGGGCTAGTGATTGGTGTTCCTCAAACTTTTGAATACTTAGATAAAATGCAAGATCGAGTCGTGAGATTTGTAACAAAGCATTCAAATGTCACAGAGGATCGCTTTAAAGAACTTATGCTTTCAAAAGGAAATTTAACAAGAGATATCGGTACAAATGTTGTGGGTGAAGATGCAGTGAAATACGGACTCATAAATGAAGTTGGGGGTATCGGAAAGGCAATTGCAAAATTAAATGAGCTTATAGAACATAAAGGCGTTTCTGAACAAGAAGGGAAGTTGCTACAGTGATTCTATATACCATAATGCCGAATGAGCTTGTTTACCCAGTAGAAACAAACGTTTATACGAATCAACAATGTGTAGAAGTGAATGGGGTTTCGATGATTGTGGAACGAAATGAAGAACTGCAATATCGAATAGTTCGATTATTAAGTACAGATCCACAGCATTATTTAACAGCAGAATATTCACCTGGGATGACGGTTAAACTTCCTTAAAGAGCTTATGAGTATTCATAAGCTCTTTTTTTTGGCCCTAGGAAATAATAATAAAATCACTTGTGATGTTTGCTTGGGTCATTTGAATCCAGCTCCAACCCCGGCCTTCCAAAGGCTAAATGTGGCGCTTGCGCCTTTTGTTCTACGAAATCATTAAGAAAGCCTCTTAACTTTTTTCCTCATTTAACAAGTGAATGAACAAAAGCTTGTACTTATTCCTCTTTTTAAATTGACTGAAAGGCTTTATAATCAAGAAACAAGGATTGAACTGTAAGTAGAAATGTTTTTATAATAAAGCGATACATATCTAAACTGAGGTGTAAAAAATGGCAAAGCCTAAGCAACGACAAAAAAGAAAGAAACAGGAGTGGAAGCATACATTAAAGTTCGAACTAGCTGGACTTACTATATTTGCCATGACTTGTATTGGAATCTCAGGACTTGGAGCAGTTGGACAACTACTAACAACTCTGACTCGTTTTTTTATGGGAGAATGGTATATGCTTTTACTATTATCATTACTCATACTATCGGTATATTATATTTGGAAACGAAACCATCCTTATATTTTTTCACAGCGCTTTATCGGAGTGTATTTTATTATTTCTGCTCTCTTGCTATTCAGTCATGTCAACTTATTTGAATTACTTATTAAAGATGGCGTATTTAAAGAACCTTCTGTAATTCGAAATACATGGGAATTATTTTGGATGGAGACAACGGGTGAGACGAAGACAAACGATATTGGCGGTGGTATGATAGGTGCTGTTTTATTTGCATTATTTCATGTGCTCTTTGCCGCTAAAGGTACAGAATTTATTGCATTGCTCTTCTTGCTAGTGGGTATTATTTTAGTTACAGGAAGATCCCTAATGGATGTAGTGGTGAAAATTGTATCTCCCGTGTTTACCTTTATTAAGGAGCAATATCTTGCATTCACAACTGATGTAAAAGAATGGTTCAGTAACATAGGTAAAAAGCAAACGAACAAGCGGGCAAAAACAAAGAATAAAAAAGAGCAACCAATTCCTTTATCAAAGGATAACCAGTCAAATGAAATGACTATTGAACCAGAAGAGGAAGAAGTGATTATCCAGCCAATTATTTCAAACTTTCAAGATCATAGTGCCACAGACGATGATTCTGACCTGGTTGTCAAAGTAAAGTCTGAAGTAAAGAAGGAAGAAACTGAAGTAGAGGAAATCGATCCTATTCCACAATCAGCATTTATTGAGGAGGAAAATTTAAGTTATCTCCTTCCTTCTCTTGATATACTATCTTTACCGAATAATCGAAAAAGTGGGCATGACAATGAATTAATTCGAACGAATATTAAAAAGCTTGAAAGAACGTTTGAAAGCTTTGGTGTAAAAGCAAGTGTTAAAAAAGTACATTTAGGTCCTGCAGTGACTAAATATGAGGTTTACCCAGCGGTAGGTGTAAAGGTTAGTAAAATTGTAAACTTAAGTGATGATTTAGCTTTAGCCCTTGCTGCTAAGGATATTCGTATTGAAGCACCAATACCAGGGAAATCAGCGATTGGAATTGAAGTTCCAAACGAAGAAGTATCCATGGTAACATTGAGAGAGGTACTTGAAGCTCCACGGGTTTCAAACAAGGATTCGAAGCTATTGATAGGGCTTGGCCGCGATATCTCAGGTGAAGCGGTGCTAGCAGAATTAAATAAGATGCCACATTTACTAGTTGCGGGTGCAACAGGTAGTGGGAAAAGTGTATGTATTAATGGAATCATCACTAGTATTTTAATGCGTACAAAGCCACATGAAGTAAAAATGATGATGATTGACCCCAAAATGGTAGAATTGAATGTTTATAACGGCATTCCACATCTATTAGCACCTGTCGTAACGGATGCTAAAAAGGCTTCACAAGCATTGAAAAAGGTTGTTTCTGAGATGGAGAGAAGGTATGAGCTTTTCTCTCATACAGGTACGAGAAATATCGAGGGTTATAATGATTATATTAAGAGGCAAAACCAGGAAGAAGAAGTGAAGCAACCATTATTACCGTTTATTGTGGTAATCGTAGACGAGCTCGCTGACTTAATGATGGTGGCATCATCTGATGTCGAAGATGCAATTACAAGATTGGCACAAATGGCTCGTGCAGCAGGAATCCACTTAATTATTGCTACTCAAAGACCATCAGTTGACGTCATTACCGGTGTCATTAAAGCCAACATTCCTTCAAGAATTGCATTTAGTGTCTCTTCACAAACAGATTCAAGAACTATTCTAGATATGGGGGGAGCCGAGAAGCTTTTAGGCAGAGGAGATATGTTGTTCTTACCGGCTGGAATGTCAAAGCCAGTCAGAGTTCAAGGTGCTTTCCTATCCGATCAGGAGGTAGAAGATATTGTTGACTTTGTCATTTCTCAACAGAAAGCACAATATCAGGAAAATATGATTCCTACAGATGCTCCTACTTCAAAAACTGAAGTAGAAGATGACATATTTGATGATGCTGTGAGCCTTGTTTTAGAAATGCAAACTGCTTCTGTCTCTATGCTGCAACGGAGATTTAGGATCGGTTACACCCGTGCGGCTCGCTTAATAGACGCTATGGAGGAACGTGGAATCGTAGGACCATATGAGGGTAGTAAACCAAGAGAAGTGTTAATGACAAAATCGAATGAAGAAGCAACGTCTTAAAAAAGGGGATATCCCCCTTTTTTTTATGTATTTTTACTGAAAATTTTTTCTGAAAAGTTTGAATTGAAGGGATTTTCGCTAAAAAATCGTGTAACGAATTTTTATTATGAATTTATTACTTTATTTTTCACTACATTTCGACAAATTTTATATAATTTCTATTTATTTCTTTTAGGAAAAGTGTTATAGTATTTTCGATTAGAGGAAGTACACAAGTAAGACATCATACCTATTTGTACCTCCAGTTTGCTTATCAATTTATTTACTTAGGAGGCTTTATATGACGATTAAGTCAGACAATCGGCATTTATACTTACAAGTTATTGATAGGCTAAAAGGCGATATCGAAAAAGGAATCTATAAGGAAAAAGAAAAGCTTCCTTCAGAATTTGATTTAGCTAAGCAATTAGGAGTTAGCCGCGCAACACTGCGAGAGGCACTTCGTATACTTGAAGAAGAAAACGTTGTCATTCGTAGACATGGTGTCGGAACGTTTGTAAATGCAAAGCCATTATTCTCATCGGGGATCGAACAATTAAATTCTGTAACGGATATGATTATCCAAGCTGGAAAGAAAGCAGGGACAATTTTCCTATCCTCTTCAGAACAGGGACCTACAGATGAAGATATCAAAAGATTCGAATGCTCCATTGATGATGAGATTTTATTAGTAGAACGTGTCCGTACGGCAGACGGAGAACCTGTTGTATATTGTATTGACAAAATTCCGAGCGAATATTTACCTTCTAATGGTTTTAATCATAACGTTGAGTCATTACTGCACCTTCTTGAACAAGAGGGGCGCTATATTTCTCACGCAGTGGTGCACATAGAACCATTGGGTTATCATGAAAAGATTTCACCGATATTAGAATGTGAACCTGAAACAGCACTGCTATTACTTAAACAAATGCATTTTGATCAAAATGATGTACCTGTTCTATTTTCATTAAATTATTTTAGAGCAGATAAGTTTAGCTTCCACGTACTCAGAAAACGAGTATAATAATTTTTTCAGTTTCCGTACATTTTAAGGAGGTGAGGACTAGAAAACGTTACAGGGTTTTGAAAACGATTTCGGTCATTATTTTAGTGACAATAGATTAATTAAAATTAGGGGGTAAAGAGAATGACAAAGCGTAAGTATGGTGTAGCTCTTTCTCTTCTTTTAGCAGCAAGTACGATTTTAGGTGCTTGTGGAGCTGGAGAAAAGGAAGACAATGCAAAAGGAACAAATGGTTCTGACAAAGCTGCTGAATTCAAGGTAGCAATGGTAACTGACACAGGTGGGGTAGATGACAAGTCATTTAACCAATCTGCTTGGGAAGGTTTAAAGCAATTTGGTGCTGACAACAACCTAGAAGAAGGAAAAGGATTTAAATATCTTCAATCTTCTGCAGCAACTGATTATGCTCCAAACTTAAATGCATTAGTTCGTGAAGACTTTAACCTAGTTTACGGAATCGGATTCCTTTTAGGGGACGATGTTAAAAAGGTTGCTCAACAACAAACAGAAGCTAATCTTGCAATTGTAGATATGGTTGTAACAGATGACAATGGTGATTTCTTACCAAACGTTGCAAACATCACGTTTAAAGAGCATGAAGGTTCATTCCTGGTAGGACTTATCGCTGGTAAGCAATCTACAACTGGGAAAGTTGGATTTATTGGTGGAGTTGAAGGTGAACTTATCAAGAAATTCGAAAACGGATTCAAAGCTGGTGTTAAAGCAGCAAATCCAAACGCTGAAGTTGTAGTTCAATATGCTGAAGACTTCAACGCTCCTGAAAAAGGAACACAAATTGCAAACACAATGTATAGCCAAAACATTGACATCATTTACCATGCAGCAGGTGGAACTGGTAACGGTGTATTCACAGAAGCTAAGAACCGTGCAAAGCAAGGTAAAAAAGTATGGGTAATCGGTGTTGATAAAGACCAACACGAAGAAGGTATGCCAGAAAACGTAACATTAACTTCAATGGTTAAGCGTGTAGATACAGCAGTTTATGAAGTATCTAAAATGGCAAAGGAAGGCAAGTTCCCAGGTGGAACAATTGTTGAGTTTGGATTAGATAACGACGGTATCGGTATCGCTCCAACTCAAGAAAACGTATCTGAAGAATCTTTAGCTCTAGTTAAAGAGTACCAAGAAAAGATTCTTGCTGGTGAAATCAAAGTTCCTGCAACAGATGAAGAGTACGAAGAGTACTTAAAGAAATAAATTTCTTTAATAAAGGCTAGTACAAACCTACTAGCCTTTATTTTTCCCTTTATAGTTGAATCATTTTTAGAAGTTGGACGTAAAAGGTTAAACAAACGAGCTTGACCTTTTACTTCTTACTTTTTATACGTAAGAAGAAATATACCTTTCCGTTACAAAACGACTTTACAAAGTTTGTTTGAAATATGGAATTATACTATTCATGCTTTTTTAGGAGTGATTATGTTGGAATATGTTATTGAGATGCTCAATATTCGTAAAGAGTTCCCAGGCATCGTAGCGAATGACAACATTACATTAAGACTGGCAAAAGGTGAGATTCATGCTCTTTTAGGGGAGAATGGAGCCGGGAAATCGACGTTAATGAATGTTCTATTTGGCTTGTATCAGCCTGAGAAAGGTGAAATTCGCGTTAATGGAAAACCTGTTAAAATTACAGATCCAAACGTAGCGAATGAACTAGGAATTGGGATGGTTCATCAACATTTCATGCTTGTTGAGAACTTTACGGTTACTGAAAATATCATCCTTGGAAACGAACCTACGGCTAGCGGACGTATTAACATCGCTAAGGCGGCTGAAGAGGTTCAAAAAATCTCTGAGCAATATGGATTAAAAGTAGATCCATATGCAAAAATTGAAGACATTTCTGTTGGTATGCAACAACGAGTGGAGATTTTAAAGACGTTATATCGCGGTGCAGAAATTTTAATATTTGATGAACCGACAGCGGTATTAACACCACAAGAAATATCAGAATTAATTCAAATTATGAAGAAGCTTGTGAAAGAAGGAAAATCGATAATTTTAATTACGCATAAGCTAAAAGAAATTATGGAAGTGTGTGACCAGTGTACAGTTATCCGTAAAGGACAAGGAATTGGTTCGGTTACCGTTTCTGAAACAAATCCAGACCAATTAGCTGAGATGATGGTAGGACGTGCGGTTAACTTTAAAACTGAAAAAACAGAAGCAAAAGTTGGAGACGAAGTTTTAAAGATTGAAAACTTAGTCGTTAATGATGCTAGAAATGTACCAGCGGTAAATGGCTTAAGCTTAACGGTAAAGCGCGGTGAAATATTAGGTATTGCCGGAGTTGATGGTAACGGTCAAAGTGAACTGATTGAGGCAATTACCGGTCTAAGAAAAGTGAATGCTGGATCAATTGAATTAAAAGGCACAAACATTGCGGGACTAACACCGCGTAAAATTACTGAAACGGGTATAGGGCACATACCACAAGACCGTCATAAACACGGCCTAGTCCTTGATTACTCTATTGGTGAAAACATGGTGTTACAAACATACTACCAACAACCGTTCTCTAAAAGTGGGGTCTTAAACTTTAAAGCCATACATGAAAAAGCTAAAAGTTTAATAGCAGAATTTGATGTTCGTACACCGAGCGAAAATACGCCTGCTCGTGCATTATCGGGAGGGAACCAACAAAAAGCAATTATTGCACGTGAAGTTGACCGCAGTCCAGATTTATTAATTGCTGCTCAACCTACTCGTGGCTTAGACGTAGGGGCAATTGAATTTATTCATTCTAAATTAATTGAAGAACGAGATAAAGGAAAAGGTGTTTTACTAGTTTCCTTAGAACTTGATGAAGTATTAAATGTTAGTGACCGTATTGCCGTCATCTACGAAGGTAAAATTGTTGATATCGTAGATCCAAAATTAACGAACGAACAAGAACTAGGTAAGTTAATGGCAGGCGGTAAGAGAAAGAGAGAAGGTGACGCATGATGCAAAAAATGATGAAAAATGAGCGTTTCTTTCATATTGCAGTTCCAATTTTTGCTGTAATTTTAGGATTATTAGTTGGGGCAATCATCATGCTTATAAGCGGATATAACCCTATACTAGGCTATGTATCATTATTAGATGGGATTGTTGGGGATTCTTATCAAATTGGTGAAACAATTCGTGCAATGACTCCTCTTATCTTATCAGGATTAGCTGTAGGCTTTGCCTTTAGAACTGGCTTATTTAATATTGGTGTTGAAGGGCAATTACTTGTAGGGTGGTTAGCATCTGTATGGGTAGGTATTGCATTCGATCTACCGGCTATCATTCATATTCCATTAGCTATCCTGGCTGCTGCACTAGCAGGTGCTTTATGGGGATTCATTCCTGGCTTACTAAAAGCAAAGCTTAAAGTTCATGAAGTAATTGTAACAATTATGATGAACTATATTGCTTTACACGTAACGAATGCTTTAATCAGAACATATTTACTTGTTCCAGGTGAAAGAACAGGTACGATTAATACTAGTGCGTCATTAGCTTCTGATTTCTTAATGCAATTAACTCAATACTCTCGTCTTCATTATGGAATAATTGTTGCAATTATAGGTGCAATCATTATGTGGTTCCTTTTAGAAAGAACAGCAAAAGGATACGAGTTAAAAGCAGTAGGATTTAATCAGCATGCATCACAATATGCAGGTATGAGCGTTTCTAAAAACATCATCCTGGCAATGGTGATTTCAGGTGCCTTTGCAGGTACGGCTGGAGCAATGGAAGGTCTAGGAACATATCAGTATATGACCATTAATGGTGGCTTTACTGGTCAAGGATTTGATGGAATCGCGGTTGCTTTATTAGGTGCAAACAGTGCATTAGGTATTATTTTTGCATCTCTATTATTTGCAGGCTTAAAAATCGGTGCTCTAACAATGCAATCAGCAGCAGGAGTGCCAACAGAATTAGTAGAAATTGTTATTGCCTTAATTATCTTCTTTGTTGCTTCAAGTTATATTATTCGTTGGTTGTTTACGCGTTTTAGTAAGGAGGGGAAATAGATGAGTTTTCTTGATATTTTAGCGATCATCATTCCAGCAGCAATATACTCTGCTGCCCCTTTAATCTTAACTGCACTTGGTGGAGTATTTAGTGAAAAATCTGGTGTCGTTAACATTGGTTTAGAAGGACTTATGCTTTTCGGAGCATTTATCGGTATATTAACAACATTATTTACACAGGCTGCATTAGGGGATGTTGCTCCATGGATTGGAATTCTAATTGCCGGAGTAGTTGGTGGGCTATTTGCATTAATTCATGCGGTAGCGACCATTTCCTTTAAGGCTGACCAAACAGTTAGTGGTGTTGCCATAAACTTCTTGGCTGCTGGTCTTTCAGTATTCTTAATTAAGTTAATATTCAACAAAGGTCAAACAGACTTTATCGATAACCGTATTTACAAAAGTGATATTCCAGTTCTATCTGATATACCTGTGCTTGGGAAAATATTCTTCTCGAATATTTATATTACATCATACATTGCAATCTTTTTAGCAATTGTCGTGTGGTATGTGATCTATAAGACTCCATTTGGTCTTCGTTTACGTGCCGTTGGGGAGCATCCAATGGCTGCAGACACAATGGGTATTAAAGTTAATAGAATGCGTTATATCGGTGTTATGCTTTCTGGTGTATTTGCTGGTTTTGGAGGAGCTGTATATGCGACTTCCATTTCAGGTAACTTCGCTGCAGGTACAATTTCTGGTCAAGGATTTATGGCACTAGCAGCGATGATCTTTGGTAAGTGGCATCCACTTGGAGCAATGGGAGCAGCTTTATTCTTCGGGTTAGCTCAATCATTAAGTATCACGGGTGAATCAATTCCAGTACTACAAGAAATTCCTAAAATTTATTTAACGATTGCTCCTTATGTATTAACAATCCTTGCTCTTGCTGGATTTGTTGGTAGAGCAGAAGCTCCTAAAGCATTAGGAACTCCTTACGAAAAAGGAAAGCGTTAATTTGAGAACCTCAGTTTCTACTGAGGTTTTTTCTTTTTCATTTTGAGAATAGGATGACCTGTCGATGAGTATTGTTTAAGTTATGATTCACTAAATCCTTTCACTTGTAAAAAATTCCTTTTTATCGATATAGTGGTTATAGTTTAAATTTACGTAGAAAAAGAAACACTATTCTGTAGGCGAACCTACCAAAAGGAGGTAATGAAGGTGAAGCTTGATAAAGAAAAATCAGAAGTGATTAAAGGAATGACAGTTCACGTTGTAGATACAAAAAAATACAAAACAAATAGCATTGTTTTAAAAATGAGAGCTCCTCTAGCGAAAGAAGATGTAACAAAACGGGCGTTATTGCCGTATGTGTTACAAAGTGCGACCGATAAATATCCAACAACTTCAGCATTACGTACGTATTTGGATGAGCTTTATGGAGCGTCGTTGCAAGTGGATTTATCCAAAAAAGGTGAGTACCATATTATAACGATACGTATTGAAGTAGCGAACGAAAACTATTTATCAGATCAAACTCCACTCTTAGAACAAGCACTTGGTCTCTTGGCTGACGTATTACTTCGCCCGGCAACGGAAGGAAATTCATTTGTTTCTTCGATTGTTGAACAAGAAAAAAGATCTTTAGTTCAACGAATTCAATCCGTATTTGATGATAAGATGCGATATGCAAGTCTACGTTTAGTTGAGGAAATGTGTAAAAATGAACCATACTCCCTTCATGTAAATGGGATAAAAGAAGATGTGGAGTCAATAACGGCAGAATCATTGTATGCTTATTATAAAAAAGCATTAGCAGAAGATCGAGTTGATTTATATGTTGTTGGAGATATAGATAGTGATTCATTAACAGACAAGGTTTCAAGTATGTTCCAATTGAAAGAGCGTAATCCAATCACAATTGCAGATAATCATCATTCAATCGAGAAAGAAAATGAAGTGATTGAAGAACAAGACGTAAAACAAGGAAAGTTAAATGCAGGTTATCGAACTAACATTACGTATGATGATGCTGATTACTTTGCATTGCAAGTAATGAATGGTATATATGGTGCATTTTCTCATTCAAAGTTATTTATAAATGTAAGGGAAAAAGCAAGCCTTGCTTATTATGCAGCTTCACGAGTTGAAAGCCACAAAGGTCTGCTCATGGTGATGTCAGGAGTAGATGCAAAAAACTATGAACAAGCCGTGACGATTATTAAAGAACAAATGGATGCGATGAAAAAAGGTGACTTCACTGACAAGGAAATTGAACAAACAAAGGCTGTAATTAAAAATCAAATACTTGAAACCATTGATACTTCAAGAGGGTTAATTGAGGTGTTATATAATGATGCAATGGCCAAAAAATCATATCCAGTTGATGTATACTTACAACAAATCGATAGCGTTACAAAAGAGGATATCGTAAAAGCGGCTGAAAAGATTGAACTAGATACGATCTACTTCTTAAAAGGAAAGGGGGAGGCGTAATGGAAAAGGTGATTTTTGAACAACTAAAGGAAGAGCTATACTATGAGACGATGGAAAATGGATTAAAGGTATATATTCTTCCGAAAGAAGGCTTTAACAAAACATATGCGACATTTACTACGAAGTACGGATCCATTGATAATCGATTCAATCTGCCAGGTAAAGATGAGCAAGTCCATGTACCTGATGGAATCGCTCACTTTCTAGAACATAAGTTATTCGAAAAAGAAGACGGAGATGTCTTTCAACAATTCAGTAAGCAAGGAGCTTCAGCGAACGCATTTACATCTTTTACAAGAACAGCATACTTGTTCTCGAGTACTTCGAATGTAGAATTGAATCTTGAAACGTTAGTAGATTTTGTTCAAGAACCATATTTCACGGAGAAAACAGTCGAAAAGGAAAAAGGAATTATCGGACAGGAAATTACAATGTACGATGATAATGCAGACTGGAGATTGTATTTCGGACTTATTCAAAATATGTTTAAAAATCATCCTGTCGCAATTGATATCGCCGGAACAATTGACTCTATTGCAAAAATTACAAAGGATATGCTTTATACATGTTATGAAACGTTCTACCACCCAAGTAATATGCTTTTATTTGTCGTTGGTCCAGTTAACCCTGAGCAAATCATGAAACAAATTCGTGATAACCAAGCGAAAAAGGATTTTACGAAACAACAAGAAATCCAGCGCTTTTTCGATGATGAGCAAGAATCTGTGGCTGAAAAGAAAACTATCCTGAAAATGTCAGTACAATCATCCAAATGCTTAGTAGGTCTTAAGGTAAAGAATGCAGGTAAATCAGGTGAAGAATTATTACGTAATGAACTTGCGACAAATGTATTATTAGATATGTTGTTTGGAAAAAGCTCGAAAAATTATGAACAACTATATCAATCAGGTCTTATTGATGAAAGCTTTGCTTATGACTATACAGAAGAGTACGAGTTTGGCTTTGGATTAGTGGGTGGAGATACAATGAAACCCGATGAGTTAGCCGATACCCTTTCTAAGATGCTTTTAAATTATAGTGGTACAATTTCTGAAGAGTATTTAGAAAGAGTAAAGAAAAAGAAGATTGGTTCATTCCTACGCGCATTGAACTCCCCTGAATATATTGCAAATCAATTCACGAGATATTCGTTTAATGAGATGAACATGTTTGACGTCGTGAAAGTGTTAGAGTCGCTAACGATAACGGATATTGAAAAGAGTGCAAAAGATCTAATTGCTGAAGAAAGAATGACGGTATGTCAAGTTGTTCCTAAGTAACTTGACAATAGTTGAAGAAGAGAAGGACAATACAAATGTCCTCTCTTTTTTCGTTTGAGGAGATTATAGTAAAAGAGGTAATAAATAAATGAACAGTAAAACTGCCTTATTAACGGGAGCTAGTGGTGGAATCGGAAAAGCAATTGCTTTTCAATTACTCAACCAAGGATATAAATTGTATTTGCATTATCACAGGAATATAAAACACCTAGAGGAAATAGCCAATGAATTTGGTAACGAAAGAATCACACTTGTAGGAGCAGATTTATCAAAGCCAGATGGTGTTCAAAAACTTTTGTCTCAAATTCATGATCCGATTGATGATGTCATCTTAAATAGTGGAAATAGCTATTACGGTTTAATGACCGATATGACTGAAGGGGAAGTTATAGAAATGGTGCAGCTCCACTGTACAAGTCCATTTTTGCTAACCCAGTCACTTCTACCGTCAATGGTTAAAATGAAAGCTGGAAATATCGTCTTAATCACTTCTATTTGGGGCGAAGTTGGAGCATCCTGTGAAGTTCTATACTCAATGCTAAAAGGCGGTCAAAATACGTTTGTAAAAGCATTAGCAAAAGAAGTAGCACCTTCAAATATTCGAGTGAATGGAATAGCTCCAGGAGCAATTAATACGAACATGCTTCAACATCTAGGGGAAGAAGATAAAATGTTATTAGAACAAGATATCCCGATGGGAAGAATGGGATATCCAAACGAAGTAGCTAACGTAGTTACATTTCTCTTATCAGATCAGGCATCTTATATAAATGGGCACATTGTTTCAGTCAACGGAGCATGGTATACATAGCAGCATAGTTTAGCATGTTGTATAATTTTTTTTGAAACAGACAAAATAACTCTGTACCAATCTTAAGGAGGGAACTTTATGTCTGTTTTAGATAACTGGGAACAATGGAAAGACTTTTTAGGTGATCGCTTACACCATGCTCAAAACGAAGGTATGGAACAAAGCACAATTAATGATCTCGCTTATCAAATTGGTGGATACTTAGCTAAGCAAGTAGACCCAAAAAATGAGCAAGAAAAAGTTCTTGCTGACCTTTGGAGCGTTGCAACTCCTGAAGAACAACATGCAATTGCGAATATGATGTTAAAATTAGTACAAAATGATGGTACTCGCTAAAAAGAGGGAATTTCCCCTCTTTTTTTTATTTTCTTCAAAATAGGTACGAGAAATGGACATCAATGATAAAATACATGTAAAAAAGCTGTAGATGTCGTAAATTGTTCCCTACCAGACTTTCATATTAAAATAAAATGCTTTATTATAGACTTACAAAGGAACATTTTGGCTAATATGGAGGTATAGGCTTTCATATTATAGTTAAGATGTGTGAGGAAATTATGATATGAAAGGTGGATGCCTACGTGGGGAAGAAGGAATGGTATTTAGAATATGAAATACATATTAACCGACCTGGACTGTTAGGTGACATCTCTTCATTGCTTGGCATGCTTTCCATTAATATTGTGACCATTAATGGTGTTGAAGATATGAGAAGAGGTATGCTGCTTTTATCGGATAATGAGGAACAAATCCTCAGACTTGAATCAATTTTACGAACAATGGATAATATAACCGTTACAAAGCTTAGGGAGCCTAAACTTCGTGATCGCCTGGCTGTTAGACACGGAAGATATATCCAAAGAGATGCTGACGATAAAAAGACATTTCGCTTTGTAAGAGATGAACTTGGTTTGCTCGTTGATTTTATGGCTGAATTGTATAAGAAAGAAGGTCATAAGCTAGTCGGAATACGAGGGATGCCACGAGTTGGGAAGACAGAATCTGTCGTAGCAGCTAGTGTATGTGCAAATAAGAAGTGGTTATTTGTATCTTCTACTTTATTAAAACAAACAATTAGAAGTCAGCTTATCGAGGATGAGTATAACGAAGAAAACTTATTCATCATTGATGGAATTGTCTCAACACGAAGAGCTAATGAACGACACTGGCAACTGGTTAGGGAAATTATGAGACTACCTGCAACAAAAGTAGTTGAACACCCAGATATATTTGTTCGTGAAACAGAATATACGTTAGATGATTTTGACTATATTATTGAGCTTCGAAATGATCCCGATGAAGAAATAACGTATGAAGTAGTAGAACAACAACAAATGCCCAGTGATGCATCATTTTCAACCTTTGATTTTTAATATGTATAATTATAGTTAAAAAAGCAATTTAGATGGTAGGTGTAATCATTGACTGAAGTAGGACAACGTCTTAAAGAGGCGAGAACAGAGAAGAATCTTTCACTAGAGGAACTCCAAAATATCACCAAAATTCAAAAAAGGTACTTACAGAATGTTGAAGAAGGAAATTTTGATGCTTTACCAGGTGTATTTTATGCTCGTGCATTTGTGAAACAATATGCAGAAGCAGTGGGTCTAGATCCTGAAATGATCTTTGAGGAATATAAGCACGAAATTCCTAGTACTCAAAAGGAAGCAATTCCAGAACATCTTTCAAGAGTAAAGCGGACAAGAGATGAAGTGAATGCTTCAACATCGAAAGTATTTCAAATTTTTCCCAAAGTGTTAGTAGCTGTTGTTATTATTGGTATTGCCATAACAGTATGGACATTATTGCAAAATTCTCAAAATAATCAAGTGCAAGAATCGCCTAAAACAGAGACACAATCTTCTGAAATTGAAAAGAATAATAACGATCCATTAAAGACTGCTGCAAAAGAAGAGAAGGAAGATAAAGAAAAGGAAAAACAGGAAGATGATACTGATCAAGTAGCATCTACTGGAGAAGAGGCTGATGAAGATCAGGTTAATGCTGAGGATGAAGTTCAATTCACTCAACAGATTCATTTAGTTCAATCAACAGGTAAAAACTCAACCTATACTTTATCGAATACAGATAAATTTGTTGTAGAAGTTTCTACAACAACTGAAACATGGCTAGACTTGAAAAACGGAAAGAACAAAAAGTTCTACAGTGCTTTGTTAAATAATAAGGAAACGGATGATATTCCGAATGTAACATCTTATGATTTTACAAATGAAGAAGTAGCTGTTATTAGACTTGGCTATGCAGAAACTGCAACAATAAAAGTTAATGGTCAAGTAGTGGAAATTCCAAAGGAACCAAAAAGCGTTCAAAATATCACCATAAACTTCCAAAAGGAAGCTGCCCAATAATTTTTGAAAAACGCCCACTAAAATTGTGGGCTTATTTTCATGTTTTGTGGCAAAATGGAAGTAAGGAGGCATACATATATGAATTTACCTAACAAAATCACAATCTCACGTATTTTTTTAATTCCGTTGTTTTTAATTGTCATGCTCGTGCCATTTTCATGGGGAGACTTACAAGTAGGAGATTATAGCCTACCAGTTACACACCTAGTAGGTGCTATTATATTTATAATTGCATCTTGTACAGATTGGATAGATGGTTATTATGCAAGAAAACTTAATCTAGTAACGAATTTAGGGAAATTTTTAGATCCACTAGCAGATAAGTTACTTGTTTCAGCTGCACTTATTACATTGGTTGAATTGCAATTAGCTCCTGCTTGGATGGTTATTGTTATCATTAGTAGAGAATTTGCTGTAACAGGACTTCGCCTGGTGTTAGCAGGTGAAGGAGAAGTAGTGGCTGCAAATATGCTAGGGAAAATTAAAACGTGGGCTCAAATTATTGCAGTTTCAGCACTATTACTACATAACCTGCCATTTGAATTGGTGAATATTCCGTTTGCGATGATCTCGCTATGGATTGCTGTTATTTTCACTATTTACTCTGGATGGGATTATTTTGTGAAAAACAAAGATGCTCTTTTAAGATCGAAATAATGTAGCTAAAGCGAGGTATTGTTCATGAATGCAGAGATTATTGCAGTTGGCTCTGAATTATTACTCGGACAAATAGCAAATACAAATGCTCAATTCCTATCCAAGCAGTTCGCTGAAATCGGGGTAAATGTGTATTATCACACGGTTGTGGGAGATAACCCGGATCGCCTAAAAAAAGCCATAAACGTTGCACAAACTCGTGCCGACTTATTAATCTTCACCGGCGGTCTTGGTCCTACAAAGGATGACTTAACGAAAGAAACAATCGCTTCAGTGCTTGAGAAAAAATTACGTATGGATCAAGAAGCGCTAGAATCGATTGAGGATTATTATCGTAAAGTAAACAGAGCGATGTCTGAAAATAATAAAAAACAAGCACTCGTTTTAGAAGGTTCTATCGTCTTGCCAAACAAAAATGGAATGGCACCGGGTATGTTCCTTTCTATAAAAGAAATGAACTATATGCTGTTACCAGGACCTCCAAAAGAGATGCAGCCAATGTTTCTTGAGTTTGGCAGACAAGCCATTCTACAGGAAATGAAAATTATCGAAGTAATTGAATCTCGTGTTCTTCGCTTTTTCGGAATTGGAGAATCACAATTAGAGACAGATATAGCAGATTTAATAGATTCACAGACGAATCCAACCATTGCACCTTTAGCTGGAGAAAATGAAGTAACACTCCGATTAACTGCAAAACATTCAACGGTAGAAAGGGCAACAACTCTTCTGGATGTAGTTGAAAAACTAATCCAAGAACGTGTTGGTCAGTTTTTCTTTGGTTATAATGATACAACTCTGCCTAATGAAGCAATGAAAGTTTTAAAGGAAAAGAAACTAACTATTTCTAGTGCAGAGAGTTTAACGGGAGGTTTGTTTTCTCAGTATTTAACTGCAATTAAAGGTGCTTCAAGTGTTGTTCAAGGTGGAGTGGTTTGCTATTCGAATGAATCAAAACGTTCTATCTTACATGTTTCAAAAGCTACTCTTGAAAACGATGGGGCGATTAGCGAGCAATGTGCTAGCGAGCTTGCTTTAAATGTGAAAAGGCTGATGAATACAGACATTGGGATTAGCTTTACAGGAGTAGCGGGACCAGACACTTCTGAAGGAAAACCTGTTGGTACTGTTTATATTGGCATTGCACTTCCTAATGATAATGTGAAAATATATCCGTTATCGTTAGCTGGTAGCCGTGAAAATATAAGAGAGCGCTCTGTTAAATATGGATGTCAGTATTTAATAAAAGAAATTTTAAATCAATAAAAAATAATTTAATCACTATAAAGTTAAAGGAAAATTCCATTTCTCTCACAAGGAAATGGAATTTTCCTTTATATTTACCAAATAAAATAACCGAATAAGTGTTCTACTTTTTACTTGGCAAATGACGAAAAAAAGGGTATAGTAGATAATAGTTTCATAGTTAAGGGAGGAAATATGGTGAATAATCGTCAGGCCGCGTTAGAAATGGCATTAAAACAAATAGAAAAGCAATTTGGTAAAGGCTCCATTATGAAGCTTGGTGAACAAACAGATCGTAGAATCTCAACTATTCCTAGTGGTTCATTAGCTTTGGATGTTGCATTAGGAGTTGGAGGATATCCAAGAGGACGTATTATCGAAATTTATGGTCCTGAATCTTCTGGTAAGACGACTGTTGCTCTTCATGCAATCGCAGAAGTTCAACAAAAAGGTGGACAAGCTGCGTTTATCGATGCTGAACATGCACTGGATCCAGTATACGCACAAAAGCTTGGTGTTAACATAGATGAATTATTACTTTCACAACCTGACACTGGAGAACAAGCATTAGAAATCGCTGAAGCATTAGTTCGTAGTGGTGCCGTTGATATTCTTGTAATTGACTCAGTAGCAGCACTTGTGCCAAAGGCTGAGATTGAAGGGGAGATGGGAGATTCACACGTTGGTCTTCAAGCTCGTCTAATGTCACAAGCATTACGTAAACTTTCAGGTGCAATTAACAAATCCAATACAATCGCGATTTTCATCAACCAAATTCGTGAAAAAGTTGGGGTTATGTTCGGAAACCCAGAGACAACTCCAGGTGGTCGTGCGTTAAAGTTCTACTCATCTGTTCGATTAGAAGTTCGTCGTGCTGAAGCATTAAAGCAAGGAAATGACATTGTAGGTAATAAGACAAAAATTAAAGTTGTAAAAAATAAAGTAGCTCCTCCTTTCCGCGTTGCTGAAGTAGATATCATGTATGGAGAAGGAATTTCAAGAGTTGGAGAAATAGTAGATATGGCTTCCGACCTTGATATTATTCTAAAGAGTGGAGCATGGTATTCATATAATGAAGAGCGTCTTGGCCAAGGGCGTGAAAATGCAAAGCAATTCTTAAAAGAAAATGCTGAAATTCGTTTAGAAGTCCAACAAAAAATCCGTGATCACTACAAACTTGATGAAGTGAATACAGTAGAAGAAAATAAAGATGAAATATTCGACTTATTGGACGAATAGGCTTCGACTATAAACGTGATAATGAAAGAAAAGGAGCTTAATGCTCCTTTTTTTCAGTTTAAGAAAAGTTTAAAATTCTATCTTATGTATTGATGTATTCTTAATCTAGCTCCAGCACCAAGCCCCTCCTGGATATTTGCTATGCCCGAATCTAAACGCGGGGCCCTGAACTTTTTGTTCGTATAGAACTGTTAAAGTACAGAATTTGGCTATATGTTGATTGTTATCGAAGGTGCGAGAATCCTGCGGGACTCACCGACGTCCGTGGTATCCGGTGAGTGTCTTCCATTAAACGTTATTGTTTTAACAGCCCCTTTTGTATAATAAAACCTTGGTATAGTCATACTTGACTAAGCTAAAAAGAGAAAGAAATTTCTTATTCTCAGAGAATTGGGACAACCCTTGACAATAAATTTTTCCAACTATACAATAAAAATGTATATTTTTATATCTTATTAAAATTGTAAGATGCGAAATTACGCAATTTGAAACCCAATGTTCAAAAAAACAAATGAGCATCTACTACTGAGTAGCACCATTTAACAGCATGCTATTTGCTTATTCATTTGTTAGCTACTATTGAACGAAACTCGAATTATATAATTGGTATGTCATGTGCTAGCCGATTATAGTATTCAACTATTATAAGAGTTTGTTCAAATACGAGGTTATTAGCTAATAATGTTATAGGTCGTAATCTTTAAGTCACCTTGTTCTTATGAGGGGTACATGAAACGATACGCACATTACTGATTAATATCAGTGAAGTAACCAACGCATAGATGGGCTATATTCTCGATCGTTTGAACATCTCTAAAGCAATGGAGGTGAAATGATGAATACTATCGCTACTATCATCTCCATTTTGCTAACCGCGATCATTAGTGCAGTTGTTGGATATTTTGTTCGAAAATCTATTGCAGAAGCGAAAATTGTAGGAGCAAGAGGCTCCGCAGAGCAAATCGTCGAGGATGCAAAACGTGAAGCCGATGCGTTAAAGAAAGAAGCATTGTTAGAGGCGAAGGATGAGATTCACACTCTTCGTACTGACGCTGAACAAGAAATTCGTAATCGTAGAAACGAACTTCAAAAGCAGGAAAATCGATTATTGCAAAGAGAAGAGAATCTTGATCGTAAAGATGATACGTTAAACAATCGTGAATCGATGCAAGAAAAGAAAGAACAATCGCTTGTCCAAAAACAACAGCAAATTGAAGAGATGGAAAGCAAAGTGGAAGAGATGATAAAGAAGCAGCAAACTGAGCTTGAACGCATCTCTAGCTTAACTCGCGAAGAAGCTAAGAATATTATCATTGAAAAATTAGAGAATGAATTAAATCACGAAATTGCAATGATGATTAAAGAAAGTGAAAATCGTGCAAAAGAAGAATCTGACAAGAAGGCAAAGGAAATCCTTTCTCTTGCGATTCAACGATGTGCGGCTGATCATGTTGCTGAAACGACTGTCTCCGTTGTAAACTTACCAAATGATGAGATGAAAGGTCGTATCATCGGTAGAGAGGGTCGTAATATTCGTACACTTGAAACGTTAACAGGTATTGATCTCATCATTGACGACACACCAGAGGCTGTTATTTTATCAGGATTTGATCCAATCCGTCGTGAAACTGCGCGTATTGCCCTGGATAAGTTAGTTCAAGATGGACGTATTCACCCAGCACGTATTGAAGAAATGGTAGAAAAATCCAGACGTGAAGTGGATGAATATATACGTGAAGTGGGCGAACAAACTACATTTGAAGTTGGCGTTCATGGACTACATCCGGACTTAATTAAGATTCTAGGTCGCTTAAAATTCCGTACAAGCTACGGTCAAAACGTTCTCAAGCATTCAATGGAAGTTGCTTATCTTTCTGGTTTAATGGCTGCTGAATTAGGTGAAGACGAAATGCTAGCTCGTCGTGCTGGTTTACTTCACGATATCGGTAAGGCAATTGACCATGAGGTAGAAGGTAGCCACGTTGAAATTGGGGTAGAACTTGCTACTAAGTATAAAGAGCATCCAGTTGTTATTAACAGTATAGCTTCCCACCATGGTGATACAGAGCCAAAGTCAATTATTGCAGTTTTAGTTGCTGCAGCCGATGCATTATCAGCGGCAAGACCTGGTGCAAGAAGCGAAACGTTGGAGAATTATATTCGTCGCTTAGAAAAGCTTGAAGAGATTTCTGAATCCTATGAAGGTGTGGAGAAGTCATTTGCAATACAAGCTGGACGTGAAGTACGTATATTAGTAAAACCAGATACGGTTGATGATGTACATGCTCATCGCTTAGCAAGAGACATTCGAAAGCGTATTGAAGAAGAACTGGATTATCCAGGACATATTAAAGTAACAGTTATTCGTGAAACGAGAGCTGTGGAATATGCAAAATAAGGCGGCGATTATTCGTCGCTTTATTTTTTTATTTGCTGAATTAAAGTACAATGTGAATGTAGTGGAAGGTGTCATCGACTGAAAAGCGTGGACATCGCAGAAATCAACATTATTGTTTTACACAGTTTCTTTAATTAAGTCATTATTAGTAAGGGTGTCGTACATATTATTAAGGTAGATTACATAGTAGAGCAAGGAAAGGAATTACAATTATGAGAATATTATTTATAGGTGACGTTGTAAGTTCCCCAGGAAGAGAAATGGTCCAGCAATACTTACCACAATTGAAGGCAAAATATAAACCGACGATTTCCATAATTAACGGTGAAAATGCGGCAGGCGGTAAAGGGATAACGGGGAAAATTTATCGACAATTTTTAGAATGGGGTGCAGGGGCCGTTACACTTGGAAACCATTCGTGGCATAACAAAGAAGTATTTGAGTTTATTGACGAAGCAAAATATTTAGTAAGACCTGCTAATTTTCCTGAAGGTAATCCTGGGGTAGGCATAGTATATTTGCAAGTAAATGGAACAGAGGTTGCAGTTATTAATCTACAAGGTAGAACGTTCTTACCTGCAATTGATTGTCCCTTTAGAAAAGCAGATGAGCTTGTTGAGCAAGCGAGAAAGCGTACACCATTTATCTTCGTTGACTTTCATGCAGAAGCAACAAGTGAAAAGCAAGCGATGGGATGGTACTTAGATGGTCGTGTGTCAGCAGTAGTTGGTACACACACACATGTGCAGACAGCTGATGAACGTATTCTATCCAAAGGAACTGCCTATGTAACGGATGTGGGTATGACAGGACCATATGATGGGATATTAGGGGTAGAAAAAGAAGCAGTATTAAAAAAGTTTTTAACCGAGTTACCAGTTCGGTTTGAAGTGGTGAAAGAAGGAAGAAACCAATTAAACGGTGTAATAATAGATTTAGACCCTAAAACAGGGATGGCTAAATCAATTTCACGTCTATTAATTAATGATGACCATCCGTTTTTCTCTTAAACTTCCCCTTATTTAGAATTTTTAGAAAAATTACATTAAACAAGCAGGAATACACGAAGTTCCTCGTGAATATAGTATCAGTGGAATGATATTTTACTAACTGTTCTATTGAACTTACATCATTTACTGAAATGTACAAGGAGGAACTAGAAATGGAAATTTTAAAGGTTTCAGCAAAATCTAATCCAAATTCTGTAGCTGGTGCCCTAGCAGGTGTTCTAAGAGAACGTGGTGGCGCAGAAATCCAAGCAATCGGTGCTGGGGCGCTTAACCAAGCGGTGAAGGCGGTTGCGATTGCAAGAGGATTTGTAGCTCCAAGTGGAGTAGATCTTATTTGCATCCCTGCTTTTACAGATATTATGATTGATGGCGAAGAGCGTACGGCAATTAAATTAATTGTTGAACCAAGATAATGCTTATCTTTATTGATTTTCATACATTCAACCTGTTTGCTTCAATGCGAGCAGGTTTTCTTTTATGCAATTAGTATTATAGGTTAAAAGGGTAGGGAGAGTTTAAAAAGTAGCTTCTAAAACAGGAGGAGTAAAAGTGAAGGTATTCGATGCTCATTGTGATGTTTTGTATAAACTTTGGATGAATCCAAATCTAGACTTCGAGAACGATCCACAGCTACATACTAATTTAAATCGTCTAAAAGAAGGACAAGGTAAGGTACAGTTAATGGCACTTTATATTCCAGAAGAGGTGAATTATGAGAACCGTTTTGAAGTTGCCTTAGAAATGGTAAATCTTTTTCACGAAAAAGTATTGAGTGTTCATAAAGAAGTGAAACAAGTAAAAACAAAAAAAGATATTGAGAAGCTAGGTGATGATGACATTGGCGTAATGCTGGCTTTAGAGGGTTGCGATGCCATTGGCACGAGTCTCACTAGATTAAGAACGTTATTTCATCTAGGAGTTAAATCAGTAGGCTTAACATGGAATTATAGCAATGCTGTTGCAGACGGAATATTAGAGCCGCGTGGAGCTGGATTATCGTTATTTGGAAGGAAGGTTGTGGAAGAGAATAACCGATTCAAAGTATGGACAGATGTTTCACATCTATCAGTTAAAGGATTTTGGGATGTGTTAGAACTAGCGGAATATCCCATTGCATCTCATTCTAACTCGATATCACTCTGTAACCACCCTCGAAATTTAGCAGACGATCAAATAAAGGCCTTAATTGAAAAAGATAGCATGATAGGAATAAATTTCGTTCCGTATTTTTTATCTGAAAAAGAACAAGCAACCATTAAAGATGTTTTAAATCATCTTGAATATATTTGCGCACTGGGTGGAGAAAATAATGTAGGCTTTGGTTCAGATTTTGATGGAATATCAAGCACTGTGGTGGGGTTAGAGAATTATTCTAAATATGAAACGTTGATAGAAGTGCTTTTGAAACATTATAGTAGTGTACAAGTTGAGAAATTTATTTACCAGAATTTTTTGAATCATCTTCCTGAATAATCAGTAAAAAAATAATTATTACAAAAAATAAAAAAAATATTCATATTTTCGTCAATAATTGACGTCAAAGGGTTGCTTTTTTTAAAGGTTAGGTCTAGAATTGTAAGCGTTTAGTACATAATTAATTAGGGCTTTTATTTAGAGTATCTATTAATAAAGTGCTAAACTAAAAGTGTGTTCAAAAAGTTGCCAGTTGTGATAAAAGGCAAAATCTTTTGCATGTTGGCGACTTCTTATAAGTGACAAAAGATACTCTTATCTATAAAACGTAAGTGTGGCTTGGACTTTTTGAACATCTCTAATACTATAATTTGATAGAAGTAACGGAATCCAAAGGGGTGTAGTACACATGATCAATCAACTTTCATGGAAAGTTGGAGGACAGCAAGGGGAAGGTATTGAAAGTACAGGTGAAATCTTCTCAATTGCATTAAATCGTTTAGGTTATTATTTATACGGGTATCGCCATTTCTCTTCTCGTATTAAAGGTGGTCATACTAACAATAAAATTCGTGTAAGCACGACTCAAGTTCGTTCAATTTCTGATGATCTTGATATTTTAGTAGCATTTGACCAAGAAACAATTGATGTGAACTTCCATGAATTACGTGATGGTGGGATTGTTATTGCAGATGCAAAATTCGAGCCGACTATTCCTGATAGTTCAACAGTAACGCTATATTCAGTTCCATTCACTGAAATTGCAACAGAACTAGGTACTTCTTTAATGAAGAACATGGTTGCGATTGGTGCAAGTAGTGCAGTTATGGATCTTGACATTAATGTCTTCAAAGAAGTAGTTCAAGAAATCTTTGGACGTAAGGGTCAACAAATCGTTGATAAGAATATGGAAGCCATTCAAAAAGGATTTGAATTTGTTACGAGCCAAGCTGGTGACAACATGCAAACAATGAAGCTTGAAAAAGCTGATGGCAAAAAACGTCTATTCCTAATTGGTAACGATGCAATCGCTATGGGTGCTTTAGCAGGTGGAGCTCGCTTCATGCCGGCATATCCTATTACACCAGCATCAGAAATTATGGAGTATTTAATTAAAAAACTTCCTAAGTTCGGTGGAACTGTTATCCAAACAGAAGATGAGATTGCAGCATGTACAATGGCAATCGGTGCGAACTACGCTGGTGTTCGTGCATTAACAGCTTCTGCTGGTCCTGGTTTATCTTTAATGATGGAAGCAATCGGGTTATCTGGTATTACAGAGCAACCATTAGTAATTGTTGATACGCAACGTGGAGGTCCTTCAACTGGATTACCTACGAAGCAAGAGCAATCTGACTTAATGGCGATGATTTATGGTACACATGGTGAAATTCCAAAAGTGGTAATGGCACCAAGTACAGTTCAAGAAGCATTCTATGATATTATCGATGCATTTAACATTGCAGAAGAATATCAAGTACCTGTAATCCTTTTAACTGACCTTCAATTATCATTAGGGAAGCAAACAGTTGAACCGTTAGAGTATGATAAGATTGAAATTCGTCGTGGTAAGCTTCAAACTGGAGAACTGCCAGAAATCGAAAACAAAGAATACTTTAAGCGTTACGAAGTGACAGAAGATGGGGTATCACCTCGTGTAATCCCTGGTATGAAGCATGGAATTCACCACGTAACTGGTGTAGAACATGATCAAACAGGTAGACCATCAGAGTCAACTTCGAACCGTGATGATCAAATGGATAAGCGTATGCGTAAGCTAGATAACATTAAATTCAACACTCCTGTTCATGTAAATGCAACACATGAAGAAGCTGATTTACTTCTTGTAGGTTTTAACTCTACTCGTGGGGCGATTGAAGAAGCGATGGGTCGTTTAGAAAATGACGGAATCAAAGTAAACCATGCACATGTACGTTTACTACACCCATTCCCAACGGAAGAAATTCTTCCATTAGTAAAGTCTGCTAAAAAGGTTGTTGTTGTTGAGAATAATGCAACTGGTCAATTAGCAAACATTATGAAAATGAACGTTGGTTACGGTGAAAAGATTTCATCTCTATTAAAATATAACGGTGATCCATTCCTACCTAAAGAAGTTCACAACAGAAGTAAGGAGATGTTATAAAAAATGGCAACATTTAAAGATTTTCGTAACTCTGTAAAGCCAAACTGGTGCCCTGGTTGTGGAGATTTCTCAGTTCAAGCGGCAATTCAACGTGCGGCTGCAAATGTAGGGTTAGAGCCAGATGACTTAGCTGTTGTTTCAGGTATCGGATGTTCTGGTCGTATTTCTGGATACATTAATGCTTACGGCTTCCATGGAATTCACGGTCGTTCTCTGCCAATTGCACAAGGTGTGAAAATGGCAAATAAAGACTTAACTGTTATCGCTTCTGGTGGTGACGGAGATGGATTCGCAATCGGTCTAGGTCATACAATACATGCAATTCGTCGTAACATTGATGTTACGTATATTGTAATGGATAACCAAATCTACGGTTTAACAAAAGGTCAAACATCACCTCGTAGTGATGTAGGCTTTAAGACGAAGAGTACACCACAAGGTTCAGTTGAATCTGCTCTTTCTGTAATGGAAATGGCATTGACTGCTGGTGCTACGTTCGTTGCTCAAAGTTTCTCAACAGACTTAAAAGAGTTAACTGCTTTAATCGAAGCAGGTATTAACCATAAAGGTTTCTCTTTAATCAACGTATTCAGTCCTTGTGTAACATACAACAAGGTGAACACTTATGATTGGTTCAAAGAAAACCTAACTAAGTTAAGTGATATCGAAGGATATGACCACAACAACAAGTTAGTAGCAATGCAAACATTAATGGAAAATAAAGGTCTTGTAACAGGTCTTATTTATCAAAATGTTGAGCAAAAGTCATACCAAGAATTGATTTCTGGTTACAGTGAACAACCACTATCAAAATCAGATCTTGATTTGTCTGAGGATCAGTTTAACGATCTTGTAGCAGAATTCATGTAATATAAAAAGCCATTTCTCCACAGTGAGAAATGGCTTTTTTATCAGTTTGAATCATGAAAGAGATAAACAATGAACCTCAAACACTTTTATTCGCATTTTATACTAAAAAGATGTACAATTTTCTACAAATCCTGATTTTCATTGTCTAAAATAAGCTAAACCTATATACTATGGTAATGTGTGATATTTTTTATTCATTTATTATTGAATAGGCTAATTTATGTACGAAGTGGTAGCTACTGGTGTTTTGTTGTAGATGGCGATTGCCTTTAAAACAAGTCAACAAAGCCTAGAGAGAAGATGAAAATAGGTACAGTAATTTGGAAGGAGTCATGTTAATGAACGAAAAACAACGTCTCGAAACGAGTCAAGTACAAGCAAAAGATTCATCGGACAAAAAATCCGACAAGGACTATAGCAAGTACTTTGAAACTGTATATATTCCGCCTTCATTAAAGGAAGCGAAAAAGCGTGGAAAAGAAGAAGTAAAGTATCACTCTGACTTTGGTATTCCAGAAGAATTACTAAGTATGGGAAATGGACGTAAGTTTTATATTCGTACGTATGGATGTCAAATGAACGAGCACGATACAGAGGTTATGGCAGGTATTTTTATTCAATTAGGATACGAGCCAACTGATAATCGTGATGAAGCTGATGTTATTTTACTGAATACATGCGCAATCCGTGAAAATGCAGAAGATAAGGTTTTTGGTGAACTTGGTCACTTAAAGCCGCTAAAAATGGAAAAACCAGATTTATTAATTGGGGTTTGTGGATGTATGTCTCAAGAGGAATCTGTTGTGAACAGAATTCTTCAAAAGCACCATTTCGTTGATATGATCTTCGGAACTCACAACATTCACCGACTGCCACAAATTTTAAATGAAGCCTATATGTCTAAGGAAATGGTTGTAGAAGTTTGGTCTAAAGAAGGAGACGTTATTGAAAACCTCCCAAAGGTACGTAAAGGAAGTATTAAGGGCTGGGTAAACATTATGTACGGCTGCGATAAGTTCTGTACGTATTGTATCGTTCCTTATACGCGTGGGAAGGAAAGAAGTCGTCGTCCTGAAGATATCATACGTGAAGTACGACATTTAGCCTCTCTTGGCTACCAAGAAATTACTCTTCTTGGTCAAAACGTAAACGCGTACGGTAAAGATTTTGAAGATTTGACGTATGGACTAGGTGACTTAATGGACGAGCTACGTAAAATTGATATTCCGCGTATCCGTTTTACAACGAGCCATCCAAGAGACTTTGATGATCGCTTAATTGAAGTGTTAGGTAAGGGTGGAAACTTGTTAGACCACATTCACTTACCTGTTCAATCAGGAAGCTCGGAAATATTAAAGCTAATGGCTCGAAAATATTCACGTGAGCATTACCTTGAGCTTGTAGGTAAAATTAAAGAAGCAATGCCTAATGCTTCTTTAACGACAGATATAATTGTTGGATTCCCAAATGAAACAGATGAACAATTTGAAGATACACTTTCTTTATATCGTGAAGTAGAGTTTGATTCAGCCTACACGTTCATCTATTCTCCACGAGAAGGCACTCCAGCGGCGAAAATGGAAGATAACATTCCAATGGAAGTCAAAAAAGAGCGTCTACAACGCTTAAATAGCCTTGTAAACGAGATTTCTGCGAAGAAATTAAAAGAGTACGAAGGAAAAGTTGTTGAAGTACTTGTTGAAGGTGAAAGCAAAAACAATCCCGAAGTTTTAGCAGGCTATACGGAGAAAAGTAAGCTTGTTAACTTTAAAGGTCCTAAATCATCGATTGGTAAGATCGTGAAAGTAAAAGTAATCAAAGCAAAAACATGGACACTAGATGGTGAAATGGTAGAGGAAACGGTTGAGGTGAACTGAGATGACAACATATTCAAGAACAGAAATAATTAATCGTGCAAAAGATTTAGCAAAAATGATTGCAGAAACAGAAGAAGTGGATTTATTTAAACGTGCAGAAGAGCTTATTAACCGAAATCAAAAAGTGCAAGAAATGATTTCTCAAATTAAAGCACTTCAAAAACAAGCAGTTAACTATCAGCATTATGGAAAGACAGAAGCTCTAAAGAAGGTTGAAGAGAAAATTGATGCACTTCAAGATGATTTAGATAACATTCCAGTTGTTCAAGACTTTAAAACTTCTCAATTAGATGTAAACGATTTATTGCAGCTAGTTGCATCAACAATTTCAAACACAGTAACAGATGAAATTATTGAATCAACTGGTGGAGATTTATTAAGAGGCGAAACTGGTTCTAAAGTAAATGGGTCAGGCGGTAGCTGTGGAGACGGTTGCGGCTGTCATTAATAGAACATGAAGGAAGACGTGGATGAGTCCACGTCTTTTTTATTAGCTTATCAGCATTTATATCCATAATTCTGATAAGCATAAAAAAGACTAAGCTATCACCAGCGTCCAAGGACTTGGTGATAGCTTAGTCTTTCTAATCATTATGTAGACAAGCGATATGTATTTCTTTATTTCACTTCCTGCATCCGAAATGTGTTGTCCTACAAATAAAATATTCACTTATCACAGTTTTTAGGTACATATCTGGGCTACTGTGCATAGAATGAACTATACCGCCTAATTACGCTCGATTAAGAACTTTTTTCTTTTTCTTAGAAAAATTGTAGCACACTAGTCATTTGTCACGCATAGGATGAAATGAAGATTGAATTGAGGAGGGTTTGTTCTTATGTCCCAATACAGAGAGATTATTACAAAGGCTGTCGTTGGAAAAGGAAAGAAATTCACACAGTCCACACATACGATTTCACCTTCGCATAGACCAACAAGCATTTTAGGGTGCTGGGTCATCAACCACGTATATGATGCAGAAAAATGCGGAGATGTAGTCGAAGTAGAAGGTAAATATGATATTAACACTTGGTACTCTTACAACGACAATACAAAGACAGAAGTTGTCACGGAAACAGTATCATACAAGGATGTAGTAAAGCTACGCTATCGCGATGAAAACTTCTTTGGTGATGATCATGAAGTAATTGCAAGAGTAGTTCAGCATCCAAATTGTCTAGAAGCAACAATTTCTCCTAACGGAAACAAAGTAGTTGTTCAAGTGGAAAGAGAATTCCTTGTTGAAGTAATTGGAGAAACAAAAGTTTGTGTACATGTAAGTCCTGACGCATGTGACGAATCAGATTGGGATTGCGATGTTGAGGAAGAAGATTTCGAAGATCTAAATCCAGATTTCATATTAGGCGATGAAGAGTAATCCATAACTAGGGAGTCCTACTTCCTAGTTTTTTTTGTTGTTTTTTGGCTAGATAAAATGTCGTTCCATTCTGCTCTAAACACTTGCTTTCCGTTGGGATAAATAGGAGATTATTTTCACTATTATGAAAAAAATCTATCGCCTCGATGTCGCCTATGGGGCCATAGATCTTTTCACTATTTCCCACAGGAGTAAAGTGTCTTTCGCTTCATATGTTAGAGAAATTAGGTTATATTGAAAGGCTGTTTTCGCATACTTTGTTGCTATTTTTACAAAAAAAGAATTTATTTTAGGTCCGTTGATTTCCGCTTCAGGCACACGCTTTCCGCGGGGAGGGACGTGAGCCTCCTTCGGCTTCGCCTGCGGGGTCTCACGATTCCCTCTATCTCCCGCAGGAGTCGAGTGCCTTCCGCTCCAATCAACTGTATGTTTTAACAGCGCTATCCAAATAGCAACAATCTTTGTGAAAAGAGCCTATTGAAAAAGCAACAACCTATACGAAAATAGCTAAAAGAAATGATAAATTCCTATAATTCCTCAAATAGTTCCTTCAAATTTTACTATTTCCTCCAACCAACTTTTTCTAATCGAAGTTACCGTAACTAGAAAAGAGAATATGCTATAATAGAATGAAAGATTTGATTGATAAGTTTTGGAGGTTTAACATGGCCATTGCACAGTATACGCCAATGATACAACAATATTTAAAGGTTAAGGCAGAGTATCAGGATGCCTTTTTATTTTTTCGTTTAGGCGATTTTTATGAAATGTTTTTCGATGATGCAGTTAAAGCGTCGCAAGAATTAGAAATTACATTAACAAGTAGAGAAGGTGGAACGGAGGACCGCATTCCAATGTGCGGAGTTCCGTATCATGCTGCTCGTAATTATATAGAACAATTAGTGGAAAAGGGCTACAAAGTTGCCATATGTGAACAAACAGAAGATCCAAAGCAAGCAAAAGGTGTTGTTAAACGCGAGGTCGTTCAATTAATTACACCTGGAACGTTAATGGAAGGTCGTGGACTGGACGATAAGCAAAATAACTATATCGCATCCTTTACTGTGTTTCCAGACGGGATTTACGGCTTTTCCTATAATGATTTATCTACAGGTGAATTACACGTAACGCTTTTAAACTCTTGGGAAGATGTGCTTGGAGAAATATTATCGACGGGTACAAAAGAAGTGGTTTCAGCAACATCCATTGATGAGGAAAAAGAAAAACAATTACGTGAACGCTGTTTTGTGACTGTTTCATTTGAAGATGACACAACGGCTCCAATAGAGGCAAATGAATTACTGGAAAACATTGAAAAGGACAAGCTTAAACAAACCGTTTCAAGATTGCTTCATTACTTAAAACGCACACAAAAAAGAACTTTAGACCACCTTCAAAGGGTTGAATATTACCAAGTTCATCAATTTATGAAAATTGATGTATATTCAAAAAGAAATCTTGAGCTAACAGAAACTATTCGCTCAAAAGGGAAAAAAGGCTCTTTGCTATGGCTACTTGATGAAACGATGACTGCTATGGGTGGGCGTATGCTAAAGTCATGGATTGACCGTCCTCTAATTAATGCGGATCAAATTAAGAAACGTCATGATATGGTAGAGATTTTGCAATCTCAGTACTTCGAGAGAGAGGAATTAAGAGAGAAACTTAAAGAAGTGTATGATATAGAACGATTAGCTGGAAGAGTTGCATATGGAAATGTAAATGCGCGTGATTTAGTTCAGCTAAGAAGATCGCTAGAGCAAGTTCCAAACATACAATCTATCATTGCACAGTTGCGTTTACCATATGCAGAAGAACTATCAAGCAAGGTTGATGCATGTGAAGATTTATTAGACCTGCTCCAAACATCGTTAAAGGAAAACCCACCTCTAAGTGTAAAAGATGGAGATATGATCCAAGACGGCTACAACGAACAACTAGATCAATATCGTGATGCGAGCAGAAACGGAAAAACGTGGATTGCACAGCTTGAACAGCAGGAACGTGAGCTAACAGGAATTAGGACATTAAAAATAGGCTATAACCGTGTATTCGGTTATTATATTGAGGTTACAAAGGCAAATATTGGGCTATTAAGTGAAGGGCGCTATGAAAGAAAGCAAACGTTAGCGAATGCTGAACGCTATATTACCCCTGAGTTAAAGGAAAAAGAATCTCTTATCCTAGAAGCAGAAGAGAAAATTGTACAACTAGAGTACGATTTGTTCTTACAAGTTCGAGAGCAGGTAAAAGAATATATTCCTAGATTGCAAGCTCTAGCCAAAATCATATCCGAAATTGATGTTCTCCAATCTTTTGCGAAAGTAAGTGAAGAATGTCATTTCGTAAAACCTACTATTTCAAGCGAAAATGTCCTACATGTAAAAAACGGAAGACATCCAGTAGTAGAGAAAATGATGGATGCTAGACTGTATGTAGCAAATGATTGCTTCATGAATGACGAAAGACAATTGTTATTAATAACAGGACCGAACATGTCTGGAAAAAGTACGTATATGAGACAAGTTGCATTAACTGCAATTATGGCTCAAATCGGTTGCTTTGTTGCAGCGGATGAAGCGACTCTACCAATTTTCGACCAAGTGTTCACGAGAATCGGGGCAGCGGATGACCTTATTTCTGGCCAAAGTACATTCATGGTTGAAATGTTGGAGGCAAAAAATGCAATTGCAAACGCTACAGAAAACAGCTTAATTTTATTTGATGAGATTGGAAGAGGAACGTCCACGTATGATGGAATGGCTCTTGCTCAGGCGATTATTGAATATATACATGAACATATTGGGGCAAAAACATTATTCTCCACTCACTATCATGAATTAACTGCCCTTGGAGGAGAACTAAAACATTTAAACAATGTACACGTTCGTGCTGTAGAGCAAAATGGTAAGGTTGTCTTCCTTCATAAAGTCCAAGAAGGAGCAGCTGATAAGAGTTATGGTATTCATGTAGCACAACTTGCGGAATTGCCTGATTCTCTTATTACAAGAGCACAACAACTATTAACAGAGTTTGAAAATAAAAACGAATCCACACCTATGATTGAACAAGTAAAAGAGATAGAACAGTTATCGTTCTTCACTCAAGAAGAACGTAAGGTGAAACGAGAATCTACATTGACAGATCAAGAAAAAGAAGTAGTAAAACTATTAAAAGGAATTCAAATCATGGAGCTTACACCAATGGATGCAATGAATCAGCTCTATGAAATCCAAAAGAAACTGAAGTAGTAAAGGGGGAGAACTAGTGGGGATTATTAGAAAGCTAGATGATGCACTCTCCAACAAAATTGCTGCAGGGGAAGTCGTAGAGCGTCCTGCCTCTGTTGTGAAAGAATTAGTTGAAAACGCAGTAGATGCGGGAAGTACTGTCATTGAAATCGAAGTAGAAGAAGCGGGCTTAGCGAAAATACGTATCATTGACAATGGGCATGGAATTCAAGAGGATGACTGTTTAGTTGCTTTTGAACGACATGCAACGAGTAAAATTAAAGATGAAAATGACCTTTTTCGTATTCGTACTTTAGGGTTTAGAGGAGAAGCATTGCCGAGTATTGCGTCTGTTTCAGAAATAGAAATCAAAACGTCAACTGGAGACGGTCCAGGGACATTACTTTCTTTAAGAGGCGGAGTAATGATTAAGCATGAAAGTACCAATAGTCGAAAAGGGACAGAGATTACCGTTCAAAATTTATTTTTTAACACACCAGCTCGATTGAAGTATATGAAAACCATTCATACTGAGCTCGGGAATATTACAGATACCTTAAATCGAATGGCACTAGCCTATCCTCACATTTCTTTTAAGTTAAGTCATAATGGAAAACGTGTGTTTTACACAAATGGTAACGGTGACGTTCTTCAGGTATTAGCTTCGATCTATGGTATCTCAATTGCAAAAAAGCTAATTCCAATTAATCTAGAATCACTAGACTTTAAGGTCAGCGGGTATATATCGTTACCTGAAATTACAAGAGCTTCAAGAAACTATATGTCTATTATTGTGAATGGACGTTTTATTAAAAACATACCAATCTCAAAAGCGATTCAAGAAGGGTACCACACGTTATTACCAATTGGTCGTTATCCAATAGTATTGCTGCAAATTGACATGGATCCATTATTAGTCGATGTAAACGTTCACCCTGCCAAACTAGAAGTTCGAATTAGCAAAGAGGCAGAGCTGCATCAATTAATCAAAGAGGGAATTAAATCAGCTTTTAAAGACAGACAGCTTATTCCATCTGTGGATATACCAAGGAGCATCAGGAGGAATGATTCAGTCCAAGAATCGTTCACCTTTACTCATGATGTCCCAAATGTACAAGTTAGAGAAAATTATGTGCCTGAAACACAACCTATTAAAGAGGGAGCTTTTAGTACTCATTCTGTTCAAACTGAACGGATGCTGGAAGTACCTGCTTCACAATGGGTCTCAACCTTTGAAGAGGAACTGCCAGAAGAATCGTTTAAAGAAGAAGAAATACCAGTTTTGGAAGAAGTTGAACAAGAGCTTCCAATTACAGAACGAATTCCACCTTTATATCCAATCGGACAAATGCACGGCACTTATATATTGGCACAAAATGAAAATGGTTTATATATCATTGATCAGCATGCGGCACAAGAGCGGGTAAAATATGAATATTTCAGGGAAAAGGTAGGACAAATCACAAGAGAAGTACAAGAACTACTTGTTCCCATAACATTAGAATATTCTCATCAAGAGTACTTGATCATCGAAGAACATAAAAACTTATTAAATGAAGTAGGGATTTTCTTAGAAGATTTTGGAGGTCAAAGTTATATCGTAAGATCCCATCCAAACTGGTTTCCTCAAGGATACGAAGTAGAGATTATTGAAGAAATTATTCAACAAGTCATTACGTTAAAAAAAGTAGACATTAAGAAACTGCGTGAAGAATCTGCAATCATGATGAGTTGTAAAGGGTCGATAAAGGCGAATCATTTTTTACAAAATACAGACATGTTCACGTTGCTCGAAACACTTCGGAAAAGTGAAGACCCTTTTACTTGCCCTCATGGAAGACCAATTATCGTACATTTCTCAACGTATGAAATGGAAAAACTATTTAAGCGAGTGATGTAAAGGAAAGGCTGCGAAATGCAGCTTTTTTCTTTTGCCAAAACTTAAATATAGTGAAAAATATTGGAATGGAAATGAAAATAATGGGAATAATAGTTTGATGTTGCTATATTCTATTTACTTCGGCGTTTTGAGCATCTTGACTAAAAGATTCTTATGGTATGATAAGAGAAAAGTTATCTTGTATAAGGAACGAGGGAACGAAGTAAGTATGAATAAAGAGAAGTTACTAGTAATAATCGGACCGACTGCTGTCGGAAAGACGAAGTTAAGCATTGACCTTGCTAAGCATTTCGATGGTGAAATCATCAGTGGTGATTCGATGCAAATTTATCGAACAATGGATATTGGTACAGCGAAGATCACAACTGATGAAATGGAAGGAGTTCCACACCATTTAATCGATATTAAAGACCCAGTTGAATCTTATTCAGTTGCGGAATTCCAGGTAAATGTAAGGGCGCTTATTTCAGAAATTACAAGTCGTAACAAACTACCAATCATCGTTGGAGGAACAGGGTTATACATACAATCTGTCATTTATGATTATCAATTTTCGGAGCAAGGTTCAAATGAATCCGTCCGTATGAAGCTTGAAAAGGAACTAGAAGAGCATGGCATTGAATCGATTTATGAAAGGCTACGTCAAATTGACCCTTCGAGTGCTGGAAAAATTCATCCGAATAACCATCGTCGTGTGATTCGTGCTTTAGAAGTCTTCTTAACAACTGGCCAAACGATGTCACAAAACCAAGAGGAACAAATCGAAGATGAGCTTCTTTATGATACAACGTTGATTGGATTAATGATGGAACGTGAGAAATTATATGATCGAATTAATGCTCGTGTCGATCACATGATGAAGAACGGCCTTATTGAAGAAGTAAAAGCCCTACATGATCAAAATTTACGAAACGTGCAGTCCATCCAAGCAATTGGTTATAAGGAAATTTACAATTACTTAGACGGTCAAGTTTCGTTAGAAGATGCAATCGAATTATTAAAGAGAAATTCAAGAAGATATGCGAAACGTCAATTAACTTGGTTCAGAAATAAGATGGATGTTACATGGTTTGATATGACAAATCTCGATTATGAGAAAAAGTTAAAAGAAATTATTCAATATATAGCAGGAAAGCAACAATAAAAATCGAAATAAACAGTATAGAGAAATGAGGAGGACTTACTATGAAGCAACCAATTAATATTCAAGATCAATTCTTAAACCAACTACGTAAGGATAATTCCTTTGTAACCGTGTATTTACTTAATGGGTTCCAGCTAAGAGGGTTAATCAAAGGCTTTGATAACTTTACAGTTTTATTAGAATCTGATGGAAAACAACAATTAATTTATAAGCACGCAATTTCAACATTTGTTCCACAAAAGAATGTTCACCTAGAATTAGAACAACAATAATCGTTTTGTTTGCAGCAAGCTAAGTCTTAACAATAATTTCATATTCATCTTAAAATTGCCTCGTCTATGACGAGGTTTTTTATTTGTGGGCTCTGTTAAAGTACAACGGACGTACGTGGTATCCGGCGTCCGCTTGAAACGGAAATCAACAATCAAGTTTAACAAAGACTACTTTTTGAATGTGGAAAAAGATTGATTGGCCAAGTACTTTTCTTATTTCTTGGGAAACCGCAAGAAATGACAATTTAACCTATGTTTTGAAAATTATTTATCGAAAAAGAAGAAGCTGTTCCTCTATGCATAATAAACTTTTCCATAAAAATAGGCTTTTGTCACATTTTTTAAACTTGCGACGTATAATATAAGGAAATGAGAGGTGAAAGTCCTTGGATCAACCAATTAAATTTAAAAATAACGGTCAAATAAACATCATCCTTCATGATCAAAAAACTCGTGGTCATGTAAATAAGATGGAGCGAGAAGCACCTACATCTTTTCAGGTGCCTACGAAGCATACGGAACTTAAAAACATAGAAGATGAAATGGCGAACTTGATTGGCCTTGAAGAAATGAAGAAAATGGTTAAGGAAATTTATGCGTGGCTATATATTAATAAGAAACGTGAAGAACAAGGACTTAAGGCTGGTAAACAAGTATTGCATATGCTCTTTAAAGGAAATCCGGGAACAGGTAAAACAACTGTTGCAAGATTATTAGGAAAGCTTTTTTTTCATATGAATGTATTATCAAAAGGTCATTTAATTGAAGCTGAACGTGCAGATCTAGTTGGTGAGTATATTGGGCATACGGCACAAAAAACTCGCGATCTAGTAAAGAAAGCAATGGGTGGCATTTTATTTGTAGACGAGGCGTACTCTCTGGCAAGAGGTGGGGAGAAAGATTTTGGTAAGGAAGCAATTGATACTTTAGTCAAACATATGGAAGACAAACAGCACGATTTTGTGTTAATTTTAGCTGGTTATTCACGAGAAATGGAGCATTTTCTATCATTAAATCCAGGGATGAAATCACGATTTCCAATTGTGCTTGATTTCCCTGATTATTCTGTAGAGCAACTCATGGAGATATCAAAGCGTATGCTATCAGAAAAGGAATACCAATTCTCATTAGATGCAGAATTTGCATTAAGAAATCACTTAAGAGAGTTGTTACAGAGTAACCCAAGGTCATTTAGTAATGGACGGTATGTTAGAAATGTCATTGAAAAAACGATAAGATCGCAAGCAATGAGACTATTAGTGAATGAGACATATGATCGAAGTGATTTACTGACGATCCACAGGCACGATTTAGAATTTGACGTATAAAAAACGGGAGTCTGGATTTTTCCAGACTCCCATTTGAATTTTTTACATACTGTGATGTTCTTTTTGTCTACCTAGGGACTTAACAGGTAATCTCCATTTATAAATAAGAGATGCCATTCGTAACGTCACGATAACAACAAAAAGAGTGTACAAACCAAGAGGGTCTGTAACAATAGAGAAACTTATTGCAAGTCCTGCTAGTGCTGCCCATACGGCATAGATTTCAGATTGTAACACAACTGGTTTTCTTCCTGCTAATAAATCACGAATGATTCCACCGCCACTACCTGTTAACACGGCAGCAACCACAATGGCGCTAATAGGATGATTCATTTCCGTAGCATATAATGCTCCTTGAATGGCAAAGGCAGCTAAACCGATTGCATCAAAGAAATTGCCCCATCTTTTCCAATGCTTAAGTAAACGATTTGGGAAAAGAAACAAAATTGTAATAGATAGCATAGCTACTTGAAACATAATACCTTGTTCCCATAAGGCTGAAACGGGAACACCTATAAGTAAATTTCGTATTGCTCCACCACCGAAGGCAGTAACTAGGCCTAAAATATAAACTCCTAATATATCATAATCTTCTTCCATCGCAACGATAGCACCACTTATAGCAAACGCGACAGTACCGATTATCGTCATAACATCCCATGTCATATTCGGTTTTACTCCTCTGAAGTTTCTATGGTGAAAAAATCATATTTAACGTATTGATTGTATCAGTTCTAACGTAAAATTCAATCATTTTTTCTTAAATGCTATACATATGGTTCATACTATTTTTAGAATGATTGCTTTGTGCTGAAAAATGCTTAAGTTTTCGTAATGAAGTTTATTTTGATATGATAAGAGTACTTGTAAAATATGACAGAGTGAGGGGATTTAATTGACAGAAATAAAACAACAAGAATTTGAGAAAGTCATTCTAGTTGGATGCCAACTTCCTAATGACGATGACATGAGATTTGAATATTCTCTTGATGAACTAGCATCTCTTACGAAAACGGCAAAAGGAACGGTGTTAGCTACAGTTACTCAAAAAAGAAATGCAAGACATCCTGCTACATATATAGGGAAAGGGAAGGTAGAAGAGCTAATAACTTTAGAGGAAGAGCTTGAACCTGATGTTATTATCTTTAATGATGAATTGTCTCCTAGTCAGATCCGTAACTTATCTAACCTTACAGATGCAAGAGTGATTGATCGTACACAATTAATACTTGATATTTTTGCTCAGCGTGCAAGATCTAAGGAAGGTAAATTGCAAGTGGAGTTAGCGCAGTTGCAATATTTATTACCGAGGCTTGCCGGAAAAGGATTAGCATTATCAAGACTTGGAGGAGGTATCGGAACGAGAGGACCGGGTGAAACTCAACTAGAAACGGACCGCCGTCATATACGCCGTCGTATTGATGATATTAAAGACCAACTGAAAGTGATCGTACAACATCGTGAGAGATATAGAGAACGAAGAAAACATAATCAAACGTTTCAAATTGCCCTAGTTGGTTATACGAATGCTGGTAAATCCACTTTATTTAATCGCTTAACAGAAGCTGATTCATTTGAAGAGAATCAATTGTTTGCCACACTCGATCCGATGACAAGAAGATGTATTCTTCCATCTGGTTTTACTGCGTTATTAACGGATACGGTAGGGTTTATTCAAGATTTACCCACTTCATTAATTGCAGCCTTCCGCTCAACGTTAGAAGAAGCAAAAGAAGCGAATTTGATATTGCATGTAGTAGATTCATCAAATCCTGATTACTTTAATCATGAACAAACAGTTTATAAACTATTAGAAGAACTTGAGGCAGATACGATTCCTATGTTGACTGTGTACAACAAGAGAGATGAAAAACATCATGATTTTGTCCCATCTTCAAAGCATGAATCGATTTTAGTTACAGCATTTGAGGAAGAGGATTTACAGAACCTTCGTCAAAAGGTACAATCTCTCATGAAGGAAAGTATGGAAGAATTTAAAGTTTGTTTGCCGAATTCTGAAGGAAAGCTTCTTGCTCAATTGAAAACTAGTACAGTTTTAACTGAGCTATCGTACGAAGAAGAAAAAGATTGCTATGTTTGTAAAGGGTATATTCAACCAAGCCTCTCTTTAAACAGTCAGCTTCGGAATTACATGAAATAAAGAGGAGAAACATATGTTAGAGTATTTGAATCATGGATTAAAGCTTCAGCCAGTCGTTGAAGAAATTGAACAACAAATTAAAAAGGTACATAACGAAATACAAGGAAGATCTGAAAAAAATCAATTTCGAGTACTTAGAAGTTTTCAAAAGCATCAAGTGAGTGACTCACACTTTATCCCATCAACAGGTTATGGATATGATGACCGTGGTAGAGATACGTTAGAAGAAATATATGCAGAGGTATTTGGGGGAGAAGCAGGATTAGTTAGACCTCAAATCATCTCTGGAACACATGCAATCTCTATTTGTTTGTTTGGAGTATTAAGACCAGGAGACGAATTACTATACATAACTGGTAAGCCTTATGATACGTTAGAAGAGATTGTTGGACTTAGAGGAAACGGAGTAGGATCATTAAAAGAGTTTAATATTGAATATAATACTGTAAATTTAACGACTGAAGGTCAAATTGATTTTGATGGTGTTAAGAATTCAATAAAACCTCATACAAAAATGATTGGCATACAACGTTCGAAAGGTTACGCAACAAGACCTTCATTTACTATTTCAGAAATTGAAGAGATGGTTCGATTTGTGAAAGGAATTAAGCCAGATGTTGTTGTATTCGTTGATAATTGCTACGGAGAGTTTGTAGAAGAGCAAGAACCGTGTCATGCAGGTGTAGATTTAACGGCAGGATCTTTAATAAAAAATCCTGGTGGTGGTTTAGCTAAAACGGGTGGATATATAGTAGGAAAGAAAGAACTTGTTGAAGCTTGTAGCTATCGAATGACATCTCCTGGTATTGGGGCTGAGGCAGGGGCTTCTTTATATAGCCTTCAAGAAATGTATCAAGGGTTTTTTATGGCGCCACATGTTGTAGCAGAAGCGCTTAAGGGTGCTGTGTTTACGTCAGCATTTTTAGAAAAACTGGGATTCAATACAAGTCCCAAATGGGATAGTAACCGTACAGACTTAATACAGTCAATTCAATTTGATGATCGCGACAAGATGGTAGCATTTTGTCAAGCGATTCAATACGCTTCTCCAATTAATAGTCATGTAACACCATATCCAAGTTATATGCCGGGCTACGAGGATGATGTTATTATGGCGGCAGGAACGTTCATACAAGGGGCAAGTATTGAATTATCAGCAGATGGTCCACTTAGAAGTCCTTTTGTAGCATACGTTCAAGGAGGATTAACCTATAGCCATGTGAAAATGGCGATTTGCTCTGCCGTCGATTCGTTAATGGAGAAAGGTTTGTTTACAATTTAGAGAGTGGGGAAATGTATGTTGTAGCATACATTTCCCTTTTTTATTTTTCGTGTTATAAAATCTAACATCATATTGACACTTTTTCTTACATCGCATACAATGGAATCAAGAAGTATAAAAAAGGAGGATTTGAAGTGAGTGACAATATACGTCGTAATATGCCTTTATTTCCAATCGGAACAGTAATGAGCTTGACAGAGTTGTCTGCTCGTCAAATCCGTTATTACGAAGAGCATGGATTGGTTAATCCAGCCAGAACAGAAGGAAATCGAAGATTATTTTCTTTTAATGATGTCAGCCGATTACTAGAAATCAAAGATTTAATTGATCAAGGTGTGAATATGGCTGGTATTAAGAAAATACTTATTCCAAATCCAACCGAATCAGATGAAGAAGAGAAAGAAGAAAAAGTTGTAAAGAAGGAATTGAGCGACAATGAACTTCGCAAGCTATTAAAGGACGAACTCATTCAAGCTGGACGATTTAATCGTACATCCTTAAGACAAGGTGATATGTCGAGGTTCTTTCACTAAGTTAACCTTGATTTATAATAATTTTAAATTATTGGGGAGGAATACCAATGTCAAAGTTTTCAAAAGAGGATATTTTTCGTATTGCAAAAGAAGAAAATGTAAAATACATTCGTCTTCAGTTCACGGATTTACTAGGAATTATTAAAAACGTAGAAATTCCATCTAGTCAATTAGAGAAGGCGCTAGACAATAAGATGATGTTTGACGGCTCTTCTATTGAAGGTTTCGTTCGTATTGAAGAGTCTGATATGTATTTGTTTCCTGACCTTGATACATGGGTAGTTTTCCCTTGGACTGCTGAAAAAGGGAAAGTAGCACGTTTGATTTGTGATATTTATAATCCTGATGGAACTCCATTTGAAGGGGATCCACGTAACAATTTAAAGCGTGTATTAAAAGAAATGGAGGAGCTAGGATTCACAGATTTTAATCTTGGACCTGAGCCGGAATTCTTCCTTTTCAAACTTGATGAGAAAGGTGAGCCAACCTTAGAGCTTAACGATGCAGGTGGTTATTTCGACTTTGCACCGATCGACTTAGGTGAAAATTGTCGTCGTGATATCGTTTTAGAGCTTGAGGAAATGGGTTTCGAAATTGAAGCTTCTCACCACGAAGTAGCACCAGGGCAACACGAAATCGATTTTAAATATGCAAATGCATTAAAAGCTTGTGATGATATTCAAACGTTTAAATTAGTAGTTAAGACAATTGCTCGTAAGCATGGATTGCATGCAACATTTATGCCGAAACCATTATTTGGAGTTAACGGTTCTGGAATGCACGCCAACCTTTCATTATTCAATGGTAACGAAAATGCATTCTTTGATCCAAATGGAGATTTACAATTAAGTGAAACAGCCCGTCATTTTATTGCTGGTATCCTTAAGCATGCTCCTGCTTTTACAGCTGTAACAAATCCAACGGTAAACTCATATAAGCGTTTAGTTCCTGGTTATGAAGCACCTTGTTATGTAGCATGGTCTGCACGTAACAGAAGTCCGTTAATTCGTATTCCGTCTTCTCGCGGATTAAGTACACGTGTTGAAGTTCGTAGCCCAGACCCTGCAGCAAATCCATACCTATCGATGGCCGTATTGTTAGCTGCTGGTCTAGATGGAATTAAAAACAAATTAAGTGCTCCAAAGCCGGTTGATAGAAACATTTATGTAATGAATAAGGCAGAGCGTTTAGAAAATGGAATTGAAGACCTTCCAGCAACTCTTGCACAAGCTCTTGATCTGTTAAAGGCTGACGAAGTAATTAAAGGTGCATTAGGTGAGCACTTACTAGAACACTTCATCGAAGCAAAAGAAATCGAATGGGATATGTTCCGCACACAAGTTCATCCTTGGGAACGTGAACAGTATATGACTACGTATTAATAAAGTGAAGCCTTAGCACTATATTTCGTGCTAAGGTTTTTTTATTGTCTGTGATTACTAACTATGTTGAATTTATGCAATAGGTGTAGTGGGAAATTCGGGTAATTATCATTGCTAAGGTATGCTGCGTCCTGTGGAAAACTGAAGCAAATATTATTGTTAAACGAAGCATTTTTCAAAAGGAGTATAGTACATAATTCTTAGATAAAGCTAAATTTTTGAATAGAGATACAATAAGTAAAAAGTATTCAGAAAAATCTGTATTTTTAACAAAAAATAGTCCCATTTTCACATCTTCTTACATATACTATACAAACGAGAGCCACTATTAGGAGGTTCAATTATGATATTAATGATAAGCATCTATTTGTTAGCTGGGATTTTAATTGCGGATAGAAGAGGTCAATTCATAATGAAGGAAAAATCGTTATTTGAATTTCTTCAATTAGCTGCAGTTATTGTATTTTGGCCGTTTATAGTAGGTGTATTATACATTGATATGGTAGATGAAGTGAAGAAAAATAAGGGAATGTAACCAAAGCTAAAGGGCACATAATGTGCCCTTTTATTTTTAGTGTAGTGTTCTATAAACGCCGATAACTTTTCCAAGTATCGATACATTCTTTAAAATAATTGGAGATAGGCTTGAGTTCTCAGGCTGTAGTCTGAAATAATCTTTTTCTTTGAAGAAACGTTTAACAGTTGCTTCATCCTCTTCTGTCATTGCGACTACAATATCTCCATTATTCGCTGTATGTTGTTGACGGACGAGTACTAAGTCTCCGTCAAAAATTCCAGCTTCAATCATACTGTCTCCCATAATCTCAAGCATAAATACCTTATCGTCTGGTGATACGTATCGGTCTGGAATTGGGAAATAGTCATCTACATTTTCAATTGCTGTAATCGGTTGACCAGCAGTTACTTTACCGATAATAGGTACATTAACTACTGAGCTGGAATACATAGGCGTTACAACATCTTGATCAAGTATTTCAATCGCTCTTGGTTTTGTAGGGTCTCTTCGAATTAAGCCTTTGCTTTCTAATCTAGCAAGGTGACCATGAACGGTAGAACTAGAAGCTAGTCCGACAGCTTCTCCAATCTCACGTACAGAGGGTGGATAACCTTTTTGATTCACTTCTTTTTTTATGAACTCTAATATATCTTGTTGCCTTTTTGATAGTTTCTTCATTTAGACACCTCTTTGCCTCCATATTATTACAAACATTATAACATGTACCAATTAAATATACAAACATAAGTTCGAAAAAAGCTGTTGACTTAGAATGTTTGTTCGTATTATGATGGTATAGGAAACGAACAAACATTCTATATCGGAGGAATTACAATGAAAATTAAAACTATGAATCTAGCTTTTTATATAGCATTTATATTATCAATCGGAGCTTTTTATCTTATTTCATATATGACTAATGATGATCGATTAGAGGACCAATACATACAAATGGAGATTGCAGCTAATGAAACGGTTTGGGAACTTGCTGAGAAATATGCAAAGGATCATAACTTATCAACATGGGAATTTGTAAAATGGGTCGAAGATAAAAATAAAGTAGACGCAGACCATATAGCAATCGGGACAGTGTTAATTCTTCCTATTGAAAAGAAAGACAAAGGAAATTCAATCATAATCGTTGCTGACGGTGAGAGATAAATATTATGAATGGAATGATATATACCCGTGTTAGCACTGATAAAGAATCACAAGATACATCATTACAAAGACAACAAGAAGAGCTTATGCAATTGGCAAACCTCCATAATATAAATGTCATAACATCTATAATGGACAAAGCAAGTGGGTTTGACATAGATCGTGACGGTATTTTTGAAATGATAAAAGTAATTAAAAGCCGGGATGTCGACGTTCTCTTAATTCAGGATGAGACGCGACTTGGAAGAGGGAATGCGAAACTAGCGTTATTCCACTTGCTACATAAAGAAGGTGTATCTATTTATACTTCAATTAACCAAGGTGAAATAGAGCTTTCAGATGGTGACTCAATGGTATTAAATATTGTTAGTGTAGTAGAAGAGTTTCAACGCAAAATACATAATTTAAAAATAAGTAGAGGAGTTCAAAAAGCAATTAGAAATGGATATTCACCAACTAAAAATTTAGACCATTCAATTGCGAGTACAGGACGTGAAAAGAAAGAGGTCCCAATTGATGAAATCATTAGATTACGAAGCAACAACCTTACTTTCGAAGAAATTGCTGCAACGTTAAGAGGCTTTGGGTATAATGTTTCTAAAGCAACGGTAAATAGACGCTACTTAGAATATGTAAAGACTACGAGGTAACCTGCTTGATAGAAGCAGGTTCTTTTAGTATGATACGTTTATCTCATTCAATGAACTATTTATGGAAAATATGTCCTTATGACATAGAGTGAGATATAATGGATATTCATTGTTTAAGTATAGAATAAAGGAGTATACTAACCATGTTATCACAAGATAAATTAGCACGAATTAATCACTTAGCGAAGAAGGCGAAAGAGGTTGGATTGACTGATGGTGAAAAGCAAGAGCAGCAACTATTGCGTCAGGAATATCTAAAGGTATTTAGAGGACAAATGAGCGATCAATTACACACTATAAAGGTAGTGGATGATAAAGGAAATGATGTGACTCCTAAGAAGTTAAGAGAAAGTAAACTTAGAAGAAAAGGTCTTCACTAATAAGTGGCGATTAAATAAATCAGCTACATTGGGACTATACATAATTAGAAGGGATGCTAGATAAAATGGAAACAATTGATAAGTTATCTATTAATGCAATTCGTACTCTATCTATTGATGCAATAGAAAAGGCAAAATCCGGTCACCCAGGGATGCCAATGGGGGCTGCTCCAATGGCATATGAACTATGGACAAAATTCATGAATCATAATCCTAAAAATCCTGAATGGTTTAACCGTGATCGTTTTGTATTATCTGCAGGTCATGGGTCTATGTTACTTTATAGCCTGCTACACATTTCAGGATACGACCTTACAATGGAGGATATTAAAGATTTCCGTCAATGGGGAAGTAGAACACCAGGTCATCCTGAGTATGGTCACACTCCAGGTGTAGAAGCGACAACTGGTCCACTGGGACAGGGTGTTGCGATGGCTGTCGGAATGGCAATGGCTGAAAGACATTTAGCTGGTAAATATAATAAAGAAGGCTTCAATGTTGTGGACCATTATACATATTCGATTTGTGGTGATGGAGACTTAATGGAAGGCGTATCTGCCGAAGCTGCCTCATTAGCTGCACATCTAAAGCTAGGTAGACTAGTTGTATTATATGACTCAAATGACATTTCCTTAGATGGAGAGCTAAATAAAGCATTCTCTGAAAATGTTGAAGATCGTTTTAAAGCATATGGATGGCAGGTTATTCGTGTTGAAGACGGAAATAATCTTGAAGAAATTAGTCGTGCACTTGTAGCAGCGAAAGAAGATCAAGACCGTCCAACACTAATTGAAGTTAAGACGGTTATTGGTTATGGATCACCGAATATGGCAGGAACGTCAGAAGTTCACGGCAAACCATTAGGTGCTGACGAACTAAAATTGACTAAAGAAGCTTATACATGGACATTTGAGGAAGACTTCCATGTTCCTGATGAAGTGTACGCACACTTCCAAAAGGAAGTAGTAGAAAAAGGTCAATCTGTAGAACATGAATGGAATGAGCTATTTAAATCGTATGAAGAAAAATACCCAGAACTAGCAAGTGAGTTAAAAGTTGCATTGAGTGGCCAACTTCCTGAAGGATGGGATAAGGACCTTCCGGTGTATGAGCCTGGTAAGAGCATTGCAAGCCGTGCTTCATCTGGTGAAGCATTAAATGGTATTGCAAAGAACCTACCAGCATTATTCGGTGGATCTGCTGATTTAGCCGGTTCTAATAATACTATGATTAAAGGTGCGACTGATTTCTCAGCTGAAAATTATGGTGGTCGAAACATCTGGTTTGGAGTTCGTGAATTTGCAATGGGTGCTGCTTTAAATGGTATGTCCTTGCACGGTGGATTAAAGGTATTTGGTGGTACATTCTTTGTATTCTCAGATTATTTACGTCCTGCCATTCGATTAGCTGCTCTAATGAAGTTACCTGTTACGTATGTTTTCACGCATGATAGTATTGCAGTAGGGGAAGACGGACCAACACATGAGCCGATCGAACAATTACCATCACTTCGCGCAATGCCAGGTTTAGATGTAATTCGTCCCGCTGATGGGAATGAAACTGCTGCTGCTTGGAAGCTAGCAATCGAATCAACAGACACACCTACTTTACTTGTATTAACTAGGCAAAACCTTCCTACTTTAGATTCTACAAAATCTGATAGCTATGAAGGTGTGAAGAAAGGGGCATATGTTGTCTCGAATTCTTCTAAAGAAACACCAGATGCGCTTCTTTTAGCAACTGGTTCTGAAGTAGGGTTAGCTGTAGAAGCACAAAAGGAATTAGAGAAAGAAGGAATCTCTGTTTCTGTCGTAAGTATGCCTTCATGGTACCGCTTTGAACAGCAATCAAAGGAATATAAAGAGACTGTCCTTCCTAAATCAGTTAAAAAGCGTTTAGGAATTGAAATGGCAACGCCGCTTGGATGGGAACGTTATACAGGTGATGAAGGAGATGTTCTAGGAATTCATACGTTTGGAGCATCAGCACCTGGTAACAAGGTCTTAGAAGAATTTGGATTCTCTGTAGCAAACGTTGTAGCAAAAACTAAAGCTCTCTTCAATAATTAATGAAGTCCTTCCCCTTATGAAAATAAGGGGATTTTTTATTACTAACATTTGAAAATTGCCTTTCGACAAAAAAAGTGAAAGTTCTTACCAAAAGTAGACAAGCATTTCAGTTATGAAGCCTTATAATGAGACATAAATATATAGGTTATGAATGGAGGTCTGATTTCGTGAGAGAATATACGATCTTTTGGATAGAGGAAGAGTTTGCTTATCATTATTTTGGCCGTGAAGGTATGTTTTATAGATTGTTTAAAGAAGTACATGAACTGCCACAACAAAATGATTCTATCTTAACAAAACAAATGGAATATATAACGAAATCAATTCCTGGCATACATATAAATCAATTTATTGAGATTGAAATGAGCAAAAATGGTAATTATGAGGTAACAAAAGAAGGCCATTGCTTAACTCTTCAGAATGGAAAAAGTAAAGCAAGATTGTTTGTAAATGAGCGTTCTATTATGCTAGTTGGAGTAGGAAACTATGAAGCAGAAATGATATTTTTTGATTTATTAAGAAAATGGGATTCTAGATTTTTGGCTATTGATTTTGTGCAGAAACGATTTGGCTGGATTTCACCAGTTAAACAACGAAAATTTGTGTAATTGATACTTTCATATTGTATATTCGAAATACATTTAGTAAACTGTAAGATAGACAACTTGAAGGAGGAAGTAAGATGGATACATGGGTATGGATCTTAATCAGTGTTCTAGCACTTGTTGCTGGAGTAGCACTAGGTTTTTTCATAGCACGTCAATACATGATGAATTACTTAAAGAAAAACCCACCTATTAACGAACAAATGTTAAGGGTAATGATGATGCAAATGGGACAAAAACCGTCTCAAAAGAAAATCAATCAAATGATGCAAGCAATGAACAAGCAAATGAAATAGTTGGACAAGCACTCCTTTTGGGGTGCTTTTCTTATTAGTACACACAAATATGACTAAATGAATACACTTGTCGTCAGAAGCACTAGGTTTTTCAAGTACCGGGATTACCAAGGTGGTTACTGTGTATCGCACTGAAGAAAAAGCGAGCGTTTTTCCATTAGACCGTGCGCTTTTCTTTTTGTCCTTACAGACGTATAATAAGCATAGTTAGATAAAGAAAGAGATGAAACAAAAATATGAATAATAAGCATACAGTTCCTACAATAAAGATAGTCGATATTCTAGAAAATTCGTATCCAATGATTGATGTTAGATCTCCGAGTGAGTTTCAAGAATTTCATATTCCAGGCGCTGTAAATATACCAATCTTCTCAGATGAAGAACGTGCAGAGGTTGGAACGTTATATAAACAAAAAGGGAGGGAGTATGCAAGGGATCGTGGAATTGAAATTCTAGGATCTAAGCTTTCTACCCTTTATAATCAAGTCAAACAATTACACGAGCAATACGCTGATCAATCAATGGTTGTGTACTGCTGGCGTGGAGGAATGAGAAGTAAATCGATTGCATCTGTAATGGGAATGATGGATGTTCCAATTTTTCAGCTAGAAGGCGGAATAAGATCTTATCGTCAATTGATCATGGAAGAGCTAGAAGTTCCTAGTCATATGGAAAAGCGTTATATCGTTCTGGAAGGATTAACGGGTACAAACAAAACAGATATTTTAACGATACTTGAAGATGAACAGTACCCAGTAATTAATCTAGAAAGACTTGTAAACCACAGAGGATCAATCTTTGGACATATTGGACTAGAACCAAGAAGTCAAAAAGAATTTGAAAGTTTGTTGTACCATCGTTTGCATGAGCTACGAGATTCTCCCTTTTATATCATTGAAGCAGAAAGTAAACGAATTGGTGCAGTAGTACTTCCCGATTTCCTCTTAAAAGGAAAAGAAAAAGGTGTGCGAATTCATATTGAAATGGAGTTAGAAAAACGTGCGCAGAATATTTGTGATGCGTATCGCTTCGATCTTCATTTTGACCAATTTCAAGAAGCAATTCTTCACCTAAAAAAGAGATTACACCAAGATTTATTTGAACAAATATCAGACCTTTTACAAAAGAAGGATATTTATCAAATTGTTTTACTTCTACTCAAAGAATACTACGATCCAAGATATGACTATACTTCTCAGCAATATGAGACAGATATTCATACAGTCTTTATTGACTCTGTTCGTGATGGTGTTCAGAAAGTAAAAGATGTGTTAAAAACAATCTCAAACGAATTTTTATATGTGTAATCAAACAACACCACAGTTTTACTGTGGTGTCAGACTGTCGACAAAAGGCAATTCGAATGTAATCATTCGAATTGCCTTTTAGCTTTTTATCATTAATAAATAGTTTTCAGACCTCTCGGAGGCATGTACTTAAACATAGTTTGGACCTTGCCACGTCAAGGTTGCCATCTTTTTTAGATTCACAGCTGCAAAAGTAAGCATCGCCTGCATCGACAATTTTTTAAGTCCCCTTGAAGTTGTCTAACACCCCAGTTTTTACTGTGGTGTTTTGTATTTGCAAAATTTATATATCATAAATAATTTCGATATTTCAGTTTTGTTTTCACCAATTCTTCATCATTCTGTGCTAAACTAGTGTTCGATAAGTGACTAGGGTGGTGCGAACATGAGCATTTTTAAAGACTTATGGTGGTTTTTTAAAGAAGAAGGAAAAGCATATGCAATAGGTATCCTGCTTTTAGTTTTTGTAGGAATCCTGCAATTACTGCCTCCAAAGGTTATTGGTATTGTAGTGGACCATATAAACGAAAACACACTAACAAAGGAGATTTTAAGTACTTGGCTATTTGCGCTATTAGCTATGGCAATTGCAATCTATGTTTTACGTTATTTTTGGAGAATTATGATCTTCGGCTCTTCGGTAAGATTAGCAAGATTGCTTAGAAATCAACTGTATGAACATTTTACAAAAATGTCTCAAAATTTTTATCAACGTCGTAGAGTTGGAGACTTGATGGCACATTCAACGAATGATCTACAAGCTATTCAACAAACGGCTGGAGCTGGTGTCCTAACATTAGCTGATTCAATCATTACGGGTGGTTTTGTCATTATTACGATGGCGGCTACGATTAGCTGGAAACTGACACTCATTTGTTTAATTCCGATGCCGTTTATGGCTATCTTAACAAGTCATTACGGAAAATTATTACACGCAAAATTCCTTAAAGCCCAAGAAGCATTTTCCTCGTTAAATGACAAGGTACAAGAAAGCATTAGCGGTATTAAGGTAATTAAAACATTTGGTCAAGAAAAAGAAGATACTGACTCATTTGTTGAACAATCAGAGGATGTCGTAAATAAAAATATTGCTGTAGCGAAAATTGATGCATTATTTGATCCGACGATATCATTCATTGTTGGAATTTCTTTTATTCTAGCAGTAGTGGTTGGTGCTCGATATGTTGTTACAGGTGAAATGTCGATTGGACAATTGATTTCATTTACTACATATTTAGGATTATTAATATGGCCAATGCTAGCATTTGGGTGGCTATTCAACATTGTGGAACGAGGAAGAGCATCATATGACCGTGTCCAAAACCTGCTAGCTGAAAAAGAGGATATTACGGATATGAGTGATGCAGTTACTACACCTCCAACGGGTGATATTACATATGACATACAGAACTTTACGTATACAACCTCTCACGAAGCATTATTACGGGACATACGTTTTCAATTACAACAGGGTCAAACATTAGGGATTGTTGGGAAAACAGGTGCTGGAAAGACGACGTTACTAAAACTATTCATTCGTGAATTTGAAGGCTATGATGGAATAATAAAATTTGGAAATCATAACATCGATGAATACACTCGTGATGCACTGAGAGCTTCAATTGGATATGTTCCACAAGACCACTTCTTATTCTCGGCAACTGTAGGAGATAATATTGCTTTTGCAAGACCAGCTTCGATGATGAAGGAGATTATGGATGCAGCAAAAGCCGCACATATTCATGACGACATTGTTGGCTTTACAGATGGATATGAAACGGTAGTAGGAGAGCGCGGTGTTTCACTTTCCGGAGGACAAAAGCAACGGATTTCGATTGCACGTGCGTTATTAGTGAATCCAGAAGTGTTGATACTTGATGATTCTTTATCAGCAGTGGATGCAAAAACGGAAGAGGCGATTTTATCTTCTTTAAGAGAGAATCGTGAAGGGAAGACAACGATTATTACTTCTCACCGATTAAGTGCAATTGAGCATGCTGATCTAATTATCGTGTTAGAAGACGGAAGTATCGTACAACGAGGAAAGCATGAACAATTGATGGAAGAAGAAGGTTGGTATAAAGATATGTACCACAGACAGCAACTAGAATCTCTTGTGGAACATGGAGGTTAAACGTATGACAGAAAATGAAAAGGCTTCAAACTCAAGTGCAAAAGAACAACGAATCGTGTTATGGCGTTTGCTTAAATACAGCGTACCACATAAAAAATCTATCGTAATTGCGTTTGTTTTATTATTTTTTGGTACAATTTTTGAACTTCTAGGTCCATATTTAATCAAAATATTTCTTGATGATTACCTTGTGAAGGAGCACTTTCCGTTTGAGCCCTTATTATATTTAGCAATCATTTATATAGGCGTGCATATTGCGAAGGTGTTTGTACAATATTTTCAACTGTTTTTATTTAATAAAATCGCGTTGAAAATTATTCAACAATTACGAATTGATGTGTATTCTAAAGTACAAAAGCTAGGATTGAAGTTTTTTGATAAAACTCCAGGTGGAAGTATCGTTTCAAGAGTCACAAACGATACAGAAGCTATTAAAGAAATGTTTACGAGTGTATTATCGGTATTTATTCAAAATATCTTTTTCTTAATTGGTATCTTTATTGCCATGTTTATATTGAATGTTAAGTTAGCACTTTTTTGCTTAGTAATCATTCCGATCATTTTCTTCATCATGAGGGCCTATCGAAAGTATAGTTCCGTCTATTATCATGATATGAGAGAAAAGTTGAGCCAACTGAATGCTAAGATTAATGAATCGTTACAAGGGATGGCGATCATTCAAGTGTTCAGGCAAGAGAGAAGACTACGAAAGGAATTCTCTGAAATTAATGAAGGTCATTTTAAAGCAGGAATTCGTAACATAAAATTAGATGGTATTCTTTTGCGACCAGCGATTGATTTTGTTTATGTAGTCTCACTAATTTTAGTGTTAAGCTTTTTTGGAATCTCCTCATTTAATAGTCCGATTGAAATTGGGGTTATTTACGCCTTTGTGAACTATTTAGATCGTTTCTTTGAACCTATTAATCATATGATGATGCGATTATCTCTATATCAACAGGCAATCGTCTCGGCTACGCGTGTGTTTGATTTGCTAGATGACAAGGAAAATGCACCGACTGCGATTGGAGAAAAGAATCCCGAAATTAAAAAAGGTGAAATCGAGTTTAATAATGTAAGCTTTTCCTACGACGGAAAGCGTGACGTATTAAAGAATATTTCATTCACAGCAAAACCTGGTGAAACGGTTGCTTTAGTCGGTCACACAGGAAGCGGGAAAAGTTCGATTATCAACTTGTTTATGAGATTTTATGATATTGAAGATCGAGGGGAAATCCTCATTGATGGTACTTCGTTAAAGGAATATCAAGATCATGAACTTCGTAAAAAGATTGGATTAGTTTTACAAGATCCATTCCTTTTCGCAGGAACAATTAAGAAAAATATTCAGTTATATAATGAGGACATTACGGACGAAGACGTAAAGGAAGCTGCTAGGTTCGTTCAAGCAGATCAATTCATTGAAAAGCTTGCTGAGCAGTATAATCAAGAAGTTACTGAAAGAGGAACAACCTTCTCGAGTGGACAAAGACAGCTAGTTGCATTTGCTCGAACAATCGCGACAAATCCCAAAATTCTCGTATTAGATGAAGCGACAGCAAACATTGATACAGAAACAGAGGGATACATCCAAGAAGCACTTTCGAAGATGAGAAAAGGTAGAACAACCATTGCGATTGCACATCGTCTCTCAACCATTCAAGATGCTGAACAAATACTCGTGCTACATCAAGGAGAAATTGTAGAACGAGGTAATCACCAACAATTACTCGAAAAACAAGGTTTGTATTACAAGATGTACTTACTGCAAAACCAAGCGAATGATAAAATTCAGGATATCGTATCACATTAAAAAGTAGTTCTAATAATGCATTTGTAATCGAGTATAAAATCACAAAGGTTTTGTACTCGATTTCTTTGTCCGTAATGTTACCTCAAATATTTATCATTCTATTATTCCAGCTGAATTTGAGATAATTAGAATATGTTAATAATGACTAAAAAGGAGTTTTGCATTATGGCAACGTATTCTGTGCATTTTTATTTTTCCTTTATAATCGTATTTGTTTTTGTATTGATCATCAATTATATTCTTGAAACTTATTTGATGAAGAAAACTGACCATAAAGTAAGTATGAAATCTATTTCTATTCTTTTGGTTCAAAGTATAATCATTACCACAGTACTAGAATTTATGTAGGGTGTTATTACTAACGTGTCTTAATAAATACATCCGTATAAAGTAAATATACATGTTAGTTGTAACAGAACCTTTTTGGGGTCATATAAAACAAAAAACTAGCCATATAGGCTAGTTTAACTGTGAATTCCTTGTAAGTGTTTACGATTATATGTGTTTAATAGATCGTCTAATTGTTTGCTACATTTAATTGTAACTGAAGAAGCAAGCCCGTTTGCAGCAACTACTTGAATTAATTCTTGGCGTTTCTGTTCGATAAGTGCTAGTAATTCGTGTTTTCTCACGGGTCATGTTCCTTTCCGAGTAACCTTTAGGACAAGTATACAAAAGGATGGTAATAATTTCAATCTCCAAACAAAGGAAAAAAGAATAAGTCATGAAGCAAACTCACCTGTATGACACAAAGTCGTCAAGCTTTTGAGGAGATAATCTGCCTAAGATTTGATACAATGATAAAAAAGAAACTAGGAGTGAAAGGGATTGACCGATATAAATATATTTTTAGCATTTGGAGCAGGGTTTTTATCCTTTATCTCACCGTGCTGCTTACCTCTATATCCTGCCTTTTTATCTTATATTACAGGTATGAGTGTGAGTGATTTGAAAAATGATAATGCAATGCTGAGAAGAAAAAGCTTCTTACATACATTGTTTTTCCTTATTGGATTTTCCGTCATCTTTATCGCAATAGGATATTCTGCGACGTTTATCGGGTCGTTTTTTGCAGATTATAATAACTTAATCCGCCAAATTGGAGCAATATTAATCGTATTCCTGGGACTCGTGATTATAGGAGTTTTTACACCAGAATTTATGATGATTGACCGTAGAGTGAATGTCAAAAATAGACCTGCTGGCTATCTTGGTTCATTTGTCATTGGCCTTGCCTTTGCTGCTGGATGGACTCCGTGTACTGGACCTATTTTGTTATCTGTTTTTGCGTTAGCAGCTACGAACCCTGGATCTAGCGTTATTTATATGGTTGCTTATATTTTAGGATTTGCCATTCCGTTTTTTATACTTTCATTTTTTATTGGCCAACTTCAATGGATTAAGAAACATAATGCAATCATTATGAAGGTAGGCGGCTACTTAATGATTGTGATGGGGATATTTCTTTTCTTCGACTGGATGACAAGAATCACCATTTTCTTTACGAATATGTTTGGTGGCTTTACTGGTTTCTAAAGTTTTTTTACATCATGGATGAAATTGTATTATAATAAAAAGACTACATGTATTACCATAAGTTAGGAGTGAGAGAGTGAGAACGAATGATCTAATTCTCAAAACTACCACAAATATTATTGTATTTATTATATTAGCCTTTTCTTTTAAGTTATTTCTTGCTGGGCATAACATGCCAGGTGGAGGTTTTATAGGAGGGTTAATGACAGCTGGTGCACTAATACTTATGTATATTACATATGGAATTGCACCTATTAAGAAGATGACTCGAATTAGTTTTATATTTCTAATTGGACTTGGACTAGCCATTGCAGTTGCGACTGGAATTGGTTCGTTTTTCTTCGATCAGCCTTTTTTGAGTCATACAGATGATTACTTTTATTTACCAATACTAGGAAAAACACATTTGGCAACAGCAGTATTATTTGATATTGGTGTTTATTTAACTGTTGTTGGTGTGACGATGACCATTATCCTTTCAATTGCAGAGGATCGTTCCGAGTAGAAAGACACATTCGGATAGAATAAGGGGGAACTAGACATGGCTAGAATTCTTATAGTAGACGATGCTAAATTTATGAGAATGACACTTTCCACCATCCTTGAAAAAGGGAATCACGAAGTAGTAGGGGAAGCAGAAAATGGAAAAGAAGCGATTTCTCTATTTAATCAGTTGCAACCAGATTTAGTGACGATGGATATCACAATGCCTGAAATGAATGGCATCGATGCATTAAGAGAAATTAAACAAAATCATTCGTCTGCGAAGGTAATCATGTGTTCGGCAATGGGGCAGCAAAAAATGGTTGTAGAAGCAATCGAAGCTGGAGCGAAAGATTTCATTGTAAAACCATTTGAAGAGAACCGTGTACTAGAAGCAATACAACGAGTACTAAGTTAAATAAAGTGATAAGTCATTTAAGATATTCTTAAATGGCTTTTTCAATGAAAAAAGAGTTATAATAGAGGATATTGGTATATCTAAATAAAGGATTGGTAACATTGCTTATACTTTCAACCATACTCGCAACGATGATGGCTATTTTTGCTATATTTATACGAATAAAGGCAGCTGAAAAACCAGCTACAGCTAGGAAAATAATATTACCACCCCTATTTATGAGTACTGGATCTCTCATGTTTTTATTTCCGATGTTTCGTGTTACTCCTCTTGAAATAATAGAAGCAATAAGTGTGGGTATGATATTTTCAATTCTATTAATTAAGACATCTCAATTTGAAGTAAAAGAGAATGGAATCTATTTAAAGCGTTCTAAAGCATTTATTTTTATTTTATTTGGGTTATTAATTCTTCGTATTATATTAAAGTTCTTCCTGAGCAATACAATTGATATTGGTGAGTTGGGTGGAATGTTCTATTTATTAGCATTAGGCATGATTATTCCATGGAGAATTTCCATGTATATCTCCTTTAAGAGGCTGCAAAATGAAATAGTCCAAACACCCGTAATATAGAAGAAGCTCTAGCGGCTCACAGTCGCTAGAGCTTTTTTGATATTAAGATAGTAATTCTTCATACGGCTCTAAATCTATCTTCTTCTCATTTAACTTTTTTACTAAAAACTTATAATCTCTCTTCGGAGTTGCAATTATATAGCCTCTAATTACAAGGTCCTGTGTAATTTTAGAAACTTTTTCATTTAAAGCTAGTTCCCCAATCTTCCCTGCAATCTTTTGCCTTGCCACATCTCTGAAAAGCTCTGGTACTGGCTCAACTAATTCTTCTAGTAAATCCTTTTGATCTTGTGGCCATAAATGTCGAGTTTGTTCAAGGAATGCATCCTGCCAATCAAGCTCACTCATTCCATCTTCTTTTGGTAGTCGCTTCAAGAACTTACGGAACATGAAAAAGCCGCCAATAGACATCATCGTTACTAAAAACACGACCCAAAAAAGGATGAACCATAAAAACCAACCTTCTAACTTCACCACAAACATTCACCTCTATATTTAAACCTATGTGTTTATTATCTTCAAATCTTCCACTAAGTTCAAGTGACGAGAATAAAAAGTTTCAAATTTATTGAGCGAATGACACTTTTCCTCCATATTCGACATGGAAGAGATTGTTAGAAAAAATGAAATATCATTGAATACTCTGATTATCGATGATAATTCCTCTTCAGATAGGATGTCGTGACATTATTGGTAAATGTTAGCGCTTTCACTCACTTTCTGAGCCATATACTACTAACATTTTCAAAAGCCCTTGAAACAAATTTTGAACATGTTAGGATAAAATCATGCTTTAAAAATGAGAACAAAAATAAGAACAAACATAGGGGAGATTGGATGTTAAAAAACAAAAAAATTGGATTTATAGGTGCCGGATCAATGGCAGAAGCAATGATTGCCGGAATTGTAAACGCAAAAAAATTACCAAAGGATCACATATATGTTTCAAATAAAAGTAATGTTGAACGTTTAAGAGAACTTGAAACAGGTTATGGAATAAAGGGAGTGAAAAGAGAAGAGCTCCCAATGAAAGAGCTAGATATCATTGTGCTTGCTATGAAGCCAAAAGATGCTCAAATTGCACTCGATTCGATTAGAAATGAACTTCAACCACACCAACTCATAATATCAGTACTAGCGGGTATTACTACTTCATTTATGGAACACCACTTAAAATATGGCCAGCAAGTACTTCGCGTCATGCCGAATACTTCTAGCATGATCAGTGAATCAGCTACTGCCATTGCCCCGGGAACATTTACAGAAAAAAGTCAAATAACCATTGCTAAAGAACTACTTACTTGTATTGGAAAGGTCTTCGAAATTAAGGAAGAGCAAATGGACATCTTCACAGGTATTGCCGGAAGTGGCCCAGCATATTTTTATTATTTAATGGAGCATATGGAGCGTGCCGGTAAAGAAGGTGGCCTAGATACAGAAACGACTCGGGAAATTATGGCACAAACAATACTTGGAGCGGCAAAAATGATTATGGAAGCGGACGAAACACCTGCTACGTTACGAGAAAATGTAACCTCACCGAATGGAACCACTGCTGCTGGATTAGCGGCGCTTGCTAAGCACGGTGGAGGAAAGGCCATTACCCAAGCAATCAAACAGGCATCCAATCGATCACATGAGATTAGTAGTCAACTTGAAGAAAAGCTACTACCAAAAGCACAATAGAAAAGCAGAAGAAGAAGATTACAGGAGTGATAACATGATTTCTGAAGCCAGTAAGCTTCGAATCGTCATAAAAATTGGAAGTAGCTCATTAACGAGTTTACATGGAGAAATAAGCAGAAAAAAACTAGAACGACTCGTAGATGAAATTGTTCAGTTAAAGGATGCAGGCCATGAAGTGTTACTTGTATCATCTGGAGCCGTCGCTGCAGGATATAGAAAACTAGGATTTTTAGAGAGACCGGATAAACTTCCAGAGAAGCAAGCGGCTGCTTCTATTGGTCAAGGATTACTAATGGAAGCATACTCTGAATTGTTTTTATCTCACGGTTATGTTGCCTCACAAATTTTAATCACAAGAAGTGACTTTTCAGATGAAAATCGTTATTTAAACGTACGAAACACATTAAATGTATTACTAGAACGAGGTATTATCCCGATTGTTAATGAAAATGATACGGTTACAGTCGATCGTTTGAAGTTTGGTGATAATGACACACTATCTGCGAAGGTAGCAGGTTTAATAGGTGCTGCTCAGTTAATGATTCTATCTGATATCGAGGGTCTTTATGATGATGACCCTCGAAAAAATGAACATGCTAAATTACTTGAAAAGGTACACGTCATAACACCTCAAATAGAAGCAGCTGCAGGAGAACCTGGAAGTTCTGTCGGTACAGGTGGAATGAAATCTAAAATAGATGCAGTGAAAATTGCAATGGCATCTGGTCTTAAAACCTTTTTAGGAAAAGCAGGAGTGCCGAACATACTTATTGAGGCGATCCAAGGGAAAGCAAAAGGTACTTACTTTGAACCAAAAGATGAAGTAGTGAATCTAACGCAAAAGAAACAATGGATCGCATTTCATTCAGGACCTAAAGGAGTTATTGTCGTAAATAAACATGGACGAGATGAAATCGTAAAGGAAAAAAAGAGTCTTTGTTTATCTGGAGTAACACAAATAGAAGGTACATTTGAACAAGGTGCAGTCGTTAAAATTATGGATAACAATCATATTTCGATTGGGTTAGGGGTTTCTAAATACTCATCAGAACAATTAGAAACTATGGACTATAAAAGAGGAAATCAAATTGTCGACTACGATGATTTAGTATGTCAATTGGGAGTTTCACTACCAGTAGGAGTTTAAAAATAAAGGAGGTATTAGATGTCTATTGCCACAACAAATTTAATTGAACAGCAAGCAATAGAAGCAAAGAAAGCAGCGAAAATACTAAATCTACTATCAACGGAAGAAAAAAATGAAGCGATTCTTCATGTAGCTAGTATGTTAAAGAAAAATGCTAATCTTATACTTAAAGCTAATAAACTTGATTTGATAAAAGGAGAGAAAGCAAATTTCACTTCCGCTCTTATCGATCGATTAACGTTAACACATGAGAGAATTAATGATTTTGCTGATGGTTTGTGTCAAGTTGCTGAGCTAGAGGATCCAACGGGAATTGTAAAATCTAGCTGGACACTGGAAAACGGGTTAAAGGTCGATACAGTGACCGTTCCGCTTGGAGTAATTGGAATGATCTACGAAGCGAGACCAAATGTAACTGTTGATGCAACTGGTCTTGCTTTGAAGTCAGGGAATGCTGTGATCTTAAAAGGAGGCTCGTCTGCCTTAGAGTCTAACAAAATGATTGTACAAATCATGCATAATGCTCTTGAGGAAACAAGAATCCCTAAAGAAGCGGTACAGTTTATCTCGTCAACAAATCGTGAAGTAACAAAGCAGCTATTTACGATGAAGGAACACATTGACGTCTTAATCCCTAGAGGTGGTGCTTCATTAATCTCTGCTGTTGTAAACAATGCAACGGTTCCAGTATTAGAAACAGGAGTAGGGAATTGTCATATTTATATTGATGCAAATGCAGATATTAATAAAGCCTTGCCGATATTCATCAATGCGAAAACAGACAGGCCAGCTGTATGCAACGCAGCAGAAACACTTATTGTTCATGAAGAGTGGTTTAATGTACATCACAAACAATTGTTTGAAATGTTAAAAGAGCAAGGGATTGATGTTTTTGGTGATGAGGCAGTAGTTAATTCATTTCCAATGGCATCCTTAGCGACGGAGAAAGACTGGGCTGAAGAGTACTTAGGATTAGGAATCGCCATTAAAACAGTAAAAAGTGTCGATGAAGCAATTGATCATATCGATCAGTATGGTACGAAGCACTCTGAAGCCGTAATTACCGATAATGCCGAAACGGCAAAATACTTTATGTCACAGGTAGATGCGGCTGCCATTTATCATAATGCTTCTACACGTTTTACAGATGGTGGGGCATTAGGATTTGGTGCTGAAATCGGAATTTCGACTCAAAAGCTTCATGCCCGCGGTCCGATGGGGCTACCTGCATTAACGACAGTTAAATATTTAATGTCCGGAACAGGACAAATAAGAGAATAAAAGTAAAAACCCCAAACATCAAATGTTTGGGGTTAAAAAAGGATCTCTTCCGACCCGTACATGGTTAAGTGTCCCGCAACAAGCGAATGTTTCGGAAGAGATCCTATTGATAGTTTACAACATTTCAGCAAAATTATTCTAACTTAATGCTTCCCAATCTGCATATAATCCACTTCCATCACAGCCAGGGCAATCAAGCGATGCAGTATAAAATGAAAACTCATGCCCAGGATATGCGTGAAATCCTTTCCCATAGCACTGTGGACAATAGCCCTTTTCTTTCATATTCGACACATGCTTTTCTTGCCGAGCTTTATTCCATTCAGTTATGGAATTCAATAACCCCATTATCATCACCTCAAACAAATTTTCCTTGGCTTATAAAAGACTTTAATCTTTCTGCGATCAACGACATGATGTCAGACAAGTATTTATTTTAGTTTGGTTTTAAATTAGGATGATTATTCCAATTTATGCATTTTTTTATTAAGATGGAAGTAATAAAGCCCTTTTTTCAATACTGAATGTGTGGACGGTAGTATTAGTTATTGCTTTTCTTTTTTATGTCAGTTATTTTATATGGCCGAGACCGAAGAAACGCTAAAAAATATGTATGAAACGTTGACAATTGTTAAAAAATAGCATATAAATAAATTAACGATTAACATATTGTTAATTATACAGAAGTGAAGGGTGGAGAAAATGTCAAACGAGGATGCACTAAAGCAATACGATGTAAAAAGATATCGAACTCCTGATGGTTATACATCTGATATCGCAGTTTTTACAATTGTTTCTGAAAAGGTCGAAGAATACAAACCACCACATATGACATTAAAGCTAATGCTTATAAAACGATCTGTGATTAATGATGAGGGTCACATAAATATTGAGGCTGGAAAGTGGGCCTTGCCTGGTGGATTTGTTCAAGAGGATGAATCAGCCTTCGAAGCAGCAAAGCGTGAGTTAGAAGAAGAAACTGGAGTTAAAGGGATTCACATAAAGCATTTTGGGATATACGATAAGCCAGGAAGAGATCCTAGGGGTTGGATTATAACTAATGGGCATTATGCAATTGTACCTGATCATTCACTTTCTTCAAGAGAGGCAAATGATGATGCAGATGAAGTTGAATTATTTTCGATTGAAGAAGTGTTTAATTTAGACTTAGCGTTTGACCATCGAGAAATTATACAAGATGCAGTTTCAATGATTACGAATGATCTACTTCAAACAACAATCGCAAGAAGATTTTTACCGAAAGAATTTACGTATTCGGAATTGCAGGCAGTTTTGCTTACAGTTACAAACGATACAGCGATTGCAAGTGAAGCAGGATTTGCACGCAAGATTAAGTCACTTCCTTTTATCAAACAAGTTGAAGGCAAAAAAACACAACGTACTTCTAAATCACCTGCACAACTGTATGAATTTATAGATATGGAAATAGTGAAGCCGATCTATACAGCGAGGTATTAATATTTGTATTTATTGATTAACAATTATCAAAACATCAATAGTAAAAATGGGGGAATGAAAGATGAAAAAGGCGTTACTTAACATTGATTACACAAATGATTTTGTTGCAACAAATGGGGCACTTACTTGTGGAGTACCAGGACAAGAAATTGAGAGTTCAATTGTAAAAGTTACGGAAGATTTTATTAACAATGGTCATTACGTTGTGTTTGCAATTGATATGCATAAAGAAAATGATGAGTTTCACCCAGAAACGAAGCTTTTTCCACCACATAACATTGAGCATACAGAAGGACGAGATTTATACGGAAAGTTAAATGATGTTTATCAATCGTCTAAAGATGACCAAAATGTATATTGGATGGATAAAACAAGATATTCAGCTTTTGCCGGTACAGATCTTGAAATCAAATTACGAGAACGTGGAATTCAGGAAGTACATTTAGTAGGTGTGTGTACAGACATTTGTGTTCTGCACACAGCTGTAGATGCTTACAATAAAGGCTTTAAAGTGGTCGTATACAAAGATGCAGTGGCGAGCTTTAACCAAGCAGGTCATGAGTGGGCATTAGGACACTTTACTGGTTCGATTGGAGCAGAAGTAATTTAACAGGACAAAGGAAAGTAGCGGGTGTTATAAACTGAATCAACAATGGGAGGTCATAATGATGACAAAATTCACGGATGATAGTTTAGCGCTGCATACTGATTTATATCAAATAAATATGGCTGAGGCATATTGGTATGATGGCTTTCATAATAAAGAAGCTGTGTTTGAACTATATTTTAGAAAATTGCCATTTAAAAACGGATATGCGATCTTTGCAGGATTAGAAAGAATTATCCAGTTTCTAGAAGAATTTAAGTTCACCGATTCGGATATCGAGTACCTAAGAGAAGAGGGGTATAAGGAAGATTTTCTTGATTATTTAAAAAGTGTTCGATTTACAGGGACACTGCAGTCAATGAGAGAAGGGGACCTAGTTTTCGCTAATGAACCGATACTACGTATTACAGCCCCATTAGCTGAGGTTCAACTAATCGAAACACCGTTACTAAATATTATTAACTATCAAACGTTAATTGCGACAAAAGCTTCTCGTATTAAGCAAGTTGTGGGAAATGATATTGCGATGGAATTTGGTACGAGAAGAGCACAAGAAATGGATGCGGCAATATGGGGTACGAGAGCTGCCTATATTGCTGGCTTTGATTCAACTTCAAATGTAAGGGCAGGTAAGCTATTTGGAATTCCTGTGTCTGGAACTCATGCTCACTCTATGGTGCAAGCGTACCGTGATGAATACACAGCCTTTAAAAAATATGCTGCTAGACAAAAGGACAAAGATTGTACATTTTTAGTAGATACGTACGATACGCTAAAGTCTGGAGTACCAAATGCTATTCGTGTTGCAAAAGAAGAAGGAGAAAATATTAACTTTAAAGGTATTCGCTTAGATAGTGGAGATTTAGCTTATTTGTCAAAGGAAGCCAGAAAAATGCTAGATGAAGCTGGATTTAAGCATGTGAAAATTGCGGCTTCTAATGATTTAGATGAATATACAATTATGAACTTAAAAGCTCAAGGAGCACGTATCGATGTTTGGGGGATTGGAACAAAGCTAATTACGGCATATGATCAACCAGCATTAGGTGCTGTATATAAGCTAGTTGCAATTGAAGATGAAAATGGTGAAATGGTTGATACGATAAAAATAAGTGGTAATCCAGAAAAGGTTTTAACACCAGGCCGTAAAAAAGTTTATAGAATTATCAATAAGGTAAATCAGAAATCTGAAGGAGATTATATTGCATTAGAACACGAGAAACCCGAGCAAGAAAAGCGTCTCAAAATGTTCCATCCAGTTCATACGTATATAAGCAAATTTGTCACAAACTTTGAGGCAAAAGAGCTACATCATACGATTTTTGAAAAAGGAAAGTTAGTCTACACAATCCCGACTCTCGAAGAGATACGAGTGTTTGTAAAGGAAAACTTAGAATTACTGTGGGATGAATATAAACGACCTACTATGCCAGAAGAATACCCGGTTGATTTAAGTCAAGAATGTTGGAATAACAAGATGAAGAAAATTGAGGAAGTGAAACTGAAAGTAGAAGAGATGATTGCAAGTAAGTAAGTTTTCTCGAAAAGGAGTTTTCAAACATGGCGAGAATAGGGATTTACGGCTCTTCATTCGATCCGATTACAAATGTACACCTCTGGACGGCAAGTACAGTTGCGCATCGCTGTCACTTAGATCAAGTCATTTTTTTACCTTGTTCAAGTAAACGTAAAGACAAAACGATGAACACAGAAGACGAACATAGATGGAACATGGTTCAATTAGCGATTGAGGAGAATGATAGATTTATCGCAGATGATTACGAAATGAAGCAAGAAGCTTGGAAAATTACAACATATGAAACTTTAAAACATTACAAAAATAAGTTTGCAAATGATGAAATTTTCTTTATTATGGGTGCGGACCTACTTGTTGATATTGGTGATGGGAAATGGGGAAATGAAGAGCTGCTTGTTAAAGAAAACCGTTTTATAGTCATGGCTCGTGACGGAATAGATATGCTAAAAACAATTGGCAGATCACCATTACTACGTAATCATGATGACGGAAACACGTTTCATTTAATAGATAAGGGCTTAGCGATGGAAATTAGTTCAACTTATATCCGTGAAGAGTTTGCACTTGACGGTGAGCCTCGTTATTTACTTCCTGAAAGCTGCTATAACTATATTAAACAACATTTGCTGTATAAATAGGAGGGGTTTATCATGTCTGAAAGCATACAAAGTAAAATCATTGCACAATTACACGTAAAGCCTGTAATTCACCCAAAAGAAGAAATTAGAGCAAGAGTGGATTTTCTGAAAAACTATCTACACACTTCTAAGGCGAAGGGATTTGTATTAGGTATAAGTGGTGGCCAGGACTCTACTCTAGCGGGTCGTTTATGTCAGATGGCAGTAGAGGAACTGCGCAGTGAGGGAAAAGAGGCTACGTTTATTGCGGTACGCTTACCGTATGGCACACAACAAGATGAAGAGGATGCACAAGCGGCATTGCAATTTATTAGACCTGACCGCCAAATGACGTTTAATATTTTCAATGCAGTTGATGCTGTTGCTGATGATTATCACACTACAGCTGACGAGTCATTATCTGATTTTAATAAAGGTAACGTAAAAGCTAGAATGAGAATGATTGCTCAATATGCAATAGGTGGACAATACGGACTATTAGTTGTCGGAACAGACCATGCAGCTGAAGCAATTACAGGATTCTTTACAAAATATGGGGACGGAGGGGCAGACCTTTTACCTTTAAGCGGGTTAAGTAAACGACAAGGCAGAGCATTATTGCAGGAGCTTGGTGCAGGAGAACAATTATACTTAAAAGCTCCAACAGCCGATTTATTAGATCAAAAACCCCTGCAAACAGACGAAACCGAATTAGGAATGTCGTATGAAGAAATTGATGACTACCTTGAAGGAAAAACGATATCAGTCGAATCACAAGCAAAGCTTGAGAATCGTTACTTGATGACTGAGCATAAACGCCAATTACCAGCAACGATGTTTGATGATTGGTGGAAAAAGTAGAGCAGCCCCAAGAGGCTGCTTTTATAGTATTCCTAATTCTTTAGCTTTTTCCTCTGGTATGACAACAGGTTTAAATCCGCCTAATTCTACAACCACTTTTTGCTGATTAACTGTTACTAGGTAAATATCCTCTTGAGAGGTACGTTTAATTTCTTCTACTTTATCAGCATGAAAGTATTCTGTAATTTCATGTCGCTCTTGATCTGAAACTATATCAGAACTTGCATCCCTACTATTCGAAGATTCTTTTCTATCTGTTGATAATTGTTCATATAAGCCATTTTGATAGCGCTGCTGGTTATAAATTCCTTGTAATAATTTAATAATCTCAGCAAAACCAAGAAATAAGATACCCACAATAATACCATTAATGGCTATTCCCCACCCAAAACTGGACTGAACTAACTCTCCTTCTATGTATGGGTCATTACTAATACTAGAGGAAATCCCTAAAATAATGCCAATTACTATTGCTAATATCCCAAGTGTTGTGAGGGCAAGAGCAATACTATTTTTTTTATCATCTACCATTTTATTACACCTCCAATACTATATTATCAGAAAAGTATGAAATTAAGTGAAGTTTTTTTCTAGGAGAAAGGCTATTATAACGGGTATGTTTTCAACCTCGGGATACACTTTACACTATAGCGTTGAAATACAATACAATTATTAAAAATCTTAGAAATTTATTAAGGTGCAATTGACGGCATATATGGACCACTGATACAGAATGCTGTTATAACAAGGCAACAAAATATAAGAGAGCTAGAGGTTACTGGATATGTAGATCCGGATACATGGATGTCATTAGGATTTCAATGTGAAGTAAGACCGAAACTTGCACAATATATTGTACGCCCTGGTATTCTTTCTATGAAATTGTGATCTGGTTTAGATTGTCTGTGCAGGATATTTTAAAGGTGAATCCGCAAATACTGAACCCAAATTTCGTTTATGCGGGACAGGTTATTACGATTCGGGTGAGTTAGGAAAATATATGTTTTAGAGATGAAAAAGGCGTTGTAACTAGCAACGCCATAAAGCTGATTGAGAATATGATTTGGATGAATCATTTACTTACACAATTTCGACCTTTCTTCTTTGCGCGATATAATGCTTTGTCCGCTGCCTTTAGTACTTCAGAAGGAGACTTTGTTTTGCCTTGTTTCTCGGCAACACCGATACTAATAGTTACCTTTAATTTCTGGATACTAGTGTCCCCACTTCTATTCTTTTTCTTATATAGATACTCTTTTTTAGAAATCTTCTCTCGTAAATCCTCTAAATGAGAAAGTACATCTTCACTATTTTTTTTGGGAAAAACAATGGTGAATTCTTCTCCACCATAACGATATGCCTTTCCGCCCCCTGTTACATTCATTAACCCTTTTGCAACAAGGATGAGCACGTCATCGCCAACATCATGACCATATTTATCATTAAACTTCTTGAAGAAATCAATATCTAACATGGCGATCGAGTATTTGCTCCCAAGCTTCATTAAGTCTACTTTTAGCATCCGCCTCGATGGGATTTTAGTTAACTCGTCTATGTAGGCCATAGCATAGGTTCTAAATACAACAGCAAGTAATAATAAAATCGAACTGGTTATTAAGAAGAGCTGTGAACCTATATTGTTGTCTATAGGGAGACTCAATAGAATTGCGATAATAGACCCTAAAAGAAATACTTTATAAGTAGTGAAAGACCTGACGATGTTAAGAATGTAAATCATTAAGATGATTAAAAAAAATAGTGCAGAGTAGTCAGGGATCTGAATAAACTTCAACTGAAAAGGAAAGGACTGGACTAATAAAAAGCTCAATATATTTTTATAAAATATATAAACAAGTAATGCTTCAAACATTAGAAAAAAAGCAACAGCCTTACCTTGAATAGATAATACTGCACCGTCCTTAATCATGAGAATGATTGCAATGTTGAGGGCAATTACATAAGGTAAAACAATTTCTTGAAAAGAAGGATGTAAATCGAACAAATACTCCTTTAGGAAAAAGAACATTACAAGAACATGGATTCCTAAATAAAAGACTTTTAATTTATTAAATCCGTACCCAAGACCTAACAACATAGCAATTAAACCCAATAGAACATATTGAAAAATAGAAATAGAAGTTGCGGGTAGGGTGGATAAGATAGTAGAAAAATAAACACTTAATGATAGTAGTAGTACGATTAACACAAAAGGAGTCCCATTTTTTAGTAAAAGCTTCACCGTGTTCACAGCCTCCAATAAGTTCTGAAGGTTACTTTTTGTAACCGAATATGTAGTATTCATCTCTTTTAATTTTAAAGAACTTGAATGAATATTTCTACAACCTATTACCTATTATTGAAACTTTCTTTTATGGAAAATAAGTATTTTAGACTATGAAGTGAGTAGTAAATTAATTTTTAATCTTGGAAGCTAGAATAAAAACAGCAGAGAAAGTCAAATTTCTCTGCTGAACTTATTTCTAATTATATACTTTTCTTCATTCCACACTGCCGACATTCACGCAAGAATATCCCTGCATTCACAGAGGACTTAAATAAAGTATTACCACAATTATCACACCGGCCGCTGTTTTTATCAGGAAGTTCTTTGAAATCATACACTTTCTCTAAATCATATCTGTTCTCATTTGTCATTTTATCACCCAAGTTAGAATAACAGAAAGGGAACCATATTTAAAGCTTGGTTGAAAGTTTGACAAACATACTTTGACAAAGTGGTAGATGATCATATTTTTTACTATTAGTGGTGCTGGCCATGAAAATGAAAAGCTGTCATACTCCAACTAATAAAGTTTTTAATTCTGTTTGAAACATCCTTAAAGATAATTCGTATATAAAGTAAGTAAAATAACAATTTACCTTTATTGGAGGAGATTATATGTTATACCTATTAGCCATATTGTTACCACCTGTAGCTGTTTTATTTGTGGGGAGACCCGTTCAAGCACTATTAAACTTTGTCTTATGCTTATTCTTCTATATACCTGGTGCAATTCATGCAATACTCGTTGTACATGATAAAAAAGCGGATAATCGTTTAAAGAAGCAAGTACAAATGATGGAACGATATAAATAAGCCAAATAGTATTTTCATCATTGTTAAAAGACAAGAATAAGCCGCCTAAAGGGGGGGGATTCTTGTCTTTAAGTACATAAGGAATAGTTGCGGAGATAACTTTTAGAGTAATAGCTGATATCATAGGATCAAGAAACCTGAGGTAATTATTAAAGGGTGTGTAGTGTAAAACCAATATTATTTACAAATATCCGTAAAATAGGGTTTGACGATTAGTACCCGCGAATTTGCTACATAATTAATATTAATATAGTTGAAAATAGTACTGTTTGACATAAAAAAGCCACCATTCTAATTATGAATGGTGGCTATATATTTTATTTCGCGCTATTAATATGTAATTTCATTTTGGAAACATACTTTGGCGGGACTGCGTGGGAATCGAACCCACCTGAGACGGCACGCGCCTCACATGCGGTTTTGAAGACCGAGGGGGACACCAGTACCCCATTCAGCCCCATTTAAGGAACTTTAATAGTATAACTCTGTTGTTTTACCAAATCAAGAGGAAATTATTTACCTATTAATTAAGGAGATTTCTTATTGTACTAAAATCACGTTGCTTCTGCTTGAAACAATCGTTTATTCCATGTAAAGTTAAGGTTGGATTAGATGAAGGAAGTGAGCATACGTGGACAAGCATTATTTTACAGTTGGGATGGCGGGTCATATTGACCATGGTAAGACGTCATTAACGAAAGCATTAACAAATGTAGATACAGATCGTCTCAAGGAAGAAAAAGAGAGACAAATTTCAATAGAATTAGGTTTTGCTCCACTAGAGTTAGGAGACAACATATCAGCCTCTGTCATTGACGTTCCAGGGCATGAACGATTTATTCGTCAAATGATTGCAGGGGTTGCTGGAATTGACTTAGTTATCCTTGTGGTTGCGGCAGATGAAGGAGTTATGCCGCAAACAAAGGAACATTTAGATATTTTATCATTTCTAGGCATTAAAAAAGGTATTGTTGCTGTCTCTAAAATTGATAAGGTAGATGAAGAGTTTGTAGACCTTGTAGAAGAAGAAATTAAGGAGCAACTGCAAGGTACAGTATTTGCAGATTCTCCCATTATATTAGTAGATAGTTTAAAAAGTATTGGAATTGACCAATTACGAGCTAAAATAAAAGAAGAACTCGAACAACTTGAGATGAGAAATGCGAGTGGTGCGTTCCGTCTACCAATTGACCAGGTGTTTACCGTAAAAGGTCAAGGTACAGTTGTGAGGGGAACAGTATATGAAGGAACTGTAATTGAGGGCCAAACGTTAATGATCCTACCCTCGCGAGAAGAGACAAAGGCTCGACAACTACAAGTTCACCATAAGCCGGCTGAAAAAGCAGTTGCTGGGCAACGTGTTGCAATTAACCTATCCAATATAACAAAGGATCAAATCGAACGTGGAGATGTTCTTGTTGATAAAGAGCACTTCGTTGTTACCAATACGATTGATATTTCACTTTCCTTCGTACAGAGCTTAAAGCATCCAATTAAACAACGTACACCGATAAAGCTTCACTTAGGAACTTCAGAAGTAATGGGGAAAATCATTTTCTTTGATCGAAATGAAGCGACAGGTGCGAGCGGGGAAGTACTTTGTCAATTACGACTGGATGAAGATGTTGTAACAAAACGTGGTGACCGATTTATTTTAAGAAGACCTACGCCAACAGAGACAATCGGAGGAGGATGGGTCCTCGATCCACATGGTCAGAAATATCGATTCGGTGAAGAAACGATTCAAATGCTTCATAATAAAAAAGAAGGAACGCCTACTCAACGTGTAATCGACATATTAAAGGAAAAGAAATACTTACCGAAGAAAGAACTTTTACAATTAACTTCTCTTAAGGAAGAGCAACTTGAAGAACTGAAACAAGATTCGGATGATTTAATCGAAATGATGCAGGGGTTTACTTTACAATCAGAAAAGGATTCTTTATTGCAAAAAGCTAATGAACAGTTAAAAGGATACCAAGAAAAATATCCATTACGATTTGGTATGAGTAAAGCAGAGCTTGTTGCTGTGCTTAGTCATCAAGTACCAAAGGAATGGGTAACGACAGTAATAGATGAAGGCTTACAAAACAACCTTTTACAAAAACAAAGTCAGTTCGTTGCAACAATGGACTATGAACCATCATATCCACCAAGCTGGAAAAAGCGAATTGAATCACTGATGAGTAGTATTCAACAAGATGGACTCAATGTAAAAACGTGGGAAGAGTATGGCAATGCGTCAGGCATTCCAAAGGATGTACTGGAAGAATTAAAACATTACTTAAAAACAACGAATAAACTGTATTTCCTTGATGAAAAAAATGCGATTACGAGAGAAAACCTAGAAATGGCTATTAAGAAGCTACGAGCAGCTACTGAGAACACGTTTGATTTAAAAGTGGCAAAGGATAGTCTAGATCTTTCAAGGAAATACTTAATACCATTGATGGAGCTTTTTGATGCATTAGAAATTACACGTAGAGAAGAACAAAATCGAGTATGGGTGAGAGATACGATTGAATAAGAAAATAGCCTTTTTTACGCCTTATTATAAAAGTAACAGAGGAAATGCAACGACAACCAAAAGAATTGTTCATGGTTTAAAAGAGGCAGGAATTGATGTTCATGTATTTCCTTATTTAGAAGAAAGATGGACAGATAAAAAAGAGGAAATACTAAAAGAATGCGAGATATACCATATTTTGCATCTGTATCGCTTTGCTAAATGGAATATGTGCCGGGAGCTTCCGCTAGACAAACCTTACATTCTTACAAACGGTGGTACAGATATTAACCATGATTTAGCCAATCCTGCTCAGCTAGAAGAAATGAAGAAAATGATAGAAGGGGCAGCTTTCATTTCAGTATTTACACAAGATGGTAAAGAAAAGGTACTAGCTGCGTATCCGAACAGTTCAGTTGAAATTATCCCCCAAAGTGTATGGTTTGAAAACGAACAAAAGCTTTCGCTGGAGGTTCCTGCCGGTAAACCAATCATCCTATTACCAGCAGGGCTAAGGGCAGTTAAAGACCCACTTTATGTGTGGGATGAAATTCAAGGGCTAAAAATGCATTTTCCTGATTTACAATTCATCATTGCTGGAGTGGTTATTGAAGAGGAAGTTTCGAAAGAAGTTTTACGTCTCTGTCAAAATCATGATTGGGTTCACTTTTTAGAGGATGTACCCTTTTCGCAAATGAAGTCGCTGTACGAGCAAGCTGATTTAACGATAAACACGTCTATATCAGAAGGGCAACCTTCTTCAATTATGGAAGCGATGTACTGTGGATGTCCTGTGTTAGTAAGAAATAACGAAGGAAATATTAGTGTCGTTGATCATAATAGAACAGGATTGGTGTTTACTAATAAATCAGAGTTTGTAGAAATGGCTTATTCTCTTCTAACAGACGTCGTAAAGACTAATCAGTTAACTCAATGCGCAAAACAATATATCTTAGACCATCATTCCCTTGAGAAAGAAATTGAACATTATATCGCTTTATATAACCAACTAGTCTGAGCGAATTAATAGACAAAAGTAATAAGTTTTTTTATGATAAGTAAGGTTTAGTTATTAAATAGGGGGTTATGTAAATGAAAAAGTTTTGGGGAATGCTTTCAATTGTAGTTCTTCTTGTTTTAGCCGCATGTGGCGGAGAAGAGAAGGTTGAAAAAGAAGAAGCAAAAACGGGAACAGAAACTGCAGAACTTGAGGAATTAGTTGTTGGGGTAATTCCAACATTAAACCAAGGTAATATGCAGGTCGCTATGGATAAGTTATCAAAACACTTCGAAGCAGAACTAGATATGCCAGTAAAGGTAACGGTTTATCCTGATTACCAGGCAGTTGTTCAAGCAATGAACTATGATGATGTAAACATGGCATATTTTGGCCCAGCCACTTATATTGATGCTAATGAACAAAGTGGTGCAAGAGCAATTATGACACAATTAATAGATGGTGAGCCATTCTACTATTCGTACATCATTACACATAAGGATTCACCATTACAATCAATAGATGATTTAGTGGCAAAAAGTAAGGAATTGAACTTTGCATTTGGTGATCCATCTTCAACTTCGGGTTCTTTAATTCCGAGTATCGAATTAAAGGAACAAGGTGTGTTCACAAACCAAAATGAACATCAATTTGAACAAGTATTATATACTGGTGGACATGATGCAACAGCTATTGCTGTAGCAAACAACCAAGTGGATGCAGGTGCAATCGATAGTGCCATTTTTAATACATTGAAAAAGAATGGAAAAATTGGCGATGATTATAAAGTTATCTGGGAATCTGAGAAGCTTTTCCAATATCCTTGGGCAGTGAGTAAAGCAGTAGATGATGAGCTTGTAGCAAAAATTCAAGATGCCTTCTTAAGGGTAGAAGATAAAGAGATATTAGATGCATTTGCAGCATCAGGTTTTACGAAAGCAACAGATTCTGATTACGAAAGTATTAGAGAAGCCAAAAAACAAGCAGCTGCAAATTAAAAAGAAGGTGTAGTACATGAAACACATGAATAAATGGTCGTTGGCAGTGTTGTCAGCGGCTATTCTTTTATGGAGTGGCTATGGAGTTGAATTTTCCTTTAGGGAATTTTTAGACATAGGGAAAACAATCGACTTCTTACAAACACAATGGTGGCCACCAGATTTTACAAATGCAAAATATGCACTTGAAGCATCTGTCATTACGTTACAAATTGCGGTAATGGGGACGTTTTTAGGGTTGATTTTTGCATTACCATTGAGTTTTTTAGGAGCTTGGAATACGGCTCCTGCAAGGTGGGTTTATACAACGACCAGATGGATATTAAACTTTTTTCGATCAGTTCCTGAAATTGTATTTGGTCTTCTGTTAGTACCTACTTTCGGATTAGGTCCATTTCCAGCCGTCCTCGCCATTGCACTTCATAATATTGGAGTTCTCGGAAAGTTAATTTCAGAACTCATTGAAGCATCTGATGAAGGACCACAGGAAGCGGTACGATCAGTTGGTGCGAAGAGAGTGTTGATTACGACGTACGGTATCTTGCCGCAAATTATTCCCAATATCTTATCCAATTATTTTTATCGACTTGAAGTTGGGATAAGAGCATCTCTTATTTTAGGCTTTATTGGAGGAGGCGGTATTGGTAGTATGCTTTTCGTCGATTTCAAAATTGCTAACTACCAAATGGTTGCTACAGAAGTAATCTTTATCATGGTTCTTGTTATGATTGTTGATTTCACTGGCGCGTGGATACGTAAGAAGGTGATATAATGCTCGAAGTTAATCAATTACAAAAACAATATAAAAAATCTGATAGACCTGCACTGCAAGATATAAATTTTACGATAGAGCAAGGTGAGTTTGTTGCCGTGCTAGGTTTAAGTGGAGCGGGAAAATCAACGTTAATACGTTGTATAAACCGCCTTGTTGAACCGACGAGTGGTGATGTAAGTTACAATGGTGAAAGTGTCATCGGATACAAAGGTGAAAAACTTCGTCATTATAGAAGCTCGATTGGGATGATCTTTCAATCGTTTAACTTAATTGACAGGCTTTCAACATTAACAAATGTCCTTGTAGGCAGCCTTGGTAACATCTCGTTGGGCCGAGCATTGTTCTTTCTTTTTACAAAAGAAGAAAAAGAGCGAGCACTTCTTGCGTTAGAGCGAGTTGGTCTTAAGGATTTTGCAGAAAATCGCGTGAGTCAGCTTAGTGGTGGTCAACGACAACGAGTTGCGATTGCAAGGGCACTTGTGCAAAAGCCGAAGATTATTTTAGGTGATGAGCCTGTTGCAAGTTTGGACCCGACTACATCTATTTCAGTCATGTCTCTTCTAAAAGAAATTAATGATCAAGATCATATAACAATGATTATCAACTTGCATGATGTAAAATTAGCAAAAGATTTTGCAACGAGGATCATTGGGGTTGCTAATGGTAAAGTAGTCTTTGACGGGAAACCAGATGAGTTAACACAAGGGGATTTAGAGAATATTTATTAAAACGAGAAACTACTATGTGAGTTCTCGTTTTTTATTTCACTTTTCATACACTTCGTTTACATTTTTTATATGGGGGAGGAGTAATTCTGGTATAAAGGGGAGTTTTTGATATCATAATTGATTAGCTCTATTAGGGAGTAAAAGGGGACTTATATGAAGGTAGTTGTGAGGGGATTAATCATTTCATTAGTGGTACACACCATTTATATACTTGGGTCTTTTGCAATTGGTTTTATAAAAACATGGAATTACAAACCTGGGTTTTCTAACGAGTTTGGAAATGTTCAAACTTTATCAAAAGAAGTAGCATTTGGGATTACTAGTTCACCATTCTTTTTTGTCATCACATTTTTCGGAGTGGCTTTCCTTACTATACTCATCCAAAAGCTTATTATAAAAACAGGGAGACCTTGGAATTAAGGTCTCCCTGTTTCTTATTTTTCTGCGTATAAACAGCAATCACGTTTTTCTGTAACTTCACCGACAATAGCGGCTTCAACAACGCCATTTTCATGTAGCTTTTGAACGTAAGCTTCTGCTTCATCTTTCGGCAAACTTACGAGCAGACCACCAGAAGTGACAGCATCACAAAGAATAAGCTTTTCTTCTTCTGTTAAATCAGCACTATACTGAACTGATTCACTAAGCCAGCTATAGTTTGACTTTGTACCACCAGGAATAATGCCTTTTTTAGCAAGCTCTTCCGTACCATCGAGAAGAGGTACTTGGTTGTAGTAAATCGTTAAGCTAACATCACTGCCTCTTGCAATTTCACTAGCATGTCCTAAAAGACCAAAGCCCGTAACATCTGTACCTGCATTTGGGTTTAATCCTTCTAAGCACTCAGCTGCAACCTTGTTTAAAGTAGCCATTGTATCTGTCACTTTTTGAAGTTGCTCAGGTGTAACCGCATCACGCTTCACACCAGTTGTCATGATTCCAACTCCAATTGGCTTCGTGAGAACTAGTACATCTCCTGGCTTTGCCCCGACATTTTTAAGGATTTTGTCTGGATGAACTAATCCTGTTACAGAAAGACCGAATTTAGGCTCTTTATCATCAATGGAATGACCACCAACAATAAGGGCTCCAGATTCCTTCGTTTTATCAGCAGCACCTTTTAGAATCTCAGCCAATACGTCAGGTCCTAATTCTTTTATAGGGAAGCCAACGATATTCATAACCGTTTTAGGTTTTCCACCCATTGCATACACGTCACTCAAAGCGTTTGCTGCAGCAATTTGACCAAACATATATGGATCATCCACTACTGGAGTGAAATAATCGACTGTTTGAATAATCGCGATATCTTCCGTTAATTTATATACTCCAGCATCATCTGATGTATCAAGACCTACTAGAAGGTTTGGATCATATTCTCTTTCAGGTAATTGACGCAAAACTTGCGCAAGGTCACTTGGACCAATTTTACATCCTCAACCAGCCTTTGAGGATAATTGTGTTAGACGAACATTTTTATTACTCATTATTCGCACCCCCTGTTCATAGTATATAAGTTCTCCTTCTATTTTTCCAAATAATATGGTTTAAAATCACTTTATATTTTGATTCAAACATAAACTTGTACTAAAATAGAGATAAAGAATGTTCTTAAGGGGGCAATATGATGAGTTACAAAGTGAAAATCGAATTTTGTATGATGTGAAACTTCGCACCAAAAGCTGCGGGTCTCGCAGAAGAATTATTTTCTCATTTTCGTCATGAAATTGAAAACCTTGAATTAGTACCAAGTACAGGTGGAGCGTTTGAAGTAACTGTTGATGGGGAGAAGGTTTTTTCAAAACTAGATGTTGGAAGATTTCCTACTGAAACTGAAATTATTGAAACAATGTCTCGTTAGTGTAAGGCTTATTCATTTTGGTCAACGTTGTTAGGTCAATATAGGTTGTTCTTGACTTGTTCGAAATAACAGTGCGCTATGAGAAAAGCCAAATGTAAAAAAGGAAGAAGCCTTATTATCGGTTTCTTCCTTCCTTTATTTTTATATGACGAGACATTGAATTTGATAATTGTTTCTTGTTTTTATGAATCATGATTTCGAGTATATTGTGTTCGAGTGAGGCAGTTATTCTCTTTTTGCATAGAGAGAAGGGGAGGTTTACAAAGCGCCTTATTTCGGTACCATCTTTTATAAAATATATATGAATACCGTCCTGCACTACTTTTATCATGATCTCACGTCTATGAAATCCTGGAACAATTGCTTCTATAATGTATGAAGAATCAGTCTCGAACAATTCCATACGAATCCCATCAGCATTTCCATCAAAAAATGGGTCAATGATAAACTGGGTCATCCATTCCTCAATTCCATCTACATCTAGTAGCTTTTCTTCCTTTTTTTCTTCATCCATTACAAGCCCCCCAACTTGGTCTTATGAATATCTTATTCAGCCTTTCAAGTAATTGTGTGGGACTTTAGTAGGGAACATATGAAAAATTTTATTATGTTAGTTTGAGTAAAGATTGAAAGCCATTTATAATGATAGGACAAGATACGGAGGGGACGTTTTGAAACAATTCTTAAGATATTTACCACCAATTCATGAGTTGCAAAAGCATGAGCGCTTTGCTGACATACAAAATAGCTTAAAGCTTGATCAAGAAAAATTAACTTTGTTGACTCAACAATCCTTAAATAAAATACGTGAACAATTATTAGCAGGAACATTTGAAAAAAGTGAACCGACGAAAATAGACTTTATCACGTATATTTTTGATGAACTAGAAAAAGATGCAAACGAGTACGGTCAGTGCTTTTTGAAAAAAGTGATTAATGCAACGGGGACGATTCTACATACAAATCTAGGACGTGCTAGATTAAGTAAAGAGGCAATAGAGCATGTTGTAAGGATCGCTACCCATTATTCAAATTTAGAATATAAAATTGAACAAGGTGAGCGCGGATCTAGACACGATATTATTGAAAAGGTTATTAAAGAGGTAACTGGAGCTGAAGCCGCAATGGTCGTAAACAATAATGCAGCAGCTGTGTATTTGATTTTACGTGCTTTAGCAAAGGACAAAGAAGTTATTGTCTCAAGAGGTCAATTAGTTGAGATTGGTGGCTCGTTTAGAATTTCTTCCATTATGGAGGAAAGTGGTGCTAATTTAATCGAGGTGGGGACAACAAATAAAACACACCTATTTGATTATGAAAATGCGATCAGTGAAGAGACAAAAATGCTAATGAAAGTACATACGAGTAACTTCAAAACGATTGGGTTTACGAAAAGTGTAAGTACTGAAGATTTAATTGAATTAGCTCAAAAACATTCTGATATTATATATTATGAAGATTTAGGTAGCGGGGCTTTATACGACTTCAGGAAACACGGAATAGGTGATGAAACTGTTGTAGATGAAGTGATAAAGCAAGGGGCTGATATCGTTTCGTTTAGTGGAGACAAGCTACTAGGTGGTCCACAAGCGGGAATCATTGCTGGGAAGAAAAAATATATTGATAAATTAAAAAAACATCAACTGGCACGAGTGTTGCGTGTTGATAAGCTAACGTTTGCTGCTTTAGAAGCTACTCTCGTTGCTTATCTCAAAGGCAAACATAAGATGCAAGACATTCCTGTTATCCGTGATTTGCTAGTGGAGCCTATGGTAATTAAAGAACGTGCTGAACGTTTCGGATCAAAGCTAACTGGAGGTCAGTTTAAAGTTGAGGTTCGAGAAGCATTTTCGCAAGTGGGCGGTGGTACACTTCCTGATGTTGAGCTTCCAACTTTTGTAGCAGAAGTATCGCACGAACGGAAAAATGCGGAGACTCTATCAAGAGAACTCCGCCTATATTCCACAAGTATTATAACTAGAGTAAAATACGACAAAGTTTTATTTGATTTCCGTACTTTACAAGATGAGGAAATCGAAGTAATTCTGCAAGCGTTAGTTGATCTTGCTTAATTACATATCATGTCCAGAGTTGTGCTTTTGACGAGTGTGATTGCGGTTTTTCACCTTTTTTGATCCACTTAGCGGCTCGGGTTGACCTGCGCTATGTTGACCTTTTGGTGAATTTCGAACCATATCCTTATGATCGTTTTTATTAGTCATGTGTTATCCCTCCTTCATATATAGGATGAAATTAAATACGATTTTTATTCTTCGAATGATTACTTGAACAATAGAGAAGAATATGAAAGTACAATTTCCATGAAGGGGAGAACATTATGCCATATCAAAAGGATAAACAGCAAGCTTTCCAAGCTGCGCAACAAGGAACGAAAGAAGTAATGGACCTCGCACAAGCTATTGATGTGACAAGTGGTGACTATGGAGTTCAGTTAAATCACTTGAAAAGTGAAATTAACGAAGCATATGGACAAATTACAAATGCATTAGAAGTAGCTTCTGAAACTCAAAAGAACCAACTAGCTAAATTTCAGCAAGACATTCAGTCTATTGTGAATGAAGTGAATCAGCATTAGAAATTAAAACTGCCGTGAATGTGCGGCAGTTTATTTGTGTTTATCCAAAAAACATATAAAGGATAGCAATTCTTTTGTAAAACGACTTGTTAGGATATCCTAATAAATACCGTTAAGGTTAATAACTCAACTGTAAATGTTTGAAGCGATACTGGAATAACTGGAAAAAACTTCATGTTGTGTAATTGGTGAAAAACGTGTTATAGTTGTTTTCTTCTCTTAACAAAGTGTTACTTCTTCTAATATTTTTATAGTATTTAGAAAAACGGAAGAATGTCCTTTTGGTAGTTTAAGAGAATCTATCTTGCTTTCGAGTGAGTTTGGAAAAAATTGCACATGGAAACTTAATGCAGGCCATGATATAGTAATTATCTGCTCTTTTAAAAGAAAGAGTTGAGAAATTGGAAAAAAGTTCATATTGAATGTTATTACCGAAACATGATATATTAATAGTCCGCCAGTTAAGCGGTGAGACAAGTTCTTTGAAAACTAAACAAAACGTCAAGCGTGTTGGTTTCTAACCAACGCAAAAATTTTTAAAACTATCTATTTAAATAGATAGCCAGCAAGTAAATGAGCAATCAAACACTTTATTGGAGAGTTTGATCCTGGCTCAGGACGAACGCTGGCGGCGTGCCTAATACATGC
>NZ_JAFELM010000030.1 GCF_016890225.1 Bacillus suaedaesalsae | reverse complement strand
GAGTTATCATGAACGAAACTAGCTCCTTACTCGTAACATCGTAGGTTAATTTGGTTAGAATGTTTACTGGTAAAAACAAACCAAATCAGAGCTACATTACGGAAGGAGCTAGTTATTATGAAGGATACCATAAAATATGTAGGTTTAGACGTATCAAAAGAAAAAATTGCAGTTGCGATCGCGGATGAGGGGCGAGAAGAGCCGAGATACTGGGGAGTAATTCCTCACACACCAGAAGCAGTTAGGAAATTAATAAATAAACTTGGAAACACCGAGACTCTTCGAGTCTGTTATGAAGCCGGTCCAACTGGATACCCACTATATAGATTATTACTTTCCCTAGGTGTTCATTGTGATGTGATAGCCCCATCTCTCATACCTAAAAGACCAGGTGAACGTATTAAGACAGATCGTAGAGACTCTATTCGACTGGCTCAGTTATATCGAGCAGGAGAATTAACTAACATCTATGTTCCAAACGAAGAGGATGAAGCTCTCCGTGATCTTGTAAGATGTCGTGAAGATGCAAAAGAAGATGAACTTAGGGCAAGGCACCGTTTGAGTAAATTTTTGCTTCGTAATAACATTAAGCCACCGTCAGGTGTGAACAAATGGACGGTCAAATATCGTAGATGGCTGGATGCATTAAAATTTGAAAGCTCCAAACTACGTGTGGTCTTTCAAGAATATTATCATCAATTGAAAGAGCTAGAACAACGAATTTTAAGACTAGAGGAAGAAATTAGAGTTCAGGCAACGGAGGGCGTACACGCCCCAACCATTCAAGCCTTACAATCACTAAGAGGTGTAGCTCTTATTACTGCGACTAGTCTTGTAGCGGAGATAGGTTCTTTCAAACGTTTCTCATCACCAACACAATTAATGGCCTATATTGGTTTAATACCAAGTGAATACTCAAGTGGTGAAAGAAGAATACAAGGGAGCATCACAAAAACAGGGAATCGTCATGTACGACGCTTATTAGTAGAAGCTGCATGGAGTTATCGTTATCAACCGTCAGTTAAAGGAGAATTGATGAGACGACAAAATGGACAGTCCCCCACTATTCAAGCGATATCCTGGAAAGCACAAAACCGACTTCATAAAAAGTATTACCGATTATTATCAAGAGGAAAAGAAAGTGGAAAAGCAATTACTGCAGTTGCCAGAGAATTAGCTGGTTTTATTTGGGCTATTACACAAGAGGTAGAAGAAGTAAAAAACGCTAGTTTTTGATCTTACAAGTTGTCATGTTACGGTGATATAGGTATTATTGATCCATTTTTTATGTATGGCTTTAATTTCACACGAATAATTTACGAAGAAAGATAGATGATTGAGAACAGGGCTCGAAGGCAAAGAAAAAAACCGGAAAGGAAAACCCACGTGGCCTCCTCTGTGCTATATCTAAATAGATTAACGCACGTGCCGAGTTAGTGGATTAGTCCTTTATACGGAAAGATAAAATGTGAAAACCCACGGATATCAGAGCGTAAACCGCAGTAGAGATTTTTGCCTTCGTGCCGTGTTCTTAACTTCTATTCAAGTCAAAAAAAGGAGAAAGGAACAGATTCCTTCTATAGCTTAATGGAGTCTCTCACTTCTTTGTATGACAGTCAAGGAGACCACTTGACAGACATACAAAGAAGTGAGAAGTGGTCAGTAAGCTAAAGAAGGAGCTATTCTAGCCAGAATGGCTTGCTAACTAACAAAATCAAGAAAAGAAGCCGTAAATAGCTTCTCTTCTTAGAGTTGGTCAAAAGACAATCCAAACCTGGTGAAGAGTGGGAGCCTTGACAGTTTCGTTCATATCAGGAGGCTCGGCTTCCTCCCCGCGGAAAGCGAGTGTCTGCAGCGCAATGGAACGAACTTGTTCCTCTAGCTTAATAAATTATAACCGTTTGATCAAAAACTTCGCATGCCATTGACTTACCGTTAAAATATTGAACTTCCTTTGTTAACTTATCAACAATTGCGACATGAAATAAATCTTTTGCATCTTTACGAGTCCAGCAATCGGCAACGATATACCTCTCATCAATATAATGTACATACACACTCAATAGGTCATCTAAGTGCTGGAAATATGTATGTTCGATGCGGAAAATTTCTTTTTTAATCGGTGCATAAAAATAATCTTCTGTTGTTGAAACGAAGTACACATGATCATTAAAGATACGTATTGTATTATAAGAAAAACCGTTTGGTAATTGATAAATACTCTTATTGAAGGTTTCTTTATTAACCTGTACAAGTTCAACAATTTGAGTAGCATAATCCTTTCGAATGTAGAAAAAGGAATCTATATTTTCAGCGATGACTCTTGTAAATCCATCTATTTCTTTTGAATCTATCATCGTTATAGAAAACGGAATATTAGCTTTGCATTCCTTCACAAACTGTTTCAATGAAATAACACCAATGTATTCAAAGTGAGCCGAAATGTCTGGAACATCTTCTTGGTTTCGGTAAGATTCTTCACTTTCCCATGTATCAACGAGATATGGATTTAAGAGCAGATGCGCTTCTCCCTTTCGCTGAAAGATCGTAGGTGTAGAAATTGCACTTCTCAAGTAACGATCTTCTATCGTATAAACACGTTGTTTCTTTGCATCGAATAGGTAAAGAGACGTTTCGTCATCAGATTCGTCTGCATCTTTGTTAAAGACACTATACATTACTTCAGAATCTGTCATGAAGATACCTTCAAACTCTGATTCTTGTGGAAGATGAATCGTTCCCACTTCATGTAACTCCTTGCTAATTAAATTAAAGCGGAAAAACGTATAAAAAGCCACATTGCCAGATGATGAGTGTGTGGCGTAGCTAACAAAAGGATATTCATAGGGGAAATCAATTACACTGTTTATAGAGTGAATTTCCTTTGAACGCTTGCTCTTTTTCTCATATATTGTCATATCAGCTAATGGATAAGTAGTCGTAGACTTTGATACGAAAAATAAAGACGTATCAATTAGATCTAATGGATACTGTATAGAGTTTATTTTTTTATTGTCCTTTAATGATATAACCTTCATGTATGCAATAACTCCTAATAGTGAATTGATTAGTTCAATCTTAACAGAAGATATAGAAGTTGAAAACGAAAATACCTGCGGAATACGTTCCGCAGGTTTTAGGTAGATCAAAAAACAATTCTTTACAAAAAGAACATCGTATCAAAGGGTATGATATATTCTACTTTGCTATTGTAACTGATCGAGGTCGTCTTGCATTTGACGAAGTTGTACTTTTTCAGCATCTGTGGAATTCGCATAAGCAGATGTTAGTGCATTTTTTGCCACATCTAACGCTTTTTGTGGATCAACCGAACTGTTACCAGTAGATGCCTCTGTTGCAATTGCTACAGTTTCACGAGCTTTCTGAAAAAGTTGGTTGCCCATTATTATACGCCTCCAAAAGAACTTTCTGTAACATTCTTCAACTTCTTACTTTCAGCATCAGCTAAAGTAGACCGGTACGGGAATCGTTCATCGTGCTTTGTAATAAAATCGTTACTTTGTTGAACAAAGCGCTTTGATTTATTGCTACGGCCCATGATACATTCCCCCTCAAATATGTTGACGCTACCCTTTCTGCGTCAGTTACTATTGTGTGAAAAATGTTTCGTTCATATGCTGGTAACAATTTAGCAGTAAAATTTTATTGTTTAGGTAATTGTAAAACTTCCTCAATATAATGAGCAATTCCGTCTTCTTCATTGGATTTTGTTACAAAATTGGAAATTGTTTTTAGTTCTGAAATGGCATTCCCCATAGCAACACCATGACCAGCGTATTCAATCATTTCGTAATCATTATCCTCATCTCCAAAAGCAATGATTCGTTCAGCAGGAACCTGGAAATGTTCTGATACTTTTTTTAATCCAATTGCTTTATTCATTCCGCTTTTGACGATTTCAATTACGTTAAAGGGAGCACCCCATTTTCGATGGTCGATAACTTCAGCATGAAATTCTGTTAAGTGGGCACGAATATCAGTAAGTTTTGATTCTTCAGCATGAATTAAAATGGATGTTGGGTCATGCTGAAGAATTTCTTTCAAGTTTCCTGTTTGGATTTTCGGATTACCCATGCCAACCCAGTTCATAATATCCTCATCATGATAATGAAGGTACACATCATCCATTACCTCTGCCAGTATATTTTTCACGGAAAAACTTTCGATGGAATGAATGATATCTCTTGCAGTTTGAATATCAAATGGTGAATGATGAGTTCCCCATGAAGGTGAGGTAGGGTGATGAACAAGTGCGCCGTTAAAGTTTACCATTGGTGAAGTAAGTCCAAGTTCCTGATAATAAGTTTTACTAGCGCGATAAGGTCTTCCAGTAGCAATTACTACATGATGACCAGCTTCGATTGCGCTTTCTAAAGCACGTTTTGTACGAGAAGAAATAACTTTTTTATCAGTTAATAAAGTACCATCTAGATCAATTGCTATAATATGTGGTTTCATCTAGTTTCTCCTTTATATGTAGTTTGTAGTAAGTGTATCGTTTTTTCCGGAGACTGTCTAAGAAAATAGTTATATAAGGAGAACTTTAGGTGGTTAAGTTGATTTGAATTCGTACGTAGATTTGGGTTCAGCTATCGCATTAATTTCATCAATTTGTTTTTGGAGCCGACTCATTATTTCAAATGAAAGACTTCCATCATGACACGTAGGTATATTCGTAATTAATATTTGACTACCGGTACGGTGATAAATTTTCATACTTTCATGCATACGTAAAACTCCCTTTCAAATAGTTATAATTTAAAAATAGCACTAGCGTGTTAACTATATCAATATAAAATGTAAAAATAGTGTTAATTTTCTGTAAACTAAAAATCGTTTTACTTAATTAGTTTTCATTCCTGGGTTATACTTAATAATAAACATACAATTAGGAGGTTTGGGATTTGGATAAAGCTATGGAAGAAAGTATATATGGTGCTTTAGAGACAGTAAATGACCCGGAATTAGGGGTTGATATTGTCAACCTCGGTTTAATTTATGACGTAGATTTAGATGATAAAGGTATCGCAAAGATTACAATGACATTGACGTCAATAGGATGTCCATTGGCAGGAACGATTACAGAGGATATAAGAAGAGCATTAATGGATTTACCTGAGGTAAATGATGTTGATGTCAATATCGTTTGGTCACCAGCTTGGTCTAAGGACCGCATGTCACGGTATGCAAAAATAGCTCTTAATATTGCAGATTAACTACTGTTTCTTTCCAATTTTTGATTTGCGAAAGGAAACCTGAAATTTGGGTAAAATACTTATGCAACCTATTTCAACAACGAGGAGGGTGCAAAGTGGGTCAATCGAGACAATTTACTGCAGGTCAAAAGGCACCAAATAATGGGATCTATATTGAAATTGGTGAAACAGGAAGTAATGTTATGAACCCAAAGAAGGTTAGACTTAAGGCAGGGGACACCTTCCCGGAAAACTCCAACCACAATCGAAAATGGAGTTATGCGCCAAAGTTTGGTCATTAATAAGTAGGAGTCACCTCACAATTTCAAGAGGTGACTTTCTTATTTGGTTGTCTATCAATAAAATTAAAGGCTAGCTCATTCAAAGAGCTAGCCTTTTTATTAATGCTTTTCAGCTTGCTCCTTTGGTACAAGAGCATCTCCTAATACGAAGATTAGGATAGAGAATACGACAGCAACAATAGTTCCTGTTTGAAAACTATATGTAGCGCTTTGCATTGAACTAACTACGTAAAGTGTCATTTGAATTAATAAGAAAGTCCAGAAAAATGTCCAAAAATAACGCATGACTTCACCTCAATTTCCATATACGAATAGTAAAACAGTTAGATATATTGTATCACAATAATCCTACAAAAATAAATAAGTTCGAATTGAAAGAATATTTATGTATATAAGTACTTACTTTGGTGATAAGAATTAAGAAAAGCACCTTACTTTCCAAGAATAAAGGGGGATAAGAATGAACGATGAATTAATACAAGAAATGAATCTTTTATTGGAGCAGGAAGAAAAAAATTTAACACCAGCTGGTAAAGAAAGACTTGAGCAGTTACTCGAAGCACTAAACCAAACAGACATATAGAAGGATGTGATATAAATGAGGATTTAAGAAAAAAATAGGCATTTCCCCTTTCATTTTTCAATTCTAAACATACATTAGTTAGGAGCGAATTTTTTTGGGAATTAGTAAGCGGGGGAATACTTTATGAATCAGCGATTTTTTTTGTTAGAAGGAGAATGGAATGTTGTTCATACACCAGAACGCCCAAATGGGTTTGCCATCTTTATTATTGGAGACCGTAATCACTTTGTGGATGGGTCAACGAGTTTCTGGATTCAAAATGCAGGAAGGTACACATTTGTAGACCTTTTTCTCAAGAACGGCTATACCGTATTTTATTCTAATCTTTATGGAGCAAACTGGGGATCACAGAAGGCCATTACATTGGCGAAGAGACTATATCATATCGTAATGAAAAACGAAATTTTAAATGATAATATTCATGTGCTTGTCGAAGGAATGGGAGCCTTAACAGGATTGAAGTTATTGGAGGAAATGGGAGAAAATATTCGTTCGGTGGCCATGTTAAATCCGTGTTTAAGCATTAGCGCTCAAGTCAGACATGAACAAGAAAATAAGTTGTTTTATAAAAGAATCGTTAAGGAATTACGCGCTGCTTATGAATGGGATGAACAAAATTTTCAAACCGAGGTTGAAAAACTAAAGTCCTTTGAGACTTACGAAGCAACGAATCCTATCAAAATTTGGATTTCAACAGATGAACAAACCTATCAATCCAAAAAGCTAAGTAGACTATACGAACAATATCGAAAACAATTTGCCCCAATACAACTCGTGTTTCATGTTAATGAAAAACGTTTTGGCATTGGTGGCAGTATCATACAGTTTTATGAAAAACATGAAAAGTCTTTATAACTACCCTTATATTCTACTGATATAAGGGTTTTTGTATGAAAGGAGTTAAAATCCACATAGATAAACACAATTTCACAATGAGTAAGACAAGTAAATAAAATCATATCAACTTAAACTTCATTCATACATATAAAAAACAGGTGAAAAAAGGGGATGATAAATTGGAAGATGTGATGGTGGTTGGTTCAATGGGCTTTGTTGGTTTTCACCTTGTGAAGAGATTACTTGAACAAGGAGTAAAGGTATATAGTATCGATACATTTGATGCGAAGCGCGATAATATGAACGAAGAAAAGATGTTTGAGATTGGACGTAATGCAAACTTCATTTCTCTTGAGACATTAAATGATGAGGAGATTGAGGAAGAATTACAAGCGATATTTGTCTGTTATGATTCAGAAGGCATTGAGGATGAGAGCTATATAGAAAGCTTTGAACATTTACTTAGTGAAACAATTCAATGGTGTCAAACTAGAGGGACGAAGCTGATTTTTATTTCAACACTAGAAGCAATTGATCATGACGTCGAAGAAGTAACTGAGGAAACTGATTATAAACCAAGGAATAGGGTAGGAGAACTGTGTGTAACTTGGGAAAAGAGATTAAATAACGAATATAATCAAAAGAAATTTTCATATGCAATTTTACGTTTTCCAACAGTTTATGGTCCATGGCAGCCTAGTCAATTTGCCTATCAACAGGCATTTGAAGCAATTGAGAGTCGGAAGCCATTTAAAAACATAAAGGAATCTTATACTGAGGACATACTATATATAGATGACGTGATCGAAGCATTAATACGTGCCAAAAGCATCCAAGCCTCAAAGGAAATTATCCACATTACATCTGGTCGAATTGGTGAATGGAGAAAGGGTTTGGACTTAATCGATACTAAACTTCATATAGAGAAAAGTATGTCAAAAGCAAAGCTATCAAACAAAAAAGCAACTAACATACTTTCTTTTAAACCGATGGTCAATATACAAGAAGGAATTGAACATCAGCGCAATCATGTGAAAAACAGAATAAGTACAGATTATTAGTATTTTATTTTTATCCTTTACCAATTTAGAGGTTAAAGGGTAAAATAACGGTGGACAGGCTTACAATTTTTTAGGCTAACTCATTTTCAAAAGGAAGTGATAATAAATGAAAAAGCCAATTATTGCTATTATACTTATACTATTATTTTTAATTTCTGGATGTTCGAATTCGTCATCCTCTGGTGCTATTCAAAAGGTAGGCTTGCTTGTCCCTGAAACGGTGAACGATCAGGTATGGGGTACAAAGGGTTATAAAGGATTACTACGAATACAATCTGCATTTGATGCCGAAGTATTTTATAAAGAAGGCATGGATAATGAAGATACAGTTTCGGATGCAATACGCGAGTTCTCGGACAAGGATATTACGCTAATTTTTGGACATGGAAGTGAATATGCAAGCTGGTTTAATAAGCTAGCTCCTAAATATCCCAATATACATTTCGTCTGTTTTAACGGGGATGTAATAGGAGACAATGTAACTAGCTTGAACTTTAAGTCAGATGCGATGGGCTTCTTCGGTGGTATGGTCGCCAGCGAAATGACGAAAACTAACAAAGTAGGAGTTATCGCTGCATTTGAATGGCAACCAGAAGTTAATGGCTTTTTTGAGGGAGCTCATTATCAAAATCCTGAGGTTGAAGTGAAAATTAATTATACGGAGCATTGGGATAATGTTGATGTTGCTATGCAACAACTAGATCAAATGCTTGCTTCTGGTGTGGATGTTGTATATCCAGCGGGTGATGGTTTTAACGTACCGATGATTGAAAAGTTAAAGGAAGAAGGCTTGTATGCGATTGGATTTATTTCCGATCAATCTGACCTAGGTGAAGCAACGGTGTTAACAAGTACTGTTCAACATGTTGATCTACTTTATGAGGTAGTAGCTAAAGACTTCAATGAAGGGAAGCTGAAACCAGGTAATCTTTATTTTGATTTTGATGATAAAGTGATTACTATGGGGAAATTCAGCTCAGAAGTAAGGCCAGAAGTACAAGCAAAAATAAATGAATCGGTCGAAACTTATATTAAGACGGGAAATTTACCGAATCAGGTTGACTAAAGGAGAATGAAAGAATGGATCCAAAACAAATGCAATTCATGCAAATTGCGATGAAATATTTACCTGAAGCAAAAGATTTATTAGATGAAACGGGTATTGAACTAGATATGGCAAAATTACAACCCGTAATGGAGTTATTAACAAAGGTTATGTCTGATGCATATGACCTAGGTAAACAAGAAGCACTACAAGAAAAATAAGTTACAAGCGAAGAGACGTAATGTAAATTGCGTCTTTTTTATTTTCTTATATCTGTTTACATGATGATGACAGTGTTAAGGCTATGCTAAGTTTTGATATTTTAGCAATAAGTTGTTTGTAGTGGCAGGTACGAGAATCCTGTGGGAGAAGAGTTATATAAAAAAGTAAGTAGCCTTGGGCCAATATAAAAAAAGCTAGCACAATACGAAAGCGCTAGCCCTCTATAAATATGATTTGTAGTAGAAATCGACTTATTTTTGTTTTTTTAACAAATCTAATAATGGAGAAAATTGTTTTACAACTGGTTTAAACTTGTTAATGGAACTCATAATAGTGTCAACATTTTGTAGCATACTACCAAAATCAAAATTATTTTGAGAAGTAGTTGTTTGTCTAGAAACTGGGCGTGAATTTCTAGATTCTTCATTACGATTCCCGAACATTAAACGATCAAAAGGATGTTCTCTTTCGACTTGTTCATTTTCTTGCTCCTTCATGATTTGCACCTCCTATGAAAGTAGTGAAGTTTTGGTATTTTGTGGGAAGTACATACCAGTTCTACTATACACTATGACAGAACGTTCACATTCGATAGGGACAATTGTCCTTTGTCATAAAAAAATATTACAGTTGTCAAATAGTTTTTTTTGCTATAAAATTAGTACCAAGTCATAATATTTGATAACAAGTATACAAGGAGGTCATACATTTGAATGCTGGATTTATTGGTATTGGGCGTTACCTTCCTGAAAGAGTCGTCACAAATCATGATTTAGAGAAAATTGTAGATACATCGGATGAATGGATTAGAACTAGAACTGGTATTGAAGAAAGAAGAATAGCTGGTGATGATGTGGATACATCACATATGGCATTCTTCGCAGCTGAAAAAGCAATAGAGAATGCGAATTTATCAGCGGAAGATATTGATTTAATTATCGTAGCTACTGTTACACCCGATCAACCATTTCCGTCTGTAGCATGTTTAATTCAGGAGCGATTAGGAGCAAAGAATGCAGTTGCTTTTGACGTGAGTGCAGCCTGTGCTGGTTTTATGTATGGGGTGGTAATGGCAAAACAATTTATTGAATCTAACACATATCGCCATGCCTTAGTTATCGGTGTTGAGAAGTTATCTAAAGTTACAGATTGGAATGATCGAAATACAGCTGTACTATTTGGTGATGGTGCAGGTGCAGCAGTAATTGGCCAAGTTTCAGAGGGAAGAGGAATCTTATCCTTTGAACTAGGGTCTGATGGGACTGGGGCAAAGCATTTATACCAAGATGAATATATTATCATGAACGGTAGAGAAGTATTTAAGTTTGCAGTTAGACAGATGGGTGATTCTTGTATTAATGTATTAGAGAAAGCGGGACTTGGGAAAGAAGACGTTGATTTTCTTATTCCACATCAAGCGAATATTAGAATTATGGAAGCAGCAAGGCAACGCCTTGAATTACCGATTGAAAAAATGTCTGTAACTGTAGATAAATACGGAAATACATCTGCGTCTTCCATACCCATTGCACTTGTTGAAGAATTGGAGAGTGGAAGAATTAAAGACGATGATTTAATTGTTATGGTTGGATTTGGTGGAGGATTAACATGGGGTGCAATTGCACTTCGATGGGGTAAATAATATTAATTTTATATAAAATTAAGGAGTGTACGAGAATGAAAAAGAAGCGTGTAGTCGTAACGGGACTTGGAACAGTTACACCTCTAGGGAACGATATAAAGACAACTTGGGACAACTTAATCAATGGAGTATCAGGTATTGCTCCTCTCACAAGGGTAAATGCTGATAATTTTCCAGCAAAAGTAGCAGCAGAGTTAAAAGATTTCAATGTTGAAGAATTCATGGATCGAAAAGATGCAAAGAAAATGGACCGCTTCACACAATATGCAATGGCAGCTTCCTTAATGGCAGTGAAAGATGCAAATTTAACCATTACAGAGGAAATGGCTCCACGTGTTGGAGTGTGGATTGGGTCTGGAATCGGTGGAATGGAAACACACGAAGAACAATATCAAAATTTCCAAGCGAAAGGCTATAGAAGAGTAAGTCCGTTTTATGTACCGATGATGATACCTGATATGGCTGCAGGTCAGGTTTCTATAGCATTAGGTGCGAGAGGAATTAACTCATGTACCGTAACAGCTTGTGCGTCTGGTGCTAATTCGATTGGTGACGCGTTTAAGGTCATCCAACGTGGAGATGCTGACGTGATGGTAACAGGTGGAACAGAAGCTCCACTCACAAACATGGCATTCGCTGGATTTAGTTCAATGAAGGCTTTATCCTTTAACAATGATCCAAAGACAGCAAGCAGACCGTTTGATTTAAATCGAGACGGATTTGTAATGGGAGAAGGATCTGGGATATTAATTCTTGAAGAACTTGATCATGCTCTTGCTCGTGGGGCAAAAATATACGCTGAAATAGTTGGATATGGAGCAACAGGTGATGCATATCATATTACCGCACCAGCACCTGCTGGTGAAGGTGGAGTTCGTGCAATGAGACAAGCGATTGAAGACTCAGGACTACAACCTGACCAAATTACGTACATGAATGCTCATGGAACAAGTACGCCATACAATGACAAATATGAAACAATGGCAGTTAAAGAAGTTTTTGGTGAGCACGCTTATAAAATGGCGATAAGCTCAACAAAATCAATGACTGGTCACCTATTAGGTGCAGCAGGAGGAGTAGAAGCAGTTTTCTCTGTATTAGCAATTGCAGAAGGAGTCATCCCTCCGACAATTAATATAGAAACACCAGACCCAGAATGCGACTTAGACTATGTACCTAACACTGCAAGGAAGCAGGATGTATATGCCGTTATTAGTAACTCGCTCGGTTTTGGTGGTCATAATGCAACATTAGTCTTCAAAAAATACGAATAACATTCCAGAAACCTGCATTCAAAAGTGCAGGTTTTTTTATGATTTAATTATAAAGTGGTATTTTTATACAGTTACATTATAAATAGGAAAGAACTAGAAAAATCTATATCAGTTTCAAAAAAATATTGTAATGAATTGACACCTTCTCAAAAAGCCTTTTCATAATATGAATTAAGTTTATGATAAATGGAGTGAGGAAATGTCAATCATTCAAACAGACCGTTGGTTAAAAGAATATGGAGACCAACCTGTTAAACTTTGTGAAAATCTTATTACGTATTTTAAGAAGGGGAAGGCAGTAGATATTTATCAACATTTAGCATCATTTGGGATGTATAAGCCCTCGATATTTACAAGAAAGGATGAAATTCAACAATTTATTAAAGCAAATCATTGGTCAACAGTTAAGAAGCTATTTGAATCAATACGAAAAAAATGGAACGGACCTGATATTCCTATCATTATTTTGCCGTTAAATGAAAGAAACGCTCAGTTGATGAAGGAAAATGGAAAAGCTGGACTCGCATTTAAGGATAAACTATTTCTATTTTTACCAAGAGAAATTGGAGCTTTAGAGATAAAAGCATTACTAGTTCACGAATACCACCATGTGTGTAGGTTAAATCAAATTTCAAAAAAAGAGGAAGAAATGACGCTTCTCGATGTAATCATACTTGAAGGACTAGCGGAATATGCAGTGAAGGAGATATGCGGAGAATCCTATAATGCGAATTGGATTTCCTATTATTCAGAAGAAAAATTAGAGAAATGGTGGAAAACTATCATTTTCCCAAATAAAGATGTAAAGGAACAAGATCCCGAATATAACAACCTTTTATATGGACGAAGCGGTTATCCTAAGATGCTAGGATATTGTGTAGGTGCTCATATCATTAACAAATGTATAGATAAAAAGAAAGAGAAACTTTCAAACGTTGAACGAATGGACAGTTTGGAAATCCTAAAATGGTTGACTTAAAAGTTAAAAGCAAATTCTTAAAGAAATAAAGAGGCTTGGACATAAGTATTTCAGCCAATGATAAACCCGAACTATTAGGCAATATCTTTCACCTAATAGTTCGGGTCTTTATTTGTTGCTTTCAATAGATTCGTTTGATTTCGCATACTATTTTTAAAAACTAGTGGAATGGAGCGGAAGACACTCGACTCCTGCGGGAAGTAGAGGAAAGGCTGAGACCCCGCAGGCGTAGCTGAGGAGGCTCAGTTTCCTCCCCGCGGAAAGCGAGTGTCTGCAGCGCAATGGAACGAACTAGTTCTTCCACTTAACATGATTAATAAATATCAAAGGGTACGAAAAAAGTATAATATTTAATAGGTAGAATAATTTAGATATTATTCGCCTATCAGGATGATTTATTTAGTTATGTCCCAGCCTCTTTTCAGACTGTAGACAAACTCGAATAATTTCGAGTTTTCTACAGTCTTTTCTTATTTCAATGTATTTCTGTATAACTAAGTGAATTCCGCTCCATGGCACTCGCTTTCCGTGGCGTTACCGCCTGTGTGGTCTCACCTGTCCCACTGCTCCCGCAGGAGTCGAGTACCATTTCGCTACATTCTGAAATTAAACTTTTATTTTAAGGGTTTTAGTTTATTATATTTAAATAGAATATTACAAATTTAAAAAATAGTCTTGCAATTGTAACTATTCTGTAATAATATGTGAATCAAATGACATTGGGAAATTAAACTAAGTTGAGGTGTGATATGAACGAGATTAAAAGTAATGTAGCACCGTTATTACAAGTAAAGAATTTAAAAACAGGTTTTAAAATCGGAGGAAAGTACTTTAACGCAGTTGATGGTGTCAGCTTTGCCGTCAAGCCGAAGCAAATAATAGGTATTGTAGGAGAATCAGGATGTGGAAAGAGTGTAATGTCACTGTCAATTATGGGACTCTTACCAAAGGAAAATGGAAAGATACTTGAAGGGGAAATATTGTTCAAAGACCAAGATTTATCTAAGTTAAAAGACAAAGACTTAAACAAGGTTCGTGGCAAAGATATAGGAATGATCTTCCAGGAACCAATGACATCGTTAAACCCGGTGTTTACAATCGGCTATCAAATTCAAGAAGCGTTATTAAATCATATGAGTTTAACAAAGAACGAGGCTAGGTTAAAGAGTATTGCTTTATTAAAAAGTGTAGGAATATCAAGACCAGAAAAGATTGTAGATGAATACCCTCATCAACTATCTGGCGGGATGAGGCAAAGGGTTATGATTGCGATCGCAATCGCCTGTCAACCCAAAATACTTATTGCAGATGAGCCAACAACTGCCTTAGATGTAACCGTACAAGCACAAATATTAGAGCTACTTAAAGAAATTCAAGAAGTTAATGATATGAGTGTTCTCCTTATTACCCATGATTTAGGTGTAGTTGCTGAAATGTGTGACGAAGTAATTGTTATGTATGCAGGTAAAATTGTTGAAAAAACAAATGTTGATACATTATTTCATGATCCAAAACATCCTTACACCAAGTTATTAATGGGTGCAATTCCTAGAATGGACGAAGAAGTAGAAGAATTAAGTACAATCAAAGGTATCGTGCCATCACTAGTAAACATGCCAGAGATTGGGTGTAGATTTGCTGATCGATGTCCTCAAGCTACAGCTGAATGTAGAAAGGTTTCACCATTACTTGCAGAGGTTGAAGCAGGGCACGAAGTATCCTGTCTACTTTACGATATGAGCTATCCTAAAGAAGGGGTGAAAGCGTAAGATGAGTCAACTAACAAACGTTGAAAAAGACGTACTATTAGAAGTTAAGAATCTAAAAACCTATTACCCTATTAAAGGTGGTTTCTTTCGTAAGAATATAGGAGCTGTAAAAGCTGTCGATGACATTTCATTCGAGATTAAAAAGGGAGAAACACTTGGATTAGTAGGAGAGTCGGGCTGCGGGAAATCAACTGCAGGACGGACGATATTACGATTACTAGATCCAACAGACGGTCAAATCATTTTTGAAGGAAAAGATATTACAAACCTAAGAGGAACATCACTCCGCAAAATTAGGCAAGATTTCCAAATGGTATTCCAAGATCCATACGCTTCGCTAAATCCAGTAATGATGGTTGGAGACCTTGTTTCTGAGCCCATCCGTAACTACACGAATAAATCAACTAAAGAACTAAAAAACGAAGTAATGGAGCTATTGACGAAGGTTGGATTACCGGAAGACGCCTATTACAAATATCCCCATGAATTCTCTGGTGGGCAGCGACAACGTATCGGAATTGCAAGAGCACTTGCCCTTAGACCGAAGTTGATCATTGCAGATGAACCAGTATCAGCTCTAGATGTATCCGTACAATCACAAGTATTAAACCTACTAAAAGAATTGCAAAATGAATTTGACTTAACATTCCTCTTTATTGCTCATGATTTAAGTGTTGTAAAACATATGAGTGATCGGATAGGTGTTATGTATCTAGGTGGATTAGTAGAAGTGGCAGGTAAGGATAGCATTTATTCCGAGCCATTACATCCATATACACAAGCTTTAATTTCTGCAATTCCAGAACCAGATCCAAGAAAAAAGAAGGATAGAATCATACTAGAAGGTGATGTACCGAGTCCAATTAATCCTCCTTCTGGGTGTACGTTCCATCCACGCTGCCGTCATGCGATGCCTGAATGTCAGCAAGAAAAGCCTTCTTTAAAGGAGGTGAAGCCAGGACATAGAGTAGCTTGTCACTTATATAAGTAACTCTAGTTCTCGTAAGCTTCTTTTAAAGTGAAATTATTCTATTAAACTAATTGGGGGGAAATTAATGAAGAAGTCAATGTTGTGGCTAGTGGCGATGCTACTAGTAATGTCAATGTTCCTTGCTGCATGTAGTGGGAAATCTGGCGACGGTGAGAAGAAACCGGAAGAAAGCAAGGAGCCTGCAAAAACTGAAGAAACATCGAATGAACCTACAGAAGGTGGAACTGTAACATATGCATTCACTCAACCGTTTAAAGGTGTTCTAGAGTTTGCATTCTATGAAGGAGAAGATGATTCTCTTGCGTTAGGTTTCATGGCTGAAGGACTTATTTCAACAGGTGATGATTTATTACCTGAACCAAATGTTGCAACTTGGGAATTCTCTGAAGACAATACTCAATTAACTTTCAAGATTAAAGAAGGCGTTAAATGGCATGATGGGAAAGAATTAACTGCTGAAGACATGGAGTTTGCATGGCATGTTATTGCTGACCCTGAATATGCTGGACAACGTTTCACAAACGTTTCTATGATTAAAGGTGCACAAGCATATAAAGATGGTAAAGCAGACAAAATCGAAGGTATTGAAGTACTTAATGACTACGAAATCCGTATTACTGTTGAAGAGCCAATCGTAAATTTACTGGATAACCTATGGGTAGTACCTATGAACAAGAAACATTACGAAGGTGTAGCAGTTAAGGATATGGTAGATTCTGATAAAGTTCGTAAAACACCTGTTGGTTTCGGACCATTTAAAGTGAAGAACATCGTTCCAGGTGAAATGATCGAGTTCGAACGCTTTGATGATTACTGGCAAGGTAGACCTCTTCTAGATGGAGTTGTATACAAAGTCATTGACCCAGCTCTAGCAAGTGGTTTACTAGAAAGTGGAGAAATCGATATCATTGGTGCTCCATCTGATCAATATCCAGAAATTAAGGAATTAGATAACTTAGTTTTACACGAAGAACCAAGCTTAGGTTATAGCTATATTGGCTTTGACTGGGGCCGTTGGGATGCAGACAAAGGTGTTGTAGTATCTGATAACCCTAAATTCCAAAATAAGCAACTTCGCCAAGCAATGGCACATGCTTTAGATCGCCAAGGAATTCTTGATGGATTCAGTAATGGATTAGGTCAACTAGTTAACGTACCATTCCCATCTGTATCTTGGGCTAAGATTCCAGATGATCAAATCAATGGATACGAGTATGATCCTGAAAAAGCAAAGAAGATACTTGATGAAGCTGGTTACGTGGATAAAGACGGAGACGGTTTCCGTGAAGATCCAAAGGGTGAGAAGTTCACTGTAAACTTTGATGCAATGAGCAGTACTTCTACTGCAGAGCCACGTGCTCAATACATTCTACAGAACTGGAAGGATGTTGGAATTGATGCTCGTCTAAATGGTGGAGCATTAAAGGATTTTAACCTTTTCTACGATTCTCTAGATGCGGATGACCCTTCAATTGACACATTTAACGGCGCATGGGGCTTAGCAACAGATCCAGATCCAGCAGGAATTTGGTTAAGTACAGACCAATGGAACATGTGGAGATGGTATAGCGAAAAGTCTGATGAACTTATTAAAGCGGGTGTTAAATTCCCTGAAGATGCAAGTAAGGATGTAATAGAACACCGTAAGGAAATTTACTACGAGTGGCAAAAACTTGTAAACGATGAACTACCAATGATCTTTATGTTCCAACCACTTGATGTTTATGCTGTTAACAAGCGTGTACAAGGTACAAAAGCTAACGCATTCACAGTACAAAATGACGTACACAAATGGTGGGTTAAACAAGAGTAGTCACGATTACAATACAACAGATAAGGGGAAATCATAATGCTAGTTTACACTCTTCGTAGATTACTAGGAATGATTCCATTACTTTTCCTTATCTCAGTAGTGTGCTTTACCCTGGCAAAGCTAATGCCAGGGGATGCACTTACTGGTAAAGTAGATCCTTTAAATTCAAGCCCTGAGTATATCAATGAGATGCGTGAAAAGATGGGATGGAATGATCCAATTCATGAGCAGTATATAAGGTGGATTGGAGGGGTTCTACAAGGAGATTTTGGAGATTCATTTAATCACAAGTTACCTGTAATGGAGCTAATTGGCTCGAGACTTCCGAACACAATATTCTTAGCTATATTTGCCTTATTAATAACGTACGTATTAGCCTTTTTCATGGGGCGTTATGCAGGGCGACGTCCATATAGCTTAGGTGATTATGCAATTTCTTTTTATAACTATTTAGGATTAGCAATTCCAAGCTTTGTGGCTGCGTTAGTAGCAATCTATTTATTTTCATTTCAACTTAACTGGGTTCCAGCTACAGGAAGTATTGGTATTGGAGTTGAACCAGGTACGCTTGAATATTATTTAAGTAAGCTAAAGCATTCGATCTTACCAGCTGCCGTCCTAGGTGCTTTTGCCACTGCTAGTTACACACAATTTTTGCGAAACGATATGATTGAAAGTGCAAGAAAAGATTATGTGCGAACAGCAAGAGCCAAAGGTACTAAGGAATCAACCATTTACAACAGACATATTTTACGCAATTCATTAATCCCAATTGTTACACTTATTGGGTTTGACTTCGCTAGTTTAGTAGGTGGAGCTGTTATTACAGAGACGATTTTCACATACCCTGGAATTGGATATCTATTCGTAGAATCCATCAGTGCTCGTGATTATTCAGTCGTTCTGGCTATTACCTTAATGCTCACAGTATTCACTTTGATTGGAAATTTACTTGCGGATATTCTATTAGGTATAGTTGATCCACGTATTAGATTAGAATAGAGGTGAAACCATGGAACCAGTTACTCAAAATGAAACGACTGTTGTGCTCGGCAATAAGAAGACTGTAACACGCGGACAGTCTCCATGGAGAATAGCTAGGAAGAAGTTTGTGAGAAATATACCCGCAATGCTAGGGTTAATATTCCTTATCTTTATAACACTCATTACAACCTTTGCCTCATTTATTACAATTCCATATGAAGAAACGATTAAGGTGAATCTGTCACAGATGGCAAAGGAACCAAGTTCTGATTTTATCTTCGGGACAGATAAAGCAGGAAGAGACATATTTGCACGCCTTTTATATGGAGGGCAAGTTTCTTTAATGCTAGCGTTTACGATTACAGTTTGTATTACAGTTATCGGAACAGTTATCGGAGCAACAGCAGGATTCTTTGGTGGAGTGGTGGATAATATTTTAATGAGATTTACAGATTTCATTTTAACTTTTCCATTCCTAATCTTTGTTATCGTGCTAAGCTCGATCTTTAAAGGATCAGGATTAGTAACGTTAATCGTTGTTATTAGTCTCCTATCGTGGGGAGGCTTAGCTCGTCTAGTTAGAAGTAAAATTTTAGCTGAAAAAGAAAATGAATATACACTTAGTGCCATTTCGATTGGTTGTTCACCATTTAAAGTTATTTCGAAACATTTATTACCTAACGTCATGTCTACAATTATCGTTCAAGCTACACTTACATTAGCTGTTATGATTGTAGTTGAAACAGGCTTAAGTTTCTTAGGATTTGGCGTTGCATCAAGTACACCTACGTGGGGGAATATGCTACAAGAGGCACGGAGTCCAGACGTATTAAGTAAGAAGGTTTGGATTTGGCTACCACCTGCAACAGCTATTACATTAACAATCCTTTCGATTAACTTCGTTGGTGAGGGATTAAAAGATGCCTTTAACCCGAAATCAAGTCGATAATGATGACTAAAAAAATCTGTCACATACATGTGATAGATTTTTTTATTTATATAACAGTGTTAAATGTTGATTTTGAAATAAGAGTTGATTGTAGTGGCCATTTATATAAATAAGAAATTAAGATGGAGCTACTTTTTAGTTTCAAGTTTTTTCAACTTTTATCAGGTTTGTACATATAACTATTCCTTATTGTCATACATATAAAGAAGGAGTGGACAAGGTTGTTAGTTTAGGAGGCGAGTGTTTGATGGTCTTTCGTTTATTTTTATTTTTATTAGGGTTCGGTGTAGCTGTAATTGGTGGGATTTCTACAATTGCTTACTTAAATTTGCTTACAACAGGTCATGGATTCATTGATTATCTTTACTTCATTTCGAGGAGAGTTGAGTGTTATCTATTTCCACTAGGAGTCTCAATTATCGGGCTTAGTATTTATATCCCGTCATCAGGAAGATAATCATGATTTTACCTTTCTCTTAAGCAATTTACTAAAACGTTGTTGATTTTCATTATTTTTTTGATTTGACGAAAATATTGCCGAAACCCTTATAATTACGTCTTTTTAGACTTGTTCAAAATATAACAATCTATTCGAAAACACCTCTCTCTTAAAAAGATGTGCAAGAAGTTACCGAGATTGGAATAAATTTACGGGAATTTGCTCATACTGTTTGATAATAAACAGATATAAAGTGAGGGGTACTACATGTTGTATCTGCATGACGTATGGGTTAACTGGTTTGAAGGTGAGGAAAACGGATATAATGTCTGTCACTTTCACGAATGGCGTAAAGACGATCGGGTTGAACTTTTAGACCAAGTCCCACTAATTAAAGTTGAGACAACGTTGTTCCATTATATTGAGAATGATTTGATGGATTTGCCCGGTCAATTAATGAATGATGTATATCAAAAAGCATATTTACGTAAAAATCATGAACGTATTCAGCTAGATTATTGTTTTGTTATCACAGACGGTGTAGGTATACTAGCCGTTGATACGATTGGATATAATATACCAATTCGAAAAAGTAGACTCATTCCAAGGCAAGAGCAATTAGTCTATGATATGGTCTCCGATCAAGAGGAAACACAATACAATTTTAATAAGGTTAAAGATACGAACGCGAAAGAGTATCATATATTATCCCCGTCTCCTCATTTAATGAGCGGATTAACAAGAAAAGAACGACAACTTAAACAGCTTTTGTTTATGGTATTGGACCAATTGTATATGTCTAAAAATGTAGCAGAAATCAGGTATTGGTTCACAGATTGGGATCCTACGAAATATAAAGAAATTCAAGAAATGGAATTCGAAGTAGCGTGGAGAAGTTTGTTAGAAGAAGTGCAATATGGCTGGAGCGAACGCCATCTACAATTGTGCGAGAATCTAATAAAAGGACAACCCTTTTTCGAGAAGCTTTGGGAACTAGAACAAGAAACAAGAGTGAACTAAAATTAAATACATATAATAAGGAAGAGGGATGCAAATGTTGCATCCCTCATTTCCATTATTCTTCTGTTATTACTTTAAATTGACTTACAGATTCGTTTAAATCTTTTGCCATATTAAGTAATAAATCAATGTTTTCAATAACTCCATTCATACTACCAGTAGCTTGAATCGAAGAAGCTGCTACTTCTTGTGTAGAAGAACTTGCTTGTAATGCGTACGATAAGCCCTCTCGTGAATGATCTTGGATCGTTTGAATATATGTTTTTTGCTGACTAAGTAAATCTGCCATAAAGTTAACAGATACTAGCACTTTGTCCATTGAATGTACAATCTCTGATAATGCATTTTTAGCAAGCTCAGCTGATTTACTTTCATCTTTCGCTTTTTCAATACTGTCAGTCATTTTTGTACTAACAATTTCAATAGATTCTAAAATTTGTTTGATGATTGTCTCAATTTCAACTGTTGCACTATTACTTTCAACAGCTAATTTACGTACTTCATCTGCAACAACTGAGAATCCTCTTCCATGTTCTCCTGCACGAGCTGCTTCAATACTTGCGTTAAGAGCGAGTAGATTTGTTTGGCTAGCAATTTCATTAGATCGGACTGTTATTTTACGTATTTGTTTCGTACGCTCCTCTAGTCGAATTACTTCTTTTGAAGAATCAGATGTCGCTTCAGCTAAGCTTTGAACTCCACTTATTAACTTTTCTAATATTTCTTGATTAGAGAAGATATTATGTTGTGTATCCTTTGCTGTATCAATTACAGTTTCACTTTGATCTTCAAGTTGAATGGCTACTTTTAAGAACTCAGTTACCTTTTCATCAGTCTCTTGGCTTATTGACGTTTGTTGTTCAGCACCCTTTGCCACTTCATCAATTGCTGCAGTGATTTGCTCTGAAGATGCCGCTGCTTCTTTTGCTGCTTCTCTTAAATCATTTGAAGTAGTAAAAGTGAGTTGAGAAGCCTGTTGTGTACGTTTAACAATTGATTGTAAATTTTCAATCATATGATCGAAAGAAGTTGCAAGTGTACCAATTTCATCTTTACGCTTAATTGTAATTCTCTTTGTTAAATCACCATTTGCCACATCTTGAGTAACATCAATAAGTTGTTGTAGCGGTGTAACAATACGTCTTGAGAAAAGATAACCGAAAATCGCAATACCAATTATCGAAACCAAAATAAGTGCATAAATTATTGTTTGAAGTGATGAAACAGAACTAAAGGCAACAGAAGCTGGAGTTTCAACGAAAATGGCTACTCCTAATTCTTTATTATAAGAATATGCTGTGACTTGATCTTCCCCTAATTCGTTTTTAAATGTTCCAACTCCATTGATTAATCCTTTACTCTTATTAGCATTAGATAAACGAGTAGTTAAATCTTGAACACCTTCATGATTAGATAGTGGTTGTACTTTACCTTGAGACACAAAACTTTTTAGCCATTTTTGGTCATCTGCAGCAACTACAAATCCATCTTTAGAAACGAGATACATTTTTTGGTTAGAAGAATTATCACTTTCTCCTCTTACATGCTTCCAAATAGCAAAAGTATCTAAATATGTTCCAATGTATCCGATCGGTCGATTAAGTAAATCGGTAACCGGGGTTGCTACTTCAAACGTAAAATTGTTTCCCATACTTTCTTGTCTTACTTGAAGGGGACTAATATAGAAGTCTTCTTCTTTCAGAGCCTTTACAACTGGATCATCTGAGCGATTTGAGAGAACAGTAGTTAAACCTTTTCTCATAACTTCTTTACCGTCAGCTCCGATATGATAAATATCTAGAAAACGAGGGTTAGATCCTCTCATCTTCGAATATCCATCACTTATTGACTTATCATCTAAATTTACTAGATTATCACTCATTAAATGCAATTGTTCGACTGTTGTATCCATATAGTTTTCTAAAGTCTTCATTTGTGTATTTGCAACAGACAAAGATTGAGATTGGATGGAGTCCTTTAGGTTTGAAATGATAAATGGAATGATGATTGCGCTAAGAATGATTCCAAACGCTGCTAATGAAATGATAAATGCAGCATTCATCTTAAAACTTATTCCATGAAATTGTGGCTTAAAACGCAAATTTTTTAAACCCTTAATATTCTTGATGTTGAATGCTCTTCTTCCACGAGAAGGTAACTTTAATTTTTTCTTCTGCGGAAATAGTTTGATTTTCACTTTTTTCATGAAAAGGCCTCCTAAATTTCGACAAATTTCTGAAAATATTAAAATCATTATAGCATGAAAAAAGACCTATATGTCTTAATGTTTAAAAAATTTATATATGGATTATTTATCCATTATTAATCATTACTTAAACAAAAAAGACACTCATAAAATTTTGAGTGTCTACAGTCTATTTATTGTAATTATATCTTCTTCGAAATTTAACCAGAATGGGTTTTGAGTTTGACAATTAGAGTTGAGTATCGAAAGGTACTATCTTTTCCTTCCTAACCCCATGGCGTTTTCCATTTTCTTAAGCATTTTAGAAGCAACCTTATTCGCCTTTTCAGCACCTTCATCTAAGATCTGATCTAATAAAGCAGAGTCAAGTAACTCGTAATATTTTTCTTGAATCGGTTTTAGGCTATCGATTACTACTTTTGCAACATCAGCTTTAAAGTCTCCATATCCTTTGCCTTCATACTCTGACTCTAGTTGAGGAATTGTTTTATTAGAAAGGATAGAGTATATAGTTAACAAGTTAGAAACACCATGTTTGTTTTCCTTATCATATTTTACAATTCCTTCTGAGTCCGTAACCGCACTCTTGATTTTCTTTTCAATTTGCTTTTCATCATCTAATAAGAAGATTGTTGATTTTATGTTTTGGTCAGATTTACTCATTTTCTTCGTTGGTTCTTGTAAAGACATAATTCTTGCACCAACCTCAGAAATTCGAGGTTCAGGAATTGTGAATATGTCATTATACTTTTTATTGAATCGTTCAGCTAAATCTCGTGTTAACTCTAAATGTTGTTTTTGGTCATCACCAACAGGAACTACATCTGTATTATATAGAAGAATGTCGGCAGCCATTAACGGTGGATATGTTAATAAAGCAGAGGAGACTCCTTCTTTTCCTTGAGATTTATCTTTGAATTGTGTCATTCGCTCAAGTTCACCGATATAAGAAATACATTGCATAATCCAACCTGCTTGTGCGTGTGCCGGAACTTCTGATTGAATAAAGATTGTTGATTTTTCAGGATTAATACCAGCTGCAATATAAAGCGCCGCTAAACTCTTAATATTTTTACGAAGTTGTAGTCGATCTTGTGGAACGGTGATTGCATGCTGATCGACTATACAATAGAAACAATTAAACTCATCTTGAAGAGGCGGGAAGTGACGTAACGCTCCAAGATAATTTCCTAAAGTAATCGTTCCTGTCGGTTGTAAACCAGAAAAAATTGTCTTCATTAATAATCCCTCCAATATTTCTACAAATAAAAAAGGCCATTCGATCCCTATGGATAGGGACGAATGACCGTGGTGCCACCCTAATTATTTTGCGCAAATTTGCAAAATCACTTTACTTCCATACTACATATGGAGTCCTTAGTAACGCTAGGACTGCGTTAAAGCCTACTCTGTAATTACATTTCGGTTTAAATGCTCAAAAGCCCATTCTATAATAGCGCCTTACCTGTTCACAGCTAATCCAGGCTCTCTGAGAAGACTTACTACTATATACTATCTTTATCATCGCATGTGTTTAGTAAATTTTTACTTATTATAAAGGATGAAAATATCATTTTCAATACTAAAGGTAATAAATAACTAAAAATATTATCATAATAACAATGATAATTAAGCTTGCTATGATTAAAGGTTTGGCAAATGAGTATTCATACTCTGAAGGCATTGCCATCTGATCTAGATCATCACCGAGTAATTGCCCTTGCTTAGAAAAGGTTTTAAAGAATGTACGGAAGCTATGTGTGATTGCATCGAAAAAGCCGACCTTTAAAATAAGAAGAAAGGAGCTGATAAGAAAAGCAATCATCCCTACAATAAACATACTATTAATTATAGAAACAAGTGTGAAACCAGCATCTGTAAAAAAAGGGATGATGAAAGATATTATTAATAGTAGTAAAGAAATTATAGCTATTTGTTTTGTAATCGAGAAATCTCGCATAAAATCCTCCTATTTATATAAGAAAAGAATAATAGTTGCATAAACCATCCATAATTAATGATATAGAAACTGTGGAAATCAAGCAACTATGAAAAGAAATAGATATAAATATACAAAATTAAACATAAATAAGCAATATTTGGATATAAAGTCGGTGTGTTTCTTAATTTTTAAACTAGGACTTTTGCACTATTTTCTGTAACACAAACGTAATTAAATAGGGTTTTTTGTTAAAAGTGTAAAAAAACATATATACAAAATAGTTAGAAAACTTGTATAATACGAATTGTAGATGAAAATCTTCAAAAGAAATTTAAATTTAGGGGAGGTTACCTATCCATGAGAAAGTCAAAATGGATGATGCTACTAGTACTATCAATGGTACTAAGCTTATTCTTAGCTGCATGTGGTGGCGGAGATAAGAAACCTGCTGATCAAGGTGCAGGAGATGACACAAAGAAAGATCCTGAAGTTACACAAGAAGAGCAAGTTTTAAACATTATTGATTCAGCTGAAATTCCAACTATGGATTCAATCCAAGGTACGGATGCTGTTGCTTTCCAAGTAATGTCTGAAGTATTCGAAGGACTTTACAGACTTGGTGAAAACGGCCAACCAGTTGAAGGTATCGCTGAAAGCCACACTGTAAGTGAAGATGGATTAGTTTACACGTTCAAACTTCGTGATGCAGTATGGTCAAACGACACTCCTGTAACTGCTAAGGATTTCGTATACGCTTGGCAAAAAGCTGTTGATCCTGCTAGTGCTTCACAATATGCATTCATTATGGGTGACATTAAGAACGCTAACAAAATCAACGCTGGTGAAATCACTGACTTAAATCAATTAGGTGTAGTTGCTGAAGACGATAAGACTTTAGTAGTAACTCTTGAAAGACCAACACCTTACTTCTTATCATTAACAACATTTGCTACATTCTTACCACAAAACGAAGAGTTCCGTACTGCTCAAGGTGAAAACTACGGACTTGAAGTTGAAAACTTAATCTACAACGGACCATTCACATTAACTGAGTGGAAGCATGAAGAAGGTTGGGTTTACACTAAGAATGAAAAGTATTGGGATAAAGATACTGTAAAACTTGATACAATCAATGTTAAAGTTGTTAAAGACCCTGCAACTGCTGTAAGCTTATATGAAACTGGTCAAATCGACCGCGTAGGATTATCTGCTGAATACGTTGATAAGTATTCTGCTGATCCAAACTACAGAACATATGGTGAACCAACACTGTTCTACCTAAAGCTTAACCAAAAGAACGAAGCTCTTGCTAACCTAGATATCCGTAAGGCATTAAACCTTGCGATTGATAAAGAAGGATTAGCTGATGTAATCCTAAACAACGGTTCTAAGGCTGCTTACTATGCAGTACCAGCTGAATTCGTTACACACCCAGAAACTGGTGAAGACTTCCGTGCTAAGTACGGTGACTTCAACAAGACTGACAAAGAAAAAGCTGCTGAACACTGGAAGAAGGGTCTAGAGACTCTTGGGAAAGATGCGTTATCAATCGGTTACTTAACTGGTGATACTGAAACAGCTAAAAAGATTGACGAGTACATCAAAAACCAATTAGAAACTACTCTACCTGGTTTAACTGTTGAACTACAACAAGTACCATTCAAGCAACGTTTAGAGCTTGATGATGCAATGGACTATGACATTCAAAATGCTGGTTGGGGTCCTGACTATCAAGATGCTATGACATTCTCTGATTTATGGTTAACTGACGGTGGTCACAACAAGATGGCTTACTCAAACCCTGAGTATGATAAGCTTGTAAACGATGCTAAGACTACTTTAGCTGGTGAGCCAGTTAAACGTTTCGAAGCTCTACAAGAAGCAGAGCGCATCCTTCTTGAAGAAGATGCTGCACTAGTTCCACTTTACCAACGTGGTAGTGCACAATTATGGCAACCATACGTTAAGAACGTATATGTAAACTCATTTGGACCTGACTACAGCTACAAGTGGGCTTATATCGAAGGTAAAGCGAAATAATAAGCTTTAACTAACTAAAAGGATATAAGAGAGTATGTTATAAAAAGACATACTCTCTTTTCCCTTGTATGAGAATTGTCGAATATTGGTGAATATTTATAATTGTTAATTTGTTTTATTAGTCATTTATTTTTTTAGGAGGTGCGCAACATGACAAAATACTTACTTCAACGTATTGTCTACATGCTTATCACTTTATTTATTATTGCCTCTGCAACATTCTTCTTAATGAAGCTCATGCCGGGTACACCTTTTTCCAACGAAGCTAAGCTTACTGCTGAACAAAGAGCAGTTATTTTAGAGAAGTATGGACTAGATGATCCAGTGCCTGTCCAATACGTAAAATACGTAGGTAACCTTCTAAAGGGAGATCTAGGGGTATCATTCCAATTTGATAATCGTGGTGTAACAGATTTAATTCTAGATCGTATCGGTCCTTCTGCTTATTTAGGTTTCCAAGCGATGGTAATCGGTACAATTTTAGGGATTTTATTAGGAATCGTTTCAGCATTATATCAAAACACTTGGGCTGATTATATATCAACTTTAGTAGCTATATTTGGTATTGCGATTCCGTCGTTTATTTTTGCTGGATTATTGCAATATGTACTTGGTGTAGAACTTAGATGGTTCCCAGTTGCTTTCTGGGAGGGTCCAAAGTATACTGTTCTTCCAACTATTGCATTATTGATTTTCCCAATGGCAACTGCCGCTCGTTTTATTAGAACAGAAATGATTGAAGTATTACATTCAGATTACATCTTAATGGCAAGAGCAAAAGGGATGAGAAAATCAACAATCGTATTCAAACATGCATTACGTAACTCATTAATTCCATTAATTACAGTTATTGGTCCGATGGCAGTTGGCTTAATGACTGGGACGCTAGTAATTGAGAAAATCTTCTCTATTCCAGGTCTTGGTGAACAATTTGTTCGTTCTATTACAACAAACGATTATCCAATGATTATGGGTACTACTATATTCTTCGCTGCATTATTTATCTTTATCATTTTTGTTGTAGACGTGTTATATGGAATTGTTGATCCACGTATTCGCTTAGCTGGAGGTAAAGGGTAATGAACACAGAACAAAACATATCAAAAGAACTTTTTCAACCAGCCCAAATTGATTTAAATAAAAGTGAAAGAATCGAAAAGCCGAGTTTAACTTATTGGCAAGATGCTTGGCTTAGACTTCGTAAAAATAAAGCTGCTTTGTTTGGTTTAGTAATGGTCATCATTGTTATAGCAATGGCTTTTATTGGACCATTAATGACTGGGTACGGTATTGATGATCAAGATTTGTCAAGAGCCAAAATGCCTCCAAAAGTTCCTGTATTGGAAAATATCGGTTGGCTAAGTCTTGACGGTAAGGATTCAAATGGCAATGACGTGTATGCTGCTAAAGGCAAAGAAGGAGAATATTATTATTTTGGGACTGATGGACTAGGCCGTGATATCTGGACTCGTACATGGGAAGGTACTCAAATCTCCCTTTTCATCGCATTTGCTGCTGCAATTATTGATATGGTTATTGGTGTTGCATACGGCGGAATTTCAGCCTACTACGGTGGTCGCGTCGATAACTATATGATGCGTTTTATCGAGATTTTAATTGGGATTCCAAACTTAGTTGTTGTAATCCTTATGATTCTAGTATTAGAAGCTGGTTTAACATCGATTATTATCGCTTTAACCATTACAGGTTGGACGGGAATGGCCCGTATTGTTCGTGGTCAAGTATTGAAGTTGAAAAACCAAGAATTCGTACTTGCTTCGAGAACGTTAGGTGCACCTGATAGTAAAATTATCATGAAGCATCTAATTCCTAACGTTTTAGGAATTGTTATCATCAATGCGATGTTCTCTATTCCAAGTGCAATATTCTTTGAAGCTTTCCTAAGCTTTATCGGATTAGGACTTCAAGCACCAAATGCTTCATTAGGGGTTATGATTGAGGATGGGTATAGATCATTACAAATTTTCCCACACATGATGATCTTCCCAGCAGTAGTTATGAGTATCTTAATGATCGGCTTTAACTTATTAGCAGATGGATTACGTGATGCACTTGATCCGAAGATGCGCGATTAAAAAGGGTAGGTGACAGAGATGACAGAGAAAATTTTGGAAGTGAAAGATTTACACATTTCTTTTGAGACGTATGCTGGAGAAGTTAAGGCAGTTCGTGGTGTAAACTTTGACTTATACAAAGGAGAAACACTTGCAATCGTTGGTGAATCTGGATCTGGTAAATCAGTAACATCGAAATCTATCATGAAATTAATTCCAACTCCGCCAGGGAAATACAAAAATGGTGAGATTTTATTTGATGGTAAAGATATCGCTAAATTATCAGAAAAACAAATGCAAGGAATCAGGGGATCTGATATCTCAATGATTTTCCAAGATCCAATGACTTCACTTAACCCTACTATGAAGGTTGGTAATCAAATTATGGAGGGGATTATCAAGCACCAAAAGGTTAGCCGTGCGGCTGCGAAAGAGCGTGCATTGGAACTATTACGCCTAGTTGGTATCCCTCAACCAGAAGTTCGTTTGGAGCAATATCCACACCAATTTTCGGGTGGTATGCGTCAACGTGTTGTTATTGCAATTGCGTTAGCATGTAATCCTAAAATTCTTATTGCTGATGAACCAACAACTGCACTTGACGTAACGATTCAAGCACAAATTTTAGAGCTTATGAAAGACTTACAAAAGAAAACAGATACGTCTATCATTTTCATTACACATGACCTTGGAGTTGTAGCAAACATGGCTGACCGTGTTGCTGTAATGTATGGAGGGAAAATTGTTGAAATTGGTAAGGCTGAGGAAATTTTCTATAATCCACAACATCCTTATACGTGGGGATTATTAAGCTCAATGCCTAGCTTAGAATCTGGTGATAGTGACTTATATGCAATTCCAGGTTCTCCACCAGATCTACTAAACCCACCAAAAGGGGACGCATTCGCTGCTCGTAATGAGTTTGCTATGCAAATTGACTTAGAGCAAGAGCCACCAATGTTTAAAGTATCTGATACTCATTATGCAGCTACGTGGCTATTACATCCAGATGCACCAAAGGTAGAACCACCAGCAACTGTACAACGTATGAAAGAAAGCCGTAGTATTGGTGCAGGGAAATCTTCTGTTGGTGTGAAAGAAGGTGCAAAAAATGAGTAATGAAAAATTACTAGAGATTAACAACCTTGAACAGCACTTTAAATTAGGGAAGAACAATATTCTAAGAGCAGTTGATGGAATCTCTTTTGACATCTTTAAAGGAGAAACATTTGGACTAGTAGGTGAGTCTGGTTGTGGTAAATCAACGACTGGTAGAACCATCATCCGTCTATATGATGCTTCAGGTGGAGAAGTTCTTTACGAAGGTGAAAATGTTCACGGTAAGAAGTCAAAGGCAGAGTTGAAGAAATTCAATCGCAAAATGCAAATGATTTTCCAAGATCCATATGCATCCTTAAACCCACGTATGACTGTTGCAGATATTATTGCTGAAGGTATTGATATCCACGGTCTTGCGAAAAACAGTAAAGAACGTATGGAAAAGGTTTATGAACTTTTAGAGACTGTAGGTCTTAACAAAGAACATGCTAACCGCTATCCGCATGAATTCTCAGGTGGACAACGTCAACGTATCGGTATAGCACGTGCGTTAGCGGTAGACCCTGACTTTATCATTGCCGATGAGCCTATTTCTGCACTTGATGTTTCGATTCAGGCACAGGTTGTTAACCTACTGAAGAAACTTCAAAAAGAGAAAGGATTAACATACCTTTTCATCGCCCATGACCTATCTATGGTTAAGTATATCAGTGACCGTATCGGAGTTATGTACAGAGGGAAAATTGTGGAGCTTGCTACTAGTGATGAACTATATGCAAATCCAATTCATCCATACACTCGTTCTTTACTATCTGCGATTCCACTTCCGGATCCAGACACAGAAAAAACGAGAAAACGTATTATGTACAATCCTGATATCCACAATTATGAAGATGAAGAGCCAACAATGCGTGAAATCACTCCTGGACATTTTGTGTATTGCTCTGAATCTGAATATAAGCAATACGTTGCGAAAAGCAATAAATAATAAGAAGCAATTGGTTCATATGAGCCAATTGCTTTTTTATGGTGTTATCTTTTAAAAATAACAATGATTAACATTTAAATATATACGTAAGGAAAAATGAATAGCTATATAATAATAATAATAAATACTTAAAAATGAAAGGAGAGTAATCATGAATGTAAACACTCTTAAAATTGCTATTCTTACAATTGCTTCTACAATGTTACTCTCTACTACTATACGTGCGAATGAAAGTATTGAAATAAACGATCATAAAGTTCGAAAGATAAGTCTTGTTAATAAGACATTACCTGCGAATATGACGAGATTTGTTTTTGATTCAGGTTTTACTTTTCAATATCCAGAAGCTGTAAGAGGTATATATGTTAGTGCTGGATCGTTTAAGGATGGAAAAATCAATTCATTACTGCAGTTAGTTAATAGTTCTGATCTAAATGCAATGGTAATCGACATAAAAGATGATGTTGGAAATATTACATACACACCAAACGAATCATCACCGTATACTTCTATTAGTAAGCCATATATTCAAAATGTCGAATATAATATGAAAATATTTGAAAAACATCAAATATACCCTATCGCCAGAATTGTTGTATTTAAAGACACCATATTAGCAAAGTCAAAACCAGACTTATCATTTATAGAAAATGATCACGTATGGAGTAATGGAATTGGAGATTCATTTGTGAATCCATTCCTAAAGGAAGTGTGGGATTATAATGTTCAAATTGCAATTGATGCTGCAAAGTTAGGTTTTCAGGAAATACAATTTGACTACGTTAGATTTCCAGAAGGATTTGAAAGAATGGACCGAAAGCTCTCTTATAGTATGGGAGTGTATAAGGATAAAGGATTAGATCCTGTTCAAGCAAGAGTTCAAGCTGTTTCAGATTTCGTTCAGTATGCGAGAGAACAATTAAAACCCTATAATGTAAAGGTTTCTGTAGATATTTTTGGTTATGCAGCTACCATTCCAGAAGCACCAGGAATTGGACAGAACTTCTCAAAGATTTCTGAAAATGTAGACGTAATCTCATCGATGATCTATCCAAGTCATTGGACTTCTTATTTTGGCATACATAAGCCTGATTTAGAGCCTTATCGCCTAGTTTCAGAATATAGTAAGGTAGAGAGTGCACGGTTAAAGAAGCTAAATAGCCCCCCAATTTCAAGGCCATGGCTTCAGGATTTTACTGCAGTTTACTTAGGTAAAGGAAATTATAAAAGTTACGGAAAAGAAGAGGTAGAAGCTCAAATAAGAGCGCTAAATGAGCAAGGGATTTCAGAGTTCTTGCTATGGAACGCAGGAAATAGTTATACACGGAATGTGGATTATACGCCGTTAAAGTAAAAAAAATGCATCGATATCGATGCATTTTTTTACTTCTTCTTTTTCCCACCAACATTATTCCAGCCAAGTTGTGTGTGTGTAGAATGATGGACAGATTCAAAGCCTGCTTTTCCTCGACCAAAAAATCTCTCACCAATTCCATTTAATAATACGCCTAAAATGGCAGTAAGTCCGATGATTAATAAGGAGACTAACGTGAAATCAATAAAGTATTGTGCCATTATGTACCTCCTACATGAGTTAGAAACAAAATTGCTACTATAATTCTATTTTAGACAATGTCTCCTCATTTGAAAAGGTAAATAAGTGATGAAAAGAAAAATGTTTCAAAAATATTATTTTCGGGAAAATATTTAAAAAAGGTGAAACTTTTTGTACATATAAAACGTACTAATAAGTATACATAGTAGTTTGACCAAAAGGAGGTATGATTTTACTTCACTAAAAAGTCAAAAAAAGTCAAGAAATAACTCTATTCTTATTTTGAAATTTCGTATATAATAAATATATATTTCTACTTAGTAATTATTTTAAAATAAGTATGAATATCATTATCAATTACATGTTGCTTATCATAAATAAAGGAGTGAAGTATAGATGGTTACATTATATACATCACCAAGTTGTACATCATGTCGCAAAGCGAAGTCATGGTTAGAAGAGCATGAAATACCTTATACAGAAAGAAATATTATGTCAGAGCCACTTTCTATCGAAGAGATTAAAGAAATCTTGCGAATGACAGAAGATGGAACAGATGAAATTATTTCTACACGTTCAAAAATCTTTCAAAAGCTTAATGTTAACGTGGAATCTTTACCACTACAACAACTATATACGCTAATCCAAGATCATCCAGGTCTGTTACGAAGACCTATCATCATTGATCAGAAGAGATTACAAGTTGGATACAATGAGGATGAGATTAGAAGATTTCTACCGAGAAAAGTTCGTACGTATCAACTACGTGAAGCTCAACGCCTTGTAAACTAAAAAAAACTTCTACAACTAATTATAGTTGTAGAAGTTTTTTTATGCTTTAGCTATTTTGTTTTTTACGTATCCTGCTGCTAACACGAGTATAACTGTAGAGATAGGAAGGATATACTGAAGTGAAGCATACGTATCAAAGAAGCCGGTTAATCTTGATTCATGTGTCATCATTTTACCAGCTGTAAAAGCTAAAATACCTGCACCGACATATACAAGAGCTGAGAAACGTTCCATTAACATTAAAATTAACTTACTTCCCCAAATAATGATTGGGATTGAAACAAGTAACCCGATTACGACTAATAAAATGTTCCCTTGAGCTGCACCAGCAACTGCAATAACGTTATCGAAGCCCATGACAATATCCGCAAATACAATTGTTTTCACAGCAGCAGATAACGTAACACCTGCATTAATATTCATATCATCTTCATTGTCGACTAATAGTTTATATGCGATCACAATCAGTAGAATTCCTCCAACTAACTGAAGGAAAGGAATCTTTAATAGATAGACTGCAAGAATCGTTAATAAAACGCGAATAACAATAGCTAATCCTGTTCCCAAGAATATTGCTTTATTTCGTTTTGATTCTGGTAAATTACGACTGGCCAGTGCAATAACAATGGCATTATCTCCACCTAATACAATATCAATTCCTATAATGATGAGTAATGCTGTTAGAAATTCTAAATCCACTTTCCATACACCCTTATTCTTTTTTAGTAGGCTTTGTCAAACATAATTTCAGATTACTAATAGATTGATATGACTATGTGTGACAAGGCGAAGTCTCTATTATTTTAACTTTCTCAATATACGGTTAAATAGGCAACCTGTCAAGCTATAGATATTTCTTTAGGGGAAATAGAATGAAGTTAGTATTTTGGATTTTATAGATATTTGTGTAGCATAATACCGATATATTTAGATAAGAGAGATAGTAATCTCACAAAAAAATAGGCGAACGTTTGATTTTTGAAAAATAGGCGTTTTTATTTCCCTAAATTTATTATTTGTCATAAAATATAAGTAATAGGTCAAGTTTTTACATTTCGATTTTTCGATTCTCTTTAGTCGATTCAATAAAGCTTGTATGATACGATTTAATAAATAGAAAAATGGGTACTATGATAGTACACTCCGCTCTGGGGGTAATAAGTCCCTTCAGTAGATTAAATGAGAAGGGAGAGGTGAAGATGGAAATTGAGCGCATAAATGAACATACTGTAAAATTTTATATGACCTATGGTGATATCGAAGAGCGTGGTTTTGATCGGGAAGAAATTTGGTATAACCGCGAAAGAAGTGAAGAACTTTTCTGGGAAATGATGGATGAGGTTCACCATCAAGAGGAGTTTTCTGTTGAAGGCCCATTATGGATTCAAGTTCAAGCGATGGAAAAAGGAATAGAGGTTGTAGTTACAAAGGCACAACTTTCGATGGATGGCCAAAAATTTGAACTCTCCTTAGCCGATGACAAAACAATTGATCTCCCAGTAGATGATAAAATAGAGTCGTTACTTGATCAACATTTCCAAACAAAGCAAAAAGAAACTGATGAAATACTGGACGAAATAGAGGATGAGTCATTACAGTTCCTTATTCGCTTTCAAGATTTTGAAGATGTTATATCATTAAGTCATCGTAATCAATTAAAATCTTGTAACAATCGATTACTCTTATTTGAAAACAACTATTATCTTTATGTAGAATTCCCTGAAGATATTGAAGAAGAACAATTGGATAATACATTAAGTTTATTATTAGAATATGGCATTGAAAGTCAACTTACAATCCATCGATTAGAGGAGTACGGAAAAGAGATTATTAAAGAAGAAGCATTAACTGTGATCAGTCATCATTTTCAATTAAACCCTTAACCGATTCCAATAAGGAATCGGTTTTTTACTCACGTTGTGTATGAAAGGGGGACAAATATTATGAAAAAAATCATTCAGGTAATGTTATTTATTACATTTGCAATCCTATTATTATACGGACTTCAAACGGTAATTGGCCAGCAATTTCTTGGTATATTAAGTGTCATCTTTTCAATTCTTGCTGTATTAACAGGGTTTGTTATTTTCCTTGAAAATCGTCATCCTACTAAAACGATTACATGGTTAATTGTTTTAGGAGTATTTCCGATTGTGGGTTTTATTTTTTATATATTGTTTGGAAGAAACGTGAGAAAAAATAAGTTATTCCAAGAAAAAGCGATGATAGATGAGAGAACATTCTTGAAGATTGAAGGAACACGATTTCATACACAGAAAATTCCTCATTATATCGATGAACATCAGATAAGATTATATCGATTGGCTCAAAGGTTAGGAAAAAGCCCTGTTTCTTCAAAGACATATTCTGAGGTACTCACAAATGGTGATGGGACCTTTTCTAAAATTCTAGAAGTATTGAAGGAAGCAAATAATCATATTCATCTTGAGTATTATATTGTAAGGGATGACAAAATCGGATGTGAGATAAAGGATATCTTAATTGAAAAAGCTATGAGTGGAGTAGAGGTTCGATTTTTGTATGATGCTGTTGGTAGCTGGAAACTTTCAAAAGAATTTATTCAAGACTTGATCCAAGCTGGAGTGGAAATTGTTCCTTTTTCACCTGTAAGACTAGCTTTTCTAAATCATAAAGTTAACTTTAGAAATCATCGTAAAATTATTGTGGTGGATGGTAAAAAGGGTTTTGTTGGTGGTCTAAATATTGGTGATGAATATTTAGGAAGAAATGAACATTTTGGATTTTGGCGTGATACCCACCTGTACATACACGGTGAAGCTGTTCGTAGCCTTCAATTAATCTTTTTGCAAGATTGGTATTATATGACCGGAGAAACAATGCTAACGACCAATTACTTATCTCCTTCCTATGTTGACACAGAAGGAAATGGCGGAGTACAACTTATTTCAGGGGGACCAGATAATGAGTGGGAAGTCATAAAGAATATATTCTTTGAAATGATTGCTTCTGCGAAAAAATCAATTTCGATTGCAACTCCATATTTAATACCAGATGTAGATATATTGTCTGCATTAAAGATTGCCTCCCTTGCAGGAATAGATGTGAAAATAATTATTCCAAAGCGTCCAGATAAAAAAATTGTTTTTTATGCTTCAAGATCATACTTTCCTGAACTTCTTGAAGCAGGTGTAAGGGTTTACGAATATGAAAAGGGCTTTATGCATAGTAAATTCTTAATTATTGATGATGACCTTGCTTCAATCGGAACATCAAACTTAGATATGAGAAGTTTTCATTTAAACTTTGAGGTAAATGCATATTTATACCAATCTCACAGTATTAAATCTTTAGTTCTAGATTTTCAAGAAGATTTGGCTCAATCTACAGAGATAGATTATGGAACTTTTTCAAAACGTCCATTGCGACAACGATTATTTGAGTCATTATCCAGACTTCTTTCACCATTGCTATGAGCTGCGCAGTCACCTAATGTAGCGTGACTGCGTGATTATATATAATGTTTATAAAGGAGTGAATGAAATGTTAGTTGCCCAAAACTCAAAGGGTGAAGTTATTTCATTAACGAGTAACTGGTCAAGAGAGGCTCTCTTTAGTTTAAGAAATGATGAAGAATTCTTTCATTGTCCGAGCTGTAAACAACGAGTACAAATGAAAATTGGAACAATGAAAATTCCTCATTTTGCTCACATGAGTAAAACAATATGTGATTCTTTTTCTGAAGGAGAGTCTCAGTATCATTTAAAAGGGAAATTACAACTTTATGATTGGTTCGTTCGTCAAGGTTATTCACCTATTATAGAACCGTATTTTTCACAAATGAAGCAACGCCCTGATCTATATGTAGAAATTAAGAATCAACGATATATGATTGAATACCAATGCGCTACAATTGAAAAAGGACGCTTTCAAGAGCGAAATGACAATTACTTACGTCATCACTATAAAGTTCTTTGGATTTTAGGAGCCAATCGTTTAAAACGAATTAGTCAAAATCGATTTTCTATCACCTCGTTTGATTGGCAGTTTGTCAAAATACTTCATTCAAGGCCAACACTCCTTTATTACTGTTCACAAACTGAACGATTCCTCTTCCTACATAACATAATCCCACTTCATGGAAACACTGTGTATGCAAATTTTGATATTCAAACCCCAAACGCATACTTCATTACAAACCATATTAACAAAATGGAACTTAGCAACTCTTTTGCATTAGAGTGGTTACATGTAAAGAGAAACTGGAGGCTAACTTCAGCAAATACCAAATCTCCTCAAACTAGAAAACTCCTTTTATTTTTATATCAAAAGAAAATATATCCATCGTTACTCCCTTCTGAAGTTGGTATCCCTTTACCCTCAATGTTTTGGATTCAAACTCCGGCAATTATTTGGCAAGCTTGGATTTTAATAGATTTTATCGGAAATATGGATATATCATTTTCATTTTCCTATAATGAAGCGTATGAATATTTTAATAAGAGAGCAAAGGGAGATCATTTTATCATTCGGCACTTACCTTTTATTGAGAACTCTCATTACTCTTTTGCGATAATGGAATATTTGAATAGTCTTGTGACACTCGGGATTTTATCCTGTAAAAACAAGTCCACATTTATAAAACGAAGAAATGTTCAGTTTCCTATAAACATAGAGGAAGCACTACAATCTGATGAAGAGAAGCTGAAGGCATTGAGCAAAAAAATAAAGGATTATGATTTCGTATCTCGAAGTATTTATGAAAGGAAAAAATAGTAAATGGGGGACATGTGATGACAAGCAATTCGAAAGGTAAGGAATTACCAAATCGTAGTGAAATACCTACAAACTTAACATGGGAATTAGAGGATATGTTTGAAACGAATGATAAGTGGGAGGAAATGTTTCGTGTTGTTCAAGACTTGTTACCTAAAATACGTTTATACAAAGGAAAATTGTCTAGTTCATCTGCAAACTTAATAGCAGCGTTAACTCTACACGATGAAATATTGACCAAGATGGGTCAGCTTTATACGTATGCTCATATGAGGAATGATGAAGATACAACCAATACGTTTTATCAAGGCATGAATGAGAGAGCCTCTTCTTTATATGCAAAGGTACAATCTGAGATTTCGTTTATGACTCCCGAGTTATTAGAAATACCACAAGATAAGCTCGAAGTCTTTCTAAATGAAAGTGAAGAGATAAATGAGTATCGTCATATGTTTGATGAATTAACGAGGATGAAGCCACATGTTCGTTCCTCTGAGGAAGAGGCATTATTAGCACAAATTTTAGAAGTTGCAGGTAGTTCTTCTACTTCATATGGCATGCTAAACAATGCAGACATTAAGTTCCCAACCATTTTAGATGAAAACGGAAATGAAATTCAAATCTCTCACGGTCGATATGGAAGTCTATTAGAAAATTCAGATCGAAAAATACGAAAAGAAGCATATGAAGCTGTAGGAACAACATACAAACAACATGTCCATACATTTGCAAGTTTACTAAATGGTCAGGTTAAGAAATCAAATTTTGTAGCAACTGTTCGTAAATATCAATCGGCTAGAGAAGCTGCTTTATATCCTAATAACATTCCTGAGAAGGTATATGATCAGTTAATTGATACAGTGTCAAACAATCTTTCTTTATTGTATCGTTTTTATGATTTGAAAAAGAAAGCATTAAAGTTAGATTCCATTCATTTATATGACCTTTCACCTTCAATCATTGAAGATGTCCAAATGAATATATCCTATGAGGAGGCAAAAGAGATTGTTTTACAATCTTTAGCTCCGTTTGGGGAAGACTATCAAGCTCGAATTCAATCGGTGTATGATAACAGGCATATAGATGTTCTGGAAAACAAAGGGAAGAGAAGTGGGGCATATTCGACAGGAGCTTATGGGGCAAAGCCATACATATTATTAAATTGGCAAGACAATATCCGAAATGTGTATACATTAACACATGAGCTTGGTCATAATGTTCATCGGTATTTAACTCAAACGTCACAGCCATATTCATACGGGCGATACTCAATTTTCGTGGCGGAAGTTGCCTCCACGACGAATGAAGCATTATTAACGGATTACTTATTAAAAAATACAAGTGATGAAAGAAAGCAACTATACATTTTAAACTATTATCTTCAAGGCTTTGTTGGAACAGTGTTCAGACAGACAATGTTTGCGGAATTCGAACATTCCATTCACATTGCTGAACAAAACGGTGTTGCACTTACACCAGAGTTCTTATGCAATGAATATAGAAAGCTACAAACTAAATATTATGGACCAGATGTAGTTTTATCAGAAGTATCACAATATGAATGGGCAAGAATTCCACACTTTTATATGAATTATTACGTATACCAGTATGCAACAGGCTTTAGTGCTGCAACAGCATTATCTAAGCAACTATTACAAGAAGGAGAACCTGCTGTAAGCCGTTATATGGAGTTTTTAAAAGCTGGTAGCTCTAACTATCCAATTGAAATATTAAAGCAAGCAGGAGTCGATATGACGTCACAAGCACCGATACAAGATGCACTATCCGTATTCGAAGCAAGACTGACTCAACTTGAATCAATGCTGTCGTAATGTATTGCATAGTTCTTTCGAGTTAAGGGGAATTTATACTAAAGCTTAAGTTGAAGGGGCTGGTCAGCATGAGAAAAGGGCAAAAAGGGATGACATGGACATTAACTTTACTAGGCGCAGGAGCGGTCGCCTACGGTGTGACAAAATCAATGAAAAATAAGAGTAAATCGAATCTGAACGAAGAGGAATTACTCCCACCTTCACCAGACGTGCCGAAAATCTTTTAACCTAAAAGTCCAATGCAGACATGCATTGGACTTTTTTTTGAAGGTGCTAACGCTTTATCACTTTAAAGGAGTGGGGGTCTGTCCCCCACTCCTTTAAAGTGATAAAGTGTATTCTTCTATGCACGTTTAATAATTTTTAAATAGAATCTGAAACTTTTCATACAAACAATTGTCTACGTTATTGTTAATCATTTTACGTGAATATCAAGAGTTAACTTATGAGGAAATTGCTGAAATTCTAGATTGGAAGCTTTCTAGAGTAAAGACGAATTTACATCGAGCAAAATTGGCGCTTAAACAAAGTCTAAATAAAAGTGTAGGTGAATCATATGAACTGTAATTTAGTCAGGGACCTATTGCCACTTTATATTGAAAAAGATTGTTCAAATGCAACGAATAAACAGATTGAAAGTCACCTGGGAATCTGTAAGGATTGCACGGAGTTACACAGTTTAATGAATGAGCCGATCCTAATTGAACGAATAGTTGAAGAAGAGGATTCTGAAAAGGAAACAAGTCATGTTATGCAGTATTACTATGGTAAAATTATTTTAAACGGAGCATTAATTTTTGCGTTACTGTATATGATCATCATAATGATTTCAATTTTTATTGATTAAAGACTTAGCCAAAGCTAAGTCTTTTTAACATTTTATGGGGAATAGCATGTAATTGAGCTAATTCGGCTCGCAAGATAACAGGATTGGTTTACAATAATAAGAAGTTTGGCTTGAAAGTGGAGGTTCTGGCTCGCAAAGGGCTATGCGACACCACTACATAACAATCATCGAACGAAATATGCATCAAAATCCTCAACTTATGCATCAAACCACCTGACATATGCATCAAGATCTCCAACTTATGCTTCAAACCACTTGACATATGCATCAAAATCCCAACATATGTGTCAAATACCATAATCAACATATTCTAAATACAAAAAAGAACCAAGCCAAATGCCAGGTTCTATATTTGTTCTGTTAAAATCAGTGCACCTTGTTTCGTAATCGCAATCGTATGCTCATATTGTGCAGATAGTGATCCGTCAACTGTTCTTGCTGTCCAGCTATTTGAATCCATTTTTGAGTTCCACATTCCGATATTCACCATAGGTTCGATTGTAATGACCATTCCTTCCTTTAAGCGAAGTCCCCGGTGTGGTAGACCGAAATGAGGAACTTGTGGCTCTTCATGGATGGTAGGACCAATACCGTGCCCAATGAAGTCACGTACAACCGAGAAGCCTTCTGCTTCTACATACGTTTGAATGGCATGGCCAATATCTCCGATTCGGTTACCCATTACTGCCTTTTCAATTCCTCTGTATAATGCTTCTTTCGTTACTTCTATTAATTTTTGTGCTTCAGGGCTTACATTCCCTACAGCATAGCTCCAGGCTGAGTCTGCAAGACCGCCGTTTAAGTTTACTACCATATCAATAGTAACAATGTCGCCATCTTTTAAAGGCTCTTTCCGGGGAAATCCATGGCATATCTCATCATTGATGGATGCACATGTCGCATACTCGTAGCCATTAAATCCTTTTTGTTCAGGAGTTGCCCCGTGCTTTTTTAAATATTGTTCAACAAATTGATCAATCTCGTGTGTCGTAATCCCAGGCTTGATTAGCTTTGCAATTTCTTTATGACAGCTTGCAAGTAATTTTCCTGCTTGGTGCATTAATTCTATTTCTCGTTCAGATTTAAATGTAATCAAATTAGTCACTTCCTTATCTATATCAATAACTCATTTTCTCTTATCTTTGATGACATTATCATAACAGAAAATGATGTGAATCATAAATTTTCGTGCTTACGTTTATATCGTGTATATGCGAAGGATAAAAAAAAGTTACTCGTAAAAACTATTATATATGCAAAATAAAGAGGGAATAAACTCATAATTATCGAATAGTTATATTGCAAGTATTTCGGTAATTAAAATACTTACTACTACATATATAGGGGGTCAAGTAATATGGCAGAACAAACTGCAACAAAGGCTTTGCCGACAAGAAGTGAAGTTCGCTTGGAAGACACATGGAGATTAGAAGATATTTATGTGACAGATGAAGCGTGGGAAGCTGAATTTAAAGAAGTAAAAGCATCCATTCCGAAAGCCGCTGAGTTTGAAGGGAAACTAGGTGAATCTGCTGATACGTTACTTCAACTACTTACATATCAAGATGAAGTATTGTTAAAAATGGGCAAGTTGTATACATATGCTCATATGCGTTATGACCAAGATACAACAAACTCTCATTATCAAGGGTTAAATGACCGTGCATCCAACCTTTATACTCAAATTTCTAGCGCATTAGCATACGTTGTACCAGAAATTTTGGCAATTGAAGAAGACAAGATTCAATCATTTTTAAATGAGAAGCCTGAGCTAAAAGTGTATGAGCATGCAATTGAAGAGATTACGAGAACTCGTCCTCACGTATTAACCAGCAAAGAGGAATCCCTACTTGCTCAAGCATCAGAAGTAACGAGTGCACCAAGTACGACGTTTGGGATGTTAAATAACGCTGACTTAAAGTTCCCTAGCATTAAGGATGAAAATGGGGTAGAAATTGAAATTACTCATGGCCGTTATATCCGTTTTTTAGAAAGCAGTGACGGACGTGTAAGAAAAGACGCGTTCAAAGCTGTATATGAAACATACGGAAATTATAAAAATACATTTGCAAGTACGTTAGCAGGAACAGTGAAGAAGGATAACTTTTATGCTCGTGTTCGTAACTATAAATCAGCTCGCGAAGCTGCATTAAGCAACAACAATATTCCTGAGCAAGTTTACGAAAATCTTGTAAATACTGTAAACGAATATTTACCATTATTACACCGTTATGTAGCATTACGTAAGCGAGTGCTAGGCTTGGATGAAATTCATATGTATGACCTTTATACTCCACTTGTTAAAGAAACAAAGATGGAAGTAACCTATGATGAAGCAAAAGATCATGTCTTAAACGGACTTGCGCCACTTGGCGAGGAATATCAAGATATTCTAAAGGAAGCATATGAAAATCGCTGGGTTGACGTACAAGAGAACAAAGGAAAGAGAAGCGGTGCTTATTCTTCTGGAGCATATGGAACAAATCCATATATCTTAATGAACTGGCAAAATAATGTGAACAACCTTTTCACACTGGCTCATGAGTTTGGTCACTCTGTACACAGTTATTACACTCGTAAAACACAACCATATGTATATGGGAATTACTCAATCTTCGTTGCAGAAGTAGCATCAACATGTAACGAGAACTTACTGAATGATTACCTATTAAAAACAATTGATGACGAAAAAAAACGTTTATACTTATTAAATCATTACTTAGAAGGCTTCCGTGGAACAGTATTCCGTCAAACGATGTTTGCAGAATTTGAGCATGCCATTCACTTAAAGGCTCAAGAAGGTGAAGCACTAACTCCTGATTTATTAACAAGTATGTATTATGAGTTAAATAAGAAGTACTTTGGTGATGAAATCATCATTGACGAGGAAATTGGATTAGAGTGGTCACGTATTCCACACTTCTATTACAATTACTACGTTTACCAATATGCAACTGGTTTCAGTGCTGCAACTGCTTTATCAAAGCAAATTTTAGAAGAAGGTCAACCTGCTGTCGATCGTTACATTGAGTTTTTAAAGGCTGGAAGCTCTGATTATCCAATTGAAGTATTAAAGAAGGCAGGAGTCGATATGACGTCTCCTGAGCCAATTCGTTTAGCTCTTCAAGTGTTTGAGCAAAAGCTTACAGAAATGGAACAATTGTTAGAAGGATAAGTAAAAACGTCTGGATTATTTCCAGACGTTTTTCTTTTGGATTAACCTTTAAAACCTCTAAACCGATTTCGGTTATTTAACCCAAGCATGATGACAAAAATAACGAAGAATAAGAGAGGGGTTGTTATATATAACGGTGCCAAATTCATCATTCCAAGTATTTGAAAATAAAACATTACGACAAAGGCAAGAACGGCAGCAACTACTTTCCACTTCATACTATAACCTCCAAACAATCGTATGCTTGTATCATTATATTCAGTAAAGCGATAGAACATGCGAAAGGATCTGGAAGCAATAAAAAAACGCCATAGTATGGCGTTCAACATTATTTTTCCGTATATCTCCAAAATGTTCCGTATTTTACTGGTACAAGTACAACTATTTGTTTAAAGAGAAGCTTCTTCATTTCTTTTTCTACATCTTGTATTGGCATATTATATACTACCGAAATTTCGACTGATGCAACAAATCTGTATTGTTTTAGGAACTCTTCAAGAGAAGGCAATGGTGCTGGATTAGGTTTATCACCAAGAAGCTCTTCTATTATTTTTACGTATACATCATATGGGTAGCAACCGGTGACCTTCATACCTTCATCTTCAATATTTTGGTTGAAGAATACGAGAGTAGGGATCTGGTCTACTTCCATCTCGGTTGTGATTTGGAGGTCACATTGAAGCGCTTTAGCTGCACTTTCTGAATGAATGTCTCTTTTGAATTCATCAACATCTAATCCAACACTGTTAGCACATTCAACCAAGACTGATTGATCGGAGATATTTTGTTTTTGTAAAAATAATAGCTCTTGAAGTTTACGCAAAAATCTTAAACCAACACGTCTGCCTTGAAGTTCAGCTGCCTTAATGGCAATAGAAGCAATGTATGGTGTGGAAATTGGGTTCTCAAACCATACATCTCCATCACAAGACATTCCAGAACGGCTAGCTGTTCTTTCCCAAACGGAGGCAAGATTCTCTGTGTTCGTTCTTTTTCGTAAATTCAATGTAGCTAATTTCCCACTAATAATATGTTTAATTGAAAAATAGGATCCAAATTAAAGATGTAGCTTTTTTAACACTGGCTCCAGAGCCCAACATTCAGGGCATAAAGGATCGATAAACACATAAATCTCAAGCGGTTTTTTCCCGGATTCGAGACATGCTAATTTCTCATGTTTATCAATCACGGGAAATCTCCTCCCCTAAGTCAGGAGTGTTGATCATATGTTGAGCTGTTAACACTAGTCGATGATAAAATTCATCTCTAAGGTTACCTTCTAATTCGACTTCATCCATCGCTTCTCTCATACAAGAAAGCCATGCAGCAGCACGTTTTGGTGTAATCTCAAACGGCAAATGACGAGCACGCATCATAGGATGTCCGTGTTCCTCGGTATAAACCTGAGGCCCACCTAGATACTGCGTCAAAAATTGCTTCTGCTTACGTGCAGTTTCCGTTAAATCCTTAGGGAAAATAGGGATCAAATCTGGATGTTTACTAACTTTACTATAAAATGTATCCACTAAAGAATGTAGGACGCTCTCACCCATTGCTTCAAATGGGGATGAATATCGTTCAGTCATATAAATAACTCCTTTTTTCAAGAAATACTTACTTTTTCTTGTACATAAGAGTAGTAACTACTTCAAATTCCAATGCTTGTAAATCATTTTAACAACGTTTTCATCACACTTCAAATAAAGTGACTTAACCTAGTACTAGGATCGTCAATGTACTACAACAACTCACCACAAAACACCTAACTTTAACACTTTAAAGGAGTGGGGGATAGGCCCCCACTCCTTTAAAGTGTTAAAGAGGCTTATCTTAAAAAGTCAACATGCTTATGTTGCCCTACAAAAGGAAAATCACCTAATTAAGTTTTAATTAGGTGATTTTTAGTGAGTTAAGCATTTAACTGGCTGTATGTGTTTGTAACTTTCTTTACGTAGTTTTGTGTTTCTTTGAATGGAGGGATTCCTCCGTGTTTGTCTACGTTACCAGGACCTGCGTTGTAGGCTGCAAGTGCGAGTTTAATGTTTCCGTCGTATTTGTCCAGCATTTGGCGTAAGTATTTTGTTCCGCCTTCAATGTTTTGAGCAGGATCAAATATATTCGCAACACCTAAGCCTCTAGCTGTAGAAGGCATTAGCTGCATCAGTCCGCTAGCACCTGCGTGACTCACTGCATTAGGATTAAAATTCGATTCGTTCTTAATCACTGCTTTTATTAATTTTGAATCTACCCCGAATTTGTCAGCAGCTTGCTGGATCATACTATCGATACTTCCTAATTCAATAGGAGGTAAGGATGATTTGATTTTATTTAGGTTTAAACTAGGCATGCTAGATGTAATACTTTCGGCAGCCTGAGGTAAGCTAGAAAGTAAATCTTTCGTTGAATCTAATCCATTTGATAAGAATTCTGTTAACATATTTTGAAACATATTATCTGAATTTGAAGTTTGTTCTACACCTTGTCCAGAAAAACCACGTAAAGCTTGGATTTCTAACATCATTTTCATTTGGTTAATATTCAAGTTATGATCCCTCCAGTTGTCTCTTTTTTTCATTGAAGAAGCGCTTGATTTTATTGTCAGTTTGACGAGTAGGAATGTCATGCTTCGTTAAAAACTTTTCAAACTGTATCTTACCTTCGTTGTAGTCCTTGGCTTCATACTCAAGCTCATAATCTTCTACATTCAAGTAAGAACTATGATCAAACACAAGAATTCCATTTTCATAAGGAAGTTCGACTCTGTTTGTCTCAAGCGTCCCTAAATAACGAATTTCACTTGGATTTATATTTAAATTCTTTATTATTTTATAAATGTCGCCTTTTACAAGGGGGCCACCATTTAACATATCAGCTGCTTCGCGATCAGTTAGCGTCTGATGTGTTTCAAGTAATCCTTCTGGCAAAGGCTGTTTTAATGTTAAAGTATAAGTCATTTTTTTATATCGAATACGAAGTGCAGCACCGTTATCTTTAAGAGCAAAGCTCATCGTATCAAAATAGTGATTTTGTTGTAAGACAATATCGTCTCTTTTTATGGAGTACTCTGTCAGCAAAGTTTGGTATTCATCCTTTGAGAGTAAATTTTTAAATTCAATTTCAATTTCTTGATTCATTTGTTTTATCTCCTCTCTCGGATAGAAGTCCATTCTTCCTAAAATCTACGATTCCTATTATACTATAACCTGAATTATTATAGTGTTAGTATTTATATGGTAAAATAAATTAAAGCAATTTTCACTTCAAAAAGTCAGTTTGGTTTCGTTTAAGAAGGGAGTAAAAGAATGAGTCAAAAACTATCTATACAAGAAGTTACTTGGAAAAACGAGGGACTTTACATAAAAAGTAATGATACAGAAATGGATGCAGAGCAGCTATCACCTGCAGGAAAAGTATTAGTTGATTCCAATCAATTCGCATTTATTTACATATTAGAAACTCCAGCAGAATATGTTTACTTACCATTGCCAAAAGAGCATTGGGCTGATTTGAAAAAAGTACTTGCAGAACAAGCAACGGTTACTCTGTTCCTCAATAATAGAGAAATTGTGTTAGAACATATCGTTGAAGAACTTCAATATGTAATCAGTAATATTGAAGGAAATGCAAACTATGGAGATCAAATGGTTGAGGAAGTAGAAGCTCAATTCGTTAAATAGACTGGCGAGTAAGTTAATTAACTGGTGGTGTAAGTAGATGATAGAAAACTGGGATGTGTTTTTAGCTCCATATAAGCAAGCAATCGATGAATTGAAAATTAAATTTAAAGGAATCCGAACACAATATGAAAAAAATTCCTTACATTCACCGATTGAATTTGTAACAGGTAGAGTAAAGCCAATTCCGAGCATTTTAGATAAAGCAATTCGCAAGCAAATTGACTTAGACAAAATTGGGGAAGAAATGCAAGATATTGCTGGAGTCCGCATGATGTGTCAGTTTGTTGAAGATATTAAATCAGTAGTTGAGCTGTTACGAGAGAGAAAAGATTTTGAAATTATTGAAGAACGTGATTACATTTCCCAAAACAAAGACAGTGGATACCGATCGTACCATTGTGTCATTCGTTATCCTGTTGAAACACTTCAAGGTGAGAAAAACATATTAGTAGAGATACAAATTCGAACATTATCCATGAACTTTTGGGCAACGATTGAGCATTCATTAAATTATAAATACTCAGGACAAATTCCAACCAATATTCAAGAGCGTTTAAAAAGGGCAGCAGAGGCAGCTTTCCGATTAGATGAGGAAATGTCCTTAATACGTGATGAAATACAAGAGGCACAAGCGATATTTTCGAGGAAAAAATAATGCATAAAAAAGAGGAGGGACCGTTACATGAGGTTTGCTATAACGAGTAAAGGTGACAATATATCCAATACGCTTATGTTGAAAATGAGAACGTATCTTCAAGATTTTGATTTGATTTATGATGAAGACCAACCCGATATTGTCATTTCAGTAGGTGGAGATGGTACTCTTTTATATGCTTTTCATCGATATAGTAAGCGCTTAGATAAAACAGCTTTCGTCGGTGTTCACACAGGTCATTTAGGTTTTTATGCAGACTGGGTTCCAGAAGAGGTAGAAAAGCTTGTGATTGCAATTGCGAAAACACCGTATCAAACCGTTGAATATCCACTACTAGAAGTCATTGTACGACATTTAAATGGCGGAAAAGAAGCGAGGTATTTAGCTTTAAATGAATGTACTGTGAAAGCAGTTGAGGGTTCACTCGTGATGGATGTGGAAATTCGCGGCCAGCATTTTGAGACGTTCCGTGGAGATGGCTTATGTGTCTCGACTCCAACTGGAAGTACAGCATACAACAAAGCATTAGGCGGCGCGATACTCCATCCATCGATTGAAGCCATTCAAATTGCAGAAATGGCATCCATAAACAATCGTGTATTCCGTACGGTCGGTTCTCCACTTGTTTTACCAAAACACCATACGTGTATGTTGAGACCAATTAACGATGTGGATTTCCAAATTACAATTGATCACTTAACACTTTTACATAAGGATGTAAAATCCATTCAATATCGTGTTGCGAATGAAAAAGTAAAATTTGCTCGCTTTCGAACATTCCCATTTTGGAAGAGAGTTCGTGATTCGTTTGTTGGTGACAAATAAGAAGGAGCATTCAATCGAACGTGAACGTATTTACACTACAATGGCAAATAATGAATGATGCTTCTGGAATAGTAGTTAGGGAATTTTTGAAACGACAAGAGATTTCAAAAGTAGCATTAACAGATATAAAATTTGGTGGGGGAAATATACTTGTCAATGATGTCCCTGTAACAGTCCGATATGTTTTGAAGGAGGGGGACGTACTAAAGGTCCATTTCCCTCCTGAAAAACGAAGCGGTGATCTGCTGCCAGAAAATATTCAATTATGTATTATATATGAAGATGATTATATTCTTGTAATTAATAAACCACCATTTATGTCTGTTATTCCTTCTCGTGAGCACCCAACTGGTTCGCTTGCAAATGCAATTCTCTACTATTACGAAAAAAACAATATTTCAAGTACAGTTCATATCGTAAATAGGCTGGATCGTGATACGTCTGGACTTTTGATTGTTGCGAAGCATCGATATACTCATCATTTATTTTCAAAAGTGCAAAAGGTAAGTGGAATCAAACGAAGATATGAAGCTTTTGTGCACGGAATTGTTGAAGAAGATCATAAAACCATTCATGCACCAATTGGGAGAAAAGATGACAGTATTATTGAACGAGAAGTAAGAGATGATGGACAAGTTGCGATCACTCACTTTGATGTGTTCGGAAGATATAAAGACTTATCACACGTATCCTTAAAACTAGAGACTGGGAGAACGCATCAAATTCGTGTACATATGGCGTACTTGGGACATCCCTTAATAGGTGATGATTTGTACGGCGGCTCACGTAAACTCATGAATCGTCAAGCACTACATAGTACTGAATTGTCGTTTGTTCATCCTATAACAAAAGAACATATGTATTTTGAGATTCCGTTACCTCTCGATATGAATTCTTTACTTTAACTAGCAATGATTAATCATTGCTAGTTTTTTATGTAAAATGAAACCAATATAAAAGTCAATTGGTCTAAAGGGTAGAAAGCAAGGAAGGGAGGTAGCAACATGATACAAAAGGGTACACTTACTTCATGACAAACGTGAGGCTAGTTTAGGTGAAAATGATAAGGACCAAATACTAGATGATCTAATGACGTTATATGCTGAAAAGGTGTATTTATTAGCATATTCATTTGTGAAAGATAAAGGTCTGGCTGAGGATATCGCGCAAGAAGTGTTTATTAAATGCTACCGTCATCTAGATAAGTTTCGCGGTGATGCTGAAATAAAATCTTGGATCTACCGTATCGCTGTCAATACTGCAAAGGATTTTGTCCGCAGAAAAAAATATAAAATCTTGTATTTTCAAAAAGAAGCATTAGAACATTTGATAAGAAGTGAAACTTTAGAAGATACATATGTAGAAAGATCTGAGAACAATCAGTTACTACAAAAAGTTCTCTCTCTAAAACCAAAATATCGAGAAGTGATTATTCTTCATTACTTCCATGATTTAAAAATTACGGAGATTAGTGAAGCACTAGGGGTGAATTCAAACACTGTTAAAACTCGATTAAAAAGAGGGAAGCTTGCACTTTCTGAGATGCTTAAAAATGAAAAGGAGGCGTTTTAATGGATAACGAGTTAAAGAAAGCAAAGAAGTCATACAGCGAGGACTATTATCATTCAGATATTACGACACGAATTAAAAAGGAAGTGCATCAAAGAATTGCAAACGAGAATTTCAATCAAAAGAATCATAAAAGAATGAAAGTAATCTATTGTGCTGGAGCTGCTGCAGTAGCCTTCGGTTTATTATTCGGTTCAATCTTTGTTTCACCAACCATGGCAGAGGTTGCGGCAAAAATTCCATATTTAAATCAGATTCTACATCTGAAGCCACTAAATGAGGTTATATGGGATGAACTATCAGACAAGGGTTATCAAGTTGATGGAATCGGTATTGGAATTAATGGAAAGAAGGAAATTGACATTCATGTGAAGGATGTAAATGAAGCCATACAGAAGGATGTAGAAAAAATTGTTTACAGCCAACTAAAAGCTAGAGGGTATGATGCATATACAGTTATAGTAACAGAACCCGTGCAATATGATCATAAACCAAGAGAAATGACAGAAAAAGAAAAGCTTATTGAGCAAAACATACAAACAGCAGTCACAAAACTAAAAGAGAATAACTACAATATTTTAACCTATGGATACGGTTATTCATCACCCACCGATAAAACTGTTAATTTTCAAATAGATATCCCTAAAACAGAAAAGAGAATTGAAGAATTAAAAAATACCTTCCATCAAACGTTAGAAGGGAAAGAGATTGGGAAGTATTCCATTGATGTCGTGACAATTGATTTGGAGCAATAGGAAATTGAGAATAAATGGGGTGCAGATGTGTTCCCTGTAATCATTGATGGCATGATGGGTAAAAAAGAATATGAGGTTACAGGCTTTGCCTATTCGTTCCATCCATCACCGTTACAAATCATCCTGAAAACATCTATAAAAAGTACAGACAAAGATGCAAAAGAACGTGCAGCAAAGGTAGAGCAAACAGTAGAAGAATTCCTTAAATCAGATGAACTAAAAGATGTAGTCAAAACATATCCATACAAAATTGTAGTTAGAAGCAAAGACAAGAAACAAATAAATTAATATAAACCAAAATAAAGAAAAATCGACACGGTGCTAGGCACCGTGCCGATTTTTCTTTATTTAAACGACCGAAACTTCTCCTCAACGTATTGCATCGTTGAAGGGACGGAGACAGTTTCGAGTTCTGGATAACGAAACGCTGTTAGCTTGCCCCCAAAGACGCACCCTGTGTCGATGTTGATGGTGTTTCCGATAATTCGGGGCTCCTTTACTGGTGTATGTCCATATACAATCCATCGTGAGCCAGTATAGTTTTGTGCCCAATCACGTCTGACAGGCGTACCGTCAGGGTTGGTTTCTCCGGTAATATCACCGTATAACACAAACGTTTGAACTTTTTTGTCAGTTCGGCCAATATAGTCTTCACGTATTCCTGCGTGAGCCACGATGAGTTTCCCTTCATCTAGTTGCAAGTATAAGGGTGAACTTTCATATAACCTTGTGAAACGGTTATTCACAAGATTACGTTCCTTTGGCTTGAGTGCCTGATATTCGGCAACGGTTGTTTCTAATCCGTGAGTAGTTTGAACTTTTCGTCCTAAAAAATAGCGGTATAGCTTATTGCAATGGTTGCCTGGGCAGTAGTAACCCTTCTTTTCTTCCATTACTAACTTATGGACTATATTGATTACTTTAATAGACTCCGGACCTCGATCTGTTAAATCTCCAACAAAAGCTAGAACACGTCCAGCGGGGTGAATAGGGATATCATTGTCCCACTCATATCCAAGCTTTTTTGTTAATGTGACAAACTCCTCATAACAACCGTGAATGTCTCCAATTACATCGATTTGCATGAAAATTCTCCTTCCCAAATTGCTCTCCTACTATTATGAACAATTACAAAATAAAAAAAGCAGCGGTAAGCTGCTTCTAATCAAATAAATATTTCTTTGTACGAGATCGAACATTCAAGATAATTCCTATCGCTAACATATACGTCGCAAGGGAACTACCACCATAACTAATAAAAGGAAGAGGCAAGCCGGTAATCGGTAATAACCCAATCGTCATTCCGATATTTTGAAACACTTGGAAAGTAATCATCCCGATAACTCCAGCAGAAAGGTAGCTTCCATATGGATCGTTACATTCTAGTGCGATGTGAATCATTCGATATATTAATAAGAAAAATAATGCGATCACAATACTTGCACCGATAAACCCAAATTGCTCAGCAATAATGGCGAAAATAAAATCAGTATGTGATTCAGGTAGAAATACTTCTGTTTGAAGATATCCTTTTCCGGATAATTCACCTGAGCCAATTGCTAGGAGAGATTTAATCAACTGGAACCCTTGTGCATTGGAATGCTCATAGGGAGCTAGCCAACCATAAAATCGGTTCAACTGATAGTCATCTAATAGATGCTCTTTAAAAAAGACAGGAAACGCAAAAAACGTATATACAAGTAGTGCAACCAACGATAAAAATGCAGCAGTAATTGATACTAATATTCTCCAGCGAATCCCAGATACAACTAACATGGAAGCAAAGATCGACATAAATACCATCGACATACCCATATCAGGTTGTTTCACTAAGAGCAGAAGAGGAGCAATAGTCGTTATCGATAATTTTCCTAGCAAAAACAAATCTAATTTAACAGAGCTTTCTACATATTTTTCCCGATGGTTCACAATAATTTGACTTAAAACTAATATTAAGAAAATCTTCATTAGCTCGGATGGCTGAAAATTTCCGATACCAGGCAGCTTGTACCAGCTTGTCGCACCTTTAATCGTTTGGACGAGTGAGCTCGGAAAGTTAATCTCTAATCCTACTAACAGCAAAAAGCCAAATCCGTATAAGTACCAAGCAACTTGCTTAAATCTATCATAATCAACAATCATCGTAACGGCTATTGCAACAGAGCCAACCACATACCATTGCCACTGTTGAGCTACGAAGTTAATATTCTTTAGTTTTTCTGGTAAAGTAGGTTGAGCACTTATAATTGCTACTGTACTAGCAATAGCTAATAAAAATAAAATAAACAATAAACTATAATCAATACGCTGTTGTGCGTTTTTTTCAGTATTCATGACAAATCCCTTCATTACATTCATTTTCACTAACTTCATTTTACTAATTTTTGGCTAGAATACAAATTTGGTTTACTTTTAGTAAAAATAGGGTACATACATAATTCGTCTTCATTCATTACTTTATGACAAAAAAACAACTAATTATCCAATCAGAGTGTTTTTGCGTGATATCTCTACTCATTTGTGGGATGCTAGTAATAAATGGGTACTTCATCTTATTTTGGATGAACAAGTTTACGAACAAGTACTTATCAGAAGGTTTTAAGAATAAAAGTAATAAGTCTAAGAAAAAAGTATTTTAGGACCTTTTGTAAAAGGGGGAAAATGAATGGAACATCATGGATCAGTTACTTCTTTATTAATTGTTGTATTAGTAGCTTTTCTGACACCATTATTAATGCATCGATTTAGGCTAAACTTCTTACCAGTCGTCGTTGCTGAGATTTTAATGGGTCTTATTATAGGGAAATCAGGCTTTAATTTAATCGAACCCGATATGTGGATTGAAACATTGTCTACACTTGGCTTTATATTCTTAATGTTTTTAAGTGGGTTAGAAATTGATTTTACCGCATTTGCAGGAAAGAAAAAGAAAGAAAAGTTATCAAATGGAAAGGATGCTCCAAACGCCTTTCTACTTTCTACACTCATTTTTATAGGGATTTTTGGCCTTTCTTTACTTTTATCTTATATATTTGTTTGGACAGGATTTATAGAAAATGCCTTCCTAATGACGCTAATTATATCGACGATCTCACTTGGCGTGGTTGTGCCTACACTTAAGGAAGCAAACCTTATGAAACGATCAGTTGGTCAAACGATATTACTTGTTGCTGTTATCGCTGACTTAGTAACGATGATTTTACTTGCTGTCTTTGTTTCACTGTATAGTGAAGGACAAGGAAGCATGTGGCTATTGTTAATTTTATTCGCAGCAGGTGTAGCGTTCTATTTTCTTGGAAAACGTTTCAGAAACCGTTCATTCCTGGAAACAATGTCAAAAGGAACGATACAAATTGGAACGAGAGCAGTGTTTACACTTATTATCGTATTAGTTGGTGTATCTGAATCTGTAGGAGCAGAAAATATTTTAGGAGCATTCTTAGCGGGTGTATTAGTATCCTTACTATCCCCGAATGCTGACCTTGTTCATAAGCTTGATTCATTTGGATACGGGTTTTTAATTCCGATATTCTTCGTAATGGTAGGGGTAAATCTAGATGTATGGTCATTATTTGAAGATCCAAAGGTTATTTATTTAATTCCATTATTATTAATTGCTCTTTTTATCTCGAAGATTTTCCCGGTGTACTTAATGAGATTTTGGTATGATACGAAGACTGTTCTAGCCTCAGGGTTTTTACTAACTTCCACCCTATCATTAGTCATTGCAGCTGCAACGATTGGGGAACGTATCGGTATTATAGATGCAAAAATGTCTGGAGCGTTAATTTTAGTTGCAGTCATTACGAGTATCATTACACCAATTGCGTTTAAAAAGTTGTTCCCAACCCAGGAATTTGAAGGTCCGAAAAAGAAGGTTGCATTTATCGGAGCAAATCAATATACATTACCTACAACACTTGAGCTAAATAAAAACTTATATGAAACAAGTCTTTTCCATGTCAAACAGGACAAAATTGAAAAACAAGTATCAGATTCTATTTTTTCAATCGTTGAATTAGAAAGCTACTCACTTGAGGAATTAAAGAAACATGACATCTTTAATGTAGACATTTTAGTTGTTACGACAGGTGACCAAGAGGTAAATAAAGAAATCGCGATTCATGCTAAGGAAAATGGAGTTGAGCGTGTTATCGCCCGTGCTGAGTCACCTGATGTGGATGAGGAGTTGAAAGGACATGAAGTAGAAGTGTTCTCCGTACTAACATCAACTCAAACGTTGTTACGTGCCTTGATTGAAGCGCCAAGTGTCATGAACATACTAACAAACCAAGAAACAGCGTTATATCAAATCAATATGAAAAACAGTTTATATAATGGAATTGAATTACGTAATTTCCCGTTCACAGGAGACGTTATTTTTGTTCGTATATTCAGAGGGAAAGATACTATCGTGCCTCATGGAGACACAGAGTTACTATTTGGAGACCGACTCATTGTGACTGGATCAAGAGAATATGTTGATGAGTTAAAAATGGTATTAGAATACGGAAGAGAGTAAGAAGTCATATTATATATGGCTTCTTTTTTTTGTATAGGTAGTAGATGTGAGTTTGAGAGTGATTTCTCAATAATAGTAAAAGAACGAAAAACTTCATCGCAGCTATTATTTTGTAAAGTGCTAGTCAACTTCATAATCATTATGATATACTATGACTAGGTACTAATAACAAGGTATAAAATGTAGGAGGAAGATAGATATGGGTATTTCCTTACAAGGTCGTACATATGTAGTAATGGGAGTAGCGAATAAAAGAAGTATAGCATGGGGGATTGCTCGCTCCTTACATACTGCTGGCGCTCGTCTTGTTTTCACATATGCTGGTGAAAGATTAGAGCAAAGCGTACGTGACTTAGCAGAAACGTTAGATCGAAATGATTCACTTGTATTACCATGTGATATTACAAGTGATGAAGAAATTGAAAAGTGCTTTGCATCTATAAAAGAACAAGTCGGTGTAATTCACGGAGTAGCACATTGTATCGCGTTTGCGAACAAAGAAGAACTAAACGGTGACTACATGAACACAACTCGTGATGGTTTCCTGTTAGCTCACAACATTAGCTCCTATTCGTTAACAGCCGTTTCAAAGGTTGCAAAGGATTTAATGACTGAAGGTGGAAGCATCGTTACCTTAACATACCTTGGTGGAGAGCGTGTAGTAGGAAACTACAACGTAATGGGAGTTGCAAAAGCTTCTCTTGATGCGAGTGTGAAATACTTAGCAAACGATCTTGGAAAACAAGGTATTCGTGTAAACTCAATCTCAGCAGGTCCTATCCGTACACTATCTGCAAAAGGTGTAAGTGATTTTAACTCGATTCTAAAAGAAATCGAAGAAAAAGCACCACTTCGCCGTACAACAACTCAAGAAGAAGTTGGAGACACAGCAGTATTCCTTTTCAGTGACATGTCACGCGGAATCACAGGTGAGATGATTCACGTTGATTCTGGGTATAATATTTTAGCGAACTAAAAAGAAAGCGGGATGCTCCGCTTTCTTTTTTTATATTTTTTCTGAGAGAATATACGCATCTGTTATTCCTGCATTTTTCACTACCGTTAATCGTCTTTCTGCATTTTCACGGCTTGAAAAAGCTCCTGCTTGAACACGGTACCACGTCTCGCCTGATATTATAACGGTATCAACATATGACTCGATATTTTGGGAGTTTAAAAAATCCACGCGTTGATCTGCATTTCCTCGAGATTTAAAAGAACCTGCAATGATTTTATAAACTGTATCTGTATCATTAGTCTGTTTGCGCTGTATATTAAATGATTTTTCTAACCCATTTACATGACCTTGTGCAACTCTTTGGCGCCAAGTGGGATCTTTCATCAATGCTGCATCATGAGAATTATCAATAAACCCATTTTCGCTTAACATTGCAGACATGCTTGATTCCCTTAAAACGTGAAAGTTAGCTTTCTTTTTTCCACGGTCAACAAGTTGATTCAACTTCACCACTTCTGCATGAATGATGTTTTGGTAGGTAGCCGTTGTTGAACTATCTGACAAACTACTATGGATATAATCTTCATATCCTTGTGCAGAGCCATTAAACGCATTACAATGAATGGCTAAATAAAAATCAGCTCCCCAAGCATTTGCTTCATTTGTACGCTGCTCTAAGCTTTTCGTTGTATCACCCGTCCGACTCATTAGCACATCAACATTATCATAATTGTTTAGTAAAATATTTCGAATTCTAAGAGCAATATCTAAATTTATATCCTTTTCCTTAAGTCCATTTCCTTGTGCACCAGGGTCTGTACCACCATGTCCGGGATCTAAATAAAGTTTCATTTATTTCTCCTCCTTTCAAGTAGCTTTACTACAATATACGAAGGACAAGAGTGATACGTTTGGACAATCTGGCAATTTTTTTGAATTTATGCTTTTTGTAGGAACATTTCTTTTATGAATAGGCACATAACAATGAAAGTCAGCATACTAATAGATGAATATTGAAAAGAGGCGGAGGTTGGACAAAATGATAAACAAAGAAACGGTTAAGCAACGTCCACTAATGTATATATCACAACCGAATTTTTCGGCAATTACGGCTAAGATGCAGCACGTAGTAACCAAGAAAAAAGTGTTTACTGAAGTTAAAGAGGAACCAAAAGCTGAGGTTGAAGTTTCACAAAATGAAATACCAACGGTTGAAGAAGAGGAAGTACCGCAAAAGGTTGTGGATACACCTAAAAATCGGAAATCAAGAAGAAGGAGATTTGTAGAATTAAATATAGAAGAGAAGATTAAGTTCTTTGTAAAATTACCAGCAAATGTTCCGAAGTCTACATGCCAGATTAAAACTGAATCTGAAACATATAGAGGAAAAGTTATTGGATTTAATGAAGGAATTGTATTAATTAATACAGTATCAGAGCCTTATGAAGTTCAACTATCACTTCAAGAGATTAAAGATATTTCAATTATTGGATTATAAAAAGAATCGGGAAAACCCGATTCTTTTCTAATGGCGATGACCTCTTCTTTTACGACCATGACTATGATCTTCTACTTGTTCCTCATCCTCTTCCTCTTCCTCATCTTCAACACCTGCTACGACTGTTGGTGTAGGAAAAGAGTTTACTACTAATCTTGGATCTAAACATTGAATAGCACAAAAGCAGCCTAAGTCTACTTCAATACAAAAAGCTGTTTTAACTAAGTTATTTACGCCACAAATGTCGCTGCAATCTGGCATTAATAATGAAAGAGTTGCGCAACAATCATCAATGTTTTCTACACGGAAGAAAGGTGTTTTGAAACAATCTTCATTACCAATGTTTCCGAATGCCTTAAAAGGTTCACCCTTCTTTGTATAAAGAATGAATGGGATTGTATCACCTAAAAAGTTTGAAGGTGACAACAAGTTACTAAAACAGCTTGTAGGACATTGATCTTCAACAGCCTCTTGCAAATCATGAATATTTTGTACAGCATCGCATACACAATTCAATTCTTTACTCATCTTTTTGCCTCCTATTTTTATAGACTCATAACATCTTATAGGAGGACTAGATTTATTGTGTTAAGGTCTAATACCCATTTTTTAAAATGAAAGAAAGGGACAATAACTGTCCCTTTCAATCTGTAAAGCTATTAACGGTGTTTTCTTTTGTGTCTGCCAGCTCCGCTTAACACACTTTCTACTAAATCTGGGCTTAAACATTGGATAGCACAGAAGCAGTCTAAGTCAACTTCGATACAGAATCCAGTTCTTTCAAGTTCTTCAGTTCTGCAGATGATTTCTTCAATATCAGAAGTACAGTCATTAACGCCTCCACCATTTAAGTCCGGCTCAAGTAGTTCAAGTGTTGCACAGCAACCATCAAGGTTTGAGACACGGAAGAAAGGTGTTCTAAAGCTGTCTCCACCAATACCACCAAATGCACTGAATGGCTTACCCTTTTTAGTGTAAAGGATAAAAGGAATTGTATCTCTTCCAGGTGCAACTGTAGGTGCTAAAAGGTTTGTATAACAACTTGTAGGACATTGATCTTCAACAGCTTCTTGTTGGTCTAGGATGTTTTGAACTGCATCACATACACAGTTATTGTTTGAACAACTCATGAATATTTCACTCCTTAAAATTTTTGTTTTGACTTTTTATCGTCAATATAGAATATGTCTTATTAGGAGTTTGGTATGGGCGAGTTGCCTTTATGGGGGAAAAATGGGCAAGCGTTTGTTTTGAAAAAATTCTATATTATATTGAGAAAAATTTAAGAGCAGTACTCTTCTACTTAATTTTAGATGCACTTGTTACTCAAGATTTTATTCCTCAATACCCAAACACTGGTAATTCGTTCACATATAATACCTAAAGAAAAATAGGTTATTTCATTTTTGGGAAGGAGGATTAATGTGAAAGGAATTATTTTAGCAGGGGGGAGTGGGACGAGATTGTATCCATTAACAAAATCTATCTCCAAGCATTTACTACCTATTTTTGATAAACCAATGATCTACTACCCTCTCTCAACACTGTTGTATGCAGGTATAAAAGAGATATTGATTATCTCAACTCCCCGTGACACTCCCCGATATAAAGAGCTGTTAGGTGATGGATCTAGTTTAGGAATATCTATCTCATATGAAATTCAATTTGCCCCTGAAGGTATTGCACAAGCAGTCTTAATTGGTGAGCATTTTATAGGTGATGATGATGTGGCATTAATATTAGGTGACAATATTTTTTATGGGTTTGAAATTCAAAACATTCTATTGGATGCAGTGAAAAATAATATTGGATCAACAGTTTTTGGCTATCAAGTAGATGATCCAGAACGATTTGGTGTCATTGAATTTAATAAAGAAGGAAAGGTAATTTCTATTGAAGAGAAGCCTTCATCACCTAAAACCAATTATGCTGTAACAGGCTTGTATTTGTATGATAATCGAGTGATTGAATTTGCCAAAGAAATTATTCCCTCTAATCGAGGAGAATTAGAAATAACAGATATTAATAACAAATATTTAGAGTGTGAAGAGTTAAACATGAAACTGCTCGGAGAAGGAATCGCTTGGATAGATACAGGAACCCACAACTCACTTTTAAAAGCATCTCAGTTTATTAAATCTGTAGAAGAACATCAAAATATAAAGATTGCATGTATAGAAGAAATTGTATTTAAGAAGGGTTATATATCAAGTCAACAGTTATATAACCTTGCAAAGCCTTTAATGAAAAATGAGTATGGTAAATACCTGATTAAGATTGCAAAAGCTTCACTAACTGAGGTGGGAGATGAAGATTAACGAAACGAAGTTTAAAGGTGTATATATATTAGAACCATTGGTTAAGTTTGATGGTCGAGGTTTTTTTATGGAGAGCTATAATAAGAGATTACTAGAACAAAATGGAATACATTATGATTTTGTTCAAGATAATCATTCCTTATCTAAGGAACCTGGAGTTGTCAGAGGGCTACATTATCAATTACATCCAATGGCTCAAACTAAATTAGTACGCGTATGTACAGGTGCTATTTATGATGTGGTTGTTGATATTCGACCGAACTCTAATACGTTTGGGGATTGGTTCGGTATTATTTTAAGTGAGGAGAATAAAAAACAGTTATTAATCCCACCTGGATTTGCTCATGGTTTTTGTACTCTAGTTCCGGATACACATTTATTATACAAGGTTGACCAGTTCTATGATTCGAAGCTCGATCGGGGAATTCTGTGGAATGATCCTAATATTGGTATTGAATGGCCAATTTCTAATCCAATATTATCAATCAAAGATCAACAATTACCTTTGTTGAAGCATTCAGAATTAAACTTTTAGGGGGAGGTGCATTAAGTGAAGGTATTAATAACCGGTGGAGCAGGATTTATTGGAAGTAATTTTATTTACTATATGCTTAAAAACTATCAAGATATTTACATTGTAAATTTAGATTTATTAACTTATGCAGGTAATCTGGATAACTTAAGTAGGATTAAAGATTATAAGAATTATACTTTTATAAAAGGGGACATCGTAAATAATGAACTCGTTGAGTATATTATTAAATCCTATGGTATTGATATAATTGTAAACTTTGCAGCAGAATCCCATGTAGATAAGAGTATCAAACATTCAGATCAATTTATAAGAACAAATGTATTAGGAACATTATCGTTATTAAATGTTGCCAAAGAAAATAATATTAAGAAATTCATACAAGTATCAACTGATGAAGTGTATGGCTCACTTGGTAAAATAGGATATTTTACGGAGCAAACACCTTTAGCACCAAATAGTCCTTATTCTGCAAGTAAAGCAAGTGCTGATCTAATAGTTCGTTCATATCATGAAACATTTGGATTGCATGTGAATATTACAAGATGTTCTAATAACTATGGTCCATTTCAGTTTCCCGAAAAACTTATTCCCCTTATGATTACTAATGCAATAGAAGGTAAATTGTTACCGGTCTACGGAGACGGCAAAAATATCCGAGACTGGCTGCATGTTGAAGATCACTGTTCAGCTATAGATTTGGTCCTTCAAAAAGGAAAACCAGGTGAAGTATATAATATTGGTGGTAACAATGAGAGAACGAATATTGAAGTTGTAGAAAAAATAGTAGATGAGCTTGGAGTTTCAAGGAATATGATTTCATTCGTGGACGATAGGCTAGGTCATGACTTTCGATATGCTATAGATTCTGAGAAGATTCGTACTAAATTAGGATGGAAGGGCAAATATTCGTTTGATAGTGGATTAGAAGAAACGATAAATTGGTATAAATCTAATCAAAAATGGTGGAAGTCATTAAAAATAAAACAATAACTTAATAGATTTTATAGAATGGAGGGAAACATTATAAAAAAGGTGCTTGTCACTGGAGCTAAAGGGCAACTAGGGTCAGAATTGGTTTTAGTGTTGAAAGAGTTTGGATATACTGTGTTTAGTTTCGGAAGAGATCAATTGGACATAACAAACGAGGTGGAGGTCTTCAACCAAGTCACCAAAGTAAATCCCAATATTATTATTCACTGTGCAGCATTTACTGATGTGGATGGTGCTGAAAGTAATCCTGACTTGTCATTTTTAGTTAATGGTATAGGTACTCGTAATATAGCAATAGCAGCCGAAAGTATTCAAGCAAAACTAGTTTATATAAGCACTGATTATGTTTTTAATGGAAAAAGTAATACACCATATAATGAATACTCAAAGACAGATCCTATTAATATATATGGACTATCCAAACTAGCTGGGGAATGCTTTGTTCGTGATTTTCATTCAAAATACTTTATCATAAGAACATCATGGGTGTTTGGTACCAATGGAAAGAACTTTATAAAAACAATGATTGAATTATCAAAGCAACAGAGTCAACTTATGGTGGTAAAAGATCAAATTGGCTGTCCAACTTATACTCTTGATTTAGCAAAGTCCGTTATTGAAATTATGGAGTCTTCAAAATATGGAACTTACCATGTCTCAAATTCAGGAAGTTGTTCTTGGTATGAACTAGCAAATGAGTTATTTAATCAATTAAGTATCAACATTGAATTAAAATCTTGTGGAACAAAAGAATTTCCTAGAATTGCTAATCGTCCAAAATATTCAGTTATGGATCATTTGAATTTACGAATAAATGAGTTTAAATTATTGCCTCACTGGAGAGATGCGTTAAAAGATTTTTTAAAAAGAAATGTATATAAATAACAACTATAACTCTTAATAAAATGCAAAATAAAAGTGCAGAGCTTTGAAATGATAAATGCAAAGTCCTGCACCTGATACTTGGACTAGAGTCAATATTTTAGACACAAGTCTGGTAATTTTTCGTTAGTTCATTGGCCGTAACCGTTGAATCATCCTTCGTTGGAATAGGGGTGAAATTCTTTACACATGCATAAATCATCACTTCAGATACGCCATATTCCCTTCTTAAATCCTTGGCTGAGATGCCAGTAAGATAGAGGTCTACAATCATTTCTTAAAGTCTTCATTATATTTTTTACCTGTATTTTGTTCCCCACTCGGATACAATCTCTCATTTATCATTCTAGTCAAATTGTATAGAACTTAACTAAGTTGTGAATATAAAACTATCCTAGTATTTTACAACTTTTGTTTTATAGATTATTAGAAGTGTAGTTTGGTTCTTTGATATATAAAAAGGTAATATTTGAGTTGAGGAATAATATAGAAAATTTATCATTCTTTATTGTAATAGTACCAATTTATAAAAAAAATAATATTATATAAAATAATGAATTTTATGAAAGTAGAAGCAATACTACCAATTTTTAATTAACTAACCTTTTTCATTCTCGATACCAATTAGTTTGTTTAATTTCGTATGAGAACAATGGAGGACTTTGATTTTTCTTTTAGTATAAAGCAATTATTAAGATAAATTAAAATTACTAATTTAGTAGCCAATTATTTATTTATTCATCAGTTTCTAATAAAGAAAAAAATAATACTAAGAAAATTAATTCAATCGTACTGAATAGGAGAGAATGTAATGCCTAAAGTTAGTGTAATTATTCCTTGTTTTAATTATGGTAAATACATTGATCAAGCGGTTAAGTCTGTTTTAAATCAAACATTTCAAGATTTTGAAATTATTATCATAAATGATGGCTCTACAGATAAATATACAAATATTCTTCTTAAGCAATATAAGAAACCGAAAACCAGGGTAATATTTACTGAAAATCAGGGTCCTTCAATAGCTAGAAATATCGGTATAAGAGAAGCAAAGGGGAAGTATATTTTACCACTAGATGCAGATGACAAAATTGGAAGAACATATCTTGAAAAGGCAGTAGACTTACTTGAAAATAATAAAAATTTAGGAATTGTTTACTGTGAGGCTGAATTTTTTGGAAGTAGAAGAGGGAAATGGGATTTACCAGAGTATTCTTTTGAAACAATAATATTGGACAATGTAATCTTTAATTCAGCTTTTTTCAGGAAGAAAGATTGGGAAAAAGTTGGAGGCTATAATTCTAATATGATACACGGGATGGAGGATTATGATTTTTGGCTTTCTTTAATTGAATTAGGAGTTTCTGTTTATAGAATTCCGGAAGTATTATTTTTTTACAGAATAAAAGCAAAATCTCGATCTACTAATTTAGTAAATCATAATACAGAAATGTTTGAACAGATATTCCGAAATCATCAAAATCTTTTTATAAAAAATATCAGAATTTTAATTGAAAATAGAGTATCACCTAAGCAAAGTGCTCAAATCTTTGTTGATACAGGAAATGGTTTTAATGATAAAGAACGTATTGTACTCAATAGCTTTAACCACTTTATGAGTAATTTTGAGTTGAATTTTGACCTTTCTAAATTTAATCGTATTTTAGGTGTTAGATTTGATCCGGTTGAAGGGAAATGGTGTAGAGTAAGGATAAACGAAATCATTTATGAAGAAAATGATGGGAAGATTTTATCAGCTGATATTAACCAAGTGAATTCAAATGGAATAAAACAAAAAAACAATTATACATTATTTCATACTTCCGACCCTATGTTCTTCATACCAATTAAAGGAAATATTAAAAGTGTTTATATAAGCGGTAACATTGAGTTAATTGATTACTATTATATTGACAAAATTTTGTCTCATAAAGATGAAGTTATTAATCAGCAAGCTACTCTTATTGAAAAGTATAAATCATCATTCGGTCCATTATAGATTAAGGTATATTTTTTAACCTAATAATATCAATTTGTAAGGAGGAAAAAAATGATAATATGTACTTCCATTTGTGCAAATTACCTTCCAAAGGCAATGGCTTTGGCAGAGTCTGTTAAAAAAGTTGATTCTAGAATAAAGTTCCTTGTTTGTTTGACTGAAAGAGAAGTTCATCAAGTGGCTGAGAATTTTAAGTCCTTTGATTATATCGTACTTTCTAAAGATATTGGTTTTTCAAACTTTGACCAATTTATATTTAAACATACAATTGTAGAAGCATCTACAGCTGTTAAAGGTCAATTATTTAGATATATGTTAGATAATTTTTTAGATGAGGATAAATTTGTTTACTTAGATCCAGATATTATAGTTTATTCGGAGTTTAGCGAACTAAATGAGGTATTAGAAAGAGAGTCTATTGTTTTGACTCCCCATATGTTAAAACCAGGAAATATAGATATGGAGATAAGTAGCTTGAAGCACGGAGCATTTAATTTGGGGTTTCTTGCTATAAAGAGGTCCGAGGAAGCAAATAGATTTATAAATTGGTGGGCAGAAAGATTATTTTTCTATTGTTATGATGATATACCTGCTGGATTATTTACGGACCAGAAGTGGATTAATCTTGCACCAGGCTTTTTTAATATATATATTTTAAAACATTTTGGTTACAACTATGCTACATGGTCTCTCTTAACTAGAAATCTTACAAAAGAGGGTGAGAACTACATGGTAGAAGGCCAAACTTTGCGATTTATACATTATTCAGGTATTGATTCTGGATCAATTAACTGGGCGATAAATGAATGGTTAGGAGAAAATAATACGAGTCCATTTATACAACTTTATAATGATTATAAGAAAACCTTAAAAAATTTCGGCCAATCTATTTTAGGGAAAATTCCATGGTCATATGGATATTATAATTCTGGAGAATTTATTGAAAAAGAGGTAAGAGAGATGTATAAAAGAGGGCTGTATTGGGAATTAGAACACCCATATGACTTGTCAAATGAAATAATAAAAAACATGAATGCTAACTAGAGATTCAATTAATACAAATAAAAAGTTGTACATTTATAATTGTACAACTTTTATTTGTTTTTATATTTAAAGATGTAATTATTAAATTCAATGTATGATACATATCTATAAATTGATCTTAATTTTCACAAATACACTTAATTAAATAAGTCAATCGGTGCTCAAAAGTGTGTTCATTTAATACTCTTTCTCGTGCATTATTACTATAATTATCTCGTAATTCTTCATTTTCCAAATAGAAATCTATTAGATGTAAACATTCCTTATTATCTGTAAAGGGGATGATTTCATTATTCCTATTAAAATGAAAACCAAGGTCTTGTTTATAAGAAATTAATTGAAATCCACCATTAGCTGCGATATCGAATGTACGATTATTTATACTTTTATTTTCAATTCCTAAAGAATTTTTATTCTTTGAAAATTGATGGGAGCGATGACTATTTATAATAATTTTCGAATAATTAAATATTTCTCTTACTTTTTCTGGTTCAAGCCATTTGTTTATAATTTTTATATTTGATTTTAGCTTCTGTTTAGTTAAATATCTTTTCCAAGTTGGACCAACTAATATAATTGTGAAGGTAGTATTGTCAAGAATTTGATTAACAATATCAACTCTTTCAGGGTAAGGATAACCAACAATACATATATCATAAACTTTGTCAGCTGATTGTATAGGGAAATATAATGATGGATCAGTACCTAAAGGCAAATGATAAATATTTTTAAGAGGGTAATTTCTTTTATAGAACTCATAAGCTCCTAAATCAATTGTAAAAATATAATTTATATCTTCAATAAGCTTTATAGAAGAATCAATATAAAATGGATCCTCAGTTAACCATAATCCAAATTTAATATTTAATTGTTGTAAAAATTTAATCAGTTCCTTATCTAGATTATATCCAACAATAGATACAGCAAGATCTGGTTGAAAATGTTTAATTATTTCAATATTTTGGTTTGATAGTTCTGGTGAAATTGAAATCCAAGAATGCCTAGATAGTTCAAGAGCATTCTTAATAGATTTCTCAAGATATGGATAAATACCTTTATAACCAGAAATGATCAATAGAATCCTCATAAAAAATCTCCTAAAAAAATATTTTTTGTCTTATGTAAATAAAGTAATTTACCTTTTTGAAAAGGCTTATTACTTTACCAGGGGTATATCTAGTTTGTTAATAAACTTACTGAAAAATGTTCAATGTCTTTGCAACGAATAATAGTTAGTCTTTCTCCAATATACGGTGAGTACAATTCGGGTTCTACTATTTTCACACAACAATTCATTGTAACAGTTATGAGTTCTCCTTCAATGACATCCTCTGATTTTGTTCTGATGGTAACTTCCTCACCTTCAAACTCCTTTAACAACTTACATAAACAATCATGATGACATGATTGAAACTTCCGTACTCCCACTTAACTCACTCCTTTTATAATTAAAATAAAAGATTCTAGAGTAGTATATTCAAAGGAGTTTAATCATGACAGGGCAGTTGCATCCATTTACAAGATAAATTAATTAAGATAAACATATTTACTTAAAGTATTTAAAAATACACCCTTGTACTAAGACAAGTGCCAACTCACTTTTTTCTACTCAGAATACACTAAGCTTGTAATTACGTAATTACAAAAAATTACAAGGAGTGAGGTCTTTGGGATTACAAAATTTTTCTTGTGATAATCTTGCAAGACAAGACTATCGAGAAATACTAAACAATCTTAGTGGGCAGTTCGTGATTCTGGTTGGGGAAAATAATAATATTCTAGGATTTGGTGAAGTAGGAACAATATATGATGCAATAGTTCAATTAAGTTTTGATCTTGGTGGTGCACCAGTAGCATCTGTAGATTCTTTACCAACTTCATTAGAAAATTTGATTGGTTCCATTGAGATTCCAGATTTAGATTTCTATGTAAATTTGTGCCGTGTAGGTTCGATCATCGTTCCTAGTGAATTAACTTCTGGTTCTCTAATTTTAGGATTATTACTCGTTTTATTAATCCTAGGGTTAATCACAATTGAATTTCTTGAAGAATTGTAACCTTAAGTTAGTTTAGAAAAAAAGGCCTTTACCTTATACAAATGGTAAAGGCTTTATCATTTTTACATCATATATTAAAGAGAGGTGAAAATTTTATGAAAATTATATGGAAAAAAGATATTGCATCAGACACTGTTACTTTACCAATGAAATTAGAACATATAGTTTTATCAAAACAAGTTAAGCTTCATTTTGGATCTTGGAATAAAACTTTGCAGGTAACTTATTCAGATGAAATAGATAACGAATCTATCATTCTACCCTTGTATTTAAGTGATACATTTTTATTACCTATCGATTTACTCTATGAGGCAAGATTAGAAGCTAATAATCTATTTATTGGCCCTGTAATTGGGTTTTTACTTTCCAATAAAAAAGAGAAATTAGAATTACTATTAGAGGACTTCGAAGACTATTTACACAACTACAGTGAAATTGGTGGACTTATATTTGTATTTTCTTCAGACAGTGTTAACAAGAAAAATCATACAATAAGTGGGTATTATTATGATCCTTCCGATGGTTTGGAAATTTGGAAAAGTGGAATATTTCCTTATCCAGCTTCTATGTATAGGAGAACATTGATACGTAATAAGCTTAATGATCATTTCAATGTGGTTATAGGAAAGGAACACTTTTTTAATGATAAATATTACAATAAATCAAAACTTCACGAGCTATTAAAAAATCATAATTCAATTCAGAAATACCTTCCTGAAACCAGATTATTAACTAATAATCAGATATTAATAAATATGCTAAATAAATATAATTCCGTTTATTTAAAACCGACAAGAGGTTCGAGAGGATATGGAATAGTAAAGATAGTTAAAACACAGGATGGATATGATTGCATTGAAAGATCTGGTAAGATTCTTTTGTTTCAAACAAAGAAAGATGTTACTCAATATTTATACCAAAATATTCGAGAAGGAAAATATATTGTTCAGCAAGATGTAGGATTTCAAAAAGGAAAAAGAAATATAGATTTTAGACTAATGGTACAAAAGAACAGTCTGAAAAAGTGGGAATTAACTGCTTTTATTGCTAGATATGGGTTAAAAAATAAAATCTATACGAATAACCCTTCTGAAGTTAATCAAGGTATAGAGGCTTTGCAGAAAATGTTTGAACTATCTAATGAGGCGTTAACACGGAAGGTACAAGAAATAATCTTCATGTCAATGGCGATTGGAAATATTTTTGATCAATATGGTCATTATGCAGATTTAGGAATTGATATAGCTATTGATCAAAATATGAATATATGGATTTTAGAGGTTAATCATATATTCCAAGGTCATGATATGGCAGCATATGTTGGAGATGATTTTAAGACATATAAAAGGGTGTTATCAACCCTATTGGGTTATTTGAAAACACTAGCAGGTTTTTAAAAAGAGTAGGTATGTGTGAAAAACATACCTACTCTGTTAATTTAAGTAGACGAATAGTCATATTTCATTCATTTTTCTTAATAAAAAGCTACCGTATCGTATAGGATTCGCATATAAACTTTTACAAACTTCTTCTAATGATGGATCTTTTTCCATACCACTATACTGACTTCTAAAATTACACTCTATAAAGTATGGCTTTCCATCTTCTGCTATTCCAATATCCATTCCTAAATCAGCAATATGATAACTATATTTTTCTAGCTCATGAGCAATTTTTAAAGCTAGGTCTTCAATACTCTTACATATTTCTTCAGGAGAAAAGGTTGGATTCATAGATAGATAGGTGACAATATCTGAAAAATCTCCACCCATACCTACGTTTGTAATTACATGCCCTTTTTGAGCAAGCTTGCCGACCATACCTGTAATTCCCCAGTTTCCTGTTTCATTTTTTTGGACAATAACTCGTGTATCGAATGATCTTCCATCATACGTAGCCAAAGGTATTCGTTCTTGAACAACATAGGGTCTTTGTGAAATGGCTTTTAGAACATGAGCCGGTATTGTATAAGTAAATTTTGTTTGATGCCACTTTTGTTTATCGTCACGAAAATGTAATATCCAATCACCATTCTCTACTTTCTCCATATACATAATGCCCTTACCAATACTGGAATAAAATGGTTTGATAAACAATTTATTGAATTGGTTCATCATTCGTTTAATATTTGATTCAGTAGCTTCCAATGTTTTAGGAAGATGAGATGCAATCTCGGCATTCTTTTCTAATAACTGATTCATTATGAATTTTCCATTTTTAAATGGGAGGGCATTAAAAACGTAATATCCCAAGTTAATTAATTGCTTGAGCTTATCTCTTATACGTTGACTCTTTTGGCTAACACGGTTGTATACCACTCTAGGTAATGGTATTAGTTTTTCTTTATACTTCTCCTCATCCTTATCATACAAGAGAGCTTTTACATTCTCGGTTTTTTCTAATGACAAATCATTTAGTGTTACATAGCAAATTGACAGATTACAATCATTCGCTCCCTGTTCATAAAAGTAATTTGAGCTGTAACTTCTGCCATCTAATAAATGCTGATATTTTCTTTTAGAAATAAAAATCCCCATTGTATTCTTCATTATTCAACCTCCTTCTTCCCTATAGATAAATAATGTGAAAAAAACACTAGATGTTCATGAGAAATGAAGTTTTATCACAAATCATTTGAAAATGAATATTTTAAATGAGAACTAAAATTAGATTGAGGGATATAAATGAACCTAATTTCGATAGCTGAGGATCAATGCTCAACAGGAAAGCTTATGATACATCCAGATATTTTAAAGGCAATTGGAGAAATTAAAGGTCAAAGCTTAGTATTACGCTTCGGTACAAATGCCATATCAATAAACTTAATTCCTGATGACACGATTGCAAAGGAGACATGTATCATTTCTTCAGGTTGTGCAAAAGAACTTCATCTTCCACTACATTGTCAATTTGTGTTAATAGTAGATCAAGACGAACTTATAATCGGACCTTACATTGGGATTCTTGCCGCTAAAACAAATACAAGATTAAAAAGGAAAGTTAAAAAACTTCTAAACTATGTTCAACACTATAAACAAATCGGAGGAGCTATAATAGCATTTTCATTTGAAGGGATTGAACATAAAGAAAACCATATTTCTGGATATATTTATAACCCTAAAGAAGCTAAATGGGAATGGGGGACATTTCCGTATCCTAGTTCCTTTTATCGAAAGATTACTATGAAAAAAAGGTGGCGTAAACACTTTGAGAAGAAGATTGGTTCTAACTTTTTCAATTACAAAAATTTGTCGAAATGGGATGTTCACCAATTACTATATGAGTTTGAAACACTAAAACAATACTTGCCAACTACATCCTTATATACTGGACCAGCTGACGTACAATCTAGACTACAAAAAGAAGAAACAGTCTTTCTAAAGCCATTATCAGGACTAAAGGGAAAGAACATTAAGGAGATACACAAAGAAGATAATCTCTACACTGTTCGTTATCGTAAAGGTGATGAAAATCATACGTTAAATTTGGATGAAATGGGGATAAGTGAATATTTATCTAATTCTCTTACTTCACAAAAGTATTTGATTCAGCAAAAACTAAACCTTGTCTTTCAGCAACAACGTGTTACGGATTTTAGACTTTTTGTTACAAAGGATCGAACTGGAAACTGGAAATGTTTAGGATGGATTGGGAGAAATGGAGTACCTAAAAGTATCGTAAGTAATCGCTCAAGTGGAGGAACAGTAGAAAAAGGGGATGAAACTTTAAAATATATTTTGAGGTTAACTGATGATGAAGTTCCTATTTGGAGAGAAAGGATTTTTCAACTAGCTTGTGAAGCTTGTCAATGTTTTGATAAGAAAAAAATGAATTACGGATATTTCGCAATTGATATTGGCATAGATGTTGACAAAAAGATTTGGATATTGGAAATGAATCACCGCAGCCCAAATGATGCGTTACCTTTGTATGTTAGTGATCGTGAGTTATATGAACAAATTAAACTTTCTAACATGCTTTATTTAAAATGTTTAGCGGGATTTTAACAGAATAATTATGGGAATAACATTTCCTAACAATAGAGATTTGGGAGATGAAAATATGCAAACGATTTTATTTATCGGGAGCAATAAATCAGGTACTAGTAGAGATGCATTAAAAACGGCGGAAGAACTAGGATATTTTGTTGTACTTTTTACGGATAGAGAAAAATTTATCCAACAACGAGAAGAATTTTGTGAAGTACATCAAATGATTTATTTTGAGAATTTACTAGATAAAGAACTTCTATTAAACGAAATTGAGAAGCTTCAGTTACAAGGTAAAGAAATCAAGGGATGTATAAGCTTTATTGATCCATTTGTAAATCTAGCAGCAACATTATCAAATGAAATGGAACTGTCGAATTTATCTACAGATGCATTGTATTTAATGGAAGATAAAACACGTTTTAGAGAAATGATGATTGACCACCCAGCAACACCAATGTTTGACGTGTTCAGACCACATATTGATACACTTCATAATTGTATTGAGCGACATCATTCATCATTACCTCTTATTATCAAGTCACCAGTATCCAATGGATCAAAAGATGTCATTCTTGTAGACACGAAAGAGAAACTTAAACAAGGATTGAATAAATTCTTATCCTTAAATCCATATTCTGTTTTAATCGAAGAATATTTAGAAGGACCGCAATATTTAGTGGAAGTGTTGGTTCATGATGGTGAGGTTCATATTGTTGGAGTGGTTGAACAAAAAATTACAAAAATGAACCGGTTTATTGTAACTGACTATTTATTCCCAGCTATCCTTAAAGAAATCGAATATCAAAAACTTGTGGAAACAGTCGAGAGTATTACTTCTACTCTTGGGGTGATCAATGGATCTTGTCATCTTGAAATAAGACTAGTAGATGGAGACTGGAAACTCATTGAGATCAATCCACGTATGTCTGGTGGGGCAATGAACCGAATTATCCATGAAGGAATTGGTGTTAATTTAGTAAAGGAGACTATATCACTTTATTTAGGAGAAGTACCTAATCTCCAAGGACAACATCATCGGTATGTGTACGGAAAATATCTAACAGTCAATAGTAGAGGGAAATTGTTAAAGGTAACAGGGAAGAAACGTGCATCCATGCATGAAGGAGTAATTGATGTTTATGTGAAACCAAGGAAGGGAAGTATCCTTTCTCCTCCTTTATCAATGGGAGATCGATATGCGTATGTGTTAGCTGCTGCCGAGACTCCTCAAAAAGCAAAGGAGATTGCGATAAACGCAGCAAAAGAGATTAAGTTTTTTTTAGAGCCATTATAGGGGTGTTGAAAATGACGTTAATTGGAATGCTTCATTATCGAAAAACGCCTGCTCAGGTTAAAAAGGCTTTTGCTTGTGCAGCTGTTGCTAAAATGGAGGGGGTAGACTTTGTCTATTTCTCTTATCATTCCGTTGACTTTGAGTTAGAAAAAATTCAAGGGTGGAAATTTATTGATGGAATTTGGCAGCAGCAGGAAGTAGATTTTCCTGACGTCATATTAAATATAAGTGGTCCTAAAACAGAAGCTCAATCTCAAATTCGTAAGCAATTAAAGGAAAAGATTCCTTTCACCAGTTTTCCTGTTGGCACTAAAATGAAGGTTTATAAAAAAATAAAGAATGCAAAGGACTTTGCTGATTATTTAATCCCATCCAACAAATTAAAGAATGGAGAAAGAGTACTCGAACTCTTTAATCAATACAATAAAATTGTCATCAAACCATTCTCGGGAAGTAAGGGACGCAAAGTGTTATTTTTAGAAAAAATAGGTGATGGGGAATATCAGTTGACTGAAGGAGATCATAATCGTAAGTTGTTGGAAAATGAGATATTGGATCTAGTAAATGATTTAAAGAATGAAAAGAAATATCTTGTTCAACCTTTTATTGAATGCAAGACAAAAGCGGGGCTAACTTATGATTTTAGGCTACATGTTCAGAAAAATGGAAACGGAGAATGGGAAATTACATTAATTTATCCCCGCGTAAGTGGTAGCGGGAAAATGATAAGTAATGTGAGTAGCGGGGGTTATAGGGGAGAATTAGATATCTTTCTTCAAGAAGAATTCGGTGAACAGTATTTTAATATGCGAAGGACATTAGAACATTTCGCCATTGCATTTTCTTATCATATGGATCAAATTTATAATCGATCTTTTGACGAATTAGGGATTGATGTTGGCGTTGATGGGAACCAAAAGCTATGGATATTTGAAGTGAATTGGAGACCTGGATGCAAGCATAGGGAGTTTGAAGTAGCAAAAAGACTTATTCCATATGCAATATTTTTAACAAATAGGTCAAGTAACTAAGTCTAAATCCTTAATATTCCTGCACCATTAAAGGGTTCATACTATATCATATAGTAAAACATGTGGATTGGAGGGAGGGAAGATGCGAGGGAAAAACTGTGTATGCTCTGCCCTTTTAGAACTAAAATCGCAGCAAGACCAGCTAGGTGGTTGTCCTACAAGTTGCTTTAGTAGTCTTCTAGCAAAGCTCATAAAGGTAGATACCCTTCCGTTTATGCTTTTTACAGAAAGTAATGGTCCGTTGGAATTAGTTGGATTTGAACGTAAATCTAATGGGATTTCACATTTTAAAACAAGCTTTTTCCGAATAGAAGACATTGATGAGGAAACCTGTTGTGCCAAAATATCTCTTCTACGTCCGCTCGATTTTCAAGGATGCATTGTTGATTCAATATGTGATGTTGCAAGATTAGAAAGAACAAGGATTTGTACAGAAATAGATGTAAATTGTTTCTGTGCAGTTCAATGTCTAGATGTTGATTTACTAAGATCAATTGTAATCGAACCTAAATGGTAATTTTTATTTTAAAGTGTTTTGGGCACAATTTGGTTTAATAACAAAAATTAAGAATAAGAAAAGAGGCTGTCCCAAAAGTCATGAATAGATGACTTTTGGGACAGCCTCTTTTCTTTCTATTAGGTAATAAATTGTTAACTTAAAATGATATATGTTCCATTCCGCTCCAGACACTTGCTTTCCTCCGCTTCGCCTGTGGGGCCAGAGACCTTTTATCCACCTCCTGCAGGAGTCAAGTGTCTTACGCTCCATTTCACTATGTGTATATATTAGATTACCTAAAGAGGATTTTAAGAAAACAAACAAAAAAACAAAATAGGAGATAAAACAAAAAGCTGACCCTAAAAGGTCGTCATTGAACGACCTTTTGAGTCAGCATCTTCTATCGTTAAACATCATTAAAATTCAGCTAGTTTCTTTGTGTAAAGCATGTTAAACAACCTAGCTTGATATAAAATATGGTTCTTTTTTGCAGTTATAGCAATCCTATGATCAGGATCTTCATTATTAATTTCTATTATCCATAACTGATTTGTTTTATCTATACCTATATCAAAACCTAGATTACCACAGTGATGAAGATGTTTTTCTAGTTCCTTAGCTGCTTCAAGACAAGTTGAAGATAAATTATTCCTAAATAACTTAAATTGTTCATCAGATAACTTTAATGCATCCTTCAAAGTGACATCTCCATGAAACGCTTTTCCTCCTGCATTTATATTACTAACACTACTTTCTTTCGCACTGAATCTCGAAAATAAACCTAAATCTTTCCATGTCCCCTCTTTATCTTTAACAAATATCAATCTAAAATCTATAATACTCCCATTATGCTGAATGAGGTCAATTGCCTCTTGAATCAAGTACTTCTCACTCTTTAAGAATTTCAAGAGAAATCTATTAAATTTTTTCTTAGTGTTTAACGACTTAATTATATGTCTTTTCTTATCCTTCTTATAATAGCTAGCTGTAACAAACTTAGCATTATAGGTCAATTTAATAATGCCATTTGCAAATGTACCACCTATTGGCTTTAAATAAGCGTTTTTATATTTCTTTATAAATTTATATATTTGATTTGACCTATCAACTAATTGAGTAGAAGGCAAGGTGTCTTTCAATTTTGGATTGTGTTGAAACCACTCATACATGTGCCATTTATTAAAGGTTGGATAATTACATATGTTAATGCCTAAATTCTTTACTAAGTAATTCCATTTATCGTTCGTATCTACCGGTATTTTATTGAAGATGCTATTAGGTAGAGGATACTCTCCTTTCTCCCATTTATTTGATATTGGGTTATATAAAAAACCCTTTATTTTATCTGAAGAAGTGTTGATTGCTTCAAAAGAGAAAGCGAGAACTGCTCCTTTAATTTCTTCGTAATAAGTAACATATCGTTTTAAACCGTTTAATCGCCTCAGAAGTTCATGGTTGGTAGGAAATGCCAATATTCCTAAGTATGGACCAATCTCCAGTTTATTATTGTTTAACTGAATTTCGTAATTGCAATAAGTGGAGATTGCAAATTGTTCAATGAGATCTTCAGATAGTAATACTACATTATCGTCAACATTCATGGATTGCTGAATCTGTATAGTTTGAGTAGAACAACCGTACTTTAGTTCAATCTCACTACAAAGTTTTGAATAGGAATAATTATGAAGAAGATTAGGATTGATGGTCAAGCAATTTGTAGTACTCTTATCTCTGAGTATTCTAACCACACTATATACACCACTTTCACTTAAAAAGATTCTCAAATATTTTATTCATTAGAAATATAAATGGTGTGGGAGAAAGACATGTAATGTGAAATATTATTAATATTTGTTACCTTTTTCATATCTAAAAATAGAATAATAGAAAATGATTGAAAAGGGAGTTTGTATATGAAGGAATTAACAGTAAATTCTATACTAAATGTAATACATGGAACATTGTATTGTGGAGACAGAAATATTGTAATAAGAGATGTTAAGAAAAGGATTAAAAAAGCCGATTGGGATCTGAAGAACACCATAATATTTGATACGAAGCAAAGGAGGGTAAAATGGAAAAAATACCCCAATTGGAAATCGGTGGTTATTGTAACTAATCGTCCTAGAGTAATAAAAAGAGTGAGTTCATCATCTACCATTATTTTTGTTGAGAATGTTGGGAAATCCTATTGGGACTTTATAGATTACTATCGAGGGTTATTTAACATACCTGTAATTGGAATAACAGGTACTTGTGGAAAAACAACTACAAAAGAAATGCTTTCTTGGATTCTTAGTGAAACAAAAAAGGTACACAAAACATTTAAGAATCGAAATTCACCATTTCGAATTCTTAAATATCTGCTTAGTCTGGAAGAGGATGCGGAAGCAGCTGTTATAGAGATGGCAGCTGCGAATAAAGGAAATTTGAAAAATACGTGTCGTTATTTTAAACCAAATATCGGAATCATTACATCTATTGGTATTGATCATTTAGATAAGTTTCCAAAACTGGATGATTATATAAAAGAAAAGTCTACCATTATTACTTCTGTGGGAGAAAACGGAACGATATTGTTAAATTATGATGATATGAATATTAGAAAAATTAAACTTAATAAATTTAAAGGAAAAGTTATCTATTTTGGACTAAATGAAGGAGCCGATTTCTTTGCAGATGAATTGGAATTCAAAGAAGAAGGTACGAACTTCTGTTTGAATACAAGTGGAAAGCAATATGAAGTATTTATTCCAGGTGTAGGTGAGCATAATGTTTATAATGCTATAGCCGCTATTGTTGCAGCGTTTGAACTAGGTATTCCCATAGAGAAATCTATTAAAAGATTGAAAGACTTTGTTCATATTGAAAGACATTTTGAGATTCAAAAAGGTATGAGAGAAAGTATTTTAATTGATGATACATGGAGTTCAAATCCAACATCAATATATGCTGCGTTAAAGGCAATTAATGAGCTATATCCAAAGAAAAAGAAAATAGCAGTTCTTGGTGAGATGCATTATCTTGGTACAGGATCTAGAAAAGCACACCTTCTAGTTGGAGAGTTGATCACAAGAAGCAAAATAGATATTGCAATAACTATCGGAAATGGAGCAAGACCAATTCAGGAAAAAGCATTACAAATGGGAATGCAACCAGAAAATATAATTCACGTTCAAACTTTAAAAGAAGCAGAAGTAAAGCTAAGAGAGCTATTAGATAGTGATACGGTTGTGTTACTCAAGACCTCAATAAAAGATTCATATGGTACTCTCATAAATTCATTAAAGACAAATCATTAAGTTATATTAACAATATTCAATATGTTTATTTTAGATGTGTACTGGTATAAGTACTTGAAATAATCTTATAACTTAAAGAACCACCGGTTAGAAATAAAACCGGTGGTTCTTTAGGATAGTAATGATGAGTTACTACAAGGCTTTAAAGTTTAAGTTTACTTTTTACTTCCAGAGGGGAAGCAATATTTCGTTCATAAGCTTTTGCAAGATTTACAACACGCTCAAGAAGATCTGAATTCTTTGCTAATATATTTTTTTTCTTATCTAACCAAATGTTATCTTCTAATCCTATTCTTACCCCATCTGCCATTAGGACGCCTAGCCCAACCATTGATTTTTGAGTATCACCAATACCAGTTAATGAATAGTAGGATTGATCGGGTAATTCTGATATTAATAAAGCTAGATGGTTTAATTTTGCTTGAGCTGACGAGATGTTCCCTAATAAAATATTAAAATAGTAGGGAGGAGTTAGAAGACCTTTTTTAATCATATATTTTGCGAAATTAATCATTCCTAGATCAAAAACTTCCAATTCTGGTTTAATTCCATTATTTTGCATTTTTTCTGCTAATTTCAATATCATCTCTGGTGAATTTATACTTGCGGTTTTAGGGAAGTTAAGAGAGCTTAATGTTAAACTTGCCATGTCGGGTTTTAGGTCTCCAGTTAATTCTAAGACTGCTGAACGCTTTTCAAACTCATTATAATTTCGTCCACTAGTAGTGGTTACCAATATTAAATCAGGGTGTTTTTCCCGTATACCGTAAATAATTTCCTCATATACCTCTTTCCTATATGTTGGGGCTCCTTGATCGTCTCTTGCATGCAAATGTGCAATAGACACCCCGAATTTAGTGCTATTGGATACATCATCAATTATTTCCTTTGGAGATATTGGTACATATGGTGTTTGCTTCTTTGTTGGTATCATGCCAGTTGGTGCAAAATTAATAATTAAATTTTCCATTATTCTTCACCTCTTTCTTTTTTTAAGGGCTTGGCAGGCACCCCCACAACCACTGTATTTGGGGGTACATCGTTAACAACAACTGCACCAGCTCCAACAACACTGTTCTCCCCAATTGTTACTCCCATTACTACTGCACCTAATCCAATATAACAATTCTTCTTAAGTGTGGATCTGCCCCCAATAGTAGCACCTGCACCTATAAACACGTTGTCTTCAATTTTTACATCATGTGAGATTAGACAATTCATTCGTAAAGTTACGTAATTACCTATAGTAGTGTTTTGCCCAATTGAACAACCTTGTGGCAAAATTACTCCTTGGCCAACTTTTACCATATTCATGTCAATCGATGGATGGATGAGAGTTGGTATTTTACAACCTTTGGATAAAAGCATTCTTGTTACATTAGGATCTTTAGGCTTGTTATTGATAAAATAATTGTCTTCTCCCTTAGCTAATTCTGAAATTAAGTGATAACTACCAATAATGGGAAATGTAGAGTAGTTCTTATATCTTTTTATCTTCCTTTTAGAAAGATAACCATAACTAGACCATGTAGGATTAACTTCATTAATAGAATCAATTAACTTGAAATCAAAATAACCTAAACCAACGACATATAAATTCATTGTTATTCCCTCATTTTTTGTTGTTTTCTCAAGTATCATATTCATATATGTTAAGTATTGTTAAGGTAATAGAAGAAATTGGGGGAAAAATTTAAATCACCTATATATATACACAATCACTAGCAACATTTGTATCATAGTATAAAAATAAAGGATTCGATGTGGGGAGATAATCAAGAGAATTTTATTTCTTCATTGATTATTAAATAATATCTTTCTGATTGTGAGGATGTTAAATGCAAATAAAGTGGAAAGAACGTAATGAGAAAAGCCAAGATTTCATTTATTTCAATAAACATTTCCTAAAAGATAAAAATCTCTCAACTGAAAAACATAAAGTTGTTCATTTTGGCACGTTAAAAATAAAAAAGAAAATAAAAGAGGATATTGAACTGAAATATAATGAAATAGCTATGTGTTCAGAATTGACGAGGGAAATAAACTTACCTATCGACGCTTTATATAATGTTGAATTAACTGTATCTAGGAGGAGGAGTATCGCACTTTCATACAAGTTTTTTTCGAATTATACACATTAATGAAAAGACTTGCTGTGCGAAGATTTCCCTGCTTCGCCCATTAGATATCCATGGATACATTACAGACTCCATATGTGACTTAGCACGATTAGAAAGAACCAATAAATGTGTAGAAGTTGATCTAAACTGTTTCTGTGCAGTTCAATGTTTCGATGTTGATCTGTTAAAGAAAATTGAGATTGAACCGAAATGGTAGCCCATTGGACAAAGTGCTTTTTAAGGCACTTTTTTATTTTCTATGTAGGAAACATTCAAAATGAAGATAAAGTGGCTGAGGGAAAACGATGGAAACATTTATTTAAATAATATTTGAATATCATTTATCCCTAGGACAACAAGTAATGATTCACTTCGGATTAATGGAAGTAAATACTATAGGGAAGCAGCTAGAACAATATTTGATTTTGATGAGGTTCAAGCATTAACTTTAGAAAAAGAAATCATTCAAATAAGTAAAAAAGTTTGCCATCAATTGGAAAGAAAGGGTCAAGTCATTGGAGATGTAGCTCTTGATATTGTCCTTGATTCTAACAAGAGGATATGGCTGTTAGAAGTTCAAATTAATTATGGAGTGGATGAAAGGCTGTATCAACTGCTGTCGGATGGGTCTTATAAAAAGGTATGGACGACTCCTATTGAACATGCAAAGGCTTTATCAGGATATTGAAAAAAGTATTAAAACAGAAAAGGTTCCTTTTCAGTTTTTTTTGTCATACCCTTCCAGTTTTTTAGCATATAACACCTTAAATAATCTAGCCTGATAATATATTGATTTAGATCTGGCTTTATGCAAATACATGAGTTTTACTTAATAAAAGAAGAATATGATTTTATCATATGTTTTTTTGATATATATCTAAACGAGACTACAATCTATGAATTTTTAATTGTACCCTTGTCCTAAGACAATCGCCGTTTCTGAATCCTCTACCGAGTATAAACTAAACATGTATTTACGTAATTACAATAATAAAAAATTCAAGAGAGGATTTAGAATGGGAGTAAAACATTTCTCATGTGACAAATTAGCACTAGAAGAAATCAGAGATGCATTAAGAGAAGCGAAAAGAGAGGGACTGTTTGTAGCTCTAGTTGGTGACAATCGAAATGTACTAGGATTTGGAATAGTGGATGATGTAAATGACGCAACAGCAGAATTAGAGTTTCCAGGAGGTAGTTTTCTTGGGCCTGATTTTGCAGCAATTCCTGGAATTTCAGGGTTAGTGAATTCTGTGAGTATTAGTAATAGTAATGGTAATGGTAATGACATTGGATTTGAAGAAGTTGAATTCACAGTTAACTTATGCTGTGTATGCTCAGTAGTTTCATCTGAAAGTCTGTTTTCGTTAATTATACTAGGGATTATTCTAGGATATATTCCAATTGATAACTAATAAGTAAATGAAGAAGTCTTCACTTTAAAGTGAAGGCTTCTCTATCTACATAAGAAAGGAGTTGAAACAATGAATGTTCAATGGGAAAACGAACAAGAAAAAGATACAATTATTCTACCTTCAACTTTAAATAATAATTTAGTAAACAATGTAATTAACGTACAACTTGGTTCGTGCCATAAAAATATGAAAGTACAATTCTCCAATGAAGAATCCAATGAATCTATCCAACTACCGAATCACTTCACAGATCAAATTACCCTTCCAATCAACCTTCCATTTGACTCTAAATTAGAAAATAATATATTAAATATTGGCCCAGTAATCGGCTTCCTCCTGTGTAATAAAAAAGAGGATTTAGAACCATTACTGGCAGATGACTTCGACGATTACGTCCATAATTATGAAGAAGTAAGAGGATTAATCTATGCTTTCTCCTCTGAAGGTATTGATTTAAAAACAAAAACCATTGAAGGGTATTATTTGGATCCTACTGACCCAATGAACTGTTGGAAAGAAGGAGTATTTCCTTATCCTTCAGCATTATATAGAAGAACATTAATTCCAAGTAAAATACTGAGTGAACTAGAAACCGTTATTGGTATGGATCGAATATTCAATACGAGATATTATCATAAATGGGATTTGTATAAGCTTCTAAATAAGCATTCAAATATCCTCAAATACTTTCCGGAGACAAAACAGTTTAACAATGAACAGGTGTTAGCTTACATGTTAAATAAGTATTCCAGTGTATATTTTAAGCCGATCAATGGCACGTACGGTCATGGTATTTGTAAGATTGAAAGAGTAAGCAAAGGCTATCAATTAATAAAAAGGTCATCAGAAATAGAAGAAATTCAAACGTTTAAGGAACTCTTTAATTACCTAGAGAGCAAAGTAAAGAAGGGGAGCTATATTATTCAACAAGATGTTGCCTTTCAGAAACAGGGGAAAAATATCGACTTTCGAATGATGGTGCAAAAGAATCAAAAAAGAAAGTGGAATTGCAATGCATTTATCGCACGATTTGGTGAGAAGAAAAAGATTTATACAAATGATCCTTCTGATGTTCAAGATGGCTACATGGCACTTCAGAGCATGTTTCAATTAACCGATGAGGAATTGAGATGGAAGGAACAAGAAATTTGCTCAATTTGTAAAGATATCGGAAAAACCTTCGATCAATATGGTCATTATGCAGATTTAGGAATTGATTTAACAGTTGATAAAAACATGAATGTTTGGATCCTCGAGATTAATCATTTGTTCCAAGACCATGACATGGCTGCATATCTTAATGATGAGTACAAAACATATGAGAAGGTTCTATCAACACTTTTAGATTATTTAAAAACATTAGCCGGATTTTAAATACGGAGTGATGAGGAGCATCAACAGCCCTAAGTCACTCCGTTTTTACTATTCTAAAAACCTGCTAAAACCTTTGCATATTCTATTGGATTTGTCATGAGCTTCTTAAAGGTCTTTTTATTTATATGATTATCGCGGCCATATCGGATTTGCAGCTCTAGTATCCAGGTTTTTTTCTGTTGATCCAAAATAAGATCAAATGCAACGTCACCTAAATGAATCCCTTGCATTTCGATTGTCTCACAAGCATTTCTGCAAATAGAGAACATCTCATTTGCCTTTTCCAATGCCTCTGATTGATTAAGATTGTAAATAGACTTAAGTGCCTCCATTCCATATAGTAATAGATCCCGATTTTTAAAGTTCGTATTGATACTATTTTCTTTCGATATTTTTGCAGTGAAACCTGGTGACGTCCATTTTTTCTTTTTATTTTTTTGCATATAAAATCTAAAATCTAAATTCCGGTTGTTATGTTTAAAGGGAATGGGCTGTTGAACCAAATAATCACTGGTCACTTTATTAGTTCTAAAGTAATTAGCCACTTTTTTCATCGACGGAAACGTAAGAGTATGGTTTTCGGTATCCTGAAGTAAGTACCCTCCATTCAATCTCTGCAAATAGAAAATCCCTTTTCCATTTGCAGAATTATGAGGTTTTAAATACACTGATTTGTATTTATCCAACATCTCATAGATAACATGTTTGCTAGTTAAATTTCTAGTTTCAGGAAGGTGTAATTTTAAATTCTTATTGGCTGAAAATAATTTATATTGTTTCCATTTTCCAACAAAATCACTGTTAAAGATCCGATCTCCTATCGCGTTTTTTAGACTTTCATAGATGGAGTGATCTAACTTTCTTGTTCGATTAAAAACAGCTTGAGGATAAGGGAATACTCCTTTTATCCATTGGTTTTCTTTTGAGCCAGTTGGTACGAAGCAATACCCTGTAATCGTTTCAGATTGGATATTGATTCCAGAACTTTGGCATACGTAAAAAAGCCCCTTAAATTGTTTTTTACTTTTTATGTGAACTTCACACAATTTTAGAAATTCCTCCGTAATCTCTGGATAATATTCCGGAGTAATTAATAAGATAGCCGGGCCGACAATAATGGAGGATTTTTCGAATTTAACTTCGACATCCAGGTCATCTGGAAAAGTAAAACCATTTCCTAAAGAATGAGGGACGATCATCACATTTTGAGAAAGCATAAAACTGTTTTGAATCTTTACGTCTTTACTTAATGAGCCAATGTAAAGAGTAACTTGATTGTTACTCTTAAAATGACGGGGGAGTGCCTCCATATTTAGAATTATAGTATCCTTGGGGCATTTTGTTGACCAGATCAATTTCATGTTTATCACCTAACTTCAACATTTTTGTTTATGATATGACTGGTTTGATGAAATGGTTTTAAGGACACTCTAAGTTATCATTTGACGTAATAAAAAGCTTCGATATCTTATTGGATTTTCATATACGTTTTCACATATAGCGAGCAGGTCTGTATTCTTCTCCATCCCGCTGTACTGACTTCTAAAATTACATTCTATAAAATAAATCATTCCATTCTGTGCAACTCCAAGATCCATTCCTAAGTCAGCAATATGATAACAATAGTTTTCAAGATACTTAGCAATTTTTAAGGAAAGCTTATCTATTTCTTCACAAATAATGTTGGAAGAAAATTGAGGGTTCAGATCTAGAAATGTCATAATGTCTGCGAAATCTCCACCTAGCCCAACATTGGTAATTACATTTCCCATTTGAGCAAGTTTTCCAACCTTCCCCGTGATGGCCCATTCTCCGCTCTCGTTTTTCTGTACAATGACACGGGTATCGAAGTTCCTTCCCTTGTATTTCGCAAGTGTTATTCTTTCCTGTACAATATACGGTCTTGAAGTAATCGCATTGACTAAAACTTCTGGAAGTTCATGTAGAAAGTTTATTTGAATCCATGTTTGCCTTTCATTCCGTACATGTAACACCCATTCACCAGTTTCGGTCTTATTCATATGCATTATGCCTTTTCCAATGTTGGAATAGCAGGGCTTTATAAAAAGGCGGTCATGCTGCTTCATCATGATTTTTATATTTTCCATCGTAGCCTCTAACGTGTAAGGTAAATGATTACATAATTCCGAATCCTTGCTAAGTAACTCGTGCATGAGCCATTTTCCATTTTTAAAAGGAGTTGAATTGAATATGATCAATCCTTGCTTTTGAAGTTTTTTTATTTGTTGACGATTTGAGACTAACAAGGTTGTATATAACCTTTGGTAAAGGAGGTGTTAATACTGTTTTATATTTGTTTTCATTGTGGTCAAACAATAAAGCTTTCACCTTACTCTAATGTTCAACCTCCGTTAGGCTAAGCGGGATATAAAAAAGTGTTAAGTTTACTGATTGAGCAGTCGCGTCATAATAATGATTGGAAATAGACCTCCGGCCGTTAAGAAGCTTGTTAAAATGCCTCTCTGAAACAAGAATACCGATTTTTTCAATCATTCCATGTACCTCCTTCCTTCATATAAATATTAAATGCCATTCATAAAGGAACGTTCATCAATCCTGATACTAATCACAAATTCCAAAGTAATGAATATTTTAAAAAAGGAACATATTGGAGATGAAGGAGAACTTATATGGACAAAAAAATCACTATTTTAGCTGAAGAAAAGTTGCGGGGAGCTATGTATATTCATCCAGAACTGGCGGGAATTTTAGGCATTAAAAAAAATAGGCAAATCATGATTAGCTTTGGTACTGCAACCGTTGAGATCCAGTTAATCCTTCATACAACGATAACTAATGACACGATAATGATAGATCCTAGTCTGCGTCTATAGACTTGGCGCTAGCCAAGTTTTTCTAACGGGGAGGGTGTAAAGTGAAAATAAGATGGATTCAACAACCGAACAGTTCAATTCAATTTAATGGCAAAGTGCTTAAGGAATATAAACTCCAGGTTGGACAGGAAATCATCCTAAATTACGGGACAGTAAAACTAACAAAGATAATTGAAGAGAATAGTAATCTGGAAGAATGTGAAGTAGGAATAGATCCTTTTATTTCCAACGAGTTTTCATTACCACGGGATGCATTATATGAAATCGCTTTAAAAGAGAACCAAATTCATATTGGTCCATTAATTTCAATACTTGTATCCAATCAGTCTTCATTTATTACCCCTAACCGTCTAGAACTATTAAAGGAACGTCTGTATTTTTATAAAAAAGTTAAAGGGGTTATATTCGTTACATCACAGGATTTGATCGATTTCGAGAGGAAAAATTGTAAAGGTTATTATTATACAGAAAAAGGTGAATGGATTGAGGAGAGGTTTCCATTACCTAGTGTTATTGTCAATCGGACATTTATTAAAAAAGACAAGTATGATTTGTTAATAAAGGAAGGTACAAAAATAGTAAACAATTGCCGAATGACGAAGAATAAGCTATGGGAGTTACTTTATAAAACAAAAGTAAGGCATTATTTGCCTTATACACGTAGATTACGAAATATTGATAGCTTAATTGAAACATTTAAAACTTATGATAGCGTATATCTCAAACCTACAAATCTATCGAGAGGGAACGGAATCTTTAAGATAGTAAAGACGGATGTTGGATTCGAGGTACAAACAAAAAGGAAAGAAATCATGAATGTTTCGAGCAAAAGTGAGCTTGGACAAATATTGAAAAAATTAACAAAAAGACGAAAGTATTTAATTCAACAGGATGTATCCTACAAAGAAGTTGAAAAAAGAATGGTGGATTTTCGAGTTTACTTACAAAAAGATTCCACGAGGAATTGGAATTGTTCCGGAATCATCTGCCGTGTATCAATGCCAGGATGTGTAGTTTCGAATTTAAAGTATACAGAAAAAGTTTTATCGTATCATGATGCGTCTCGTTTCATATTTGGATTTACGATTAACGAGGAAAAGACAATTGAACATGAAATAATTGAAGCATGCAGGGCTGTATGTAGGGAGCTAAAGAGTAAAAAACAGATCATCGGAGATGTAGCATTAGACGTTGCTGTTGATTCAAATTTAAAGGTATGGATTTTGGAAGTTCAAATAAATTATGCGGTGGATGAGAGGCTATATAACATTCCAGAAGCCATCTATAGGAAGGTATGGACGACTCCTATTGAGTATGCAAAAGCGTTAAGTGAATTCAATAATTAAAATGAATATGTAACTGAAAAGACGAAGAATCTTTTCAGTTTTTTAGTTTATCTATGTTTATAATCAACACATTTATATCCTAAAGAAATCCTTAAAAACCAGCTAGTCTTTTCGCATAAATCATGTTATGAAATCGAGCCTGATAAAAAAGAGGCGCTGAATTTGCAGATAGAGCGATATAATGGTCAGGATTTTGATTATTAATTTCAATAATCCATAAATGGAAGTTCTGATCAATACCGATATCAAACCCAATATTACCACAGTGGTAACCGTTGGATTCTATTTTCTGAATGGAGTTAAGGACAAGATTGTGAATCCTTTGGAACAAATCCTTTTGTAATTCAATTGGAATATGAAATCTCTCAGTAAAAGTCTTATGAGCAATCTCAGCTCGACCACCTGAAGAGATATTACTTACAATGCTTTGGTCAGCCCCAAACCGTGAAACGGTTTCAAGTATTTTCCACCTTTTTTTATGATCTTTCACTAAAATGACTCGGAAATCAATCACTCTCTGTTTATAGGTCAATAACGAAATGCTTTGTTGTATTAAATAATCATCATTCTTTAAAGAATAATAGAAGAATCTCATAAACTGTTTTTTGCTTGAAAAATATCGATCTTGTTCTCTACGCCTACCTCCAAATTGGACAATGGCTCCATTCTTTGTCTTTATTACTTTATAGACGAGCCTTCCTAAACGGCCATTCATTGGTTTAATGTATACACTTCGATGTTTCTTTAACATTTCTATAATTGTTAATGGAGATTGATAAACAACTGTTTCAGGTAAATGTTGATGAAACTCATTTTTTAGCATTTTGTACATATCCCATTTATCAAAATTAGGAAAGTTGTAAACAGAATCATTAAGTTCAGATTTAAAATGATGCATGATTGATTGAAATTGTTGCCACTTATCCGTTAAGTTTGCTTCGACGATAGAGAATAAAGAAGCTGGATATGGATAATTGCCTTTTATCCATTGCCTTGTTTGCGGATTGAATAAATATCCTTCTATTACTTGGTTCTTTTTATCAATCCCTTCTAATGAGAAGGCAATAATGGAACCGCCTATTTGTTTGTAGTGATGCACATAGCTAGTTAATGATGACACAATTCTTGAAAGTTTCTCGGAAGATAAGGCTGCTAATATCCCAATATAAGGTCCGATCTTTATCCCGTTTTGACCTAGAACTTTCAAGTCGAATAGCGGTTCTAGAGGAATTGAAAGCTTTTCTATGATATTTGCAGACACAATTATTTCTCCATCAGACAATGATGGATCTAAAACTACAAACACCCTGTATTCTTGAATACCATACGTTAAGTTTACATGTGTATGTGTTAAATATGAATATTTCTTCGAGTGGAATGGGAGTCTTACTGTAGACGTTGAATGATCTATATTAATTTTATACATCGGTCTTTCCTCCAACCAAAAAGGACAATTTTAGGATTATTATATGAAACATAAAAAAAATTGATTGGGGTCTTAGTCCATCTTATCTAGTAAATATTTTGCATAATCTATTGGAGTTGTAAATACAGAACTCCATTCTTCAGCTAGAAGTTTACCGTTTGCAATAATTCCACCTAAATAGTCTGAAATAAAGTTGCATTCAATAAAATATGGCACACCATCTTTTGTTACACCGATATCAAATCCCAAGTCTGCCAGATGAGGAAATTGATGATCTAAATAGTGTGCAATCCCTAATGAAATAGAGAAAATATTTTTTCTGAGCTTAGAGGGAGAAGTTATAATATTCGTTTCAGGAAGAATCTTTTTTATTAGATAAGTTGAACTTCCTTGTGCGCCGTTAGTTAGAAAATCATTTTGTTTTGCAACCTTACACATGATACCAGTAACGGTAAAATTACCTTCTATATTTTTTTGTACACTTACTCTCATATCAAAGGGAGATCCCATATATGTTGCAAGAGGAATTGTTTCTTGAATAATGTATTTTCGTTCTTTAATCCTCGATAATAGAATACTTGGGAATGAGTTAATAAAGTATTCATGCCTGACATCCAATTCCCCAGAAAGCTTATAAGAAAGGCTCCAATACTTACCACTTCTATCAAGTTTCATAGCGCCCATTCCTTTTTCGCCATAATTTGGTTTAAGAATTAAACTGTTATATTTATTCATCATTAATTTTAGTGATTGTAAGGTTAATGGAAGGGTATAAGGGAGATGTTTCTTTAACAAATTGTTTATTTCTAGTAATTGATGAATCGTATATTTCTCGACATCATAATTAGGTCGATTAAAGACCGTAATGCCACTTTCTAATAGTGACTTAATGTGAGCTTGGCAGATAGGTGAATAGTCGATAATTCTCGAATAAATGACTTTTGGTCGAACCACCTCTTTAAAAACAAATTCATTTCCAACCATGATAAATGCTTCTACTGTCCTTTTATCGGGCCTTATCCGATTTAATGTAAGATAGCAGAGACGAATATTATTATGTTTAGCTGCTTTTTCAAATAAGTTCAGCATGCACCTTACATCGGGAGTCATATTGGACATGTTCTTATATATTTTATCAGGTAAAATAATCCCTACGTTATTTGTAGAAGACAATGAATTCACTCCTTATCATTCTGTGATTTTATATCCTATTCAATTGGAAAAACAGTGAATAGACTAATTTCATGTCCTTTTAGCCTTTTTGTCTAAACACGCCTTTAACAGCTTGCATATAATTAATTGGTAGGGGAGTGAAGGAATGTTTAAAGTCCAATTGAATGAACAAGGGAAAAGATATATAGAGATAAATAAGGAGAAATATAAAGAATTAGGCAGAACAGTTGAATTGCAGATTGGGCAATGCAAAGAGGTATTAAAGGTCAAAAAGAACAGACTAATAGAACAAGATGTTATAAGTATTCCTACTTATTTTGAAAAGGGAATTGAACTGCCTATAGAAATTCCATTTGAGGTGAAGGTGCTAGAAAATACTATTAGGATAGGACCAGTTATCGGTATATTAGGCTGCAGAAGAAAGAAGGATTTAACTCAAGAATTGCTTCAGTTAATTCTTATGAGATTTGTTGATTATGATTCAATTAAAGGACTTATCTATACTTTTACTGAGGATTCTGTCAATTACTATAAAAGAATAATTGAAGGCTATTATTATAGTCCAACAGAGAAGAGTTGGAAACCGGGAATTTTTCCTTATCCTAATGCAATCTTTGTAAATAAGGATTCGATGAGTAGTAAAATGTATAATCATTTCGTTCAAATAATTGGAAATAAAGTTTTTTATTCACAGCACTTATCAAAGTGGGTACAGCATCAATTAATATCTAAAAATCATATATTGAAGCAATATTTGCCACATACGATTCCATTTAAAAGTACAAAAGGTTTAATTTATATGTTAAACAAATATGGGTCTGTATATCTTAAACCGAATCAATCTTATCAAGGAAAAGGGATGTATTCGATTAAACTAACAAAACGGGGATATGTTGTTAAGGATGCATTCAACCAGTTAACTATCTTGTATTCTTGGCATCAATTATCCTCATTCGTTATGACGAAGATGTATGGGAGATCCTATCTAATCCAACAATCAGTCCCTTTTCAATATAAAAATAGAATAGTTGATTTCCGTGTTTATCTACAAAAAGACAGATACAAAAAATGGTTTTGCCCTGGAATAACAACAAGAATATCAAATGAAGAAAGCATAATTACAAATTCAAGAAATAGGGCTGGACTTTTAGAAGCAGATGAAGGATTTAGACAGCTATTTTCGATTAGTAATGAGGAGTCCAAAAGAATTCAGCAGAAGATGATTGAAGTTTGTACAAAAATCGCTTCATTAATAGAAAATGAGGGAATCCATTTAGGTGATGTTGCGTTTGATGTTATCGTCGATTCCAATCTAAGGATTTGGTTACTTGAACTACAGGGTGGATATTCAGTTGAAACGAAGAAAGGAGAAATACCTCCTCATATATTCTATAAGTTATTAACAACACCGTTAGAATACGCAAAAACGTTAGCAGGCTTTTAAACAATGAAATTTCTAAGATAAATATTTTGTGTAAATAACGTAAGTGCCCTTACCAAATCTCTTTTTCCTAATAAACATATAAAGACAAAAATGTTTAGGGGTGCTGTAACTTGAAAACCATTCTGCTACAAGAATTTATTGAATCAATTGGTGGGTATTTCGTAAGTGGTCATTCAAATCCCTCCGTTAAACATGTAAATAGAAAGTATGACAGCACGAATTGGAAGGATCATACGATGTTTTTTCATTTACATGACTATAGGGATATTGTGATTCATCCAGGATTGAAATCAATTGTTATTGTTACAAGAAGGCCAGAGAAAATAAAAAATTTAGGTTCTCAAGTAACGATTGTTAAGGTCCAAAGTGTAAGAAGAGCATATTGGAGATTTATCCATTATTATAGGGGGCTTTTTTCCATTCCTTTTATTTCTGTAACGGGAACTTGTGGAAAAACAACAACGAAGGAAATGATTAGCTGGATATTAAAGCACGATCGAAATGTAAATAAAACGAGTCGAAGTTTAAATGCTACAGCTATGAATCTACATTATTTATTAAATGTCGATGACCAAACAGATGTGACCGTAATAGAAGCTGCTGTTGCAAGTATCGGACATATGAAAGCTTCTTGCCATTATTTTAGACCCCAAATTGGTGTTTTAACATCAATCGGAGTAGATCACTTGAACGGATTTCCCTCCTTTCAATCCTATATGCAGGAGAAAGCAAAAATCTTTGATTGTGTAGGGAATAAAGGTACAGTAGTCGTAAATGGAGATGATGTTAATATTCAAAAGCTGGATTTAACAAAATATAAGGGAACAATAATCTGGTATGGAAAGACGCCAAAAGCTGAATTTAGAATTATTGGAATCAAATATGAAACAAACGGGATGAAATTTATCCTTAGCCACAATCGAAAGCAATTTAAGCTATTTGTTCCTGGATATGGGGAGCATAATGTGTATAATGCCGTTGCTGCCATAGCAGTTTCCTATAAGTTAGGAGTTAGTATTGAAGAATCAGGAAGACGTTTAAAAACGTTTCAACATATTGAACGCCATAGTGAAGTAAAGAAAGGAATAAATGGCTCCATTTTAATAGATGATACTTGGAGTACAAATCCTACTTCGATCAAATCAGCTTTAGACGTTTTAACGAATATATCAAAAGGAAAAAAGAAAATTGCAGTCATTGGAGATATCAAGTGGTTAGCAGATCAATCAAGGAATGTTCACCTCTCGGTAGGAGATATGGTGGCTAAAAGTGGAATTCAATCACTTATTACAATAGGTAAAGATGCAAGGCTTATTGGAAAGCGGGCTGTAGAATTAGGGTTTGACCGGAAGCGTGTTTACATGTTTGAATCTCCTATAGAAGCTCAAAAAATATTACCAAGATTAGTAGACAAAGACTCTGTGGTGCTAGTAAAAACGTCTATGAAACAATCCTTCGGAGTTTTTATGGAAAGTTTAAAAGCTTAATACTATATATCTATTTTTTCTGTAATAGATTATAGTAGCCCTTCCATTTTATTTTTTTTGAAATAAACATAAAGAAATAAGTTTTTTTTGGAGGAATAAAATGGTGTACTTTTACTTGAAAGATGTATTGAAACCTATAGGTGGAAAGGTTGTACACGGCAGAAAAAATGTATTAATAAAAACGATTATTGAAAAGAATTACAGTACAGTTTGGACTAGCAATTCAATGATCTTTCATTTCAACTCTACTAATGAACTTATCGTTAATTCAGGATTGGATTCAATTGTGATCGTGACTAGTAATCCAGAAATGATTAGAAGTCTGGAATCAAATGTATCTGTTGTTAAAGTGAAAAATGTCTCAAGGGCATATTGGAAATTTATTAACCATTCTCGAAGAAAATCAAAAGTACCTTTTGTATTACTGCTAGTAAATCAGATACGTTCTTCATTAAAAGAGATGGTAGACTGGTTGCTTTATGATCGATTAACCTTCAATAGGTTAAAGAAAATGAACGGATTGGGAAATTTGATAAACCTACTATTCAAAAAAAAGGATAAAATTGCGACTATCATCGAAACACCATTCGGAGAAATAAATGAGACTTATCAATTATATAGACCATTGTTTACAGTCCTCACAGACTTCTCTACTGATCACAAAAATGAACTTTCTACCTATCTATTAAATTTGGAACAGCATGAAAATGTGATCATAAATTTAGATATTGATGAATTTGTTCAATGGGTTAAATTGAAGAATAATATGATTACGTTTGGTCAAAAAGAAAATGTTGATTTTTGTATCAAGGATCTTACGTATGGAACTAATCAAATGACTTTTACGCTATCACATAACGATAAATCACATAGCTTCTTAATCAGGGGGTACGGGAAGGATTTGGTGTATGAAGCAACAGCTGCCATTATCTTAGCGTATAAGCTAGGGATGAAGCTCGAGGATATTTCTAGAAAGTTACAAAATTTTCTACCTGAGGAAAAGAACATAACATTATTTAAGGGTATTAATGGTTCGTTGATGCTAAAGGATTCTACTGGGTTAGATCAATTTAATTTTCACAATTCATTAGATGTTTTAAATAATATTGATAAAGATAAACAAAAAATAGCAGTAGTTAAGGAATCTATTTTATATAATGTAGAAAATATAGAAATTGATGACAAACTGGATTTAATAATAATTGTTGGGGGAGTAACAAAATTTTTCAGGGATAAGATCGAAGAAAGGTTCTCTGGAAAAATTATTTACTGTATAAATAATAGTGAAGCTCTAGGAGTATTACACAGAAACTTGAATCCCAAAACGGTTTTCCTTATTCATTCTAGTATGAGGATGTTATGTAAAAAGTTAGCTAGTAAGAAAAATTAATGAGGGGAATACCCCCTCTTTAATTTTGCACCTGGTTGAGGCTGTTTCACATCATACACGAGTGATACGATTGCTTTTTTCATCAATTACAACAGAATTGTCACCAAATTCTACAATTGTTCCTCTAATTGTTCTGGAACCTCCAGGTCCAGCAACAACTTCTACGAACACTTCATCATCGACCTCGAAGCCTATAAATATTTCTTCACAAGTACAGCAGTATTGATGATTGTTCCTAATTCCCATAACTATTCACACCCCTTATTTTAGTAGCCACTACATAAAATGTAAGAAAATATAGCTTGCTCATCAAATGATGAATAAGTCTATAAAAATAGTTAAATATCTAATAGATTTATATTTTATTTAATCTACCATTCACGAACAAAAAGATATATTACAAGTTTGAACATTCGTATTTCCTATGGTAAAATATGCTTAACAATTCGTAGTAACTGACGACAATGTGGAATCAACCACAAGGGAGCTGCGATAAAACAAGAACGCCGGTCGTCTGGGCATAGTAAGGACTGCCTTACTTGATAAGGAGAAGGAGGACAAGGTAAATGGTTACGAAGATTTTAAACGGTTTAGTAGTTGCAGAAGCTATTAAGGACTCCTTAATAGAGCGAGTGCAAAAGTTGAAAAATGATGATATTACTCCTTGTTTAGCAACGATTTTAGTTGGTAATGATCCTTCCTCAGAGACCTATGTAAAGATGAAAGGGAATGCCTGTGAGAAACTGGGGATTCAGTCTAAGCGCATTCACTTACCTGAGGAGACAACTACAAAAGAACTGATTGCATGTATTGAAGAGTTAAACAATGATCCTCAAGTGGACGGAATTCTTCTGCAACATCCAGTTCCCTCGCATATTGATGAGCGTGCTGCGTTTGAAATGATTGCGATCGAAAAAGATGTAGACGGTGTAACAAGCCGTGGATTTGGAAAGCTTTCGTTTGGCTTCGAACAATATCCATGCTGTACACCTGCAGCCATTATGGCCATCATTGATTACTACGATATTGAAGTAGAAGGAAAGCATGCTGTTGTCATTGGCAGAAGCCCGATACTTGGTAAGCCGGTATCAATGTTACTCTTAAATCGAAATGCCACAGTTACGATGTGTCATTCCAAAACAGTCAATTTACCTGACTTTGTAAAACAGGCAGATATAGTAATTGCAGCTGTTGGAAGACCGAAATTTGTTCAAGGTGACTGGATAAAAGAGGGTGCTGTCATATTAGATGCAGGTTATAACGAAGGAAATATCGGCGATGTTGATTATGATGCTTGCTTCGAAAAATCAAGTTCGATTACTCCAGTTCCGGGTGGAGTAGGACCCGTTACAATATCAATGCTTCTTAAACATACAGTTGAGTCAGCAGAGCATAGAGCTAACAAGTCTATAAAGATTAATAACTAATAGTTGTTTATGTACGAGAGGAGAAATCCTCTCTTTTTTATTGTTCTTCTTTTCTAACCAAAGAGGAACAGTTCGAAGGAAAGTTAAAAGGTATGGCTTGTGAGTTCAAATCAGGTAATATTTTTGCGCGTTTAGACCTCGTATACGGTTTATCTATCGGGCGCAGGTTTTCATCTTTTTGTTTTCTTATTTCTTTAATTATTAGATCCCCTATTTGGCGACCTAATCGCAGTCCCTCTGAATTATCAACCGGAAAATGAACGAGAGCATATAGTCGGGAGTCTGCGCAGTCTTCTGCAAGCTTCTTAATTTTATGGCGTTCTGCAGGGAAGAAATAACTCATCATAACTTCCGAGCAGCCTGCGATTACTGCATGACCTGATGGATATGAAGGGTGTCTTGGTGTACATAAAAGAGTTTCTAGTTCTTGATTCAATTGATTTGGTCTAGCCACATCCCATTCATATTTTAAATCCCACGTTACGACAAACGCATCATTTAAAGCAGAATGCATAACTGCTAACATTCGGGCTGCACGGGCTGCTGTTACGCCATACGTATCAATCAAAATGTCCATCATTGGTGTAATTTGTTTTGTTGGAACACCTGTCCCCCAATAAGTAGCCAACAGTTTGTCTTCTTCTGATAATTGCTGCTCGGCATCAAGTACTTTCTTTAATTGTTGTTCCCAATTTATTTGATGGGGATCTTTTATTGTAAGGTTAATCTTTTTCCCATCAGCATCAACATAAGAGCCTTCAGTATCACGATTTAAATAATTCAATGTCCAACTGCTTGCTAACGGTTCCTCACCATTTCGTGGTGGAGTTCTTTCACCAGCGTATGGTAGTTCTGACCACTTTTCATATGACATAATATCACCTCCCTCCAACTACGAATACTAGAATATGATTATGCTGGGAAATCCATGAAGTATAAGCTTCTGCCTATAAATTAGGTAGAAATACTAGAGTATGGACAATCGTCTATACAACCCCTAAGTTGTCTTGCATACCTTGATAGTAGGTGAGAATAGGAGGGATATATGTATATAAAAAATGAAATTAAGGATCAAACATTGGTTAAAAATTATCAAACTAAAATAGGGATGGATGCAGCTAGATTTAAATATATTAGCCACCTGGAAAGTGAAGAATTTTTAGGCAAGGTAAAAGGAAAGGTATGTCACGTTGGCAGGGATTTTGTTGATGTGAAAAGAGATGACCACTCTATCATTTCAGTACCCTTCAATAAAATTGGTAAAATTAATTGGCTCGATAAAAAGTCAGAAAATCGCTTTTGTTCGATTAACGGACACCGTCATTGCAAATGTGTAGAACTCGGTCACAGCTTCAACCATTGTCATCAACATCACCATACTTCAATGCAAGAAAAACGGTGTAATATTTGTAATCGTTCTGATTGTGATGGTCACTGTTATGGTCATAAAGATAAGAAGAACCGTAACAAAAAACATTGTAGTTGTCCTCATCAACATCATAAACGTGAAGAGCGATGCAATATTTGTGATCGAATAAATTGTGACGGTCATGGTCATAGAACAAAGAAAAGCCATAATAAAAAACATTGCGAACACTGTAAACAAAAACATCGTAATTGTAAAAATAATAGACGAGATGATCATTTAGGTGATAGATTGCATGGGTCCAAGTTTAACAAACACCATAAATATCACGATCAAACATGTTTTCATTGTAGAAATGATAAAGACGGACACAACAAACACCTTCATGATTTTCATCGAAGATTTACGTGCTTCTGTGATTTCCCCATACCATTTTGCGAAAATCTCTTCCAATTAAGATTAGCAGGATTAAACGATGGTCTTCATTTTGACCTCATGCAAAACCAAGGCAGCAACGTCTTACTAGAGTTATCGTAACGAATCCAGTTTATTCGACAAAATTCGGGTGGTGCCTGGCACCACCCGGTTTGTTTGGGGTTCTTTTTTTTATAGTCTCATATAATACAAGCTATAGGGTAAATATACTAAAATTCCACGTTTACCCTAGGGGATTTGTCCATACAAGTTTTACAAACTAAAATATAATGCTAGTAAGAAACTGAAAGGAGGTAAGAAAAATGAGTGTATGGTTTCCAGGTGGGGATAACGAAAATAAAAACAAAAATAGAAATAAAGCTAACGCTGATTCTTATTCAGATTCAAATGCAAAAGCTAAAAATGATAACTATGTAGATAACGATCTAAAAAATGATACAGATGTTGATAGTCAAAATGAAGTAAAGAACGTTGACAAAAATACGAATATCGCAAAAGTAAGTGATAGTGGTAACGCTCATGTTGATTTAAAAGTGCATGTTGATTCTGAGTCAAAATCGGATTCGGATTCAAAAGCTAGAGCGAAGAACAGAGCTGAGGCTGATCAAGAAACAGATCAAGACCAAGATCAAGATCAAAACGTTGATATTGAAGACTAATATCAGTTCACATGGGAAGAACGGGTCTTCCCATGTGACTTATATGAAAGGGTCATAGATAATGGAAGAGAAAAAACAAAATAATCGTGTTGCAGCTTTTCATAAGAAAGAAGAAAATGAAAATGTTATTCTGAATAAATCCAATATCGGGCAAAGTGGAAATTCAGATGTAGATGTAAATGTAAATATTGAAATAGAAACGATTTCAATTGCCTATGCCATGCTTTGTTCTATGTGGGCTAGAAATCAAATGACAGATGTAGAATTTGAGCGGGCACTAGATAAATTCGATGAATTAAGAGATCGAAAATCTGATAAAAGTAATGAAGGTCAGTCTAGTAAATCTAGTAATGTTAGCAGAAACAACAAAAAGGATAGTGTTATGAATAATAAGAGGTTGTTTCGTCTATAAGTTCGAATACAACCTTTTTATTTATGCTCTAAATAAACTCATTCCAGCGAGTTTCTGCATTTCAATTTCAATATAACAAAGTTCATCAAAATCAATCCCTTGTTTCTCATTATCGTTATTTTTTAATTCTATTTTTCTGTTATCGACTTTTGTTAGGGTACCTTCTATTTCACTTTTCTCATTATCAGATTTTACGTAGATGACACTACCTAAAAAACTTTCAAGATACAAATTTAGCTTCAATCCAAAAAACAAATTTAATAAGTAAGGACTTCTTGATACAACTTCACTAAAACATAACATTAAATTTCTACGTAATTCATCATCAATACATAGTAGTTCTTGGTCAGAGCAAGAATTTTGATTGGAGTCATCATGGTGTTCAATAAACACTAGCCGTTCAGTTTGAATAAGTAGCAGATTTTCCACATTTGTTTCTAAGATGATGAAATCCAAGCCTACTTCACTTAATACACCTTTCACTTTTAAACTTTCTTCGTTGCATGTAACCGATATGGTAATAAACTGCCCTTTGATTTTTCTCATGCTTAATTGGAAAGACCTTAAATTGATCTCATCCTCCTCATTATCTAATCCAATAGATAATAGCAATTCATTTGCCTGTTCAATACATTCTTTTATTTCAGCGAGTGCTTCAGGAGAAAACGTACTATTTTCTGAAGGGAACGTTGGCTGATTTCCTTGTTCACAACAAGAAGAGAAGTGGATGGTATCTAAGTCAACGGTATAACCGCAAGAAGGACAAATCTTCATTTGCTTCACAATTATCGTCACTCCTTTCACTAATGATTAAATACTATACATACATCTAATATATGGGTATTCACACGGTATGTATGGGCAAAGAGGCAAGAATGTGTCGACTGAACAGAAATGCCTACAATATATCGGTAATACGACAAGCTTAAATTTCATAATTGTTTGTATTAGATACTTTGTGTAAAAGGAGGTATCAGCATATAAGTGCTTTAAGCGTGCTCTTGTTTATTAATTTTATCCTTCTTTCCTTTTTGTTTTTATACTTATCTAAAATAAGAAAATTAATTGGTTTCCAATTAGGGATGAACATAACAATGATGGCAGGAGGATTTTTCTCAATAAGTGCCGGTGTAATCTTAATCTATCAATATCCATTAAAATTTGTATACGTGACCATTGGAACAACAGTTATAGGAATGGTTATTGGAGCGATCTTCGGTTCTCTTTTTGATTATCAGACGTTATTAACAGGATATATTAATGGCTTAATGATGGGAGTGATGGCTCCAATGATTGGAGCTGTGGCACAGAATAACCTGATTTTTTTAGGTTTCATAGAAGTATTGTTTATCTCGTCCACCATACTCATTTCCCTTTCAGCGAAACGGACGTAAGGGGAGGATCATCATTTTTTTAATTGGTGCTTTTTCATTTTTGTCATTGGTATTTGGCTTAGTCATGTATACGATTTTATATCGAAGACGTTATTTGTTTACGGATCGCTATGGAATGATTGTCTCAATCGTGTGTAGTAGCATCATTTGTTTAACGATTTCCATGCACACTTTATTCCTTCTTCCTTTTTCATTAATGATACTTACAATCTCTAATGTAGTGCTAGGGGCAGGGGTGGGTGTTCTTTTTGGTTCCCTTGTAAATTCTCAATCTATCTTATCTGGAGTTTCACATGGCGTAATCGGGTCTCTCATGGGGACGATGCTAGGCGCTGTTATACAAAATCCAACATTATGTAGTTTACCTGCAGCCTATTTAAATACTGTTCAACAAAATATGATCATACTTAGTTTTTGCACAAGCATTCTAGTTGCCGTAACGATGCTGGTCGTGTATTTTTCGTTACGTGTTTAAAAGGAAGTGGAGGTGAGTTTACTTGGTAGAAAAATCAAATAACAAAGCAGAGACTAAGATGCACTTAAACGAATATACCCAAATTATTCTCGATAAAAGAAAGATAGAAGTTGAAAAAGTGGATCCAATTAACGAACTAAATACACAAAAAGGAAATGGGCTCACTTCCCCCACAACAAGTACAACGACGGAAGAAACAAGACTACTCATGGATTATATAGATAAATCTAACCTGTTCACAATTTCTAAGGCAGATCAAACTAAAGGAAGAATCTTAAAGCTGCGAAAATTCTTTAAGTCAAAACGAAATCAACAAGTAGAAATATATGTAACAAGAGGAAATAAAACGATTTATAAGGAAGGAAAAGTTAACACAATTGGTCGTGACTTTGTTATGCTCACGAACTTGAAGGAGCGCACATGGATACCATATTCAGTTATTATCTCAGCAAATATACCAACTGGAATTCCTAATTATTCGAACACACACCAACATATTCTTTTTGATAATAATTTGAGAAAAAAGTTACTGCACTCATTTGGAGAAACAGTAGCGAATCGTGAAGTATTAAAACAGTTATTTTTTGAAGAATCGCTACAAACAAACTTAGAATCCTGGAAAGAAACATGGGTGGAGCTGCATTTAGAGGATCAAACGAAAAAGGTCGGCAAAATTGTCTATTCACAAAATAAGAAATTGAAGATTGCAAGTTTTAGAGAACAACTAGAAATTCCATTGTGTCAGATTGAATACATTGAAACACTGCGGTTATTTACTATCGTATCACATAGTCTTAGACAATTTAAAAGTAAGAATCAAGAAATGATAAAGAAATGGGGTAAAGGGGGAAAAAGTAGTGACCGAACGAAATAAGAAAAAGAATGAACAACATGAAGAGATAGATAACATTGAGAAGAAAAAGAAAGAAATAAAGAAGCAGGATGACAATAATCATGAACCCTTAAGGCTGAATGCTCCGATATTAGTGAACATCGCTAATGTTGAAGATCAGCTATTTGATACACTGAACGGACTAATAGGTGAAAGTGTCTTGATTATTACAGAAACAGATCAGTTAAACTTATTTGGTCAAGCCTTCAGACCAATTTTCTGTGGGAAAATCTTTCGTGTTACACCAGGATCTGTCACTTTGTATCCAGTCAATATCAAAATGATCAATGCTCCATTCTTTGAATTTCCTACACCACTAACAATTGCCCTAGAGAAAATAGCTCACTTTACTCCAAACTTTGACTGTAATCAACGCATTCCACTTACTTAACAAAAGGAGGTACACATATGAAATGGGATGATGAAAATGCCTTTACAGAAATTACGATCCCCTCTAATAATGACATCCATGATGAAGCATTAATAAATGAATTTGAACAAGGCATTGGAAAGAATGTATTTATTATGACGCCTTCCTATCCGTTTATATTTATCGGGAAAATTGTTGAGCTTGTCGGGGATAGTGTTGTCGTAGATGTAAAAGTAACAACCATTGGAGAGCTGGAAAACCGGTTGTGGTTTATTCATGTTCACCAAATCGAGGTGTTTTATATTGAACAAAAGGGTATGCCAAGAATCCCTCAATTACAGGAAAAGTAAGTCAAAAAAGGGAGGGACAAGATGAAACGTTTTTTTCATATTGTAGCCATACCAATTCGCATAGTCCTCAACAACTTCGGTGATTACAATGAGCACGGGATGATGTATGTATTAAAAGAAAATGAAGAGAAGGTAAAAGAGTTAGTTCGAAAAAATCCATTTACCCCTGTGGATTTAGTACAGCCACTCTGCATTAGGGCAAATAATGGTGATACAGTAGAAGTTTTATTTGAAAACAAAATACATTACGCAACTGGAATGCATTTTCAAGAAGCGGATTATGATGTATTAAATTCTGATGGAGCAAATGTAGGATTTAATCCGAATACACTTGCTGATCCTGGTGAAAAGATTTTATACAAGTTTCAAGTAAATCATGAAGGAATCTATTATTTCTCAGATTTAGGAAACCCAGACAGTAGTGATGATGGGACAAATATTAATGGATTATTTGGGTGTTTATTTGTTCAAAAACGCGGTTCCTGGTGGACTGATCCTGAAACAGGCAGCGAGTTACGAAGTGGCCAGTATGCCGATGTTCATCATCCATTTTCCCCTTCCTTTCGTGAATATGCGTTTATCTTTCACGATGAAATGTCGACAAAGGATATGACAGGTAACAAGCCTCTAGATCCGATGACAAATCAAGAAAGAGAGTCTGCACATGCCATTAATTATCGGTATGAGCCAGTACAAAATAGACAAAAGTTAATTGAAGAAGGTGTCGTTTGCCCGGATTGTGAAGGAGAAGAAGTGCATCATGATTCGTGGGTGTTTGGAGATCCAGCTACACCGATTTATCGTGGCTATAAAGGAGATCCAGCAAAATTTAGGCTAGTACATGCAGGTGTGAAGGAAACCCATGTCTTTCATTATCACGGACATACCTTTTTTAGAGACCCACTTAACACAGATTCTGATGTGTTTGATTCTATATCTGTCAGTCCTCAATCATGGCATACAATTGATACGTTGTATGGTTTAGGGTCATTGGTTGGAGCGTATGGTGATGTCATCATACATTGTCATTTATATCCTCACTTTGGTGTAGGAATGTGGGCAATCAACCGTATTTTTGATACATTACAGGATGGCAGTCTGTGTTATCCAAACGGTGTACCTATAAAGCCTTTAGTGCCTTTACCAGATCGTCCTTGTCCACCAAAGCCAACGAATGAGAGACCTGGTTTTCCAAATTTTATTCCAGGAAAAGTTGGTTGTAAAGCCCCACGTCCACCGCTTGGGATTGTTGGAGGGCGGGGATTAACAGAGCTTGAGAGAAACGCTGCAGTACCGACTGCAAGACCGGGGGCTGTTTTTACAGATCCTTGTATTATAGAGGAAAATCCTGTTGTAAAAGAGTTTAATGTATCATTGATAGAATTACCGATTGTATATAATCGTCAAGGGTGGAACGATCCAAAGGGAAGAATTTATGTTCTTGATGAAGATCTGGATGATGTACTATCCGGTAAAAAAGAGCCTGAACCATTAGTTCTTCATATGAATGCAGGGAATTGTATTGCTATAAACTTTACAAATCGATTGCCCGAGGTTGCGAGTGGAGATGCTTTTCAGCTTGTAACAAGAACATACGAGACATCGTTTCATATTCACTTTGTGAAATTTGATGTGTTAGTAAGCGATGGGGCAAATGTTGGATGGAATTATGACTCTAGTGTATTGCCAGGTGAAACAATTCGATATCAGTATTTCGCGGATGTTGAGCTAAAAGCATGGTTTTTTCATGATCATTTATTTGCAAACTATCACCAGCAACACGGTGTATTTGGCTCTGGGGTAGTTCATGCAAGATTTTCAGAGGTTTTAGACTCGAAGACTGGTGGAGAAATAGATGTAGGTACTCAAGTTACGGTAACTCACCCTCTAATTCCAGACTATCGTGACTTTGTATTAATGGTTCAGGATTTTACATTACTGTATGATAAAGATGGATGCCCGATCCAACCTCCAGATTTCCCGGGTTCACAAGATGACCCAGGTGTATTCGGAGTAAACTACCGTAATGAACCATTACAATTCCGTTTAGGAGAAATGTGTGATCCAGCATATTCATTTAGTTCTTTTGTGCATGGTGATCCCGTTACACCAATATTAAATTGTTATGAAGGAGACTCAATTCGAATACGTCTACTTCAAGGAGCCCACGAAGAATCTCATAGCTTCAATGTACATGGCTTAAGGTGGAAGAAAGAACGACCAGATATTGAAACAGAATTTCAGGCACAAGAACATATTGGGCTATCTGAATCGTTTACATTTGAGACGGATGTGCATCATAGTGGAGATTATTTATGGACCTTTGAAACAGAGGAAGATTTATGGAATGGCTGTTGGGGACTTATTCGAGCCTTTGATGAAGAAGTTGATTTTCTCATGCCTCTTCCTGATCGACAGAGACCCAAGAAACAAACGAAACCATTGCCAAAGTGTACAGGAAAACCACCAGAGAAGGCGAAATGTGTTGAAATAGATGCACCTGAAAACGCTCCAATTAAATGTTTTGATATCGTTGCCTTTCATACACCGATTCAATATAGCAAATGGGGAGAGCATGATCCATATGGTATCGTCTTCTCGTTGCAAGAAGATATGGAGGACATCGTTTGTGGCAGGAAGAATCCCGAACCGCTTATTCTCAGGGTCAATCAAGGTGATGTAGTTAAGATTCATTTAACAAGCTGTTTAGAATTTGATCAGTTCCCATTTCCAGATGGAATTTGGCCATATCCACCTGTTAAAGAACAAGCCTTTTATCCACCGTCTGTTCGGATTTCGTTACATCCGCAGCTGGTCTTTTATGATGTGAAGTCTTCAGCGGGCGAGACAGTTGGTTTCAATCCAGATCAAACAGTTGGACCTGGTGAAACGATTACGTATTTATGGTATGCAGATGTTCCTGCCGGCTCATGTGGTTTATGGGATATGGCAGACATTCGAAATCATCGTTCTTTAGGCACATTTGGAACGTTAATTGTAGAGCCCAAAGGTACGGAAACGCTTAATCCTAAGACACGTAAACCTGCTAAAGTAACAGATTCTTCTGTTGTATTGCGACAACCATTCTTTCCGGAAACGAGAGAATTTGTCCTAATTATGCATGATGGGGTAAGATTAGAAGATAAAGAGGGACATGTAATCATTGATCCAGTTGACGGTGTATTAGGTGGAGTCGATCCTGATGAAGCTGATGATTTAGTTGATACGTATGACAATGGTTCCAGAGGATTTAACTATCGGACGGAGCGATTAATTAACCGACTACGAGCCCATCCGGTTTTAGAGGATTTATTCAACTCAAAAGTTCATGGCGATCCATCAACACCAGTGTTTGAAGCTTATCCAGGAGATCCTGTCACAATAAGACTTGTCAATCCATCTGAGCGAAGACGAGCACACACGTTCCATTTACACGGTCATTATTGGAATACAGATGACAGAGATATTTTTTCGCAAGTAAAATCAATTGAAGATCACATTGTTTTAGGCTATGGAAGAGATTTAGATCTTCATTATGGGGCAGGCAGTTTCTTTAACTTCCCTGGTGATTATATGTATCGCTCCGGAAATATACGTTGGGACATTGAACAAGGTATGTGGGGGATAATGCGAGTGCATAAAAGTAGGCAACAACATTTACCTCCTTTACGAAACAAGAGGAAGTTAAGATGAGAAAAGTAATTCTTTCCTTACTATTGCTTTTGTTAGTAGGTGGAATCGGATTAATGGTTTTTCTATGGATGAATAACCCCAAGCTTCCCTATTTAGATGAAGTTGAAAATTTCACTCTAGAGGAAGTACATGGTTCTACGTATCAACTTGAAAATGGAAAAGTTAAGCTCATAAGCTTTTTTTACACAAATTGCCCGGACATTTGTCCGTTAACGATGATGGATTTTAAGCTTCTTCAGGAACGTCTAAAACAAGAAGGTATATTTGGGAAAGAGGTAGAACTTATTGCGATTTCAATTGACCCTAAGCATGACCAACCTCAAGTAATAAGGGATTATGCAAGTTCTTTTAGCGCAGATAAGGAAGGGTGGAAGTGGCTTAGGGGATCAAACGATGTAACGAAAGAGATTGCGATTAATCTACAAATGCAATATGAAAAGCTTGAGGGAGATTTTTATTCCCATTCTACATCTATGTATTTACTAGATAAAGATAATAACGTTCGTGCCCTTTATGATATGGCATATTCTAAAAAGCCTATTGAAAAAGATGTGATCATTGAGGATATACTGTATTTAACGAATTGATTTGTGGACATTACTCACTAGAGTAATGTCTATTTTTATGTGTTAGTATCTCAATCTATTACATCAACTCATAGTATATAAGGATATTGACTATGAACATTGGGGTGCAGCAATCTTGATGAAAATTATATATAAGAATAACAGGATAGAAGGAAGGAAATCAGAGCTGCCTATTATAGAGTTATCTTCTAGTTTTATGAAGAAAAATATTATCAATGAAGGTACTATTAACGTGAAGTTTGGAAATTGGCTAGGGACCTTCACACTGAAAAAAAATGAACAGTTAACGGAGAATGTAATTGCATTAGAAAAAAAATCCCTACCGTTCGATATCCCAGCTCATCTACCTTATGAAATGAATTACAAGGGCAATACATTACACATCGGACCAATCATCGCGTTTATTGCTGTAAAGAAAACAAGGAACTTAACGCATAAGTTACTTGAGCAAAATAAAGATAGGTTTGAAGACTATAAAGAGATTGGTGGCCTATTATTTGTGTGTTCAGGAGATGCTATTGATTTTTCAAAAGAAACAATTGAAGGATATTATTATAACCCAAATGCTACAGATGCATTAACACGATGGAAAAAGGGGACTTTTCCATTTCCAGACTCCATCTTTAAAAAGTTAACGTTACCAATGGAAAAAGAAAGAGAACTCCAAAAAAAGTTAGAGAATAAGGTTTTTAATACAAACAGATTCTCAAAACTAGATTTATGGAGGGCATTTTCATCAAATAATAATTTAAGAAATTATTTACCTTATACAATTGAATATGAATCAATTGGAGCTTTGAGTAGGATGGTGCAAAATTTCGAAACGGTATATGTTAAACCAGTCATCGGTTTAAAAGGAATCGGTATATTTATGATCAAGTATGAAGAAGACTATTTCTCCATAACGAATCATGAAAAAGAAAAGAAATATTTCAAAAGCATATCTGAAGTAGATCTATATTTAACAACTATCATTGGAAATGAACGCTATTTGATTCAGCAAGGAATTCCAACGATTCATAAAAATAAACATGTGGATTTCAGGTTATATTTTCAAAAAGATAAATATCATCGATGGGTTTGTCAAGGAACGTTAGGAAGAGTAGGCCAAGAAGGCAGCGTCATTACGAACCTACAACAAATTGCTCATTTGGCAGACGGATTAAAGGCAATAAAAATTGTTTTCCATGAAAGTGAAGAAGAAGCGAAGAGAATTCTATATGAAACAATTAATGTTTGCATCCATCTGTGCCAAGCACTTCAAGGGAAATTAGGGCATTATGGAGATATTGCTCTGGATGTGATCATTGATCAACATCAGAAACCGTGGATACTAGAAGTAAATAATGGATATGGCACAAAAAGCTTACGTGCACTAAATGATATGGATTTATTGAAAAGATTAAAGACAACACCATTTCAATATGCCAAAAGTTTAGCAGGTTTCTAAAGACTCTTTTGTAAAATACTTCGTGTCGTATGTGATATTCATTGCTTTGACAAAAAGATACCCACGAAACCTGTCTAATTACGTGTTTCTAGACACTTTCGAAAAACAACAATCTATGGAAAAGTCATTTTTAAAGAGGTAGGGACATAACTAAATAAATCATCCCTTAAAGGTGAATAATATCTAAATTATTCTACCTATTAAATAGTATATTTTTTTCGTATCCTTTGTTATTTATTAATTAGTTAAGCAGGAAGAACAAGTTTCTTCCATTGCGCTGCAGACACTCGCTTTCCGCGGGGAGGAAGCTGATGGTTATTTTCACTATCGTGAAAAAACCTACCTCCTCGGCTGCGCCTGCGGGGTCTCAGCCTTTCCTCTACTTCCCGCAGGAGTCGAGTGTCTTCCGCTCCATTCCACTAGTTTTTATAAAATAGTATGCAAAATCAAACACATCTAAAGCAAAATAAAGATCCGAACTATTAGGTGGAATCATTAAAATATCGCCTAATAGTTCGGGTTTATCATTGGCTGAAATACTTTTGTCCCAGCCTTTTTACCAAAGTTTTTCTAATAGCCTTTATATTGTCCTTTATAAAAATGATGCTATACAATTAGTAAATGCATCATAGATTTACTAGTAAGAAAGCTGGTGGCATAATGAATAAATCTTATATTACGATATTTTCTTCTATACAGTGGCTATTGTTTATTTTTGCAAATACAGTCGTTGTTCCAATATCGATTGCAACTGTATTTGAGCTAAGTCCGGAAACTGTTTCAATGATGATGAGAAGCTCGCTTGTCTTCACAGGACTGGCTTGTATTCTTCAAGGTTGGGTCGGTCATCGATTTCCTTTAATGGAAGGACACTCGGGATTGCTTTGGGGAGTAATGTTAAACTTAGGATTATCGGCCTCTTCATTAGGGATGGACTTAACTGAAATTGGTGGTGGAATTGCTTCAGGAGTTATCCTGGCATGTCTTGTTACCTTGATACTGGTAGTATTTAATGGTATTCCATTATTACAGGCGATCTTTACACCAATGGTGATGTCTGTGTATTTATTTTTACTAACGTTTCAACTTATTTTTATCTTCTTTAAAGGGATGTTGAAATTTACGGAAGAAGGAACGATTGATATTGCTATCAGTCTCTTTTCAGTGGCGGTTATCATTCTTGTTAGTATATTAAAAATAAAGGGTAGTAAGCTTATCAGTAATTTCTCTATTTTAATTGGATTAGCCGTTGGTTGGATTTTTTATGAATTTCTTTTTGCCGACGAAGCAATCACTGCCTCACCAAGCGGTGCTGCTGATTTTTCGTTATTTCCTTTAGGAGCTCCGAATCTAGAATGGGGAATTATTGCGGTCGCCTTTTTTGCGGTAATGTTAAACCTTAGTAATACATTTGCCTCTATTAATGCTGCAAAGCAAGTTATACATAAGGAAACGTCGAACAAAAACTTTCGTCAATCTATCTTCATTACTACAATAGTTACAATTGTAGGTACAGGTTTTGGTCTCGTCTCTTATACTCCTTTTACTTCATCAATTGGTTTTTTACAAAGTACAAGAATTTTTGAACGAAAGCCGTTTATGATTGGTGGAGGACTTCTAACAATCATTGGCCTCATTCCTTTGTTTGGATCTTTTCTTTCAACCATGCCGATAACAGTAGGAAATGCCGTTCTCTTTGTTGCGTATTTGCAACTGTTTGGAACAGCGTATAGTAGTTTAAATGGGAAAACGTTTAATTCAAATACAATTTTCCGTGTTGCTTTTCCAATTTTAATAGGAGTAAGTTTAATGAACGTCTCACCAGAAATATTCGCTAATTTACCAGTATTTGCTCAGCCGTTTATTACGAATGGATTGATAATGGGGATGCTTATTTCTATTGTGTTGGAGCGAACAGTAAAGTGGAGTAACTATGAAGATTAACCTAAAAACGACTCTTTTCAAATGAGAAGAGTCGTATTATTTTACTTAAAAGGTGGTGTTCCGTGAATATATCCTGGAGCTGGTTGCAACATTGGGGCTTGTCCTGTTGCAACTGGGTTTGCCACATAATCAAACTGAGATTTTCCATCAGGAGTTGGTCCAGAAGCCCATCTTCCTGATTTGCTTTCTGTACCTTCAGAGCAACTCATGAATTTATTCGCAACATCTGTTAATTCATATTCACGATTAAAGGTACTAGGAACGATTACTCCTTCTTTTTCCTCTAACTCTGCAATGGCAGCAATCCACTGATTTTGGTGCATGGTATCTCTGGCAATTAAGAATGAAAGCATATCACGAACTCCAGGATCGTCTGTCATTTCATATAAACGGACAACTTGAAGTCTTCCTTGGGATTCTGCATTTAAATTCGCTCTAAAATCTGCTAATAAATTTCCACTTGCAATTGTATATCGAGCATTCCAAGGGTAACCTACGCTATCGTTCGGACTTGCACCTAATCCGTTTACGATTGCGTGCTGAGGATTCATGCCACCCATCACACTTGCAATAATAGGATCTTTTGTAGCTTGCTCTTGTTCTTCAACAGGTGCTTTATCTAGTAACTGTGCAATCATAGTTGCTAACATTTCTACATGTGAAATTTCTTCTGTACCGATATCAAGAAGCATATCACGATACTTTTGTTCAGCTCGACAGTTCCAACCTTGAAATAAATACTGCATCATTACTGAGATTTCTCCAAATTGGCCACCTAATACTTCTTGTAATTTCTTCGCATAGACAGGATCAGGTTTGCTTGGCTTTGCTCTGTACTGTGTTTCTTTTACATGAAAAAACAAATGACGCACCTCCTAATGTAATTCTTGTGTATTTTTCCAAATGACGGATAAATTATTCGACTAACGAATTATATTTATACCAGTAATTGGGATAATACGTATAGGGAGGTATGCAAATGAATGTTACTGAACTATTACTTCGAATGACACTTTCATTCCTTGTTTTATTAACTCTAACAAGAATAATGGGTAGACAAGAAATTAGCCAGAATACTTTTTTTAATTTTGTATCTGCTATTACCATCGGGACAATTGGGGGTTCGCTTGTTATTAATCAGAATCTTAGTAAGAGTAACGGTGTAATTGCGTTAGTAGGGTGGACAATTTTTACATTGGTAATGGAGTTTATCGATCTTAAATCGAAAAAGGCAAGAGATTTAATAGAAGGTCAACCTGTTATTGTCATTAAAGAAGGGCAAATTTTGGAGAAACAAATGAAGAAAACACGATTAGATGTTAATACTCTAAATGCGATGCTTCGAGAGAAAAGTATCTTTTCACTAGCAGAAGTGAACTATGCAATATTTGAGACAGACGGAAAGCTTTCGGTATTAAAGAAGGATGAAAAGCAGCCAATGACTCAAGGGGATTTAAAAGGAACCGTTGAAAAGCAAAAACAAATACCAATACCAACATCAGTAATCGAAGATGGGCAGTTTTCTAAACAAAATCTACAAAAGTTAAATCTTAATGAAGAATGGGTCATACAAAGGCTTTCTGAACAAGGTATCGAATCGATTTCAGAAGTGTTTTATGCGAAAATTCAACAAGATGGATCATTATACATAGATAAACGACATGACGTTTTACACTAAAAAGGGAATGCCTCATTTATAAGGCATTCCCTACTTTTTATTCCTCGTCTTGAATTTCACCATCACCGACTTCATCTTCACCAGGTGCATCATCACATGCTACTACTGAAGTCATTAAAAAAGCTGCTAATAATATATAAAGTAATTTTTTCATTTGTTCTCCTCCTAATAAGTTATAGCTATAGTTTGCGTAGGAGTTCGTTAATTATTCCTCTTTTTTTTCGTCAGCAGATAGTAAAAATATATTATAATGAATACCATCTAGTATGATGTTTTTTAGTTAGGAGAGGGAATGATTGAGAGATAGGTGGAAATGGATTTTTAGTATACTGATTTTTGTATTGATGATAAATGGGACTGGAATTTTTCTTATTCATGGTTTCGGGGAAGTTGTCACAAAGGAAGAGACAGAAAGTACGTTAATCGTTAATGATATAACCATTACGATCAAAAATTTCGGAGACTATCCAGCCAACCTTGTGGAAGAGGTACGTAATGAAGTTGAGATAGCAACAAAATCGGTACTTGAGGTGACTAAGGGGAAACTTATACCGAAGAGCAATGTAGCTATTAGTCTAATTTCGTCTAATGAAGACAGTAAAATAGTACCTTCTTATTATAGTTCAGTCATTTTTGATCCTGATACGATTTGGTTAGAAGAATGGAATTTTGAAGAGATGATGCTTTACTCTTTATTTCCTCAAAATGAAGATGTAGCACCATTCACAACGATAGGTCTAGGACAATATTTATATTACTCCCCTCATAAAGGAGAGATTTTTGATCCAAATGAAATGTGGGTTTTACACAAAAATAAACAACAGACGTTACAGTTTGAAGGTCTACTCTCTCCAATATTGTTTAAAAGTTCCGTTTTAAACAATCATGGTCCTTCTCGTGAATATCCAAAAGCTGAGGCACATTATTGGAAAATTGCTTCATTCTCTCATTATTTAATTGAAGAGTATGGAATTGATACGTTTGTGGATTTATATGAATCTACAAATATATCAAAAGATGTTGAACAGGTTTATGGGAAGTCTTTCATTGCCTTACAAACAGAATGGGAGCAAAGGATTATACAAATGGAGGAGAACTTCACACCGAAAGTGGTGCAAGATTTAGAGTATCATTATCAATATTTATATGAGTGAATGGGGAGATAAGGTGATACAAAACGTTAAGCTTGAAACATTATCAAAGAAATATATATTGCTTTTACTCCTCGTCACTGTTGGAGCAGAGCTTGTATTGTTTGGATCGCGGCATAGCTATTTTTTTGCTGATTTATACAATTTTATTATGATTGCTTCTATTTTTGTGGCAGCACGCTTGCACCCAATACTGCTAGATGAATCAATACCAAAACGAACAACCAAACAATCTATTTTCCTATTTGTAAAAGTTTTTGTTATATTCAGCACTGTTACGTTTATGATCGACTTATTTAGTAATCAATATCTTCAGGACTTTCATCAAGATTATGAAGAGGGAGTCACAGAGTATACACAGAATTATTCATACTCTAGTGGGTTTAATGACGATTATAATGGATCTGTGGAAGGGGAAGAAGGAATATCCTTTTTAGGCTGGCTTGATTCAGATGGATATTCATTTTTCACAGATATGTTAGCAGGTTTTGAGGAAGTCTCTAGGTTAGCCTATATCCTTTTAGTTGTAGCATTTATGAAAATGTTGTATCCAAGTAGATGGGAAAAAAATCAAACCTGGTTTTTCTGGTTATTTGGGTTATTCATAAGTTCCTTTATGTTTGGAATGGGCCACACATTATCAAATGATCAAACACTTGATGTTTTTATTGGCACGGTTGTATATTATACAAACTTTGGTCTTGTGCTTGGAATACTATTATTATGGACTAGAAGTTTATGGATGCTCATTTTAATTCATGCCCTGCACAATGTACTCACAAGTATATCTTGGTTATATGTTGAAGGTGCACATGTGATTTTTTATTTCATCATGCTTGTTACGTTTGTCACCGTATTTTTCTTAGAGAAATACTTATTTAATACCGGAGATAAAACGATAACCTTAAACAAAGAGAATGAACAGAGTCATGTATCGGAAACTGGAGTTTGAGGCTGGGTCAAAAGTATTTTCGGCGAAGATAAATCCGAACAATCATCTCAAATTCGTTTAATAGGATTTGAATGAGTTCGGATTTTTTTATTTATTTTTTTAGAGACTACGTTTTGTTTTAAGGTATGTTCTAGCTGTTAATTGGAGTGCAAGACGAAGACTCCTGCGGGAGAAGCGAGTTAGGTGAGACCCCGCAGGGAGGAACGACTGAGGAGGCTCACCAACACCCCGCGGAAAGCGAAGTCTTGCACGGAAATTAACAGCTGTATTAAAGGCTATCTAATTTGAAATTGTTCGTCTTTAGAGTATCGTGTTTTAGTTTTGTCCCAACCTCTTTTTTTGTGATTTTTTTCGGTTGCAGCTCCTAGACATATGAGATGCTAGGAGGAAAGTTAATCGAAAAGAAGCTCATTTTTAGAAAATCGCCTTTATAGTTGTAACCGTACCTGTACGAGACGAATACGTTAGTAAAGTAAAATTTCTTATTACTCCAAGAAGAGTAAGGAGTGTGAGTGAAAGGTGTCTCTACTACTTTTTATCATGTTTTGTTTAGCAAGCTTTCGTTTAACAAGATTAATTGTCTTTGATGAAATTACCTCAATCATTAGACGTCCATTTCATGAAGAAGTTGTTGAAACAGATGAGGACGGTATGACGAATACTTATTTAGTTATTAAAGGGAATGGTTTGAGGAAATGGTTTGGGGAGCTTATTAGCTGTTATTGGTGTACGGGCATATGGTCATCGGCAATCTTGTATGGAGGATGGAGTATTTGGCCGACTGTAATGGAGACGGTCATGATCATTTTAGCGATTGCAGGAGCTGCTTCTATTATTGAGACAATCGTTTTAAGAATTATAGATAATGAGTAATGTGTTATCGCCTCTTTTTTTATGGACGAGAACGAATGAAGGTTTACTTTCATAGTATATATTACGTGAATTTAGATGATAGGAGGGAGATAAAAATGAAGAAAAACACCTCCGAAAAGAGTAAACAACAAAACACAGACAAAGTCGTGAAAAAGAAAAAAAGAGGCTGCGGCTGTGGACGTAAAAAAAGAAATTCATAAGTTTTTTCTACCACAGTGTATACACTGTGGTGTATTTGCGTTATTACATAACTAATACGTTGATGATTAAACTTATAACAAAGAGTGGGATCTACTTCTAGGATAGTTCCCCCTTATTAATATTTTACCATTATATGTATACAATTAGTAGACTGTTAGTTTCAAAAATATCAAGTTATACTGTGTTTACTATATATATTGAGGTGAAGACGGTGGAACTATATAAATTTTCAAAAGAGGTTGGCAAGGAAATTGGTGCATTTGGATCAAATTTTGTAATGTCTAGAATTAGTCAAGGTGAGGGTAACTTCCATATTGGATGTATGTATTTTGATCAAAATGATTTTGTAGGTAGACATGATGCGGTTACACCGCAACTTTTTGTTGTCGTTGAAGGAGAAGGGTGGGTAAGTGGTGCAAACGGAGAAAAGCTACCTATTAGAGCTGGAGAAGCGGCGTTATGGCATAAAGGTGAGAGCCATGAAGCAGGTAGTGAAACGAATATGATAGCAATTGTTATTGAATCAGAAAACTTAAATGCTTCGATAATGGGAAGGTTATAGTGAACCCCCCGGTTTCTACTTATACCGGGGGATATTTTTATCATAAAAGTTGAATGTTTTTTCTCTTACAATCACTTATCACTTCTTCATTCCATACAGATGCTTGAACTTCACCAATGTGTAGTTTCTTTAGTAGGAACATACATAGTCTTGATTGTCCAATGCCACCACCGATAGAGAGTGGTAATTTCTCAGAGAAGATGGATTGATGATACTCGAGTTTCAGTCGATCCTCACAGTTTTCTAATAGTAATTGTTTAACAAGTGAATCTTTGTCTACACGGATACCCATCGATGATACCTCAAATGCTCTCTCAAGTACTTCGGACCAAAGAACAATATCTCCGTTTAGCATCCAATCATCATAATCAGGAGAGCGTCCATCATGCTTTTTACCAGAAGGTAGGATACAACCAATCTGCATAATAAATACAGCTCCGTAAATTTTAGCAATTTCATTTTCTCTTTCTTTTGGTGTTAAGTCTGGATACATTTCTTCAAGTTGGAAAGTGGTAATAAAGCCAATATTGTTCGGAAGAGATGCCTTTATATTCGGATATTCAGCTTCAATGAACTCTTCTGTACTTTTTATTGCGCTATAAATTTTCTTAACTTCACTTTTTAATTTTTCTAAATTTCTTTCCTCCTGCTCAATTACTTTTTCCCAATCCCATTGATCTACATAAATAGAATGAAGCTCATCTAACTCTTCATCTCTTCTAATTGCATTCATATTTGTATAAAGTCCTTCGTCACTTTTAAAGCCATACTTTAACAAGGCAGTTCTTTTCCACTTTGCTAAGGATTGGACAATCTCAATATTGTTATGTTTAATTTGGGCTGCATTGAATGAAACAATTCGTTCAACCCCATTTAAATTATCATTGATTCCATTTCCGTCTTTAACTATTAAAGGTGCAGAAACTTTAATTACATTTAAATTATTTTCTAATTCCTTTTCAAAGTGCTCCTTTAATTTCTTCATTGCAATTTCTGTTTCTAAAAGGTTCAAAAAGGATACATATTCTCGATATTGTGTATTCACTTTTGCCATTCTTTGTTGCCCTCCCGTTTTTGGAAAAAACATTCCAATCTTTTTTACATGAGTTTATTGAAACTAGTTTCCATTTTATGTAGAAGGGCATGGGTTGTTGACTGAAAATTTTGATTAAAGTCAAGTGAATCAATTTCTTATGTAATAGGCTCTGTTAAACAATAATGTTGATCTCCGTGGAAGGCACTCGCTTTCCACGGGCGGGCGGTGAGCCTCCTCGTCGCTAAGCTCCTGTGGGATCTCACCTGCCTGAGCTGCTCCCGCAGGAGTCTCGCACCTTCCACTACAATCAACATATAATTAAAATTCAACACTCTACTTTAACAGAGCCAGGTAATAAAGAATACATCCCACATAAAGAAGAGGTAATGGGAAAGGGCAGCCATCATAAAAAGCGATTAGGATCCTAACCGCTTAAAGGGATTACGTATGCTTTAATTCTTTTTTCCAAACTCTTGTCATAATGAAGGTGACAATGCCTATAATGGCAACAAGTAAGATACTTAAAAAGAAACCCATCCGAATACTCTTTTCAAATATAACACCTGTTACGGCTGCCACTAACAAAAGTAGACCGAAAATAGAGACAGACTTGTCCTTTATATGCATCTCAAGTATTTTCATAGAAGAAAGGATAATAAATCCCCAATTATACATTTGTAAAATTCCAGCAGCAGTTGTGATGTATTCGTATAGTTTGCCGGGAAGAAGTAAGGCAGCAATGATCGAACCTGCAAGACCAAGAGTTGCCAAACCTAATGATGCAAGAGGAAGTTCTTTCCATTTTAGTTTCTTCTCAAAAAGAGCTGGTGCATCTTTACTCTTTGCTAATGTGACTAGTAAGTTTGTTACAGCGAATAATGAAGCCGTCATCGTTGAAAATCCAGCTGTGATGATGGCGGCATTGAATACATGTGGGAAAAAGGACAATTTGTATTCTTTAAGAGCAGTGACAAAGGGACTTTCTTTCTCGCTTATTGCATCATAAGAAACCATGCTTATTGCTAGTACCATTGAAATAACATAAATGATCGTCAATACAATGAGCATCACTTGCCCAGATTTTGGTGCATCCTCTTGATTTTTCAACTGCATTGACATTAATCCAATTGTTTCAATACCACCATAGGCATAAAAGGCGTAAATGAGAGAGGACCAAAATGCCCGATACCCTTCTGGGAAAATTTTATCAACTGTTGTAGGAATACCTGGTTGATTATCAGGACCACCTGGTATCCAGCCTAACAAAGCTGCCCCAGCTAAAATAATGAACATTAATATCGCAGCTGTTTTTGTAACTGCCAGTATATTCTCAACTTTATCAAAACCTTTTGTGCCTAGTATGACAACAAATATTGATAATATGGCATAGATAGCTGCAAATATCCATAACGGGACTTTTGGAAACCAAAATCTCGATAGAATCGATAAAGCAGTTAATTGACTTCCCATAATCAAAATCTTTGAACTCCAATAATTCCATCCACATCCAAAGCCTGCCCAGCGACCAAATGCTTTGCCAGCGTAATAACAAAAGGATCCTTCCTGAGGATCTTCAGCCGTCATTTGAGCGAGGAAGTGGAAGACAACATAAGTTCCCAATGATGCAAGAATGAATGATATGACAATGGATGGTCCCGTAATTTTAATTCCTATACTAGAACCAAGAAAATAACCTGTCCCTATTGTACATCCAATGCCAATTAAAGATAATTGCCACCAAGCTAAATCTCCCTTTTCTTTTCCACCTTGATTACCAGTTGGTTGGCTGCAGCTTGGCTGACTCATGATGCTCCTCCTTTAAATTTATCCCAATTATTAAAGTTTCTTTTCTCCAGTATTTGTACGGGCCATCTCAGTTCTCTTATCCTTCTCTGAACCATAATGAAAGTTCGTTAGCTTTCCTGTATCTTCGGGTTGAGATGTATTGTTTTTCTTCACTTGTAAAAACCTCCTTTTTCTTTCGTAATCTTTGTTATTTTCCGAGTTAATATTCCAAATTCATAGGGGAAAAATATACTTTGTTCTGCTTTCCTTGAAATATAAAGAAATTCCTTATATTGGTATTGTTGTATTGTCATAAAACGGAAAAATCTTCACAACCTAAAAGAAGAATGGGGAATGAAAAAAGAATATAGAAGAAGGATGATTACAATGATTCGATTTTTAATTTTAGTTGCATTTATTGTAAACCTAACAGCTTGTACAGATGCCACTCAGCCAGATAATAAAGAAAGCGAAAGCACGCCCACTAATGTTTCTATGAGAAAAAATAAAGAAATGAGTTTAACGAATAATGCAATTGCTAAGAAGGCTAAGCAAAAAATAATCAAGTACGATGAGATAAATCAAGTCATTGCGATTCATAATGATATGGAATTAATTGTTGGTTTCAACGTGAAAAAATTACAAGAATTTAATGTGAAAGAAATTGAAGGTCGAGTCAAGAAGGATTTAGAAAAGGAATTTAATAATGAATTAATTACGGTTTCACATGATAGAAAAATATTAATGGAGCTTGAGAAACTAATTAAGGAGCAAGAGACGCTTTCTGAAAAAGAAATAAAACAAAGAATGCAAGAGATAAAGAGCTTGTCAAAAGAAGTAACTTTATTGTAAAGAGAGGAATGGCTTATGTCAGGTAAAAAACAATTAACTAAAGAGCAACAGGAGTACCAAGACTTTCAAAAAGAAAGAGAATTCAAAAGACCGGTACTAAAAAATTGCTTAAAGGCTTTTTTAGTCGGTGGATTAATCTGTTGTGTCGGACAAGCAATTTCGTTGTTTTATATTACGTTTTTTGATTTTACAGAGATGACTGTCGGTAATCCAACTGTGGCAACGATGATTTTTATTTCCATGCTTCTTACAGGGTTTGGGGTATATGATCATTTGGCTCAGTTCGCAGGAGCGGGAAGTGCAGTTCCTGTAACTGGATTCGGGAATGCAGTTATATCTGCAGCTATTGAACACCGAACAGAAGGATTTGTGCTGGGAGTAGGTGGGAACTTGTTTAAGTTAGCAGGTTCAGTAGTACTGTTTGGAACATTTTCAGCCTTTGTCGTTGCACTAATCAAAACAATAGTACTGAAATTGGGAGGATTGTAGAATGGGGAAAATGAAACGAACATGGTTGTTTGAAAATAAACCCGTTATCCTCTCGTCAGCAGCAATAGGCGGACCTTTTGAAGGGAACGGAAAGTTAGCAGATGACTTTGACCTTATACATGAAGATACATGGTTAGGTGAGGACTCATATGAAAAGGCACACCGAGTCTTATTAGAGGGTGCTGTTACAACTTCTATTCAAAAGGCATCCCTGAAGAAGGAAGATATACAATTTTTATTTGCAGGGGATTTACTTAATCAAATTACTCCGTCTAGTTTTGCAGCAAGGTCTCTTGGAACCCCTTATTTTGGTTTGTTCGGTGCTTGTTCAACATCGATGGAGGGACTTGCATTAGGTAGTTTTGTCATAAATCACGGTGGAGCGGATTACATAGTTACAGCTGCTTCGAGTCATAATTCAGCAGTTGAAAAGCAATTTCGCTACCCTACCGAATACGGAGGACAAAAGCCTCCAACAGCACAGTGGACCGTTACAGGAGCAGGAGCTTGTGTATTAGGACAAAAAGGGGAAGGACCCCGTGTGACATCTGCAACAATAGGAAAGGTAATTGATATGGGATTATCAGACCCTTTCAATATGGGGGGAGCAATGGCTCCCGCAGCTGTCGATACCATTGAAGCCCATTTCAATGAACGAGGAATAGACCCGTCTTATTATGATTTAATTTTAACAGGGGATTTAGGGAAAATTGGAAGGGAAGTAGCATTAGATCTCATGACTGAGCACAAGATCGGAATTAAACAGGAGCAATTCCAAGACTGTGGCTTGTTGATTTATAAGGAAGACCAACCTGTCATGGCAGGAGCGAGTGGAGCTGGATGTTCTGCTAGTGTTCTATATGGCCACTTATTAAATAGGATGCGAAAAGGGGAATTAAAAAGAATTCTAGTAGTGGCAACAGGTGCTTTACTTTCTCCATTATCGTTCCAGCAAAAAGAGTCGATACCTTGTATTGCTCATGCTGTTTCGATTGAAGCCGGAGGTGAAAGCTAATGCTTGCTACATTTTTCTGGGCATTTGTCGTAGGTGGAGCAATCTGTGTCATCGGACAGATTATGATGGATGTATTCAAATTAACACCAGCCCACACGTTAAGTTCACTAGTTGTAGCTGGAGCAATATTAGATGGTTTTGGTCTGTATGAACCACTTATCGCTTTTGCTGGTGCTGGTGCAACCATTCCGATTACAAGCTTCGGAAACTCACTTGTACACGGAGCACTAGAAGAAGCATCAAAGCATGGAATAGTCGGTGTATTGACAGGGATGTTTGAAGTAACAAGCTCAGGTATTTCAGCAGCTATCATCTTCGCATTCATTGGAGCATTAATTTTCAAACCAAAAGGATAACCAGCAACACTTTAACCCATTAACGCATTGGGGGCCTGTCCCCCAATGCGTTAATGGGTTAAAGTGTCTTTTTTAAAATGTTAAATCCACATTTGTCCTAGGACTCTTGTCCAAACAAAGAGAGTGAAATTTCATATGATAGTAAAGAACAAGGGTCCTTGTTCTAAAGAATAGCTTAACTTTGGGTAGGAATTTAAGCTATCTTCTCATGGTGTCTGGTTCTTTCCTCTTGGTTTACTTTAATGCTTTCTTAAACCCTTCCTAAATGGAAGGGCTTTTTTATTCTCTTTAACACAGTAAAGCAATGGGGGACAGGCCCCCATTGCTTTACTGTGTTAAAGAGTGAAATGTGTCGAACGATTAATAGGGTGTTTGACAAGAATAGACGTTGTATACGGCGGATTTCGTCAAGTTTTTTAAAGTGCTCGTCCTATAATAAATGAGTGAGCAAATCTTAGGACTACTTGCAAAGCCAATGAAACTATTGGTGAGATAGACATAAACTAGTATGAAGCTACGAATAATGTGGTGACAAGAAAATTAGCAAAGAATTAAAAAGGAGGAGGACAAAATGGGATACATATTGCCAATTAATAATTACCAATCACAGCAATATTCAAATAGGACGTCCAATCGTGCAAATTCACCATTTATGTTACCGCCGGTTTTTAAAACTACCATAATTAGAAAAATCAATGATTCTAATCGTGAAAATACTGAATTTGATCAAATGAAGGAGTTCAATATTCCTTCTAATTCACATAATAAGAGTCGTACTAAACCGAAGGTAAACTACGAATTAATATCTGTCATTACAGGAAAAGGCATAAACTTTAATGAATCTATATAATCAAAGAAAGAAGGAGAAGCTTAGTACTTCATAACATGAAGAGCTTCTCCTTCTTTCCATTCTGCAAACAAACAATCTTGAATTCGATTGATGCCTTGTACTTGTAATTGCCCTCTAAGCCAATTTTCATCAAAGCCAGCTTCTTTTAAATTATCTTTAACAATCTCTCCGTCTAACACCAAGGCCATTGGAAGGAAAACTTGTTCCTTCTTTAATTGTAAGTCACTTCTGGTTGGAGACGCGGCAGTGGAAGACTTTAAAATACTCACTGTTCCATCAGTTTCTAAAATGGCATATTCTACTTCTTGAATAGAAAAGATATCTTTCTTCCGTAATAGTAGTTGAAGTTGATCAAGATCTAATTTGTTCTTCTTTAATGCTTCATAATTAATTTTCCCCTTGTGAATGATAAGAGAGGGTTTTCCTTCTAATAGAGATCTAGTCTGTTTGAATTTTTGAGTAATCATCTCCGTAATATAGACAAGAGCCCCCCATATAATTACAACGTAAATAATTTGCCAGGGAGATATTTCCTTATCATGTATTGCACCACCCACTAATTCCCCAAGAGCAAGTGCTGAGATGAAGTCAAATGGAGTTAATTGGTTTATTTGTGTTTTACCAAGAATTTTTGTAATTGCCATTAGAGCTACATAACCAATTACTAATTTTATAGCAAGTCCAGTAAAGTCCATATTATTCATCTCCTTTTTAATCGTATCCTTTACTTAGGATGTACCCGAATAATATGAAATATGAGTGAAGTTTCTTGCATAGAAAAAAGACTGTAACATATGTCACAGTCTTAATTCACAGCGTTAATGATTTTAACCATAGTCACGTGCGGAATACCTGCATCCATAAAAATATCGGATACAGTTTCGTAACCAAGTTTCGCATAAAATCCTTCTGCATGCGTTTGTGCGTTTAGCTTTAATTTGCTAAAACCTTGTTTCTCGGCAATAGATTCTAATTGATCCATAACGACTTTTCCAAGTCCATGGCTTCGATGGGAAGAAAGAACGCAAATTCTTTCTAATTTCCCAATCCCTTCATAATCACGTAAGCGTCCTGTTGCAACCGGTTTGTTATCATCATAAACAACTACGTGAGTACAAATATCTTCATATTGGTCAATTTCTTCTTCCTCAGGTACTTGTTGCTCTTCAATAAAAACTTCTCTTCGTACTTTAAGAGCATCTTCAAACTCGGTGTTGTTTGTAACAATTTTAACTTCCAAAGGTTAACATTCCTTTCCTAAATGGAATGTTTCGTAAACGGTCCATGATCCATTTTCTAATTGATATAAAAGCTGGAAACGGTCAACTGTTTCCTGATGCTTCACATCTAACATTTTCAAAGAACTTAACACATCCGAATGTTCATCGTCTGATAAGTTCTGGCCAATTGTAATATGTGGAACGTATGCATACTCACGGTCAATCGGGAAGGGACCTGCATGCATGCGGTTATGAAGTTCCTCTAATTCTGGTGTTGGTTGAACACCAAGGTAAATAACATTATTCACCGGGTGAAAAGAGCTGACTTTATAAACATTTAGTGAAAATGGTTGAACATCTGAAGCAATTCTATGTAGCTCATGAACAATTGATTTAATAGTATCTTCAGACGTCTCAAATCCACTCTTCAATGTCACATGAGGAGGAATTAAAGCATAGCTTGGATCATAACGCTTCCTGTAAGAGTTTGCGAAATCCTGAAGTTTTTTTGACGGAAATAATGCAATTCCATATTTCATTGAGTTAACCCCCTTTAAAATGGATAGTACGGAATTTATCTAGAATACATGATATGTAATATTATACCAAAGAACAACCTTACAAATAAACTAATCGTTTAGTATAAATTGAAGGGCCTGAATTAAATCAGGTTGCCAATAAGTCCAAGTGTGATCACCTTCAAATTCTTCATAAAAAGCTTGAAACCCTCTAGACTTAATGATTTCAGCTAGTTCTCTATTTGGCTTGACGAAATCCTTCACTTGACCATTTGTAGTCTCAACAGCTGTTTCCTTCGTGCCAATTACCTGATAAATTTGCAATAAATGTGGCGAAGAAAACCCCTCAACTTGATCTTTTACATAAGAATTGATAAATGGAGACTGCATAACTACTTTTCCAAATGTGTGTGGATATTGCAGGGCAGTAAGTAATGAGATAGTTCCTCCTAAAGAGTCTCCCATTAATACTCGTCCTCGACCCATTTGGAATGTAGGAAGTGTTTGATCTAAATATGGTATTAATTCATGTGATAAAAAACGTATGTATGCTTTATGTTTTTCGCCGTTAGGATGATATCTACGACGTCTTTCTTCCACTGAAGGATAAGGGATACCAACTATAATCGTATTTGGAATTTCTTTGTTTTGTAGCAGATCCTCGGTCACTCGAGCAATCCGACCTAAATTAAAATAATCTTGACCATCTTGAGTAATGATAAGATGATATTTGTATAGTGTTGAAAAATTTGCAGGTTTATAAATAAGAATTGAAAGGTCCTCACCTAGAGAGGAGCTAGTAAATGTTATTTCTTCAATCGTTCCCTTCTGCTGTTCCATTAGAAATTGCCTCCATCATTTTTTCATTCAAATTACTAATATTGTAACATAGAATCATCTTTCATTCCTTTGGGAGACATTGATTAACTGAGTTTCAATCAAAGAAAATATGCTGAAGTATAATTGTTTCATTAATTTCAATTATTCCAAAAGAAAAATGGGATTGTCTACGTTTATCAGTTGGGGACCCTGGGTTAAAGAGAATAGAATTGTTTACTTTTTTTAGTACAGGAATATGAGAATGACCAAATAAAATGACGTCTACATTTTTGTTTGGAAATGTATTTAGCGCCCTTTCTTCAGTCGTACGTCCTTTTCCTTGATGACCGTGAACTAAACCGAAAGTATACCCTTTTATTTCTATAATTTTATGGTAACCGAGCAGTTCGACTATTTCGTTATTGTCAACATTTCCAGCAACCCCAATAATCGTGGCGTAGCTCTTTAGTTCGTTATAGAGATCAACAGTTTGCCAATCTCCAAGATGAAAAATATAGTCTGATTTCATTAAGTGCTCAATTAAGATACGAGGTAATTGTTTAGCCTTTTTAGGCATATGAGTATCGGAAAGAACAACTACCTTCATGATTGAATTGAGTCAATATTAAATGATTGGAGCAATGTGTGTCCTTGTTCATCAAGTGCCGTGATTGTTAATAAATAAAACTCCTGTTCATCGTTTACAATCATTTGGACGTGGTCATTCCCACCTAAAAACCATGTATCACCATCACGGTCTTGCTTTTCAAAAACTACATCGATATGAAGTTGCATGCCAATATCGTGAAAATATCGGTCGAAAATTAAACCACCGGCATCATTATTTAATTCCATGCTAACCTTTTGGGCATATTGACTTTCTTCAAAAAAGCTCTTTGGAATCTTATACTCCTGTTTCATACGAAAACCCCTCTCAATTGTTTTATTACTAATATGAGAAAAAGTGACAAGGGTTATGTAAGGACGTTGGATTGATTTGATTTTCGTTTTTCATACGCTTCAAGTGTACCTAGTTCTTTATTCAAGAGTTGTTCCATGAGAACTAAGTTGTCTCTATCGATAATTGGATCTGGTTCAGACCAATTGACAATATAGACAAAGTAATAATCCTGTATCTGTCTAAAGATGACAGTGGAATTTGGACAATAATCAAAAATTGCTTTGATGTTGTACTTCTTTGTGTAACCCCATTGTAATAGCAGCATAGTAATCATCACCTATAAGAATGAACTTTACACTATCATAATAAAAATAGAGGGATGTAGATATACTGAATTATTGGAAGTTCGTATCAAAAGATAGAGGATGTTTTACTGAAAGTTGAGTTAGTGTTCTTTGACGGGTATACAGATAAAATATTTTGTAATGAAAACGTTCTGGTTGTTTTACGTAAGGTGCAAAAACCTTGAACAAATTGAGGAGTTACTTTATTTATATAAATTACACGATGAGACAATTCTCCAGATGTTGATTGATAAATGATTTCCGCAGGTTGATTGTTTTGATGCATTTTCATAATAGTAGGATAAAAAGGGTTCATTTTTTTCACCTCAAGGAGATTATAATACGAACATTAGTTCTATTGCAAGTGTTATTTTAGGAATATATGTTCGTATTTAAATTTGATTATTATTGACAAGGTTAGATAATTTAGATATAGTATTCTTACAATTATAAATAGACTTGTTAGCTCAGTGGGAGAGCACAACCTTGACAGGGTTGGGGTCGGGGGTTCAAGTCCCTCACAGGTCATCACAAAGGCACATTCCAATTTGGATATGTGCCTTTTCTATTATCTCTGCTGTGTAACGATCAAAGTTTATATGAAACATTAAAATATAATTATCAAAAAAACGAACGAAATGCTAATTTCTTTCCAATATATAGTGAACAAACAAAAAAAGGAGGGAAGCGTATGAACGAAATTCCAGCAATTCAAGGTCTGATAAAAAGTATTCTTTCTGGAAATAAACAATCATATGAGGAACTGTATGAATACACAATTCATTATGTCTATAAAAACGTTCATTTTCTAATAGACGAAAAAGATGATGTAGATGACATAGTTCAAGATATTTACATAGAGTTATATAAATCATTGAGTAGTTTCGATGGTAGCAAGAAGTTTAAACCATGGCTAACGGGAATTGTCATAAGGCAAGTTCAAGCTTATCGCAGGAAACGATGGATGAGGATTCGTATTGTAAAGAAAGCAGAACAACAGAAACAAGTGATAGGGCTTGATTTTTCTAATGAGATTATTGAAAAAATATCAAATCAGCATGTAATCGATTTAGTTAATCAACTTACCTTTAAGCTGAAACAAGTGATTATTCTACGTTATTTAAACGACTATACGCAAGAAGAAATAGCAAGTATTTTAGATATACCTTTAGGGACAGTTAAATCAAGAATAAATGCTGCTTTGAAAAAGTTGCGCATGAAAGAATCAACTACTAAAATCTGCTTAGAGAAAGTGGGGAATCTATGATGAATTTGACGAATCAATTAAGAGAATCTCTACAAGAAACGGGAAGCAATATACATCCTCCAACTGATTTAAAGAAAAAGGTCATGAACAATTTTGATAATAGAAATAAAAGTAATATAAAAAATAAGCTACTAACAGTAGCATTAGTTGCTACGTTAGTCATTCCGACTAGTGCATTTACTTATCAAACCTATATAGCAGATGATTTCTATGGATCATTCGAAAACATGAAAAAACATTTTGCAAATGTAACGATGGAAAGTTTCTTATTATTAAACGCAAAATTGACTCAAGCTAAAGGTGATTTAGGAAGTGATGAGTTTTCGGAATTCAAGGAACTATTAAATGTCATTACAGAGGCAAAATTAACATACGGGGACCGGTACGGCAATATCAATTATGATGCGATACCGTTAGAAAAAGAAGAGGAATTGAAAGCTACTATGATGGAGATTCAACCGTATTTTGACACATTAAATGGAAATCCTTCTAGTAAAGAAGTTTTAACATCTGAAGAGTACGATACTTATATCGAAGCACTTATGACATTTGAAAAAATAGTTGTCCAAAGTGGATTAAATCCAAGTGAGAGAATCAAAATTGAAGATGTATCAATAGAGCTTCAAGAACCATTCCAAAAAGCGAGAGACTTCATGGAATATGTAAACAACAAGAAGATTCAATGACAAATCATAATTAGTGTTCATGTACCAAGCGTTTTTCATAGTTATAAAGGGCAATTGTGGCCAAACCCGAATTGTTCAGTCAAATAAATTAATAGAGGGATTTAGTCTGGATTCATTAACTTGAATTCAGACTTTTTATTTTGCATTAAGAGCATTATTTAACATATCAAGTTAATACTAGAACAAAGAAAAAAAGTAAAAAGGAGCATGTAAAAATGGAACATAATCCTAAGCTAGTTTCTTCTGAGGTAGCAGCCTTATGGGGGGCGTTTATGCAAAACTCAATGTCCTATTGTACATTGTCGCATTTCTCAAAAGTAAATGAAGATGCAGATATTACACCAATTATTCAACATGCACTGAATAATTGTAAGTTTGTTATTAAAGAGGTAACTAAAATATTTGACAAAGAAAATCATGCACTGCCAATTGGTTTTACGAAGGATGATGTTAATTTAGAAGCCGGTAGATTATATTCAGATTTATTTGGACTTCGGTATATAAAATACATGGCAGCAACTGGTACTGCAGCTGCAGCTGCGTTTTTGGAAGTCTTAGCGAGAAACGATGTAAGGGAATTATTTTCGAAAACATCACAAATGTTCATGCAACTTTATAACGATGCATGCGATTTATTATTAAAGAAAGGTGCTTTTATTCGTTCACCAACAATCCCACCTATGGAAAAGGCTGAGTACCTACAAGATGATTCTTTTCTATCAGGACTAATAGGAAGACATCGTCCGTTAACTGTAGTTGAGATGGCCCATATTTCAAAAAACACAGAAACCAATTCAATTGGCCGAACATTTATTGCGGGGTTTTCCCAAACAGCGCAATTACCTGAAGTAAGGAAATACATGGAAAGGGGAACTGAAATAGCAGCCAAACATGAAACTGTATTTAGAGATATATTAGTAAAAGATGGTGTACCTCTCCCAAGTTCATGGGATTCTACAATATCACAATCAATTGATGCTCCTTTTTCAGATAAATTAATGATGTTTCATACTGATAGTCTAAATGTTATAGGAGTTGCTGGCTATGGTGGTGCAATAGGTGCAAGTTTAAGAAAGGATTTAGGTGGCCATTATACCAGATTGATTGCAGAAATCATTCAGTATGCAGAAGATGGTGCAAAATTAATGATAAAGCATAGATGGTTGGAGCAACCTCCACAGAATGTCGATAGGGAAGCTTTAAGAAATAGAAGTACATAAAATTCAATTGGACGTTTTTACAAAAAACCATTTTCCACATTAGGGAAATGGGTTTTTGATATGTGCAATTAAATAAGCCTACCGAGGTTTTGCTAATTCCTTGGGGAGAATAGAATCTAATGGTTAGTTTTAAGTGATAATAAACTAGACAAATATAATGTAAGGGATGGTTAAGGTAATGTTTGATTACAATGTAACAACAAATAAAAATATTGTAGAAGCAATTGAAAGTATAGAAACTAGCTTAAAGGATGAAAAATTCAGTGTTTTATGGATGTTTGATATTAAACAAAAACTACAAGAAAAAGGGTTAGAATTTGAGAAAGAGTTTAAAGTGTTGGAGGTTTGTAATCCTAAAGAAGCACAAAGAGTATTAATGGAAAACGAAATGGCTGGCTATTTTCTTCCTTGTAAGATAGTGGTTTATGATCATGAAGGGAAAACGAAGATCGGGATGCCAAGACCGACAGCCTTAATAAGTTTATTGAATGATGAAAGGTTAAAAGCATTTACGAAGGATATTGAAGACAGGCTTATTAAATGTATTGATAATTGTATATAGCAAGCGCAACGGACCAATGAAATGTTGGTCTGTTTTATTTAATCCAAAAAAATTGTTTTAAAGTGTTGACGCAATACCCATTAGGGTATAATATAAGTCTTGTAGGTCAGTACAACATGTATACAAGAACCTATAAAGAGGTAACAATTATGTTATTAATAACAATACTAGCAGTAAGCATTATTGCTTTTGTTTTCTATAAAAGATATTATCCAGTTCGTGGGGTAGAATGTGGTACAATAAGCCCAACTGAACGATCTATAGAAATTGTAGATGTTAGAGATTATAATCAATCCTATAAAAATCCGATAGAAGGATCAAGAAATATACCAATGGCATATTTAAATAGATACTTTAATGAAATATCTAAGAAGAAGATTCATATTGTCGCAGCCAATCAATTGGACAAGAATATGAGTATTCGCTTCTTTAACAAAAAGGTTTTAACGTAATTAGTTATACATTAACTGATTGCATGGAAAAGTAAGGAAGGAGCATCTATATGGAATATAATGAACAAATTAAAAATAGAGTGAAACGAATGGAAGGTCAGCTAAGAGGTATTCTTAAAATGATGGAAGACGGTAAGGATTGTAAAGAAGTCATTACACAATTATCTGCCGTCAGGTCAGCAGTTGATCGAACAGTAGGTGTTATTGTTAGTTCAAACTTAGTAGAATGTGTGTTAGAGGCAGAGAAAAATGGCGGAAAAACTGACGATCTAATAAAAGAAGCTGTAAATTTATTAGTTCGCAGTAGATAAAAAATGATTGACAATCATTTTTTTGCTCTGTAATATACCCCTATGGGTAATTTTAAAATAAAACTTTGGAGGTTGAAATAAATGAATGGAGATAAAGTATTAGATGCAAAAGGATTAGCATGTCCAATGCCGATTGTTAACACAAAGAAAGCGATGAATGAATTACAATCAGGTCAGGTTCTAGAAATCCACGCAACAGATAAAGGGGCAAAAAATGATCTAGCTGCTTGGGCTAAATCTGGTGGTCATGAATTAGTGAAACATGAGGAAGAAAATGAAGTTTTAAAGTTTTGGATAAAAAAGGGATAATATTTTTTTGAAGAACGATATACCTATACAGGTATGAGTAATATAAAAACTAGGGGGAAAACAAATGTCAGAAAAAAAACGTACAACAATTATTTTATTTAGTGGTGAATATGATAAAGCGATGGCAGCTTACATTATTGCGAATGGTGCTGCAGCCTATGATCATGAGGTAACAATTTTCCATACGTTCTGGGGATTAAACGCACTTCGTAAGAATGAGCATGTGCCAGTTCAAAAAGGATTTATGGAAAAAATGTTTTCGAAAATGATGCCAAGAGGCGCAGATAAAATGGGTCTGTCAAATATGAATTTTGGTGGTATTGGTCCTAAATTAATTAAGGATATTATGAAGAAACATAATGCTATGCCATTACCACAGCTTATTGAAATGGCACAGGAACAAGATGTTAAATTAGTAGCATGTACGATGACAATGGACTTATTAGGTCTTCACCAAGATGAATTATTAGAAGGTATCGAGTATGCTGGTGTTGCTGCGTACTTAGCAGATGCACAAGAAGGTAATGTGAATTTATTTATCTAATAGATAAGTGTATTTTGGGAGGGAACTTTAATGGAATATGTAAATTACGTGCTTTTAGCTCTTGTAATGTTCTTTATCATAAGACGAATCCTTCCACCAAAAGGAATAAACAATATTACAACAGCTGAATTAAAAAATCAGCTCCATGATAAAAATAAACAATATATTGATGTAAGAACTCCAGCAGAGTTCAAGTCAAACAATATTAAAGGTTTTAACAATATTCCTCTTCATCAATTACCACAAAAATTAAATGATCTATCAAAAGATAGAGAAGTAATTGTTATTTGTCAAAGTGGTATGAGAAGTAGCAAAGCAAGTACGATTCTTAAAAAGAATGGATTTACGCAAGTAACAAATGTTAGAGGCGGAATGAGCGCCTGTACTGTTAGGAGGAATATACAATGAAAGAAATTAGCGTAAAAGAACTAGAAACATTATTAGATGAAGGCAAAGAAGTAAACTTAATTGATGTTCGTGAAGTAGATGAAGTAGCAACTGAGAAAATTCCAGGTGTAATCAATATTCCACTTGGTTTACTAGAATTCCGCATGCATGAATTAGATAAATCTAAAGTATATATTATGATCTGTCGTTCAGGTGGAAGAAGTGGCCGTGCTACTCAATTTTTAGAAAGTCAAGGTTACAATGTAATCAATATGACGGGTGGAATGCTTGCTTGGGAAGGCAAGGTTGAGTAATTTTTTTAGAGAAAATAATACCCTACAGAGTATTTAATAATTGGAGGTTATAAGATGAAAGCAAACGAAATTCTTGATGCAAAAGGGTTAGCATGCCCGATGCCGATTGTAAAAACAAAAAAAGCGATTAACAATTTAGAAGCCGGTCTAATATTAGAGGTTCAAGCGACAGATAAAGGTTCTAAAGCAGACATTAAAGCTTGGGCCGAAAGTACAGGTCATCAATATTTAGGAACTCTTGAAGAAGGAGATGTTCTTAAGCACTATATCCGAAAAGCGACTGGTGAAGAAAAAGAAGAAAGAAAGCATCCTCATATAGCTAGTAATGAAAATTTAGAAAAACGTATGGATAGCAATGATCAGATTGTTGTTCTAGATGTTCGAGAATCAGCAGAATATGCTTTTAATCACATACCAAATGCTATTTCTATTCCATTAGGTGAATTAGAAAATCGTATGAATGAATTAAATAAAGACGCTGAGATCTATGTGGTATGCCGTACTGGTAACAGAAGTGACATGGCTGCACAAACATTAACTGAGAAAGGTTTTACAAATGTCATTAACGTAGTTCCGGGTATGAGTTTGTGGACTGGTAACACAACGAGTATTTAATTGGTGATAGACATTAAAAAAGGACGTATTAATATCTGGAATCAACCATATAAGACAGTGTCCTTTAAAATTAGACTGTGTTAAAGTACAATTTTAATTTTTTGAATATGTTGATTGTAGTGGAAGGTACGAGACTCCTGCCGGAAGAGCGTGGGAAGGGAGACCCCAGAGGCGAAACGCCGAGGAGGCTCACTACCCCGCCCGCGGAAAGGGAGTACCTTCCACGGAAATCAACATCATTGTTTAACAGGGGCTAAAAAAGACAATATTTTTTTAAACTAAAATATACCTAAGGGGGTAAATGGGGATGACAGTAAAAGCAATGACTTCAAAAGAAGTAACAAGAAAGGTATTTGATAAAGAACCATTATTTATTTTAGACGTTAGAAACGAGAGTGATTTCGCTGATTGGAAAATTGAAGGTGAAAACTTTGACTACTTAAATATTCCTTATTTTGAATTACTTGATGGTGTGGAAGAAATTATGGATAAGATTCCAACCGATAAAGAAGTATTAGTCGCTTGTGCTAAGGAAGGGGCATCAGTAATGGTAGCAGAATTTTTATCAGAAGCTGGGCTATCTGTATCATACCTTGAGGGTGGAATGAAAGCATGGAGTGAACATTTAGAACCAGTTAAAATCGGTGACTTAAAAGACGGCGGAGAGTTATATCAATTCGTACGTATCGGTAAAGGTTGCTTATCTTATATGGTTGTTTCAAACGGAGAAGCCGCAATTATTGACTCTACACGTATGACGGATGTTTACCTAGATTTTGCAAATAGCATTAACGCAAAAATCACTCACGTATTTGATACACATCTTCATGGGGACCACATTTCTGGCGGAAGAGTAATTGCTGAAAAAAGTAATGCAAATTACTGGCTACCACCAAAGGATGCAACTGAAGTAACATTTGAATATCAAGCATTAGAAGGTGGTAATGAAGTTACAATCGGTAACACAGCAATCAACATTCACGCTTTATATTCACCAGGTCACACAATTGGGTCAACATCATTCGTAGTAGATGAAAAGTACCTATTATCAGGTGACATTTTATTCATCGATTCAATTGGAAGACCTGACTTAGCTGGTCTTGCAGAAGACTGGGTTGGTGACTTAAGAGAAAGCTTATACAAACGTTACAGAGAACTTTCTGAAGAATTAGTTGTTCTTCCAGCTCACTTTATGATCATTGAAGAATTAAACGAAGATGGAAGTGTGTCTGAAAAGCTAGGTACACTATTCGCTAAGAACCATGGATTAAATATTGAAGATGAAGAAGTATTTAGAAAGCTTGTAACTGAAAACCTACCACCACAACCAAATGCTTACCAAGAAATTCGTGAAACGAACATGGGTAAAATTAGCCCAGATCAAGATAAGCAACGTGAAATGGAAATCGGACCAAACCGTTGTGCGGTTCGTTAAACAATAAAATGTAGGAGGAATTATTACTATGGAATCAACAAAAGTATTAGATGCAAAAGGCCTTGCTTGTCCAATGCCCATCGTAAAAACGAAAAAAGCAATGAACGAACTTGAATCAGGTCAAATTTTAGAAATTCATGCAACTGATAAAGGCGCAAAAAATGACCTGGCTGCTTGGGCAAAGTCTGGCGGACATGAACTAATGAAGCATGAAGAAGAAAGTGATGTATTAAAGTTCTGGATTAAAAAAGGTTGATCATAAGGGAGCCATATTGGTTCCCTTTAGCTTCACATAAGGAGGACTCAAATGGATTTTGCATTTATTATAACCATTTTTCTAATTGGTTTTATCGGTTCATATATTTCGGGAATGCTAGGAATAGGCGGTTCTATTATTAAGTACCCAATGCTGCTTTATATTCCACCATTATTTGGTTTAGCAGCGTTTACAGCCCATGAAGTTTCAGGAATTAGTGCGATTCAGGTGTTTTTCGCGACAATCGGTGGAGTTTGGGCATACCGTAAAGGTGGCTACTTAAATAAGACTTTAATTATATATATGGGATCTGCGATTTTAATTGGTAGCTTCATAGGTGGATTTGGATCAAAGATGATGTCTGAAAGTGGCATTAATGTTATTTATGGTATTCTTGCATTAATTGCAGCTGTCATGATGTTTGTTCCGAAAAATAACGTTGATGATATTCCATTTGATCAAGTCAAGTTTAACAAATTGCTTGCTGCTGCATTAGCATTAATTGTTGGATTAGGCGCTGGAATTGTTGGGGCTGCTGGTGCATTTTTATTAGTTCCAATAATGCTCGTAGTATTAAAGATACCAACTAGAATGACGATCGCTTCTTCACTAGCCATTACGTTTATTTCTTCGATCGGTGCGACAGTTGGTAAAATTACTACAGGACAGATTGATTATGCTCCTGCGTTTATTATGATTGTTGCCAGTTTAATCGCTTCTCCACTTGGAGCAATGGCAGGTAAGAAAATAAATACAAAAGTATTACAAGTAATATTGGCTGTATTAATTGGTGGAACCGCAATCAAAATTTGGATGGATATTTTATAAGAGATAGATGACTTATGAAAGCAGAGATTGAGTGGACGAATAAGCGGAGGTGAAAAAATATGGTGAAAATCACACAAGCTGCAATCAATGCGGTTAAAGAAGAAGTGCAAGATATTATCAATGGGTAATAAGCCGATGATTCGTATGTCTATGGGCATTGGCTGAGGTAGGCCACAGTTACGACTGACTCTGGAGGAGTCAGCTTTACCAAATGATGATATTATGGAAGAAGAGGGTATTCAATTTTTAGTTCATGAACGTAATCGTATTTACTTTGATCGTGCGAAAATTGACTACACGAAAAGTTTATTCGGAGGCGGACAGTTTGTTGTTCTTCAAGTTTAGACAATGTTAGTTGGAATGTAGGAAAAAACCCTAAAGAGGCAATGGCCTCTTTTTCTTATAGAGTGGTAAAAGAAAAAAGTGTAATAGTAATGAGGGAGTAAGAATGGATATTATTCAAATAGGTTCAATGGCTGTTCTTTTAAAATGGATATTACTGGGGATAGCTGTATTATTGGGTGTAATTTACATAAAATTATGGAGGAGAGACGATAATGAATCTAAACCTTTATTAGAGTTATTAACGAATAGCCTAATTTTGGCATTCTTCGTTTGGAAGGGAAGTTTGTTTCTACTTGAACCAACTATCGTTCTGAAAAGTCCTCTTTCCTTGCTTTACTTCACAGGAGGAAATAATGGATTAATTATAGCAATCATTGCTTCTATCTTCTATTTTTTTAAAAAGGGAAGAATGTTGCGACTATCTTATCTAATACAAACGGCTTTCTTTTTCAGTTTCGTAGTACTGGGTGTGTACCATATCCTTTCGGCTATCTTAGTAGAAGAATTACGTTTATATCACACAATAATTGGGGCATATTCGTTACTAGTGATACTTTATAATCAATTAAGAAAATTTTTTGGCACAACTAGTGAAATATATACTACCACTATTCTATTTGGATTTTTAAATATTATTGCCTCATTTTACATTACTAAAAATGATCATTTATACTTATTCACATTCCAACAATGGTTTTACATTGCATTAATATTGGTTAGTTTAATTTATTGGAATAAGGAGCGAAAAAATGAAGAATCGTGTTAATATCATAGTCATTTTCGGCTTGATCGTGTTAATAGGTTGGGGGATTTTTGACTATGTCTCAACGTTAAATGAAACTGAGAAAATAAAACAGGAAGTTAGTAAAGAGGTCCTAGCAGAGAGTAATGTTGAAGTTGGTGTTCAGGAGGGAATGAAGGCTCCAGATTTTGAGTTGCAAACGTTGGATGGAACCAAAATTAAACTCTCGGAGATGGAAGGAAAGAAAGTGATTCTTAACTTTTGGGCGACCTGGTGTCCACCATGTAAAGCAGAAATGCCTCATATGCAGGAGTTTTATGAAGGTAATGAGGGCAAAAATTTGGAGGTTTTAGCTGTCAATTTAACGACTGCAGAAAAAAATACAGATCATATCGGTGAATTTATAAGTGACTATAAATTAACGTTTCCAATCCCACTTGATATTACTGGTGAAGTAGGGGATACGTATCAAGCATTTACAATTCCAACAAGTTATATCATTGATTCCGAAGGTATAATAAGACAAAAGATTATTGGACCGATGGATAAGGAAATGATGAATGAATTAATTAATAGTGTTAATTAGATTTGAAGGCATTCAGAGTTCTGGATGTCTTTTTTTCATCATTAAAAGAAGAAGGAGTTTTTTACTTTATTTAGAATTTATAGTTATTACCAATTTGGAGGGTTATATGAAACTTAAAATTATCCATACAAATGATTTACATAGTAACTATGAGCAATTCCAGAGAGCAGCGACACTCATCAAACAATTAAAAGACGAGACTACGATTTTGCTAGACGGAGGTGACTTTGCTGATTTTAAAAGCATTGAGCTTCAAGGTACGCGAGGGTTAGCGGCCATTGAATTACTAGAAAGTTTAGGCTATGATGCACTGACGATTGGGAATAATGAAATGTTTAATGGTGTAGACACTTTGGAATACATGGCCAAGACGAGCAAGGTACCGTTTATTAGTAGCAATCTATTGAAAAAGGACAAGTCAATTATTGAGGGAGTTGTATCAAGCACGATTATCGAGAAGGATGGATTACGAATTCTAATTACGGGTGCTTCTCCAAATATGGGTGAGTTTAATGACGGATTAGGTTTATTTATGAAGGCATTTAAAGAAACGATTTCTCATGAAATTAAAAGTAATAAAGGAAAATATGATATTTGTATCATCTTAAATCATGTAGGTACAGAAGTGGATGAAGAGCTTGCAATGGAACTTGAAGGAGTGCATGTCATTTTATCAGCACATGATCATAAGCTTTTTGAGCAAGCGAAGATTGTAAACGGTACAATTCTAAATAGTGCAGGTTGTTATGGTGAGTACGTTGGAGTATTAGAGCTTGAATATAAGGATGGAAAGGTAAAGCTACTAGATTCAAAGTCGATCGCTACAAAAAATTCGCAAGCAGATACTGAAGTTGTTTCGATATTGAAAGTAAATAAGGAAAAGGCAATAGAAGTATTAAGCAAGCCTTTATATGCAATCGACCAGCCACTCTGGCATGATGTTTTAGAAGAAAATCCGATTACGAATCTTATTGCAGACGGATTAAGAGATAAATTAAATTGTGATATAGGCTTAATAAATAGCGGAATTGTAAATGCCGGTATATTTGATTTTGTATCGAATAAAAAGTTGATAGAGGTTTGTCCATCCCCGCTAAATCCTACTTCTATTGAAGTACAAGGGAAAGCACTACGAGAGGCAATTGAAGCGTCTTTAGATGTACAGGTTTGCTTAGCCGATGGAAGAGGCCCAGGGTTTAGAGGGAAATACGTGGGGAGATTACATGTATCTGGAGCAACCATTATTCATGATGGGAAGAATGTAAAAGAGATAATGATTGGAGAAGACCCACTTGAGGATGAACGTTGGTATTCAGTTGCCACGTCAGATTACTTGCAACGTGGTTCAGGGTATGAATCACTTGCCACGAATCAAAACCCGATTTATTTAGCTGAAGAAATACGTGACGTAATTAGGCAATATGCTGCAGACCCTCTATTTATTGAAAAAGCAATGAAGAATAGATGGAAGAAAAAGAGCGGGGTTGCCATACAATAAAAATAGGTATAAAAAAACTAAAGAGGTGACGTTTATGGAACTAAATCTCCAAGGTAAGACAGCGTTAGTAGCAGCATCTTCTCAAGGTCTTGGAAAGGCAATTGCCGAGCAATTTGTAAGAGAAGGTATGAATGTTGTGATTTCGAGTAGAAATGAAGAGAAATTACGTAATGTGGCAGATCAGTTAAATAAAATCGGGCCAGGAAAAGTTGTTATTCAAGTGGCAGATCTTTCAAACTATGAAGATATTAAAGGGTTGGTAAACAAAGCAATTGAAGAGTTTGGTCAAATTGATGTTCTTGTTAATAATGCTGGAGGGCCTCCTACTGGTACGATTGAATCTATTACAGATGAACAATGGCAAGGTGCTTTTGAACTAAATCTATTAAGCTACATACGTCTCATTCGAGAGTCTTTACCTCATTTAAAGGAGCGTGGTGGCAGAATCATTAATATAGCCTCATCCTCTGTAAAAGAACCTATACCAGGATTGCTATTATCAAACACTTTCCGTACAGGGATTGTTGGGCTGGCTAAAACACTCGCACAGGAATTGGCACCATATAATATTTTAATTAATACAGTATCACCGGGAAGAATTTCAACCGAACGTATTGTGCAATTAGATAACATTACAGCGCAAAACAGTGGCTTAACTCGTGAAGAAGTGGAGAAGAAGGTGAAGGCAAACATTCCGCTGGGACGTTACGGTGAGCCAGAAGAATTTGCAAAGGTTGTAACTTTCTTAGTTTCGGAAGGAAATGGATATATGACAGGAAGTACATTTCTTGTTGATGGTGGATTGGTGAAATCGATATAGGTATGTATGGAGGAATGTGAGAGCATTTCTCCTTTTTTATTCAATAATTGTTCACAACATAATCAAGTCTTTCCATTATAATGATTTAGTAGAGTTATAAAGTATACGGTACTTGTCAACAATTGAAATCATAAATAGTGAAAAGAGGGTTACAATGAAAAAATTAAGTTTACTACTTTTATTCTTTGTAGTAATTTTTACAGGATGTTCGAAGGATAGTGAGGAGCATGGTGCTGGACATACAAATGTACCTGTTATGATTGATGTTGAAATTCAAATACCTGACAACGTAAAAGCAGGTGAAGAAGTTATGTTGACTGCACTAGTGACTCAAGGTGACGAAAAAGTAGAAGATGCAAGCGAAGTAGTTTTTGAGGTTAGAGCTTCTGGGCAAGATAAAGGTGAGATGATCAAAGCTTCCCACGAAGGAGACGGAGTATATTCGGTGAAAAGTACATTTGAGAATGAAGCTACATATATTGTAGTCGCTCACGTAACAGCAAGAGATATGCATAATATGCCAAGTAAAGAAGTAGTTGTAACAAAATAAAAAACGGTCTGTGCTAAAAAATGCACGGGCCGTTTTTCTATATCTCTTTTAATTCCTATTCTGATAAAATTCAATTCTGTTGTTCTATTTAATAAATATCCACCTGTTGAATTCCCCGAGATTTTAGTTGCTAATGAAGAGAAAATGGCAATGAATAAGCACCAAATTCCTTCCGAAATAGATTCTACAACTTTATCTAATAAGTGTTAATTTGAATCAAGAATATTTTACTAAAAATTCAGATAATAATATTGACATCGCTTACATAAATTAATACTATCATTATAGAAGTAGAATTTATTACCAGGTCATAAAATTTAAAGGGGGAAATCCATGAACAGTATTTGGTTAGCGATTATCGGCACTATTGTATTTGTATTAGGTTATCGTTATTATTCAAAGTTTGTGGCAGAAAAAATCTTTCGGTTAGATCCCAACTTTGTTACACCGGCACATGAATTTTCCGATGGAACCGATTTTGTTCCAACAAAGAAAACCGTATTATGGGGGCACCATTTTACATCAGTAGCTGGGGCTGCACCTATTGTAGGTCCTGCAATAGCTGTATATTGGGGATGGCTACCAGCGTTATTGTGGGTGGTTTTAGGAACAGTTTTTGCAGCTGGAGTGCATGACTTTGGTACACTAGTCTTATCTGTAAGAAACAAAGGTCAATCAGTAGGGACCTTAGCAGATAAGTTAATTGGAAAAAGAGCAAAGCTATTATTCTTATTCATCATTTTAATTTTAGTATTAATGGTAAATGCGGTGTTTGCTTGGGTTATTGCGAATCTATTTATTAAGTTCCCGGCAAGTGTTATCCCTGTATTCATTGAAATTCCACTAGCGATTTGGATTGGTTATGCCGTTTATAAGAAAAAGGGAGGAATGCTTCTTCCATCACTAGCTGCTCTTGCTATTATGTACGGATCAGCAATTGTAACAAGTTTAGTACCTGCACTACAGATTGATTTAGTAAGTTACTTTGGTGGTGCGGAGAATACGACGTTGTTTGGATTAAATGGAGTATCTATGGCATTCTTCGTATGGATTATCATTCTAATGGTTTACTGTTATATTGCATCTGTATTGCCGGTTTGGAAGCTGTTACAGCCGAGAGATTATATTAACTCTCACCAACTTGTAGTAGGACTTGGAATTATGTATCTTGGTTTATTTGTTTTACGTCCAGAAATCACGGCGCCAATGACGAATCTTGATGTTGCTGACAAATCATGGCTTCCGTTATTATTTATTACGATTGCTTGTGGAGCGATTTCAGGTTTCCATGGTCTAGTTTCATCAGGTACTTCATCAAAGCAATTAAATAAAGAAACAGATGCGCGTTTCGTTGGGTACTTAGGGGCAGTTGGAGAAGGCTTCCTAGCATTAATTTCAATTATTGCTTGTGTAACATTATTTGCAAATGCTGGTGAGTTTAAAGAAGCTTACAGCAGCTTTAGTGCTGCTAACAGTGGTGGGTTAGGAAACTTTATTAAAGGTGGAGCGCAATTAGCGACAGGTATTGGAATTCCAGCGGGTATTGCAGGAACCATTATATCTGTTATTGTTGTAAGTTTTGCTGCAACAACACTTGATTCATCTGTTCGTCTAATGAGATATATTATTGCAGAATTAGGCGAGGAATATAAAGTAAACGCATTATCAAAAACTCATGTAGCAACTTCAGTAGCTGTATTCTCAAGTGCAGCATTAGTTTTATTACCAAAAGGACCAAACGGCTTTGGATCAGGTGGATACTTACTCTGGCCATTATTCGGAACGTCGAATCAATTGCTAGCTGGTATAAGTTTATTACTCGTTTCGATTTGGTTAAAGCGCCTTGGCCGAAACTATTTAATAACCTTTATTCCGATGGTATTCATACTCGTGATGACAGTATGGGCAATGGCTCAACAAGTCATTTTCGAATGGTCAGGGTATGGGGCAACAGAGACGAATTTACTATTATTTATTTTCGGTAGTGTCATTTTGGTCTTTGCAATCTGGATCGTCCTCACTGCCTTTAAAGAACTTACGAAAAAGGATGACCCGACGAATATTAATACAACATTATAATCGAAAGTGGAACCTTTCATTAGGTTCCTTTTTCACTTTCATATTCCCTTAGAGAAGCAGGTGAAGAGGTGAAAGGTGTAGAAACACTCAAGAAACTCGTACAGTTATACGATGAAATACTATCTGTCCATCATCGTACAGAAATTTTGAGAGAGCTCAGAGATGAAGATGATTTATTTTTACTATTATGTATGTCAGAAACACTAGGACTATCGAATCCTGCCTTTTATTACACGCTCGAGTTATATCCATACATCTTAGAGAAGTTTCATGATTGGCATTTAAGGATGGGGATGGAAAAATCACCACTCACAGGAATTCGTTGTTGTTAGGGGGAGGAAGAGATGCTACTCGACAAAAGGATATTATTTGTAGGCGGTAAGGGTGGAGTAGGGAAATCTACAAGTGCTGCTGCAATTGCGTTGTTACACGCTAGGAACAAGAAGAAAACGTTATTAATTTCCACTGATCCTGCTCACAATATAGGAGATATTTTTCATAAGAAATTGAAAAATAAACCTACTAAAATAGTCGATTATTTAGATGCAATCGAAATAGATCCTGAAGCAGAATCGAAACAGTATATTCAAAGTGTTAAAGATAACATCCGGGGTGTTGTAAAGCCAACGATGAAGGATGAAGTAAACAGGCAAATTGATGCGGCTAGTTCTTCACCTGGTGCTGAGGAAGCAGCGCTATTTGATCGAATGGTATCCATTATTTTAGATGAAGGAGAGGCTTATGACACAATCATTTTTGACACTGCCCCAACCGGTCATACAATTCGTTTATTAACCCTTCCTGAATTAATGAGTGTTTGGATTAACGGAATGCTAGAGAGGCGAAAAAAGAGAAATGATAATTATACACAACTTTTAAATGATGGTGAACCGGTGGATGATCCTATTTTTCAAGTTTTACAAAGAAGAAAAGAGCGTTTTTCTAGCGTTCGAGAATACTTATTAGATCAACGGAAAACAGGGTATGTGTTCGTGTTAAATCCAGAAAGGTTACCAATATTAGAAACGGCAAGGGCGATTAAGGAATTAAATAAGCATGATATTGAAGTTAATACCATTATTATTAATAAAGTTCTTTCAGAAGATGTGGACGGTGAGTTTTGGAGAAAGCGAAAAGAAGTGGAAAAAGAATATGTTGTGCAAATTGAGGATGAATTCAATCGTCAAAGAAGACATTATATTCCACTTTTTGAAACAGATATTAGTTCGCTCGCTCTGCTTGAAGATTATGCTGATTATTTAAGTGACTCGGTAGCTGAAGTGGTTAAATAGCCACTACTTAAAAATAATTATATAGACTAGTGTCTAGCTCGAGCGACAAGCCTGCCTTAGGTCTAATAACACGAAGAAAAGAAAAGCTCAAGTGCCTGTGGCTTCCTAGGAACTTGAGCTTTTCTTTTAGTCTGGCATGATAGAAATAATCATTTGAAGTCGAATAAAAAATGTACTGTCTCCTGATTGAACGACGATGTGATCAGGCTTTGCGTCCATCACTCGTCCCCTAAGACTATCCCCAACAGTTTCAATTACGGCATTTTTTCCAATAAGAGATTGCGCAGCCTGAACGACAAAAGGCTCCATAATTGTATAAGATTGGATACTAGGCATTGCTGATGACTCTCGATAATAATACATAAAGTCGCCTCCTTTAAAACATCTCTATACAATATTCAGAGGACAAAAGGAGGGTGAAAAAACCTTAAGTGTTAAAACACTTAAGGCTACTTTCATGACTATTGAGATTCTAATGCACTAACAGCTTGATTACATTGTTGAAGAGCAGCTTCTACCGCATTTAATGTTTCTTCAATATCTGTGCGATTAGAATCCTTCTCAACTGTTTGAAGGGCATTTTGTAAACTTTCTCTTGCATTATCTAATGCAGATGCTGAATCTTGAACATAACCTCTTGCATTTTTTTGCATAAATGTCACTCCTATTATGTAGAATGTACTTGCTTTTTTAGAGTGAGCATTTTGCTTGAAAATATGTATGCGAAAAAAAGCCCCAATAGGGACTTTTTTTACCTAACTAATGCACGGTAGGTATGGATGATAAGTGGTACACTACATACAACAAATAAGATAAGGCCAATAATTTGAATAACACCTTTAAGAATTAATAAAATTTCTCCTAAAAATGTGAATCCAGGTACAGGAAACATCATAAAAATAACGCCAACAATAAAACCATAAAAGAATGTACGCTGTTTATCCATTGCAGTTCCCCCTAGCTTTTATAGGCTTATTCTATATGTATGAACGATAGTGGGAAAATAGTGGACAAATTTATAGGACGTTTACACTAAATTTTAGTGAGTGTTAGCTGACTGATATTGAAGCTTTTTATTCCAATGTCGCCCCCCCAGCCAATAGATGTAGTTGCTTATGAACAGAAGCACTGCAATGATATATAAATAGATATTGAATGGTGAACGAAGTCATTCCTAATGTAGGCCATAAAAACTTTACGAGTTCATTGAAATTCTGTGCTCCGTAATAACAACCACGTAAATAATTTGGGGGCAAGTTGGTCAATCAAAATCGTACCTGCCAGAAAACACTGGATCGAAAAAGCCTTTACAAATAACATTTAGTACACTTAGTAAGAAAAACAGGTTCGGATGCTGGACAAGTGCTAAACCGATAAACACCAATCCCTAAGTATAGATAGAGCTTAACAGGATGATCTTTCTGCCAAATCAAAATAACATCAATGACTCCAGTTACAGTCTCGCTAGCAGGCAACACCTACAATGATTCCAATTGCAGTAGAACTTAGTTCAGTCTGGTTGGAAAGATAGATTGCCAGGAACGGTAGACTCATAGACTTAGCAATACGAGATAAAAATGTTCCAATTAATAACGTATGAATGATCGGGTGCAATTGTTTTAGGATGAATGGCATATGAAAACCTCCTAGTATGAAGAATCAAAAAAGACCGGTCTCATATTTCTTAGCGAGATACAAGGCCGGCCCATAACGTATAGTATGAGGGTGGTAAGTAAGCCACGGTTTATCAGTCTAATAGACTTTTATTGTTTATAATTTAGAGAAAAATGTAAATATCTTTATTGGAAATGTTTTCTACATTTCAATTTTATCTTCCAAAGGCAAATGCATCAGTTCTTGATTTATCCTACGTGTGAGCATTAAGTAGTACATTTTAAAATCAGCCCGCAATGACCAAAATGGATGTCCAAACGTCGCAGGTTTATTTCCTTCAATAAAGAAATGACTAATCCACGCAAACGAATACGCAACAATTGGAGCTAAAAAAACATACCATACTACACCAGTGACCATAGCTATTACAAGAAAAATAAATACACATGATGTACCAACAAAATGCCAATTCCTTGTAGATTTCTTACTGTGCTGCTTAAGATAAAATGGCCAAAACTCCTCAAAACTTTTAAATGTTCTCATTTGGAAATATCCCCCTTTTTATAGATTGTATGAGAAAAATGTGGAAAATAATAGAAAAACTTTATCGAATTAACGCGATGGGGGACAGGCCCCCATCGCGTTAATTCGATAAAGTGATTTAGTTATGATCTTACCAAAAGAAAAGTCCTGCTAGAGCAATACCTGCAATTGCACCAAGTGCTAGAGAATATCCATAGCCCCTGTAGTAGCCCCCACCATAAAATCCATATCCAAAGCCGCCTCTTGGTCCATTTGATTCAATATATACACGATTTGGAGATACTCTTGTAATACGCCCAATATGTTCGCGCCCGTTGTGTTCACGAATTCTAACGACTTTTCCTTGATACTGACAGCATAATCCATACATATTTTGAGACAAGTTTCATTCCTCCTCTTTTCTAGTACGTAATAGAATATGAGGATAAGAATGGAGGAGATTGTACATTTGTCCATATTAGTTCTTTTTACAAATAAATACACGAAAACCCAATTTCTCTTTATATTTGAGAGTTAATGCTTCATGATTTTCTAACTTGTTAAATAGTTTAGGTTCAATGTCTTCACTCATATCAAACTCTGAAAAATCTTCTTCAAGATTAACGAAATGTTCTTCGGAAACATGAATAGTTTGTATCTCTTGGAAACCAGCGCTTCTAAATTGTTCCTCCCATTGTTGTTCATTTAATAATTGTTTTATTCCATAAAATTGGATTAACTCTTTTTTCTCGTTTTCATCAAATGGATGAATTTCTGTCATTTCAATGAGGATTAATGACCCACCATTTCTTAATACGCGATAATATTCGGGAATAGTCTTATTTATATTAGTGAAAACAGTTACTGATTCCGAAAGTACAATATCAAACATTTGAGCTTTATAAGGGATTTTTTCAACATTCGCTTCCAAAATAGTAACAGGATACTTGTGTTGATTTAGCCTTTTTGTTGCTTTTTGAATCATGGTTGGATGGGCATCTATAGCATGTAAACTACAAGGATAATTGGAAATAATAAAGCCGGTTGTTTGCCCAGTTCCACAGCCAACTTCTAATATACAGGTATCCTCACTAATTTGAAGCTCCTCAAAAATAGCTCGTGTTAACGCTAATCCTCCTGGATGTGCACCACCGATACCTAATAAAGCTAATAAATCAGTATATGAATATGACATTTGATAGCTCCTTTGCTTTTGTTAATGGCTGTTTTCGCAGAGTTTATTGTTTAACGGACAAGTCTATAAACACGGAGTTTATGAATGTTTTGGAGAATCTTTTTGTTAAGGCTAAAAACCTTCATGATTATATAAAGAAGCCCCTAAATTAGATTAATAGAAACAACGTTTACGAAAAGAACCTTAGTAATAGAGAATATGCATGAATCTTTCTAATTGCCAATGTGCTCTAAAATGAGATGAAGTAGGTATTTGCCCTTCCATTATGAGTACTTGATGAATAGTCTAGTTTTGAAAGGCGATTAAGGAGGTGTAACCATGAGCGGAGGTTATTCTAATGGATTTGCGTTAATCGTTGTGTTGTTCATCCTATTAATTATTGTAGGATCTGCATATGTTGGATACTAATATTCATTCGTGAATAAAAAATGGCAAGAGAAAGAAGAAAGTAAAAATAAAAGAGGAGATGACGTTTTATGAACTACGGACATTGTGGTTACCCAAGTTATGGCTACACATCACCGGTTTCAGGTGGAGGTAATGGATTTGTACTAATAGTAGTACTATTCATCCTTCTAATCATCGTTGGAGCAGCATGGTGCTAATAACAGTTTAACGCTTTAAAGGAGTGGGGGCCTGTCCCCCACTCCTTTAAAGTGTAAAAGTGATTCTATTCCATTAATTTAGAAATGTTGTAAAATATAGGAAAACAGTGTTGGGAGAGATTGTGATGGAGAGTTGTATAAAGAGGCAGATTTTTGCAATGGGTGGTGGAGGGTTTTCGATGGAACCTGATAACCCATTATTAGATCGGTATATTTTGAGTCTTGTAAATAAAGAGAGACCGAGAATTTGTTTTGTTCCGACGGCTACCGGTGATGCAGACGGGTACATAAATCGGTTTTATCAGTTTTTTGGAAAGGAAGAGTGCGATCCGTTTCATTTATCGGTCTATAAATTGCCGGATGAAAATCTAGAAAACTATGTGTTAAGCATGGATATTATCTATGTAGGAGGAGGAAATACGAAAAATCTTCTAGCTCTTTGGCGCGAATGGGGTCTTGATGAAATGATGAAAAAGGCTTATAAAGCAGGCGTTATACTCACAGGACTGAGTGCAGGTTCTATTTGCTGGTTTGAAGAAGGTCTAACAGACTCTTATCCCGGGAGTTTAAGAGAACTAACATGTCTGGGAATACTTAAAGGAAGTAATGCTCCTCATTATGATGGTGAAATCGATAGACGACCAAGGTACCATCAATTAATGTTGAACAATAGAATTATAGACGGAATTGGCGTAGATGACGGTGTAGGAGTTCATTTTGTAAACGAAAACATATTCAAAATTGTAAGCTCTAGACCAAATGCAAGAGCCTATGATGTGAGAAAAATAGGAAATCAAATTGTTGAAACTCCACTTCAAGTAGAGTATCTGGGAATAAAGTAATGATAGGTTTAGCTGTTTTCGCATTGTTTGATGTCTATATAAAAAGTCTATAGACACGGGTTTCAAAAGGCATCTTTTCATCTCAGCTATGAATGTTTAATCATTGTTGTTCTAATATATATGTACGAAATTGATTAATAGAAACAATGTGATACGTAGATCTACATAGTTTAAACCGTTCTAATTTCAAGAACGGTTTTTTCTTATTGTTAAATTGTAAATTTTTACAGAAAATAGTTGTAAAATTTTCCATAAGGTAATATAATCAAGGAAAATAGACCATTCAAATTTTCCTGAATGATAAAGAAAGTTTGAACAAAGAGGTGAGTAGGATGGAACAGCTTAACTATTATGAAGTAACAACCTTTGAACAAGCCAAAGTACTTTCTAACGATTTAAGAATGAAAATACTAAGCTTGTTCCATGATGATAAATCGAGAACCGCAAAGCAAATAGCAGACCAACTTGAAATGTCTGCCTCAAAGGTGCATTACCATGTTCGAGAGTTAGTTAAAGTTGGATTATTAGTCTTAACGGAAACGAGAGAGAATGCAGGGATTGTAGAGAAATATTATTTGCCAATTGCAAAAGACATACGAATTCGTCTTTCACGCATAGAAGGTGAAGGAATTCATTTACTACACGAGCAAAGTCAAATTATTAACAATACGTTGAAAGAGTTTAAAATTAGCTTTTTAAAGGCGTTTGAACATGCTCATAATGATCAGAATAACTCACGACCATTATTTTTTCAGATGAGTAAGTACATGTCTGAAGAAGAGAGAGTTGAATTATATCGTGAACTGAAAGAATTAAGCGAGAAATGGAATAATCGTCTTTCGAACTCTTGCAAAGACCCAGAAAAAAAGGAACTCGGTTTGCTCGTATCTTTATATGAAGTTATAGAGTAGGAGGAGTGACATGGCTAAGCAAAGCTTTAAAACATTTTCTATTTTATGGTTCGGACAGTTAGCATCGGTTGTTGGATCAGGGCTAACTGGATTTGCATTAGGTGTTTGGGTATTCCAAGAAACGGGTTCTGTAACGCTGTTTTCTTTTATCATTATGGCTGCTGTTGTACCAGGGGTATTGGCTGCACCGTTTGCAGGGTATGTAGTCGATAAGTGGAAACGAAAGTACATTATGATCATTGCGGATGTGATCGCTGGAATAAGCACACTTGTTATATTGCTTTTATTAATGTTCGATGTCTTGGAGGTTTGGCATATCTTTTTAACTTCTGCAATTGCTTCCTTCAGCAGCTCGTTTCAGCTTCCAGCCTATCAATCGACCGTTGCGTTATTAGTTCCAAAAAAGCAGTTAGGAAGAGCAAATGGCATGGTTCAAATGGCGGATTCATTATCAATGCTCATTGCACCCATATCTGCCGGGTTATTACTTGGAATTATAGGATTAGAAGGCATAATAATGCTCGATTTATTTACGTTTATTATTGCTGTTGGAACATTAATAGTTATTAAGTTCCCTGAGTTAGCAAAAGAAACTACCGCAATAAAATCAAAATTTGTAAAGGAAGCGTTAAAAGGGTGGACTTATATAAAAGAGCGCCCGGCCTTAGTAGGGTTATTATTTTACTTTGCTTTTGTCAATTTTTTATTAGGGTACTTGAATGTGTTAATTCAGCCGTTGATCTTAATGTTAAGTGATGAAAAGGCTTTAGGAATAGTCATTTCGATTAGTGGTGGAGGAATGTTATTAGGAGGAGTGCTTTTAAGTATTTGGGGTGGCATGAAGGATAAAATGAAACAATTTTTATTGTTCGGTATGCTGAGTGCTATCGGGCTAAGTATTATGGGCTTATCGTCTTCAATTGTTGTGATTACAATCGGGATGTTCATCACACTAGCACTTATCCCATTCGGAAATGCGGCAGTGCAAGAAATCTGGCAACGAAAAGTGCATGCAAATGTACAAGGAAGAGTATTTGCACTAAGAAGAATGGTAGGGTTATCGTTGTCTCCAATCGCTTATTTGACAGCTGGACCCGTAACAGAGAAAATTTTCAGTCCATTAATGAGTGAAAACGGGCTTCTTTCTACTAACCTTGGTTTAATTTTAGGTGTAGGAGAGGGAAGGGGAATTGGACTTCTTTTCTTCACACTAGGAATCCTTTGGCTAATCACTGGAGTAGCTTACTACGCACACCCAAGAATAAGACGCCTTGACCACGAACTACCAGACGCAATTGATGCGCCTGAACTAGCAGAGACCAATAATCCAGTACTTGAACAAAAAGTTGTTTCAGTAAAAGGATAGTACACTTTAACACATTAACGCATTGGGGGCCTGTCCCCCGATGCGTTAATGTGTTAAAGTGAAACTTGTGGTTCAATTGTGATAATAAGGTTTAGTTAATTCATATATGTATTTTTCCACTGTAGCTAGAATATTTGGAGACAATTCTAACTTATTTAGTCGGAAGTACAGTGCTGTTAAAAACTGCTTCCAATTAATAGTTTGGTTGAATCCTAAATCTGAAGGTAGTGTTCTGTATTCATCCACAACCTTGATTTGAATTTCATGGATTAGGCTAAGAATTGTGTCGTTATCAAGGCTTGGTAGAATCGTGACTGCAGCGGTTACTAAGCGTTCGGATTCGTCACTTTGATAAACAGTAGCTTGATAGATCGCCTTTGTTAATACTACTTTGAATAACTTTACAAAATCGTCATATGAAAGTTGTGAATGCTTTGCTAGTTCATCAATGGCATCGGCTACATGAGCAACACTATGTGCCCATCCCTTATCATGGACGTAGCCTCTCACATCACACTCACTCTCTGTATATTTAATGAGAGCATCTTTAATTTTTATTATGGTAGATGCATCTAAAAAAGAATGTGTTAAATTATGATGAAGAATAACAGCAATTACAAGACTAGAGAAAGATCTTGTGAAAACAGTGTCGTTTTCTGCGGAGCCTACTTCATAAAATAAGTAATCCTTGCTAAGGACAGTGTCAAGCGTTGCTTTCAACTGTTCAACGGTAAAAATTCCTTTAGTAATAGAAAAGAAGAATGTACGATAAATAAGCTTATCTCGCAATTCACTATCTGGAGTTCCGATATATTCTAACATAGCTTTTAAAACCGTGTGACTTTGTTCCTTTTCTATATCTTTATTATTCTGAACCAAGTTTGATAAGTACATTTTGAGTTGTTGGTCATTCATGATATACGCCTCCCTTATTACCACAATATTACAGTTTGTTAAGAGAGAATACTAGAGTTTAATACGAATATATCAAACGATTTAACTAATATCAGCTTGATTCACTATTTCCTCTTGTAACGATTGAACTAGTGACTGTTCGAAACTTGAGGAATATAGCCCCTTTATATCGAGGAAGTTCTCTGTTTTCATACAATAATGCAACAATTCATTAATGACAACCTGATCTTCATCGTTTTTAAAAGTACACTGAAATAACGAATAAGGTATAGGATCATCATTACTCATGTACGTTATTGTTACGGTGTTACCATCCTCTTCAACATTTACTATTTTATAAGGTTTATGAATCATACTCTCATCTCCTTTTGTACTATTATTTCCAAAAGATAGAATGTGAATACTTTACAATGTGCGAGGAATTATTATGTTGATAAATTAGAAGATTGGTAGTTAGAGGATGTTATAATCTCCATCTCAATAATCGACATTTCTCGGGAAATATTATCGAAATATGAGTATTTATACTAGTTCCATGCTTATGAAATAGGACTGACTGTTAATCAGAAAAAATAAAAAGGTATTGATTTTGCGTGAGGTTTCTGACAAAATGTTGAAAAAGCGATGATGAGAAAAGTATAATATGATGGATCTTTTACAGAGAGCTTCGGTAGCTGAAAAGAAGCAAAGAAACGCATGTTAGAAAATGGTCTTTGAGCTGCACACCGAGTCCCAAAGGGAGGTAGGCTGTGACGGGAGTTGGCATCCGTTAACATTGCCACGGTATCGAACACAATAGTTCCGTACCTGCTGAGGCTAATAGTGCAAGCTATTAGTAAATAAAGGTGGTAACGCGGTGAAACCCGTCCTTTAACATTAATGTGTTAAAGGGCGGGTTTTTTATTTTCAACGGGAAGGAGAATACAGAAAAATGACATTTTAGCACTTTAGTGAAGTGGGAGACTGGCCCCCGATACGTTAATGCGATAAAGCGAATAGGAGGAGATTTAGTATGGGTATTTTTATTGGAGGAGCGTGGCCATATGCGAATGGTTCACTTCACGTTGGTCATATTTCAAGTTTGTTACCAGGGGATATTATAGCTCGATATTTGCGTTTGAAAGGCGAGAATGTGTTATATGTATCTGGTAGTGATTGTAATGGAACACCCATTGCGCTGCGGGCGAGGCAAGAGGGAAAGGCAGTTGAGGAGATAACCAATCGATATCATGAAGAGTTCGAGGTTTGTTTTCGTAAACTAGGTTTCTCTTTTGATTACTACTCAAGAACGGACCAAATTGAGCACCATCATGTTGTTCAGACTGTGTTTTTGGAGCTTTTTAAGAAAGGTTATATTTATTCAAGAAATGTGGAACAGTCATATTGTGATTGTTGTGAACAGTTTTTGCCTGATCGGTATGTTGAAGGAGTTTGTCCTGTCTGTCACAAAGATGCAAGGGGAGATCAGTGTGATCATTGTTCAACGATACTTGATCCGTTAGATTTGATAAATCGATCGTGTAAGCTTTGTGGTTCTAGTCCGTCAGTACGGGAGACACAGCACTTATATTTTCGTTTATCATCGTTCCAACACCAACTTCAACATTTAGTAGATATTGCTGAAACAAGTAATGCATGGAGAGAAAATGCCATTCATTTATCTAATAGATACATTAGAGAAGGTTTACATGATCGAGCAGTAACGAGGGATTTACCAATTGGCGTTCAAGTTCCAGTAGGAGGATACGAAGATAAAAAGATTTATGTATGGATTGAAGCAGTTGCAGGTTACTTATCTGCTTCCAAACAGTGGAGTGAAAAATTTGATGAGAAACTAGATTCATTTTGGAATGTGGAAGGTAAGGCTTACTATGTTCACGGTAAGGACAACATTCCTTTCCATACAATTATTTGGCCGGCAATACTTCAAGGAATAGGAGAACATAGATTACCAACTCATATTATTTCAAATGAATATTTGACAATTGAGAGGAAGAAAATCTCAACAAGTAAAAATTTTGCAGTATGGATTCCAGAGCTGTTAGAGAATTTCCATCCGGATTCAATTCGTTATTTTTTAACAATCAATGCACCCGAAAAAAAAGATGCTGATTTCTCATGGCGAGAATTTGTTTATTCTAACAATAGTGAACTACTAGGTGCATTTGGAAACTTCGTCAATCGAACGCTAAAGTTTATCAATAATGTATTCGACGGATCTATACCAGTTGGTCATATTGATGATATTCAGAGAAGTAGAATTGAAAAGTTGTATGACACAGTTGGTGAAAAAATTGAACGCGGAGATTGCAAAAACGCGCTTCAAGAGGTGTTTGAATTCATACGTGAATCCAACAGATACTTTGATCAACGACAACCATGGATTACGATAAATACGGATAGAAATCAGTGTGAGCAAACTCTTTATTCCTGTCTACAAATCATCGCCAACTTATCAAATTTACTATCTCCTTTTTTACCATTTACTGCAGAAACAATAAAAGGGTTCCTTCAACTGAAAGAGAACACAAGTTGGAACTATATAGAAACAACTTCCACGACTATTGGAGACGTGGAAGTACTGTTTGAAAGAATAGACCCATCTATTATCGATTCAGAACGAAAGAAGCTTGCATTATAAAATAGACTTTACCACTTTAACGTAACGGGGGCCAGTCCCCCATTGCTTTAATGCGTTAAAGTATACCGCATCAATCCAGCAAAGGGATTTTCCACTCAAATTCTGTCTAGTTTTTTGTTATAATAGAGTAGTTATATTACTAGTATTATAGGAGGGAAGTGATTCTGTGATGATGCAAGAGGCTGAAGGTTTGTTGAAGAAGTATTATGGATATGATTCGTTTCGAAATGGACAGGCGTCAGCAATTCAGAATGTGTTAGAAGGTAGAAATTCACTTGTTCTAATGCCGACTGGAGGTGGGAAGTCTATTTGTTATCAAGTGCCTGCCCTTATGATGGACGGCATTACGATTGTTATTTCACCTTTGATCTCGCTTATGAAGGACCAGGTAGATAGTCTTCTTTCAATCGGGATATCGGCTACTTTCATTAATAGTTCTTTATCTCAGCAAGAGGTATATGCTAGAATCGAATCTGCTAGAAATGGTGAATACAAATTAATTTATATTGCCCCTGAACGGTTTGAATCTCCTCAATTTTGTTCTCTAATTGAAAATCTCCATATTTCTATCATTGCTATCGATGAAGCGCACTGTATATCCCAGTGGGGTCATGATTTTCGTCCAAGCTATCGTACACTTTCTCACGTAATTCAAGATCTTCCGATGAGACCTGTTATTATTGCTCTAACTGCTACTGCGACGAAAGATGTAATACATGACATTAGTTCACTTCTTTATATCAATGAGGATGATGTGTTCGCTACAGGATTCAAGCGAGAGAATCTTATGCTTTCTGTTGAAAAAGGTGTAGATAAACTATCTGTTATAAAAGATTTACTACAGAAATATAAAGAAACCTCAGGCATTATATACGCATCAACTAGAAAAGACGTAGAGAAACTATATGAATATATAAAAAAACTAGGTTTTTCTGTTGCCAAATACCATGCAGGTTTAAATGATAACGAACGTAAAGAAGCGCAGGAAGCTTATTTATTTGATCAAGTTCAAGTGATGGTTGCAACAAACGCGTTTGGTATGGGAATTAATAAGTCGAATGTAAGATTTGTCATTCACTATCAGTTACCTAAAAATATTGAAGCGTATTATCAGGAGGCAGGGCGTGCTGGTCGAGACGGAGAACCAAGTGAATGTACATTGCTCTTTTCCCCGCAAGATGTTCAGTTACAGAAATTTTTAATAGAGCAAAATCAAATGAATTCAGAAAGAAAGCAGCAAGACTATCGGAAGCTTCAAGCAATGATTGACTTCTGTCATACCGAGCAATGCTTGCAACATCATTTACTACATTACTTTGGTGATGAACATGCTCAAATGCGATGTGAAAACTGCTCAAACTGTAAAGATAACCGTGAAAAAATAGATATAACGAAAGAAGCTCAGATTATTTTCTCTTGTATTAAGAGAATGAAGGAACGTTTTGGAGTTACCCTAGTGGCACAAGTGCTGAAAGGATCAAAAAATAAACGAATCATGGAGCTCGGTTTCCATGATTTATCAACCTACGGACTTCTTAGCAAATATACAGAAAAAGAACTATCAACAACGATTCAGTACTTAATAGCAGAAGGGTACTTAGTATTATCAGAAGGTCAATACCCAACTCTTTCGTTAACCAATGAATCCAGACCGGTATTACTAGGAGAAAAGCTTGTTTACAAAAGAGCGGCCATGATTAAGCGTGATAAAGTAGTTGTGGATGACGAACTATTTAACCGACTACGAGCTGCCCGTAAGGAAATATCGACTGATGAAAAAATTCCACCGTTTGTTGTCTTCTCCGATCGAACTTTACGAGAACTATGTGAAATGCAGCCGTTAACGATGGAAGAACTCCTTCATGTTAAAGGAATTGGGGAACAAAAACGAGAGCGATACGGTGAAAAAATATTAACAATTATTCATGAATATGTAGAGGAATTCGGTGTAAGTAAAAAGAGTGAGCCTATTATAAAAACGAAAAAGGAAACCAAACCAAGTTATTTAGAAACATATGAAATGTATACCGAAAGAAAGAGCCTTAATGAAATCGCAAAAGCTAGAGAGTTATCCTTAATCACCATTCAAAACCATATCGTCCAAGCAGCGGAAGAAGGATTATTCACAACTTGGGACGATGTCTTTACACCTGAAGAAGAGGCGCTCATAATTGAAAAGGCAATGGAAACGGGTTCTGACAAACTCAGACCAATTAAAGACCTTTTACCAGATGAAATCGATTATTTCCAAATAAAAATGGCGCTTACAAAACTAAACTTACAGGCAGAGATTGTTTAAAACCTCTTCAAGCTGAACCCTCCTTTCCTAAGGAGGGTTCTTTACTTTCTAAAGAAAAATAAGTCCTTAAACGAAGCCATTCCGACATTAGACAAGGAGATTCCTTTTAAACTTTCATGGAAAAAAGCTTGTTGTGTTGTTGTATATAAAGGGAGGAGGATCCCCGAGTCTAATAGCTCTTTTTCCAATTGCTTCACCTCCTCGATATTTAGACACACATCCGAACCTTTACTCTTGTGAACCATTGATGTTGGAGAGTTAAACAAATTAAATAGAGATGCCACATGGTTTTCTTCCATTACATATTCCGAATAAAAGAGGTCTACATCTGTAAAATTTTCTGATATGAACTCAGCATACGGTACAACCTTTAATTCTATTTGAATATTTTTAGGGAGTAGCTCAGCTTGTAGCCATTTTACATCTTCAATGTTAGGCACAAGATCATACGTCAAAATCTTTAATGTAATATGCTCCCCTGGAATTAGAGGTACCTCCTCTTTAGGGGAGTATATAATCTCAGATACCTTATCTGTTGGCGATTCTCGATTCCCGTGTAAAGTTTCAATCAACTTTCGCTTATTAATCGCTTCTTTAACTCTCATCTGTGTAATTGTAGGAGTTGTCTTTTTCATATTCCAGATAAGGTATTTGATAGATAAATGCCTTCTCGAAACATGATTGAACGTACTTTTTCGCTCTTGATTCAAAAGGAATGGGATGTATGCAATACGTTTTTCATCAGAAGCCATTATTAAATATTCTGTTATGTTAGGCAAAAAAAACATAATAATTTCATCTAAATGAGCTCGGCCCCAAAAATAAGAATGATGTGCATGTAAAGTCATCGATTCCTCGTTTCTTTCTTTCAAATGGAAAGGACCTGTTCCAATTGGAGAGTATGCAAATTCTTTCATCGTTTTTCCACCATAATCCACCGGGATAATTGAACATTTTGGAGACGAAAGAACATCTATCCAGTTTGAATTTGACTTAGAGAAAGTGAATTGAACAGTATAGGAATCAACTATCCTTACTTCCTTTAAATTACTAACCATCCAGTTTGCTTCTGTACCTTTCATTCTAATAAATGTAAACTTTACATCGTTTGCAGTTAGCTCTTCCCCATTATGAAACTTTACTCCTTTTCGAAGGAATAGCGTCCAGTTTGTAAAGTTTTCGTCGTAAGTCCAATAGTGAGCAATCTTCGGAATCGTGTGCCCTTCTTTATATTCGACTAGCGTATCAAATAGTTGAGAAACAAGATGGCGCTCGGATTGCCGTTCAATTTCTATAGGGTTGAGAGAGTACAGTCTTCGAAAATATGGAAAAGTGAGAACGTCTTTTTTTTCGGTTTGTTTAATATGCTGTTGGTACCCAAAGAGATGCGGTGAGTTCATAAAGATTTCCTGTTTTTGTAACGGTGTTAAATAATTGTTCGCGTAGGAAAACAGTTTTGAATAATTTCCTTCTTGTAGCCACTTTGTTCCTTCTTCTAAAATGACGTCTACTTTACTTTTTAAAAAAGAGATAGAAGAAGAGTTCCCTCTACCACGACCACTTTCCCAAGAAATCCAATTATTCTTTTGAAGGTTACGGATAATATGAACAACATTACGTTCAGAGCAAAATAATAGTAGAGCTATCTGAGCACGAGTTGTGTTTTTCTTTTCTTTCGTTTCAGACGTATTCAGTTCGTTATATAGATTGAGAAAGTGATCAAGCAACTCCATTTCCAATACTCCTTAAAAGGTGAAATTATTGATTATAAGTTTACACTTTTTGTGCACCTTTTACGAGCTAGAATTGGTAGCAAGGGGGAGTAAATATGAAAATCAAAATGATAGCGGTCTTAACGGCAGTTGTCGTAACGATGCTATGGTCATCATCTTATTTTCTAAATGTGTATGCGTTTAAAGAAGGTGTTGGACCGTTAACCTTAGCGGGATTACGTTATACAATAGCAGCATTTGTTTTGTTTTTATTAAGTATAAGTCATAAAGGTGAAACAAAGCATCGAGAAAAAATAACGTGGAAATATATATTTTTACTAGGAATCTCAGGCTATCTTGTAGCGCAAGGATTTCAGTACTGGGGGCAATTTTTTATCACACCTACACAAACATCACTTCTATTAAATATTGGAAATACAACGATTGTTGCGGTGTTAGCTTCCATTTTAATTAATGAAAAGATAAAGAAATTAACGATCGTCGGTATGATTGGAGTTATAGTTGGAGCTGGGTTGTACTATTTTCCATGGGAGTTTAATCTTCAAGATACAATAGGAATCTCTCTAGTTGTCTTTTCTTCTATCGGTTATGGAATTCATATTATATTAATTAGGTTCATACTTAAAAAACACAGCATAAAACCAACAGAGCTTGTTATGAAACCAATGGTAATTGGTGCGATCGGCATGTTATGTATGGGCATATTCATAGAGGCGTTGCCTCATTTTAGTTGGAACTTAGTATTTATCGTGCTGTGGCTAGGAATAGTCAATGGATCAATCGCTTTTACATTGTGGACGTGGAGTCAAAAATACCTTGAAGCGTTCGAAAGTAGTATTATCAACAATTTAATGCTTGTCGAAATTGCCATTTTTGATATGCTACTGTTGAACCGAAACTTTACCCTACTACAATTTACTGGATCTGTAATAGTTACAAGCACAATCCTAATCGTCCAACTTATCCCCCACTTAAAAAAGGAACTTTAACACAGTAAAGCAACGTGGGACTGTCCCCCATCGCTTTACTGTGTTAAAGAACAGGAAGGTAACTACCGAAAGTTATTAGTTGTTTAATTTTTCCATATGAATTATGATGTTGATAGATTTGTAGAAGAGTAGATGATAGGTGAGATGGACGATGCATTTAGTAGATGAGAGTAAATATGGTTTAATTAATGAAGTTTTTCCTATTATTCGTGAGAAGGTTGTGATTCAAGGAGTTCTACACGGTAATAATAAAGGGAAAGTTTATGTGGATAATACTGCTCGACCGCAGGCTGCATTAATTTGGGCTATAAATGAGATGTTTTATTTTGTTGGAACTCCGACACAGATATTTGTGGAAACGGTAGAGGATTTTATCCATCATACGATAAAGCCAGAAGCACTAGAAATTGGGGAAGACTGTTTGAATTTAGAAGTTTATCCTTTTGATAAGTGGGAGCCTTACATAGATAAGATATTTATGGAAACAGAAGTACAGAGAGGAAAAAGAGTTCCGTTTACATTTCATTTACATGACTTTATTAAATACAAACCAGAATATAATGAAAAGCTCAAAGATTACAAGTTTATGAGTGTTAATGATGAAGCGATTCATCTTGATCAGTCCTCTATGCTAAAAACTGAAGTGTTAAAATTCTGGCCATCCTTAGAGGAGTTTCATAAAAAGGGAAATGGCATAGCAGTATTTCATGAAGATGAACTAGTTGGTTCCTGCATTTCCGTTTACGTATATGACAATCATGAGGAAATAGGGATTCATACATATGATGAAAAGCACAGAGGAAAAGGAATTGCGAGTGAAATGGCCCATCAATTTATTAAAAGATGTATAGAGAAGGAGCATATCCCTCATTGGACGACAGAATGGTTCCGGGAGGATTCGATTCACATTGCGCAAAAGCTAGGTTTTGAGAAACATGACCTGTACACAGTATTCTTCTTTCCATTTATAGACGAATAAATAAACCAAGCACTCTATATGCTTGGTTTAAATTGCTTATTTCTAAACAGTTAAATGGTGCAATGATGAATTAAGGTAATTGTTTTTCCGTTTTATCAATCCATTCCACGAACTTTTCACCATGAAAGTGTCTATTAAATTCATTCTGGAAAGAACGGAGATTGTCAATAAGCTCCCTTTTATCTTCACTGTCTCCTTTATGATCACTAACAAAATCAACAAACTGATAATGAAATTCTTTTGACTTTTTCACTGTTTCAATTCCTATAGGAGTTAACTCACACCATGTTATTCTTCGATCATTTTTATCTTTAGTTGTGTTAATTAACATCTTCTTTTTTAATCTAGTGACCATTTGAGCAACTGTAGAAACATCCCATAGCCCCAGCTCTGCTATTTTTGTCATGGGGGCAATTTTCTCAAAACTTACTATCCAAAGAACATGAAGCTCTGAAGAAGTCACGCCAATTTCCCTTGCAACGGTTTGCCAATCATGTTTTAACACTTTGTACATGCCACGCCAATGGTTAATCATTACGTGTAATAGTGCCTGATCCACTTAAACACGCCCCTTTTCTGTCAAATTACGTTCTACGCTTATTGTCGGTTAAATAGAAGGAGCATATAGTTAATATATCGTCCTAGAGTACTAATTTAATAGTAAAAAGAGCTTGGTAATTAGTGGGTAGGGACAGAAATAGGGGGAGCAATAATTCAAATAGAGCATAAAATGAAAAGATTTATTTTGGTATTAATTAAATAAATTACTTGTAATTTCAATCAAAGGAAAAAAATCCATCTTTTATCATAGGGATATGAGTTATATTATAGCGATATAATGAAATGTTTTCTTTGGATGGGGTGAAAAATTCACCTATAGGATGACAGTATACGTATCTTTTATTTACATATAAATTAGTATTAAAAAAAAAAGCAGTGTTACCAATAAAATGGTATTGCTGCTTTTTTGATTTTTTCAAAGGCCAATTCGATAATACAATTTAAATAATTGAGTTTCATAAAAAAATGATTATTAGAAAGATCCGAAATATATCGATTTTTCTATCTTAAAAAAATATTGAGTTTGTAAGAATAATCTGATAAATTTATATTAAACCGATTTCCGAAACCGGTTTCTAAAATCGGTTTCTAAAATAAAAACGCTTACATAAATAGAGAAGGTGAAATATGAAAGTTACAATTGCTGATGTTGCAAAACATGCGGGAGTCTCAAAATCGACTGTTTCTAGAATTCTTAACGGTAACTATGGCCAAAATACCCAAGAAACAATTGATAAGGTACTAAAGGTAATAAAAGAATTAGATTATCGTCCCAATATGCTGGCACAAGGCTTGAAATCGATGAAAACAAATGTAATTGGAATCATCTTATCAAATTTAAAGAACCCATTCTGGGCAAGAGTACTTGAAGGTGTGGAAGATACTTGCCGGTTGAATGGTTATAGCTTAATGATATGTAACTCAAATGAGGACCCATTATTAGAAGAAGAACTTGTAAAAGGGTTTCAAATGAAACAGGTTGACGGAATAATTATGAACCCGACTGTGAAAAACGACTTTCTTTATAAAAGCCTAGTAGAAAAACAGTTCCCTTTTGTAACCATTAACCGAAAAATCTTCGGGTTAGATGTTGATCTTGTAACAATGGATAATGTTGCAGGAGCAGTCGCAGGTGTTGAGCATCTACTGCGACATGGGAAAAAGTCAATTGCCTTATTTGTCTACACGCCAGATTATGTTAGTCCAAGATTAGATCGAATAGAAGGATATAAGAAAGCACTTTCAAACAAAGGTATGAAGGTAGAAGATTCATTGATTCATATTATTGAAGAGAAGAATGGATTGGTAAAAGAAACTGTCAAACGTATTTTATCTGATGACCAAAATCGTCCGGATGCCATATTTTCAACGAATAATATGATGACACTTGAAATACTAGAAGGAATCAAAGAGGTAGGACTAAATGTACCAGATGATATTTCGTTAGTTGGATATGACGAAACTGTTTGGTCTATGCACTTAAATCCTCCTTTAACAACAGTAAATCAGCCATCCTATGAAATGGGTGAAATTGCTGCTAAGAGATTAATAGAGTTAATTGAAAAAGATGGAGATAAACATCCGACAACGAACATTTTGCAGCCTAATTTAATTGTAAGAGAGTCATGTGGAGTCAAAAAGGAGGAGATTTTTAGTGAGTAACATAGGATTCAGAATTTTACCTATAACCAAAAGAGTAGATAAAGCAATAATTGAACAGTACCGCAATGTAGTTACACCTCATATTAGCGACAATTTAAACCGCTTACATTCAATTGGTTCTGAGCTACGACCATTTCACAAGGAAGGAAAACTGCTTGGAACTGCTATTACAGTAAAAACAAGACCGGGTGATAATCTTATGGTTCATAAGGCAATTGATATCGCTGAACCAGGGGATGTCATTGTTGTTGATGCAGGAGGAGATACAACCAATGCGATTGTCGGAGAGATTATGTTAGAAATCTCTAAGAAACGCGGTATCGTTGGATTTGTTATCGATGGAGCGATTCGTGACACTGGTGCATTTATGAAAGGTGATTTCCCGGTCTATGCAAAAGGGGTTACTCATAGAGGGCCATATAAAGACGGTCCAGGTGAAATTAATGTTCCGATTTCGGTGGGAGGAATGGTAGTTTACCCAGGAGATCTTCTTATTGGTGATGAAGACGGACTTGCAGTAGTTCCTGTTGAAAAAGCGGAGGAAGTGCTAGAACTTGTTAAACAACAAGAACTTAATGAACAAAAAATATTTGAGGAAATTGCAAATGGAACAATCGACCGGACATGGATTGACAAAACTCTGAAGGAGAAAGGATGTGAATTTGTTGAGTTTACCGACAAGATATGATTGGAAAAAGCTACAAGATTTCTGTGCAAATGTATTTAGTGCAGCAGGAGTGAAAAAAGAAGTTGCTGATGTAGTTGCTGACTCTCTTATTCAAGCAGATTTACGCGGAGTTGAATCACATGGTGTCGTTCGAACAGCTATTTATTTAAAACGTATTGAGCAAGACATGATTGATCCATTCGCAGAAGTTGAAATTGAAAACGAAAGTGTTGCTACTGCTCTTGTAAATGGAAAAAATCAATTTGGTTCAGTAGTTGGTACAAAAGCACTTGAGGTTGCCATAAAGAAGGCGAAAGAGAATGGAGCTGCACTTGTAGGAGTAAAAGGTTCTAATCATTTCGGAACTGGTGCTTATTATGCTTTGAAAGCAATTGAACAAGAAATGATATTACTTGTTGTATCAAATGCTTCACAAACAATGCCCCCAACTGGTGGAATTAGACCGTTCATTGGTACAAATCCGTTAGCAGTTGGTGTGCCGGCTGGTAAAGAAGAACCCTTCATAATGGATATGGCTACAAGTTTAGTAGCTCGTGGGAAAATTATTGTTGCTGCTCAAAAGGGTGAGTCTATTCCTCTTGGATGGGCTATAGATAAAGGTGGTAATCCAACAACTGATGCTGAAGCAGCTCTTGAAGGCTCTGTACTTCCAATGGGAGGTCCAAAAGGATATGCAATCTCCATGTTTATCGATATTCTAGCAGGTGTCCTTACAGGTGCCGGATTTGGAAAGTACGTTAATAACATGTATGAAAACTGGGAAGAACCACAGAATGTAGGACATTTCTTTATCGCTATTGATATAAAAAAATTCATTCCTATTGAGTTATTTAAACAAAGGATGGATCAATATATTTGCGAAATCAAAGCAGAACCCAAGGCTCCTAATGTGGAAGAGATTTTTATTCCCGGAGAGCTTGAGCATCGTAAAGTGATCGAAAAGAAAACCAACGGTATTGAGCTTCCATTAAAAGTTGTACAAGAGCTACAAAAAATTGGCGAAAGATACGGATTAGACATAACACAAGCACAAATTACACTGAATACTGAGGAGGTAACGAATAATGGTTAATCAATTTCGCTATGAAATCCCAACTGCAATTGAATTTGGAAACGGTGTCATTAATGATTTAGCAAAGCATGTAAAAAATTTAAATGGTACAAAGGTATTAATTGTTGGAGACCCTGGCGTTGTACAAGCTGGTGTAGTTGACAAATTAACAAAGCCCCTAGAAGATAACGGAATTCCTTATGTTACATTCTCTGAAATTGAACCAGACCCTGCCATTCAATCAGTAGAAAAGGGACTTCAGCTTGCAGATGAAGAAGGTTGTGACCTTGTTGTTGGTGTAGGTGGAGGAAGCTCTCTAGATACTGCAAAGGCAATTGGATTAATGCTTACTAACTCAGGTCATATTCGTGATTATGTAGGTATTAATATGGTACCGAATCAAGCTGCGCCAGTGATTGCAGTACCAACAACAGCTGGTACTGGAAGTGAATTAACAATATGGTCAGTACTTTCAGATAAAGAAGTAAAAGTGAAAGTAAGTGTTGGTAGTATTTATAACATGCCGACATTAGCACTCTGTGACCCAGAACTCACAACATCATTACCGCCACATATTACAGCTGCAACTGGGATGGATGCGCTAACTCATGCTTTAGAATCATATGTAAATAAAGCGACTCAGCCAATTTCAGAAGGTCTATCTGTACAAGCTATGAAAATGATTTCGAAAAACCTACGCTTAGCAGTTGTTCAAGGTGAAAATAAAGAAGCTCGTTATCAAATGTTACTTGCTAGTTTAATAGCGGCAATGGCATTTAATACAACAAGATTAGGACTATCTCATGCGTTAGCATTGCCATTAGGTGCTCATTTTAAGATTCCACATGGTGTAGTGAATGCCATTTTATTACCAGAAGTAATGCAATTTAACATCATTGGCAACGTTAAAAAGTTTGCAGAAATCGCAACAATTTTCGGCGAGAATACCATTGGTTTAACAACTAGAGAAGCAGCAGAAAAAGCTGTAACAGCAATTCGTCAATTGAAAAAGGATGTTGGAATTGCTCAAACATTATCTGATTATGGTGTGAGAGAAGAGCATCTTGACATGATTGCAGAGGAAGCGATGCTTTCAGGTAATGTAGCTGTTAATCCAGTTAAACCAACGTTAGAGGATTTGAAAAATATCTGTAGAGCTGCAATGTATCCAGTTGCAAAAGAAGTGGTTACAAATTAATAAGATCTTTACTTGGAGGGGAAATCATGACCGTTAGTAGCGAGAAAAAAGGCATGGAAACGTGGTTAGAAATACTTCAACCAAAAGTCTATGGTAACTTTATCGGTGGGCAATGGGTAGATAGCAACAGTGGTAAGACTTTTTCAATCTATAACTCAGCTAAAAAAGATCAACTATTAGCTTCATTTCAAGATTCAAATGAACATGATGTTGATCAAGCTGTTAAGGCAGCAGATGAAGCCTTTAAAACATGGTCAAAGGTTCCAGGTCCTGACAGAGGAACTATCTTATATGAATTTGCAGATTTACTTGAAAAAAACGCTGAAGAATTAGCTTATATGTTATCAGCAGAGCAAGGGAAAGTGTTCAACGAGTCAATCGGTGAAGTTTACCGTGCTGCTAAGGAAACAAGATTTGCGGCAGGGGAAGCATTCCGCATTGATGGGAACACATTACCAGGTGAAAGACCAAATGTATGGAATTCAACTGTTAGACAGCCAATAGGTGTTATAGCAGCAATCGCACCATGGAACTTTCCAGTTGTTACTCCTGTAAGAAAAATTGCACCAGCATTAGCCTTTGGTTGTACAGTTGTTTTTAAACCAGCTTCTGCAACTCCTTGGACATCCGCAAGATTAATGGAATTATTTGCTGAAGCAGGCTTTCCTAATGGTGTTGTAAACCTAGTTGTCGGTGGTGGCTCGAAAGTGGGTAATCCACTTGTAAATCATCCACTCGTAAAAGGAATTAGTTTTACAGGATCAACAAATTTAGGAGTTCAAATCAATGAATCTGCTGGAAGAAGACTAGTGAAAACACAATTGGAATTAGGTGGGAAAAATCCAGCAGTAGTACTCGACTATGAAAATGTGGAAAATGTTGCAAAACAAATTGTAAGTGCCGCTTTTGCAGTAAGCGGTCAGCGTTGTACTGCAATTAGTAGAGTAATCGTACTAAAGAGTGAAAAAGATGAGCTTACAAATGCCATTATACAAGAAATGAAACAACTCCAAGTTGGTCCTGCATGGGAACAAGGTGCAACAATGGGACCATTAGTAGATCGAAATCAACTCGAGGCTGTTCAAAAATATGTTCATATTGGTAAAGAAGAAGGAGCTACTTTACTATACGGTGGTGAGCAACTCCACGGTGGTAAATATGATGAAGGCCATTATCTAGCACCTACACTCTTTGGAGACGTTACACCTAATATGAGAATTGCGAAAGAAGAAATCTTTGGTCCAGTACTCTCTATTATTGCAGTAAACGACGAAAAGGAAGCGTTTGAAGTAGCAAATTCTGTTGATTATGGATTAGCTGCATCAATTTTCACTAAAAATCTTGCTTCTGCATACGAGTTTGCTGACAAGGTTGAAAGCGGTATGGTTCATATTAACCACGGTACTGCTAGTGCAGCACACCTTCCATTTGGAGGGGTAAAACAATCAGGCTTTGGAGCCTATTCAATTGGACACTCCAATATCGAATTTTTTACAAATGTTAAGGCGGTATATTTTCAGTATTAATTGATTACAAACAATTTGTAGTCATTAGTATATAAAAATCTATCAATAAATCAGAAAAAGAAGGAAGGTAAGAATATGAAAATGAGAAGATGGTTTACAGGTTTATCAGCATTTGCTTTGTCAGTTGGGGTTTTAGCAGGGTGTAGTTCAGATCAGACATCTAGCGAGTCGGACGGAAAAGAAGTAGCTGAAGTAGTTGAATTAAAATTAGGACATGTATGGCCAAATTCCGAAATCCATGCTCAAGCAGCTGAGAAGTTTGCTGAAGAAGTAGCAGAATTATCTGATGGTTCATTAAAAATTGAGCTATTTGAAGATGGTACATTAGGTGCAGATAAAGATCTATTAGAAGGTTTAAAAGTAGGAACTGCCGATATTTGGGTTGGTGGAGCAGGGGTACTTTCTGGGTCATCTGATACTGCAAAAATTTTCACAGTTCCTTTCCTTTTTGATAGCCAAGAGCATTTCGATAAAGTATACAACGGAGAAGTTGGACAAGAGATTTCAGATAAAATTTTAGAAGAATCAGGATACAAAGTATTGTCATACTGGGAGCGTGGAGCTCGCTGGTTAACAGTAAATAAAGAAGTAAAAACACCTGAAGATTTAGCTGGATTAAAAATTCGTGTGCCAGAGAGTCCGGTGTTTGTAAAATCATTCGAACAATTAGGTGCTGCACCTACACCAATGGCATTTGGTGAAGTATTTACATCACTACAACAAGGTGTAATTGATGGCCAAGAAAACCCACTTTCATTAATCTATAACTCTAAGTTTAATGAAGTAGTGGATTACCTAGTAAAAACTGAACATGTTCGTGAACCGATTTCTTTAGTAATTAGTGACACAACATTTAATAAATTAAGCCCTGAACAACAAGAAATTCTAGAAAAAGCTGCTAATGGTGAAGCTAAAAAATATGCTGCTGAAACGATTATTTCTGGAGATAGCGAATACCTACAAAAGCTTCAAGATGCTGGTATGAAATTAGTTGAGCCAAACCTAGCTGATTTCCAAGCAAAGCTTGATGGATTTGTAGATACAAATTTCCCTGAAATTAAAGATATCTTTGAAAAAGTACGTTCTGCAAAGTAATTCCAATTTTATCAAGTAGAATGTGAGTGAGGGGAAATCCCTCCCCTCTCCTTTCTACGAGTCTTATATTCTTTTGATAAAGAATATGGAGCTCGTAGAAAGTTTAACCTTATTAACTGCATTAGGAGGAGGCTATATGAGAGGGTTTATTAAACTAGTAGATTTATTAAATCATTGGGTATTTAATTTTTTAGCGATTGTTTTTGGAGGAATAGCAGTACTAACTGTATATCAAGTTTTTGCACGTTACGTTTTAAATAGTCCTCTAGTTTGGTCTGAAGAGGTAATAAAATATTTAATGATCTGGATTGTACTACTTGGAACAGCAATTGCATTAAGAAAAGGATTACTAATTTCGGTTGAGATTGTGCTACATATCGTTCCGAAGATAATTCAAAAAGTAATGCAAGCTATCATTACTATACTTAATATGGTATTTCTAGTGTTACTAGTACAATATGGGTTTAAAATTCTTGAGACAATACAAGGACAAACAACTGGGGCACTTGAACTACCCGTTTCTTGGACATATGCTGCTGTACCAATAGCTAGCATTTTAGCATTAATTAATTGTATTGCCGTATTCATAGAAATCTTTACATCTAAAGATAACCCGGAGGTGGACAACGATGGCACTACTATTATTCATTAGTTTAATTATTCTATTTGCATTAGGGGTACCAGTTGCCTTTTCAATGGGTTTGTCCTCCATATTTGCAATGACAAGTGAAGATATCTCGATTCAAGTTGCTGTGCAAAAGATTTTTTCATCTATGAATTCATTTCCATTAATGGCGATTCCATTCTTTATATTAGCAGGAAGTCTAATGGAAGCTAGTGGAATTTCAAAAAGATTAATAGATTTTGCAAATTCGCTTGTAGGTAAACTTACAGGTGGGTTAGCAATGGTTACCGTTTTAACAGCAATGTTCTTCGCGTCAATCTCAGGCTCTAGTGCAGCAACAGTTGCTGCGATTGGTAGTATCTTAATTCCAGCAATGGTCAAAAGAGGATTCCCTAAACCATTTTCAACTTCTGTTCAAGCTGTTTCAGGAGAACTAGGAGTAATTATCCCTCCTTCCATTCCAATGATTATTTTTGCTTTAACTGCCGGTGTTTCAATATCCATTGGTGATTTGTTTATGGCTGGGGTTATGCCAGGGTTATTAATTGGTGGATCTCTTATGATAACGATATTCTTTATTAGCAAAATAAAAGGCTATGGAAAAGGAACGATAAATCAAAGTGAAGAAGATCTTGAAGAAGAAGATGAATTAATGACTGCCAGAGGTAGATTAAAAGCTTTTAAAAGTGCAATACTGCCTTTACTTATGCCTGTCATTATTTTGGGTGGTATTTATGGCGGTGTTTTCACACCAACAGAGGCTGCAGCTGTAGCTGTAGCATATGCCTTTATTTTAGGAGCATTTGTATATCGCAGTTTAACAGTTAAAAGTATGATGGAAGTTTTGCGTAACTCTGTTCTCTCAACTTCAATTATCATGTTTATTATTGCTAATGCAGGGCTTTTAGGCTGGGTTTTAACGTCTGAGAAGGTTCCAGCAACTGTGTCTCAATGGTTTATCTCAGTATCAGACAACCCAATCATATTTTTATTACTCGTAAACGTATTATTATTATTTGTAGGTATGTTCCTGGAAACAGGTGCTGCGATTGTTATTATGGCACCAATTTTAACACCTGTTGCGATTTCATTTGGCATTGATCCCATTCATTTTGGAATCATTATGATTGTAAACCTTGCAGTAGGAATGCTGACTCCTCCAATTGGAGTAAATCTATTTGTCGCATGTCAAATTGGAAAACTGCGAATTGATCAAATTCTAAAACCGCTAATCCCTTTCTATTGCGTGTTATTAGTTGATATCTTATTAATTTCATATTTACCACAAATCTCATTGTGGCTTCCAAATTTCTTAAAGTAGGCAGATAGGAGGCGAATTCTATGAATATAGTGGTAGCTCCTGATTCTTTTAAAGGCTCCATTTCAGCCCGTGATATTTGTACAGCTGTAGAAAAAGGTGTTCTGCGCGTTTTTCCGCAAGCTTCTGTGGTAGGATTGCCATTAGCAGATGGTGGTGAAGGAACAATGGAGAACCTTGTTTATGCATCTGGTGGTTCTAAATTTGAAGTTGTAGTAAAAGGTCCACTTGGTAAACCCGTTACAGCATCGGTTGGTATTTTGGGTGATAAAGAAACTGTGATTATTGAAATGGCTCAAGCATCAGGGCTAACTCTTGTTTCAGAAAATGAAAAAAAACCATTCCTTGCAACTAGCTATGGTACAGGGGAACTAATTAAATATGCCCTTGATCGAAACTATCGAAAATTTATCATCGGACTTGGCGGTAGTGCGACAAATGATGGTGGTACAGGAATGTTAAAAGCGTTAGGTGTAAGATTTTTTTCATCTGATGGAAAAGATCTGCCTGAAGGTGGAGGAGCTCTATCAAGACTGGATCACTTTGATGATTCAGGCATAGATCCTCGAATTAAGGAGTCTTCATTTATAATTGCAAGTGATGTAACAAATCCACTATGTGGACCAAATGGAGCTTCTTCAATATTTGGACCTCAAAAAGGAGCATCCCCAGAGGATGTTACTATTCTAGATCAAGCATTACTAAATTTTAGTAAAATTGTTCAAAAACAAAGACAAATCGACATCTGTCAAATCGTAGGTGGTGGAGCCGCTGGTGGTATGGGTGCAGCATTGGTTGCGTTTTTACAAGCTTCAATCCAGTCAGGAATAGATGTCGTAATGGATGCGGTTCAATTCGGTGAAAAAGTGAAGGATGCAAATTTTATCATTACAGGCGAAGGTAAATTAGATAGCCAAACTCTTTCGGGTAAAGTAATTGCAGGGGTAAGTAAAATGGCTAAAAAGCATCAAATACCTGTGATTGCGCTATGTGGAGGACTGGAGTTAGATGGTAATCAAATGGATGAGCTTGGCATCGTAAGTGGTTTCTCTATCGTACCAGGTCCGTGTACGCTTGAAGGGGCAATGGAGAAGTCTGCAAAGTGGATGGAAGAACGAACAGAACAAATTATGCGTTTAGTGAAAGTCTTTTCATAGGGGAAGGGAGGAGGATGACAGTTTGAAACCAAAAATATTTATTACAAGACAGATACCGACCCATGTAATGAATCAATTAAAAGAGGTTTGTGATGTTTCAATTTGGAACGAAGAAGATACACCAGTTCCACGTGAGATTTTAGAAGAAAAGATAGTAGATATAGACGGATTATATTGTTTGTTAACAGATACAATAGACGAGGAATTGCTTCAAAAAGCGAAAAATCTGAAAGTGATTAGTAATATGGCGGTAGGGTTTAATAATATTGATGTTGATGCAGCTACGAAAAGGGGAATAATTGTTACGAACACCCCAGGTGTATTAACAGAAACAACAGCAGATTTAACATTCGCATTATTAATGGCTACTGCTAGAAGAATAACAGAGGCTTCCGATTTTTTAAGAAGTGGCAAATGGAGCTCGTGGTCTCCGATGCTTCTAACAGGTCAAGATATTTATAACTCTACTATGGGAATTATTGGCCTAGGCGGTATTGGCAAAGCACTAGCTAAAAGAGCACAAGGCTTCAATATGAATGTACTGTACCATAATCGAAGTAGAAAATTAGATTCGGAACAGGAACTAGGATTAGAATATTGTTCATTAGAAGACCTATTAAAAAGGTCAGATTATGTTTGTATCATGACGCCTTACACTCCAGAAACGAAAAACATGATTAGAGATGAGCATTTCAAAATAATGAAGGATACTTCCATTTTAATCAACACTGCTCGTGGTGGCATCGTCAACGAAAATGATCTTTATTATGCGTTAAAGGATGGAGAAATTTGGGCAGCAGGCCTGGATGTTTTCGAACAAGAACCTGTTGATTTCAATCACCCATTATTAACTTTACCTAACGTTGTTACACTTCCTCATATAGGAAGTGCAAGTATTGGTACAAGAACGAAAATGGCAGAAGTAGTAGCAGAAAACATGCTTCAAGCTTTAAATGGTGAAATTCCTGTAAATATTGTAAATAAAGAAATAGTTTCCAATAAATCACCGATTTCTTACTTTAATTAGAAATCTAAGATGCTGGGACAAAAGTGTTTTAGTCTAAGGAAAGCCCGAACTAATTGCATTGTAGGAGCAAATTAGTTCGGGTTTTTAACTTGTTCACATGTACATCTAGATTCTAGCTCTTACCAGCGGTTGATTGGAGTGCAAGGCGAAGACTCCTGCGGGAAGAGTAGCTTATGTGAGACCCCGCAGGCTCGCCAAGGAGGCTCACGGGCTACCCGCGGAAAGCGAAGTCTTGCACGGAAATCATAAGCGGTATTAAAAGCCTACACTGAAATTGTTTGTATTTATGTGGTGTTTTTTAGTTTTGTCCCAACCTCTTATTTAATGACTTGTTAGAGGTAGAATCGTCTTTGAAAGCTAATTTAATAGTAAATATAACTTGGTAATTAGTGGGGAGTTACATATAAGGAGGAAAAGATGATTCAGTTAAATGAAATAACTATTAAACCACTAGAACAGAAAGATGCAACATTCATTGCCAAATGGTTATCAGACCCAAAAGTATTGGAATATTATGAAGGACGAGATAATCCTTTTACAATCAATAAAGTTTACGAAAAATTTTATAAAGAAAATGATACGGTAAAGCGAAACCTGGTTCTAGTCAATGATTCTCCAGTTGGTTATATTCAATATTACAGGTTAGATCCAGAAGGTGTAAAAAAATATGGATATAATGATAACGAACTAATTTATGGGCTCGATCAATTCATTGGAGAAGTACAACATTGGGGAAGTGGACTTGGCACGAAACTAGTTACAATAATGAAAGATTTTCTATTCAACGTATTAAACGTTGATCGCATCGTTATGGATCCACAAGCCTGGAATACACGAGCCATTCGTTGTTATGAAAAGTGCGGTTTTACAAAAGTAAAATTATTACCTAAAAATGAATGGCACGAAGGAGAATACCGTGATTGCTGGCTAATTGAATGTACTAAATGAGGAACTCTTTATGAATTCCTCATTTTTAAGTAGTTTGCGATAAAAAATTGAGAATGTCTTGGAAGGGCTGCGAGTACTTCGCTTCAAAATAAGATTGAAAAGGATCTCCCACTTTTTTTATTCGATCCATAATGGAATTGACAGGGAATTTCACAGGTGACAAGCTTTCAGTTACTTCCTCCCAATACAAAGGTGTTGCAATTAAAGCATCTTCATTTCCTCTCGCTGAATAGGGGCAAATAATGGTTTTTCCTTCCGCATGCTGGATATAATCAACGTATAATCTATTTCCACGATTTTTCTTCAATCTTTCTATCGTAAATGAACCAGGATCCTTCGTAATTAAATAATGTGCCATAAACTCAGTAAATTTCCTTGTATCCTCATATGAAAATGTATTTTCGGGAAGTGGGATATAAATTTGTAATCCTTTGTTTCCAGACGTTTTTATAAATGTAGTTAGTTTCAACCCGTCAAAAACCTCTTTCATCATGAGTGCGGCCTTAATCGCTAAATGAAAGTCGTTTCTTGATGGTGGGTCTAAATCAAAGACAATTTCAGATGGTCCTTTTGACTTAATCGTTTGAAACGGGATGTGAAATTCAAACGCTAATTGGTTTCCGAGCCATGCTAGCGTTTCGATGTTGTTACATACAATATAATGAATGCCTTCTGATTCAACTGTTTCAATGAAATCCGGTGCATAGTCAGGTCTGTTTTTTTGATAAAATGGTTCGCCTAGCATCCCATGTGGATAACGAATGACAGTTAATAACCGATTTTCTAGAAAAGGCATCATATATGGGGCAATATCTCGTAAATAAAATAAATATGTTTGTTTATCAATTTTCTTCTTTGGCCATAACGGCTTATCCGGATGGGTAATGACCACCTCTTCAGGAAGGGGGTGTAATCCTTCTTGAAGTTTCTGCCACGTGCATTCTTCCCATTGTATATCAAAACGAAAACGTACGAAATTAGGCTGACGTAATGCTTCTTTATATAATTCTAAAAAAGATAATTCTACACAGATGCCTGGGTCTACATAAATAAAATCAGTGTTTTCTTTTACCTTATTTGCTTTAATAACTTGAATAAGTGCATCTCTTTCCTCTGATGAAAATCCATGTGAGACAAGACCAACTGGAAACGTTTCTCCATTACGAATGACCGAAACATGAAAGTAGCCATTCTTCTTTTCATAGGCCGTAACAAAGAAAAAACCATATTTCCAGTTTTTTACCTTATACCACTGAGTTGATCGTTTTCCTTCTTCCCATTTACTTGATTTGTGTTTAACAATCACTCCTTCTGCCATATACCGTTCTGCGATTTTCCACGCTTCGCTTTGATTTTCAAAGCTTTTTATATATTGAACAAAAACGTCAGATAATGGTTGTACGTCTAAAGGGAGGTTGGCTTCTTTAAATAACTCCAACAGTTTTTTCTTTCGGTTTACATAAGGAGTCGAAGTCAAATAATTATTCTGTATCTGTAAAAGATCAAAAACACAATAATGTGCTCGTTTTTGCTTCATTGAATGATTTATTTTATCTGTTGTTTTCAGTCTCCCCCGAAGCTGAATTTCTTCAAAGTTTGCTTTATAGGGAGAGTCGAGTAAACATAATTCTCCGTCTAATAATAGAGGAAGATGGTCTTTCCAAAGCTCACGTAATAAGGTGACGGCATCCTTTACTTCAGGAAATTGTTCAATTAATGAATTTCCATTTCGACTTATAAGTGAAAATTCATGATGATCAATATAAAATAAAGCACGAAATCCATCGTACTTAATTTCATAAATCCAGTCTTCACCTGATGGAAATTCGAATGTTAGCGTAGGGAGCATTGGTTTAGGGATTTTCATTAGAAATTGCTCCTTCCAAGAAAGGGTCATTAGTCATGTTAGTATTCCAAATCAAATTTTGCATAATAATACATATAGACTGCACATAATGGAGGGTAAATATGAATATTGGAGTTTTTCTTGATCGAGATGGTGTTATTAATGAAGTGCTTTCGAAGAGAGTAAAGTTCGTTAACACACCGAAAGATTTTTATTTATTGCCTAAGGTAGGTGAAGCGGTTAAAAAGTTAAATGATCGTAACTTACCTGTCTTTGTTGTTACCAATCAAGGTGGAGTTGGACTAGGTTTTATGTCAGAAAATGCGCTTCATAGCGTACATAAAGAAATGGAAAAACAATTAGCGGAGTATGGAGCAAGTGTAATAGAGGTTTCTTATTGTGCGCACAAGCCTCATGAAGGTTGTGAGTGTCGAAAGCCAGGTGCAAAAATGCTCATTGATCTAGCTGAAAAACATCACATTAACCTAGAGGAGAGTTACATGATTGGGGATCGTGATGTAGATATTCTGGCTGGAAAGGCAGCAGGTACAAAAACAATCCTTATCGGAAAGGACCCTTCTGTACAAGCTGACCTTCAATTTCCAAGCCTTTTTGAAGCAGCATCCTATATTGTCGAAACAATATAGAATTAGGCTTTCTTTCTTGTAGTCCGTGTTTTCTTTTGATGAACAGGATCCTTATTTGTTCCTGTTTTTTCCTGCACAACCGGTGGTTTTTGAGTGGTATTCACTTTTGATTTTGCAGTTTTCGCTCCGGTTGGTGCACCCTTTGTTCGTTCAATGCTAGCTTGCAAAGCACTCATGAGATCCACGACATTTGTTCGTGGTGCTTCCTTTGAAGTAGTTCCCTCATTGCTATTAATTTTGGATTGAATAAGCTCTTGAACAGCTTCTCGGTAATCATCTTTGTACTTTTCTGGTTGAAATTCGGTGGTTAGCTGATCGATTAACATAATAGCAGTTTCAAGCTCTTTAGGGTTAATCTCAACATTTTCTGGTACGCTTGGTACTTCTCCAATGTTCCGTACTTCATCTGGATAATGAATCGTTTCCATCACAAGAGTGTTCTTATAAACGCGAACAACAGCCATTTGCTGTTTGGAACGAATAGTAATTTCAGCAATTCCGATTTTTCCAGACTTCTCAAGAGCTTCACGTAGCAGGGCATAAGCTTTATTACCATTTTCCCCTGGTCCCATAAAATAGGAACGACTAAAATAAATTGGATCAATCTCATCTAATTTTACGAAGTCAATAATTTCAACACTTTTTTCTTCATGCTCTTCCTTTAGTTGATTCAGTTCATCATCAGTCAAAATAACAAATTTTCCTTTAACGTATTCGTAGCCTTTGACAAGGTTATCCGGTTCGACTTCTTTATCACAATTTGGACAAACCTTTTCATATTTTATCGGAGTATGACATTCCTTATGAAGTGTACGTAATTTAATATCTTTGTCTTCAGTTGCAGAATATAGCTTGATGGGAATATTAACCAGACCAAAGCTTATAGAACCTTTCCACATCGTATGCATAAAAATTTCACCTCTCAATTTCGTCTATTACTGTTAGAATTCCCGACTTACCGACTTTCACGAAGAAAATCTTTTCCAAATAACTTGTTTAAACCCCCTCAAACAAATTCTATAGGTCGTATAATATGGTGAAAATAAGGTTCATAAAAAAAAGTGACCATTTAAGCAGAAGTTGGAAACAAGATTCTCCTCAAAAAAACATTGTAAAAACTTCTTCTATGCTATAATAGATAAAAAATTTATAGTCACTTCAACAAATTGGAGTGTGCTGTGAATTTTTTTCGATTATTTTTAGGTTTCATATTCTTCTATTTCGGGTAAAAAAAATATTTTATAATACCGACATAAACCTAAAAATAATTCGAATGATATAGTGAGGAGAAGAGGTGAAGGCTTTTGCTGAGTATACTCTTTAAATTGGGAAAGAAAGAAACCCTTGAAGATAAAGTATTAGCAATTCAAAAAGGGGATACTGTCCTACAAAATGAACTTATTAATCAATATAAACCTTTTATAGCAAAAACCGTTTCGCAAGTTTGTAAACGATATATTAATGAGCAAGATGATGAATTTAGTATTGGTTTAATGGCTTTCCATGAATCAATTGAAAAATATTCAACCGAGAAAGGCAGTTCTCTTCTCTCATTTGCTGAATTAATTATAAAAAGACGAGTAATCGATTTTATACGTAAAGAAAGCAAGCAACATAGTGTTAAATTAGATACAAATGTGGATGATGAAGAATCAATTCAAAATAAATATGAAGTTAAAGTTTCGGTTGAAGATTTTCAAAAGAAGTTAGAGCAAGATCATCGTAAAGATGAAATCTTACACTATCAAACGATATTAAAACAATTTGATTTAACTTTTCAGGATTTAGTCGAACAATCACCGAAACATGCAGACGCTAGAGAAAATGCAATGAAGGTAGCCTATACAGTCATTCAGAACCCTAACTTTAAGAAAGTATTATTTGAAAAGAAACGTCTTCCAATTAAAGATTTAGAAAAGCATGTGGATGTCAGTCGTAAAACGATTGAGCGTAATCGAAAGTATATTATTGCAGTTTGTATTATTATGGCTAGCGAATATGTGTATTTAAAGGAGTATGTAAAAGGGGTGATGAATCATTGAAGCGTGGAGTAATACTTGAAATCGGCAACCAATATATAACGCTATTAACCCCTGAAGGTGAATTCCTTCGAAGTAGAAAGGGTAAGGAGCACTACGAGATTGGAGAGGAAGTTGATTTTTTTCCAGTGAATGAATATGTTCCAACAAAGAAATCCTATTTCCGTCTCAATAAATGGAGAACGGGTATTGCAAGTGCGGTAGCTGCAGCATTATTGTTTTTCTCGATCTTTAATTTATATGATGGCAATGAAGTGTATGCATATATGACAATTGACATTAATCCTAGCATTGAAGCTGGCGTTGATAAAAAGCTTCGTGTTGTTAGTTTAGAGGCATTCAACTCAGAAGGTGAAGAGGTTGTTAATAATCTAGAAGAGTGGATGAACGAACCAATTGATTCTGTTACGCAAGCTATTATTCAAGAAAGTAAAGATTCGGGTTATTATAAAGAGGGTGCGGAAGTCCTTCTAACGACCGTTATAGTAGAAGAAGAGGATGCACCGTTAGCTGAAGAATTGAATGAAAATGTTCAATCAATCGTCGAATCTTCCAAGGAAGAAGAAGTTGTTATAACAGCGTTAAATAGTACAAAGGAAGATAGAGAACATGCATTGGAACAGGGAATCTCTACAGGGAAATATGTAAAAGAAACATTAACTGCTAGGGAGAAAGACCTGGAAAAGCAAGAGAAAAAAGAAATGAAGGCAGCTGAAAAAGGCCTTAACAATGGTAATGGTCAAGGAAAAGGTAGTGACCATAAAAACGATAACCAAGGTAAAAATAATGGAAATGACAAACAGGATAAACTTTTTGATAAAAAGGGAGATCCAAACAACCCAGCTGGAATAGATAAAGATAAACCAAAAATGAATGACAAACAATCTAATAAAGGCAAGAGCAACCAGGAGGACAAGAACGGTCCTCCTGAAGCCGTGCAAAAAGGGAAAGAAAAACAACAGGATAAGAAGAAACAAGAAAACAATAATAAAAACCGAAACAATAAGCATGAAAATAATCACCATAACAAATAAATACTAAATTGAGTAGGTCTAGGTATTTCATTGAAAAATATCATCTGACCTACTCATTCTTTTTAACGCTTTAAAGGAGTGGGGGACAGGCCCCCACTCCTTTAAAGCGTTAAAAACCGGGTTCGTTTAGGACCCGGTTTAGCCATGTGTATTCAATTTTTATTGTTCTGGGTTGAATTGACCATTTAGTTGAGATTGAGCAGTTTGAACAAGGCGCTTTGTAATCTCTCCACCTACAGATCCATTCGCTCTTGATACTGTATCTGAACCTAAATTGACACCGAATTCTTGTGCAATTTCATATTTAATAGAATCTAATGCCTGTTCAATACCAGGCACTAATAGCTTATTACTATTACGTGACATATGAACAACTCCTTTTTTATAGAAACTTTGCAACTGGTGTTGCTTTTTTAGTATCGGAGAATATATGCTTAATGATACTGACCAAGTATTTCAAGCGGTGGAAGGAAAACTTGAAATTGGAGTCTATTCCAATTTTTGACACTTATAAAAAAAGGTTGTTCTTTTTTATGAGTTGCGTAAGAATGATAAAGATATAGTTAGATTAGAAAGGTATGAATAGTAGTGTTACATAAAATAAAAATGAAGCTACATGTTCTTAGTCCTGCACAGTTAATCGTAAGTTTCTATTTTTTAGCTGTCAGTGTTTCAGTTATTTTAATAAGTTTACCAATTGCGCATAAAAAAGAAGTTGAATGGTCTTTTATAGATGCTCTTTTTACAGCTGTTAGCGCTGTTAGTGTAACAGGTTTAACGGTAGTAAATACGTCTGAAACTTTCAGCACAACAGGAGTATTTATATTAGCGTTTGTGCTTCAATTCGGTGGAATAGGTATTATGACATTGGGGACGTTTATTTGGTTGTTAATGGGTAAAAAAATTGGTTTACGAGAACGACGTCTCATTATGTTAGATCAGAACCAAACAAATCTTTCGGGATTAGTAAATTTATTAAAGCAAATTTTATATCTCATTATTATTATTGAAATAATCGGTGCTCTTATATTAGGGTTATATTTTCTAAATTATTATCCTGATTGGAAAGAAGCATTTCTTCATGGTTTCTTTGCATCGGTATCTGCAACAACTAACGGCGGATTTGATATTACAGGGAATTCATTAATTCCTTATGCAAATGATTATTTCGTACAATTTATTAATATGCTTCTCATTATATTAGGAGCAATAGGTTTTCCAGTTTTAATTGAAGTAAAAAACTTCTTATCGAATCAAACAGAGGGTTATCGCTTTCGTTTCTCATTATTTACAAAGCTAACTACCACCACTTTTTTCTTATTAGTTATTATCGGAACACTGTTAATTTATTTATTAGAAGCAAAGCATTTCCTCGCAGACAAAAGCTGGCACGAGTCGTTGTTTTACTCATTATTCCAATCGGTAAGTACGAGAAGTGGAGGACTCGCCACATTAAATGTTCCTGATTTAAGTGAACCGACATTACTAATTATGTCTGTTCTGATGTTTATTGGTGCATCACCAAGCTCAGTTGGTGGGGGAATTCGTACAACAACTCTTGCATTAAATGTCTTGTTTTTATTTCACTTTGCAAGAGGAAATAGATCAATTAAAGTATTTAACCGTGAAATTCATGAAGAAGACATTCATAAATCAGTAGCTGTAACCATTATGGCAGTTTTGATATGTACAACATCAGTCATAATCTTAACTATTACAGAACCGTTTTCTCTGACAAGTATTATCTTTGAAGTCACCTCTGCATTTGGAACTTCTGGTCTCTCAATGGGAATAACACCTGAATTAAGTACGATAGGAAAATGTGTAATTATCTTCCTAATGTTCGTTGGAAGAATCGGTATCCTAATATCTTTATTTGTACTAGGCGGAAGAGAGAAGAAATCCAATTTCCACTATCCAAAAGAACGAGTTATTATTGGATAAATTAAAACAAACTAATACACAATAATGAAGGAATCAACTTCTAGCTTATGAAGTGGGTTCCTTTTTATTATGCTGGCCGTACTTTACCACTTTAAAGGAGTGGGGGCCAGGCCCCCACTCCTTTAAAGTGGTAAAGTTTTGAATGTAATATTTACCCATAATATTTAGTGCAAGTTTTACTTATATTAAGAAGGTCGAATATTATTAGATAAGGTAGGTAGTTATATGGAACATAATAAGAAATGGGCAATCGTTTCACTAGCTTCCATACCATTGGTGATGACGTTAGGGAACTCAATGTTGATACCAGTTCTCCCAACTATCGAGAAGAAATTAAAAATAAGTTCGTTTCAAGTGAGTATGGTCATTACCTTATACTCAATCGTTGCTATAATTTTAATCCCTATTGCTGGTTATTTATCAGACCGGATAGGAAGAAAGAAAGTAATTATTCCAAGTCTCATTATCGCAGGAATTGGTGGTCTTATATCTGGGTATGCCGCTTGGAAAATGAAGGATCCGTATATGATGATTTTGATTGGACGCATATTACAAGGGGTAGGAGCAGCAGGTGCTGCACCAGTTGTCATGCCGCTTGTAGGTGATATGTTTAAAAGTGAAGAAGAAGTCAGTAAAGAACTAGGTGTTATTGAGACTGCAAATACATTTGGTAAAGTGCTTAGTCCAATACTTGGTTCAGTATTAGCTGGTTTTATTTGGTATTTACCGTTTTTCTCGATTCCAGTATTCACGGCCATTTCTGTTATTTTAATGTTTTTTCTAGTTCAAACGCCGGACAAGCGTGAAGATCCTTTACCCTTTAAAGAGTTCTTGAAATGTATTAAGGGAATCTTTAAAAAGGATGGGAAATGGCTATATTCTATTTTTGTTATTGGTTGTATACTGATGTTCGTACTCTTCGGAGTATTATTTTATTTATCAGATATGCTTGAGTCTAAACATAACATCGATGGTATAAAGAAAGGATTTATTTTAGCCATCCCATTAGCTGCTTTATGTTTATCCTCCTATATTACAGGAAAGAAGATCAAGGAAAGCAAAGTGTTAATGAAATGGATCACTTTTGGGGGTACAATCTTGCTTGGTGCTTCTGTATTTGCCATTAGCTTTTCAGAAAATATATATTTCCTTATCGGGACCTTTGTCTTTTGTGGAATAGGAATCGGAGTTGCACTACCATGTTTAGATGCCTTAATAACAGAAGGAATTGAAAAGGAAGAAAGAGGTACGATTTCCTCGGTATATAGCTCGATGAGATTTATAGGGGTTGCAGCAGGACCGCCTGTTTTTGTACTCCTTATGAAGGCATCACACCAAGTAATGTTTTACTCCATAACAGGTCTATGTGTAATAGCAGCCTTTATCGTATTAAAGGAAATAAAACCGGATGAAATAGAATAATTCAATTCAAGTCAGAAGCCTTAAAATGTGGGCTTCTTTCTTATTTCATATAGGCTTTTTCATAAACTTTTTGTTACTAGTCCTATTAGGGGTATCTGTTATGGGTCAATACATTTGAAATATTCATTGCTTTAGCGAAAAGCTACGATATGTTACATGACTCTGATCTTATTGGAAAAACAACAATCTATGCGAAAACTGCCCTTTCAAAAATAAAAATACCAGCTAAAATCAGCTGGCATTTTTACTCAATCTTTTCTATAACTAACGTCCTTATCTGGGTGCATAAATGGTACCCCTTGTGGTGGGATATTTTTCTCTACAAGTTCTCTGTTTTCTGAAGTATTCCAGCCGATATCATTCGTTGGATGAACCCACTCATCTCCTGCCATGATTTCAGGATCTACATCATCGGACCAGTTGTTTAAAGGAGAGTTAGGAGAATCATAAAAGCTATCACCGATAACGACTCCTTGATTATTAATAAAAGGTTTTTCCATCTTAATTCCACTGTTTTTAAATACTGGAGAATCTGGTTGATGTGGCATCGTTTCATCTATAAAAGGAACTTCAATTTCAGTATCTTTATTTTTCTTATCCTTCATCACTATCACCTCTTTTATTAGCACTACCATTATTATTTCCAACTGTCCTAATGATATGAATGACTTTGATAAATAACAGGGAAGCTAATTATAAAGGAGTGATTAATATGGTAGAGAATAACGATTTTCCAGTTGCAAGTTTATCTGAAGATAAATTAAAAGAAGTAAAGGAATTAGAAGACCAGCTTCGAAATGAAACAGGTGAAGACATTGTTTTAATTGCTTATCAGCACAAAGTGAAATAGGATATAACTTCCGTTCATGTACTCTTCCTGTATGGTCAAACTAAAATAGAGGAGTTTCCTCATTTGAACTTTGGAGGGATACAAATGGCTAAACGAAGAGCAAAATTCGATGCTGCTTATAAAAATAATAAAACACCGAAGGAAAGTCTTCCTGACACAGAGTTTGCTCAAGAAGCAGTAGAAGAGCAGGCGATTAAAGGTGCCAATCGGAATTCCAAAAAAGGTTACCAGAACGGAAGGCAGGAATAGTCATGTCTAAAGGTGAAAAAAAGAAACGTCAAATCGGTAAAAATGATCATGCAATGAAGGTATTATTACAAGAGGAGTTTGGCTCGGAAAACGGAGATTTCAATGCAAACAAGCCACTTGAAATATTAGCAGAGGCAAAAGAGAAGTCAAAGAAAAAAAAGAAATAAACAGGCGGGGAGATAAGTATTTCAGCCAATGATAAACCCGAACTATAAGGCGAAAATTTCAATGAATCTTTCACCTATTAGCTCGGGTCTTTTATTTGTTGTTTTAGACTTGTTTGATTTTGCATACTATTTATAAAAACTAGTGGAATGGAGCGGAAGACACTCGACTCCTGCGGGAAGTAGAGGAAAGGCTGAGACCCCGCAGGCGTAGCGAGGAGGTAGTTTTTTCACGATAGTGAAAATAACCATCAGCTTCCTCCCCGCGGAAAGCGAGTGTCTGCAGCGCAATGGAACGAACTTGTTTCGCCAGCTGAACTGATTAATAAATATTACAAAAAAAAAGTATACTACTTAATAGGTAGAATAAGTTAAATATTATTAGCCATTTAGGGATGATTTATATAATTATGTCCCACCATCTTTATTTCCTCAAGTTTTTGAGCGGGTACAGAATATAATTTTGTGCCCGTTTCTTGATGATCAAAATAGGCTAATAAAATGGACGGCATTTTTCGTATTTCACCTAGCTGCATATAAGAGTGTAAATCAATCGAAATGGATTCCAATACGGTATGCTTGTACAATTCTTTCTCTTGTAACTGAAGGGCACTAAAATCAGGACCTAATAATGAAGGTTGTTCGAGCAATAGACGATAATATATTGAGCGCTCATCTTTTACTAACACTTCATTCCACCAAGGTTTTCTAGGTTTATATTTTTGATTTCGTAGGTAGTCAATTTTCATTAGGCTTACTATTACATCTAGCTGTGTTTGCTTTGTTTCGTTCAAGAATGTCCATAAACGTAAGAAAAGATCCTCTAATTGATGTCCAATTCTTCCCCAACCTTTTTCGTCCCAAAATGAACCGAAATCTTGGAAAAAGTCAAATGGAGTTGGGAATACTTCTGTTACTAAATATTCTACTGTTAAATCCATTCGATGATCGTTCCAATACTTTTCTAAAACATCTTCAACCTGTTTAATTTTTGAAATTTCCTCAAAAGTAAGAACGTTATTTTTAAGAATCTCGTATGGAGAATGATCCATATAAACATAATTGTGTTCATTCGCACGAATTCGTAATCCTGTTCCACGTAACATCTTTAAGAAACCTAACTGCAATTCTTCGGGCCTCATTGCAAATACATCATTAAACGTATTCTTAAACGAGTTGTAATCTTCTTCGGGAAGTCCAGCTATTAAATCTAAATGCTGATCTATTTTCCCGCCTTCTTTTACCATCGTTACTGTACGAGTTAACTTCTGGAAGTTTTGCTTTCTCATAACTAACTCGTTTGTCGAATCATTGGTAGACTGCACCCCAATTTCAAAACGGAACAATCCTTTCGGAGCATTGTCATTTAAAAACTGTATAACTTCGGGACGCATGATGTCAGCAGTAATTTCAAATTGAAAAACAGTTCCTGGTAAATGCTCATCAATTAAAAACTGAAACATTTCCATTGCATAGCTACGACTAATATTAAACGTACGATCCACGAATTTTATCGTCTTTGCACCATTGTTCATTAAATAACGAATATCATCTTTTACTTTTTCTTTGTTAAAATATCGAACTCCAACTTCAATTGAAGATAAACAGAATTGACAGCTAAATGGACAACCTCTACTTGTTTCGATATAGGTTACTCGTTTTGGAAGATGTGATAAATCTTCTTCAAATCGAAATGGTGACGGAGACTCTTGTAGATTCAGCTTATTGCGTTGTGGATTGATTACTTGTTTTCCATCGACTGTTCGGAACGCTAAACCTGCAATAGAATGAAGGTCATCACCTGATTTCATATAATCAAGTAATTGCTTAAACGTTTCTTCTCCTTCGCCGATTACAATGTAATCTACATCTTGAAGGCGATCTAACCAGTAAGAGATATCATATGAAACCTCTGGTCCACCTAAAATAATTTTTAGCTCAGGTTTAATCTTTTTTATCATTGAGATTACTTTAATTGTTTCTTCAATGTTCCAAATGTAACAGCTAAATCCGATGACGTCCGGATTATTTCGGAATAAATCTGTCACAATATTCATCGCTGGGTCTTTAATCGTGTATTCTACCATTTTTATTTTATGTTCTGGCTCTACATACGCACGCAAGCAACGAATAGCCAGATTCGTATGAATATATTTAGCATTTAAAGTTGTTAAAACGACATTCATTTAATTAAGACGCTCCTTCATGAAAAGAAAAATCATATTATCACTATTACCATCACTAGTAGTTTGTAACCAAGCTTGTGATAGTAATCACTAAGGGCTATTTTATCATACTTTAAGTGAAAAAAGAGATAAGTAGGATTATGGAAGTTTTTGTCGAGAAAAAGATAAAGGACTACAGTGGAATTTGTAGAAATTAGAGAGAAGGTGGAGTGTGTTATTAAAGGAGGGGCTATCTTGTATACAAAACAAAGTAGTGTAATCGTTGTTGATGAACTTGAACGAATGCAACAAGAGAATAAAAGACTGAAGGATAAACTAGAACAATATAGAATTATGTTCGAGCAATCATTAGATGCTATTATTTTGTTTGACGACAAGACATGCTTTACTGAGGTAAATCAGGCAGCGTGTGATTTATTTGAACTTCCTAAAGAACAGTTACTTGGAAGAAGTTTGAGCGAATTTTTAATTTTGCAATCAAATGAAAAGTCAATTTTAGACGAATCTATTCTATATAGTGAAGGAAAGTTAAAAGGTGAAATCACAATTCGTTTAAGAAACGGAAAAGTAAAAATTGTAGAGTTTTCTGCCAGAAAAGATACCGAAAGAGGATTAGATCTTTCAGTCATGAGAGACATTTCTTCTAGAAAACTATTGGAGCATCAACGTAAGATTAGTAAGCAAATGTTCTCGGATGTATATAACCGGGCAGTAGATGGAATTGTGATTTTCGACCGAAACGGTATTTTTATAGATTGCAATCTTTCCTTTATGAAAAGCTTTGATTTGCAACGAGTAGAATTGAATAATAAAACATCCATTTATGATTTTGTAGAGCCGAAATATTTATTTAAGCTTGAAAAACAATGGAAGATTCTTGATGAAAAGCAACGGGCAAAAGGAGAACTACCGGTTAAATTAAGAAACGGGACGAAGAAACTATTCGAATTTACGACCACCTCACATATTCAAGATAACTATTATATGTCCATCATGAGAGATGTTACTGAGAAAAGAACAATGGAACAAATGCTTCAAAAAAGTGAGTTAAGGTTTAGAGAGATATTTGATTCCGCATTAGATGCGATCGTCATTTGGGACCAAGAAGGAAACATTATTAGAGCAAATGAGTCGGCAAGTAAAACTTTTGAAATGCCAAATGAGCTATTATGTAAGTCTAGACTATTAGATTTTATCGATGAACATAATCCTGAGGTTATTAAGGTATTAGAAGATCTAAAGGTAACAGGTAAGCAACGTGATGAATTAGACTTCAATATGTACAACGGCCAGGTAAAGCGCTTAGAATTCACTTCCAAGTATAAAGTTCTAGACGATTACAATATGACGATTTTTAGAAACGTAAGTGAAAGAACATTAATGGAAAAGCATTTAAGAGAAGAAGAACAGAAGTTTAGGAAAATTTTTGAGGGAACGTTAGATGGTATTCTTCTGTGGGATGAGAACCTACAAATTATTGATGTGAATCCTATTGCATGCCAAATTGTAAAGATGAATAGAGAAGAACTACTTGGGAAGAACATTGCACAGATAATTCCGAAAGAGACTTTTCATCTTTGTCTAAGCTCAAAAAATAAATCCATGCACTCAGACAATTATATCGAGATACCTATAACATTAATAGACGGAGAAGAGCGAATCATCGAGTATGCTATAAAAGAACAAATTATACCTCATCTAAACATGGCTATCTTTAGAGATGTAACAGAACGTAAACAAATTGAAAAGACGCTGAGGGAAAGTGAGCATAAATTTAGACAGCTATACGACAATACGTTAAATGGTTTTATTATTATAGATAATCATGGAACAATTGTTGATATGAATAAAAGAGCAAAAAAGAAATTTGTACTCTTCGAAGGCCAACAAAATCTAAAATTTCAGGATTTTATTTATCAGAATACCCAAAACAAAGATGAGAAATGGGCGAATTTGTTACAAGAGGAAAGTCCAACAGGTCAGTTTGTAATAAATGATCGTATTATTGAGTACACACTGAATAAAAATATATATGATGATCATCATTTAGCGATATTAAATGATGTAACTAGAAGAATTGAGATGGAAGAACGACTTAAAAAGTCAGATACACTAAATGTAGTAGGGGAGCTTGCAGCAGGAATTGCTCATGAAATTCGTAATCCGATGACAGCCTTAAAAGGTTTTATTCAGCTGCTTGAAGCGAATGTGAAAGAAGATTTTACATTGTATTTTGATGTGATTACATCAGAGTTGAAACGAATTGAATCAATTATAACTGAGTTTCTGATTTTGGCGAAGCCTCAAGCGATTCAATATCAGAAGAGAAATATTGAAAAGATTGTGAAAGACACAGTTGATTTGCTAACGCCACAAGCAGCTCTTAATAATATCCAGCTTTATCTGAATGTAGAGGAGGAGTTACCAGAACTGTATTGTGAGCCAAATCAATTAAAACAAGTGTTTATCAATATATTAAAAAATGGTATTGAAGTCATGCCAGAAGGTGGTTTTATATCTGTATCGATTCATCGTGATAATAAGGATACAATCAAGGTGTCTTTTCAAGATCGTGGATGTGGGATTCCTAAAGAGAAAATTAAGCGTCTAGGGGAGCCTTTTTACACAACGAAAGAGAGAGGTACTGGACTTGGATTAATGGTTTCCTATAAGATAATATCTGAACATAATGGTAAAATTGAAGTGGAAAGTACAGTTGGTGAAGGTACAACATTTCATATCATGTTACCTATACATGGCATAGGGATAGATGTATAATATTTTAAAGGCTACAATCCATTTGTAAGCTTATATTGAAAGAAGGAAACTAAAATGGATATAGAGACAGCATTTGCGTTTGTTTCTCAATATGGGTACTTTGCATTATTTTTTATACTATGGATTGGCTTTTTCTCGATCCCAGTACCGAATGAAGTCATTGTTATGACGAGTGGGTTTGTTACATCCAAAAGCTACTTATCTACAATTCCAGCTCTCATAGTAACTTTTTTTGGAATTGTGATGAGTTTGACAACTCTATACTTTTCAGGAAGATTTTTCTTCAGTCCTATCCAAAAGAAATTACAAACTAGACCGAAATTAAAAGAACATATTGAAAAAGCGAACAGTTTAATCGAGAAGTATGGACCATTTTCACTCATAATCGGATATTTATTTCCAGGAGTAAGACATTTTGTTCCGTTCATTATCGGGAGTAACAAAATGAGCTTTAGAATATTTGCATTATATGCCTATTCAACAGCGGCCGTTTGGACGGGACTTTTTTTCTTCTTGGGTTTTTATTTCGGAACACATATGGATCAAATATTAAAAATTGTTTACCTACTGGGCATTCCTGTGCTACTAATAAGTTTGTTAACATTTATGGTGTATAAAGGGAAGAAAAAGAAAAAAACATCTCGAGAACTAAGTTAAAGCTTAGTTCTTTTATTTTGGCTCTTTTCGTAAAGATTGTTGCTATTTTGATAGCTCTGTTAAACATTGAGTTGATTGGAGCGGAAGGCACTCGACTCCTGCGGGAGATAGAGGGAATCGTGAGACCCCACAGGCGAGCCGAGGAGGTAGGTTTTTTCACGATAGTGAAAATAACCATCACGTCCCTCCCCGCGGAAAGCGTGTGCCTGAAGCGGAAATCAACGGACCTAAAATAAATTCTTTTTTTGTAAAAATAGCAACAAAGTATGCGAAAACAGCCTTTATTTTTGTTTAGTTACCATTATCTTTATATCTTTCTTGTAGGTTGTTTTCGTATAGATTGTTGTTTTTCGAAAAGGATTTAGAAGCAGTAATTAGTAAGGATTCGGGGCAAATTTCATCAAAGCAATGAATATCACATACTACATGAAGATTTAAATGAATAGCTACACAATGTTTTCGAGAAGAAAGAGCCTACTTGTATTATTTTAGCTGGGAGAAAACAATTCGAATAACAATCTTAAACGACAACAATCAATATAGGTGCTTGTATGGATAATTTTCTTCACATTATGTATGTGCAGTTGCATATATTTTAGTATAGGAAAGAAATTTTACCTTGCGCAAAATTGGAGGTGAGAATGTGGGGAGGAAGAAATTATTATTTTATACTTCATTATCAAAGAAACTGCGAATAATCAATAAAGATGAGGTAAATAAAATATTGAAACGAAAAACAGTGTAGAATAGTCTACACTGTTTTTTGGCCTTCAATCATTAAAATAACATCCAAATGACCTGAAGTTTCAAGGGAGATAGGTACACGAATAGCCTGTTTAAAACCAGTTAATTTAGTGTCACCTACGAGAACTGTCGGTGGAGTAATATCCATAATAAGTTCATATTGTGATGCATTTGTTGCTAAATGTCCTGCTATCATATTTCCTAATTCACCGGTAAAGGATTCTAGCATTTCACCTTCTAATTGCATACCATACATCCCTTCTCCGATAGAGCTAAATGTATGAGGTGTTCCATCAATGACTAGTCTTCCTTTTACATCTCCGGTCATCCCAATTAACACTGACATTGAAGAATGTAAAACACTTTCTTTAAACAATGTTGGGGAATCTATTTTTACTGACATTGGAAGGATGCTTTTTACGGATTGTATAGTTCCGTTCAAGACCTTCGTTACATTGGCTTGAAGAGTCATGGAATCACCTTTACCTTTTTTACGATTCAAAATCTAATTAAGTAGTTAAAAAAATAGGGTATCCTTTAGGTAGCAGATACTAATACAAGACAATATTTTATTTTTACTATCATATCATAGTTCGGATTTGAATTGTGAATATTTATAAAATTTTATCGAAAACTGTCGAATAATGGGGAATACACTTATGTTAGTATGGCCATTTTCTTTGATAATTATAATGTTCAGCATCTAATCTATGGAAATGAAAAAGAAACTTGATTGTTATCAAGTTTCTTTTTGAATGTATTAGTTGAATATCTTTTGAATTTCCTTAGTAAAATTGCCTGCAATAATACCTTTTTCCGTAATAATTGCTGTGATTAACTCATTTGGCGTTACATCGAAAGCAGGATTAAATGTGCTAACGCCCGTTGGTGCTATTTGAATGCCAGCAACATGTGTGATTTCTTTTGAATCTCGCTCTTCAATTGGAATTTCATGACCGCTATCTAAGGTTGGATCAAAGGTTGAGAGTGGAGCGGCAACGTAAAAAGGTATATTAAATGCTTTGGCTAATATTGCTAAATTATATGTGCCAATTTTATTGGCTGTATCCCCGTTAGCGGTAATCCGGTCGGCACCAACAATAATTGCCGAAATACCCTTTGTCTTTATTGTATGTGCTGCCATACTATCCGTAATTAACGTAACATCTATGCCAGCTTGCATTAGCTCCCATGTAGTTAGCCTAGCTCCTTGAAAAACTGGACGTGTTTCTGAAGCATACACCTTTAACTCTTTTCCTTGTTCCTTTGCAAGATAAAAAGGTGCTAGAGCTGTTCCGTATCTAGCTGTTGCAATAGATCCAGCATTACAAATTGTAAGGATGCTGTCACCGTCTTTGAATAAGGAAAGACCGTTTTCACCAATTTGTCGACAAACTTCCTCATCCTCAGCGTGTATTTGAATTGACTCATGAATTAATGTTGTTTTAGCCGCGTTTACTGAAGACACGTTTTGAACACTATTAACCATTCTATTTAGTGCCCAAGCTAAGTTAACGGCAGTTGGTCTAGAATTAGCTAGATATTCCTTATCCTTTTGAAGGTGTACTAGAAAAGATGACACGTCCTCATGTTCATACTGACTTGCAGCAAGAGCTAGGCCATATGCTGCCGTAATTCCAATTGCAGGAGCACCTCTAACCTTTAGTGTAACAATCGCATCCCATACATCTTCTAGTGTTCTTAACTCTATATAGGTTGTCTCCAGTGGTAGCTTTTGTTGATCTAATAATGAAATATAAGTATCTTTCCATAAAACGGATTGTGGGATCGTAAATGTTTTAGTCATGCTGTAAAACTCCTCTAATGTAAGTTACGAATTGTTCAATTGATCTAATTTGCTTTCGATTGGTGATTAATGCCTTACCAAGCTTAAGCGCATTTCTTTTTGCGTGTATTCTTATATCATCAGATGAAATCTCATCTAGATCTGCTACATGTGCAAGCCCGATAGTTCTTCTAACTAATTCACAGCCTGCAAAACCAATCGTATCTTCAATTATTTGATCTAACACATAATCTAAATATCCATTTGTTTTTGAAAAAATTTCTACTGACTCTGTTTTCCAAAGGGAAGTGAAGGTTGTGCTAAATACATTCCAGGTTATTTCTACATGATTGAATAATTTTTCTCGCTCATCTTGTTCTAACGAAAGAGCATTGAGAAGTAAATTTGCTATAAACTGACCGATATCAAATCCAAACGGACCATAAAAGGCAAATTCTGGATCAATTACTTTGGTTTCCGTAGAAGAAGCAAAGATACTTCCTGTGTGTAAATCACCATGTACAAGTGCTTCACCAGCTGTTAGAAATTTCTGTTTAAGTTTTGCTACTTCTAGCTTTAAATGTTCGTCTGCCCAAAGCTCTTCAACGAAACTCTTTAAACCCTCTTCAAAGTTATTTGTTTCGTGATTGAAGAACGGGTCTGTAAACACTAAGTCTTCCGTAATTTTACATAGTTCAGGATTGTTGAATTCTTTTGCTAGACGTTTCTTGTTTTGCTGATTCATTCCGTAATCTGACGTAAAAAATAAGGTGTTAGCAAGGTAGGTTCCAATATGCTGTGAAAGCAATGGGTAATCCTTACCTTCGATCAGTCCTCTTCTTGCAATTTGTAAATAAGACAAATCTTCCATGACTGTTACAGCAAGCTCTTCATCTGTATAGTACACTTCTGGCACTAAAGAGGGGACAAATTGTCCGTGAACCCGTAACGCTTCGTTTTCAATTTTGTTTCGTAATAATGTTAATGGCCAGCTTTCGCCAACAACTTTTGCATATGGTAGGGCTTGTTTAATGATAATTCCTTTATTGTTTGTATCCTGGATATGAAAGACTAAATTTAAATTACCATCGCCGATTTCATTACAAGTCAACGAGGCTCCTTCTTGAAATAAATTAAGTCGATTGGCTAACTCAATAGCCGTTTGTTCTGTTAAAGGCTCATAGATGCTTTCTTTTATAACTGTCATGGTGGTTTCCTCCCTAAAATTTACAATAGACTAAAATAGGAGGCTTTTCTCTAAATAAGAAAAGCCTCTTTCAGAAGAAAGAGGCTTGAAGTTTTCGCTTCGCACCTCTTATCTGCCAGAAAGTTTCCCTTCTGTTGGAAGTAGCACCGTGCCTTGCTGGTTAATGGAATAACCAGGCGCGAAAAGAAAAGCGCCCCATTTCGCAATGGAATTATGGTCGGTTGCTGCAGCTTCATAGGGCCAATACCCTCAGCTACTCTTGATAAGAGATTATAATAATTTGCTTATTATAAATTATGTGGTTGATAGTGAAAGATTCTTCAGAATTTTTTCACTTGATGAAAATATTAACAAGGTTATTTAGGTTGTGTCAAGGATTTTATATTATTGGTTATATGTCGATGTTAAACATTGATGTTGTTTTCCGAAAAAGACAAGATCATTCAGCGTATACTTTGATTACTAAAATTTAATACAGATCTGGACGACGATCATCAAAAATTGGAATATGCTTACGTACAGTTCTAACTTTTTCGATATCTAATTCTGCTTGGATAATAGATTCTCCTTCACCAGCTTCTACTAGCACTTCTCCCCATGGGTCAATGATCATAGAGTGACCAGCAAAAACGTTTTCTGGATCTTGACCGGAACGGTTACAAGCAACGACATAGCATTGATTTTCGATAGCTCGACTAATAAGTAGAGAACGCCAATGAGAAAGACGCGGAAGTGGCCATTCAGCAACTACGAATAATACTTCAGAGCCTTTTGTCGTATGTTTTCGAATCCATTCTGGAAAACGAATATCATAGCAAATAACTCCGGCACAATGGATATTTGCAATGGTAAAGGTTCCTTCTGTTTCACCAGATTCTAGATATAAATGTTCATCCATAAGCTTGAATAGGTGCAATTTACTATATTCACCAAGCAGTTCACCTTTGTTACTGTACGCAAACATTGTATTGTACACACCACTCTGAGTCTTTTTGGCAATTGATCCACCAACAATATAAACGTTATGCTCCTTTGCAATCTCAGATAAAAATTTCATTGTTTCATCGCCATTTGAATCCGCAATCTCTGTTAATCTCGTTAAATCGTAGCCTGTTGTCCAAAGTTCAGGTAAAACGATGATATCTGGATTGTCTAACATTGCTTCCGAAATTTTTTGTTTCACAATATGATAGTTTTCTTTTGGGCTACCAAACTTTATATCAAACTGTATACAACTAACCTTTATGCTCAACTTTTTCAACCCCTTAAAAAATTTACTTTACAAGTTGCCACTAACAATATAATATTTTTGACTAGAATTTCAATACGAATTTTAAAAATTATTTGCTACTTTTACAAATAAGGAGTTTTGAAATGAAAACCTTTGAACAATCAGATCTATTAAAAAATTTACCGGTTCAATTCTTTGCAACTCTTGTTGCAAAAGTAAATAAAGTGATATCAGAAGGCCATGACGTAATCAATTTAGGTCAAGGGAATCCTGACCAGCCGACTCCTGAACATATTATAAATTCATTACAAGAAGCTGCAGGCAATCCACTTCACCATAAGTACTCACCGTTTAGAGGTCAGCAATTTTTTAAAGAGGCTATTAGTACTTTTTATAAGCGGGAATACGGTGTTGAGGTTAATCCTAATACACAAGTAGCCATTCTTTTCGGTGGAAAGGCAGGGCTCGTTGAAGTACCACAAGCATTGTTAAATCCAGGAGATATCGCTCTTGTACCTGATCCAGGGTACCCCGATTATTGGTCTGGTGTTGAGTTAGCTCGGGTGAAAATGGAATATATGCCATTAACAGCTGAAAATGATTTTCTACCAAACTACCATGAGATAGATGATGAAATCTTAAATCAAGCAAAATTAATGTTTTTAAATTATCCAAATAATCCAACGGGTGCCGTTGCAACTACCGAGTTCTTCAAAGAAACGATTGACCTAGCTAAGAAACATGACATTTGTGTTGTTCATGATTTTGCGTACGGAGCAATAGGATTTGATGGGAACAAACCTTTAAGCTTCTTACAAGTAGAAGGGGCAATGGATATTGGGATTGAAATTTACACACTTTCTAAAACTTACAATATGGCAGGTTGGAGAGTAGGATTTGCAGTAGGAAATGAAAGCGCGATTGAAGCTATTAATCTCCTGCAGGATCACCTGTATGTGAGTTTATTTGGTGGTATTCAAGAGGCAGCAGCTACCGCGTTATTGTCTTCGCAGGAGTGTGTCGATCAGTTAGTTAGACGCTACGAATCAAGACGGAATGTATTCATAAATGCACTTCAAGAAATCGGGTGGGGTGTAAAAGCTCCTGAGGGATCATTTTTTGCTTGGCTACCAGTACCAGAAGGATTTACATCCGTTAGTTTTTCAGATTTCTTGTTGGAAAATGCTCATGTTGCAGTAGCACCAGGCGTTGGATTTGGACAATTTGGAGAAGGTTATGTAAGAGTAGGTTTATTAACAGATGAAGACCGATTACTCGAAGCAGCGAACAGAATAAAAGCTTTAAATATATTCTGAAAAATGAATTGACAGAAGAAAAAAACCATGCGATAATCCAAATTAATTCTGTGTTAAAGAATAGTGGTGTTGATATTATTTGAATGCTTGCATAACCTGTGCAAGTTTGCAAAGTGAGTACCTTACACAGAAATCAACTTACTAGTTTAACAGTGTAAATCTTACAAAAATAAAATTTCGATTCTTATCAAGAGTAGGCGGAGGGACTAGCCCGATGAAGCCCGGCAACCGATTTAAGTTTTACTTAAGCACGGTGCTAATTCTTGCAGCATAGCTGAGAGATAAGGAGACGGTGATAAATTTAAAACCTCTTCTTATGAAGGGGTTTTTTCTATTTATTTTTAAATGTGAAAGTTAGAGGTGCATAAAAAAAATGTCGCATATTACAGCAACGTATTTGATACATGACGCTAAAGGGAATCTGCCGAAAAAGGCTGAAGGAATTGCTCTTGGTCTAACAATAGGTTCATGGACAGATCTACCACAATTAGATCAAGAACAACTTAAAAAACATAAAGCTGAAGTTGTTTCAATTGTTGAGCTCGAAGGTAATGCTCGAACAAATGAGTACTTCGGCAAAAACCTAACAAGAGGGTATATAAAAATTGCCTATCCAATTGAAAATTTCTCGTTAGACATTCCTGCTATTTTAACAACGGTCTTTGGAAAGCTTTCACTTGATGGGGAAATAAAATTAGTTGATTTGGAGTTCTCAGAGGGTGTGAAGAACGCATTTCCGGGTCCTAGCTTCGGAATTGATGGAATCAGACAGAAACTTGGTGTTTACAATAGACCACTTGTAATGAGCATCTTTAAAGGTGTGATTGGTAGGGATTTAACATATCTTCGAGATCAATTACGTGACCAGTTATTAGGTGGTGTGGATTTAGTTAAGGATGATGAAATCTTGTTTGAGAATCCTTTGACACCTTTTGAAAAGAGGATTGTAACAGGCAGAGAAGTCATTCAAGAAGTATATGAATCAACTGGTCATAAATCTCTATATGCTGTCAATTTAACAGGAAGAACTTTTGAATTACGAGATCGTGCCAGAAGAGCAAAGGAATTAGGAGCAGATTGCTTATTATTTAATGTTTTTGCCTATGGAATTGATGTATTACAAGCTTTAGTTGAAGATAAAGAAATAGACTTGCCGATTATGGCTCATCCAGCAGTTAGTGGTGCACTAACACCATCAGAATATTATGGAATTCAAAATCCATTACTGTTAGGAAAGCTACTACGATATGCAGGAGCTGATTTCTCTTTATATCCATCTCCATACGGAAGTGTTGCTCTTGATAAAGGTGAAACACTTGGAATTGCTGATGAGCTGGTGAAAGAAGATGTGTTTAAGAAAAGTTTCCCTGTACCTTCTGCAGGTATACATCCTGGGTTAGTACCATTACTCATTGGTGACTTTGGAATTGATTCTGTCATTAATGCAGGTGGTGGTGTTCATGGGCACCCAGATGGAGCTATTGGTGGTGGTAAGGCATTTAGAGCTGCAGTTGATGCAGTTCTAGCGGGGCAAAGCTTGCAAGATGCAGCAACAGAAGATGAGTATCTGAAAAAAGCGTTAGATTTATGGGGAGTGTAAAAGTTACAACATGAAAAAACCGATCATTTTTTGTGATTTTGATGGAACCATTACGGAAACCGATAACATCATTTCGTTAATGAAACAGTTTGCTCCACCAGAGTGGAATGAAATTAAAGATCAAGTACTGGGGCAGGAAATCTCGATTCAAGAAGGAGTAGGAAAAATGTTTTCGTTACTTCCTTCAAGTTTGAAGGAAGAGATTATATCATTTTTGAAGGATACTGCTGTAATACGTAATGGATTTTCACAGTTTGTGAACTATACAAAGCAAGAGGGGATTCCACTTTATATTGTAAGTGGTGGAATTGACTTTTTTGTATATCCTCTTCTAAAAGGACTTGTGGATGAAGAGTTTATCTATTGCAATGGTTCAAACTTCTCAGGCGAGAAGATTCAAATACTTTGGCCGAATAGTTGTGAAGGTGATTGTGATAATGGTTGTGGTTGCTGCAAGCCAACCATTATAAACAAGTTAGCAAGTGGAGAAGAGGAGCTCATAGTCATAGGAGACTCCATTACAGATCTACAAGCTGCAAAGCTTGGGGACACTGTTTTTGCTCGTGACTTTTTATCAGTAAAAATGGAGGAGATGGGGTTGCCATACCATTCCTTTGAAACCTTCCATGATGTAATAAATGAATTGCAATCAAGGGAGGTTAAGCAATGACAGTCTATACAGAAAAGTGGAATGAGCTAGCCGATATTAAGGATGAACTTGCATGGCGTGACTGGTTTCCGGCAACTAGCGGTAACCTCTCCATTAAAGTGAGTAACGATCCACTAACGTTCTTCGTAACAGCAAGCGGCAAGGATAAACGAAAACGGACAGACGAGGATTTTTTACTTGTTGATGGAATTGGTATTCCTGCAGAAAAGACACATCTTAAACCGTCAGCTGAAACACTACTACATGTTGAAGTATATAACCGAACAAATGCAGGTTGTTCACTGCACGTTCATACAGTAGATAATAATGTAATCTCAGACTTGTATTTTAATCAAGGTGAAATTGTTTTTCAAAATCAAGAACTCATTAAAGCTTTTGGATTATGGGAAGAAGATGCAATCTTCACAATACCGATTATATATAATCACGCACATATTCCAACATTAGCACGGGCATTTGCAGAGCACATTAAAGGCGATGCTGGTGCAGTGTTAATCCATAACCATGGAATAACCGTATGGGGAAGAAATTCGCTTGAAGCTAAAAAATATTTAGAAGCATGTGAATTCTTATTCTCCTACGAACTTAAAAAGCGCTTATATACTCAAACACTTTAACACGCTAACGCATTGGGGGCCTGTCCCCCATCACGTTAATTGGATGAAGTGTTTAATGAAACTAATAAATCTCTACTATATTGAGGAGGAATTATAATGGCAACTATCCGTATTCATGGAACTGATGAAGTAATTGAAGATCAAGGGAAGGTAAATGAATTTCTAGCTAGTAATGAGGTTGTTTATGAGCAGTGGGATATTTCAAAATTACCTACTGAGTTACATGAGAAGTATTTATTATCTGATGAAGAGAAGAATACTATTTTAGAGGCATTTGGTGCTGAAATTAAAGATATTTCAGAGCGTCGAGGATACCAAACAGCTGACGTTATTTCTCTATCTGATGCAACACCAAATCTAGATCAGTTATTACAAAACTTCCAGCAAGAGCATCATCATACTGATGATGAAGTACGCTTCATTGTAAGTGGTCACGGGATTTTCATCATTCAAGGTAAAGATGGCGTATTTTTTGATGTTCGATTAAATCCTGGTGATTTAATTTCTGTACCAGAGAATGTTCGTCACTATTTCACGCTTCAAGACGATCGGAAAGTAGTAGCAGTACGTATTTTCGTAACGCCAGCTGGCTGGGTACCAATTTACGAAAATGATGCAGTAAACACAAACTAATAATAAACAAAAGGGGGCTTCCATAACGGAATGCCCCTTTGATGTTTAAAGGAATGATTTTAACAAAGACTACTATAGCCAAATGATAAATTAGGAGTCACTTATATGGATCACAAAACGAAAGATAACGAAAAGAAAGGCTGTGTCCACTCTTTCTTTGAATATTTTCTTGGAGAAGCAATCGGAAATATAATCATAAATATCATATTTAGAGGAATATTTCGCATTTTTCGTGCTATCCTCAACTTCCTTTCTTCGTAAGACTATTGAATAAATTGTCGTTCTGGAACGAGAGAAGAGGCTTTCACAAATTCTGCATTTTCCTTAATAACAGGTATAAAATCCCGTAAAATTGCTGCAGTTTTCTCACCTGGAGGTCCAACATGACCGATAGCAACAATATGATTGGAATGTTCAAGCTTATGAATCAATTTCTTTGTTTGCCCAATAATATGCTGAGTTGTATATACGTCATCAAAAAACAACTGATTTTCTAAATATGGTACACCGAGTTCTACAGCTAATTTTGATACAACATTTTTTGGGCTAGTTTTGCTATCGATAAATATAAGACCATGCTCTCGGCACACTTCTAAAACTATCTTCATTACTCGTTTATCAGCGGTCACTTTTGAACCCATATGGTTATTAACACCGATAGCATGGGGAACATCCTTTATCGCTTGTTCTACCCGATATCTAATTTCCTTAGAGGATAAATCTGTTGTGATGGATCCAGGTCCTAACCAGCTTCTTTTACCGTGAAGTGGCTCCATTGGTAAATGAATAATAACATCGTGACCAAGGCGATGAGCTGCCTCAGCATCAGATTTTGAAGTAGGAAGGAACGGCATGATAGCGACTGTAATCGGAATTGGTAAGGCTAATATTTCTTTCGTCCCCGTCATGTTATTTCCTAAATCATCAATGATAATGGCAACTTGTTTAGTTGGTGTTTCGGCAAAGCTATAAGAGGGAGTCAGTAAAAATACAAACATACATATAGTAACAGCATTTCTTACTACGTTCATCGTAAATCTCTCCATTTCGCAATTACCTAATTTTCTATTAGCATGAGCAGTTGCAAATAGTTTTACTCAGTTTCATACAGTAAAAAAGCTAGCAAATGTCTTATGACATATTGCTTGCCAAAAATTAGTTACAGTATCTCTTGATCTGTTGTAATAGTTTGTTTATCTTTCCATACTTTATATTTCTCTAACTCATTACTAATTTGCTTAAGAATAAGCGCTAAAACAGCCGCGTCATCAATAAATCCAGCACCTAAAAATATATCCGGAATCATATCTGTTGGAACGACGAAGTAAAGGATAGCAGCAATGACCATCGTGAGTGTTTTAAAAGGAAGTTGACGATAATTGCCAGAATGCCAATCATGATAAAGGTCAATTAATAGGAAAAGTTGATTTTTGAATGTTCCGATTCTACTATGTTCTAAAGTTGTCTTCTTTTGTACTTGTTTTAATAATTCAGTTGCTTTCTTTCGATCCTTTATGTATTCAACTGCTTTGTTTCGAAATCGACCAATGCCAACTAATGCTTTTCTATCGTTAAATTCCAACAAAATTCCTCCTTCAAGAACAACTGTTACAAATATTTTACCATGACGGTTTGTAGAAGAAAAACGGCCTTTCTAAATTCGACATAAAGCGACAGAAACTAGGACTCTCAAATAGAAGGAAACGTTGTAATTCTGCAGAAAATGCTATCATTCATAAAAAAACAACTGAAAAATTTGTCTAATATTGCGATACTATTTACATATTTAGTATTATTTGTAATAATGCTTTAGTAGGTTGAAATCTTCATTATAATTGAGAGTAAAGGAGGTCTATAATTGGTGATTGATGCAGAAGATTTATCATTATTATTAAAAGAGATTGATAGGAAGAGAGAATTAATGATTAATACTGCTATGGCAAACGGTTTCACAAGTGCGGAGACGGTTGCATGTAGCCAAGAGTTAGATATACTCATTACTCAATATCAAAAGAAATTACTTACTGTTCAAAAAACGAAAAAGGTTTACCAGACTTTTAATAGCATCTACACTTTTTTCTTAAAACCATCGTTCAAAACATCTGATGACATAAAGGATTTATAAAAAAAGCCCATGATAAAATGTTCATCCTAAATGAACATTTTATCATGGGCTTTTTGGTTTAAGTTTAATTTAGACTTTTTTATCATAGATTGTTGGTTTCGAACAAGTAGAAAAATAAGTAGTTAGTAAGGTTTCGGGGTATCTTTTCGCATAGCGCTGAATGGTGCCAGATTATGATTAATAGCAATAAAGTTATGGAGAGAGCCTTAACTTTAAAATAATTGTAAAAGAATGACCATAAATAACAATCCGACGATAAAGGAATAAGTAGCAAATCGTTCGTTACCATCACCATGGCTTTCAGGAATTAATTCTTTATAAATAATGAACAGCATTGCCCCAGCTGCAAAAGCTAATCCATAGGGTACTAAAAAGGTTACAAAGCTTGTTAACGAGAAGCCGATTACAGCACTGACAATTTCAATAGCTCCAGTTAGTGTCGCGATAATAAAAGCGCGCAATTTACTAATCTTTTGTTGTATTAAGAATAATGCAACGAGAAAGCCTTCCGGTGCATTTTGTAGTCCGATTGCAAAGGCAATAAGATTACCTGTTTCAGAAACTGAAGAGGCGTAGCTTACTCCAACTGAAAGTCCTTCCGGAATATTATGAAGAGTTATGGCTGCAACAATTAATGCCGCCTTCTGATCTACTTCAATCCCCTTATTGTTATGACCAAGGTCGATGTGAGGTATGTTTTTCTCAAGTAATGTTAATACAAGAACACCAAAAAATAATCCGATTGTGAGCTGAATTAGTCCACCACTTGCGATAGCCTCGGGGATCAGACTCATTGTTGAAGCTGCCATCATTATACCAGCAGTAAAAGCAAGTAAAACATCTCTCCATTTATGGGTTACCTGTGATAAAAAAAGAATAGGTAGAGCACCAAGTCCAGTAGATAAAGCAGATAATACACTACCGAGCAGAACTTCCTGCATAAAATCTCACCTTCACTTTAGAGTATATTTATCATTATAATGTTGTACCGTGTTAAAGTATACATAATCAAATTAATAATAGGTATGAGAGGAGTAACAGAATGAAAACTTTAAATTATTATTTATTAGATGTATTTACGAACGAGCCATTTGGCGGTAATCAACTTGCAGTCTTTATGGATGGACAAGGACTTTCTACTGCACAAATGCAAACAATCGCCAAAGAACTTAACTTATCTGAAACTGTATTTTTGTTACCTCCTGAGCTTAGTACAAGTTCTTATAAACTTAGAATATTTACCCCTAAGACTGAACTTCCATTTGCTGGTCACCCTACGATTGGAACAGCCTATTTATTAGCAACATTAGGGCTTGTTAAGACAACGGCAGGATATAATGAAATCAAGCTTGAAGAAAATGTTGGGCAGATTACCGTTCATATATATGCAGAAAATGAAAAAGTGATAAAGGTTGATATGCTTCAACCAATACCTCAAAAGGTAAATAAGGACATTAACAATAAGACGATGGCTGCTCTACTATCGATAAATGAAGATGACATTCATACAAATCTGCCGATCGAAATCATTTCTGCAGGTATCCCATTTGTATACGTTCCAGTAAAATCTTTACAAGCTATGAAGAACATTGAATTTAGGTTGGATGTTTGGAATAACGAGTTTGCAAATAGTGAAGAAACCCAGCATATCTTTGTTTTTTCTCTTGAGACTGATAATCCATTGGTTAATGTACATAGCAGAATGTTTGCACCGGCAATGGGTATAACCGAAGATCCTGCTACCGGAAGTGCCAGTGGGCCGTTGGGCTTTTATTTAGTTACTCATAACTTAATAGAGGAAAAAGGTGGTCAATATCATTTTATTAGTGAACAAGGAATTGAGATGGGTAGACCTAGTCAGATTGAAGTTACTATTAAAAAAGAAGTTGATAATCTAACAGAAGTAAAAGTAGGTGGAAGTGCGATAATCATGGCAGAAGGAAAGATGTTTTTGCACATATAAATTGAAAATTCGCCATTTATCGATAAAATCAGTCAGAAACCGTTTACTTTACAAAAACCTAATAGTAGAATGATACCATACAAATGTTAAATGTAAGGTGGACCTATTCGTGAAAATAAAAAAGGCTGAACCCACTTTTTATCATATCTTAAGGAAGTCTGCCATTCTACTATTATTAATAGGGGCTTTATTTTTTCTTGTTCTTTTTTCAATTGGCACTGATAGAATTAAATCATCTGACATTACTATATATGTTCTTCTTCTATTAACTTTTCTTTTATCTTTTTTCACTGTCTATCTTGTTATTCGACAGGCACTAAACCAATCTAATACTCAATTATTAATTGAAAAAGAAAAGCTTAAGATAGTGAATGAGTTTCGTGAGTCACTATCCATCCTGCCAGCTCTCCTTTACCGAATTAAAAAAAATGCTGATGGTGAGATGGTTGTTGTATATCATGAAGGGAAAAGGGCAGAAGAAATTGGACTTACGACTGAAAATGTAAAAGGTATGCCAATTAAAGAGTTTTTACATAAAGACATCTACGAAACAACCATTTTACCTTTCGAACGAGCCTTTACAGGTAATGTTGTAGAATTTCGTGTGAAAACAGATACTCATATTTATGAACATACCGTTACCCCAATCTTTGATCCTGCTACAAAGGAAGTTATCGAAATTAGTGGGTATGGAGTTGACATAACAGCCCATGAATTAGCAAATAAAAAAATGAAAGATTTAACAGAGTATGATCAATTAACAGGACTATACAATCGTGATAAATACGCTCAAGTTGTAGAACGTTTTATTCAAGAGGAAAATGAAAATAAACAAATTACAATTCTTTTAATCGATTTAGATGACTTTAAGCATATCAATGATACACTTGGCCATTCAACTGGAGATCAATTGCTTATTAATGTCTCTAACAAATTACGAGAATTATTCCTGCCAGATCACGATTTATTTAGACTTGGTGGAGATGAATTTGTTGTTCTCATCACTCATGCAATAACGAGGGACGAGACAATAAATATTTGTCAAAATATTATTCAAATTATTAAAGAACCGATCTCAATTGGTGATCACCAGTTATATACGTCTGCGAGTATAGGGATTGCATTTTATCCTGAACATGCGACAGATTCCAAATTCTTGTTAAAGCAAGCAGATTTAGCGATGTATCGAGCAAAAAATGAAGGTAAAAATAATTACTTTATCTATTCGAAAGAAATGATGGATGAGACAATTGAGCGAATTGAAATGCAAAAAAGTCTTCGCCATGCAGTCGAAAATCAAGAATTTACTCTTTATTATCAGCCACAAATCGATGTATTAACAAATGACGTTGTCGGAGTGGAAGCATTACTGCGATGGTACCACCCTACTAAGGGATTTGTATCGCCTTTAGAGTTTATTCCAATTGCAGAGGAAACGGGTATGATTCAAGAAATTGGTGAATGGGTACTTCGTAAAGCATGTGAGCAATTTAGTAGATGGAAAGTGGAGGGCTATGAAGTACCGATATCAGTCAACTTATCAGCTAAACAATTTAAGCAAGTTAACTTAAGTGTGATGATTCAAGATATTATAGAAGAAACAAATATGGATCCTACTTGCTTAACCATAGAGATAACAGAAAGCACCTCAATGGAGGATGTTCAATTCACTATTTCTCTTTTAGAAGAATTACAAAATAAGGGGATTGAAATCTCTATTGATGATTTCGGAACAGGGTATTCATCACTTAGTTATTTACAAAAGCTTCCGATCAACTGTTTAAAAATAGACCGTTCGTTCATCCAAGGAATTGAATCAAGAACGAATGGTATTGCCTTAGTAAAAACAATCATCGATCTTGCTGAAAATTTAAACTTCAGTGTTATTGCTGAAGGGGTTGAGACAATTGAACAAAGAGATATATTGTCAAATCTAGGTTGTCACAAGATACAAGGCTTTGTGTACTCAAAACCTATCACTGCAGAGGAAATTATGAGTTTAATGAACAATAAAATAGCGATATAACAAAGAGGCTGGGACATAAGTATTTCAGCCAACGATAACCCGAACTATTAGGAGAAATTTTAATGAATCTTTCACCTAACAGTTTGGGTCTTTATTTGTTTATTTTAATAGGATTTGTAGATTTTGCATGCAATTTTTAAAAACTAGCGGAAAGCGAGTGTCTGCAGCGCAATGGAACGAACATGTTTTTCCAACTTAACTGATTAATAAATAACAAAGTAAACGAAAAAAGTATACTATTTAATAGGTAGAATAATTTAGAATCAATTGAAGTGGCAGATAACGGAGTAGGGATTGATTCCAATAGAGACGTTAACGATGCTAGGAAAGCCATTCTATACGACTAAAACAGGCGGCACAGGGCTTGGGATTATGGTCAGTAAGAAAATTATCCAAAATCATAACGGAACATTAACAATTAATAGTGAAGAACAAAAAGGAACGAGTGTGATGATTACTCTACCTACAACAAATCAAAATAAACAAGTTATACATAAAATAGCGGGGAATGAATAAAGCAAGGTAGGATCTCTTCAACACTTGAGAACTTACCTTGCTTTTTTATGGATTTACATTGCTTTGACAGAAAGATGACCCAAAACCTTAATTTTTACGTGTGACTCTTTTTAATTTACATCGTTTCTTTTAGTTTCTCATCTGAGGGTAAATAAAAGGATAACAACCCAAGAAGAGGAAGAAATCCAACTGCGGTTATAGTTGTAACGATTCCGAAATGGTCGGCGAAGTAACCGAGAGCTACGGAGCCAATTGCACCCATGCCAAATGCTAAACCAACAATTAGACCTGAAACTGTACCAATTTTTCCCGGTAATAATTCCTGGGCATATACAACTGTCACAGAAAAACTAGAAAGTAGGATGAAGCCCATGAATGCAAGGATAAAATAGGCACTTATTTTACCTGCAAAAGGTAAATAAATGGCTAAAGGTGTTGCTAATATCATCGATAAAAATATAACATTTTTCCGTCCAATCTTATCTGATAACGGACCACCAAAAAAGGTACCAATCGCACCTGTTACTAAAAATAAAAAGATATATCCTTGTGATTGCTTAATCGTTGCTCCAAACTGTTCAATTGCGAAAAACGTATAAAAATTTGAAATAGCAGATAAGTACCAGGATCTCGCAAAGACGAGAAGAACTAAAAGAGTTAGAGCCGAGATAATCATTTTTTTATTAGTAGAAGATTGTTTGTTTGCTTTTGAACGTTTCGTATGTAATGGTAGTGATTGAATCTTAGCTGAATACCACTTAGCGATGTAGAGTAACAAAAAAACAGCTAAGCCTGCGGCGACAGTAAACCAAATTGCTCCAAATTGCCCTAAAGGTACGAGAACTAGTGCAGTGATTAATGGAGCAAATGCTTGACCTGAATTCCCACCAACTTGATAAATAGATTGAGCTAGCCCTCTTCTTGTCCCTGCAGCCAAAAAGGAGACACGTGATCCTTCTGGATGGAAAACAGCTGAGCCAATTCCAATGAAAAAGACAGATATAATCATCCACACAAAGCTTGGGGCAAATGCCAAACCAAGAACACCAATCATAGATGCTAAAAGTCCAATTGGTAATGCGTACGGAAATGGCCTTTTATCAATGACCAATCCCACAACGGGCTGCATGAGTGATGAAGTTAAGTTTAGGGTAAATGCAATAAAGCCTAGCTGCGTATATGTAAAATGATTGGCTTCCTCTAAAATAGGGAACATTGCTGGAACAACAGATTGCACCGTATCGTTTAACATATGGCAAAGAGAAATGATAAATAAAACATGATACACTGTTCGATTTTCTTGCGACACATCATTTGTTTTAGGAGTAACAGCTGTTGCCATGAACTCACCTCTCTACAAGTATACAATTTCTACTTAATGATAATCACTTTTATACTAAATTTCTATTTTCTTCTATATAAAATTATAGATTACAAGTATAGAGGCTGGGACATAAGTATTTCATCCAATGATAAACCCGAACTATTAGGCGATATTTAAATGAATTCTTCACCTAATAGTTCGGGTCTTTATTTTGCTTAAGATTTGTTTGATTTTTGCAGACTATTTTTAAAAACAAGTGGAATGGAGTGGAAGACACTCGACTCCTGCGGGAAGTAGAGGAAAGGCTGAGACCCCGCAGGCGTAGCTAAGGAGGCTCAGCTTCCTCCCCGCGGTATCCGGCGAGTGTCTTCAGCGCAAGGGATCGAACTTGTTCTTCCAGCTTAACTGATTAATAAATAACAAAGGATACGAAAAAAGTTTAATAGATAGAAAAATATAGATAATATTCGCCTTTGAGGATGATTTATTTAGTTAAGTCCCAGCTCTATGAATTAGTCGATTCATATAAAGGGAATGTTACAAGAACCTCAGTTCCAATTTTCTCAGTGCTTTTAATCGTAATGTCTCCGTTATACATGTTTACAATACGCCTGCAAACTACTAAGCCTAATCCAGTTCCCGTATCTTTTAACGTAAAGAATGGATCAAAGATTTTCCCTAATACATCTTCTGGTATTCCTGATCCTGTATCTTTAATAGAGATAATACAATTCCCATTTTTAATCTGAGTTGTAATGGTCAACAGTCCACCATTATTCATTGCTTCAAGTGCGTTTTTAACAAGATTCAAGATTACTTGTTTAATATGATCTTTAACACAATGAATATGTTTTGGAGTATTATCAATATTAACGATAAATTGAATATTATATAAGTTTGCCTCTGATTGTATAAGGGGGTGTAATTCATTCATAATAGAGTTTACATCATGAACATCAAGAAATTCAGCAGTAGGTTTTCCTAATACTAAAAACTCACTAATTATTTCATTAATACGGTTAATTTCTTCATCGATCACACTAAAATAGAACCGATCATGTTCATCGGTATATTTTTCACTAAGTAACTTCATAAGACCTTTTATACCTGTCAATGGATTACGAATTTCATGGGCAGTACTTGCAGCTAATTGACCAACTAACTCTAACTTTTGACTTTCATTTTGCATTCTTTCAAAGGCTGCATCTTTTCTTAGTAATTGATATTTGATTAATAAATAGACTGCATTAGTTAATATAAAGAGAATAAAGAAGTAGTAAAGAATTGTTTTTAGTATTTCGTATTTAGAAAGCTCATCGATTTTTACTTTGATAGTCCAAGGAGCTAACTCCATAATTGTTTCACTATAAGAATTTCCACTGATAGTTGAATGTGTTGTTTCAAAGATTATTTGATTGTTACGATCCAATACGGAAATTTGCTTATGAGGAGTAAGGACACGCATAATATTTTGGATATAATCGGTTCGTAAATTTACTAGTAATAACCCTGAATCTGTTGAAGATGATTTATTAACGGGTGTTACAATCGAAAGAAGTTTTCCTTCCCCTAAGTAGTTATTTACTAATGGCGAGATTTTAGACTTTTTCGTAATAAGTGCAGTTTGAATAAAGTCATATTCAAGTACATTTATTTTTTCGGAGATTTGAGTTGAACCAGCTAATAACTCACCTTTCTCATTCGCGTAATAAAAACCAGCAAAACGAGGATCTTCTTTGTTACTCTCCTCTAGAATAGTTCTTATTTCATCTAAGTTATTAGTCTTAGTATTTATGACTTTAGCTAACATTTCTATGCCAGCCTCGGTTTCGCCAATCAGTCGATCTAGTTGATTCTTATATAAGCTAGCAGTTCGTTCAGCATCTACTATTAACTCTTCATGTTTTTCATGAATTTCCTTATATGTGAAAAAAGAGCTAAAAATAATAGTAGGTAGCATGACTATAGTAATATAAAGGAAGATAGAATTTTTTTTAGATTTCACTTAAAATTTCTCCTCTAGCAAAGGTGATGATACATACATTATATACTATGTTGTACATTGTTCCTATACACTAAAAATCGGGTGGAAGGAAAAGGAAATAATGGAATCGTAAATATTTTGTAAATAATTATCGAAAAGTATAGAAAAATCTTTTAATCTAGTTAATAATAAGAAAGTAGTCTTTTATGATTTATACTAGGGAGGAAAAATTACAATGAAAAAGCTTTTAAGTATTTTGTTGGTTGCTATTCTTGCAATTAGTTTAGCAGCATGTGGTAATGCCGGTGGTGACCCAGAAAAACTAATCATGGGATTCGTACCATCACAGGATTCAGATGAAATCGCTGACACTGTTGAACCATTAGCAAAAAAACTTTCTGAAGAACTTGGTGTTGAAGTTGAAGGTCGCGTAATGACTAGCTACACTGCACTAGTTGAAGCAATGGGCACAAATGAAGTACAAATTGGATTTATCCCAGGTTTTGCTTATGTTTTAGGAAATGAAAAGCACGGAATTGAAGTAATCCTTAAATCAGAACGTTATGGAAGCGGTACCTACAAAGCACAATATGTAGTACGTACTGATTCTGGTATTGAATCATTAGAAGATATGAAGGGTAAGACTTGGGCATTTGCTGACCTAGCGTCAACTTCTGGTTATTTATTCCCAGCTGCTCAAATCATGGACCAGTTTGACGTGAAAAACCCTCAAACTGACTTCTTCGCTAACGCTGTTCCAACTGGTGGACACGACACAGCTGCTTTAGCTGTTTATAATGGTGATGCTGATGTAGCAACAACATTTGATGATGTTCGTACAACTCTTGAAGAAGAGTATCCAGACATTATGGAAAAGTTAAAGGTTGTTGAGTACACGGATGAAATTCCAAACGATACAATTTCTGTAACAAAAGATCTTAGCGATGAGTTACAAAAGAAAATTAAAGACGCATTCTTAGGCTTCAATGATGATAAAGAAATGATCAAAATCATGAATGAAGTTTATAACTGGGATGCAATCATCGAAGCAAGTGACGAAGAATATGAAGTTGTTCGTAGCACTTACGAAAAATTCGGTGACAGCATTTCATTAGACTAATTTAAGAATTGATTGACAATAATAACTTAATAGTTTAAGCGAGGGAGAAGCTTGCTTCTCCCTTTTTTATCTAATAATAATGTGTGATTTAAAAGAACACGGGAAGCTTTGGCTACTACTATGTCCATCGACTTAGTGTTAGCCAAGTTTTTCTGAAATCGTTCGTATTATTCAGAACTTCTGGAGGTCTATTCATGATTGAATTTAAAAACCTTTCCCTTGTTTATCCGAACGGAACACAAGGATTGAAAGACATCAATGTAAAAATAAACGAAGGTGAATTTGTCGTAATAGTTGGTTTATCAGGAGCTGGTAAATCCACTTTTATTCGAAGCATTAACCGCCTAGTTACTCCGACAAACGGAGAACTTCTAGTAGAGGATGAAGATATTTTAAAGGTTAATTCAAAAGGGTTACGCTCATTGCGTACAAAGATAGGAATGATTTTCCAAAACTATAATCTTGTAAAGCGTTCCACTGTAATGAAAAACGTAGTTGCAGGTCGTTTAGGACATACTGGTACTCTTAGAAGTATCCTAAATTTATATTCTAAGGAAGATATGGCATTAGCGTATGAAAGCTTAAAGCGTGTAAATATTGAAGAAAAGCTTTATAATCGTGCAGATGAGCTAAGTGGTGGGCAACAACAGCGTGTTAGTATCGCACGTGTATTAACTCAGCAGCCTAAAATAATATTAGCAGATGAGCCTGTTGCGAGCTTAGACCCTCCAACATCACATCAAGTTATGAACTACTTAAGAAGAATTAACAAAGAAGATAAGATTACTACAATTGTTAACTTACACTTTATTGATATGGCTATGGAATACGCTGATCGTATTATCGGTATGAGGGCTGGGGAAGTGGTATTTGACGGTCCAGTTTCAGAAGTAACTGAAAAAACATTTGAAGAGATCTATGGACGTGCAATCCGTGAAGATGATTTGCGGGGAGGACAAGAATAATGAAAGAAGTAAAAAACTATACTCCTACGAGTCTATACTCACAAAAGACGAAACGCACGTTCACGATGATATTAATTGGAGTAATTGGGTTTTACTTAGTTAGCTCTATCACAACACAATCATTTATTACGAACTTAATTTTTAAACTCCCTAACATATATGATTTAGTATTTCGCTTTTTTCCACCAAACTGGGGCTATGTAAACGAGATATGGCCGAAGTTGTTTGAAACGATTCAAATGGCGATCATTGCAACGACAATTGCAACGATTATAAGTATTCCATTAAGCTTGCTTGCAGCTCAAAACATTGCGTCAAGTAAGTTTGTGTTTCAAGTAGTGCGTATTATTTTAAACATTTTACGAACAATTCCTGATATTATCTTAGCTGTAATCTTCGTAGGGTTATTTGGAATTGGAGCATTCCCTGGTATTATGGCGTTAATTATTTTTTCTTTAGGTATTTTAGCAAAATTAATGAGTGATACGATCGAATCAATTGATATGACACCTATTGAAGCGATGGAAGCAAGTGGTGCAAATCGTTTGCAAACGATTTGGTATTCGGTTGTTCCGCAAATTTTACCGCAATTCGTTTCGTTCTCTCTTTATGTGTTTGAAATTAATGTACGTGCTTCGGTTGTACTTGGTTTAGTTGGAGCGGGAGGTATTGGTTTATTATTAAGTCAACAAATTAACTTCTTTAACTATCCAAGTGTAACGACAATCACAATAATAATCTTTGTTGTTGTTGCATCTATTGATTATATTAGTAATAAAATTAGGGAGGGACTTGTATAATGCAATATCAATTACCTCCAAAACCAAAGAAAAATGTATTCAAAATCATTAAATCAATTATTATTGCAATTGCCATTATTGCTATATATGTTTGGACATTTTCTGGAATTAATATTGATTGGGGTAAAATTTTAACTAGAGCGAGCGAAAATTATCATCGTACAATACCGTTATTGTTAAACCCCGATTTCTCTAAAACTGGAGAAATACTATTGAAAATGCTTGAGACAATCTTTATTGCTTATACGGGATCACTTGCGGCAGCAATTATTGCAATACCACTTGCGTTCTTAGCGGCAACAAATATGTCGAAAAATAAAACATTCAGTACTATTGGACAATGGATTCTTGGTGCTATCCGTGCATTCCCAGATATCGTTTTAGCAATCATCTTCGTTGCAGCAGTTGGCCCTAACCCATTTGCAGGGGTATTAGCGATTGCGATTGGTTCAACAGGTATGCTTGGAAAACTGTACTCTGAAGTAATTGAATCCATTGATATGAAAGTTATCGAAGCAATGGAAGCAAATGGTGCAAATAAAATTCAAATTTTATTTTATGGTATCATGCCCCAAGTCATTCCTGAGTTCTTATCATACGCAATCTACCGCTTTGAAATTGACGTTCGTGCATCATCAATTTTAGGTATTGTAGGTGCGGGTGGTATTGGTACACTGATTACATTTGCTTATATTAACCGTAATTGGCAAGAAGTCGGTATGATACTACTTGTGATTATAATCGTTGTTACAATCATTGATATGCTAAGTTCTTACATTCGTAAGCGTATCGTATAAGTGCTAAAGAAAGAAATGAGCTTTTGCTCATTTCTCTTTTTGTATACTAACATATAAGGTTTCATAGAATATGAATTGATTTGACATGACTAAAGCAATTTAGTACAATTATCTTGAATTCAAGATAAGTAAATTTTATAAGGAATTGGTATTATATGGATAATAGAAAAGATGTTGAAACATCACTTAAGTTATTTGTTGTTTTGTCGCGTGCTTACAGAAGTGTTGGTGATTTAGCGAATAAGTCTATACAGCGATTTGGACTAAATCCAACAGAGTTTGCTGTGTTAGAATTGTTATACCATAAGGGAGAAACACCCTTGCAGCAAATTGGTGGTAAAATTCTTATAGCAAGTGGAAGTATTACGTATGTAGTAGATAAGCTAGAAAAGAAGGGCTTATTAGCTCGAAAGCAGTGTTCAAAGGATCGAAGGGTAACGTACGCAACGTTAACGGATGATGGAATGAAATTTATGAAAGAAATTTTCCCTGAGCATGAACAATTCGTAAATGAAATTCAATCAAGCCTTTCATTAGAAGAAAAAGAACAACTAGTAATCATGTTGAAAAAGCTTGGTCATGGTGCAAAAGATCATAATTTAAATAAATAAACGATAAAGTCTGCTGAATTGAATTTCACAGGCTTTTTCTTTCAATAAAGAGTGTAGAAAGCTCGAAATTACTCGATTTTTTCTACAAATTAAAAGGGATACAAAATGTATCCCTTTTAATTTGTTTCTTTATATTCATTTGGTAAAATTAATAATTCAACACGTCTGTTTGTTGCACGACCTTGAGCTGTATCATTAGTAGCAACAGGCTGGAATTCACCGAAACCTTTTACACTGAATCTTCGTGGGTCAAGATTTTCGTTTTCTAATATTACTTTCATGAAGTTAACGCCCCTCATTACACTTAGATGCCAGTTTGATTCGAACTGAGCTGTACTAATTGGTACATTGTCAGTATGACCACTTATGACAACATTGCGAGGAGGCTTGGTTACCAGAAGTTCTGAAATTTCTTTTGCAAGGTTTTCATCACCGATTCGAACCTCTGCTCTTCCAGAATCAAAGAATACATCATTTAATATAGTAATTAATAATCCATCGTCTGTTAAGCGTGTTTCTAAACGGTTATCTAAGCCTTTCTCATTAATGTAAGCATTAATCTTCTTTTGAAGCTCTGCTAATTCTGCCTTCTCCATTAACTCTGCTTGTCTTTTAGCATCAATATCAGGCTTTTCATTGTCTTCATTTTTCGCATCTTCTTTGTTTGCAGATTGTGGTTGATCTTCAGGTAAAGGAGCAGGAAACTCCATCATTCCTGTTCCTCCATTAAAGGCACTATTAAATGCTTGTGCCATTTGCTGAAATTTATGAGCATCTACTGAACTACTAGCGAATAAAACGATAAATAGTGCTAATAAAAGAGTGAGTAAGTCAGCATAAGGAATTAGCCAAGATTCATCAACATGATCTTCGTGATGATGCTTTTTCTTTTTACTCATCTTGTTTACCACCTTGACCTTGAGCTGCTAGATATTTTTCGCGCTCAGAGTTAGGTAAGTAGCTTAATAGTTTTTGTTCAAGCATTGTTGGTGATTGACCATCAAGTACTGAGAGAACACCTTCGATCATAATGCGTTTTACTTGAGCTTCTTCTTTTGATTTACGTTTTAGTTTATTAGCAAATGGATGCCATAAGCTATAACCTGTAAAAATACCATAAAGTGTAGCGACAAATGCTGCTGCGATTGCTTGTCCTAGTGCATCAATATCTGCCATGTTTCCAAGTGCTGCGATTAAACCAACAACAGCTCCTAGTACCCCTAGTGTTGGAGCATACGTACCAGCTTGTGTAAAAATACTTGCAGCTGCTTGATGACGTTCTTCCATTGCATCAATTTCTTCATTCATAACATCACGAATAAATTCAGGAGATTGTCCATCAATTGCTAGGCTTAATCCATTTTTTAAGAATGGTTCATTTACTTCATTTAATTGCGTTTCTAATGCAAGTAAACCTTCTTTACGTGCAATATTAGCCCAGTTTGTAAATGTAGGAATAAGTTCACTAATTGAAAATTCTTGCTTGCCATTGAAGAGAATTTTAAATAATTTTGGAATTTTTTTTAGCTCAGAAGCAGGGAAAGCAATTCCTACCGCACCGATTGTTCCAATAATAATCATAAATATAGCAGCAGGGTTTCCTAAGTTACTAAAAGGTACGTGCTTAAAGAACATCCCTCCCAATAATCCAGCTAATGCAAGTATTATTCCGACCAAAGTTGCTTTATCCATTGTAATCACCCATCTTATTTTTTATGTTTTTAGTCTTTATAGACAAAAAGAAATGATTTGCTTCGAATTGTTTTTGTTTATATTAATCTTATCGACAAAATTTTATATTTTGTAAGTAATATTTACGAATTCATTCATGTTTTTTTTATAAGTGATTTCAATGTTGATTTTAAGGAAGGAATATTTACATATTTTAACGAATACATACAAGGTAATATATAGTTAGGAGTTGAAAACATGAAATTTGAACAGTTTCAATATAAACGACCGGATTTAGAGGAAATTGAAAAAGAAGTAACGACTCTATTAGAGAAGTTTGATTTAGCGGAGTCAGCTGAGGAACAAAATAGTGTTATGCATGAAATTAATATGATTCGTAATGATTTTAGCACGATGTATAACATATGTTATGTACGTCACACAATCAATACAACAGACGAGTTTTATCAAGCAGAAAATGATTTCTTCGATGAAGCAAGTCCGATTATGCAAAAAGTTAGTACGAATTTCTACAAGCACTTAGTTGCTTCAAAGTTTAGAGATGAATTAGAAGCAAAGTGGGGAAAGCACCTATTTAATTTAGCTGAACTAGAGCTTAAAACATTTTCTCCAGAAGTGATTGAAGACCTGCAAACAGAAAATAAGCTTTCTAGTGAATATACAAAGCTAGTAGCTGCAGCAAAAATCTTCTTCGAAGGGGAAGAGAGAACGTTAGCACAATTATATCCGTTCACGATTTCGAAGGACAGAGAAACACGTAAAGCAGCAAGTGACTTGTATTATGGTTACTTTGCTGAGCATACAGAAAAGTTCGATGAGATTTACGATAAGTTAGTAAAGGTTCGTACTACGATTGCGAAAAAGTTAGGGTATGACAATTACGTTAGTCTGGGCTATGATCGTATGTTACGTACGGATTATGGAGCTAATGATGTTAAGAAATTTAGAGACCAGGTAAAGGAATTTATCGTACCACTTGCAACAAAGCTAAAGGAAGAACAACGTGAACGAATCGGTGTCGAGACACTATATTATTACGACGAAGGGTATAACTTCAAAACGGGGAATCCAGAACCAAAGGGTAGTCCCGAGTGGATCGTAGAAAACGGAAAAACGATGTATAGCGAACTATCACCAGAGACAAATGAGTTTTTCAATTTCATGATTGATAATAACTTAATGGATTTAGTTGCTAAGTCAGGAAAAGCTAGTGGTGGTTATTGTACATACATTAACAATTATAAAGCACCATTCATATTCTCTAATTTTAATGGAACAAGTGGAGACATTGATGTTCTAACGCATGAAGCAGGTCATGCTTTCCAAGTGTATTCTAGTAGTCATTTTGAAGTGCCAGAATACAATTGGCCAACATATGAAGCATGTGAAATTCATTCCATGAGTATGGAGTTCTTTACGTGGCCTTGGATGGAGAAGTTTTTTAAAGAAGATACAGACAAATATAAATACTCTCATTTAAGTGGCGCATTGTTATTCCTGCCTTATGGAGTAGCTGTGGATGAATTCCAACACTTTGTTTATGAAAATCCAAATGCGACACCAAAAGACAGAAAAGATACTTGGAGACAATTAGAACTTAAATATCTTCCTCATCGAAATCATGAGGACAATGAATTTTTAAATGATGGTGGGTTCTGGCAACGTCAAGGTCATATTTTCAATAGTCCATTCTATTATATTGATTACACACTTGCGCAAATTTGTGCATTCCAATTTTGGAAACGTTCTAGAGAAAATATGGACGATGCTTGGAAGGATTACCATCACCTATGTAAGCAAGGTGGAAGCATGCCGTTTACGGAATTAGTAAAGGTAGCTAATTTAGACTCTCCATTTGAGCAAGGTTCAATTGAAGGTGTCGTAAACGAAATTGAAAAATACCTTAATAGTATAGATCATAAAGCATTATAAAGTAATAAGCTGACTCTAAAAGGTCGTTCAATGGCGTCTTTTTAGGTCAGCTTTTTATATTAATTTTCTAATAAAATGTATTGCTTATGGTAATCAAATATCTACTACTTAGTGTCTGGAGTGGAATGGAGCAGACATCTTTTTAAAATTAGGCTGTTTTCGCATACTTTGTTGCTATTTTTACAAAAAAAGAATTTATTTTAGGTCCGTTGATTTCCGCTTCAGGCACACGCTTTCCGCGGGG
>NZ_JAFELM010000029.1 GCF_016890225.1 Bacillus suaedaesalsae | reverse complement strand
CACCACAGAGAATGAAAATGGTTTTTTACTGTCAATACTGATTCTACGGCTGGGAGAGGAAGGTCGTTTGTGTTTGGTGCGTTAGAGCCCATCCTTTAGTCTGACTCCACCGACCACGGTGCACCACTGATTGTCGCTCCCTTACGGGAAGCACACATGGTAGATTAATCCTATTCTGGTTGATGCACCAGCCTCTAATTCTAACAATCGCCGTAGAAAGGAAAAATTTCAATGGATGTAATTATTGAAAGAGCCTGTGGTATGGATGTCCATAAGGACAACATTACTGCATGTATTATCACACCACAAGGGAAGGAGATTCAAACTTTTTCAACTAAGACTGTGTTTTTGATCCAACTAGTTGACTGGATTAAACAGTACAAATGCACACATGTTGCCATGGAAAGCACAAGTGTTTACTGGAAGCCTATTGTGAATTTACTAGAAGCTGAGGATATTGAGTTTTTAGTTGTCAATGCACAGCATATGAAGGCAGTTCCAGGACGTAAAACTGATGTTAAGGATGCTGAATGGATAGCTAAGCTTCTGCGGCACGGACTGATTAAAGCTAGTTATATTCCTGATCGAAATCAACGTGAATTACGTGAGCTCGTTCGTTATCGTCGAAGCATTATTGAAGAACGTGCCAGGCAACACAATCGCATTCAAAAAGTGTTGGAAGGAGCGAATATTAAGTTAGGATCAGTTGTGTCAGATATTATGGGAGTATCAGCTAGAGATATGCTTAACGCAATCGCAGATGGTGAAGATAATCCCGAAATACTTGCAAACTTCGCTCGTCGATCAATGAAAAAGAAAAAGGAAGAGTTAGAATTAGCGCTAAAAGGATACGTTAGCTCACATCAGCGACTAATGCTGAAAACTATTTTAAAACATATTGATTTTTTAACAGATCAAATAGATATGCTTGATTCTGAGATTGCAGAAAGAATGAACACTTATCAAGAAGATATTGAACGATTAGATTCTATTCCTGGTATAGCAAGAAGAATGGCTGAGCAAATCATGTCTGAAGTAGGAACTGACGTTAAAAATCAATTTCCAACTGCACCACATATGTGTTCATGGGCTGGTTTAGTACCAGGTCATAACGAGAGTGCTGGGAAAAGAAAATCAGCAAAAACAAAAAAGGGCAACAAATATTTAAGATCAGCATTAACAGAAGCAGCTCATTCAGTAAAAGGTTCGAAGAACTATCTAGGAGCATTGTATAGGCGAACAGCCTCGAGAAAAGGCAGGAAACGCGCTGGTATTGTAGTTGCACATGCCATGATGAGAATAGCCTATTACCTTTTAACTCGTAAAGAAATGTATGTAGATCTAGGCGAAGACTATTTTGACAAACAGAGACAGCAATCAATTGTAAATCATTCACTTCGGAGACTCGAAGGATTGGGATACATCGTCTCTATACAAGAACCTAAAGTATCTTAAACTAGTCAACTATCATCAGATAAAACACTATGTCGGCGCTCTCGTTTTAAAAAAATTGACTGAGCTGCGTCTAATTTAGTAATGCCTTTTTTTGATATTACAGCGATTAATTTTCATGGTAGCTCAATAAGGTAATTCTACAAAAAGTCTGGTTACTCCTGCTTTGGATAAACTCATCCGGTAATTGATCAAGACAATAAAATAACTTTTATAGTAAAATACTAGTATTAAAAAAGGAGCCTTATTTTTATGAATATTTTAGTTTTTGGTGCAACTGGGCGTGTTGGAAGTCAAATGGTTACTTATGCCCTGAATGACAGAAATCATGTTACTGTACTAGTTCGCACTCCAGAAAAAATTAAATTAATTAATGAAAATCTAACCATTATACAAGGGAATGTTTTAAATAAAGATGATATAGTACGTGCAATGCAAAGGATTGATGTAGTTATTAGTGCACTCAATACTGATGGCACAACCACACTATCTGAAAGTATGCCACTTATTATCGAAGCAATGGAAAACGAAGGTATAAATCGAATAATAACTATAGGAACTGCGGGTATTCTACAAAGTAGAACCACGCCAAATTCTCTACGTTATCAAACAAGTGAATCAAAGCAGAAGTCAACCCGTGCAGCAAAAGAACATCATAAGGTTTACGATATGCTCAAACAATCAACCCTTGATTGGACGATTGTCTGTCCTACTTACTTGCCGGATGGAGAAAGGGTAGGCAAGTATCGAATAGAAAGAAACTTTTTGCCAGAGGGTGGAGCTAAAATATCCGTACCGGATACAGCAGAATTTACATTTAAACAGATAAAAGCAAGCGATTATATAAAATCACGTGTAGGTATCGCTTACTGATAGTATTGCAACAATCCCTACTCTCTTTAATTAAAGCTTCTTTGTGGAATATCAAAACTGAATTAGATTCAAAATCACTAAAATAATAAAAAGAGATGTTGTATATATAACATCTCTTTTTTAACTAAACTTTCCGTTACGAAGAATAACAACCCGTTAGTTCTATAAATTATTTCATTGACCTTGCAACTTGCAACATTTTATTTCCTGATAACATTTAAAAATATCTACTGTAGATTACTGGTGTATCAAAATAAAGGCTGGTCTATTGATTCTGCTTCTGAAATTTTTAGTGAGGTATGGATATCTTGACGAGTTTTTTGTCACCGAATCTGAAATTTATGGGAATAATAAACTCTATTCATCAATAAAAAAGAACTTCGAATAAGAAAAACATAGGGATATTTTAATCTTCCTATGTTTTCATTCATATTATTAATCTGTTTGTTTTTGCTTCTTTTTCAGATACTCCGCACGTATTTTTTCAAGTTGCTGCTTCTTATCAAATTTGGCAGGTTTCTGTTTTTCATGAAACTTTGTCACAGCTACCTGACCTTTGGTATCCAATTGATATTTTCCCACTTGTTCACCTACTTTTCTTGTCTTCAAAGAGAATATATTCAACGAATATAATATACCTTAAATTACTAAAGTAAACCCTTATTATTTTATTAGTGTACTGCTAAATTTGCTGCATATATCAGTAAAAACAATAAAACTTAGTAACCCGTTACTTAAAAATGGTACTCTTTGAATTCAATTGATTTTGCTTGATACATTTTGTCACGATACTCATAGGTAATAATAACTTCACCAATAAAATGAGCTGGTGAAACTTGTGCAGCCAACTTAACAATGAGTTGATTATTTACTACTTCATATGTAGTAATGCTGCCAAACGAAATATCGTTAAATATATTCTCGGGCTTGAATCCAACTGGACTAATGTCTATAACATTTTGGCTCTCTCCAATAGTTATTTGTGCTTCAATTGGAGTTAAGCTAGTTTTAGCATTCTTTAATATTATTGCTTGAGGATTATCAACCAGCACCTCGCTAAAGCGATTGGAATCAGTTTCAAACACATATGCATCTTCTAACGAAACACCAGTACCGTATCCTTTGTTTAAAATAACGATTAACTCTTTCTTTTTATCTTGATTAATGTCTTCATAGATAACTTGTGGAGCAAAAGCAGGATTATTAGCAACGCTTATCCAAAATGGTCTTGAGTAAACCGTACCCTTAAAATCAAGTTTGAAACTATAATATAATCCATTCATTCTTTTAGCGTATAAGGTAATATCCTCTTTGTTTGACTCTGCAACTATATCAAAGCCATCATTTATTGCCCTTGCTTTATAAGGAGACATAACAATAAGAAATGCCATTATATAAACAATGAATCTTTTCATTGTAATCACCTCATTTTAGTGTTCCCAATGAAAGTTTGTTATTCAACTAAGCTTCTCCTTTAGTGAAAAAAACATATAACTGCTTTTATAATACAAATGTATTTACTGTAGCGACGATTGCAGCAGCTAATGCAAATGGCCAAAAACTATTAATTTCCATATTCTTCTTTCCTACAAATAAAGCAAACAAAGCCTCAGAAATAATATAAATAAATGCGTATATAACAAATAAAACGATAAGAGTTATAAAGGTATTTCCAAAAGACAAATATCCGTATCATCTAACGCTGACTGTTCATATTCAACCTTCCAACCAAGAGAAGGGAGTTTTCCCATGTAAAATTCATATATATCCTCCCAATGATTGCCCTTCATAACATATTGATGACTAGTAGGCTTTAACCCTTTAAATAGAGGAATATCATTGTGTTGCTCTGGAATAATAGACATTCCTTCGTAAGTATCATCAGTTATTTGTAGATACATTAACCAAATAGCAATAATAAAAATTACAATACAACTATATAATAATAATTTTTTACTCACCTTATTCTCCCATCTATTTTCAACTAAACTATATCGTTTGGTAACTATTAGTATTCAATTAAAAAAGCATTAATCCTTCTTGGATCAATGCTCAGATATAATACTCTTATTCAATTTAGTAAAATCTGCATAGCTTAGTACAACAGTTTATATGTTCCTATAATCTTACCCTTTTTATCTAAAAAGCTAGTTTTTATTTCCCATTCATCATTCGAAAAATCAACATGTTTATATTCCTTTGGTAACGCAATTAATATACCGTTATTTAGAACGGTACTTTCATATGAAAAACCTCTTCCATCAGTGCTATTAAAGGTAGCATCAACTCTTGCTATTTCTTCATCACCTACAATATATCCCCATAAAACATTCCCTACGCCTCTTATATCTGTCACTTTTACAAAGGTTTTAGGATTACCCTCTTCATCTAAACTTATCAATGGTTCTTCCGTATCATTATTATATGAATATAGACCATACTTTTCAGTATATGTATTTACTACAATTAAATTTGTTTTCTTTTCTTTGAATAACACAAGATTATTAACATGCTCATCTGATATAACCTCAATTTTTTCATGCCATTTTTTCTGAATAGCAGATTCTAGAGAGGTTGATCCAAAAAACACAAAAAATATAATGGCTATAAATGATAAACATAAAATTAAATACAGAAATATTTTCTTACTATTAATAATACTCACCTCCCCAAAAATACCTGACTCCCCGTTTGTTGATTATGACCAATATAATGGTCTGTTAAAAGATATAATCTTTCAAAAAAAAGAAATCCATATATTTAAGCACTACAAAATATGATAAACATTCCTACAAGCATAAAACCATAGATAAAGCCTATTGGTCTTGTTATTGAAAAAAGTATTTTGGAAAATTGATTGATTAAGCTTTTTGTTATTGGCCAACCATTCTTGATATTATCAATTATTTCACTTCTAAATTTGTACGAACCAATCGATTTTCAAAATCCATTCTCTGAATTCATTATGGGGGTGAGTTTTGGAATTGGTGACTCTGTTACTTTTACAACAATAATTGGGTTAATTGCCCGTTTGTCCGAAATTTTTGTTCCCCATAGCAAGAAGTTGAATTATTGTTGATTTTATTCGAAAAAGATAAAATGTTTACTCTTTATGATTCTCCTTTTTTTCTAACATTTTCACTTTATGTAGTATATGAAATAGTATTGTCGTAATAAATGAAAATTGAATAATAAACAAAAGTAAATAAATGAATTCAATATTATCTCCACCAATAATAGACCCTAATCCATATACCAGAACAAAGCTCCCGATAAAAGTTATGATGAAAACAAACAACCAATTATCCATTATCTTTTCTCCTTTTACTAGATTCGCTCATAGTTATACTATTAGAAAAAAGCATTTATCCTGTTAATACAACCCACCTAGTAAGAGGAATATCTCTCCATATGTTGCCTATATAATTTCCAGCCGTCTTGTTCCTTTTTAAATATTTCCATAGCCAAAGCACTTGCTACTTTTTCACCTGATAAATAAAAAGTGATAATGGATGAAAGGATAATTTCTTTTTCTGACCGGAAATTATGAGTTAAATCATTATATTCCCATTGTGGGTTTTTACCTTTGTACGAATTAAATGTTTCCACGTTTGATTTTTTATATGAGTCCCCGTTATAAATCTCGTAATCTCTATCATTGTAATACCCAAAATATCCAATAAAATCATCTGAAATCCACGTATTCACTTCATTCACATCACTTTTGTTAAGGACTGAACGATACTCTTCAATTACCTTAATAGCTTCAATTGACATGATTACCTCCTATTTATATCTATAATTCAACTCTTTTGACCTTTTGCTAAAGAAGAAAGCTAGATTCACTTTGCACTTGAATTAATAATCCCATAATGAATCAGATCTTCATATCGATCTTCTTTCCTCACATGGTCAATTAAAACACCTTCTTTAATCATGCCTAATTTTTGCATAACTCTTCCCGAAGCAGGGTTTGAATTAAAGTAACGAGCAAATACTTTATGATATTGTTTTTCGTAAAATGCAAATTGTAAAATAGCTTCCGCTGCCTCTGTTGCATATCCCTTTCCCCAAAATTCTTCACCAATCCAATAGGCTATTTCACCATTGTTAAACTTTTGGTTGTGAGATAGCGCAATTGCTCCATATAATGTTCCGCTTCTCTTATCTGTAATAGCAAATTCATATAATTTATTACGATTAGAATTTTCAACGTGATGTTCAATCCACGATAATGCATCGTCTATAGAGTATGGATAAGGGAGATACAATGTATTTTTATAAATATTATAGTTATTACAAAGTTTTGTAACAGTATTTGCATCAGTTTTTTGAAAAAGTCTTAGTAGAAGTCGATTTGTAGTTATCGTTTTTTTTTGATTATCGTAGAGCATAAATCATTATCCCTTCTTCAATGAAATCTATTAAAAATAAGTAGATATAAGTATATTTCTATAAGTAAAACCACTCTCCTTCATTGGAAAGTGGTTATCTTTTGAGGTTACTTATTCATCACAATTTTCGTTTTCTCTTAAAAGTTACTGTTTTCTTTAAAATCTTTTTTAAAGCTTATGAAAAAGGAAAAAAGTAGTATTGTAAAAATTAAAATTAAGCAAGTACAAAATAATATAGGTAAAACAGAGTCCATTCCATCTGGAAGCTTGGGAATAACGATTACTGATATACCAATAATAGCCAAATGCACTATGAGAGTAAACACATATGCTATTTTGATATCTCGTGTTTTATAAAGTTCTTTCAGACCTTTTATTTTTTTATGCAATATTATCGCAAATAATAATACTGAAATAATCATGATGCCAAGAAAGATAATTATCGGAATTGATGAAGGACCGATGTAGATATTGAGTACACTCTGGGCAAACCCATTATCAATCCAAAAGATAAGATTTAAAATAAAGATTAATCCTGATATTATTAAAAACACTGCTTCAAAGAAAAAGAATTTTAACATTAATCTTGATATGATCATTTTATTCTCCTCAGTATTGGTACCCTACTTAGCTATTCTGTTACGATATACAACTAAAGTGAAAGCATTTAATGTAATGGTAACGAGTAGGAGAACTGTTGCGGCGAATGCCACAGCAGACGTTGTGTCCGAAAGAGCACCCCAATCTTTAATCTTAACCAGATGATACGTATAAAGAATCTGGAAACATAGCGAAACAGCACATGCACTTATGCTCATAATAGAGAAAACAATCCAATTATTATTTTCCTGTTTATTGTTACGCGTTAGTTTAAGAATAGGAAGTATCCAAGCAATTAGTCCTAACACGAGACTACCCACATTAAGCCAGCCAAAATCAATCATTTCTTTCCCCCGCTTTGTATCTTCCTTCCGTTCATACATTCTTGTCCTTAAGAAACAATTTTCTCATAAACGGTTCCATAGTCTTTCAACTTTTAGTAAATCATGATTTATAAACTCCATTTTATATATGTCTGGTTTAGATGTACTTAATAGAAAATTCAGATCGTATCTTTTGTCAAAATAATTCATTATTAACGTCATGACAGCACCATGGGTCCCTATCACCACTCTACTTCCACGATAGGTAACAAGTAACTCATATAAAACTTTTATAGCTCGTTCCTGACAAGCAGCATTAGACTCTGCTCCTTTTAGAGAGAAGTTTGGATTAGAAAAAGACTCTTCTAGTAAAGGAATTAATTCCTTATCACTTATCCTGTTAGCTTCAGTAGAAAAAATTCTCTCTTTAAGGTCCTCATACACCAATACATCTTGTCCAATTTCATTAGCTAACTTTTCAACAGTTAGTATTGAACGTATGTATGGACTGGATATAACAACGTTAATCTCCTCCGTTTTTAAAAGTTCTGCTACTCGATATGCTTCTATTTCTCCTAATTAAGTTAACCCTCTGGTTCTTTCATCCCCAACTTTTGGTGAGTCACCATGTCTTACCAAATATATGAACGTATTCATCGTAACACCACCTAACTTACATACTATAAAAAGGAATAAGAAAAAAGAACCTTACTTATTTTTACAAACAAGGATGGTTCTTAATAGTTATTCTACGTAAGGAAAAATTATCCTTCTTCACTATCTGAACTAAAGTACAAGAAATAGGTAAATATCCTTTATGTCTAATATGAAATGAGGTGTTGTAGCTAGATCCCTGGTTCACTGAAACAGACTAAATGTTTTTGGTTTCAAACCATTCGTTTTCTAAAATACTCATTTCCCATAAACTCCAATACTCATCACCATATTTTCTTGAATCTCGGAGTAAACCTTCTTTTATAAATCCTGCATTTTCGTAACAGGTGATGGCGGAAGTATTAAAGTCAAATACCCCGAGACTAACTCTATGTAGTTGAAGTTCATTAAATGCAATCTTTAGGATTTCATTAATCATTTGCTGCCCAATTCCTTTACCTCTTGTGTTTTTATCACCGACTAATACTTTTCCAACTCGAGCTGATTTGTTTTTTCTATCAATTTTATTCAAAGAGATATGACCAATAGTCTCACCAGTTTCATTATCAATTACTTTATAAACCCTATTCTCTGAGTTTTCATTATTGGCATTTTCAATATACTTTTCTAATTGAGTATCATTTAAGGGGTAAGTAAACCCTGGACCGCCCCATTGAAGTAAGAATGCGGGTGAATGAATCCAATTTATAAGTTGTTTGAAATCAGAACGTTCAAAGTATTTTAGCTCCACCATAAATACCGTCTCCCTTTTTCACTCAAATGCTTTATCACTTTATTTAATTAAAGTATAACTCATTAATTCCCTGGTCCTCAACTGAGACCATTATTTCAAAAGAAGTTATGTAACTATGCTTTGATCAAAGCATAGTTTTATTGTTATCACATAATTCACTTTGCAAGTTTCTGCTATACACTCCAATAGCACTTCCAAATACCAAAGAAATAAATAAACTCCTCCTACTGAAAAACAAACATATCTACAATACCACAAAATAGAAGAATCTTCACTTGGGAAATTTCTATCCTAAAATCCCCTTTAATCCACTCTTTTTTCTATGATTTTCCCAAACATTTAAATTCTAGCACTCTAATACATTAACAGTGACTAAAATTTAAGGAGGAAGTTATGAAAATTAAGAAACTGGTTACCATGTCACTTGCTGTATCTCTTGCCCTCTTTCCATTATTAAGCTCACCTGTTGGTGCAAAGGAAAAGGACCCTGAAAAGATTACGATTGAGAAAGTGAAATTCGAAAAGAATAAGTACAAAAGTGGTGAATTAATCGTTAAATTTAAGGACAGTACAGCTACATCTGTAGAGGCAACCGCTCTACAAAGTGTTGAAGCTGAAGTTTTACCAGAAGGTAACGACAAGTCTGATTTCAAAGTTTTAAAAGTTAAGGATGTTGAAAAAGCTTTGAAGAAGTTAGAGAAAGACCCGAACGTAGAATATGCTGAACCGAATTATATCTTTAATGCAACATGGACACCAAATGATACTTATTATAATGGTTATCAATATGGTATTAAGACTACTTATACAAACTTAGCTTGGGACGTAACAAGAGGCAGCAGTGGCCAGGAGATTGCTATTCTTGATTCAGGTGTTGACTATACACATCCGGATCTAGATGGTAAAACGATTAGAGGTTACGACTTCGTTGATGGTGATTATTATCCGATGGATTTAAATGGTCATGGTACTCACGTTGCAGGGATTGCGGCTGCTGAAACAAACAATGGAACTGGGATTGCTGGTACAGCCCCTAATACAAAAATTTTAGCGGTTCGTGTTCTGGATGCAAATGGAAGCGGTTCCTTAGCAAATATTGCAAATGGTATTCGTTATGCTGCTGACGCTGGAGCTGAAGTAATCAACATGTCACTTGGATGTGATTGTTCAACGACCACTCTTCAAGATGCTGTTAACTATGCGTATAACAAGGGAGTTGTTCTAGTTGCTGCTGCTGGAAATGATAATGTAAGCACTACTTTTGAGCCTGCTTCTTACACAAATGTTATTGCCGTTGGTGCAGTTGACAGCTCAAACAGAAAAGCATCTTTCTCTAACTATGGTACATGGGTAGATGTAGTAGCTCCAGGTGTAGACATTGCCTCTACTTATCCAGGGAACCGTTACGTATATCTGTCAGGAACTTCAATGGCTTCTCCTTATGTAGCTGGTCTAGCAGCACTATTAAAAGGCCAAGGACGCAGCAATGTACAGGTTCGCCAAGCAATCGAGCTAACGGCTGACCCAGTATCTGGAACTGGATCGAATTCTAGATATGGAATAATCAATTCAAATGATGCTGTAAGATACTAAAACTAATAGCTAAATAGAATTCAAGGAGGCCGGTCTTACCGGCCTTTTATTAATGTCTTTTTTGGTAACAAAATTTTTTTGAAAATAATGTTGCTTTTCGACTACTTTTTCAACACATTATTATTCTGGTTTCGTGAAATAAACAATCTCATAATCTCAATATCTTGGTCTATTTTGATGACAAGTTTTTAAAATATATAAAATTTAATGTTCATACAAACTCTACTAAAGAACTTAACTAAGCTGTGTCCACGAACTATATTACCCTCATTTTTACATTGAAAAAGGAGACTGGGGTGTCCCAATCTCCGAAAAAACATTAATATACGTCACGTTGGTAGCGTTTTTCTTTTTGCATCGCGCTTAGGTAGCTTTCAGCCTCTTCAGCACTCATGTTACCTTCTTTTGCAATAATAGCAAGTAATGTTTCGTGTACATCCTTTGCCATATATTCTTTGTCTCCACATACATAGAAGAACGCGCCATTATCAATCCAATTAAATAATTCTGTGCTCTTTTCAAGCATTTTGTGTTGTACGTAAACTTTTTGCTCTGAATCACGAGAGAACGCAACATCAAGATTTGCTAATACGCCATCTTTTACATATTGTTCTAACTCTTCTTCATATAAGAAGTCTGTTGCCGAACGTTGGTCTCCGAAAAATAACCATGATCTGCCTGTTCCCTCTTCAATCGAACGATCTTGTAAGAATGAACGGAATGGAGCGATACCTGTACCAGGTCCAACCATAATGATATCTACTTCACGTGATTCTGGTAGGTTGAAATGTTTGTTTTGTTGGATAAATACAGGAAGTACATCTCCTTCAAACACACGCTCTGAACATTCTACAGAACAAACTCCTTTACGTTCACGTCCATGAGAATTGTAACGAACAGCCCCAATTGTTAAATGCACTTCACCAGGATTCGCTTTAATACTACTTGCAATTGAATATAAACGTGGTGGCATTTTTCTTAATAAAGATACGATATCTTTGCTAGATGCATTCCATGGACCAAAGTCACGTAATAAATCAAGCAAATCACGACCATTCATGTACTCTTTTAGCTCAGCTGCATTTTCAACAGCAATAAGTTTTTGTAACTCTTCATTATCAGTGAATGTCGCAGCTTGTTGTACGATTTTTTTTGTTAATAACGTAATTTCAAAATGTGTTGTAAGTGCTTCTTTTAATGGAAGAGTATCACCACTTTTGTTGATTGCCACTAGTTCATTCTCATCCCATTTCATTTCCTCAATAAGAACTGCTACTAATTCAGGATCATTTTCTGGGAGAATTCCTAAACAATCACCTGAATCATACGTAAGTCCTGATTCATGTAAAGATAATTCAATATGAAGTGTTTCTTTATTAGATCCACTTTTATTTAGATTTTCCTTTTTTAGAACTTTTGCCTGATATGGATTTGTACGGCTATAAGTTGTTCCCACTTTGTTTTCATCTGTTGCTTTTTGCATATTCCACACCTCTATATTTTAAAGATTATAAACATAACGAAAGTAAAGTAATTAACTACAATATACCATACTATTATAAATCATTTTCCTCGTTATTACATATTTTTCGGCTCTTTAACTGAACTTTCTTTCGGCTATGAAAAAACCATCAGATTTCATAATGAAAAATGATGGTTTTGTAAATTATTTTTTAATTAATCCGATTTCAACTAGGCGTTCATATAAGAAATCGCCTGCTGTAATGGCAGGATATTTTTCTGGATTTTCTTCAGAAATGCATGAAGGAATAGTTTCCAGTAAATAACTGCTATATGGATGTACAAAAAATGGCATAGAGTAACGTGAAGTATTCTCACCTTTTGGATTCACTACACGGTGAGTTGTAGCAGGAATTACTTCGTTTGTAATTCTTGATAGCATATCTCCAGCATCCACTATAATTTGTCCTTTTTCCGCCTTAACATCGATCCACTCACCATCACGAGTCAGTAGTTGAAGTCCAGATGCTGTTGATTCAACTAGTAGAGTAATTAAGTTGATGTCTTCATGCTCACCTGCACGAATAGCATTAGGGTCCATTGAATCATCTAAAGCAGGATAATGAATAGCACGTAAAATGCTGTTTCCGTCTTTAATCATGTCTGAGAAGAAATTCAAACGTAAATCCATCTCGAGAGCAAGTGCTTCAAGCATGTTATTTGCTACACGCTCAAGTCCGCGATAGAAGTTTAATGCAAGCTTACGCATATCTTCTACTTCTTCCGGCCATAAATTTTCAGGGTATTCACCTGAAAGTGGGTGTCCAACTGGTAGCTCTTGTCCAACATGGAAGAATTCTTTCAAATCACCAACAGTACGGTTTTTAGCATGCTCTTTACCAAAGCCTGTGTACCCACGTGCTCCCCCAAGAACACTTTCATATTTCTTCTTTGTTTCAGTATCTAAAGCAAAGAATTTTTGCCAAATCTCATAATTTCTTTCAATCAGATTTGGATCAACACCGTGTCCTTCTAAAATAATAAATCCTGTTTCTTTTAAGCCAGCAACGAATTCTTCTGCAAATATTTTACGCTCATTGCTGTTGCCATAAGTATAATCTTTTAAATTCAGTGTACGAACATGTGTCATAGTTCTTTCCCCCTTAAAAATGTAAAGGCTTTCATAAATCCATTATTAATAATACCTTAAATAATTTGTAGAAAATAGTAAAATTTTCATAGATTCATAAAATTCTAGAATTGATGGACATTTAAATAAAAAAAGGACCCTTCAAAAAAGGAGTCCTAAATTAATGAATTTTTTTATTTTCCGCTAATACACCAATTGAATTTGCGATAGATGTTAATACATCTCCATTTATTTCTTCTGCTATTCGTTTATCTACACTCAAGATATATTGCCAATTATTCTGTTCAAATACGAGCAAATTAAAATGTGTATGCGAAATATATTCAGCTTTATTTCCATTTCTAAGTACGTATGTATTCAAAATAAGTGTATCTCGAAACTGTATTTTGTTTTTAATTGATCGAACGTCAATCTTAAAGTGGTTTTCCGGCTTCATATCATGTATGTACTTAACCTCTAACGATACATTCATCCCATCCTTCAGGTTTGAATATCTACCAAACGCATGAGTAAAAGGAATCGGTGGAATTCGTGTTGGTAATTGGACATCTTCCTTAAAGTACTTTTCAAATTCACTGACAGCCTCATCAATGGTTGTATAGCCTATTTCTGGGTATATGACTTCAAAAGGCTCCGGCGTATCTTCTGATTCAGCATGTACAATGATACTAGAGGACAGCATACCCATGATTGAAAGTAAAATTGCACAATATTTCATTCCCATCATCCTTAAATCTTTTTACGCGTATTATACCCAAAGTGATGGGAATTATTTGTTTTCAATCAGGCCAAATCCAAGACCTGTTGGATCCACTAAGTATGCAAGATAAAACTGATCAAATTCCATTTTTCATTGGCTCTGTTAAACTTGATTGTTGATTCGCTCCTGTGGGGTCTCACCTGGACACGCCGGATATCCCGCAGGAGTCGCCGCCTTCCACTGCAATCAACAAAATTTTAAAAATCTAAATTGTACTTTAACAGAGCCTTTCCATTAATGCTATCCACAAAAATCCATATCCAAATCGATCAGATGGTTGTGCGATATCTTTCATTTTTCTAAATTCAATAATGTTAAAATCTTCTTCAAAAACCTCCTTTAACCGCTTCTCTGTATAACCGATTCCACCTTTTAAACTACGCTCCTTATATACGTTCCAATCAGGTGTATCTACTGCTCCATCTGTATTGAAACAAACAAGTCCGTATTTACCATTAACCTTCAATAATTTCTTTATTATTTCAATGTACGTTAAACGACGATGAGGTGCTAGGTGATGAAATAAACCAGAATCATAAATAAAGTCGTAGGAATGTTCTTCGAATTCAAAATCAAATAAGGAATTACAAAATAAGTTGATATTTACGCCCTCTTCAATAGCTCGTTCGTTTGCCCACTCAATTGCTTTTTCAGAGATGTCTATTGCATCTACTATACAGCCTTTTTTAGCCATATAAATGGCATTTCTTCCTGGTCCACACCCTAAGTCTAAAACTTTTCTTGGTTCGAGTTCTCTTTCAAAATAGTCTACTAAATTTTCATCAGGACCCTTTACTTGAAAAAACGGAATGTCCTTCGTCCTATCTTCATAAAAGCTTTCCCAAAATGGCTTTGGCTCTCGCAGTAGGTCATCTAACATATCCATTAGGTCTTCATAATTTAAGATTGAATTTTCCATAAAAACCCCCCTTTTTCCTCTATGAATATTTTACTAAAAGTGGAGATTTTCAAGGTTACAGCTCTTTTACATCTCGATGACTTTTGGAAAAAGAGAGGGAAGAGACAACGGTTATATAGCCGTTTTAAAAGCAATGTTGTGCTGAATAACGTTGCATTTTTTACATCTGGGCTTATATATCTAAGTCATTTGTTTGGTTGAAATAAAGCCTACACTTGCTTATATAAATCAAGCTTCTGAAAACTTTATAAAAAGCCGTGTAATAACTGTTACATAAATGTAAAAAAGAGGATAAAACCAATAAGATTTTATCCTTCGAGATGATTTTTCAATTTGTGTTGATTGAGATATTTTGCCACTATTCCATGTGTTGGTGAAAAAATGAATGTTACTGTAAATAAAATACCTGCTGTCATCGCCATTGAGCCTGCTATCGAAACGTTTAGTAGATAAGCAATATAATAACCGCCAATTGCTGACATTAACCCAACTCCTCCGCTGATGATGAGCATTCGATTTAATTTATCGGTTAAGAGATACGCTGTCGCACCTGGAGCAATGAGCATGGCTACAACTAAAATGGCTCCTACTGCATCGAAGGACGCAACAGTTGATAAGGAGACCATTCCCATTAATAAATAGTGTATGACCATTACTGGAATACCTAAAGCTAACGCCATTTGTGCATCAAATGAACATAGTTTAAGTTCTTTATAAAACAACAGTATTAAGAACAGATTCAAAATGAACACAACACTTAATAAAAGAACTGCTTTTGGTATCATGAACCCGAACAACATAATCGTATCCCAAGGAACAAACGCAATTTCCCCCATTAACGCATGATCTACATCAATATGAACCTGATCAGCGAAAAGTGAAATAAGAATGACGCCTAATGCAAATAGTGAAGTAAAAACAATCCCTATTGCTGCATCTGTTTGAACACCACTTTGATCTAACAGTTGTACAAAATAAGCCGTTAATAAGCCAACAATTAACGCTCCTACTAGCATGGATACTCCTGATAACGAATGACTTACAAGAAAAGCACCCACGATTCCAAGTAAAACGGTGTGGCTTATAGCATCTGCAAGCATTGCCATTTTTCTTAGTATTAAAAAGCACCCAACCATTCCACAAGAAATTCCGACGAGAGCACCTGTAATGATAATCCAAACATCATAACTCATGAGTTACGCCTCCATTGTGGTACCCGTTTTGAACTGGCACTAGTTTGGGACTTCTACCATAGCTGTAGAGTAAGTTTAATAGCTCACTCTGTTCTCTTTTAGGAATATCCAGGAATGATAAAGTTCGGTCTTCTGGAATTTGCAGGTGTGCAAATCTCATTTCATTCATCAAATAAACTTCCATCAATCGATTATTCAATACAATTTCATAAGCTGCATGAAGTCCTTTACTTGTAAGTTTAATAGAGTCATCTCCTACATTTTGAAGCAAACCTTGTTTGATTAGTGCATTTATTGCCCTACCCTTGCCACCAATTGTTGATAGCTGAACCATGCTATCATGGTCGATCCCCTCAATTTTCTGGTATATCTCTTGTAGTACTTGTTGTCTCTCGGTTATTTTCCGAAGTTTATAATAACGCATTGCTTTTGTCACTAAACCTCGTTTCGGTGAAAAGACTAAAGAAACTAGAAAAATAAAAGTCGCAGCCACGATTATAAGTGGTCCGGTTGGCATTCCATTTGCAACTGTACTTAATAAAGTTCCTACCATTCCAGATATTGCTCCAATGCTACCAGAAATGATGACCATGAAGTCTAGACGATCAGTCCAGTATCTAGCGCTAATTGCTGGAGTAATGAGCATCGCAGACATCAACACAACCCCTACTGCTTGTAAACCAATAACGACTGCACTAACAATTAATAGCATTAATAGTCCATTTAGTAGACTGACAGGCAAACCAATTCCTTGAGCAAATTGTGCATCAAACGTTATAAGCTTTAACTCTTTAAATAATAGAAATGTCGTAACAAGTAGTACTCCCGATATGATCATCATCATCGTAACATCTGTTCCAATTAATGAAGCAGCCTGCCCAAATATGAAATCATCCAATCCTGTTTGATTTCCATTATTTAAACCCGCAATGTATGTTAACAGGACAATACCGATTCCAAAAAAGACAGACAACACAAGTCCAATTGCTGTATCTTCTTTTATTCTAGAATGCTTCGTAATGCTCGTAATCAAAAAACTAGCAAGATAGCCTAACACAACAGCACCTATCATAAAGGCCAGTATTGATTTTTCTCCTGTAATAAGAAATGCCAAACAAATACCTGGAAGAGCTGCATGTGCCATCGCATCACCTATTAAACTTTGTTTCTTCAATAATGCAAAACTACCTAATACACCACTTGCCAATCCTAGTAACATTGTGCCGAGGAGTACCCATTGTGTGTTTGAATCTTGTAGTAAAGAAATTAACGTATCTAACATATTCCACTCCCTCCTTTCTATAATTTCGTTTGATCTAAAAATGCAAGTCTACCACCGTACGTCTTTTGCAAATGATCGACTGTGAATACTTCTTCTGTAGGACCTATCGCAATCTTACGTAGATTTAAAAGCAGTACCCAGTCAAAATATTCTTTTACCGTTTGCAAATCGTGGTGAACAACTAACACTGTTTTCCCTTGTGCTTTTAGTTCATTTAACAGTGAAATGATTGCCTTTTCTGTAGCTGCATCTACCCCTACAAACGGTTCATCCATTAAATATACTGTTGCATCTTGTGCAAGAGCCCGAGCTAAAAACACTCGCTGCTGTTGTCCACCCGACAACTGACTAATTTGCCGGTTAGCAAATTCCTTCATCCCGACTTTATCTAGACATTCTAACGCATACTCGATGTCCTTTTTACCTGGTCTTTTGAACCATCCAATGTGACCATATCTCCCCATTAACACAACATCTAAAGAGTTTGTAGGAAAATCCCAATCTACTGATCCTCTTTGAGGTACATAACCGACTAGCTTTCGTTGTTTCGTATATGGTTTATCATAAATAGATACCGTTCCAGATGCTTTCGGAATTAACCCTAACATAGCCTTAATCAATGTTGATTTTCCCGCTCCGTTGGGACCAATAATTCCTATCAACTTTCCTTCCGGAACAGTAAAGCTAATATCCTGTAACACTGGTTTTTTTCTATAAGCGACTGTTACATTTTCAACCTTTATTGGTTCCATTCTTTTCCTCCTATTTTAAAGCTTGAACAATTGTATCAACGTTATGTTTATACATCCCGATATACGTACCTTCTTCTGTTCCGTTATCGCCCATTGCATCACTGAATAATTCTCCACCAATCTTGACTGTATGCCCCTTCTTCATGGCTCCCTCTACAATTGCTTGGATAGAACGTTCCGAAATACTAGTTTCAATAAACACTGCTTTGATTTGTCTATCTACAAGAAGATCAACTAAATCCTGTACATCTTTTAATCCATATTCAGAATCTGTACTAAGGCCTTGAAGCCCTCTTACTTCCATTGAGTATGCATTTCCGAAATAAGCAAATGCATCATGTGCTGTGACTAAAATTCTTTGTTCCTTTGGAATGGAGTTCATTTGATTGGTTGCATATTTCTTTAATTCCTTTAATTCAGCGATATACTTTTCAGCATTTTGTTTAAATTGCTGTTCATGTTCTGGTGATAGCTTTGATAACTCTTCCTCGATCCCTACCACGACTACTATCCAATGATCAATATTAAACCATATATGTGGATCGGAATACGTTGAATCAACCTTAATCAATTTATCTTCAGGAATTCTTTCACCTATTGGAACAGTTGGCTTATTTTTAGACATTTTTTCAAAGATTTCTCCCATTTTTCCTTCTAAATGAAGTCCATTGTAGAAAATAATCTCAGCTTCCGTTAGCTTTCGAATATCTCCTTGAGATGCTTGGTAAAGATGAGGATCCACACCTGGTCCCATTAGTGATTCAACTTCAACATGCTCGCCTCCAACGTTCACTACCGCATCTTTAATTTGTCCTGTTGTAGTAGTAACCGTAATAACATCCTTTTTTTCCTTTGTGTCAGTAGGCGTTGAACACCCTGTAATAAATAATCCAAACATGATAAATAAGCTAATAAACAATTTCATCTCTTTTACCTCCTCTTTTGTCCTAGGAAACAAGTTTTTACCTAGTGCAACTTTTAAACTAAAAAAATACACTTTCCTATACGACTAACTTATGCGCTAATAACAAAAAGTTTCCTTAATACAAAATTTATAGTCCTAACTAATATTTGTCAATGAATAAATCTGTAAATATAGAAAAAATGGCTGAACTCTAAATTATAATTCCAAGTTCATCTTCTACTATTCTAGTTTTTATCAAGGATGTGATAAAATTTATATGTGTATTGTTAACTACAAATTAGATTTAGTTTACATTGAAACGAAATTGAATGGAGGGCTATCATGTATAAACTTCGAGGACATCATCTCTTTTGCCTTTTAGGCTATCGAGGAATGGGGTATTCCGAGGAATACGTGGAAAATATGACTCGTATTCATCAGAAGCTGAGAGAAAACCCCCAAATTAAAGTCCAACTTGTAAAAGGGCCAGACCAATTATGTGAAAAATACCCAAACTCTGGGGAATATCACTGCCTGGATGAAAACATCTATGAGCGAGATGCGGTTATTTTACAGAGAATAGGACTTGAAATTGGACAAGTTATTAAATGGGAAGAAATAGAGTCACACATTCGAAGATCAGTCGTCCCAACTGACATTCAAACGGTGTGTGAAACTTGTTCATGGCGGTCATATGGAGTTTGTGAAGAAGGTGTCCAGGATATCATCGAGGGGAAAGGCTTAAGGGAAGTTAAATAAGCCTTTCCCTCTTTTTTTTGGGGAATGGCAATGGTTTAAACTCTTTCGTAACATGAATTTGATCCATCTACTTCTCATACCACATACAAATATACTTAATAAATTTGAAACTTTTATTGAGACTGTATCGTAATAGTTGTTGTAGTAGCTAAGCACTAGAAAGTTAAGTGGGCAGTAGATAGTAGTCTCATGAATAGGAATCGTATCTTAACGTTATAGACAGATTCAAGAGAAGACTTCTTCTCTCACAAACAAACAAAATATTTACCTAGTAATATCCAAATCTTCCTTAATATGCAATAATTATTCCATGTGCTATGACCATTTTAAATTTAGTTTCTTGAAAGGAGAATGATAATGGAGTTGTTGAAATTTGTTATGTTTCTAATACCAGTGTTAGTGTTAGCTGCAATTGGAGGGATTTTTTGGTGGTTTTACATGAAGCTCCGATATAAGACCGCTAAATCAAACCAAGCACTAATTATTGCTGGTCCAAAGTTAGGAAATCCTGATAAGGAAACAAATATCTTTACAGATGAAGAAGGACGTTCAATGAAGATAATTAGAGGTGGAGGCCATTTATTACGCATGCATCAAACTCACACCCCTGTTGATTTGACCTCCTTTCAATTAAAATTAACTACACCTCGTGTTTACACATCTGGAGGGGTTCCGATCGTTGCTGATGCAGTTGCGATGGTAAAAGTAGCTGATACGTTAAAAGGAATTGCAATCTATGCAGAGCAATTTTTAGGAAAGAAGCAAAATGAAATTGAAAGTGAAATTTCGGAAGTTTTAAATGCAAATCTTCGAGCAATCTTGTCCAAGTTAACAGTAGAGGAGATTAATGAAGACCGAGAAAAATTTAATGCAGATGTTCAGAAAATAGCTCAAAAACAACTTGATGAAATGGGATTCAAAATTACTTCGTTAGGACTCACTGACTTACTTGATGCAGACGAAACGAATGGCTATTTAGAGAATCTAGGCCGTCCTCGTATTGCACATGTACGTCAATTAGCCGAAACTGCTGAGGCGGAATCAGATAAAATTACAAGAATTAAGCGTGCTGAGTCTGATAAAGAAGCGAAAGAACAGGAATATCAACGTCAAATTGAAATATCTGAAACTAGAAAAGAAGTAGACCTTAAAGAAGCAGCAAATAAGGAAGAAACAGAAAGAGCTAGAGCAAAATCGGAACAGGCTTATGCATTAGAAAAAACCATCCTAGATAAAAAAGTACAAGAAGAAACACTCAAATTAGAAGCTCAACGTAAAGAGGAAGAATTACGTATTAAACATTTAGAGCGTGAACGACAAGTTAAGCTTGAAGAAGAAGAAGCAAAGGTAAGAAAAGCAAGAGCTGATGCTGATTATTACGAGACAATTAAGAATGCAGAAGCTGAAGCGAATAAGGCTAAAATAGATGGAGATACAAAGGCTGAAATTAAGCGTAAAGAAGGTTTAGTTGAGGCTGAAGTTATTGAGCGAAAAGGTAAAGCTGAAGCTGAAGCAAAGCGATTACTAGCTCAAGCAATTGCTGAACATGGTGAAGTAATCATTATTGAAAAACTTATTGAAATGTTACCTCTATACGCAAGAGAAATTGCTGCCCCTCTTTCTAATATCGAATCTGTTAAGATTATTGATACTGGTGATGGAAATGGAGTAAGCTCTTTCGGAAAGTCCATTACACAGACAATGGCTCAAATACAAGAGCCTCTAAAAGAAATGACAGGCTTGGATGTGACTAAATTACTTACAGACGCTGTAAACAGAGGGAATACACATACGATCATACGTGAGGAAAAGGTGGTTGTTCCTGCTGAGAACCCAGCCAATTCTATGAACAATGAAGTGGCCGCAGCTGAGGATGCTTCTTCTTCACAAAACAACGAAGAAAAAAGTATTTAATAGTGTACGACCTATATTTCAGTCCTTATTAAGCCTAGAAAATAATTAAATACCATTAAATTTAATATGTAAAAGAAAAGGATAGATGAACAGGAAAGACTACCTGTGCTCATCTATCCTTTTAATTGTGTACTTGGAGTTTATTTCCACTTGGATCAAAAAAATAAAAAAAGTTATGACCTTGGTCCTCTTGGATAGGTTCTAAGGAAACATTTTTTGTGGTTAAATATGTGTGGAATTCTCTAATTCTTGATGTGGTAAAGGCAACTGAAAATTCAGGAAGCCCATTAACTGTAAAATGTCCTCTTGAATCATGATCTGCCTTAACTAATACATAAAGAGGTCCTGATTTAAGTGCTAATACAGCCAAATCCTTTTGGTTAAAACGAAGTTTAAATTGTAAAACTTCTGTATACCATGTTATAGATTGTTCAAGGTTGTTAACTGGAATTCTAATATAGTGTATTTCATTTAGAAAACTCTCGCCCACAACTCACCCTCCCTTTAATATCAAAGCATAAATTTTAGTGTTGCTCTCAAGAAATTACAAATAATACCAAATGTAATTATATACGATTTTGCATCGAAAAGTAACATTATTTTCAGGAAATTTACTCAGTTCTAGCTCAAGAGTGACGTTCCTTTCCTGATTTCCCTATTAGTATGATCTGAACCCAGCCTGTCATTAGATGACAAGTAGCCATATCAGAAATCACGTAATGAACAGAAATACATTATAGGATAGAAAAGCGTTTTTCTTTCAATAAATTAAGATAGGAATAATTGTGTTCTTCCCAAACTATAGGAGTACTTTCATCAACGATTATACCTTCAAACTTAGTTCCAGCTATGGCATCTCTGACACTACCTTTTGTATAAAGGACGGTAGATATTCCATCGAAATAACAAGTGAAAAGGAATTCTTCATTTTCGTGTGTGATTGTTATGGGTCTTGTGCATAACCTCAGTTTATTTTTCAATTCAATATTAGCAACGTTAAAATTGTATTCACAGACGATTCGGCAGTTGCCTTTAACCCAAATAATATATGTAGTGGGTTGTCTAGACATAAAGAAAATTTAATTAAGTTAAATGACCTGTATTCAGCGTAGGCATTACATAAAGATAAAGCATACCGATCACGTTGTGATTTGGTATGCTTTTTTAGTGATCGAGTAGTGTTGTAATTGTTCCTGATCAACCTCGATACCGAGTCCTGGTGTGGTAGGTACTTTTATCTTTCCATTGATGACCTTTACTTCTGGTTGTATAATATCTTTTTTCCAATAGCGAGATGAGGATGAAATATCCCCTGGAATGATAAATTGTGGAAGACTTGCTAATGCGATATTATGAGCTCGTGAAATCCCTGTTTCAAGCATTCCCCCACACCATACGGGTACATCTGCTATCTTACATATATCGTGAATGTTGATGGCTTCAAGCGCTCCACCGACACGTCCCATTTTAATATTAATCACTTTCGTACTACCTAACTGAATAGCTTTTCTTGCATCCTCACTTGAAATAATGCTTTCATCTAGACATATCGGCGTTGTCATCTGTCTTTGAAGCTCGGCATGATCAATCAAATCATCAGAGGCTAGTGGTTGTTCAATCATCATCAAATTAAACTCATCCAATGCTTTTAACATCTCTATATCTTTCAAGGTATAGGCAGAATTCGCATCAGCCATTAGAGGTAAAGAGGGAAACTTCTCTCTAAGCTGTTTGAGTAAAACAAAGTCTGAACCTGGTTTAATCTTTACTTTGAAGCGTTTATAGCCTTCTTCAAGATGTTGTTCAATGTTGCTAGTCATCTCTTCAATTGTCCCTAAGCCCACGACAACTCCCGCTTCAATTTCCTTCCTCGTACCACCCCAAAGCTCTGACAATGATTTTCCCTGTTGCTTTCCATATAAATCCCAAAGTGCTGCTTCAAGTGATGCTTTTGCCATATTATTTCGTTTGAACATTTTCATTTCAGCAACAAATTCAGCTGGATGAGAGTAAGTCTTTTTATTTAATAGTGGTATAAGGAAATCCTCCAACATATGATAAGCTGTTTTAACAGTTTCCTCTGTATACCAGGGCAAAGAAAACGCCACACATTCTCCAAAGCCAGATTGGCCACTTTCATCCATGACTTCTAGGATAAGTGCTTCCCGGGTCGACATTTCTCCATAACTGGCAGCAAACGGAGAGATAAGATTAAGCTCAATATGATAAATGGTTACACTTTTTATATTCATTATCATCACCTTAAATATTCTTGAAGCTTATGTCTTTGTAGTTTATTCGTTGCATTTCTCGGAAGCTCTGTCACGAAACGAACTTCTGCTGGTACTTTATATTTGGCTAATCGTTCTAAGCAGTACTTCTTCACTTCACTCTCGGTTATGCCCGTTGCCACAACAAATGCCACAGGGACTTGTCCCCATCTATCATCATCTTTACCAATCACTCCTGCTTCTTGGATAGAGAGATGTGATAATAATACACTTTCGATTTCGGCAGGATAAATATTTTCTCCGCCAGAGATAATAAGATCTTTTCTTCTGTCTAAGACGAACAAAAATCCATCCTCATCCAAATAGCCTATGTCACCTGTTGAAAGCCAACCATCTTGAATAGAAGCAAGTGTTGCTTCTTCTCTTTTATAATACCCTGATGTGACAGTAGGTCCTTTTACGACGATCTCTCCCGGTTGAAGAGACTCCTGCATCTTTCCTTCGTTCATGATTTTCACTTGAGAATGAAATAACGGCTTACCCGCAGAACCGAGTTTGGTTAAGCTGTATTCAGGTGATAACGTCACAATTTGTGAAGCCGTCTCTGTCATACCGTACGTTTGATAAACAGGAATACCTAGCTCTTTACTTCGTTCTAAAAGCGACTTTGGTGCAGGTCCCCCTCCTAGTAACACACAACGCAATGCTTCAGGATATGTCTGATTTGACTCTTTTAAGTCAGTTAACACTTGTTGAAGCATTGTACTTACTAACGAAATCATGGTTACGTTCTCTGTTTGAATGGAATGATTGATTACTTTTGGATCAAATCCTTCGTGTATAATTACCTTCATTCCGTAAATCACACTCTTCATTAAAATGGACAAACCACTAACATGAAAGAAAGGGACACACGCTAACCAAACATCGTGATGATGTAATCCAAGATTTAAGGCAGAACCAACCGCACTATAATAATGATTACCATATGTATGAATGACTCCCTTTGGCGAACCTGTTGTACCAGATGTGTACATAATGGTATCAGGTTTTCCTAATTCAAATTCAGTTTGAATACACAGCCCATCTTCCTTCGGTTGTGTTTCATTTAACACTTCGAGGGGAATGACGTTAGCAGATGAATCTCCTAACAGATCAAAATAATTGCCGTCAGCAAAAACAGCTTCTACATCAGCATCCTCAATCTGCCAAACAAGCTCATGGGTCGTTAATCTAGTATTTAGTAATACGGTTATCACACCTATATACTTACAAGCGTGTAAAAGCTCCACCATTTGAATGCTATTCGGAGCTAATATTGCAACTCTTGCATCTTTTTTAATTCCTAAACAATGAAGTTTTTTCGTGATGATTGACACATTTTCGTGTAATTGCTGAAATGTTAGTTGTTGATTATCCTTTTGTAATGCAACTCGATCTGGCGTCAAATACGCTCGTTGCATGAGCCAATTGGGTGTTTGTTGAATACTCATTGTGATCCCTCATTATCTTGTCTCTTTCCGTAACATTGTTGCTAACTCCGGCCATCTTAACAGTAATAGGTGCCCTTGAACAACAATCTATGCGAAAACAGACTAATTTGTTGATATTTCCAGTGTACTATAAAAAAAAGCTTGATGGAAAGTCCATCAAGCTTTTAGCTTGTCCTGTTGATCAAGGGAAACGTGGGAATTGGCCGAAGTCAGGTTGACGTTTCTCTTTGAATGCATCGCGACCTTCTTTAGCTTCTTCTGTAGTGTAGTAAAGAAGTGTAGCATCACCAGCAAATTGTTGAAGTCCAGCTAAGCCGTCTGTGTCAGCATTCATTGCTGCTTTAATAAAGCGAAGAGCTGTTGGGCTCTTTTCTAGCATCTCTTCACACCATTTGATTGTTTCCGCTTCTAATTGATCAAGTGGAACAACCGTGTTAACTAAGCCCATATCTAATGCTTCTTGTGCATTATATTGACGACATAAGAACCAAATTTCTCTAGCCTTCTTATGACCGATAATACGAGCTAAGTATCCTGAACCGTATCCAGCATCAAAGCTTCCAACCTTAGGTCCAGTTTGTCCAAAAATAGCATTGTCTGCTGCAATCGTTAAGTCACATACGACATGTAATACGTGCCCTCCACCAATTGCATAGCCTGAGACCATCGCAATAACCGGCTTTGGAATAACACGCATTAATCGTTGTAAATCTAGAACATTTAAACGTGGAATTTCGTCTTCTCCAACATAACCGCCATGTCCTCGTACCTTTTGGTCTCCACCTGAGCAAAATGCCTCATCTCCAGCACCCGCTAATACGATTACACCAACATTAGAATCATCTCTTGCATAAGCAAACGCATCAATTAACTCCATCACTGTTTTAGGACGGAAAGCATTTCTTACTTCAGGACGGTTAATGGTAATCTTTGCAATACCTTTGTATGTTTCATATAGGATATCTTCATATTTTCTTTCAGCAACCCATTCAACTGTCATTGTTCTACCTCCTTATGTATTTTGTTGGATATGCTCCAACACTATTTTACCAAAAATTCGCGGTTGTTCCACATGAATTGCATGTCCAACCGCCATTACCTTATTTATTGTAGCATTTTGTAGCTTTTTGTTCATGTTTTCTGCAATGAAACAAAACTTTTCGTCCAACTCACCACAAAGTAATAATATGGGGACATTTATACTCGAAAGTTCATCCCAGTATGAAGGCTGCTTTCCAGTACCCATACCTCGTAAACTGTTTGCCAGTCCTATCGGATTATTTTGCAAACGCCGAGAACGGATGGACAGCTGCTTTTTTAAAGATAATTTTCTTTGCGTTTCAAAAAGTGGAATGCCTTCCCAAAAGTCGATGAAGGCTTCGACACCCTCTTCTTCTATTTTGGTAGCTAATTTTTCATCTGCTGAAACGCGATTTTTCTTATCCTCTTCATTCTGTATTCCTGGTGAACTACTTTCGAGAGTTAATGATTGCACAAACTCTGGATATATACATGCAAAAGCAAGTGCGACTCTGCCTCCCATTGAATACCCGAGAATATGTACTTTCTTAAGATTTAGCTCTACAAGTAAGCTCTTTAAGTCTTCGCACACAGACTCTATCTTATATCTTTCTATATCTTTCGGAGAGTCTGTTTTACCATGCCCGATTAAATCAACTGTTATTACTTGATACTGTGCTGATAACAATGTTTGGAGGTTGTTCCAATTTTCCTTACAACCTGTGAATCCGTGAAGTAACAATGCAGCAGGTCCAGTACCGTCCATCTTAAATGAATACGTCACACCATTTATTTGCTTCTTCATAGTCATCTCTAATCCTTAAAACAAATTTTGAAGCTCTTTTGTCACTTCATTCCAAAGATTTCTATGTAATTTCACATTTTCATCCCTGCTAGCTGTTGGAACTTCAATAACTGTTAATTGGTTTGCTTCATAGCTTTCTAACAATTGGTCCTCATATTCAGACCAAGATTGAACTCTTTTGAAACGACCCCCATACATATTCACGACCTTTTCAAAATCAAGATCCATCGGTGTCCCGAATAATAGTTCAAAGTGCTTTTCTTCCTTTGCTTGAGGCAGAAATGAGAAAATTCCCCCGCCGTTATTGTTCACAACAACAATCGTTATAGGTAGGTTATGTAACTTACTGGCGAGAAGGCCATTTAAATCATGATAAAACGTAATATCTCCAACAAGTAGCACAAGCCTCTTTCCTTCAATACTTGCTCCAAGTGCTGTTGAGATAATTCCGTCAATCCCATTTGCTCCACGATTGGCGAGGATTCGAATATTTTTTTCATCTAAAAAATAGAAAGAATCTACATCTCGAATCGGCATACTGTTGCCGATAAATAAACACATATGAGGCTTCATTGTAGAAGTTAATCGTCTTACTACATCGCCTTCAAAATGAAAATCAGAAACGTGAGATTGTAAAATAGGTCTAGCAATTTCATTTGCTTTTATCCATTGTTGTAAATACTGTTTTGCTTTACGCTTCGCTATTACATGAGTAGCAGCTTCCTTACAAAAAACAACTTCATCATAATGTAAAAAATGTGTAGCCTTCAGCGTCGGGTCTCTAAATCCTAAATTCTCATCTACAACAAGATGATACCGAGCTTCTGAAGCTGAAATGAGCTGAGTGAGAACTTTTGATACTGGCATCGCCCCAAGGCGAATCACGACATCAGGCTTTAATGCTTCAAATGCTGCTGAGCATTTCAAAATTGCGTCATAACACTCAACTACATTTTCTTTTGCATGTTTCCCGCTTCTAAGCTGTGACAGTGGATCAGCAAGTATTGGATATCCTAACACCTCCGCTAACTCAGTAACCGCTTTTGGAAATCCTTCCTGATCCTGAGGACCACAGACGATGATTCCCTTTTCGTATTGGTTTACTTCTTGAAGAAGCTCAATAACAGATGCAGATATTTTCTCTTCTTTATTCGTGATCACTTTTTTTACTGAATCGCCTTTACTCCAAGTTACATGGTTAAAATTCGGAACAAGTGGTTCTCGTAATGGGAAATTCAAGTGCACAACTCCAGCTGGAGCAGAATCGGACGTTGCCACAGCACGTGCCGCAACCGTTTTCGCGTAGTTCAAGAGAGCAGGAGTGTTCTCTGGTATTGCCATTTCTACAAACCATTTGCTGTAGCTTCCATACATATCAATTTGATTAATAGCTTGTGGTGCCCCAACTTCTCGTAACTCATGAGGTCGGTCTGCTGTTAGAACAATCAGTGGAACTCTTGAATAGGTCGCCTCTACGATTGCTGGAAAGTAATTAGCAGCTGCTGTTCCTGAAGTACATAATAAGGCAACAGGAGATTGGGTTGACTTTGCAATACCAAGCGCAAAAAAACCTGCTGAGCGCTCATCAATGTTAATCCATGTTTTTAATGTTGGATGTTCCGCCATTAAAAGGGCCAAAGGTGTTGACCTTGACCCTGGACTGATGACAGCATGTTTCACTCCTGATGCTACCATCTCATCTATAAAAGCTCCTAAATATTCCGTTAATGCATAATTACCGTCCATTTAATTTGCCTCCAATAGCATTAAGCATTGGCTTAAACTTAATCATGGTTTCTTCATATTCTTTACTAGCTTCAGACTTTGCAACAATTCCACAACCAGCAAATAATGATGCTTCGTGCTGTTTGAACAATGCCGAACGAATGGCAACCGCAAATTCACCATTTCCATCACCATCCATCCACCCTATAGGACCCGCATACCAACCACGATCTAATTGCTCATAAGTTCGTATCTCTTCTAACGCTTTATCCTGTGGAAAACCTCCTAGTGCTGGTGTTGGATGTAATCGTTCCACAATTTCAAATAAATGAACGTGATCTTTTACTTCACCAACAATTGGAGTATATAAATGTTGAATATCTCTCGCCTTAAAAATTGTAGGGTTGTCTGGCTTAGAAATTGCACGACACACACTCTTTAACTCTTTCGTAATCATATCGACAACAAATTGATGCTCTGCTAAGTTTTTTGGATCTTCTAATAACTCGTTAGCTAATTGCAAGTCCTCTTCTATTGTAGACCCTCTCTTAATCGAACCCGCTAAACACGTAGATAGTAGCTGTTGATTGTCTTTTTTTATAAGCCTCTCTGGTGTTGCCCCGATAAAAGTAGAAACGCCGCTATCTATAGCAAATATATAGCTCGTTGGCTGCTTCATCACTAAATTCTGTAAAATTGCCTGAATAGAAAATGGTTCGTCTGCCTCAAGCTTAAGTTCTCTGGCTAGTACAGCCTTTTCTAACTTCCCTTCATTAATATGGGTTACAACTGTTTCTACAGAGTTCAACCAATTTTCTACATCAATTTCACGTTCTTTGTAAGAAGGATCATGAATTGAATTCCTTTTCATTTTCTTAAGTGCAACGTATAATTGCTTTTCATCACATTCCATTTCGTTTATCACAGTTTCAACATGATCTAATGGTTTTACAAGTCGATTAGAAGTTAAAAACAACTGATTATCTATTTGATTTAACGTATATTTTGATAGATAAAACTGTGCGGAGGGAAAATCGCTCCACAACTCGGTTTTAGCTTTTGTCGGATCAAACGAAAATCCACCAAATAATATTGGCCCACGAGCATGCTTACTTTCCGTTATATTCGTATGAATCATGTTTTCTAAGAAACAATTCCACTGCTCTTTTATATCCTGAAATCTCTTGTTAGAGTTCTTATTAGATTGAATTGTTTGTAATACGCCAAGACCAACGATCGTCTCCCCATTCACTGGTTCTTTCCAATACACACCCTCACCCGTGAACAGTTCTTTTCCTGCCATATAAAATAATAGGGGATCTATGTCTGTAATTTCTGTGGTTAAGCTAACTAGAATTGGCGTAGCCTTTTCCTTTGCTCGATTAATTCCATCCACAATGTTGTCATAAATTGAACGTTTCTGAATGGTTGCCATAACAAATCCCCCTAAAAACCTCTATCACAACTTAGTTCATCTATAATCTAAATAGTGCAGAAATGCATCTAATTAATAAACCTTTAACTATATAAAAATACACCTTGTAAGTTTTCACTGTCAAATATATTGAAATCAAGATTATTCATTATATATTGTATAGTTTTTATACCAAACGCGAAAGGAAAACCTTTCATATTCTGTAAAACTGTGTAGGTTATTCCTTTATTAAATCGTTGACACTCCTTCTTACTTCTCCTATACTAACTTGTGTTATAACTAACAAAAAGAGGTGAATGCGATCATGCAACCGCAATTAAATGCGAAAACTAGTTCTTCACCTACAAGACACAATTGGCGCGTATGGTGGACGTTAACGAGACCACATACATTAACTGCAGCTTTTGTTCCTGTATTAATTGGAACTGCACTTTCGTTACCGTACACAAAATTAGACATTCCATTATTTATTATGATGTTGCTCGCAAGCTTAATTATACAAATTGCAACAAATATGATTAATGAATATTACGATTTCAAACGCGGATTAGATCACGAAGGTTCTGTAGGTATTGGTGGTGCCATTGTTCGGGATGGTGTTAAGCCAAAAACAGTTATTGCATTAGCTTTTGTCCTGTTTGGAATTGCAACATTACTTGGAGTTTACATTTGTATGGAGTCAAGTTGGTGGCTTGCCCTGGTTGGGATTATTAGTATGGCAGCTGCTTATTTTTATACAGGTGGCCCATATCCAATTGCCTATACTCCGTTTGGAGAAATTGTTGCAGGGTTATTTATGGGGATTCTCATTATCTTAATCGCCTTCTTTATTCAAACAGGCACAGTTACAGGAGAAAGTGTGTTAGTATCGATGCCAATAGGCATATTAGTTGGAGCAATTCTTCTTGCTAATAACATTCGTGACTTAGACGGAGATAAAGAAAACGGTAGAAAAACATTAGCAATTTTAGTTGGAAGAAAAAATGCTATTATCGTATTAGCTACTATGTTTGCCGTATCCTATATATGGATTATCGCCTTAATCTTATCTGGCCTGATTTCTCCTTGGACTTTATTAGTTTTCTTAAGTATTCCTAAACCAATTCAAGCAACAAAAGGCTTTATCGGAAAAACAATTCCGATTACAATGATGCCAGCTATGAAAGCAACGGCACAAACTAATACCATTTTTGGGTTCTTATTAGCAATTGGTATATTACTTTCTTATTTTATCTAGACAGTCTACAGTTGTAGGCTGTTTTTTCTATTTATAAACAACTCATATTTCTACATATGTTTATGTATCTATAGTACATACTAAGATAGAAATCCAATTTTACTAAAGGAAAAAGGAGGGGAACGTTATGCTGTCTGCTCTCCAGTTAGAAAAGTTTCGTAATCAGTTAATTAAGGATCAAAAAGCAATCAATGACCGCTTTGAAAAGGTTGGCCATTATGATTTAGAGCTTGGTGCATTTCATGAAGCAACAGGGGAATTATCTAGTTATGATAACCATCCTGGTGACGACGCAACAGAGCTTTATGAACGTGAAAAAGACATCGCACTAAACGAGCATACAGAAAAAGAATATAAAGATATTGAAGAAGCTTTGCAAGCAATTGAAGATGGTACGTACGGTACATGTAAAGAATGTGGCGTGGAAATTCCACTTGAAAGATTAGAAGCACTTCCAACAACGCTATATTGCAAAGAGCACTCACCCGATCATTTAGTGTCGCATGAACGACCTGTTGAAGAAACCGTGCTAAAACCCGCTTTCGGACGATTCGAGTTTGATGAATCAGAAGGTACAGCATATGATGCTGAAGATGCGTGGCAAGATGTTGCAAGCTATGGTACGTCTGAGACACCGTCAGATATTGACATGGAAGTAGAGCACTATAATGACGCCTACATTGAATCAGATGATAAGGTAGGCTATGTAGAGGATTACGAAAACTTTGTTGGTACTGATATTGAAGGTAAGAATATTACCGTATATCCGACGCACCAACACAGGCAATATGAAGATATTCTTGATGAAGAGGGTACGATGACAATTTTCGGAGATCTTCCTCCTGGTGAGAAAGAACCGTACACAGAAGAAGGAAAAGACAACTATAGATAACATAGAAAAAAGCAGTCCTATTAAGGACTGCTTTATATGCTAATTATAGCTTAGTTACGTTTGCAGCTTGTGGTCCGCGGTTACCTTCTACGATTTCGAAGCTAACTTCTTGACCTTCTTCTAAAGACTTGAATCCGTCTCCTTGGATAGCTGAGAAATGTACGAATACGTCCTCTCCACCATCAACTTCGATGAATCCGAAACCTTTTTCACTGTTGAACCATTTTACTTTACCGTTTTGCATTGTTTTGCCTCCTAAAGCTGGTACGTTTGCACCTAAAAATTCACTTGCCGAGAAAGCCTCATATGTATGTAAAAAACCTTCACGCACAGATGTTTGAAAGTAAAAACTCACCAAACATATTGCATGAAGGCATGACATTCTTACTTTGTATATAACTTACTCGGATAGTAATTTCACTATATCATAGATAGAAAATGTCGTCAACGAATTGACAAGCCCCAAATTTCATCCGAATATTGTTTAATTGTCCTGTCACTCGAGAAGTAACCTGATTTCGCGATATTTATAATACTCTTCTGATACCAGCTTCTTTGATCTCTGTATACCCGCTCTACTTCCTGCTGCGCGAGAGAATAAGAAGATAAGTCTTTTAAGACAAAGAACTCATCATTTTGTTCAAGTAACGAATCATAAATCATTTCAAACTCTGACCCCACATTTGGAAAGAACCCATTCACTAGCTGTTCCACAACCGTCTGGATAGACTTATGATGATGATAATAATCTAAGGAAGTATATCCGCCTTTTTGGTAATAATGGAGAACTTGCTCTGCTGTTAACCCGAATGTGATAATATTGTCTTCTCCTACTGCTTCTCGTATTTCAATATTGGCTCCATCTAACGTACCAATCGTTAATGCACCATTCATCATAAATTTCATATTCCCGGTACCTGATGCTTCTTTACTTGCTGTTGAGATTTGCTCACTAAGATCGGTGGCTGGAATAATTTCTTCGGCAAGCGATACACGGTAATTTTCTAAAAAAACTACTTTCATGTATGGAGCAACTCTCGGATCAGAATTCACTTTATCGGCTACAGAATTGATGAGCTTAATAATCTTCTTAGCATAATGATATCCAGGTGATGCCTTCGCCCCAAAAATAAACGTCCGTGGAACCATTTCAAAGTCCGAATCTTCTTTTAAACGATTATATAAATACATAATATGAAATACATTTAACAGCTGTCTTTTGTATGCATGCAGTCGTTTCACTTGAACATCGAAAATGGAATCCAGGTCGACTACAATACCAGTTTGCTGTTTAATACGATGGGCAAGAATTTCTTTTCTCTTTTTCTTCACCGCTTGGAATGAATGGTGAAAACTTGAATCATCAGCATAGGCTTCAAGCATCCTTAGCTCCATTGGTGATCTAATCCAGTCTGTTCCTATACTTTCACTAATTAACGTTGAAAGCTCTGGATTTGCTTTTAATAGCCATCTTCTATGTGTAATTCCATTCGTTTTATTATTAAAACGAGTAGGATAAACATCATAAAAGTCCTTCATTTCTCTCATTTTTAAGATGTCAGAATGAATCTTTGCGACTCCATTAATCGAGTGTGAACCTACAATAGCTAAGTGTGCCATTCGGATTAATCCGTGAGATACAATGGCCATTCGTTCAATTCGATCCCACTCTCCCGGATATAGCTCCCACAGCTCACGACAGAACCGTTCATTCACTTCCTTCACAATCATATAGATTCGCGGTAATAGTGGCTTAAAAATGTGCTCTGGCCACTTTTCAAGCGCTTCTGATAGTGTTGTATGATTTGTATAAGAAATCGTCTTTGTCGTTACACTCCATGCTTCATCCCACGATAGATTTTCTTCGTCCAATAAGATCCTCATCAGTTCAGGTATGGCTAACACTGGATGTGTATCATTAATATGGATGGCAACATATTCATGTAAATGCTGAATATCTTCATGATGTTTCTTATATGAACGAATTATACTATGCAAGCTTGAAGCTACGAGAAAATATTGCTGCTTTAATCGCAGTATTTTTCCTTCATCATTTGTATCGTCAGGATATAAAAATTCAGAAACTGCTTCAGTTTCTCTCTTATACGTCAGTGCATCTCGATTTGTTGGAAACGGGGCAGGTTCAGCATTCCAAAGCCTCAACGTATTCACTGTATTTGTTTCATAGCCAATTACGGGCATATCATATGGCACAGCTAAAATTGTCTCGGCATTCACATGCTTAAATGATAGTCTTCCTTTCACATAATACGTTTCGACCTCACCCCAAAATCTGACTTGCACTGCCTTATCTGCTCTTTTTACTTCCCAAACATTCCCGTGTCTTAGCCATTGTTCTGGTAATTCCACTTGATAGCCATTCACAATTTTTTGATCAAATAAGCCATGTTTATAACGAATGCCACAGCCATGACCTGGAAGATCTAAAGAAGCGAGTGAATCTAAAAAGCAGGCAGCTAGTCTTCCTAGACCACCGTTTCCGAGTCCTGCATCGATTTCACATTGCTCAACTTCCGATAGATTAATGCCCAGTTCCCCAAGTGCTTCCTCACATAAACCATATACACCTAAATTCACTAAGTTATTTCCTAACAATCTGCCAAGTAAGAACTCAATTGATAAGTAATACACTTGTTTTTGTTTCGTAGTACGGTACGCTTCATTCGTCTCGATCCATCTTGAACTAATCGCTTCTCGAACTAATTGTCCTAAGGCATGGTATTGTTCCATGACAGTTGTATCTTCAAATCGTTTACCATACATCATTTCAAGCCGCTGTAAGTATCTACGTTTGAACTGTTCCTTGCTTGAGAACATTCCTTTCACTCCTAACAGGTGTGCTTAATTTGGAATATAATTGATTGTATATAAACGCTGATTGCTCCCAGCTATGATCCTTATTCATGGCATTTTGAACAATATATGGCCAAATCTCCTGTTCCTTATAAAAAGAAAGCGCACGTTTAATTGTATATAGCATGTCATGAGCGTTATAATGCGTAAATGTAAAACCAGTTCCAGTGCCATCTAATTCATCAAAAGAATGAACCGTATCATTTAATCCACCTGTTTCACGAACAATCGGAATCGTGCCGTATCTCATCGCAATTAATTGACCTAATCCACATGGTTCAAATTTCGATGGCATTAAAAATAAATCGGATCCAGCATAAGCAAGATGGGCTAACTCCTCATTAAACCCGACATAGGCTCTAACCTTATTTGGGTAAAGATTATTCATGTCCTGGAAAAACTGTTCAAATCTATCCTCGCCAGTACCTATTACGATAATTTGTATGTCTTCATTCATTAATTCATGAAAAACATGTTGAACAAGATCTAATCCCTTTTGTTCCGTTAAACGACTGATCATCGTGATAATCGGTCTATCATGCTTTTCTTCTAATTGAAAAAAGAGTTGAAGCTCTATTTTATTTAGAAGTTTTTGCTCAAGTCTTTCAGGGCAATAAGGAAAAGGTATAAACGAATCCACTTCTGGGTTATAAAAGGAATCGTCAATTCCATTTACAATTCCAATCAACTTTTCTCGATGCGCGAAAAGCAACCCATCAAGTTGTTCTCCAAAATACGGCGTTTGAATTTCTTCACAATACGTTGGGCTAACTGTTGTAATATAATCTGCCGAAACGATGCCAGATTTCATAAAGCTGACGGCTCCATAAAACTCTACCTTATCCATTGTGAAATATGAATCATCAAGATTTAATAAGTCACCCAAGATTTCACGGGGAAACAGACCTTGAAATTTCAGATTATGAATCGTAAATACTGATTTCATTTCGTGATAATAAGAATCACTTTTTTGGTATTGCTCCTTTAATAAAAACGGAATCATCCCTGTATGCCAATCATGACAATGAATGATATCAGTCTTAACATCTAACATAGGTAGTACTTCAAGTACCGCTTTACAAAAATATGAAAATCTTTCTCCATCATCGTAATAGCCGTACAATTGATCACGGTTAAAGTAATACTCGTTATCAATAAAGTAATACGTGATCCCGTCTTCCACAACATACTCAAGTCCAACATATTGCTCCCGCCATCCAACTGAAACCGTATAGGTACCTATTCCCTGCATACGATCTTTATAAACGCTTGAAATACTCCCATATTTAGGCATAATAACAGCCAGATTGGAGCCTAGCTTTTTAAGTTCCTTTGGCAGCGAGCCTGCCACGTCCGCAAGCCCTCCTGTTTTAACAAATGGTACACATTCGGATACAGCAAACAACACATTCACGTATTAATCAACGCTCCTTGCACCGTACCTTTTTCAAATACTAATGGAGAATCCTCCGTTCCCTTTAATAGAACACTAGATTGAATTTTTACGTCTTTGTCTAAAATGACATATTCTAATTCACAACCATCTTCAATTTGAGTTTTTTGCATGACAATACTATTTTTGATTATAGTTCCTTTGCCTACCTTCACTCCACGGAACAAAATGCTATTTTCCACATGTCCTTCAATCATACAACCATTGGCAATGATTGAATTTTTCACAAGAGAGCCTTCCATATATCGAGTAGGTGGTTCATCTTTTACCTTTGTATAAATCGGCTTATCTTTTAGAAATAATTTCTTCCACACCTCATGATTCAGTAGCTCCAGACTATGAAAATAATATGACTCTATTGAATCAATAAATGCTACATATCCATCATACTCATACCCATTAATTTGGTACATTAACCCTCGGTCCATGAGCACATCAGAGAAATACGTAAACCCGGATTCTTTGTGCTTACTGAAGAGCTCCATCAGGAATTCCTTTTTAAGTATATACATATTTAATGATCGACCATTTTTTCTCACACACGTGATGTGGGCACCAGATTCTTTATGGTGTTCTAGTACATCTCGAAAATCAATGTTAGCGACAACCTGGCAATTTGCAATGACCACATATTCCTGTGAGCTTCTATGAAAATAATCCAAGTTTGCTTCCATTTGAGAGAACGAGCCAAACTCATCTCCTTCCACTTTCTCGTGATCTAAAGGTGGAAAGAAAAATAACCCATCACGCTTACGGTTCAAATCCCATTGCTTCCCAGATCCTAAATGGTCCATCAAGGAACGATATTGCTTTTTCGGAAAAATAGCTACACTCTTAATACCAGAGTTCACCATATTAGACAAAACAAAATCAATAAGGCGGTATCTTCCCCCAAAAGGAATAGCCGATAATGAACGTTTTACTGTTAATGGTGTTAGCGACTCATTAATTGTAGAAGCATCAATAAGCCCCAGCATTGTATCATTCATAATTTTCCCCCTACTTTTTCTCTCTAGTTTATTAATCTTGTTACAATTCTATCTTCCGTTACAAGCAGCACTTCATCTGAATCTTGTTCAGATTGAATGACTGTTCCATTCTCTATTTTCATTCCTGTTGGTACAATTGCCTTTTCAATGACAACATCTTCCCCAATGATGGCATCTGGCATAATAACCGAGTCCTTAATCTTGGCACCTTTACCGACTTGTACTCCCTGAAATAAAACAGAATGTTCAACTTCCCCATGAATAACACAACCCTCATTGATTAATGAACGTGTCACAGATGCCTCTTTTGAGATATATTGTGGTGGATGATTGGGATTGACGGAATAAATTCTCCACGAATGATCGTACAAATTAAACGCAGGATTATCTTCTAGTAAGTCCATATTTGCTTCCCACAAACTATTTATCGTTCCAACATCTTTCCAATATCCTGAATACGGATATGCCATTAAACGTTTCTTTTCCTTTAATAACATTGGAATAACATCTTTCCCAAAATCATGGCTTGATTCTGGATTCATATTATCCATTTCTAAATACTTCTTTAATACGGAATAAGAGAATATATAGATACCCATTGAAGCAAGATTATTTTTGGGGTTCTCAGGTTTTTCGTCAAAATCAATCACTTCTAAATCAGTATTTGTATTCATAATTCCGAAGCGACTAGCTTCTTCCCATGGAACTTCAATGACGGATATCGTCACATCTGATTTCATTTCGACGTGATACGATAACATCTTTGCATAATCCATCTTATAAATGTGATCACCTGAAAGGATTAGCACATATTCCGGATTATATTGTTCAATGTAGTTCATATTTTGATAGATCGCGCTTGCAGTTCCTGTATACCACTTCATATCATTAGATTCAACGTAAGGAGGTAAGACCGTGACTCCTCCATTTTTTCGATCAAGATCCCATGTACTTCCAATTCCAATATAAGAATTTAAAACAAGTGGTTGGTATTGTGTTAATACACCAACAGTATCAATTCCAGAATTCGTACAGTTACTTAATGAAAAATCAATAATTCGATACTTTCCTCCAAATGGAACTGCAGGTTTCGCTAAATTCTTCGTGAGAGAGTGTAAACGACTCCCCTTCCCCCCTGCAAGTAACATCGCAACACAGTTTCTTCTAAACATTAACCATTACGCTCCCTTCAAAGCTATCCGTTGATTCAACTAGAATGTAGACAGAATAAAATTTGATAACAATACACCATTAAATTGAGTAATTATATTAGATATGCTTGAAAAAATACTTACATGACTGAAAGGAAATAGACGAAATATTAAGATTCAAAAGAGCGCTACTGTGACGACTAAATGTCACCGGTAACATCGTCCGGATTGGAAACGTTTTAATGAGAAAAGAAATAAGCTTTTTAGCCACCACCGTAGCCAAAAGCTTAAGGATATGATAGAAAGGAATCAATTGTTCATGAAAGTAGTATTCAAGGTGTTCCTTTAAAATCCTTTCAAAAATCAATAGGTAGAACAGAGTTTCGTATGACAGGATTTTCAAGTCAATTAAAATGAAAAACGAATAAGGGAGAAAGAAGATAGATTATGTTGAAGAGTGATGAATTGGGTAAGAATACGGTGTTAAATCTAAGAATATGAGGGATTAGGATAAAAGCGAATCTAGGAACAATATGAAGCTATAGGAACACTAGTAACTACTAGTTAAGGAAGACAAATGATTATATGGAAGGTGTAATGATTGTAGGGGATTAGGAGCTATTTATTAATATGCCAACCCAAATGGAGAAGCTTAAGGGCAAAATGAATAGTCAAAATATATGGAAGGATTCCACTCCATTGATCTGAAATAAAAAAAAACACTGCACAAAGTGCAATGTTTAGGTGGATGACCCATACGGGATTCGAACCCGTGTTACCGCCGTGAAAGGGCGGTGTCTTAACCGCTTGACCAATGGGCCATATAAGGATTCGCTGGCGGAGAAGGAGGGATTTGAACCCTCGCGCCGGTTACCCGACCTACACCCTTAGCAGGGGCGCCTCTTCAGCCACTTGAGTACTTCTCCATAATGGCTCCACCAGTAGGATTCGAACCTACGACCCTTCGGTTAACAGCCGAATGCTCTACCGCTGAGCTATGGTGGAATAATATAAGATTCTACTACGCATCTAGCATTTGCAGAAACGAACGTCCCGATCTCAAATAGTGATTTCAAGAAGCAATTCAATCGGTACGCTGTAGCATATTCGATGATGCTTATTCGATCGTGCTCTACCGCTTTGCTATGGTGGAATAATAGATTAATATGCAAATGGTGGGCCTAAATGGACTCGAACCATCGACCTCACGCTTATCAGGCGTGCGCTCTAACCAACTGAGCTATAGGCCCTTTATGAAAGTTTGAAAGAAATAATGGAGCGGGTGATGAGAATCGAACTCACAACATCAGCTTGGAAGGCTGAGGTTTTACCACTAAACTACACCCGCATAAATGGCTGGGCTAGCTGGATTTGAACCAACGCATGTCGCAGTCAAAGTGCGATGCCTTACCGCTTGGCTATAGCCCAATAATGAATGATATAAATCGTAGAATATATATGGGGCGACCGAAGGGAATCGAACCCTCGAATGTCGGAACCACAATCCGATGCGTTAACCACTTCGCCACGACCGCCATTGTAGAATTAAAAATGGTGGAGGGGGACGGATTCGAACCGCCGAACCCTGAGGGAGCGGATTTACAGTCCGCCGCGTTTAGCCACTTCGCTACCCCTCCATTATATAATACATAACTCTTCTTACGAAAAAAGTGCTGGTGCCGGCTAAAGGATTTGAACCCTCGACCTACTGATTACAAGTCAGTTGCTCTACCAACTGAGCTAAGCCGGCGTATAGAGTAAATAATACTAATTCTATTTTGTTTAAAACTGTCGTCCCAATCTCAGGAAGTTTATTCAAGATGTGTTTCGATTGTTACGCTGATGTCCATGCTTCGGAGCATATTCGTCCGTGCTCTACCAACTGAGCTAAGCCGGCATTTTAAACAAAAAAATGGTGGCTCGGGACGGAATCGAACCGCCGACACAAGGATTTTCAGTCCTTTGCTCTACCGACTGAGCTACCGAGCCATACTTCGGTTTTAGGCAATCTATTTTATGCTGTACCTAAGTCTTATAAAAATATAATGGCGGTCCCGACGGGAATCGAACCCGCGATCTCCTGCGTGACAGGCAGGCATGTTAACCGCTACACCACGGGACCATTTGGTTGCGGGGGC
>NZ_JAFELM010000028.1 GCF_016890225.1 Bacillus suaedaesalsae | reverse complement strand
AAATCTAATTTTCGGGGTGTATTTTTATGGCTAAATACAGTGAAAAATTTAAGTTAAACCTAGTCAAAGAGTATCAAAAGGGGAAATTGGGATATAACCTTTTGGCTAAAAAGTATGGTATGAAGGACAGTACACCAATTTTGAGATGGGTAAAAATATACGAGAGATTTGGTGTGGAAGGCTTAATGAAGAAGAAAAATAAGGAAACATATTCTGTTCAATTTAAGCTAGATGTATTAAGCTTTATGCAGAGAACAGGTTCTTCAGAAACTGAAACAGCCCTTAAATTTGGGCTAACAAACACTCCTATGATAGCCTCTTGGAAGAAGGCATTTCTCGAGGGGGGTCCTGAAGCCCTGGATAGACCGAAAGGACGGCCATCCATGTCTGATAAAGCTAAGAATAGAAAAAATAAACACACCGAAGAAAAAGAAATGACATACGAACAAAAATTGGAACGGGAAAACGAGCTTCTTCGTTTAGAGGTAGAATACTTAAAAAAGTTACGAGCTTTTCAGATGGATCCGGAAAACTATCTCGAAAAGCACAAGCAGCGCTATCACTCGAACTCAAAGAAACCTTCAAACTAAAAGATGTTTTACAAATAGTTGGCATTCCCGAGTCCTCCTATCATTATCATATTAAAATGATGAAGAAGGAAAACCCAGACCAGGGGCTGGAGGAAAGTATTCAATCCATTTTTGACGAAAATAATGGCAATTATGGGTACCGTCGTATCAAACTAGAATTGAAGAATCGCGGGGTTAAGGTCAATCATAAAAAAGTTCAACGAATCATGGATGAACTTGGACTCAAAGCAGATAAGTTTGGGCGAAAATCACGTAAGTATAGTTCGTACAGAGGAACCACTGGAAATGTTGCCAAAAACCTTATCAATCGTCGTTTTTACACAAATGTTTATCATCAAAAGTTAACCACTGATATCACAGAATTCAAGTGTTCAGACAATGTAAAACTATATCTAAATCCAATTATGGATATGTTCAACGGTGAAGTTCTTTCATATGGGATAAGTATGCGTCCAACCTTAGAATTAGTGCTCAGACCTCTCGGGGAAGCACTAGAAATAGTTAAAGATTCAAAGTTCAGAACTACTATACATTCTGATCAAGGATGGCAGTATCAACATATTCAATGGGTAAGTACCCTCAAGGAATACAAGGTGTTCCAGAGTATGTCTCGAAAGGGAAACTGTTTAGATAATTCACCTATGGAAAATTTTTTCGGGTTAATGAAACAGGAAATGTATTATGGAGAAGCACTGTGCTCATTTGAGGAATTAAAAAAGAGAATTGAAGACTATATCTATTATTATAATAACAAGCGTATAAAGCAAAAATTGGCAGGCGTGAGTCCGGTTCAATACCGTATCCATACCAGCCAATTAGCTGCATAATATAAAACTCTAACTTTTGGGGGTCACATCATAATGGGTTTCTGCTTTTTCTTATATAATACGTAAAAACAAATGATGTCCTTCTTCTTCAGACGACATTGATGTCTTTTGGATTTTGAAGTCTGTTGGGTCAATTGTATAGCCATTTTCGTTTGCCCACGTGTACATGCTTTGGAACGTTTCATACATTTGTTCAACAGGTAATGTGTGATGTGAATAAATATATGATGCAGGTAGTATTTCATAACCTTCCATATCATGTGGTACTTCTTCTAAATTACTTACTTCACAGCCAACTAGCTGAGTAAAATCTTCCCCAACTAATTGCAAACAAATGTCGTAAAAGTAAGGGGAGGTACGATTAGTTAGTTCGTCCACTCTTTGATGAATCTGCTGCCATGCATTTGGCATCATGGCGGACAAACCACTCCAATGACTTACAACCTTTAATCCAACTACTTTAAAAGAATCTAATTCTACTATCTTCATTTTTACTCCTCCTCATTGTCACAGACTTAATCCTCCTTTATAATACCAAGTAAACATGACAAGATTTGTCATATTCATCAAATTTTGGAGAACTTTTATGACAAAAACTCAAAAATTAATTGAATTAATGGACTATGTAAAGCGAAAGAAATCTTTCACTGTACAAGAACTTGCGGATGAATTTAGTGTATCATACAGAACGATGTGGCGGTATTTGCAGGAACTATCTACTCTGGGAGTACCTCTATATGCAGACCAAGGGGGAAAAGGTGGATATCGTGTATTAGATCATCATGAGGTTAGTAGTCAGGATTGTAAAAAAATAACGCTAGAGAATAGTACGTTTATTGGATTTCAATTTGATGCTCCATACTCAGCACGTCGTGAGACCGAAATACTAGCTCCGAAACTTTGGATAAAGTTATTACATCAACTTGAGGAATCCTCATATAAAAAGCCGTTTCAAAAGTTTGCCTTAGCGCAGTTTCGGAAACATGATTTCTCTTACTATATTACTGTGAAAGTAGACGATATACTTGATACTCCCAAAGGAATGACTTCTCTATGTATTCCTAAATTGACATATGTTAAGAAAACGCATAATCAAACACTTGAGCTCGAAGACACGATTCATACATATGAAACAATTTATAAGTGGATGAAGGAGCATAATCTAAAACAACATGAACATGCCTTTCACCTTGAACAGTATGATGAACGATTCAATCCGAGAAAACCAGTTGCTGAGTTTGATATTTTTGTACCGATTATGAATTAGAAAGGGTGAAGAAGTTGATTTCAATTAGACTAGCTACTGATGATGAAGGACAAGCAATTCTACACCTATTAAAACAAATTGCACGGTGGATGAAGGAGCATCAAATTAAGCAGTGGCAATACCTTCTGGAAGGTGGGGATGACATTGAAATCCTTCAAGGTGTTGAAAAAGGGGAAACATACGTTGTATTTAAAGAGGAAGAACTGATTGGTACTTTTACAATAAGTCTTTCTCAAAGTGAGTGGGATGTACATATTTTTGGAAGTGATTCATTGAATAATAGTTTGTATTTACATAGACTTGCCATTTGTCCTTCCTATATGGGACAAGGTTTAGGGACTAGATTACTAGAATGGATACAAACGACTTATCATAACGAAAAAGATTGGTTAAAACTAGATTGTGTTGCAACGAATAAAAAATTAGTAAGTTTTTATAAAGATAACGGTTTTGAAGAAATCGGAGAAAAAGACGGACATACGAAATTTAAGAAAAGTTTACGAGAGTAGGGAATACAAATGAGTGGATGTTTAGGATGTCAGTTAGCAACAAAAGAACTACCGTTGCATGTTGTATATGAAAATGAACGTATTTGCTGTTTTCTCGATCATGACCCCTACAACGAAGGTCATACGTTAATTTTACCAAAAGCTCATGTGAGTGAAGTGGACGAGTTAGATGAAGAAACAGCAATTGAAATTATGAAAATGTCGATGGTAATTGCCAAAGCACTGAAACAATTATATAAGCCCGATGGGATCACGATTAACCAAAACAACGGTATTTTTAATGAATTGAGTCATTATCATATGCATGTTGTCTCTAGATTTAGTGATCGTTCATTTGAGGATTTTTACGCTGAAACTCCTTTGGATAATGGACATTTACAGGAAAAGTTAACCATAACGAGGGAGTTACTTCGTTCGGAAATTGGAAAAATTATGAGTGACTCTAAGTAAGATTCATCGATTTTTATTATTCTGAAATAACTTTCCGGAACTTAAAAAGCGAAACCACAATCGTGATTTCGCTTTTTTTATACAAGCTCCGTTAACTTTCCATTCCGTACTAGTTTTTCATCATCAGAGGCTAAATCATACTTCTTCAATAAATGAAAAAGCTCATTTAACTGTAGCTGAGAAGGAGATTGTGAGAGGAAATTCATACATTTTGTATAAAGTCCAACTGGTAAGAATGTTTTTTGTTCTTCTAGCTTCTTCGTAACATCTTCAAGAGAATGATCTAATTTACAACTCATCAATTAGCCTCCAATACGTGACATTTCTACTTTTTCTCTGTTTATTGTTAATTCGCTGCGTTCTTCAGAATAGCGGTCTTTTCGACGAATCCATAAATCGGATAGGTGAGATGACACTTCTTCATCTGATAAGTCAGAACGCAGGGGAGTTCGGATATCATGACCTTTCGTTGCGAACAAACATGTATATAATTTCCCATCAGCTGATAAACGAGCACGATTACACGAAGAACAAAAGGCATCTGACACTGAGGAAATAAGCCCAATTTCCTCTTCAGTTCCAATATAACGGTACCTTGTAGCCACTTCTCCAACATAGTTAGGTGCGATTGGTTCTAGAGGCATAACTTTATTGATGTCTTCAATGATTTGTTTCTTCGGATAAACGTCATCTAGTTTCCATTGATTCGTATTTCCGACATCCATAAATTCAATGAACCTGAGGATGTGTCCTTTTTCACGGAAAAACTTAGCCATTGGTACAATTTCGTTTTCATTCATCCCTTTTTTTACGACCATATTAATTTTAACCTGCAATCCAGCTTCTGCTGCGGCATCAATTCCATCTAATACGGTTTGAACCGTAACGCCTTTGCCGTTTATGTTCCCGAATATTTCATCATGAAGTGAATCTAAGCTAATAGAAACTCTCTTTAATCCCGCATCTTTTAGTTCTATTGCGTACTTCGGGAGTAGGGAGCCGTTCGTTGTCATTGCTATATCTTCAACACCTGGAATTGCACTTAGTTTTGATATAAGTTCAGGTAAGTTTTTTCGCATTAACGGTTCTCCGCCGGTAATTCGAACTTTTTTTACGCCTAGTTTCTCCACGAAAAGTGTTGTAACACGCTCCAGTTCTTCGAAGGAAAGAAGTTCATCCCTTTTTAAAAATGGATAGTCAGGACCGAAAATTTCTGCAGGCATACAATAGGTGCAACGGAAATTACACTTATCAGTAACAGATATTCGTAAGTCTCGAAGCGGACGCTGTAATTGATCGAGAACTTCCATATTGGTCACTAGTTTCTCCTCCTTTATTCTGGCAGTACAATTCTGTGTGGATGAGAGTATACATTAAATGTTCCTCCACGGATGAAGCCTACTGCTGTAATGTTTAAATCCTCAGCTAGTTTAATAGCTAAATCAGTAGGAGCAGACTTTGATAATACAATTCCAACACCGATTTTTGCCGCTTTTACTAATACTTCAGATGAGATTCTACCACTGAATACAATGACTTTATCACGTACAGGAACTCTGTTTAATAAACTATATCCGTATAATTTATCAAGTGCATTATGTCTTCCAATATCTGTGCGACTGACGAGCATTTCATCTGGTGAACAAAGAGCAGCATTATGAACACCACCTGTCTCTTGAAAAACGATACTAATATTCTGCATATCTTTCATTAATGATATACATTGATCAGGTGTTAAAGTCGTTGTAGAGGTAGACGTTTTAGCCGTTCTTGCATCGTTGTGAAAATAGAATTGACGGCTTTTTCCACAACATGAGCCAATAAAACGCTTTGAATAATATTGCTGACTTGTCGTAACATTAGCATATAGTTCGATGTGTGCGTATCCTTTCGACTCGTCGATATTAATAGATTTTATGTCATCTCTAAAGCGAATAACCCCTTCAGATGCTAGAAAACCAATTACCATCTCGTCAAAGTGAGTGGGAGTACAAACCATCGTAGCAAATTCCTCGTTATTCACAAATATTGTTAGAGGAAACTCCGTTACAATATCATCATCTACAGTTTGTAGTTTACCATCTTGATATTTCACAATCTTTTTAGTTAAGCTCATTTCTTGAATCATATAATCACCTTGGCATTTAGGATAATAAAAATATAATCACAAACTATGAAACTAGACAAGTAATAAAACTTGTTAATTATTTTTGAGACTTAAAAAAATGTCGAAAAAACTATTGCAGTTATCAAATGAAAGTGATAATATTTGTCATGCAATGTTCATAAATTTGTAACATATTGATTCGGGGATAGCGATCCTGTTGCTCGTTTTAATATGATATAAATATGACAAAATCGATTAACTGTTGGTCCGATAGTAGCGAATCCTGCTAGAAACTACCCGTCAATCTTACTTGGTACATGCTCTTTTTTAGCATGTAGTAGGCTAAGGTTGGCGGTTTTTGAGTTTTATGCGAAGAAGAAAGAACAATGTGAGAGATAGAAATAGGGGGAAACATAGTGAAGAAGACGAAAAATCGTTGGCTTATTGCTGCTTCAGCAGTAGGGATTCATATCTCAATAGGATCTGTATATGCATGGAGTAACTTTACAACTCCATTAATTGATCAATTTGGATGGAGTGCAAGCCAAGTACAATTTACATTCAGTTTAGCTATTTTATTTTTAGGGTTATCCGCAGCATTCTTAGGACATTTTGTTGAAAAGTATGGTCCAAGAAAAGCTGGTCTACTTTCAGCTGTATTTTTTGGAATTGGTATTACAGGTGCTGGACTTGCAGTAAACCTTGAATCTTTACCACTACTATACATATTCTACGGAGTTCTTGGTGGAATTGGATTAGGAGTTGGTTATATTGCTCCAGTTTCAACACTAGTTAAATGGTTCCCTGACCGACGTGGACTTGCAACTGGCCTTGCGATCATGGGATTTGGATTTGCAGCAGCGATTGCTAGTCCAATTATGGAAGTATTAATTAAATCTGTTGGAACTGCTAACACATTCTACATTTTGGGTATTTCGTATTTTATTATCATGCTATTATCATCTTTATATTTAGAAAAGCCAGAAGAAGGCTGGGTGCCAGCTGGATTTAAAGAAAAAGTACAATCTGGTAAAGTGAAGGTTAAAGAAGACCTAGCACAATTAACAGCTAACGAAGCAATTAAAACGTCAAGATTTTACTATTTATGGATTATGCTTTTCATCAACGTGACTTGTGGTATCGCGATTATCTCTGCTGCAAAACCACTAGCACAAGAAAGTATTGGTTTAACAACAGTTGAAGCCGCAGCTCTTGTAGGGGTTATGGGATTATTCAACGGTTTTGGTCGTATTGGTTGGGCTACTATTTCTGATTATATTGGACGTCCAAATACGTATACGACTTTCTTTGCTGTACAAATTGTGTTATTTGCATTATTACCACATACAACAGGAGCATTATTGTTCCAAATCATGTTAGCTATCGTTTACACGATGTACGGTGGTGGATTTGCTTCTATTCCTGCTTATATTGGAGATATTTTCGGTACAAAGCAATTAGGTGCGATTCACGGTTACATCTTAACTGCTTGGGCAGCTGCTGGTTTAGTTGGTCCAATTTTCGCAGCATGGATGAAAGATACTACAGGAAGCTATGCAACAAGCTTAAACTTCTTTGCGGCCTTATTCGTGGTAGCGTTAATCGTATCAATCTTAATCCGTCGTGACATTAGTAAACTTCGTGCACAAAACGCATCAAAAGGGTCGGATAACACTTTAGCAGGCTAATTACTTTGCTAACCTATCCTTTTGTGTTAAAATACAAAACATGTTTTAACCACTAGAAGGTAGGGAGAGTCAATGAATAAGTATGAAGCTGAATTTAGCAACCTTGTTCGATCCTTCAGGAAGAAGCATATGGGCAAAGGACCGAGTAAAATTACAACAACGTTTTGTAAGAACTGGGCAATTTGCGAGATGGAAGGAAACCTATCTCCAGTAGAAAAGTTTATTGCCAGTGCTGATGAAGGAAAACAAGCGCTTAAATCCGCCCGAACAGAAATGGTTAAAGAGATGTATCGAAAAAATCCTCCACTTGAAATGGAAGAATTTTTAGGAACCAAATTTGTTGAGTTATTTATAGATATTGATATCGATCGAGACTTCGGGATGTCCATTTTCGTATTTGAAGAAAACCTCGAAGAAAAATTCTCGAAATAGGTATAGCACTTGGTAGCGAACCTGCTAAAGACTAACCACCGTACACTTCACCTAAGAACAATTCTAGGTGAATGACGGTGGTTTTTTTATTGAATTGGCACTATTTAAGTATATGGAAAGAAAGTTTAGACTATTTGTCTAGTTTTTCTAGCATATACTTGAAGAAAGAAAACGTTTTCTAGATTATGATAGTAATAGATAAGTATAAACCTATCAACAATAGGAGTGAAAGAAATGGGAAAAACAAAACACCAAGGTCCAATGAAGGCAACAAAGACACCTCAACCGAAACACTGGGTAAGTCCAGTGCCGTTTGGTCTTGGGAAAATTAAACCACAACATTTCCGTGACACAATGAAGGTGGCGTGGGATAACCGAGATAATTTAGGGTATGCATCAAGAATTGTCACACAAGGTGTGTGTGATGGATGTGCATTAGGTGTATCAGGACTTTCCGACCAAACACTTAAGGGTCCTCACATGTGTACAACTCGCCTTAATGTATTACGTTTAAACACAATGCCAGCATTAAAGGAAGAAATTGTACATGCAGATATTGATGAACTACGTAAATATAGCTCAACAGAGCTTCGTAAACTTGGACGAATTCCATATCCGTTAATTCGTCGTAAGGGAGAAAGAAAGTTTTCTCGCATTACGTGGGATGATGCAATGGATATGATTGCAGAGAAAATGAAGCAACTGGATCCTAAGCAATACGCGTTTTATTTAACATCTAGAGGAATTACAAATGAATCTTATTATGTTGCAGGAAAGGTTGCTCGTTTCTTAGGAACAAACAACATTGATAATGCATCACGTATTTGTCACTCTCCAAGTAAAACAGCGTTAAAACGCTCAATCGGAGTAGGAGCATCAACTGTAAATTACCAAGACTGGTTCGGTACAGATGTTATTCTTTTCTGGGGGAGTATCGCATCCAACGCTTCTCCAGTTTCTACGAAGTATATGTTAGAAGCGAAGAAGAGAGGAACAAAAATCATCGTTATTAATCCATACAAAGAGCCGGCAATGGACAAATATTGGATTCCTTCTAACATGGAGTCAGCTCTATTTGGAACGAAAATTGCTGATGATTTCTACCAAGTTAACATCGGTGGAGATATTGCGTTCATGCATGGAATTATGAAGCATTGGTTTGATATGGAAGAGAAACAACAAGGTTCTGCAATTGATCATCAGTTCGTACAAGAGCATGTAAAAGGTTATGAAGAGCTTAAGGAAACTGTTCAAAACTTAACATGGGAAGAAATTGTGAAATCATCTGGAATTTCCTACGAGAGAACAGTTGAATTAGCGGAGCTTTTGGCAAACAGTAAAAATGCCGTATACGTTTGGGCATTGGGATTGACGATGCATGCATTTGCAACAGACAACATTTCACAAGTAGCAAATTTAGCTTTATTACGCGGACATTTAGGACGCAAAAATAGTGGGTTAATGCCGTTCCGTGGTCACTCTTCTGTACAAGGAACCGGAGAAATGGGTGCAGATCCATTTGTCTTACCTGGCGGTGGCTTTGATAAAGAAAATACGGAACGCATCGAAAAAATATGGGGCTTTGATATACAAAAATGGCAAGGTGACATCGTAGGCGTAACACTTGAGAATATTTTACTTCCAGAAGATCATGAACGTAAAATCAAGTTGTACTATTTATCAGGAGGTAACTTCCTGGAAACCATGCCAGACCCAACATTTATCGAAAAAGCATTGTCTGAGCTGGATATTCGAGTTCATCAAGATATTATCTTCAACACGTCTACTTTGGTGGATGCAAAGGAAGCGGTTATTGTTCTGCCTGCCAAAACTCGTTATGAGCAAGAAGGCGGCGGTACCTCCACGTCAACAGAGCGTATGGTATATTTCTCACCTGAAATTGAAGGAAATAAAAATATCATCGAAGAAGCACGTGCAGAGTGGAAGATTTATATTGACCTGGCAAAACGTGTGAAGCCAGAGACAGCACATTTAGTTGATTTCAAAACAGGTCAAGAAATCCGCAATGAAATTGCAATCGCGAACCCTGATTATGATGGAGTTCAACATTTGAAGAAAAAAGGTGACGTATTCCAATGGGGCGGAGCTTGGTTATGTGAAGATGGAATTTGTCCAACTCCAGATGGAAAAGCGAACTTAATTACAGTTGAAATACCTGACTTACACAAAAAAGAAGGTCAATTTGTTGTAACGTCACGTCGTGGGAAACAGTTTAACTCCATGGTTTACAAAGAAGTGGACCCATTTAACAACGCGGATCGTTATGATGTATTAATGAATGCAGAAGATGGAAAGCACCTAAGCATTACAGAAGGCGAAGGAATAGTTGTGTATAACGGCTTTGGTGTATTTCAAGGAAGAGCAAAGTTTGTGGATATAGCAAAAGGAAATCTTGAGGTTCACTTCCCTGAAGGAAACTTCTTATTACCACGAGGACGTTATGAGAAATTTGCCGGTATCCCTGACTACAATATTACGGTTACGGTTGAAAAAGCAGACCGCTACAATGCTCGAAAAGATACACAATATGTAGAGAAGCGAATTGAAGATCTGGAAGTAGATGCTCCAGCATAATGATGGAAACCGACTTTGTGTCGGTTTCTTTTTTTGAGAAGTGGAAGAAATTTTTACAAGACTCATAAATGATTGGTTTTGGCTCATAAATTGTACTTTTGGCTTATTAAAGTGTTTGTAAGACACATAAATATGACGATTTGGCTCATAAGAGTGTTTGTCACAAGTTCAATACAAAGTCAATGTCAGTCTTTAGAAGTCCTACCTACTATTTACTAATGCAAAGGCAAGTAATCTACCATATAATCAAATATGTAAGTAACACCTTACACCCCCTTTGAAGCATAAAACAGTTTATATAATCCTGTTTTGTTCATGACCACATAAAAAACTGAACAAATATAGAAGCGGAATGCTAACATTACGACTCGAACGCCATGCTCATATTAAGACTGAGATCGCGAGAAGGGAAGTTGCAGCAATCCACCTGGAGCAAGTTCAGGTTTTCTATACGGTTACGGCATGACGGGACTACATATACACCAAACACACACACACATGTTGACCCTACTCAGGTTAGAGTAGGGTCCTTTTTATTGTGATAATAATTAAAATGGTTATTGAGTGTAACGATTCTTATTTCCTTTGTCGTAAAGTGTATATACGTCTTCAGAAACGACGATTACACTCCGACCGTTGCTTAAATCACCAACAGAATGACGAATTTGCTTTACAACTTCTTCATTTTCTCGATTCGGACTACTAATAATAATGCGATTACCGTCTACTAATACTTTAACTTGTTCATTTGGCAGTGCTTGTTTGATTTTCCCTTTAATTCTTCCTGCTAGCAAATGGTCCATTGATAATGTGTCATTGGGTTCGTATCCGACTGATCGTGGAGCGTGAGATAAAGCAGTCGGTAATAGAGAACCTCTAGCTGAATTTGCTTGCTCGGGACCAATATTACCGCAACCTGAAATATATAATAATAAACAAAGCATAATTGCTATCTTCATAGTTCAAGAACTCCTTATTTTTTTCTTAGTTTGCCAAAGACCGAGTAATTCATTCCTTTTCGGCAATACTAGTGAAAAAAGGAGCGTCTGAAATGTCTAAAAAAGAAACAAATAGTACTCCCAATATCTCTGGTTCTTTTCAAATGATTGAGGAAGAACGTCGTGAAGATTTGCAAAAAGTGAAAAATCAACATTCTATGGATGAAGAATCACTGTATTATGCTCGTCAATTTATGGAGGATTGAGTCCTAGATTAGGGCTTTTTTTTTTGTGAAAGTATTGTATTTACTTACATAATTTTCCCGTTAGTCACACACTCTAACACGACAAAGGATAAGGGGGATAAAACAATGAATAGACCGTTTTATTCTTGGTTCGTGATAATCATCGTAATGAGCATATTGCTTGATTTCTCATCTATTCAATATGCTGATGCGAAATGGTTTCAAACGCCAGAGTTAGAAGTGCATTTTTTAGATGTTGGGCAAGGGGATAGTGCGCTCGTCATTTTTCCAAATGGGAAAACGATGCTTGTAGATGGGGGACCACGTGTTAAAGGAAGTACAGTGGTAAATTATTTGAAGCAACATAATATTTACGAGCTTGATCTTGTTGTTTCGACTCATCCAGATGAAGATCATTTAGGCGGATTACTTGATGTGCTGGGTGAGCTGAATGTCAAGCAGGTGCTTGATAGCGGGAAATCTCATACAACTGAAACTTACAGGGAATATGTTGAGATACTAAGTGCTCATCGTATCCCAATTGTGATAGCAAAGGAAGGACAAACTATTCACCTTGATAAATGGGTAAATATTAATGTCTTGAATAGTAACAATGGAGAAGAAGATAACAATGAGGCATCAGTTGTATTGAAATTAACGATGGGGAAAATTGATTATTTACTTGCAGCGGATGCAGAAGTTGGTGCAGAGCAAGATATGGTTAGGGATTACGACTTAGAAGCCGAGATCTTAAAAGCTGGTCATCATGGTTCGTATACTTCAAGCGCACAATCCCTATTAAAAGAAGTGAAGCCTGATGTGACGATCTTGTCATATGGTAATGATAATTTGTATGGACATCCCCATAAAGATGTTGTGGAACGGTTGAAAGGGTTGGGTACCACAATGTATTCAACCGCACAATCAGGTGCGATTATTGTGAAAACAAATGGATGGAGCTACGATATTTCTTCTAAAAAAAGCGTATTAGGTCAACTTGTTCTTAATGAAAAACCTCTTCCATATGAAGGGAAGATTGCGATTACTAAGCTTGATGTAAAAGATGAAGAGGTTACGATTAAGAACAACATGAATGAGGATGTATTGATGAAAGGCTGGAAGCTAATTTCAGAAGCTGGAAATCATGTATTTCATTTTCCTAATAACTTTGTACTACGTTCGGGTGAATCGGTAACAGTCTATTCGAGTGTAAAAGGTTCGAAGAAAAAAACAAACTATTTAGCATGGAAAGCGAAGCGACATATATGGAAAAACGTAGGGGATAAAGCGATTCTATATAATCCATACGGAGGAATTGCAGATTTTGAAGATTTCGAGGGCTGAAACTATTTATCTCTTGAAAATGACATTGTATAATGGTTGATGGGTGAAGAGAAGTGAATATAACTGTCATTACTCCGAATGAGGCTGATCAGGCAAAGGAATTAGTATTAAAAGGTTTAGAAGAGAGATTTGGTCTTTTAGATCCTACGTTAAATCCTGACTTGAATGATATTATAGGAAATTATTTAAAAGACGGATCTGTCTTTCTCATTGGAAAAGAAAAGGGCTTACTCGTATGCACGGGGGCAATATCAAAAGAAAATCAGAGCACAGGTAGAATCGAAAGAATGTCAGTGGGAAGATCTAGTCGTGGACAAGGGTTTGCTCGAATAATGGTTCATGCTTTAGAGGAATATGCAATAGATTATGGTTATTCAAGGCTCGTCCTTGAAACAAATAATGATTGGCAAAGTGCGATTCTTTTATATGAATCCTCAGGATACGAATGTTATGAAAATGACGGACAGTTTAGTCATTTTTCAAAGCAACTAAAGTAAAAAAGTGAAGTCCTCGTGATTTGAAGACTTCACTTTTTTCTACTATTAAGCCCAAGCTGCCCCAACAATTATTAACAAGATAAACAACACTACGATTAGAACGAAACTGTTACCATAACCGTAAGTTGGTGCTGCGTAACCATATCCACCACAACCGTACATACCATGTCACCTCCAGTAACGATGTACTATAAAGTATGTATTTAGGTGGGATTATGGTAGGGCGAATACCCAAACGTCATAAAAAAATCCGACACATGTCGGATTTTTTCTATTTAGTGGCTAATGTTGGTTCCTGTATATTCATTAAAAAGGTCTGCGATGTAAGATGCTTCGTCTTCTTTAAAGTAGAATATCATTTCGTCCTCTAGGTCTTCACCTTTATGATTCATAATGGTGTGGCGATATAGCACGCCGTCACCCGTTTCGAGATCGCGACCAAGACGTAAGTGTATATTATATTGATCATGCTCTTCGTCTTCAATGTGAAGATGCTTGTCATTTGATATCCATTCAATGTGCTCTTTTAATTCTTCTAGGTTGTCACCTATGTACTCACGATCATCGAATTCGTCATCATCATCATCGGTGTTTACATACTCGACATCGTCTAAATCATCCTCATCCTCATCAAACAATTCATCTTCATCAATATCACCAATATACTCATGGAATGTTGCATGTACAAACCCGAGCACTTCATCAGCATCAATAAAGATAACTTTCGATTGGATGTCGAGGTCCTCATGATAATAGAACGAGTAAAACTCTTGATTAGTTGGATCGAAACTTACAACACAAAATTCTTCATCATGATCAATTGTTTGAATGGAAAAAATAAATTCAGGATGATACGTTGTTGTATTCGTATCAAACAAAATTTCAAAATCGTCAAACGATTCGCAAAGATCAGGTAACCCAATTCTAACTGCATTTTCCATACGGTGAAACCATTCTAAACTCATGAAAAACCCTCCTTATATTAGTATTCGTTAACTAGTATTTCCAATAATGAGGTTGGACATAAATAAAAATATAAAATATGTCTTAATTTCAAATGTATGAGATAATAGAAGTAGAAGGAAGGTGTACTTTCATGAAAAATAAAAATAAGTTTCAGGTTAATGAGAAGGTCTACTTAAAACAAACTGGAGAAATTGTAACGATTAATGATTTTAGTTATGTTGCCAACATGAAAAGATACTCATATACATTAAAGGAATATCCAGCATCCTTTTATTTCGAAGAAGAAATGGAACAGCAAAATTAAGCTCGGGAACTAATAGTACCCGAGTTTTTTTATGCGTTCTTATTCGTCCATAATAAACTAAATCGGCAAAAGATGAAGATAAATATATTGCCGATAAATGCAATCATAAAGACGTGGGATGGATTCGATAATTCTGAAATCCAACCTGCTGCAAAAATGGCAAAAGGCATACTGAGTTTAAAGACAGAACCAGTAATTCCACTTATTCTACCGATCAGATGATGTGGAGTTGACTCTTGTCGATACGTCCAAATGGACACACTACTAATTGTAGTCAAAATACCGTTCAAACAAAGTCCAATAGCAAAAAATAGAGCTGATTCTGACATATACATCATTAGATACGTGAATCCAATTAGTAACGTAGTCACCGCAATGATTCTACCTGTACTCCAAAGCTTACGAACCTTTCCAATTAAGAAGCTTCCGATCAATCCTCCAAGGCCAGCAGACGAAAGTAGTGTACCTAGCTGGGCATCACTTAATTTCAATACATCCTTCGAAAAGAAAATAATTGTCGTGTCCACCATACCAGCTGTGGAATTTAAGAAAATAACCGCTACTGTAATCATCCATAATGTTCGATTGCGGAATAACTCCACCCATCCTTCTTTTAATTCCTTCCAAAACCCAACCTTTTTCGTCAATGAAATTTCTTCATCTGTTTTTAACAACAATAAAATGAAAAACGCGAAACCAAACGAAATCGCTGTTAGTAAAAATCCTGTATGAATGCTCGATAACATTAGAATTAATCCTGTTAAAGCTGGTCCCATAATACTAATAAAGGTAAAAACAAAATTAAAGGAAGCGTTAGCTTGTGTGAGCATTTCAGTTGGCAGTGATTGTTTTACCATACTCACTCTCGCATTGAAAAAGGCGTAGCTAAAGGTCATTAAGAAAAAACCGCAAATGTAAAACAGGATTGTTGAACTTCTTCCCATCTGCACGGAGAAGAATAAAATGAACAAAATGACAACTTGGAGAAATATGGTCCATAGTGACCATTTCTTTTTATGTGCACGATCTACAAGGACGCCAATGAACATTGCTAACAATAAATTTGGTAAAAACTCAATTCCTCGCATTGTGGACATAACGACAGGAGAGTTTGTTTGTTGATATAACAACAAGGGCAAGGCAAGTTCATATATCTTACTACCGAACGAGATAATTGCTCCTGAGACAAGCAGTATCATGAAATTGGCATGTTGCCAAATAGGTTTTGATTTTGGCTGATAAACTAAACTCTTTACTTTTGAAGGTTGCACGCACGTTCACTCCTCTTTACAACTTTACCTGGAAAAAATTATAATAATAAAAAAGAGGAAGAAAAAGCGAAAATGTAAATTTAATAATTTCGCCTTTTAGGGAAGAGGCTAATCCATGAATATTGAGCAATATTACATATCACTTCGGAAGCAATATCGTTCAAAAGGGGAAGGAGAAACATTCCCTATACTTATGGACGAACTTTTGCAGACATTAAAATGTACAAGAAGAAATGCGCAGTTGCTCCTAAAAAAAATGACGGACGTCGAATACGTCAATTGGATGCCTGGAAAAGGTCGTGGCAATACGTCTAAGCTAACCTTCTTAATGCCTCTAAGCGATATCGTATTAGAAAGAGCGAAGCAGCTTACGTTAGAAGAGAAATTAGACGAAGCATGGAAGCTCATTCATCAGGTTCAACAAGTAAAGTTTGAGTTTACTGAATGGTTATATCGTCATTTTGGATTTCAAACTGAAAATGAAGAGGATGTACTTCGGTTTCCGTTTTATAGATCCGTTCTAGATCTAGATCCAACCTTTGTAAACCGGCGCACTGAAGGTCATTTAATAGAACAAATTTTTAATACGCTTGTCTTGTTTGACAATAATACAAAAACGATAAGGCCTTCACTTGCACACTTTTGGGAATGTAATGAAGAGTATACAGAATGGACATTATACCTTCGAAAAGGTGTGCGTTTTCATCATGGCAAACGGATGACGGCAGAGGATGTTGAGTTTACGTTTCATAGAATACTTCATAAATCTAGCTACGAGGAAATAAAAAACACTTTAAAAAACGTTGAAAAAGTGAATGCATATACTGTGAAATTTACGTTAAACGAAACAAATGTATTATTCCTTAACTACCTTTGTTCAGAAAAATGTTCAATCTTGCCAAGTAACCTAAATGAGCTTCATGGATTTGAGGCAAACCCGATAGGAACAGGTCCTTTTCGTATAAAAAAGAATAATGATTCTATCTTATATTTAGAGGCAAATGATTATTATTTTGAAGGGAGACCACATTTAGATGCGATTGAAATGTGGATATGGCCAAACTTCGAACAATCAAAAGTAGTGGAGATGCTTGAAAAAAAGGATATATATTTTGGTGACGATCAGGTTCTAAATGTGGAACATACGAAGATTCAGCATATTGAGCAAGGAGCAAGTTTCATAACGATCAATAGTAGAAAAGCAGGACCAACGCAGGATGTGCGATTTCGAAAGGCGATTCATTTTGCGTTAGACCGTGAAAAGATGATTTCAGAACTAGGTGATATGAGAAGCATGCCGGCTTGTAGCTTGTTTCCCAAATATAGTGATGAGCACTTTAAGAACGAATATCAGGTAGAATTAGCTCGCGAATACATCCAAAAATCAAGCTATAAAGGAGAATTACTTGAGCTTTATTCATATGAAATGGAAAGTAATATAGTAAATACAAACTGGATCAAAAGAGAACTAAGTCAAATTGGAGTTAATGTTACAGTTACGATATTGCCAATCAAAGAGTTAGCAAGGAAGGAAATAATAGAGAACATAGATATGATATTTACAGGAGAAGTGTTAGGTGTTCAGCCTGATATAAGTTTAATTGAATCATTAACATATAGAGATGGATATATTCATAATCATGTAAGTGAAAATCAGAAAAATGTTGTCATTCATACTATCGACCGATGTAAACAGGAAACAAGTTTTGAGAAACGAATGGAACACCTCATGGCTCTTGAAGAGCAATTAAGAAAAACCTACACTTTAATTTTCTTGTATCATACGAGGCAAACCATACAGCACAGTCAAGAGATGAGTGGAATTATGTTAAATGCTTGGGGGAAAGTGGATTATAAGAATGTTTGGGTAAAAGGACATATAAGGAAGACAGTGAACCATTAGATAAGAATATCTAATGGTTTTTATTTTGCGCAAAAAAGAGATGTAATTTTCAGAAAATATATTGACAATCTCCCATGCCCAATTTATTGTTTTTATATAGGGTGTTAACGATAAATTTATATGTCGTTAAATAAACGTTATATAAATATAGAAACAAGTGGTGGCGAATAATAAAATTAACTTGTTTTGAAGGGGGAATAATTCTTGATTTTGCATGAAATTGAAACAGCTTCAAGAGGTGAAATTGAAAAATTGCAGCTCGAAAGACTACAAGAGACAGTAAAAAGAGTGTGTGAAAAGGTACCCTTCTACAAAGAAAAGTTTGAAGAGTTTGGTGTTGCCTCAGGGGATATTCAATCAATTAGGGATATTATCAAACTTCCTTTTACTGTTAAGAGCGATTTAAGAAATCATTATCCTTTTGGTTTGTTTGCTGTCGAACAAAAAGAGTTAGTTCGTGTACATGCTTCATCAGGTACTAGTGGTAAACCTACTGTTGTAGGTTACACAAAAAATGATATTAAGAGCTGGTCGGAGATTGTAGCTAGAGCAATCGCAACTGCTGGAGGCTCTCCGGGTGAATTTTTACATAATGCATATGGCTATGGCTTGTTTACTGGTGGACTAGGCTTACACTTCGGGAGTGAGGAACTAGGTATGGTAACTGTTCCTGTATCCGGAGGAAATACAGACAGGCAGATTGCTTTAATTGAAGACTTTAAACCGACAGTTATTTGTGCAACCCCTTCTTATGTACTAAACATCGCAGAGAGAATGGAAGAGTTAGGGAACGACCCAAGAAATACATCTCTTAAATATGGTGTATTTGGAGCAGAACCGTGGTCTGAAGAAATGCGTCGAACACTTGAAGATAAGCTCGGAATTAAAGCTTGTGATATCTATGGTCTAAGCGAAGTCATTGGACCAGGTGTATCAATGGAGTGCCATGAAGCTCAAAATGGTCTACATGTAGCAGAAGATCATTTTTTTGTGGAAGTAGTAGACCCCAAAACCATGCAACCAGTTCCTGATGGGGAAGACGGAGAACTTGTATTTACAAGTTTAACTAAGGAAGCCTTTCCAGTCATTCGATACCGTACAGGTGATATTGCATCGTTAACAAGAGACAAATGTAGTTGTGGTCGAACGACAATCAGAATGTCCCGAGTTAAAGGAAGGATTGACGATATGTTAATTATACGTGGAGTGAATGTGTTCCCTTCACAGATTGAGCATTTCTTGCTTACTGTGAATGAAATTGTTCCACACTACCAAATTCATTTAACTCAGAAAGGGAGTCTATTAAACGTAGAGCTTCATGTAGAAGTAGATGAAGAGTTTTATAAGAGTATCAACGGTAACCTAAGTCATGAATATGTAAGTCATCTTAGTAATCGTATCTATTGTATAATAAAGAATCAGTGTTTAGTTTCAATTGAGGTAAAAGTTCATAAACCGAAAAGTATTCCGCGTTCGGAAGGGAAAGCTGTAAGAGTTGTAGACCGAACGAAAGAATCTTTAGAGGTATAAGTTTCATAAAGAGATAAGGGCACTATCGTTTAGTAGTGTTCTTTTTTCGTGGAACCTAATGCTGCATTCGCTATATTGTAATAATTTTCAGAATATTATTGACAAACCCCTGATGAAAACGATATCATTCGATTATGATAGTTCGAAAAAAAGTTGCTCGTTAATTTTACGTTATATAAATAAATAATTAATTAGGGGTGTAAATATGGGAGAGTCTTTGCAATATTTAATATCTGGTCTGACTATTGGTAGTATTTACGCCATTGTAGCACTTGGGTTTGTCACGATCTATAGTGTGACTAAGGTTATAAACCTAGCACAAGGAGAATTTGTCATGCTGGGTGGTATGATTATGTATTCTCTTGTAGGTGCTGGGCTATCATACTATCTCTCATTCATATTAACCGTTGTGATTGTTGTCATTATAGGATGGTTATTTGAGCGAACGATTGTAAGAAAGGCGCAAGGTGCGGATCCGCTTAGTCTAATTATACTTACAATCGGAGCTGCTATTTTTATGAGAGGAATCGCAAGTATGATATGGGGTAAAAACTCAGTAAAGGTGGAACCGTTTACATCAGATGAACCAGTTTCAATTCTAGGTGCTTCTATTACACCACAAAGTATATGGGTAATGGTATTTATGCTCATGATCGTAGCCGGGTTATACGTCTTAATGGAGAAAACAACAATTGGAAAAGCGTTTAACGCATGTTCGGTGAACCCTTTAGCGGCTAGACTGATGGGAATAAGTCCGAAAAAGATGTCAGCATTTTCCTTTTCACTAAGTGCTGGTTTAGGGGCTCTTGCCGGACTCGTAATTGCACCTATCATGTTTCCTTCCTATGACATGGGAATCATGTTAGGAATAAAAGGATTTTCTGCTAGTATCGTTGGCGGCTTAGGTAGCGCACCAGGTGCAGTTTTTGGAGGTTTATTACTAGGTGTCATTGAGTCGTTGGGAGCGGGATATTTATCCTCAGGACTAAAAGATGCAATAGCATTTGGCGTTGTGTTAATGATTTTGTTAATTAGACCTTATGGATTACTTGGTGAAAAGAACGTAGGGAAAGGAGGTCTATAATACATGAGAAAAGGTGTACAACGATTTAGTTGGAAGGGATTCTTACTCTTCTCTATATTTATTATAGTTCTTCCCTTTCTTTTTTCCACCTCATTCTTTATTACAAAAGCTACATTTGCTGGAATTTATACAATTGTGGCAGTGGGTCTTGGTTTATTAATGGGGTTTGCAGGTCAAATTTCACTAGGTCAGGCTGCCTTTTACGGAGTAGGTGCATATAGTACCGCAATATTAACAACTACATATGATTGGAATCCATGGATTTCATTATTAGTATCAATTGCAGTTCCAGGATTAATTGCTTATATCCTTGGTCATACAATGGCGAGACTTCATGGATATTATTTAGCAATGGCTACACTAGCATTTGGAATAGTTATTCATGTTCTTTTAGTAGAGGGGAAAGGGCTAACAAAAGGAGCTTCAGGATTTTTTGGAATTCCAAAGATCGAGTTATTTGGTTCCACATTTAAACAAGGACTATCTTATTATTTCTTAGTTTGGATTATTGCTCTTCTAGTTATTGTGATTGCCCTAAATATTGTTCACTCTAGAATTGGTCGTGCCTTGCGTTCGATACATGATAGTGAAATCGCATCAAGTTCAATGGGGGTTGACACGGGGAAATATAAGATGCAAGTGTTTATCCTAAGTGCAATGTTTGCTGGATTAGCAGGTTGGCTATTTGCTCATATGTCATTCAGTATTTCTCCTACTTCATTCGGTCTAAATACATCAATTCTATTTCTAACAATGGTCGTATTAGGTGGTTCTACTAGTGTGTGGGGAGCTGTATTTGGAGCACTTCTTATTAACGTCATTAATATAGTCGTGCATACATTAGGTTCGCATTTCTCCTTTATTACGAGTGATACAGAACACGTATTATATGGATTAATCTTAATGCTAGTCGTAATCTTCTTACCTCAAGGGTTATTTCCTGCTCTTGCCCCAATAATTGTCAAGACCATCAATCGCATTAGAAGGAAGCAGTCTCAGCAAATTCCTCAAGTGAAGGGGGATCAACATGTCTAGTTTACTAGAAGTGAGAAGTGTAACGAAGCAGTTTGGTGGGGTAATAGCCAATAAAGATGTTTCCTTTACAGTTGAAGAAGGCCAGATTACCGGATTAATAGGACCAAATGGTGCGGGGAAAAGTACAATGTTTAATATGGCATCATCGATTTTTCCTCCCTCAAAGGGAGAAATAGAATTTCGAGGAAAAAGGATTGACTCATTACCTAACTATAAAGTCGCAGAACTTGGGATATCAAGAACATTTCAAAATCTACAAGTATTTAAAAGAATGTCAGTGATCGAAAATGTTATGGTTGGATTACATACAAAAACGTCATCTAATATACTATCTGCTGCTCTTAAATTACCTCATTCGAGAAAAGAAGAAGCACGTATGTATGACGAGGCAATGAACACTCTCGAATTTGTAGGTATGGATAGCATGTGTGATGTTATAGCTGGATCCTTGCCACTTGGGAAATTAAGATTACTAGAGTTAGCAAGGGCACTAGCGACAAATCCTAAATTACTATTACTAGATGAAATCGCTGCTGGACTAAATCATGGGGAAACGTTAGAAATGGCTAATCTTATTCAAAAAATAAAAGGAAAAAATGTATCCGTTTTCGTAGTAGAGCATGATATGGACTTAGTTATGAGCATTTGTAACAAAATCATTGTCTTAGATCAAGGTGAGAAAATTGCAGAAGGCACACCGAAGGAAATTCAAAATCATGAAAAAGTAATCGAAGCTTATCTCGGAACAGCAGATAATGAGGAGGCTACGATATGAACGAACACTTACTTGAACTCAAAGGGGTCTCCTATAGCTATGGTCAAATTCAAGCACTTCATAATGTATCTTTACATGTAAAAAAAGGTGAAATAGTAGCACTTCTTGGTGCAAATGGGGCAGGGAAAACAACATTACTACATGCAATATCTGGACTAATAAAACCATCCACGGGTGAAATTTTTTATAAAAATGATAATATAACACCCATGGAGCCTGAGGGAATTGTTGGAAAAAGGTTAATTCATGTACCAGAGCACAGACAAATTTTCAGTACCCTCACAGTGTACGATAATTTAAATTTAGGTGCCTATTCTCACTATAAAAAGAGTGGTAAAAAAGTAATTAATGAAGATATTGAAAAAGTGTTTGAATTATTTCCAGTATTAAAAGAGAGAAAGGAACAGCTAGGAGGAACGTTATCAGGAGGTCAGCAGCAAATGCTAGCTATTGCAAGAGCCATGATGGCTAAACCTGATCTCTTATTATTAGATGAGCCTTCATTAGGTCTTGCCCCATTATTAGTAAAAGAAGTACTTAATTATGTGAAAAGCTTACGAGATTTAGGGGTTACTGTCTTATTAATTGAACAAAACGTGATGGGTTCTTTAAAAATTGCTGATCGCGCTTATGTAATGACTCATGGAACAATCAAAAAAGAAGGATTAGCAAATGAGTTGTTGCAGGACAAAGAGGTAAAGGAAGCATTCCTTGGGTCTACAGTCGTTTAATACTTGGATTAATCGTGTGAAAACACGTTTAAGAATATGCATGAAATAAGGGGGTAAGTAAGTTGAGTAAAAAGCTTTTATCTATTTTTACAATGATTTTGTTTGTTTTCGGAATTGTTGGATGTAGTTCGCAATCAGGAGGAGAAGGTGATCCAGAAGTCTATAAGATAGGTGCCATTTACTCCAAAACAGGTCCGGGAAGTCCTCTAGGTGAACCAGAATGGAATGCAACTGAATTACTTGTTAAGCAGATTAATGAAAACGGTGGAATTAATGGTATACCAATTGAAGTTATTTTAGCAGATGATGAATCAACACAAGAGAAAGCTGTGGAGGAAATGAATCGTCTTATTAATGACGAAAATGTACTTGCTGTATTAGGTACAACAACTAGTGGTCCAGCATTAGCGATGAAAGGTATAGCGTTGGATAATGAAGTACCAGTCATTTCTGCTGGTGCAAGTGTAGCAATTGTATCTCCAGCTGAAGAGTCAAAATGGGTATTTAAAACTCCACACTCCGATGCTCATGCTGTTGAACGAATCTATATGTACATGAAAGATTCAGGTATGAAAAAAGTGGCAATTTTGGCTGATTCAAATGCTTATGGCGCAAGTGGTGTGGAACAATTAGAAGCGTTAAAGGGTGAATATGGAATCGAAATTGTTGCGAACGAATCGTATAATACAGATGATGCAGATATGAAAACTCAGTTAACAAAAATAAATAAATCTGGTGCTGATGCTGTTATCGTTTGGGGAACTAACCCAGGTCCAGCTATTGCTGCAAAGAATATGAAAGAACTTGGAATGGATATGCCATATATCGGAAGTCACGGTATTGCTAACCAAGCATTTTTAGATTTAGCAGGTGATGCTGCTGAGGGTGTTGTCATTCCGACAGGAAAACTTCTATTCCCAACGCAAATCCCAGAGAATGACCCACAGTATAAAGTAATCAAGGAATTTTATGATGACTATACGGCTGCCTACAAAGGTGAGCCTACCAACTTTGGTTCTTATGGGTATGATAACCTTCAATTAATTGTAGAAGCATTAAAGGCTGGAGCAACGGACCGTGAATCAATACGAGATTATTTAGAAAATGATGTAAAAGATTATGTAGGGGCAACAGGGACTTTTACATTTAGTGCAAATGATCATAATGGTTTGAAAGCAGACAGTATGGTACTTGCTGAAGTGAAAAACGGAAAATGGACGTTCAAAAAATAATGGTTTAGGGCATTTATTCTTTTTGGATAAATGCCCTTTTGATAGAAAGGGATGATTCTATGTTAAAACAGAATATTTTAGATAGAGTACAGGCTGACCCTTATGCAAAGTTTCTAGGTATTGAAGTAGTAGATTTGAATGAAGGATTTGCAGAGGTCACAATGACCGTTCAGGACTCCATGCTTAACTTTCACGGTGCAGCAAATGGTGGTGTGATTTTTTCATTAGCTGACGTAGCATTTGCAATTGCGAGTAATTCTTACGGTCAAACAGCGGTGGGTATAAACGTTAACGTCAACTATATGACAGCGGGAAAGCTTGGAGATAAGCTTACAGCAACTGCAACAGAAATTACAAAAAATCCGAAACTTGGATTATATCGAATGGTCGTAATGAACCAAGATGGAGATCTACTAGCATCCCTTGAAGGAATGGTATATCGTAAGAAGGAGCAGTTTGCATAAAGAAGTAGATATATATTCTACTTCTTTTGTATTTTCTATTGATTAAGGAGAATGAAATGGACACGTTAAAATTTTCGTTAGAAAGTGATGAAGTTAAAATTTTAACAGAGAATGATTCCCATCTATTAAAGCTTGTGAGACATATTGGAACTATTGAACTTATACTTGAGACAAACTATTTTAATTCGCTCGTAAAGCAAATTGTAGGACAACAGCTATCATTAAAAGCGGCGCAGACCATTTTTACAAGGGTAGAAGGTGTATGGGGAAATCTTGATCCAAACAAATTAAGTGGAATCGAAGATGATGTATTACGAGGGGCAGGTTTATCTCGTTCAAAGATTACCTACTTACGGGATTTAACAGAGAAGCATTTATCGGGTGAAATCAATTTTTCAACGATTCATTTACTTGATGATGAAGAGGTGATACAAACACTTACGAAAATTAAAGGTGTAGGAAAATGGACGGCAGAGATGATTCTCATTTTTTCATTAGGTCGTTTGAATACTTTGTCACCTCAAGATGTGAGTATTAAAAACGCAATTAAATGGTTGTATAATGAGGAAGAAGTAGACTTTTCTTATTATTTTGAGAAATGGAATCCATTTAACTCGGTGGCATCACTTTATCTATGGGAAGCAGTGAACCGTGGGTTATTAAAGGCACCATTCATTGAATTGTAGATAACTCATTATTGAGGGGAATTACCCAATTTACCACGATACATATCTCAGAATAAAGGAGAATCAAAATGAGTGATAGTATAAAAGTTCAATATGATTATATAAAAAATACAAGAAATGTATTACTTTCGTTTTTAGAACAACTACCGAAACATGTGTTACATGAAGTTGTGCCCAATTTTGGTTTTGGATGTATTATCAATACTCATATTCATGTTGCTGATTGCTATCAATACTGGCTAGGAACTTTTGGATTGAGAGTAGAGGGGCTTTCTTTTGCCACAAAGGAAGAAATAGAAAATGCTGATGTGAACTGGGTAAGAGAACGTTTTGACAAGGTAGACCTCATTGTACAGACTTTTATTGAAAAATATTCAAGTGAATGGACGATGAACATTTCAGGTAACGTTAAATGGCAAGCGGAACCGTGGAAGACAACACCGTTATGGCTTATCACACATGCTGAGACACATGAGTTTCACCATAAAGGACAAATTGTAACGATGGCGAGACAGTTAGGATTTGAACCGCCAGATACTGATTTGGCAGTGATTGAATAGAATGCTCCGTATTATAGAAATTTTTTTGGGGAAAAATGCAACCAATTATGAATGAAGCACGTATACGACAGTAAGAAAAGTAATTGGGGAGGGAACTATTATGTCGGGAAAAGGCTGTATAAAATGTGGCAGTCAAGATGCTGCGAAAAAAGAGGTAGCCATGACAGGTACGGGCTTATCAAAAATGTTTGATATCCAGCATAACCAATTTATCGTCGTGTACTGCAAGAATTGTGGTTATTCAGAGTTCTATAATAAACAATCTTCTACATCTTCTAACATACTAGATTTATTTTTCGGTTAAAGGTTGAATCTTAAATGAAAATAACTTTTTGGACATTGCTCTACTTGAAAGCAGGAAGTAGAGCTTTTTTGTTGTATTAAATAATAATAAATGAAGTGAAAGTAGGAGTAAGGTAATGAGAGTATGTGTTGTTTTTCTAGTATTTTTAGGCAGTTTGATTGTCGCAGGTTGTACCAATCAAACTGATACGATGTCATTGTTGGATGAAAAAATAGAGAAGATTGAAATCTCTAAATCAAAAGGTATGGGAAGTGTTAATGAAGAGATATTTCTTGTTCTTGATGATAATGAATCAATCAACGTTATGAAAAAAGTTATTACATTTGCGGTGATGAACGAAAATGATATTCCAATGAAAGAACCTGATTATGACGTAGTTGTTTCATATGGAGATCAATTTCCGAAACATGCGATCCATATTTGGCTTGGTAATGAAGGTGAAGACACAATATTATCATATTTGGTTGAAGACGGAGGAACGTATAAAACTTCTGTGAAAAACACAAAGAAGCTAAGAGAACTAATCTTAGGCGAATAAAAGGAAAAGGTCTGCTTTAGTAGTGAAGGTAGTTGAATATTAGGTGGTTTTGAAAGGGGGAAATGAGTTGTGTCAATTTAGGTTCTCACCTAGAATGGAAAGAATTATAACGTTGTCAGATAAAATATCATATCCTAACCCGGTAGAGCCTGTGCATTTATTTATAGGAGCAACCATAGAGGGTACAGGGGTATGCGGAGAACTTTATTTATATTTAACTAGAGTGCTAGGCAGTAATTTCACTTCAAATATTTTAGGTGCTAAAAACGATGGAAAGGAGAAAGAATCATACTTAATAAATGGGGCAAAGTTTTCTACGGATACACTAGAAATTTTCAAGAAAGCCCAGGAAGAAATGTTCCGCTACAATCAAATATATATCAATGAAGGACACTTACTTGCAACTCTTATGCAGCATTATAACATTCCTTTTATTACAGAAGAGATGAAAGAGGATATCTTATCTCTTACCTCCGTTCCTCGAGATTTAACAGTCAGACTTTCTGATTTTAATCAAAATGATGTTCAAGATAGCAAAGTAGAGATTCGAAGAGTGAAGAAAGAAGATTATGATTCTCTATGTCAGTTTGTGTTATCTGAGTTCGGAACAAGATGGATTGGGGCTGTAAACAATGGATTTAAATATGAAACGGAGATACCTATTATAATTGCAAAGTTGAATGGAGGAATTATCGGCTTTTCTTGTTATGATGTTGTTAGGAATAAGAAAGGTTTGTTTGGCCCAATGGGAACTTCAAGAAATGGCCGAAGTAATGGAATCGGGAGAATGCTGTTACATCAATCATTACATAACATGAAATTACTTGGATATGAGTACGCAGTCATTGGACAAGCAGGACCAATTGAATTTTATGAGAAAAATTGCGATGCAAAATTAATTCCTGTTTCAATAAGAAAGGGGTATACAGATGAACAGTTTAACTAATCATATGGCAGATTCGTATAACAATAAAGCAGTAGAAAGAGATACGTTTGAAGTTTCGAAGTGGAAGGCAAAAGAACGTGAAGTTTTTCTACAAATGCTTCAAAAGGAAAGGTTATATAGTTTATTAGAAATAGGAGCCGGTCCAGGAAAAGATAGCTTGTACTTCAATGAGAATGGCTTAGCCACGATTAGTACAGACTTATCTCCTGAGATGGTCAGATTGTGTAAGGAAAAAGGGCTAGATGCAAAGGTAATGGATTTTGCTAATCTTGATGCTCCAGACAATTATTTTGATTCCGTGTGGGCGATGAATTGCCTTCTACATGTTCCAAAGGATCAAATAAGTGACGTTTTAAGTGAAATTAAAAGGGTATTAAAACCAACTGGCTTGTTCTTTATGGGGGTATATGGTGGAGAAAACTCTGAAGGAATTTGGGAAGATGATTTTTATACGCCAAAACGATTTTTCTCTTTCTTTGAAGATGAGGGGATAAAGCAGCTCGTAAGCGAGTATTTTACTATTGAGTATTTTACCGTTGTTCCGAAAGACGTGGTAGGTGGTAAATTTCATTTTCAATCTATGATCTTAAGGAAATAAATTATAAAAACGAAAAGGATTGTTCCTTATGCAACAATAGGAGCAATCCTTTTGTGTAGATTGGGGAGCATTATCATTTGTTTATTATCTGTAAGCACCTTCGCAAGTATTTGCCTGTGGCTCATAATAACAATGTTGTTTAAATTGGCCCGCAAACGGTTGGCCGTACCATGTTGGTGGACATGCTGCATAAGGATTAAAATACCAAAGAGCGTACTTGGATGGATGTTCTCTCCAAAAGTCTAAGTTTTGTTTAGCTAATTTCTTTTCTACACTTCTTGCAGGGTTATAAAACACATTTCCTTTTTGTACTGCTTCGAATGAGTAATTCCCCCCTTGCACTTGATAAATTACTTGCCGTATCGATCTTAATCCTTCAAAATCTCCACAATTTGCTGCTAATCGATTTACAATAACATTTCCAACCATAAGCATCCCTTGGCGGCCTTCCCCTTCTGCTTCAGCCCTCATCATCCTTGCCATTAAATCGATATCACTGTCAGTATATTTAACTCTCGCCAATTTTCTCACCTCTATCAGAAGTGTATTAAGGAAAACCCATAAAAATGTTCAGTTTCAGAAAGAAATATGCAATTTGGTGAATGATACACGAGTAGTTTTAAATAGCTTTTGCGCCTATTACTTGTATTCACTCTTATTCGGAAATTAACAGCAAATTATCTACTAAATAGTGGATTTTTAATAAAGAGGTAAGTATCACAACAAATATTTAATAACAAACAAACACTTTTTATTGTAAAGGTAGGTGATGAAGTTGAAATGGAAATGGAAGTTGTTATTATTGCTGATAACACAGTATATGGGGACCTAGTAGCAATCAATAGAAGAACACACTTGAAAAAGTTTTTAATAAGGAAGTATTCTTTGTACTTACTGGTGATTCAATACAAGATGCAGATATACAACGATTAATGTAAGTTACAAATTTAAGGATTGCTTAAGCGATTATTATGATTGCATTATTATCCTCTTTTTATTTGGCTGTTTTCGCATACTTTGTTGCTATTTTTACAAAAAAAGAATTTATTTTTGGTCCGTTGATTTCCGCTTCAGGCACACGCTTTCCGCGGGGAGGGACGTGAGCCTCCTCAGCTTCGCCTGTGGGGTCTCACGATTCCCTCTATCTCCCGCAGGAGTCGAGTGCCTTCCGCTCCAATCAACTCAATGTTTTAACAGAGCTATCCAAATAGCAACAATCTTTACGAAAAGAGCCCTTTATTTTTATTGAGTAATTTCTGAAAAGTGAAATTATTACTTAAAAGTGTCAATTGTTGAGAACTATTATGTGGTAAAATATGTATAAGGTGATGCTTTGTCATGTCTAAAATATGGCAGATACAAAAAAGTTATAGAGAAAGATAAAGTCATTTGTCACTTTATTAACGTGTATTTTACCAAGAGGAGTCAAAATTGATGATGAGAGGTATTAAAATTGGCATAGTATTTGCGGTCATGTTTTACATTGTAGGTTGCTCTCAAAGCCAACTTGAACTGCACGATAGAAAAAGCCATCTAACATGGTTTTATGATGAGAATAGAATTGAGTTTAATTTATACATAAAAAATAACCAATCCGAGAAAGCGGAGTTTTATTTGTATATTGTAAATACCAAGAATGAATGGGCAAATGCTCTCAATTATAGAATAGCTCCTATTCAAAATGGAAAGTTATTCAACATTGAAGCAGGGCAGGAAGTGTTAATAACTGAAACAATTTTCCTCCCAGACGAATTACTGACAACAGAACAAATACTTTCTAATGCATTTGAAATTATCGTAGAAGAAAAAGTAAGTGCTGAAAAGAAAAGACAAACACACTACAAGATACAAGAAATTAGTACTGTACAAGATTAATAATGGGGTGGTCAAAATGGTTAGGGTAATATTGGTTTTTACAGTTTTTTTCTTAATGGTAGCTTGTTCAACAGATCAAGTTAAAGAAGTTGTGATTCAGGAGCTATCTAATAATAGTAATAGCAAGGTAGTGTTGACAGATACTACTGACATAGAAGCGATCATTCATGCCATCGATTCTGCAGTGAAAGAACCGGGTATTGTAAATATGATGGATGCTCCATTTATGATTTCAATGGAGGAGGTAAGTTATTTTTTATGGATTGATACGAATGAAGAGTCAGTTTGGGCCATAATGGATATGAAAGATACACATACTTTATATACGCTGACCGAAAGTTCAACTAATGAAATGAAAAAACTGTTTCTTAAGAATCAGATAGTTTATTAAGAAACCCATATTTCACGATTATATGTTGATCATTCATTTTCTCTTTTGTAGGTTATGCTAGAATAGAAGATTTTATAAGATAGTGGAGATTGATAAATCACGTTTAAGGAAGAGGAAGTTATATGGAATTTAAGATAAATAATGATTATTTTAATAAAGCGATCAGTGATGTTAGTAAAGCTGTTTCAACTAAAACGACCGTTCCTCTATTATCTGGGATAAAAATAATCGCACAACCTGATCGAATAACAGTTGTAGGGAGTAATGGTGATATTGCTATTGAAAGAACTCTGCCACTAATAGGTGAAGGAAATAAAATGATAGAGGTATATTCACCTGGTAGGGTAGTAGTTTCAGCCAAGTACATAAGCGATATTATCAAAAAATTACCGTATGATATTTACATAAAAGTAAGTGACAATCAATCCGTAACGATTAAATCGGGGGATATTACAACAAAATTGAACGGCATTGATGGAAGTGATTTCCCAGAGTTACCTAAATTTGATGTACATCATTCAATTACTATGAGTAGCGAGGATTTAATTGGAATTATTAAGGATACAGTATTCGCTACGTCCAAGAATGAAACTAGACCTGTCTTAACTGGGGTGAATTTTACCTTTGAAGAAGATGTATTAACTTGTGTAGCAACTAATTCCCATCGGTTAGCTTTAAGAAAATATCGAATGAAGTCACCATTAAGAGGATCATTCATTGTCCCAAGCTCATCATTAATCGAACTTTCAAAGTTATTTGGTGGTCATAAGGCAAATTTAGAGATTTATACTTCAGAGAATAATATCATGTTTAAATCTAACAATCTATCATTCTATTCAAGATTGATAGATGGAACATATCCTAATGTAGCAGGATTGATTCCAGAAGATACAAGCACTATTTTGACTCTTGATACAAGAGAACTTCTTAAAGGGATAGACCGAGCTAGTTTATTTGCGAGTGAATGGAAAAACAATAATATCGTGTTTCAAATCACAGACGAATCCAAAATAAGGATTTCCTCTAATTCCTCGGAAATGGGGCAAATTGAGGAAATACAACATGTAAAAACGATTTCAGGGGCTAAGGATTTAACGATCTCTTTAGATGGAAACTTTATGATGGATGCTTTAAAAGCAATCCGGGATGAGGAAGTTAAACTATGTTTTAACGGGACGATGAGACCGATTTTAATTCTTCCGGTTGGAAATGATACTCAACTGCAACTCATTTCTCCTGTAAGGTCATAGTGTGTGAAACTAATGCTAATAAACATAATAAAAATTATAGTAAACAAGGAAAATGTTTAAGGAGATACATATGAAAAGATTAGTAATCATAACCGTAGGAAAAACACATAGCGGGAAGACTACTTTTGCAAGAATGCTAGAAGACAAACTTGAAAACTCGTTTGTAATGGATCAAGACAACCACGCGGAGTTTATTCATACCTATTACAAAAAAATTGAACCGAAGCAAGGACCAAACACGTTAAAGCATTCCATTTCAAAACTCATCGTTACCTATGCGAAGGAACAGACTAATTTACACTTCATTATTTGCAATTCTAATCGAACTCGAAAAGATCGGGAGTATTTACTTGAAGAATTATACCCCGAAGATCAATTCACGCGCATTCTTGTTCATTTTGATATTCCAGATGCTGTTCTTGAAGGTCGAGTTAAAGAGAGTAGGCGTAGTACCACCATATTTAGAAGTGTCACTACTTTTGAGAACGTGCTGATACGTCAACAGGAAGATAAAGTTGATGATCCAGTTGAGGGTGAAGCAGACCATTTGTTTGTCATTAAAAATGATCAGGAAATGAGTTTTGTTATTCAAGAAATTATGAAACTGTCTAATAGTTTGAAGCGTCATCCCTGATTTTTAGCCAGATTTAATAGAGAATAATAGTATTTCTTAGAAAGTGCATGAATCAAGAAGGATTCATGCACTTTTTTAGTGAAACTATATATAAATCGAAAAATATGGAGGAGAAAAATTGTCTATTGAAAAAAGAAAAGTATATTTAAGTGATTTATTATCGTTTACAACGGCTTTTTTGATTCCTAATTTAATAGATATTCAACAGTATGATCTAAATAAGTTTATAGCGATTCTCATTTTATTTAATGTACTAATTGCAGTGTTTTACGCATCTAACAAAATTTATAAAAAGATATTAGGCTCAAAAGATAAAGTAGTTGGCTTTGGCTATTTTGTTATCGCATGTATCGTCATTGCGACTGTTGGAACATTTATGTAGGAACGAGGTATTGATATTGAAGTTGCGCATCTTATTTATTTTCCTTATGTTATCGGTTATTTTAGGTTGTACTCAAAAGGTGCAACCAAATTCACCGGAGAATACAGCACTGTTATTAAAGCAAGCAATCGCGCATCAAGATTACGAAAGTTTTACTTCATTATTTTCTGAAGGAAGAAAAGGAAGTTTTTCTAAAGATGAATTTGCAAAACTTCAAGCTTTGACAACTGCTGGTATCGATTTTAAAACATACGAACTTATCACATTTGAAAACGGCGAGATGCTGTTAATCAAGATAACACCCCAAAATGAAGAGAAAGAAGTTTTGATTGAAGATATACAAGTAATTCAACAGGAGATGAAAGAATTATTTACAGATTGAAGGAGTGTACAAATAATAAAGAGTTATGGAATATACACCTTAACTCTTTATTATTTGTCATGTGGTTTATTCATCTACTGTTTTAACTCGTTTTGTTAAAATACTCTCATAGAAAAGCTGAAAGCCATATAAAACAAATGTCTTTAAGAGGAATACAATGGATAGTTGGAATTTTGATAATCTAACAAGAGTGACATAGCCCATTTTCTTAAAGATATCTAAGGTGAAGAAGGTAAATAGAGAATCGATTATAAGATTAACGAAAATATAAAGTTTAAACTTACCAAACGTATATTTCATTATCCAAATTGATCCTATAAAAAAAGGTCCAAGAATTAAAGGAAGTTCTCCAAGTACATTCGGTTTTACATGATATGGAAACCACCACCATTTTCTTTTTTCAGCTAATCTACCCTCAGCAAGAAGGTATAAGCTCATAAAAATTACACCTGGAAGATATCGTTTAAACGTTTTCAGTCCTAGTAGTGGGATACTAAGCCAAGGTAGAATCGTCATTAACATAATTAATAACTTATTATTTTTCATTGAATCTTCCTTTTCCAGTTATTTGTATGTATAATTTCCCCAATTTCTGAAGCTTTATGTAATAACTTTATTTATTTCCGTTACAGGTACTGGCTTTCCACCGTACGAAGATCTCATCTGTTTAACTATTTGATTTTGTTGTTCATTTCTCATTACTTGAACAATAAACTTTAAAAGAGAATGGAAGGGGGAATAGGAAGTGGTATCAATATGGGAAGAGCATTTATTTTGGTTAGAAATTCTGCAGGATCATGCTTATTTTATAAGGGATCATTTATCAGTAAGTGAGGAGGAATATATAAGAGTTGCCCAGCAATATATCCATTTATTCAACGATTTGTTACAAAATTTAAACAGCATAGCACCAACGAATGACCATAGTGATCCTACTATGATGGAATTTTCGAATAGAGCATGGACTGTTGCAAAAGGATACTTTGAATTTGAAGGAACTCTACAGGCACTTCGCATTGATAACAAAGTTAATTTAAACTTGTCTCCAACCTATATGAACGGTACATTAGCAGAAAACCAAGAATATTTAAGGATTTTATCATACTTAACAAGAGGCCAACAGCCAGTACCACTGCCATTAGTTGACTTAATGGATTTATGGTTAGAGGATCAACTTGGGCATGCAGTCTTATTTAAAAACATGCTAGACCCAATTGAGGCAGTTGCTTCAAGGCAAACAGATCAGTATATTGGTAAATATCAAACATTCATCGTACAAAATCATCATTTAAAAGGTTATTTACGATTTAAGAAACCAGGATTTCCAAGACAAAATGAGTTTGCCTTAGATGTTGGGAAAACAACATTAGAAATGAGTCAATTTATCTATTCGATGGTACTTAAATATCGGGAAGATAAGCTGTTAAATAAGACTACATTGCGTTTTCTAGAACATCATTTTCCTGAAACTTGTTACTTTATAAAAAAATTAAGCTATTATGCGCCTTCCTTACAGGGATCGGCAGCCGAATGCTCTTTGCGAAGAATATCCTACTCCTCTTAGGTATACTTCATTCATACAAAGAATATTGTAACTTTCTATTAAATGGTGCGACTCTTCAAGATGAAGGTCGCCCTTTTCATTTAGGGCTATAAAACTCTTTCTTTTGGTCACGCCTTCTACATGTTATTTCCATTTTATGTTAAGCTAGTTTTAAATTTATAAGGGGGAGAAAGTTTTGAAGCGATTACCATTTGAACCACCAACAGATCATTATGATCAGAAAATAGAACAAATTGATGAGAAAATCTGCAAGTTAATCAAACAGAGAAAAGAGCTTTCAAATAATAACCCTGGATTTCCACATAAACATTTAATTTCGTCATGGTCGGCAAAATATCATTTTTATGAAGATTTCCTTAATGGAGTTTTTTCCCACTTTTTAAATGAAGAACTATATAAACCATTTGTTGAACCAAAAGGATTTGTGAAAAATATACCAATTCTAGGATCATTTGAAAAAGGAGATGTGTTCTATTCAGTTCCGTTTATTAGTCAGTTTGAGAATGTCAGTGTCGTACATTTATCCATTGATAAAGGACAAGTGTCAGAAGAAGAAATGCATCGCGATCACTCTTTCTATAAAATGTCTATAGTAGGCGAGACTGAATATGATTGTCGCAATGAAGGTGGGGGAGGGTCAAGTGGTCATATGTCCTATCGTTACATTGTATCTCCACCATTGCCAGAGGATCGTTCAAAATATAAAATTGTCTTTACAGAAATAAAAGGTCCCTTTAATAAGGAAACTGATTTTGAGTTTGCAATATAAATTTTAACTAGCTTGGAAGCCGAAGAGAAATCCCCTAAGGAGGAACAGCGGTTTGTATTTAAGAGGCTTAACGTTATTGAAGGAAAAAGTACATAATTATAAGAAGTATCCCTTCTGTATTCCGAGTATTAGAGAATTTGACTCATTAGAGTTTACAAAACCAGTAACATTTTTCGTAGGGGAAAATGGTTCTGGAAAATCAACATTGCTTGAAGCAATTTCTTATCAGTGTGGGTTCAATAATGCTGGCGGGGGAAAGAACGATTTATACTCTGTAGAATCATCAACGTCTGACTTAGGGGAATTTATCCGACTATCATGGCTACCGAAAATCAATAATGGGTTCTTTTTAAGGGCGGAAAGTTTTTATCATTTTGCTACCTATCTGGATAATTTAGCGAAGGAAGATCCTTTATTTAATTATGGTGCATATGGTGGGAAGTCGTTACATGAACAGTCACATGGTGAAGCTTTTCTATCACTATTTACAAATCGCTTTGGGGAGAGAAGCATCTACCTTTTAGACGAACCGGAAGCCGCACTATCACCTGCTCTCCAGTTAGCTTTTTTAAAGGTGATTCATGATCTAGTAAGTGAAGGTGATGCACAATTTATTATTGCCACTCATTCTCCAATCCTACTCGGATATCCGGATGCGGATATTTATGACTTTAATCAAAGTCCCGTGAAGAGGACTTCATATGAGGAAACAGAGCATTATCAATTAACACTAAGTTTTCTGACGGGAAGAGAGCGGTTTCTTTATGAACTATTTCGGGAAGATGAGGAGGAAGGTAAGTGAATGAGCAAGTTCTCGAAGGAGTTTGTTCTACTTGGTGGATTTTTAGTCCGAACTTCATCGGTACTAAGTATACATATCAGTTCATAAGTATTTTATAGTCTAAAAAAATTAGAGAATAGGAGTAGAAAATGGCCAAATTAACAATAAAAAGAGATTCTCAGTTTGCTAATAAGATGAGAAGTTATACCGTTTTCCTGAATGGTGAAGAAATTGGAAAAATAAAAAACGGAGAAACATTCAACTATATACTTGAGCCAGGTGAGAATACGTTGTATCTTCAAATTGATTGGTGTAAAAGTAAAGAACATAGTTTTCAAGTAACTTCGGTTGAAGAAGAGCATGTATTTCAATGTGGAAGTCGATTAAAGGGCTGGAAGGTCTTTTTGGCATCAACGAGTCTTGAGCAAGAAGATGTGTTTGTGTACCTAGAAAAAAATAAGTAAAAGCTGTATGGCTTTGTGTCCGAGAGATACAAAACCATACAGCTTATTGTGTTTACAGTAGAATGAACACTTGTAGTAATGCGATAGCAGCAGTTCCAATAAGGGGAACAATTTTTAGCGACATTATTCCGCCTGATGTTGAAATGATTGATTCAAACGGATCTTTTGTAGGTGAGGCTAGAAAACTTATAAATCGAATCCACTTGTTTGATTTCATAGGGAAATCTGGGATGTCAACATGATATTCGTTCAGTTTTGATTGCAAATGATGTTCCTTCTTAAAGGAGTCCATATTCGTCTCCCTCCAGTTCTTCTTTTAACTTTTTGATCGCTGTGTGTAGTCTTGATTTAACAGTTCCTATCGGAATTCCAAGAATCTTCGCGATTTCTTCTTGGGGCATATCATGATAGTAGAAAAGTAGAATAACAGCACGATGTACTTCAGGAAGACGAGATATCGCTTCTCGAATTGTCATTCTTTCTGAATGTGGTATGTCTTTAACTTGAATTGGTGCCAGAAAGGGAAGAAGATTCCTCAATTTGTTGCGACGATTTATTTTCGTAATCATTAATCGATAGGCTATTTGAAATGTGTATGATTTTAGCTTCCCATGTTTTGGATTAAAGCCATGCTTATAACGCTGAAGATTGACAAAGGTATCCTGAACGATATCAATACTTAACTGCTCATCTCTTGTATAACGAAAGATAAACGAATATAAAGAAGGTTTTAGTAAGGTGTAAATTCTTCCTAAAGCTTCTTCATCCCCATTTTGAAAAGCTATCATCCATTCATCTTCACGATTACTCAATATCATCGCCCCAGCGTTCCTTTATTGATTTTAAAGTCATGGATACTCTCCCAATTAAATAAATGATGGATACTAAAGTCCACACTTGTGATTGGTTTGTAAAAAATTGCACATAAACGTTTTCAACCGTTTCACCACTAGAAACTAGAAAGTTTAGGATTTGTACACAAATAATTGAATAGATTGCTAATACAATCGTAAGTGTATCAAACACATTCCATCTTAAATATACTTTCGTTTTTTTATAATTAATTTTACCATTTTCACGCACAATGTGCTTTCGATCCATTGGAATCGCAATTGCTAAAATAAAAATCATTAGGAAACCTGCAACAATTAGAGAAACAATCCATCCTGTGTTCATTTGTACCATCTCCAATTAAACATATTTACTAACTATACAAATGAGACGGGTGAAAGGTTCACTTGAGTAGTTTCACTTATTAACACTAGTAAACTGTCAGGAGGATTTAAAAAAAATGAAACCGATTTAATTCTCAATCGTCATAGCATTAACAGAAAAGAGGTGAGTTCTATTGAAAGAAACCAATAGTGAGTATGTTGGTAGAAAGGATGCATGGATAGAACAGATTATGGATGAGTATGGGGAAAGACTTACCAAGCTGGCGTACAACTACTTAAAGGATTGGAACTTAGCTGAGGATGTTGTACAGGATGTATTTATTACTTGCTATCATCATTTTGAAAATATGGATACGATTGTCTATTTTAAATCATGGATTTATAAAATTACGATTAATAAATGTAAAGATACTCTAAAGAGTTTATATATGAAAAGAGTGATACACGATTCAAATCTGTTCCGTTTTTTTCATGCAAAGGAACTAACACCAGAAATGAGCTTGATTTATCAAAGTGATGAAGAGCTTTTATCGATAAGTGTTTTATCGTTGCCAATTAAATATCGGGAAGTGATTACACTTTATTATTATGAGGAATTATCAATTGAGGAAATAAGTGAGTTACTGCTGTTAAATAAAAATACTATTAAAACTAGGTTAAATAGAGGTAGAGAAAAATTGAAAGTAATAATGGAAAGGAGTGAAGGCAATGGAGGAAAAGCTAATAAATTTACGTAAATCAATGAATTCTACAACACATAAGGGAAGACATTTCACTGAATTTCAAAAATCTAAGATAAAAAAAGCTATACTTGCGAAAGACCGGATGATGCCTAGTAAGGTGAAAAGGTATTTGATTTTTGCAATTACTCCTATAACCATTTCGTTAGCCATGATCTTCTTAATCGTTGAAATAAATAAGCTCACATCGAATCCGGAATCCTCTCATGGAGGAACAAATTTAGAAACAGTTAAAGAAGATTGGGAGCCGCGAAATGAGTTTGTGAAGGAAAATAAGGTATTATTCGAGATCCTGCCAGATCCTGCACTTACTGCCAAAAAATCATACGGATATATCTTCAGTTTCACAGAATCATTTGAAACATTTAACGGGAAAAAAATGGCCATATATGCAACCCATAAAGATAGTGGTTTACAGATAACCATTCAGCCTCCCACTACTATTACTCAACCTTCTTCTGGTTACGATAGTTTACAACGATATACTTTATTTGCTAGTGCACCTCTCAGTGGTTTTTGGAAATTTAAAGTCGTACTAGATGAAAAAGTTTATGGTGATGTCATCCTATACATTCGTGATGCACCAACGGACGAAAATCAGGATTACTTACTGGATAGTAATCTAAAGCTGGTAGATTATGATAATGAGGGTATAGCTGTTGAATTGAAGAAAAGAGGAATAGAACATGAACTACCAAGTAAACTCCCTGTTAAAATTATTGGACATGAAATAGTTGAAGGTAATCCAAATAATCCATATGCCCCAAAAAACGTAGTGATTCAACTTAATGGAGAGGATGGTGTGCTTTTTACCATAAGTGCGGATACTGCAGATCCTGATGCTTTTTTCCATGATGAAGGGAGAAATAGTAATCAGGTAATTAGTATAAATGGTAATAAAGGCCTCTATATGGAAGGTGTAGTCGTAAAATGGATTGAAGAAGATGTTTCCTATTTATTCACTTCAAATGAAAGGCTTTCAAAAGAAACGATGATAAAAATTGCTGAGTCTTTTAAGTAAACTTTTCCTAAACTTGTCTATATACGTGAAATAAAAAAGGTCCCCAACCTTACTAATCATTTCGTGTTACTAGACTTGGGTTAGAATACAAATTTAAGTTTGATGTAATGCTAATATTTTGAACCAAACGAGTGCAATTTGTAGCAAAAAGAGGTTGGAACATAAGTATTTCAGCCATTGATAAACCGGAACGATTAGGTGATATTTTAATGAATCTTTCAGCTATTCGTTAGGGTCTTTATTTGTTGCTTTCAATAGATTTGTTTGATTTTGCTTACTATTTTTAAAAACTAGTGGAATGGAGTGGAAGACACTCGACTCCTGCGGGAAGTAGAGGAAAGGCTGAGACCCCGCAGGCGCAGGCGAGGAGGTAGGTTTTTTCACGATAGTGAAAATAACCATCAGCTTCCTCCCCGCGGAAAGCGAGTGTCTGTAGCGCAATGGAACGAACTTGTTCTTCCAGCTTAACTAATTAATAAATCAAAGTATGCGGAAAAAATTATACTATTTAATGGGTAGAATAATTTAGATATTATTGCCCTTTGAGGATGATTTATTAAGTTATGTCCCAGTTTTTTTCTTTAATCTATCTTATTTTGCTCGATCCATTTTTCCACGGAGCTTAGTAATTGTTTTAAGCTACCTTCTTCAAAAGGAGAGTATAGTTTTGCAGATTTTATATGTTCGTTGAAAGAATGATGACCACCGTGATGGCACATTTCTAGGAAGCATTTCCACGCCTCATTTGGATTTGTTTGAGATTTTTCCCATAGTTGAACAGAGAGAAAGTGAGCTAGGTCATAATCCATAAAATAGAACGGTGATAAGAATAAATGAGCAAAATCGTAAAAACTTGTTCCAGATTCCCAAAATTCATTATCATCATAATCTCGTTCTGGGAGGTACTCTTTTTCAAATTTCCTCCATGTATGTTTGCGTTCAGTAATGGATGCTGTTGGATTTTCATACAAGTAATGTTCAAACTCATCAATTACACTAGCAACTGGCATAAACATAAAGGCATTGGTTAAGTGTGAGAATTTGTATAGATTTGTCTCTTCTCCGAAGAAAAGCTCCATCCACGGCCATGTCAATCTCTCCATAGCAAACGAAAAAATTTCACATGAGTCATAAGGTATCAAATATTCTGGTATGTTCCAATGTATAGACATATAAAACTGGAAGGCATGACCAGCTTCATGAGTAAAAACGCGTATATCATTTGAAGTACCATGAAAGTTCGTAAAAATAAAAGGTAATTGATCCTTGCTAATAAAAGTCGCAAAATTTCCGCCTATTTTATGTTCTCTAGATTCTGTATCCATTAAATTTTTGCTTATCATGTATTCAAAAAATTCTTTTGTCTCAGGTGATAACTCTGTAAACATCCTATGGAGGAGAGACATAATTTCTTCATCTGTTCCTTGTGGCTTGGGTAATCCATTAGGAAAGACGTAATTCTCATCATAATACTTGAGCTGCTTTACTCCAATTCGTTGTTGCTGCATTTTCTTTAGTTTTGAAATAAACGGGACTCCAACGGTTTTCACTTCGTTACGATAAATTCTTAGATCCTCAGAATTATTACTTGTACGATTCATTCGATGGTATCCTAGTTCGACAAAGGAGGAGTAACCAAGCTTTGTTGCAATCGAATGTCTTATTTTAACAAGCTCATCCAATAATTGATCAAATTTATCTTCATTTTCTTTATAAAACTCACTTTTAGCAAGGTGAGCTTGTTTTCGGATTTCGCGATCATTGTTGGTTAAGTAGGGTGTAATAGTTGATAGATTAAGAGTGTTGCCTTGAAAATTAATTTTGGCGCTAGCACGTAGTTGGTTATATTCTAGTAGTAATTGATTTTCTTTATTAATTTCTTTTTCGACTTCTTTGGAGTAGGAGGATTGTTTAATTTCTGCTAGTAGAAATAATTGCTTGCCATAGTGTTGTTCTAATCCGTTTCGGTAGGTAGCGTTAAGAATTGTACGGTAATATGACGTCACAAGCTGTAAATAGCGTGGTTCTAATTTTGTAAGGTATAGGTATGTTTCTTTGTGTTTTTCATTAGTTAGTTCAAGGTAATACTGTAATCTCGCAAAGTTTAGTGAAGCTTCGAAGTAAAAGCGGTGACGATTTATTTCTTCGAAGTACTGTTGTTGCTCTATGTAGGACGTTGAGGACTCAAACCTCTGAAGTAATTGTGTAAATTCATCTTCATATGTATTCATATCTAATGCTAAAGAATGCTCCAAACTAGACATTATAATCCCTCTTTTCTTCATTGTTACTTTTAATAGTAAATATAATTCCGTTATAAAGCAATGTTTATTTACTCTTGGATTAACAATAAATTACTCCCAAAAGTAATTGTCTGGGTAAAGGAGGAATGTAGAGAGTTTAATAGAATTATATTTTTAACAAAACAAAGGAGAAAATCATGCATAAAGATTGTGTTTTTTGTCATTTAGAGCTGGTTCCTGACCAAAATATTCTGTTTAGCAATGAACATTGTATATTTATTCAACTTGATTCAGTTCAAATAAAAGGGAGTATTTTAGAAGGTTCGGGTTTAATTATTCCAAAGCAACATCGAGAAACAGCGTTTGATTTAACACGTGAGGAATGGGATGCCACATATTCACTTCTTCATGAGGTGAAGGCATACATTGATGAATCCCATAAACCACAAGGCTATAACCTAGGGTGGAATTGTGGGGATGTTGCTGGACAGCACGTATTTCATGCCCATTTCCATGTCATTCCTAGATTCGAGGATGAACCGTTAGCGGGAAAAGGAATTCGTCATTTGTTTAAAAGTAATGTAAATGAACGTAAAAAGAGTCGTGAAATGGACTAAAACCTTTCACGACTCATCGTTTATTCTGGTGAGTTACAAGGATATGAATAAGCAAGTAATTCAAATCCACGTTTTTGAAGAATAGGGGCACTCATAGGGCTTGCATCAACCGTTAGTAATTTATAGCCTTTTTTCAACGCATATTGAGCGCGAATGGCGATTAAGGACGTATAAATGCCTCTTCCTCGGTATTCCGGAAGAGTTGAACCGCCCCAAAGACTTCCAAACGAAGTTCCTTCATGCAAGTACATCCAAGCACCACTCACAACTTTTCCGTCAATTATTGCAGCATAAATCAAGAGATTTTCAGGGTCATCCTTCAAATCACGCTTCAGCCTTTCTCCAAGTTCGGCATGTGATTCATTCCAGATTGCATCTTCAAGCGAAACAATACCATCAATGCCTTTGTCGTCAGTGATTCTGACAATTTCAGGTGAAATGTTCATGGCTAGTAAGTCTTTCTTAGATTCAATATCTAATACTAGCAAAGCTTCAGGATCTTCCACAGTAAATCCTTTTTCAATTAAGATATCCTTTATGTTATCAGGTTGATCATAGTCATAGCATTTCCATTCAAACCCTTGAGAGATGCTTTTGAAGTACTGTATCTCTTGATCAATGATTGCATGTACATTTTCTTTATTTAAGTTTGAATAGATAACAAATCCCTTTTCTCCAAACATAGAGACATTCCGAACGGTGTGTTCTGTCACAATTCGCTCCCATCCGGGATGATTGGCTTCTATACGCTGTTCTTTTGTATAAATATCAAGTAATTGTTGTTTATTCAAGATAATACCTCCTAAGTTGACATTTTATTAGGATTCTACATGTAACTTGTATTTTCCTTTATTTGAAGGGTAGGAGGAATCTATTAAGTAATGTGGAATATTGTAGAAACTACATCTTATGGAAAGAGGGATTTTTATGAAAACGATTGGGTTAATTGGCGGAATGAGCTGGGAATCCTCAGCTGAGTATTATCGAATTGTGAACGAAGAAGTGAAAAGAAAGCTCGGAGGACTACACTCAGCTAACTGTATATTGTATAGTGTTGATTTTGCAGAAATACAAAGATATCAGCTAGAAGGAGAATGGAATCGTGCTGGTGAGGTTTTAGCAAATGCTGCTTATTCTTTGCAACTGGCAGGTGCGGACTGTGTTGTTATTTGTACGAATACAATGCATAAAGTGAGTGATGTGATTGAACAAAAAATAAACATCCCATTACTACATATTGCGGATACAATAGCAAAACAGATTAACGAATCAGGTTTGAAAAAAGTTGGGTTACTCGGAACGAAATATACAATGGAACAGGACTTTTATACATCTCGATTACAATTGAATGGAATTGATTCTGTTATTCCAAAATTAGAGGAACGAGAAATAATAAATCAAATTATTTTTGAAGAGTTATGTTTAGGAATAATAAAAGAATCGTCAAGAGAGTACTATCTCAAAGTCATTAATCGTCTAGTTGATGAGGGAGCAGAGGGCATCATATTAGGTTGTACAGAAATTGGATTGTTAGTAAAACAAAAACACACAGATATACCGTTGTTTGATACAACAATGATTCATGCGATTGAGGCAGTAAATCATGCGTTTAGACAGAATGAATAGGTATGAAGAAGCTAATAAGCATTTTATTATTATTTATTTTAGTAGCATGTAACACCGAGTATTCAGATGAAATCCAAATTGCTTATGAATCTTTAGAAGAACCAACTCGGGTATCTATTAAAAACTGGAAACGAGCAAATGTTTATGAGATTAAAAAACAAGAAGATTTTATGATTGACCAAGAGGACTTTAGTGATCTCGTTTAAAACAAGTGATGATGTCCTTCTAGGACCAGTAACACTATATATGGACAAAGAAACGAAAGAAATACTGGGATACGTACCAAGAAAATAGGAGGAAGACGTTTGGGTTATATTGAAGAATTAAGAAAACTAGTCGGCCACAGACCATTAATTTTTGTAGGTTCTGTTGTCATCATTGCAGATGAGCAAGGGAGAATACTCCTTCAACAGAGAAAATTCCCTAATGGTGTTTGGGGACTACCTGGTGGACTAATGGAATTAGGAGAATCAACCGAAGAGGTAGCGAAACGCGAAGTGTTTGAAGAAACGGGATTATATGTTGAAAACCTACAATTACTGAATGTCTATTCTGGTCAGGACCAATTTATAAAAGCTGAAAATGGTGATGAATTTTATGTGGTAACAACAGCTTACTATACAAAGGATTTCTCGGGTGGATTGGTCGTTGACCTGGAGGAATCAATTAAAGTTGATTTTTTCCAACCAGAAGAATTTCCTGAGAAAATGATAGGCAGTCACCGTAAAATGATAGAAGAGTATATGGAGATGATTCATTCGAGGGGTTACAATGCTTGATTTTATCCTATCTTTATTAGAAGCAGCCTATTCCGGCAAAGTGAGTTTAGATACGAGAAAAATAGATAAACATATCGAAGGGTTAAAACAATACGATTGGTTTTTACAGATCAATGAAAATGAAAGATATCGTCGTTTATTTAACGTTAATCGCAATGTGCGCTTGTACCTGCAAAGTGAGAGGCGTGTAAAACGTTTAACGCATAATCCAAAAGCACAAGAACAATTCAAACAACTCCTTGAAAAACAAGCTAGGAAAACAGAATGAAGTTTTTATAGATAATAGAGGATTTACTAGCTCTCTATCTATAGAAGGTTAAAGAAATTACATTAATTAAGATTGTAGGTTGGCTCCATCCATACATTCAATTCTATTAAAATAGCAGGTGTTAGCATGACGTTTATATTAATGGGACTTTTAGTGTTAATCAGCGTAGGGTGTTTTCTTGAAGGAAAAGCAGTGGAAAGAAGAGGGGTAAAGTTAATACTTAGCTTATCTTTGAGTATCTTAATTCCTTTTCTTATGACAGGGAGTTTGCAAGGGCTTGTTTCAGAGGGGATGATTCAAGGAGTCTTAATCTATGTAGTTATACATTCAGTAATTCCTGTTATTTCTTTCTTCATCTTTCAGTTATTGTTGTATCAGATTAAGCTATTTGAATAAGAGGAGGAACCTATGATCTATGTAGTAAGGCATGGACAAACCGATTTGAATAAAGAAGGTAGATTGCAAGGGCGTTTTGGCGAGTCCTTAAATGAGGTCGGAATAAAACAGGCTATTCTTTTAAGAGAAAGACTTGGTCACATTTCATTTGACCATGTTTTCTCATCTCCACAAGAACGAGCAGTACAAACTGCAGAATTGATTTCTAAGAAGGATGCTATAAAAGATGCGCGTCTTGATGTGTTTGATTTAGGAGAAGCAGATCGTTTAAAGAAAGAAGAAGTCAAGATGCATGGTCCGTTACCTGATTCTAATGTATATAAAGGAATAGAGGATATTTCAACCTTTCTACATAGAGTATTTAACTTTATGAAAGATTTAGAAAGTGAGTATTGTGGTCAAGAGGTAAACATATTAATAGCGGGCCACCTATGTACAACAGGGTGCATGGGTGCATTTTTTAACGGAATACCCGAAGACAAAAATATTTTGCGATTTTCTTCAAATAATGGTGAATATAATGTGTACGACTTCTCAAAGGCAAAATAATTAACAAGAATAATATTCCCACCAAGTGTATAAAAATGAAGGGAAATCGAGTAACAATATTTACATTGCGATTTTGTACACCTGTTATGGAAATCAAATTTATCTTAAATAGTCAATAAATGAAAAGTTGGAGGCGACATCAATGTCTAATGATAATGAGGTTGTAATAGAAAAAGGTAAACAAAATGATTTGAAAATGAAGGTAGAGGGGAAAGAAGGAGAGCCGACTGCTGCCTTTAAAGGTGCTTCTTGGGCAGCGCTATTAGTAGGAGTTGCTGCATATCTCATCGGTTTGTTTAATGCATCGATGGAATTGAACGAAAAAGGGTATTATTTTGCAGTTTTAGTATTCGGGCTTTATTCCGCTGTATCATTACAAAAAGCAGTAAGAGATAAAGATGAGGGAATCCCGGTTACTAGTATTTATTATGGTATTAGTTGGTTCGCATTTATTGTATCTATTTCACTGATCACAATTGGTTTATACAATGCAGGAAGTATTGTATTAAGTGAAAAAGGATTTTATGCGATGGCATTTGTATTGAGTGTATTTGCAGCCATAACAGTTCAAAAAAATATTAGAGATGCTCAAAGGGCTAGAGAAAGAGAGTAAAGAAATCTAGGTTGTGAAATAGCTTTGTAAAAATGAAAAAAGGATTAAGGGCATTACTTCATGTCAGGAGTAATGTTTTTGTGTTTTACATAAGGCTCATTTTTGAATCAGGAACTAGTAACATTGTTTATGAATAGAGGTTTACATAAAGGGGAGAGTTAATTGAAAAAGAAGCTTGCCATCGTAACAGGCTCATCTAGTGGCTTTGGTTTGTTAACGTGCCTGGAGTTTGCGAAACATGGATATGACGTGTTGGCGACGATGCGGAATGTGGAAAAGGGAAAAGTATTGATAGAACAGGCTCAAGTAAAAGGTCTAGAAGACCTGATTCATATATCCCAATTAGATGTAACGTGTGCTGAGTCTGTTCAAAACTTCCAAAAGTATGTACAACAGTTTGAGAGAATAAATGTACTAGTCAACAATGCAGGATATGCTGGAGCAGGATTTGTAGAAGAAATTCCAATAGAAGAGTATCGCGAGCAATTCGAAACGAATGTATTTGGTGTGATACAAGTTACACAAGCTGTTTTGCCAATAATGAGATTACAAGGGTTTGGGAACATTATAAATGTGAGTAGTATTAGTGGGAGAATAGGCTTTCCAGGATTATCACCTTATATCGCATCAAAGCATGCTCTTGAAGGTTGGAGTGAATCATTACGCCTTGAAATGAAACCGTTTGGAGTGAATGTATCACTTGTAGAACCAGGTTCATTTCAAACGAATATTTGGTCGACAGGAAAAAAGGTAGCTGAAAAATCATTGCAAAAAACGTCACCTTATTTTCAAACAATGAAAAAAATTGAAGATCATTTAAAGCAGAATGAAGCAAACTATGGGAATCCTCTAGAAGTTGCAAGTACGATTGTAAAAGTTGCAAGTCTTCCTTCTCCAGATTTACGATACCCGGTCGGTAAAGGTGTAAAAACAGGAATTACGTTGAAAAATAGCCTCCCATGGAGAATTTGGGAGAGTATATTTTTACAGAAACTAAAGTAAACACATAGAAGAAGACAAATTGGTTTCTTTGTAGAAACGTGTAGGGTATACTATGCATAGATAAGTACTAAGAGGAAATATTTACATCATAAGGAGCGTTAGGTATGCCAAAAAGTTTTGAAACATTACCAGATTATCTTGTCGAAGCCTTAAAAAAAGAAGTGATCGTATCAATGATAACGGTTACTTCAGATAGTGAACCACAAGTGAGTGCCGTATCATGGGTACAAGCAAGTGAAGACGGAAAAAAGGTTGCCATTGCAACAGGTCATAAAGGCTCAAGCATTACAAACCTAGAAAACAACCCAAAGATTACACTTGGTGTGATCGCAAACGAAAGCTACTATTCCATCAAAGGAATCGCAACCGTATCTGACGTAGAAGAAAAATCAATGAAGTACCGTGTGATTACAGTTGATGTGAAAGAAGTAGAAGACGCAATTTTCTATGGTGGTAAAATTGTTCAAGAGCCCGTTTACGAAAAAACGTACGATCCTAAGCTGATTGAAAAGCTAGACAATGAAGTTAATGAACTATTAACAGAATATTTGAAGTAGACTGGTGCCATGTAGGCACCTTTTTAGTTTAGAGAAATGCTCCCGATTTTTAATTATGCGATCTAAACCCGAACAACTTGCGAACTAACTAATAGTATTCACCAATTAAAAACAAAAAGCCGCTAGCACCAAGCTTGACGGCTTTCCAATTTAAAACTTATTCAAATCACCACGAATTTGTGCATCCATTGCTTTATCTTCCATAAACGAATCACGATCACGTCTATTTTGTTCCTTGAGGCGTTCTTCGTTAGATACAATAATTACTGAATTTCTCACATGTTCACTTTTTTTCAATTATCTCACCCTTTCGTCCATTCTACCTTATAAAATTTAACCACAAATTAAGTAAATCATACGCGGAGTAAGTGATACCTTCCACCAGCTATTTCGATTGTTTTTTCTTCATTCACACCCGTTATCCCCACTAACATTGGCCTTTGACTTCCTTCTTTTTCATAAAAACGAACTCCAATCCCATCTACATTTATTTCGGAATAAGTTTGATAAATATCAAGCTTTTTTACGCCAACAATATTACAAAGTTTTCTCGCAAAGTTACGTGCATCTTTTACAGCATAACCAACAAAGGAGAAGGAAGGCGTACCATTTTCGTGATTCATTAAAGATTGCAGATCGTTATCTCGTTCTTCATCCCGCTTGCCCCATTGAATGAAAAATGGCAATCGCAACTCTTGATCATCAATAAAAAGCATGGACCATTCGAGGACAGTACCGTCTTCACGCTTTCTACTTCCTTGGATCGGACCAATGGTGGTAAATCCTTTTTCAGTCAAATTAGTAGCCAATGCTTCAATATCATCTGTTCGGAATGCAATTTGTGAAAAGCCTTCACCTTTGAAAGAATCATGCACAATTTGCTGTATGAGCGGGTTATCCGAAGTAGAGGCAATCGACATCTTATTAATCCCAATCCATTCAATGTAACGTAATCCAGGAAAGTAACTTAACGAATTGTATGTTCCCCAATTTGGATGACTTCCTCCTGGGATCACTTGAAATCCGTGTAAAGAGAATTCTTCAGCTGCTTTTAAAGGAGAAGTAGAGAAGTGTACGAGATGGTCAAATTTTAACATCATGTTGGATGCTCCTTAATTGTTCTTACCAATATTTTGAATATTATTTGCTACAAAAGTCAAATTTTATGTGATAATTATTGAAGAATCGTTCGTTGGAGGAAGCATATATTGAAAACACTCGTATTATTAAGTGAATTAACAAGAAACAAAAAAATAGAGGACAAGCTAGAAAGTTTGTTCTCAGGTAAAACCTTTAAACTTGGATATATCCCGTCTCGATCTGATAAAACACGAAAATACTTTGATAATGCACAAGATTTTTTTAAGAATGTTGGCGTAGATGAATTATTGTACTTTGATGTAGACGAAGAGTTTGATGAGTCACTTATCAAAGATCTTAAAATGTGTGATGGCATCTATTTATCTGGAGGTAATACGTTTTATTTTTTGAAGAAGCTGCGAGAGAGTAACATGTTGTGTTTAATAAGAGAGTTTGTTAAAGAGGGGAAAATCCTGATGGGCGTTAGTGCCGGAAGTATTTTAATGTCCAAAACAATTGATATGGCTCATTTGTTAGATGATAATCTTGTAGATTTAAAAGATTTAACTTCACTTGGTTTAGTAGATTTTGAGGTCTTGCCGCATTGGAACGACCAACTCAATTTATTGGGAGAACATCATCAAAACACCATTTTCTGCCTTCATGACGGTGACGGTATATTTATTCAAGGTGAAAAGATGGATATTATTGGAAATGTGCGTGAAATTAAAGGAGAACTGTAATGAGCAAAGTCGGAATTCATACCATAAATATTAGTCCGAAAATAGGAACGGATTTCATTGGTTACCACAGGCCAACCGGAATTCAAAATGTGGATGAATCAATTTTTGCAACAGCTTTTGTGTTCCAACTTGGTGAAAAGAAATCAGTAATCATTAGTGTGGATAACATTGGCATGCTTGTAGAAGATACGATGGTGATGAGAGAAATAATCTCCGAAAAGATTCTTGTTGATGTTAAAGATATCATGATATTGTTCACACACACTCATTCAGGTCCTGCAACAGCGAGCAATAAGGAAATAATTCAGTCCTATAAGACAGTGTTGATCCAACAAGTTGTTCAAGCTGCAATTTGTGCAAATGAGAGAGTTGAGCCTTGTCAAGCTGGGTGGAGTGTGACATATGGACAAATTGGGGTAAATCGTAGAGAAAAGACACCACATGGAAAAGTAATAATGGGAACTAACTTTGAAGGAATAGTAGATAATAGAATTGGAGTTTTAGCTCTTAAGCATGAAACCTCTGAAAACCTATTAGGTGTAATTGTATTTTGTACAGCTCATCCCAATGTTTTAAAAGGAGATAGTACACGATTATCGGCTGATTATCCGGGGAAAACAAGAAATATTTTGGAGAGTACTCTAGGATGTCCTGTCATCATCGTGCAATGTGCTGCTGGAAATGTGAATGCACGATGGAGAGGCACAGAAGAGGATCATAACAAAATGGCGTTTACCTTGAGTGGACATGTATTAACTATAGTACCTGAACTAGAGTACCAGCCTATTTCACTATTACATATGAATTCACAGACAATACAGATGATGCTAATGCAAAATCCGAAAGATAAAGATATAGATGAAATGGCAGATTATGCAGAAAAGCTTTGGGGCGTGAATACGAAAGCGTGGAAACAAAAAATGCTAGATTTCCAAGAGCGTGGAAGAGATCAATTATCGCTAGATTTAGAGATTCAATTGTTGCAATTGAATGAAGGATCTTTTTCCGGTATTCCGATGGAGCCATTTTCTGAAACAGCTCTTACTATTAAGGAGGAACTACAAACGGAACTAGCTTTTTTCGGTGGGTATACGAATGGATATATCGGCTACTTACCAACAACTGAAGAATACCCATATGGTGGATATGAAGTGGAAATTAATCCAGTCGTTTATGGACCACTTACTGGCTTGTGGATGCCACCTGTTCCAGAAACGGCAGATAGAATCGTACATGAAGTAATCAAACTATATAAAAAGTAGGGATGAAAGTGGAAAAGAAAATTGCAATTGTCACAGGTGCATGCTGCGGGAAAGGAATTGGAGCAGCAATTTGTAGAAAACTAGCTTCCCAAGGTGTACATATCTTTTTTACACATTTTCAATCGGAAGAACGATGGCCGTCTACTTTCAAAGAAGAATTGCGAGGGTATGGGGTGTCATGTAAGGGTTTCGATATTGATTTATCTGATCATACTGCGTCTAGATTGGTAATAGAAGCTTGTACCTCTCAATTAGGTGTTCCAACCATTTTGGTAAACAATGCTGCATATTCAATGAGAGATGGATATGGACAGCTTGACGCTCAAACAATTGATGCTCACTATACGGTGAATATGAGATCTGCTATGTTGCTTTCAGTTGAATTTGTCCGTAAGTTTGAAAAGACTAATTTAAAGAATGGTAGAATCATAAATATGATTTCTGGCCAAGAGCTAGGACCTATGCTAGAAGAACTCGCTTATGTTGCTACAAAAGGGGCGATTACTGCTTTTACGAAAACGTTATCTGCGGAGGTTGCACATTTAGGTATTACAGTTAATGCTGTGAATCCAGGAGCAACAGATACTACTTGGATGAATGATGAAATTCGCGAACATCTCTTGCCAAAGTTTCCAACAGGGAGAATTGGGCAGCCGGAAGATGCCGCGAAATTGATAGCATTCCTAGCAAGTAATGAGTCGGAGTGGATTACGGGTCAGGTGATTCATTCGGAGGGTGGATTTTTACGAAGTTAAGTTTTGATGAGGTTGATGAAAATTTATTTTCTATATGGATATCGAGCATAGTTTGCCCAAGGAAAAGTTGGTTTTGCTGTGTTTGCCGAAAAGAAGATGATTTCGCTGATATCGAGTATAGTTCGCCGAATAAATGTTCGTTTCGCCGATACACTGATGATTATCGACGATTATACGTACATTTTCGCCGATAAGATAGGAGAAATCGCCGATAAACATTTAATTTTCGCTGATATAAGATGAAATCGCTGATAGTAATGTCTTTTCGCCGAAATATTTTATGCAGAGTTTTGAATTCAGTTAAAATCTACAATTTTGTGGTTACAATGAATAGAGAAAATAATAAAAAGAGGTGCTTTATGATTAAATCAATGTATCCATATCTAGTAATGAACGGAAATGGTCAAGAGGCTGTGAAGTTTTATGAGCATTCGCTGGGCGCGACTGTTTTAAATGTTCAAACGTTTGGCGATATGCCACCGAATCCAGAGTTTCCAACACCTGAGGAAGCGAAGAATCGTGTATTGAATGCCCATTTAAAGGTAGGGGATGTGGATCTTATGATTTCTGATACTATGCCTGGACACCCTTATCAAGTTGGATCACATATCACAATAGCACTAATATTGGATAACGAAGCAGAAACGAGAGAAATCTTTGAAAAGCTTTCTGTAGGTGGAAAAGTTGGGATGCCTCTTCAACAAACATTTTGGAGTCCGTTGTACGGTAGTGTGACTGATCAATTTGGTGTAGAATGGCAGGTTTCTACAAACAAATAAGTTATAGGACATTCGTGTAACAGGTGAATGTCTTTTTCATAATGGACGGCGTTTGTCTCTTACCTGAGTAAGTATATATAATGAAATTAACAGCACATGTGAAAAAGGGGAATGAGTTACATGAAAAAGGAACAAGAGTTTATAAAAAAGTTCCAAAGTGATATGAATTGGGGAATTAGTAAAGATAGTTTTCAAGAGTCTAGAACAGATTTACTCAATAACTATATGCTTTTAACAACAGAAGTTAGTGAGATTGCAGAAGAGTTTCGGGCGATGTTTAACCAGACTTTTAAGACAAGTGACGTGATGGGTGATCAGGAAGCCTTTGAAGAGGCAAAGTTAGTATATAAAGAAAATATAGGTAAAGAGATTATAGATTGCATGGCCTATTTAATGAAATTTGCGAATTACTTTGAGATTGATGTGGAATCGACATTTTTATCATAAAATGGACGAAATAAAAGAGAGAGTGAATAAGGATCAATAAAAGGCATGGATACTACTCCAAGCCTTTTTCAAATAAATTGTTAATATATTCATACTCTATCTCATCATCAGATGCCATATAGAAAAAGCCTTTGTATCTGAGCATATCATTTGAGTTGATAATAAATTTTTCCATCTCATTATCCTTTTGGTCGTAGATGGTCATCCGAAAGGTATAGCCCAAATATCCAATAGAAGGTTTTCCTTTTTGAAAGGTAACATCGTTTAAGTTTTTGGTGATTGTTTCAATATGAACTCGATCTACTATTACGATTTCCTCTCCATTTGTACCATTAAACACGATTATTTTCGAGACGTTCGTTGGTGATATATTAAAAACCTTTTGAGGGATATAAGAAAAACCAAATAATAAAATAATGGACATTACAACAAGCATCAACACACGTTTTTTCATAAGTTCCTCCTTAACGGTCGACTAGCCACGTTTTCAGTACGGCTGCGTATTCTCTGACCCAGAGCTTCAAAATGACGACAGTTGGTGTTTTAGCGGATAGAGTATAAACTTGCTCTAATCCTACACGATCGGCAATAATCGTTGAACGGAATAAGTGAAAATCATTACTAACGATGATTACGGTAGTTGAATCTTCGATGAGGTTTTTCGAGTAAGAGAGGTTTTCATAGGTGGTAGTGGATTTGTCCTCCAGTAAAATGCGTTCCTCCGGTATTCCTTTTTCTTTAAAGAAACGTAACATCGCTTCTGCTTCAGTAATATCTTCACCTGGTCCTTGTCCACCAGATACGATCACCTTTGTAGATGGATTAGTATTCAAATAATCGAGAGCAGCTTCCACTCGGTATAGTAACGACAGTGACATCTCTTCACCATGTAAGCGTGCACCAAGAACGATTACATAATCGGCATCATCAGGAGGTACTTCTTTTGCTGTTTTTGCGATTAATGTATGTACGGTTACAGTATATAAGCCAATCACGATGATAATTACTGAAAGAAAAAGTTTAATAAGTTTTTTCATAGGTATTCTCCTAAAAAAGGATTTATATAGTAAGTATAACAATAATTGTATATATGTGGTTAAATATGGAGAAAAACGTTAACAAAAAAGTAATATTCTACTCTGATAATTGATTCTGCGTTTGATATGATGAATAATGGTACTAATAATCATGGATAGGAGATTATATATGTTGAAAAAATCATTTCTATTAACTGCCTTAATGCTTGTAACAGTATTTTCCATTCAAGTGCAAGCACATACAAAATTGGAATCCTCAAAACCTAATAATGGTGAAATCGTTGTTGGATCCCTTGATACCTTTCTTTTAACTTTTGCTACCAAAATCGAACAAACAAGTTCGTTTGAAGTTTTTAAAATTGATGGTTCTTCTGTCGAAATTACGAACATACAGATTGAAGAAAATAAGATGACAGGAACTGTAGAAGAACCTTTACCAAGCGGGGAATACAAAGTCACGTGGAATATCATTGGAGCTGATGGACATCCAATAAATGGGGAGTATGTGTTCGCAGTGGTGGCAGAAGAAGGTACTCCACAAACGGAGGAGCCAAAAGAAGAGCAGAAAGAGCAAGCTCCAACCGTTGAAAATGAAGAACCAGTAAAAGAGAAAGTCTCAGAAATAGAGTCACCATTATTTGTAATACCGGTAATAGTCGTACTTGTTTCTGCAATCGGTATTGGTTTTCTCGTATGGATTTTAAGGAGGAAATAGATGCTTTTGTTTGGTGTACTGAGTGAAGTATTACTATACTTATGTATTTCGATTGTAATGGGTACTTTTCTCTTGCAAATCGTATCAAGCGAACAGAGGCCAGTCCTAGAAGTACCCAGAGCGGTTGTGCTAGGTTCTATTATCGGAGTAGCGATATTCTCTTTTCATCCTGTTCTTCGACTAATTATTCTATTAGCAGAGGACTACGAACTGTTCGTTACTATTCAGTCGGTCTTATTTAGTTTTGAAGTAGGAAAGGCTTGGCTCCTTTCTCTCTTTATTTCAATTGTCTTTTTCTTATATTATTCTTTAATTGATGTTAAGAAGGAATATGCTTACATAGTAATTGGAGTCATTTTTTCTGTATTGTTGGTTGTAGCACAAGGTTGGTCCAGCCACGCTAGTACGCTATCAACGTTTGGTTTTGCGCTGCATACTATTCACTTTTTGGCGGTCTCTGCTTGGGTTGGGATTTTGCTAGTGGTTAGTTGGTTTGCTAGAGGGAAAGAAAATTGGCTTCCTTTTTTACAATGGTTTTCACCTTTGGCAATCGTTTGTTTACTTACGGTGCTTCTAAGTGGCTTTTTCTTGATGAAACTTGTTGTCCTACCTAGCGAGTACTCAAATTCATGGGCATTATCGTATGGTCAATCCCTACTGATTAAGCACTTATTTATTGTGCCGTTACTTGCTTACGCGTTTATTAATAGTATGTTGGTAAGAAAAAAGATAAAGCAAATAGAAGACTTCAATCCAACACCATGGTCTAGGGTAGAGAGTATCATTTTATTACTCGTTTTTTCTGCAACAGCGGCATTAGGACAACAATCACCTCCACATAGTATAAATGAGTCATTATTAATTGACGGTCCTTCACCGTTGTTTTTATTCTTCTATAATGGAGATATAGACAAAATTAGTGGTACGTTAGAATTTGGTTTTTACGGTGTGTTCTTAATACTCGTCAGCCTATTATTTTTATCACTTATCATTATTTCATTTATGAAAAGAATTTCACCATGGTTGACGGCAGTATTTAGTGTATTATTTGTGTTCACTAGTTATTTATCATTCATGTTATCTGTACAATAAAAAGGCTTAGCGACGGTGCTAAGCCTTTTTAAGTTTGGTTTGGTTTATGATTTGTCTCTCTGAAAAGTTGTTGTAATTCACTTTCTGTTAAGTCACGCCAATTACCGATTGGCAGATTACCTAGTTTGATATTCATTATTCGAATTCGCTGAAGCTTACGTACATTATATCCGAGAGCAGAGCACATGCGGCGAATTTGGCGATTTAATCCTTGCGTTAAAATAATACGAAACACATATTTCGATTCCTTAAAAATTTTACAAGGCTGTGTTTTTGTATCCAGAATTTCTACACCTTCAGACATTTGGGTTAAAAATGCCTCTGTAATAGGTTGATCCACGGTTACGATGTATTCCTTTTCGTGTTTTCCTTCTGAACGAAGAATTTTGTTGACGATATCCCCGTCGTTCGTCATTAAAATTAAACCGTCTGAATCTTTGTCCAATCGACCGATCGGAAAAATTCGTAAAGGGTGGTTCACAAAATCCACAATATTGCCTTTAATATGATGCTCCGTTGTCGATGTGATTCCTACTGGCTTATTTAATGCAATATATACGAGCGTTGGCTTAGAACGAATCGGTTTTTCATCAACACGAATGTCATCACCGGGTTCAGCTTGACTACCTGGGACGGCAAGCACTCCATTAATGGTAACTCTACCAGCGGCAACCCATTTGTCTGCATCACGTCTAGAACATATTCCTGTTTCACTAATAAATTTATTAATCCTCAAAAACGTTCCCACCTTGATTGATATTCTTTGTGCTCAGTATACCGTATGAAGTGATAAAAAAAAACCGTGAATCTAGTACGCTTACATATTCTTGGTGAAATTGGAAATAATTATCAAGACTATTTATGAGAGGGAGAAACATTCATGGACGATTTACTACTCGCTCGTTCCTTATTTGGAACTACAATGGCATTTCATATTATCTATGCAACTATTGGGGTAGAATTACCTCTTATGATTTTAGCTGCAGAGCTTTTGTACCAAAAAACAAAAGATCAAGATTATGTCGTAATGGCAAAACGCTGGACAAAGGCGTTTGCCGTCTTACTTGGAGTAGGCATTCCAACAGGAACAATTGCGGGAGTGCAATTATCCTTACTATGGCCAGGGTTTATGGAGGAATAGGACGTGTAATGCCACTTCCTTTTCAAATTGAAATTTATGCATTTTTCATTGAAGCTTTATTCATGTCAATCTACGTTTATGCAGCAGAACGAATCGCTCCTTGGATGAGAATTGTTAGTCTTGTGCTAGTGGCACTAGGTGCAGTAGCATCAGCTGTTACTAATTACCAATGTTCATGCCTTTCAAGGAACACCTGCTGGATTTCAAATTATAAATGGTGAGATAGTAGATATTAACCCATGGGCAGCCTTTTTTTAAAAATCCGAGCTTCTTTGTCACGGCAGGTCACGTCGCTTTATCAGCTTATGTAGTAGGTGCGTTTGACGTCGCCTTTGTTGCTGCATTTAATTTAAGGAGACATGAAGTAGGAACTAGAATATATAAATTTCATCACAAGGCACTGTAGCTAAGCTTAATTATTGGTGGGATTTTTGCATTCTTAACTGCCATCAATGGTCATTCTGCTGATCAATACTTACATAAATATCAACCAGAAAAGTTGGCAGCAACATAGGGGTTATTTGAAACTCAGTCACATGCACCTCTTGCTATTGGAGGCTATACAGATCGGGAGACAAGAGAAGTGAAGTGGGATATAGAAATTCCGTGGGCACTGAGCTTTTTGGCTGGAAACAGCTTTGATACAGTTGTGAAAGGGCTAAATGATTATCCAGAAGAGCTTTGGCCACCTTTATTTGTACATACTCTGTTTAATGCGATGGTTGGTATTGGATCTTTATTAATTATGGTTCCAATTTTAGTGTTAGCTTGGATAAAGTTTTTAAAGAAGGCACATTATCCCAGGTGGATGCTTTGGGGTCTAGTTACAACTGGTCCTCTTGCTGTTCTTGCAATTGAATTTGGGTGGATCTTTGCTTGTACAGGACGCCAACCTTGGGTCATCTATCATATTTTATCAACTGCTGAGTCAGCTACTACAGCAACAAATTTAAGCACGTTATTTGTATCCTTTATCATTGTCTACATTATTTTAGGTATAGCAGTTGTTTTTGTGTTGTTATATTTCTTCAGAAAGAATACGGAAATGGACGATATTGAGCGTGCTGAAAAAAAGGGGATTCCCTTATTCAGTTCAAACTCTTAGGAGGATGAAAATAGATGGCTGATGCTCTTATTGCAATTACTGTTTTATGGGGCTTTGTTTTTATCTATGCTGTAATGGCAACGATGGATTTTGGGGCTGGTTTTTGGTCGATGATCTATATAAACCGAGAAAAAACGAAGGCTACCAACATTGCAAATCGGTATTTATCTCCTACCTGGGAGGTAACGAATACATTTATTGTTGCTCTTGTTGTAGCAGTGTATAGTTTGTTCCCTAGTGCTGCCAATATATTAGGTACGATTCTTCTTATTCCAGGAAGTTTAATCTTACTATTATTAGCATTACGAAGTGCCTTTCTTGTATTTTTAAATATCGCAACGGAGTATAAAAAACCCTTGACGTATATTTCAGGGATTGCAGGAATACTAATTCCAGGTCTGTTAATAAGTGTTTTACCTATTACGCATGGTCATTTTGTTGACTATATTGATGGTAATCCTACCTTGAATTTATCTAAGCTTCTAACAAGTCCAAATGAATATGCATTTATTGCATTTGCAATCACGAGTACATTGTTTTTATCATCATTACTTTTAGCAGATTACTCAAAAGCATCAAATGAAATGGATGCGTATAAGGTATATTTGAGAGATGGAATGATATTAGGTCCAATCTCTTTAGTCATGGCATTTCTAATTATGTTTACATTAAAGAATGAGGCTAGTTGGATTTATGATCGAATGATGGACGATTTGCCGCTATTACTTTTATCAGTTGGTTTCTTCTTGGTAATTGGCATCGGTCTCTATGCACCTTCACCTTTTCAAAAAGGTGTAAGAGGTATGCCAAGATTATCAGTAATAGCAGTAATAGGTCAATATTTAGTCGCGAGCTATGTATATGGAAAGGCTCATTTACCTTATATTATCTATCCTGATGTGACTATTGAATCGGCGTTTACGGATCCTAATTCATTTAGGGCTGTTTTTATCACATATATTATTGGATTCGCGATACTGTTTCCAGGTTTTATTTACTTTTGGAGTTTGTTTATGAATGATAAGCGGTATTTACGACAAAAAGGATAATGGTATTGATCGGCACAGTGTCTGACACTGTGTCGATTTCTTTTATACATTAAAAACCAATAATTATGAATCATTTCTCTATACAAATATTCTCAGATTATAAGAACTTCTGCCGGGAAACCTATTTTTATATTTTGTTGAAAGAAGGTTAATTACGTATGGATATCGATATTCAAAAGTTAGCACCTCATGAATCGTTAGATTTGCATGAAGCAATCAACTTTAAAACATTATGTGTAGCAAAATCAAAGTTAATGCAAGGATTGGTATTTGATCAAGAACTTAAAGCTTTGATGCAAAAGGACGTTGAACAATCGTCACAGGATCTCGCTGAGTTACAGGAAATCTATAAGCGAGCACCATTCGAAGCACCTGTTCCTCAAAGTAGACCAACACCTATTATAAATTGAAAGAAAGGTGATAGATTTGAACAATGATTATTTAGATCCAATAAATTCGTTACATGTACCAGAGCTCGCGGATACGACTTTTGCAATGGATTTCTTAATTCGTGCTAAGGAAGCTGTCCGAAATACAGCAATTGCTTTAACGGAAACATCATCACCGGATCTTAGAGCTGCATTACGAAAACAACTTCGTCAAGGGATTGAGATGCATCAAGAAATTACAGATCTTATGATTCGGAAAAAATGGTTTCATCCACATGATCTGAGCGAGCAATATAAATTAGATCAGCTTTCTGCAAATAATACAGTGATGATTAGTAAGATGAATTTATTTCCTGGTGAAACCAATCGAAAAGGGATGTTTGACCGGACACCTGATGAACATTAACAATGGAGGTAATTCAGCATGAAGGCAGTAACGTATCAAGGTATAAAAAATATTGAGGTAAAGGAAGTTCCGGATCCGAAGATTGAAAAGCCAGACGACATGATTATAAGAGTAACAAGTACAGCTATTTGTGGATCAGACTTACATTTAATTCACGGAATGATTCCTAATATGCAGGAGGATTATATTATTGGTCATGAACCTATGGGAATTGTCGAAGAAGTCGGCCCTGGTGTAACGAATCTGAAAAAAGGAGATCGTGTCATCATCCCATTTAATATTGCCTGCGGGGAATGTAGATATTGTAAAGATAATCTCGAGAGTCAGTGTGATAATTCAAATGAAAATGGAGATATAGGAGCTTATTTTGGATACTCTGGAACAGCAGGTGGATATCCTGGTGGACAGGCAGAATACTTACGTGTACCGTTTGCAAACTTTACTCACTTTAAGATTCCAGAAAGCTGTGAAGAGCCTGATGAAAAGCTAAGTGTTATTGCTGATGCCATGTCAACAGGCTATTGGAGTGTAGATAACGCTGGAGTAAAAGAAGGAGATACGGTCATTGTTCTTGGTTGTGGACCAGTTGGACTATTTGCACAAAAGTTTTGTTGGTTAAAAGGGGCAAAGCGTGTAATCGCTGTTGATTATGTAGACTATCGCCTGCAACATGCTAAACGGACGAACAATGTAGAAATCATAAATTTTGAGAAATACGAAAATGTTGGGGCCCATTTAAAAGAAATCACCCATGGTGGAGCGGATGTCGTGATTGATGCCGTTGGTATGGATGGTAAAATGACGGATTTAGAGTTTCTTGCTACTGGCTTAAAACTTCAAGGTGGTGCAATGAGTGCTATTGTTATTGCAGCACAAGCCGTACGCAAAGGAGGAACAATCCAGATTACAGGTATTTATGGAGGCAGATATAACGGTTTCCCATTAGGAGATATTATGCAAAGAAACGTTAATATCCGTTCTGGACAAGCTCCAATGATTCATTATATGCCTTATATGTATGAATTAGTAACGACTGGTAAAATCGATCCGGGAGATGTGGTAAGTCATGTATTACCACTAAGTGAAGCAAAGCGCGGGTACGAAATTTTCGATACTAAAACAGATAATTGTATTAAAGTCGTCTTAAAACCATAACAAAGGAGTTTTAAAAATGGATTATGCTTTACATGAAGTGCTTGAAGTTCAAGAAATGACAGCATTTAAGACGGTTTGTTTAACAAAATCTAAAACAATGAAAGCTCTCGTTTCTGACCCTCAACTAAAAGCAATTATGCAGCATGATGTGGATATCTCTACTAGACAGTTACAGGAATTTGCTTCCATTCTTTCCAATGCAAAGCATTAAGAGGAGTTGATTAAATATGAATTCGATTATAGAAAATTTATCAGGCATGAGCGCCCTGACGGATCAAATAATAGCCATGGACTTATTGAACTCAGCAAAGAGTGGAGTTCGGAATTATGCCATGGCAGTAACAGAATCAGGAACTCCTGAAATTAAAGAAATTCTCATCCAACATTTAGAGGAAGCTCTAGATATGCATGAACAAATCTCAAATTATTTGATAAAAAATGGCTGGTATTATCCATCCGATGTTAACGAGCAAATTAAGTTAAATTTACAAAACATAGAGACAACATTGAAGTTACCGAATTTATGAAATAATTCTTTATGGATCAAATAACAACCGTAAGCCTCTATTTTCGAGGATAATGGTTGTTTTTTTATTACTCAAAAGCTGCTAAGGAAGGGAAAATATGAAATTAGTAGAAAATATATAGATACGAAATAAAATAAAGGTGGGATTTTATTGAAAATTGCATTACTTGTCATTGACATGCAAAAGATTTTCTTAGAAGAACAAATCAAGGAACTAAAAGTAGACAGAGCTTGTGAATATATAAACTATGTTGGAAACTTACTTCGTTCAAATAATCATCTTGTCGTTCATGTAAAAGATGTTGAATCAGCAAATGGTGAGAATGACGATGTATTGGATTTTATTTCAGAGGTGTATGTTGATCCATCAGACAAAATTGTACAGAAAGAACACTCTAATTCATTTTGGAAAACGAATTTAGAAGATCTCCTTCATGAACATAAAGTGGGGCTTGTTATTATAGCAGGATTTGCGGCAGAGCATTGTGTTCTGTTTACATACAACGGGGCAAACGAAAGAGGATTTAAAACGGTTTTACTTCAAAATGGAATAGTGGGAGAAAGAACAAGCAGTGTTGAATTGATGTATCACGATCGCAATGTCATCTCTCATCCAGTTATTTCATACTTAGCTAATCAATAATGGAGGCTTTTTTATGAAATGGTCAGATATTCCTGTGATTTGGCAGGCTTGTTTTCATGAAGCGTGGGCGTCTTTTCAAGAAGGGTCACGTCCTGTTGGAGCGATTGTTGTTAATGAAGATGGGAAAATAGTAGCAAGTGGGAAAAGCTCAACATTTAAGGAGACGGCAGATTCAGTGGTCTACAATAATGAGCTTGCACATGCAGAAGTAAATGCGTTATTAAAATTGGATAATCGAGTTCATCAGAAGGTGAATCGGTATATTTTATATTCTACGCTTGAGCCTTGTCCACTTTGCTTTAGTGCCTTTTACATGAGCGGGATTCGTAATCTCGAATATGCAGCAAAAGACCGGTATGGTGGGAGTACAAACTTAAAAGACACAACGCCGTATTTAACTCGAAAGAATATTACAATTACCGGACCTTTTCCTTATTTAGAAGAGCTTTCCGTCATGTTAAATATATATTTTGACATGATGATCGATTATACGAAAGCTCATCCTGTACATGATGATTTCGCTAAAGATTATCCAAGGGCAGTGAGTATCGCCTATAAATGGGTGGAAGAAAACAGATTAGCTGATTTTAGAGAAATTAACATTGAACAAGTGTATGAACGATTGATTGAAGAAATCATGACAACAGCTAGATAGGAGATTAAGGAAAAGTATTGACGGATGAACCAGAAATGTTTAAGATTAGTAAAACATTTCCATAAAAAAACGCAATTAAGTAGAAGCAGTAGGGATGGATTTATTGTGATAGAGAGCTGTTGGTTGGTGTAAAACAGTCAATAAACCTTCTGAACTTGTCTATGAGTGGTTAAGCGAGCTATCGTTTAAACGGGTTACTTCCGTAATCGAGTCTAAAGTGGGTTTGTGTTATGTATACGAGCCAAAAAGAGTGGTACCACGTTAGGTAAAGCCTATCGTCTCTTATAGAGATGATAGGCTTTTTATATTTAGAGGGGGAGAATGAATTGAGTTGTTTTATATGTGAAAAGCATCAAGGTTTAATTGATACAGCAGGAGTTATGATCTATGAAGATGAGTATGTGTATGTGGGTCATATCGATCGAAATGGGAAACCGAATTATTTAGGGCATATCATGATTGACTTAAAGAGACATGTACCAACAATGGCTGAAATGAATCCAGCTGAAGCAAAAGTGTTCGGAATGATCATGGCGAGAGTAAGTAAAGCATTGAAGGAAACAGAAGGAGCAGAGCACATTTACGCTGTTGTTTCTGGTAATTCAGTTCCGCACATGCATATGCATATTATCGCTCGTTATCCTCATACACCTGAACAATTTTGGGGTCCTTTTGACGTATATGATGCCCCAAACGCTCGAATGGGAACAAATGAAGAGGTAATAGAGCTTTGCCATCGAATGAAAGCGCATATCGAGTTGAATCATTATGAGTAAGAAGTTTCGCTGGGTAGGTAGTGAACAGCATTACGTGGATCAACTAGATGTAACAAACTTGGAACATATCACGATTGGACGTTTCGGGGGAAATTCATCTGCAGGTCAATATAAGAATGAAGATGGTTGCCTAGTATGGGTAGATGATGCGAATAATTGTGAATTTGTTGTATTGATGGACGCACATAATACAGCTGAAAGTGCAGAATTAGTAATGGAAACAATTGAAGGATTAGAAGCTATCATTAAGAGTTCTTTTACTTTACCTTCTAAAGAGTGCTTCAACCAACTTTCAAAGGTAATACTCTCTACATTTCAAAGTACAGAATTTAGCGTGCGTTGTAAAACTATACAAGGGGAAACAGCCTGTTTACTTGTAGCTAGAAATGATAAATACCTTTGGTGGTTATCAATCGGGGACTGTATTCTCCATTTGCATCATCCAGAGCTTGCCAAACTTAATGAATATGGGCAAAATCATCGAAGCTTCTATGAATGGATTGGTTTTGTTAACACATTTGATTTAGAAGTTCCTTGTTACAGTGAGGGACGGAAGGAGCTTAGAAAGGGAGAGAACCACATCTTCCTTACAACAGATGGTTTAACGGAATGTCCCAATACTAGCTTTGAGAATCCATCTGAAATATTTATGAGATTCGAAGACCACTCAGTAAGTGAAGGAACTTTGCAAATATTAAACGAAATTAAAGAAAAGAACGTGAGAGACAGTACGACAATCATTTCTTGGAAGGTAGAAGTTATAGAAGAAGCTACACTCCCAAGTGATTTAAAGTAAAAAAACAGGTAGGTAATATATGATCGAAAATTTTGAAGTACCACTATTTGGACAAAAGAGAAAGATTCGCATTTTTCTTCCACATAATTACGCTGATGTTGATAAGAAGTATCCTGTTTTGTATATGCATGATGGACAAAATGTTTTTGATGATAAAGAAGCAATTGGTGGAGTCTCATTAGATTTGCACACGTATTTGGAAGAAAATAGGGTGGAAATCATTGTAATAGCTATTGACCAAAATACATTCGCTGAAGAAAGAATCAATGAGTACTGTCCGTTTGGACATGGTGCACTTAGTGAGAAGGTCCTCGGTTACAAAAGCCTATCTGGTGGAAAAGGAAATGATTATGTAGATTTTATCGTCCAAGAGCTAAAACCTTTCATTGATTCCACGTATCGAACTGAGATAACCAAAACATACATGGCTGGAATTTCATTAGGTGGATTAATCTCCACGTATGCAGCATGTCGTTATCCAAACATTTTTAAAAGGGTGGCAGCCATTTCATCCGCGTTTTATCGAAATCAAGAATCAATAGAGGAATTATTGAAAACTAGGGATCTATCCTCACTCGAAAAGTTTTATCTTGATTACGGAACAACTGAAGCGGGAGAAAATACTGAAATTAGTCATCAATTTGAGTTATCAAATCAAGCAGTCTATGAAATTGTAAAAGAAAAGATAACGAATGTTAATGTTGAAATTATCAAAGGTGGTAAACACAATTACGCCACGTTTAAAGAGAGAGTTCCACAAATTATCACCTATATCACTTCATAGTCTATTAAGTTAAATCATAAGAAACTTGTAAAAGGTAAAGGGGAATTTTTACTATTTGTCGAAATAAGTATAAACGACCCTACTAATTTAAATGTAAGGTTTTTTAATGGCCAAAATGATAAGGAGAGACTGCCTGAAGTGATAGTAGAAAATACACCTCCATTTAAAGAAAATGATATAAAATCAATGTTGAATTGGTTCGATACTAAGAAACAACTCTTCTATCAAACTGCCTTGATTTATCTTAAGGATTCTAGGGATATTGAAGATGTTTTTTATAACGTAATGATGAGAATTTATGAGGAAAGTCATCGTGTAAATAAAGAATCTAATTTTGAAATCTGGGTCATTTCGATTCTGATAAAAGCCTGCCGTGAAATGTCTCCTAGTCATCTGATAGATAGAATGCATGTTACGAATGGAGAGATCCTAAATAAAATAATTAAAATGGATCATGACCATAAAAATATAATAGTCTTAAAATATATCCTGAATTTGTCGAATGAAGAAGTTTCATATCTATTACAAATACCAGTTGAAACGGTGAACTCTCGATTGTATGAAGGAGCAAAGTTTTTACTTCCAGAAGGAGAAGTAGAGGCTGAACAAGCAAGTTGTAGACAATACCAAGATAGATTCATAGATTATGTAAACATGACGTTAAATAGAGACAAAAAGATCGAATTAGAAATGCATATACATACGTGTACACCTTGTAATAACATGTTGTACTCACTTCAAGAGGTCTTTTTAGTCTTGGAAAAAGAATTAGATTCCGTGGAGATACCTCCTGATCTTATGAATGATGTTACGAATAGAGTTCAAGAAACAGAAAGGGGAATCCGGGAGGAAAAAAGGAGAGTACAAAAGAAACGAACGAAAGTAAGTGTCGTTTTAGCCTCGATAGTAACGCTTGCTATTGTTGTAGGATTTGTTACAAACGGATTCTCATATTTTTATTATTCATGGTTAGAGTGGAGACAGTTGGAAGATGAGGAGATGTTGACTTATTTAAAAAATGGGGTCGGTGAAAGGCTAAATATTGAATCAGAACATAATGGTATTAAAATTACATTTAAAACCGCCGTTTCGGATGATTATCAAACACTTATTTTTTATGACATTGAAGCTGCCGATGATAAAAAATATGCCATTAGTCAGTTTGACGGGATGTCTGTTGAGAACGATTATGAGATTTTTAATATGAATACTAATTACATGTATTCTCCTACCAAACTACAATCAATAGATAAAGGCGAAAATGTATTTAGTGGAGTACTTAGCTTATCCCCGCTTGTAAAAGAGAGTGGGATAATTAATCTAAAACTTTCAAAGTTATTAGAGGTAATTGAGGACCCTGACAATAAAGAAGGTACAATGATTGATACCTTTCAGGAGAACAGGTTGATTGATGGGGAATGGAGCTTTACTATTCCAGTGACAAAAGAAGCGTCCATTGAATACGAATTAAGTAACGAAATGGAACTTGATGGGTTTCCTATTATTATGGAGAAAATAACATTTGCTCCAACTACAACTCTTCTACAATATCGTGTGAATACTAGCTTTCAAGAAAGCAAAAAACAAATACATGATGTTCATATCAAAAAACTTGAAAGAGGAAATAAAGAAGCAATTAATCAAAATTATTATGCGATGCATGATGAAGATAGTTCATATGTAAAAAGCTTTGATCAACTTTATTTCGAAAGATCAAAGGAGTTTACCATTCATTTTAGTTCTATCAATTATTCTGTAGAAGACCCTGTTTCATTTAATCTTAATCTAGAAGAGAAGTTCCCTCAAACTTTTCACTATTTGGGGAATCCAATTACGATTGAAAAAGTAACCATAGACCAGCCAACTAAAATAATGGTTACAGATGCCCCGCCACAAGATAGAGAGTATGAGTCTTTACAATTTGATTTGACAAGAGAACAAGCAGAAAATCAAATAGATATGGGCTTTTATGGAAGTCATGGAGTGTGGGTGGATCGAGAAGGAAATGAAATCGATCCAAGTGATTATAATTACTTTAATGCTTCCGACGAACTACCGCGTTATTATCAAACAAATTATGAAATAGAGCTATTTAAAAAGTATTCTGATGGAGAAATTATTCCGAATAAGCTCCAAATAAATGGCTATAACACTACAAAGTATTTAGATGAAGTAGTGAATATCCAATTTGAAGAAGGCGGTATACAAAAGAAGTAATCTGTTTTAAGAAAATGATAGATTAATAGAACAGATTATGAATGGGAGCAGAGGTGAATATTCATTTCGTTCGATTTGAACAAAGGTCGTGTCGACTCCTTTGGATTCAATCAAATTAACTAATGAGGGGGAATAAACTTATGATATTGCCAATTAACAATCAAGCGATGCACAGTTATCCTGGTATGGTAGCGCTTGTAACAGTTTCAAATCAGGGAAAAGACAACATAATGGCAGCAGGATGGCATTCGTATATATCGTATGATCCTCCTATCTACGGAGTGGCCATCGGACGTGAGCGATTTACATACCATTTGATGAAGGAAGCAGGAACATTTGCAATTAATTTTCTTCCATATGAAAAAGCTAGTTTTATACAACAAGCGGGTATGTTATCTGGTGAAAAAATCGATAAATTTGAGTTAGCAAAAATGGACAATGAAAAAGGTAGAATGACTGGTTCTCCTATTTTAAATGATTCCTATATTGCCTATGAATGTGAAGTAATCGATCGAAATTCATATGGTGATCATGATTGGTTTGTCGGCAATATCGTTCAATTTTATCGTGATAATGAAAAGTTTTTAGAAAATGGATTGCCAAATTTTGAAAAGCTAGCCATTCCTCTATATATTGGCCGTTCAACATATTCAAAAGTTGATAATAATAGTAATTTTGAGTCGTTTTTCAAGGATGAAGAGGACAATCTCTGATACGTATTGAGCGATAATACTGATGTGCGGCAGCCTTAAAAGCGGTATTTAGTGAAATGGATAACAAAGAAATATGACATATAAATTGTTTTGGAGAATTGGAATTTATCCAGACTTGTTAATAGTTGATATTTCCTATAAAGGATGCATTTATCTTCTTAACTAATGGGTTAGGTAATTTGAACTCGATATATATTTTGGATTCTTAACTTGGACACACTCTTTTTTGCATATTTTTGTATAAGGTAAGTAATTTAAGATTTTAAAAATAGGGACAACAACACCTAATTGGTAATGTCCCTTTTTCCTATATTTAAGCCTGCCGCATAGAAGGGACCGTTTATGGTCATTGTAATTATAATTCGGGCTATCTCTTGTGGTGATTCCTCTCTATCACTATTCAGCCATTCTTGAATAACGCCTATATGGGCTGAAGCAATATATGTAACTAGGTATTCTGGTGGAACAAGAAGTTTTTCCTGTTTAAAAATAGTTTGGTTACTTTCAAATAGGGCCTTTCTCATAAATACTTTCAATTTTGTTTGGAACGATAAATCCCCTTTGGGACCCAATAAAGCTTTCATAAATCCTCTATTACGATTTATAAATTCAAAAAATGGAATAAGTATGGCAAAGGGCATAGTATCCGGAGCATTCGTTTCTAAATCTGCAATTAATCTTGGCATGTTTTTAATAATCTTGTCCTCCATCTCCTTTACCAATTCTTCCTCACATCGGATCATTAAATCATATTTATCCTGATAATGGCTATAAAAGGTTCCACGATTGATTTTTGCCTTAGTTGTGATGTCTTTAACGGTAATTGCCTCAAACCCTTTTTCTTCAATTAGTTCTATCAATGCATTCTTGATAGATTCTTTCGTACGAATGACTCGTAAATCCGAACCTAGATTTCTCATACCTTTCCTCCCATATATTTTATTCAACACATTTCCAAATGCTGTCGGTTAACCGACACTTTCTGTATTTTTGATTATTGAAAAGTTTTTAGTAAGAAATTATATTTTTAGTATGTAATAAAACAACGCGTTGTTTATTATTTTAGCCTAATACATGAAGAAAGTGTTAATTGATTACTTTGAGTTATTTTTTCAATATGTAATTGAGGAGGAACAATGATGGATATTCTAGTATCCCATGTCAGTAAAAGCTTTGATCGAAAGCAAGTTATAAAAGATATAACTTTCACGATCCCAGCAGGAGAAATTTGTTGTTTACTTGGTCCTTCTGGTTCAGGAAAAACAACATTGATTCGCCTAATGATTGGTGCAATTACGGCAGATCAGGGGACAATTCAATTCGCGGATGTGCAAATGCCAAATATGAAAATGTTAAATAAGGTAGGATTCATGCCACAGAATGACGCATTATATGAAGATCTTTCTGCAGAAGCGAATCTGCATTTTTTTGGAGGACTTTACCATATTGATAAACGTAAATTAGAAGAACGTATTGATGAGGTGCTGGCAATAGTTGATTTAACAGAGCATCGTAGGAAAATGGTGAAAAATTTTTCTGGTGGTATGAAAAAGCGACTCTCGCTTGCGGTTGCCATTTTACATTCTCCTAAAATATTGTTCTTAGATGAACCGACAGTAGGAATTGATCCTGTTTTACGTCGTAAGATTTGGGACCAGTTTCAGGTGATTAAAAATTCCGGTACAACTATTATTATTTCTACCCATGTGATGGATGAAGTAACGGAGTGCGATAAAGCGGCACTCATTTATAATGGTTCTTTGATTGGATATGATGCTGTAACAAATCTACTGAAAAAAACTGAAAACGGAAAAGTTGAGGAACTGTTTTTCAGTGCTTCAATTACAAAAGGTGGTGTAACGCGATGATTCATTTAGCAAAACGTGTCATCCGTCAAACAATAAATGATAAACGAAGTGTTATGATGATTTTAGTTGCTCCGCTGTTAATATTGACATTAGTTTATTTTTTATTGGGGGATTCTGGCTATGTGCCGACCATTGGAATCGATAAGAACACTATACCGAGTTCTCTAGTAACAGCTTTGGAAGAGCAAGATTTAATTGTTGTAGACGTTAAAAACCACGATAGCCAATACCCAAAAGACTATTTAAAGGATCACAATGATGTGGATGCGATTTTAACACTGTCAAAAAGTTCGGATATGACTATTACAATGTATGAGCCCTCTACTAAAGGGGCGAAAGCTGTTAGTGAGATTCAAACAGCGATGGCTTCGTTAAATCATTCTGCACAAGTAAATATGTCCTATGTATATGGAACAAAAGACCAATCAAGTTTTGATTCCCTTGGGTATGTTTTTCTAGCTTTATTCTCGTTTTTCTTAGTATTTATCATTTCGGGAATGGCACTTGTGAGAGAGCGAAGTGGTGGGACATTGGAACGGTTGCTAATGACACCAATTAAACGAGGCGAAGTCATTCTTGGGTATACGGTAGGGTATTGTGTTTTTGCGGTCGTTCAAGCCATCCTCATTGTGCTTTATTCCATTTATGTCCTTCAATTAAGTTCCGTGGGGAACATTGGTTGGATTTTGCTCGTGATGGTTTTATTAGCTGTGACAGCTGTTTCATTTGGGGCGACTATTTCAATTTTTGCTAGTTCAGAACTGCAAGTAGTACAAATGATTCCATTTACTATCATTCCACAAGTGTTCTTCTCAGGGTTGATTCCCTTAGACATGATTCCTTATCAACTAGAAAATCTGTGTTATATTATGCCTATTTATTATGGAGCAGCAGCGATTAAAGGTGTCATGGTGTACGGTGATGGTTTCTTGCAAATCTGGGGTTATATTCTAGGGTTAATCGTATATGCATTTATTTTATACGTAATAAATACACAAGCATTGAAAAAATTCAGGAAACTTTAGTATGCGAAATGTTTAACGATTCCATTTTTTCCAAGAGGAGATAAATTACAATGGTTACATTTAGAAACTATTAATCATATAGATTTATTAAAGTAAATGGAGTTATGTTGAAGAATTTTGTTGTGATATTATTCTTCAAGAGTTATAATATACAAAATTAATTAAACAGTATGGCGTGACAGGAGCTCCTGTTATAGATCTATAGTATAAGCAAAATCTTTTTTGCCGTACTTGCAGAAGTTAATCTGATAACATTATTAATAAACTGGGGTAGCAACACGATAAAATCTCGTCCCAAAGACTACGGTCTTGGAGGTGGGATTTTTTTGCTATTTAGATTAATTAGTTCATATTGATTATTTAAAATGTATAAATGATAAGGAGGATAAAAATTAGAAATTAAAAGACTAGGATCAGAAGATGCAGAGATTTACAGAGAAATAAGATTAGAGGCATTAAAAGCAAACCCTGAAGCGTTCAGTTCTAGTTATGAGGAGGAAAAAGAATACCCTCTTGATAGCTTTGAAAACAGATTGAATTTTGAGCATTTTTATACATTTGGTGCTTTCGTTGAAAACAAGCTTGCTGGGGTTGTTACATTAATTTTAGAAACAAAAAGTAAAACAAAGCATAGAGCAAACAATGTTGCTATGTATGTTTATCCTGACATGCGAAAATCTGGGATTGCTAGAATGTTAATGACTGCAGCAATTAATAAGGCTAAAGAAATAGAAGAGATCAAACAAGTATATTTAACAGTTACTTCAAGTAATGATCCTGCAAAAAACCTATATAAATCTTTGGGTTTTCAAACATATGGAATTGATAAAAACGGATTGAAAATAGAAGACACATACTACGATGATGAACTTATGGTGTTAGTTTTATAAATTCAACTAACGAATGTGAGAGAAGGATAAATGCTTTATTAAATATTGAAATTGTATACAAAGAAAGAACCTACACACGAAGATTTTAAGTTCAAAATGAAATAAAAAATACTTGGTGTTGTCAACCACGAATATTCCCCCTCTTCACATAAAGGAGTAGGTAAGTTGAATTGCAATTACATAATATTAATAGTTGAAGAGAATAACCTTTTCAATAAAGAATATAAATTAACATATAGAAAAGGAAATTTAGATCCAGAGAAAATGGGGGTTTGGCGTATGAAGGAAAGGACAGCAAAGAGAACTAATGTTACAGTTGGTTCTAAAAGTGCAATTACTTTTGGATCTGCGTTAGCCATTACAATATCTTGGAGTATTCATAAATCTGTTCTCTGGGCAATAATTCACGGGATATTTAGTTGGTTATACGTTATATATTATGTTTTGACTAGATAAGAGCTGTAGTTAATTTATATAAGAAATTAAATTTTTTCTTTCCCACGGGGTTCCGTTCACTCCGGGGAGGGTAATCATATCTGAAATATCTACGGCTGCTCAAAATAGAACTCTCATGAAAATGGGAGTTCTATATTCTTTTTTGCTAAATACAACATTGAACTATATATAGACATTTATTAAAAATATTTCAAAATTATCCCAAAAGTTATACAATAAAGTTAAATATAGGAAGCTAATGAAGGAGTCTTTATGAACAATGACATTGACAAAATAAAGATGGATATTCGCAAGAAAACTCGTATCGTTATTCTTGCTTGGGTAATAGGATTTACAGCCGTAATCGGTTATGGCGTGAACTGGCTATTCTTTGATATGAGCAGATTCAAACAGGATTTAATCGCGGAATCGACTTCACCCAATGGCAATTATACAATTTATGCTTATAGTTCAGATGGAGGGGCTACGACATCGTACTCGGTATTAAGTGAGTTAAACTTCAATAAAGAAAATAAACGCTCAAAGAAAATTTACTGGCAGTATAGAGAAGAAGATGCCAAGATTGTTTGGAAAGATGAGAATACAGTTGTGATTAATGGTATTGAATTAAATGTACCTGATGAATCATATGATTATCGAAGTGGAATTAAAGACTAGGAGTGATGAAGTGAAGAAGTTGCTAGCGTTTATAATGATCATGCTTGTATTGACTGCTTGTGATAATAGTATCCTACCAAAATCAAACTCGATTAATCCTACTAAACTTACAGAAAGAGAAGAAGTCATACTCTCGAATACATCAGATCAAGCCTTCGTATTTGATTTTAACGTGGAGAATTCATACAAAAAGGTATCTGTTTGGGTTGAAAAGTACGAGTTTGGTAAATTAGTTGGTAAAGTGAATGATATCGGAACAGAAGTGAACAAAAGTGGCCAAATTATCTTATCTGTATCTAAATTGAATGAAGCTGCATTGGAATCAATCTTTACACTAACTGTAAGCAGTGATGGTGGATCAGCTTCTGGATGGGGACCTGAGAAGATGATTGAAATGCCGTCAGTTGTCACAGGTGTGAATCAAAATGAAAATATTTCATTAGAATGTAACGAAGCACTTGCTAGTATTATTTATTCGAAACAATCTGGCATTTCTTCTATGTCACCTGAACTTTACAAAGATGTTGATGGACAAATCGATGAAATTGCACAGCATGATGTCGTATATTTATTAAAGGCGAAATTTGATTAACTAGGAGGAAATTGTATTAAAGCAATGTTACGTATTAGGTTTTTTATTCATTTTCATTGGTCTTATTCCAACGTTTAATGAGTATCCGTTCTCCAATACTGGATTTAACTCCGGACCAAGTAATTATTGGGAGCTAATTGTCATGATTGCCTATGATGGATATTTTCTTGAGCTTGGACTGTTGATATTATTTCTCTGTATTGGACGAAAAGGATATGAAAAATGTAAAGTTGCAAGTGAATCATAAAGCTAGGAGGTTTTACTTGAAAGATCCGTTGAAAGACAAATCTAAAAATTGGAAGTTATGGGATGCAGTATTCCTATCTGGATTAGCCTCTTTTTTCTATGACTGTGATAAGGCACAAGAAGATAGCAGGTTATTTAAGCAATTATTACTTCAGTTTGGCTTTGCTCTAATATTTACGGTTGTCCTAATGGCAGCAGTATGGTTGTTTATTGTGTGAAGAGTGGAATATGGAGTGAAACGTGTATATTGGTGACATCTGTTTTGAAGCTATTTATATAATAGTATATGAAAAAGGACAAGAATCAACATGATCTTGTCCTTTATACGTTCATTCTAAATATATTATTATTTTTGGAATATTGTTATTTTTTTATAAAAAGAAATAACTAGGAAAATATGGTAATATATAGGCAAAAAGAACTCCTGGGGGATATCCTTACATGAAATCAATATATAAGAACGAGAAAGGTAAGAACAGAATTTTAGATTATTATAATAAGTATTTAACAACCTTCAACGTGAAAATGGAAAAGAAGTATGTAAATACAAGTTTTGGTAAGACACATGTACTCATTGGTGGTCCAAAGGAGGGAGAGCCTCTATTTTTATTTCAAGGAGGAAACTGTATTAATCCGATGACGTTATCATGGTTCACACCATTATTAAGCAAATACCGGGTGTATGCACCAGATACAATAGGACATCCAGGATATAGTGATGAAACGAGAATGTCAGCAAATGATGGAAGTTTTGCTAGATGGATTCAAGAATTGATGACGCATTTTCAAATCGACAAATGCGCTTTTGTAGGTCCTTCTTATGGAGCTGGAATTGTTCTCCGAATGGCTTCTTATATGCCTAACAAAATTTCGAAAGCCGTTTTAGTTGCTCCAGCTGGCATTCAGATGGGGTCTAAGTTAATAATGATTCAAAAAGTACTGATTCCATTATTGGCATATAAACTAACAGGTAAAAGAGAGTTCTTAAATAGATTAACAGATGAGATGTCATTAAAAACGATGAACGAAGTGGATCGAACCATAATTGGGGAGATTTTTAACAGTACAAAGCTTGAACAAGATATGCCAAAGTTAACAGAAAAAAGTGAGCTTACTCATTATCATGCTCCAACACTCGTGATTGCCGGAGAGGAAGATTTGTTTTTTCCAGCAGACAGAATTGAAGTTGGTATAAATACTATCCTTCCGAATGCTAAATTCAAATCTTTGAGTATGGGACATTTTCCATCTCAAGATCAGTTAGAAATGATAAATCAAGAAATACTAGAATTTTTGGCAATAAACTAATGACACAAAATTGTAAATGAAATGCGAGAGATATAATGTTATAGAGGTTGGAGAAATGGCTTTGTTTTGAATTAGGTTTTTTTATCATCGCCGATAAATATCTTCTACAGAAGAATAAATCTGAAATGAATCATAAATCGCTAAGAATTTTGAATTCAATGTGCTACATTATTCACAAATCCTACGGAAAGTGCATATATCTTACATGAAAGGGTTGATTTCCTTGAATAAAAGAAGGTACTGTTCCCATTGTTTACGGTTTATTGATGATGAAGCTTGCGCATGTCCGGGCTCCATCATTAAGGAGATTGAAATAAATATTCACGCACATGAAAAGAAAGACGGTCATAAATGAGAAAATCTGAAAAAAGTGATTGACACTGTCAGATTTTCTTTTTTTATGCTTTTTCATAGACAATGATAATCATTATCAACTATAATGGGAGAAATGAATGGATTGGGGATGTTGACATGTTTGTTCAATTAAGAAAGATGGTTGTGCAAGAAGGTTATTCAAATCAAGTAGTAGAACGTTTTAGTAAGCCTGGAATTTTGGAAGAGCAAGAGGGCTTCATTGATACGACAGTACTTGTCAAAAAGGTAAGACGTGGAGAGGAAGAAGTAGTGATTCAAATCCGTTGGGAATCAGAACAGAATTGGAAGCAATGGGAGAAGAGTGATGCTCATATAGCGGGACATAAGGCTAAAATTGGACAGCCTAAGCCTGAATATATCATTAGTTCTGAAGGTGGCTTATATGAAGTAATGGCTGAGAAAACAGCAAGAATATAATGTGAACAAGGTGACTTCGTGTAGAGTCACTTTTTTTTTGTTTAGGAAATTATAAAATAATCACTTTTGTAAAACTATGTGTGGGGCGTTAGAATCCAGCTCCAGCGCCCAGCCCGCCTGAGGTCAAATAACCCGAAGAGAAGAAAAGGGAAGTGCACCCTTTTATTCTCTTCGGAACATTTGCTTGTCGGGGCTAAACGGGGCGCTTGCGCCTTTTGTTCTTGGCTACAGTAAAGGTGGATGTTGATTTGAATCAATGGTTGATTGTATTCGTAGTACTTAATTCTGGGGGACTTACTGACCCGCGGAAAATACGTACCCGTAACGGTGTATTGTTTAATTCCATTTATAGAATAATAGATGTATTTTAATTTACAAAAAAAGTTAATTTTATTATAGTTGAAGAGGATATGATTTCATGAAGGAGATGGTGATTGTAATGCCAAAGCAATTTCAATTAACACGTGATTTTTTACTGCATTTTGTGAAAAATGTGGATGATAGTATTATAGATACAAAGCCAAACGGATTTAATAACAATCTCCGTTGGCATATTGGCCATGTTTTGACTACAGGTGAAAAGTTTTTATTTGGTTTTCCTACACAAACAACCTTTGTACCAGAAAACTATAAAACGTTATTTGAAATGGGATCGAGTCCTGCTGACTGGAATGAAGAAGACGTTCCCTCATTGACTGTTCTTATTGAACAATTAGAGGCACAAACAGCGCGTATTCGTGAACTAGAAGCGGATTTCTTCGAGCAAGAGCTTCCGTTTAATTTTCCATATTTTAATTTAAAAACATACGATGATTTATTCGCATTCATGATGTATCATGAAGCAGATCATCTTGGTCAGATGAAAGCGATGAAAAAGATGGTTCTAAATAAGTGAAAAATGAGCGAGGGTATACCTCGCTCACTCTTTTGTCGTACCAGGAATAGTGCAACCTTCAGGACCACAGTTCTCTCCATTTAAAGAAGTTTCATGAATGCGTTCTTGTTCTAACGTTGCTTGTTGCCATTCAATATCAATAGTCGGTGCAAACTTTTCAGGGTGTCTAATATACCATCGCTGTTTGCGGATTAGAAAATTATCGGGATCAATTAGTAACGCTTCATCTAGTTCCTTTAAAGCGAGTTCTTTTTTTCCGTTATTTAAATATTCAAGTCCCAGTTTGAATTTTGTTTCTACAAGTTGTTTTTCCACAGCTGTAAGAAGTTGTGCAGGATTATAATAAGTTTGATCTAAGGTAAGTGTTTCGGCTTCATCATAGATTAACTTTCGAATAGCTTCAACGTGTTCAGGGTTCGTTATGTGGAATCCTTGATGGATAAACCGAATGGATAAATCCTTACCTATAAAAATACCATTTGGTAAAACTTTAAAGCCGAAATAATTGGCCAACACATTTTCGGAATCAATGACGGTACTAAAAGTCTTATCTTGTACAAATGGTTTCACTACATCTGCACCCTGAAGATCCACTGCAACAGAAAGAAGGGAAAAGCCTGTATCTTTATACTGATTATAAAAATTCTGCCAACCTGACAGTTGCTGACGACATCGTCACCAAGATGACCACATAAAAATAAGTGTATTCTGTCCACGTAGCTTTTCGAAGGAATAAGGCTTTCCTTGAAGGTCAGTAAGGGTAAAGTTAGGGATTTTTTTTAGTAACATTCACATTACCTCCTTTTATGTTATAAGTTTATGAGGAAGTATAGACAATTACAAATATTTTGTCTGAATATTTTTAAAATAATACATTTTCAGGAGTACATCTATGAAACAAACATTGACGAAAAGCGAAAAACTAAAGCAAATATTTGTCCTGTTAATACCAATTTTAATCACCCAGCTTGGAATGTTTTCAATGGTATTTTTTAATACAATCATGTCAGGAAGATATGATGCCTCTGACTTAGCGGCAGTAGCGATTGGAACATCGATTTGGAATCCGATTTTTATTGGGTTGAGTGGAATTTTACTTGCTGTTTCTCCAATTGCAGCACAGCGTTTCGGTGAAAAGAAAAATATAGAAGTATCTTCGATCGTAACTCATGGAGTATATTTGGCACTCTTTATCGCAGTCATTATTATAATACTTGGTGTGTTTTTTCTTGATGTAATATTAACTACGCTGAATTTGGACCCTCATGTGCAACAGACAGCTTTTGACTATTTAGTTGGTCTCAGTTATGGAATGATTCCATTATTTATATTTAATGTGCTTCGTTCCTTTATTTATGCGCTAGGAAAAACACGTATAGTCATGGTGATTTTGCTATCATCCTTACCAATTAACTTTCTATTAAACTATGGACTGATTTTTGGTGCCTTTGGATTGCCGGAGCTTGGCGGTGTTGGAGCAGGCTATGCGACGTCAATTACGTATTGGGTTATTGCCTTAATTACGTTTTATATTATCAAAACACAAGAGCCCTTTTCCTCTCATTTTCATTTGGAGGATTTCAAACATTTTTCATTGGCAAAAACTACGGAGATCTTGAAAATCGGGGTTCCAATGGGGTTATCTGTGTTCTTTGAAACAAGTATATTTGCTGTGGTTACAATTTTAATTAGTAAGTTTAGCATTACGACAATTGCAGCCTATCAATCCGCGCTCAATATCGTGTCATTTTTATATATGATTCCAATTAGTATTTCAATGTCCCTAACCGTATTAGTCGGGTTTGAAGTTGGCGCAGGGCGGAATAAGGATGCGAAGACGTATAGTTGGCTTGGAATTAATCTATCAATCATCATTGCACTTGTTACAGGATTAATGGTTATAGTATTCCGTGAAACAGTAGCGAGCCTTTACTCTAATGATGATGCAGTAATCAGGTTAACAGCACACTTTTTAATTTATGCTCTGTTTTTCCAAGTATCCGATGCTATTCAAGCAACTGCTCAAGCTGCACTACGGGGCTATAAAGATGTAAACATTGCTTTTGTGATGACACTTATTGCTTATTGGGGGATTTGCCTGCCGGTTGGTTATGGATTAGCTGAATATACGAATCTAGGTGCTTCAGGTTATTGGATTGGACTTACGGTAGGACTTCTTGCTGCAGGAATAGGATTATCATGGAGATTAATTCATATTCAGAAAAAGAAGTTTATACCAGTTGAGATGAAAGAAGTAGGATAGGCCGGCAAAACCATTGTGATTTGGTCTTCTTTAAAAATTAAGGCTCTATAATACAGGGTGAAAATATGAGTAACATAGGAGTAAATAGATGAGATATTTTATTATAGGTGATATACACGGATGTTTTCATACGTTTAAAAATATGTTAGAAAAACATTGGAACCACAACGAAGAGATACTTATTCAACTAGGAGATTTAATTGATCGTGGAAAAAAATCACCACAAATGGTCGAGTACGCTAGAGAATTACATGGCAATTTCTCGGAAAAGGTATTCTTTTTAAGGGGAAATCACGAATTTGAAATGATCGAACACTTTACGAAAGAACCAAATCATAATTGGTTAAGACAATGTGGCGAAGAAACCTTAAGGCAATATGAAGTGGCGAATCGTGATTGTGAAAGTGATGTGAAATGGATGAAAGACTTGCCGTTATTCTGGGAAAATGATTATTTGTTTATTAGTCATGCCGGAATAGCAGAAGAAGCCTCGGATCCATTTCTTGAAGATGATGAATACAGTGTAATTTGGAATCGAAGTCGATTAAAGAACATAGGGAAGTTACAAATTATTGGACATACTCCATGTAGAAATCCCTCATACGACGAAAATAGCAACTCGTGGAATATTGACACAGCTGCAGCGTACTCTGGTTATTTAACTGGTGTTAAGATTGATTCACTAGGTAGAGTAATAGAATTTGTTAGGGGAAATACGGATTTGAGAGATAAGTAAGTAAAAAGAACAAGATGCTAGGATCTGTCATATTTATCCGTAATTCTAGAAGGAACCACCTCGAATAGTCCAATAAATATCTATAACATGCTATACTAAAAGTAGCATATATTATTGGAGGTATTATTGTGTTAGAAATGATAGGGAATTTAGTGCTTGTATATATTTTCTCGATGTTAATGTCCATTGGAATTACAACGATTTTTGATCGTGAAAAGACGTTTCAAAAAGTGTTGATGATTATAGGTGCAGCAGCAATATTGGTACCTTTATATTTGTGGGGACTAACAATTGAAATGGAATACTTCCAAGTATGGTTTTTCGGTATTATCATTGTTAGCTTTGTTAATCAGTCAGGACATTTAGTCAAAAAAAGACAGGAATCACAAAGAAGATAGTTAAATTAGACCTCAGGTTAATTAGCAGGAAATTCATTAAGAATAATCGAATGTATACGCAAAGTCTTACGATCATCGTAAGGCTTTTTTATATGATTCAATAAAGAGATTAAAAAAACGTGGTGTTCTCGTATTCCATTAAGGATATTGAATTACTTATACAATTTGGATAGTTGTTGGGTGGTGTAAGGAGTACTAGCTTGCCTGGTTTTTGGAAGAATAGCATACTTTTTATCAAATAAAAAATAAGCCCCTCTCATGATGGGAGGTGGCTTCTATTAGTGGATTGCTCTCTTTTTAAATCGTCCACCACGTACTTCAGCTATATCGGCAATTGCAAGGAAGGCAGAAGGATCAATTTCATCCACAATTGTGTTTAATTTTGATTCTTCTAGTCGTGTAATTATACAAAAAATGACCTTCTTATCTTCTCCAGAGAATGCACCTTCTCCATTTAAATAGGTAACTCCACGACCAAGACGATGATTGATTGCATCGCCAAGCTCTGTAGCTACATCACTAATAATCCATACTGATTTGGACTCTTCCATACCTGTGATGACAATGTCAATTGCCTTTGCAGCCACAACATAAGCTAAGATCGAATACATCGCACGATCCCATGAGTATACGAATCCTGCTGAACTTAGAATAAACAGGTTAATGAACATGACAATTTCACCAACGGAAAAGGGGGCTTTTTTACTAATAACAATAGAAAGAACTTCTGTTCCGTCCAGTGCCCCCCCGTTACGTATAACTAGTCCAACCCCAATACCTAAAAATATACCACCGAAGATTGTAGCAAGTAGAATGTCGTCTGTGAAAGGCGGGACTGGGTGGAGAAACATTGTGAACAGCGCTAGCATAATAATTCCATAAATCGTAGAAATCGCAAATGTTTTTCCGAACTGTTTGTATCCTAAATAGACAAATGGAAGGTTTAATATTAATAGAAAGATACCAAGTTTTATACCTGTAATGTGGGAGAGCATGATAGAAATACCTGTTACCCCACCGTCAATTACTTGATTTGGAACTAGGAAGATCTCAAGCCCAACCGCCATTAACAAAGCACCGATTGTGATCGTAATTGTACGTTGTATAATTTTTAATTTAGATAGCCCGCGGTGTTGTCTTTTTTGGATTTCTGTCTCTACCATAAGATATCTCCTCTGCTTGTTTTATATAATATAATCATAACCTAAAAGTTAATTTGTGAACAAATTTTTGCACTCGTGTAAGTCAATGCTATTTTTTTGCTAACTGCACCGTGAAATAAACTCCATAAAATGGCTTGTTTATAAAGTACCAAGCCAAAATCGTCATGATAAAGGATTCTGTAGTTGTGAAATAATTCTGAATTGGAAGGTAATGGGTGTTATAATGGAGGTATCATTTATTTCCTCAATTTTCACTTGGTAAATAAAGAGAAAAAAGTAAATTGAAACCATTTTTACATTCTTTCGTAAAATAACTATAGATCATTGAGAGGTGTTATATGAAAGGATTATTAAATTATGTAATTTGGGCAATTGTCATATGGACTTTCTTTGCAATTGGTATGAAGATACAACTGCAATTAGAAAAGAGCTATAAGGAGACGTTTGATTATTTGATACCCTATATGATCTTCTCCATGTTGTTTCCTATTTTTATGGGGATGTTATTAGGTCTACCAAATATTGTAAAAGAGTTGATCCGTAAACGAAGTATAAGTTGGAAATTTCATTGGCAGAAAATGCTTACGTTCGGTTTACCTGCCTTCTATTTGACAGTTTCTCCCGTTTTGTACTATACCGCAATCGGTGACTATTTGCCTTTTGCAGCTAATTTAGCTCAAGTATCGAGTTCAAACTTAACGACGATTACAGGATTACTTTTTGGCTATATTTTGCTTGATAGCTTACTAGAAAAAAGAGTTAAACGTGTATGAAATATATGATTGTTTTCATTCTGACTGTTATTTTTACTGGTTGTGTCCCTTTGCAGGAACCACAAATTACAATTGATGCAAAAGTGACAAAGTTGACAGATGAGGAGTAACTTTCAGTCGGAACTCACGGCTTAGAAAACATTAAAAAGGATGACTTTAGAAAGGTCGATTTCTCCCTTTATATTAAACAATCACCTGAGTTTGATTTAAAAGTTGTCATTCCAGAGTCAAATTGGAAAAGAAAAATTAATGAAATTGATGAACATGAGAGATATTGGTATGGTAGTAGCTCAGAAAGAAATGACGAAGAGATTGTAGAATACTCTAATGAATTTGTCATCTTTACGAGAGGTTTAACAAATCAAGAAATAAAGGATGCATACAAGGATGTCATTTACTCATTGTCATGGAAGAATCTTAATGGTGTTATAGAAGAGAGAGTGTATAGAATCAGTGATGTGATGAAGTTTGATTAAGGGGAGTAGTTACATGAACTTCAACTTGGATGAAGCTATCGAAGTATTAGAGCGGACGCCACAAACGCTAATTAGTTTTTTAACAGGATTGTCTGATGATTGGTTAAGTTGCAACGAAGGTAAAGATACATGGAATGCGAAGGAAATTGTGGATCATCTAATTGAAGCAGAGCATACAAACTGGATACCAAGGTTAGAGACAATTCTTCAGTTTGGTGAACAACAAACTTTTCCTTCGTTCGATCGTTTTGCCCATATGAAACGAGAAAAAGAAGATTCGATTGAACAGAGATTGCTAGTATTCAAAGAAGTTAGAATGAAAAATATACGAAAGCTTCATGAACTTATTCAGCCTGAAAGCTTTGAAAAAACTGGTATTCATCCAGAGTTTGGACATGTAAAACTAAGAGAATTGCTTTCCACTTGGGTTATTCATGACTTAACTCACTTAAGTCAGATTATGAGAGTAATGGCAGAACGATATCGTCATGACGTTGGTCCATGGAAGGGATATTTGCGGATATTGTCAACAAATGAATAAGGGGGAAATGAAATGTCAGCATTAGGCTATATTTTTTGGGGTGCGATTATTACTATTATCGCTACCGGATTTATACTCGAAAAGAAATTTAAAAGCAAACCACCTGAAAAATCTCAAAACCAGCTGCAAAGTGAACATATCTCATACCAAAATCATCACAGCCATCATAATCCGCCTGGTGGTGGAGGGCAAATGTAATAGTTTGGCAAGTGGAATCTTGTGCCTAAACTATAGTAAAACATCATTAATTTAGGTAAGAAATGAATTTAATAGGCACTTATAGAGGGGAGTTATAATGAAGAAAATTGATGATTACTTTGAAACAGCAATAGAAGCATGGTCAATGATGCAGAAAACTTCAGATGATGAAGGAGCAGAGTGGGCAGAACGCTTTGAACGTTATTTTTATGAATTTATTGATGAGTTAAAGAAGTGGTGGTTAACCCTTGATTCAAAACCGACAAGTATAGAAGAGCTTGAGGAGCTACCTGAAATAAGAAAGTGGATGCAGCAAATTCCCGATCCTGTTCAATTGAACTTCATTACAGAGTTAGAGGACTTAGTAGATGGTCTAGAAACAGAACGGTTTGATTGAGGACAGCAGTGGAAACCACTGCTGTTTTTTACTTTTTCTCCTTCCCAATCAATTTTAGAAATCGATGGTACGGACATTTTGATAGGCTTGATTCATCGTCGTGCAGGAAATATTGCTTCCACTCATAATTGTCTTCTTTTCCATAGGTGTTTAAGTCTGGATGAATTGGAACAGAATCATAAGCTACAATACGCTTGCGAATATTTTCTTTAATTTTAGCTGCGAATGATTTGTTTTCGTTAAATTGTTCTAACACCCATCTCGGTGTGATGGCCATCATAAAGTATGGAAAGTGTCGGCTATTTCGATTTTTGTGTGCAGGTGTAGCGCAGTACATAAAATATTGTTCGTGATGAAAGCAATATTCCCAGATTGGATTATGTGGATCTACCGGGATGTTTTTCGGCCATTCTTTTTCATCAATGGAACTTATGTCGGAAAGTAATTGCCAAAAGATCTGTTCAAATTGTTCGACATCGTATTCTTGAGACAACTCTATAGGTGTTTCAAAAAATACAATTAAAGATGTATATTTACCAATTTGTTTTGATTTCTCGGTGTATTCCTTGAGTAATTTTGCAAATTCGTTTACGGTAGAATTCTTTCGTGGATCACCTACGAATCCGTATCGAAAATGATCAAGAGAATGACCTTGTGTTGCAGGAATGCACGGAAACAAATACTCCTTGTCAGTCATTTTTTGATGGAATATTTGTAGTGCATCTCTCTCCCAGCTCAAGCGGGAGTATTCATCATGTTGTGCAGCTGTATATAATCCCATTGCCTTAGCACCTCCCGAAGGCTCTTACATACTATTCAAAGAGTAGTCAGGAAGGTGAATGTCCAGAGGGCAACTGGGGTAAATGAATGTGTTTCTTACTATTTCTTTTTTCTCTTCTCTATTTCCTCTGTCACAATAAACGCAAGATCCTCATTTCCAAAAAGCGACAAAACGCCAAGTACTGTATCATCTGATACATCACCAGCTTCCTCTTTTGGAACAGTTAGTTCAATCGCTTGTTTTAGTGCAGGGTTCGCTTTTTGTGTAGGATAGGCTCTTGTATAGATTTCCTCAGGCTCTAAATCAAGATTCACACACCATTGCGCAAATACAAGAATCATCATGTTTTCTTCATTTTTGTAGTTTTCTATAATTTTTTCTTCTAAATCTTTTGGTTGCATGATGTAAATCTCCTTTGAACGTTATCAATATCATTATATCGTAACTAACAAATTGTGGTTAGATGTATACACAATCAGTTTTGACAAAGACTATTGATAAAAAGGGAGGTTTAGGCAATGAAAATGATGAAGGTGTTAGCCATTAAGTTTGTGACGTGTATCATTGCTTTTGCCATTGGTTTAGATTTGTTTTTTGATGCAACCTTTGCTCATATTCTTTCCTTTAGTATATTTTTAACACTAGCTTCTTATGTAGTTGGTGAGCGAGTTATCTTACCTTTATTAGGAAAACGAGCAGCTAATGTCGCTGATTTTCTGTTAGCCTATTTGACGGTTTGGATCTTCGGCAGTGTCTTATTAGAAAGTTACTTACAAATCGCATGGGGAAGTATTATCTCAGCGATTATCATTACAACTGCAGAAGTGATCTTACATTTAATGGTTGGAAGTAGAGCGGGTGAACGTGATCGTAATCCTATATTCACGAGGCCGCTTGCAACACTTGCAACGGAGTTTGCAGAAGAATTTGATACAAAAGGCTTGAATGGAAGTAAATATAAAAAAGAATAGAAAAAAGCGAGTTTTGGAATTAAATCCGAGGCTCGCTTCTACCATTATGATTTACTTAGCTCTACAATTTCCATCAGTTCAGGATTAAAACCTTTGACAGCACGATCACCACATACCGTAACGGGTACACCTAGAAAACCATATTTCTCGACTTCGTTTTTATAGTCCTCATTTTTTGTAATATCTCGAACCTCAAACTCAATACCTTCTTCTGTTAACATTTTTTTAACAAACGTACATTCCACACACTCGTCCATCGAGTAGACAATCACTTTTTTCATATATAAAACCTCCTTACTATACGGTCACTTTGATTCATCCTACCTGTTAGAGTATCATGAAAATAGGTTAAACAAAAGTTTTGGAGGGATTAAGATGAAGTTAAAAGATAAGCGAATTATTCAGCTTGTAAGTAATGATTTTGAAGATTTAGAGCTTTGGTATCCTGTATTACGTTTGCGTGAAGAAGGTGCGATTGTCGATATTGTAGGAGAGAAAGCCGGTGAAAAATACATAGGCAAATATGGCGTGCCGATAATGTCTGATTTTGCATTTTCGGATGTTGATCCGGGCGAGTATGACGCCATTTTAGTTCCTGGTGGATGGTCACCAGATTTATTGCGTCGTTTTGACCAAGTGCTTCAAATGGTGCAGCACATGGATGAACACAAGAAACCAATTGGTCAAATATGTCATGCGGGGTGGGTGTTAATTTCAGCAAAGATTTTGAATGGAGTAAATGTAACAAGTACACCAGGAATAAAAGATGACATGATAAATGCAGGTTCTATTTGGCACGATGAGGCAGTTGTTGTCGATGGACATATTATCTCAAGTCGCCGTCCGCCAGATTTACCTGACTACATGAGAGAATTTATTAAGGTCCTAACTAATAATTGAAACTTTAGTATTTCCAAAACGTAAGTTAGTTACACATGCTCGAACTGGAGGTGTGCTTATGTGGTTTTTTATAGGTAGTATCCTACTGTTCATCATTTCGATTGCCTTTTTACATGACGTAAAGAAGAAACGATTCAAGTACTCTAAGGCGGATCGACTAACAGATTCTAAGGACTTGGGAGATGCTCAGTTTTATAAACATCATAATCAATTTCTAGATCACTATAAAAAATAAACTCCTTGCAACCAGTGCAAGCTCGATTTTTGTACTGGTTTAAAAAGGGGTTTTTTGCTTTTTAGAGAAAATAATAGAAAATAGGACTTTTTGGGGGAGATGATATCGAGCAGGTTTTCCTTTCTTTAAGAGAATGGCATCAATTACATAAAGAATGGCTCTGTTAAAGTACATTGTTGATATTAGTTATATGTTGATTGTAGTGGAAGGTGCGAGACTCCTGCGGGAGAAGCGGGACAGGTGAGACCCCACAGGAGCATAGCGACGAGGAGGCACCCGTAGCACCAATGAAAGGGAGTGCCTTCTACGGAAATCAACATTATTCTTTAACAGAGCCTAAATAATAAAAAAAGCTTATACGTACAGTTTTCCAACTTGTATGTATAGGCTTTTTTCTATGTTGATTTTAAAGAATAGTTCATTGTAGTCGAATGTGTTTGACTAATACGGAAGCTCACTGCCCACCCCAAGGAACATTTTAAAATTATTTATATTATTTTGAACAATTATTTATGGCTCTTACGTCAAAAGAAAAAAGGGATAGAAATTAGGGGGAGCATCTATGAGATTAATAAACTTCGTAATAGCAATGGTGATCATAGGTAGTTTGTTAGTAGGGTGTGCAAATTTAGGTAAAAGTGAAAAAAAGGAAATGGTGAACGTGCGGATATCTGGTGATGTCGGGTATATGATTGTTCAAGGAAAAGTGTTTATCCGAGGTGAAAGTAATTTAGAACCTGGTACGATTCTTACTCTAAAAATAGAAGGTGAAGAATTTGAAAAGGATATCGAGGTTTTGCCGAAAGGATACTTTAGGACGATATTTCCTCGAGATAATAAGAAACAGGCACAGTTAGTTTTACAACTAGATCCTCAAAAACAAAGCAAAGAGATTAAAGATATTTACGGAGAACATGGTGAATATTTACAAGGGATAAGTATTGAGTACGAAGACAATGGTGAAACATATAAAACAATTGAGTCCTATGCATGGCTAAGTGTAGAGCAAACGAACTTTTGGGATCAAAGAGGAGATCCTTATGAAATATTATTCAGTGACAAGAAATAGGGTCTAAAAATAAAAAGGAGGCAGATTATGAAACTATCAAGTTATGTATTTATCTCTTTATTCATGATTCTAATCGTCGGTTGTAATACAAAAATGGTAATGCCAAAGGAAAAGATAAACGTCCAAATATCTGGTGACTCTCAATATCATTCAGAACTACAAAGAGTGTATATCAATGGTGAAAGTAATTTAGAAGCTGGAACGATTCTTACTCTATTAATAGAGGGAGAAGAATTTGAACGAGAAGTAAAGGTTCAACCACGGGGATATTTTAAAGCAATGTTTTATCGAGATAACAGTAAAGAGGGGCAATTAATCATTAGATTAGATCCCCGAAGACAAACTGAAGAATTAATGAAGAAATATGGGAAACACGGTGAAAACTTACAGGGAACACTTGTTGAATACGAAGTAGATGGAGAAACTTACACTACAGTTGAAGCGTACGCTTTATTAAGTAAAGTAGCGGAGGAAATCTGGGACCAAAAAGGCGGCGTACAAGAAGTGTTATACAACGCATGCCAAGGGAAGGATTGCAAATGATGAGAATTGTAAGAAACTTCATTTATATCATAATTGGGTTTGTTCTCATTAGTGCGACGCCTGGTTTGTTCCTTGGTGAAAAGGGTTTTTTACATTTCATTCAGTTTTTTCAATTGGCTATTGTGAATGTAAAAGAACTGTTTGTTCCTTACAGCTGGGAGTTTTATATGGGAACTGGTATGGATCAGAAGACGTATCCATTATTCCCGATATTGTGGGAACGGTATTTTTATTCAATGAAAGTATTTGCGATTTCACTCGTGATCGGAATTGTCGTAACGTATATCTTTTTAGTTTTCGTTCATTTGTTGCCTAAAAAACTAAGGAAATTCGTGTATTCCTTCACTCATTTGTTGGAGTCACTACCAGATGTGTTCATTATTGTGAGCCTACAATTAGGCATCATCTTGTTTTTCAAAAAGACAAATATTCTATTAGCTGAAATTGCCGTATATCAAAATGATATTTATCTGTTGCCTGTTATTTGTTTAAGTATTATTCCTATTATTCTCTTATTCAAAAGTACGCTATTCTTTATAAAGGAAGAAGAGACAAAACGTTATGTTGAACTAGCTAGAACAATAGGTTTGAGTGATTTTCGAATTATGTTTGTACACATCTTCAGAAATGTACTATATAGCTTGTTTTATCGGTCAAAGCTTATCTTTTCGTTTATGCTTTCGAATCTCTTAATAATCGAGTATCTATTTAATATGTACGGAGCACTTCAATTTTTACTTATTGCAAGAGGAGCAGAATTTATTATAACCACGACAATTATCTTCATGCCATTTTTCATATATTTTACCGTAACGGAAAAGCTTGTCTTATCGTTTATAGGTGAGAGGAAGAGTGTATAACATGATTCGATATATTTTTAGAGATTGGAAGTTTGTCTTATCGTTTACTTTCATTGTAGGGATATTGTTAGTAAGTTTTCTGTTTGAACCATTTTATGGTAATGTTGAATGGGAGTTGGAAACAATCTATGATGAAAATGGAGAAGTCATTGTATCGACACCATTTACACCGAGTCAGTATCCACCTTTTGGAACGGATCGTGCAGGTACACCCATAGTAGCAAAGATTATTCAAGGAGCGAAGTATACAATTTTGACAGGCTTAATAATAGGTTTGTTACAAGTAATCATTGCGTTTATCATCTCGCTCTTTTACTTCAGTTTTCCGAAATTCTTAAAGGAATTTTTTGAAGGGATCGTCGAGTCACAGCTATATGTACCTGCAACCATTGTTGCCTTTATGTCTCTGGGATTTATGTACTCGGTGGATAGCAGTTTAGAGGCAATCTTAAGACTTATTCAAATACAATTAGTCGTCTTAATCTTTATTGGGATTCCACCACTTGTGTTACTGCTGGTGAAAGACATTCAAAAAGTTATGCAAGAAGAATATATATTAGCTTCTAAAACGCTCGGAGCAAGTCGATTTAGTTTATTTAAAAAACATATTATTCCGTTTATGTTTCCAAGGCTCATTTTGCAATACTCTCAGCGTACGGTAGAAGTATTGATGCTTATTATTCACTTAGGATTTTTATCGGTTTTCTTAGGCGGTAGTGTAAGTGTCGAAATATTTGATGGAGTGACAAAGGAGTATTCAACAACCAATGAATGGGCAGGAGACATTGGGAAGCATTTTAGAGATTTATTTATAACACCATGGATGATTTATATTCCATTAATCTTTTATTCTATTACGGTTCTGTCATTTAATATGATGACAAATACTATTCAAAGTTATATCACAGATACGTACAATCGACAATGGGTGAGGAAGGATAGTAGTGTATCAGAAGTAAAGTTAGAATGTAACAGTCAGCAACAAGCTAGCACAAACCCGTTTGCGTTTTTACATTCTCGTTAATTTCTTCTAGGGGGAAGAAAATGAATCCGAACAAAATAGAAAATCGTTATACCGTTCCTTTGGATTTATCCGAACTCAAAAAAGAAGAAGTTTTTTCTGAGTTGATTGATGCAATGGGAACAAAGGTTATGAGACTAGCGTTTACGTATGTGAAAGATGAAAAGATTTCTGAAGATATCACGCAAGAAGTGTTTCTTCGTTGTTATAAACATATTGATCAATTTAGAGGCGATGCATCTATTAAAACATGGATTTACACCATTACAGCGAATTTATGTAAAGATTATTTGCGGAGCTGGTCATACCGAAGGCTTTTTACGTTTGAAAGGTTGGACATCGAAAGTACATCTATAACTAGTGTACTAGATTATGTGTTAGATACGTATGAAAAAAGAAATCTTGCAAATGCCGTGTTGCAGCTGCCAATCAAGTATCGTGAAGTTATTATTTTACACTATTATGAAGATTACTCCGTTCATGAAATAAAGGACATATTACAACTAAATGAAGATACGATTCGTACAAGGTTGAGGAGAGCAAGAGAAAAGCTAAAACTTCACTATTCAAAGGAAAGGCTTGATTGAATGGATAAGCATTTACATCGTTTAAAAGAAAGCATGGACGATACTGTCTTAAAAGATATCCAAATGAACCAGAAGCTGAAAGGGAAAATATTGAAAGATATCTCGAATGAGAACACGAATCAGCAGGTACGTTACGTACAAAAAAAGTGGAATGTGAAAACTGTTTTTGCAAGTATAGCAGCATTATTTCTACTTTTTGTCATTGGCTCATCTATCCTCAACTCTCAAACATCTGGCTATAATGAAAAATCACAACAAGTAGAATTATTAAAGCTTCATTCTGAAATTGTCTCTACATTGAAATCACAAGTTAGAGTGGAAAAAGAACTCATAGAAAAGATTAATAGTAAGGATTATACGATTGATGAGATTAACAAACTTAAAGTTAAGGCAGCAAAAAATTCGTTAGAAGTGTCAAAAGAAATTGGGTCAATGCGAATCCCTGAAACGCTGAACATGTATAAACCGGAATTGAAGGAAAGTTTATATTACTTAAGGAAGTCTTATATGAGTAGAAGTAATGAACTTATGAAAATAGATCAGTGGGTGAGAATACAAATTAATGAAGAACTAAATTACCCTCGAGACGGTGTTGAATCCGACTTGTCCTTCTTTCAATTTGAGTTCAAAATTTACCGAGTGTATGAGAAGTTAGGTCTTCTTAGATCCAGTTATTTAACAGAAATACAAACAACTTCATTAATTAATATTGATTCTTTTCACTATTTTTCAAACATATATAAATAATGAGACATAACAAAGGTGCAGAAATCGCAGGAGGATTTCTGCACTTTTTGTTGAAGTGAGGAGATAAGGAAGTTGTATTTACAATATACAAGTCTATACAATCGTTATAAAACAAAGGTGAAATAAGAGTTAGCATAATGCTAGCAATGTTATAGCAAACCCCTAGTTGAGAATTGATCTAAAGAAATGAGGAGGTACGAACATGTCGAATCAGTTCAAAGGCAGAGTCGCATTAGTTACGGGAGGAAGTCGCGGGATTGGCAAATCAATTAGTGAACGATTTGCAAAAGAAGGAGCGAAAATTGCCCTATTCGATATAAATGAGGAAGCATTAATAGAAACGGTAAGTGAATTCCGTGAATTGGGGTATGAGGTATTTCCGAAGGTTGTCGACGTAACGAAAAGTGAGGAAGTAGAAAATGCTGTAAAAGAAGTACATACAACTTTTGGATCGCTCGATATTTTAGTGAATAATGCTGGAGTCATTCGTGATAATTTGTTGTTTAAAATGACAGATTCGGATTGGGATTTAGTCATGGACGTCCACTTAAAGGGCTCATTTAACATGGCACGTGCTGCGCAGAAATATATGGTTGAACAAAGATATGGTCGGATGATCAACATTTCTTCAACCTCATCTCTAGGTAATCGTGGGCAAGCAAACTATGCTGCTGCGAAAGCGGGTTTACAGGGATTTACGAAAACGTTATCTATTGAACTCGGAAGATATGGAATCACGGTAAACTCGGTTGCGCCAGGCTTCATAGAAACTGATATGACGATGACAACAGCAAAGAGACTTGGAATTACATTCGTCCAACTTATTGAGGCTAGTGTGAGTCAAATCCCAGTAAGAAGAAGCGGGAAACCGGAAGATATTGCAAACGCAGTTGCGTTTTTTGCTGATGAGAGGTCAGGATTTGTTAGTGGTCAAGTGTTGTATGTAGCGGGTGGACCGAAGAATTAAGCTGTGTGTTTGTTTATACGTCGTTTTTTGGATATAAGTACCAAAATAAAGTAGATATGCTTCATTTTTAGGAAATATGCTTCAAAATCATACATAAATGCATCATTGCCAAAATAAGACTGAGGTGATATCAATGTTCACTAGTTTAATTGGAGTAAAATCGAAACGAGTCAAAAATACAGTGGAACGAGGAGCTGTCAAAAAGTTTGCCGATGCAATTGGTGACAATCATCCGATTTATGTAGACGAACAGTTTGGCGCTGAGTCCCGTTATGGTCAAAATATTGCACCACCTACCTTTCCACGCGTGTTTGATTATGGTACGATTGATGGCTTTCAGCTGACAATAGACGGTCTTATTCATGGTGAACAAACCTTTCATTATGAGCGTCCACTACTCATCGGTGAGGACATTTACTGTTACTCAGAAATACTAGATTATTATGATAAAACTGGAAGTCAAGGTCGTCTTGGATTCCTGTTACTTGCAAGCAATGGTGAAGATGAACAAGGGAAGACGCTCTTTTCATCAAAGGGATTGATCATCATTACTGAAGAGGTTAGGAGGTTGACCCAAGCATGATAAAGAAGTTAAAGGATTTGCAAGTTGGAGAAGAATTGCAGACAGTACAATTAACCCCTGTTTCTCGAATCGATCTAATCAAATATGCAGGAGCATCAGGTGACTATAATCCGATTCATACAATTGAGGAAGAAGCGAAGAAGCTAGGTCTTCCAGGAATTATTGCACATGGAATGTGGACGATGGGAAACCTAGCAAAACTGTTCACGCCATTTTATGACGAAGGTTTTCTCAAGGACTATACGATTCGGTTTAAAGGAATGGTGTTCTTAGAAGATGTTGTTACATTAAAAGCCGTGCTAAAAGAAAGAGATGGACATCATTACACCTTCAAAGTTGCAGCTCAAAATCAACATGGCAAAGATGTAATCAAAGGGGAAGTTGTGTATCAATTACTCTAAGCGACAATAATATTATTATGTAAACTAAAAGTAAAAACCAGCGGGTACAATACCACTGGTTTTTACTGCTTATACTCCGCGTCATACGTGTTTTCACCCGCGTGGACTGATAGGATGGTATCGGCATAGCCCACTAATCGGTTCACAATTTCATCGGCAACTGCATAAACGAGTGGATGAAGATCTGAACGATGTAACTTTGGATCATCTAATATAACCGTTGTATTGATCATCACATCACGATTGCCGAATAAATTGTAATGAATAAGGGCTTTCCCCGCGGCGCCACCTGTACGTGGATCTTCATAATGAGGCAAGAAAATATACCACTCTTCAGCAGTTGCAGAACGAAAGTTTTTCGTGAAACGTAATCCATCTATTACTTCATTAATTAATTGTTTCATTTCAGGTTTTAAAACGTCCATGACCCTACTTATTTTCACCTTTTTTGTACATCGTTTTAATTCCTTCTTCTTTATTTTCAAGGTTCAATTGTGGAACTGCCGGAACTTCTTCAGTTGGAATTAAGTTCTTCTTATTTTCTTTGTTCTTCATGTTATACCTCCTTAATGTCCTTTTTATATTTAAAATCAATCTTAATGTTCCGTTTAATCCGTCTTATCTGAAAGATTGGCAAGTTCATCACGATTCATCGCTTGTGGTGGTTTTTCCATCCATCCATTCTTAATCATGAGTTTCGCTCCTTCATATAAATGTAGTTCAAGTTCTGTTATTAAAATTCCATACATTGAATTAATATCTTTTCTTAAACTTGCTCCTAGGGATACACCGAAATCCCCTACAACAGTTGCCATTACAGCATTAATATGAAACATCATGAGTTTATCTGAGAAAGGAGGGAAAATCGATTCTGTGACAGTGTCATTCCATGTCAATGGTGGTTTTAAATGGCTACCATTGATTTTGTCCGTTATCATATCCATATGCTTGCCAGCAGATTCTCTTAATTTTATGAAGAACTTCGTCACTTCCTTAGATCGTGCAGCCTGGCTAAAACCAATACACAATGCTTTACCTAATGAAATGGTTTGGAGATTACCGTACAAATGGGCAATTTCCATTCCTAGTAAAGGACGTGGTTTTCCTATCAGTTCACCAAGAAAGTCATAGGTATGAACAAATTCTGTTTCTTTTGGACCAATTATGTAAGGTGCTCGAATATACAAGCCTTTTTGCAGAGCAACATTTGTCACATTTTCATCAAGTTCTGTTGCATCCTTCAATGCTTCATGATAAAACATACGGACATCTGAGCGAGCGGCAATAGATAACCCTAAGCTATAAGCGTTTAACCCAACACGGCTCATTTGCTTTACATAATGAATATAGAAAGTGTCGTAAAACAAAGCAGGCGCTTGAACGTTGACATCTTCCTCTCCAAATCCAATCGGAATTACATAATTCTCATCTGTAAAGATTTTTGAGATTTGTTCAAGGTGCTTTAGAGAAATGGACAATGATTGTTCAAGAATAGGTTTAATTTCAGTATCCTGAGTGTTTTCTAAAAAGTAGGATAGAACACGAATCGCCATGCTATCGCTAGAAAAAGTAGTATATAAATGGGCAATTTCTGCTGAAGTCAAGTTTATATGATGATCAGTCTCCACAAAGAAAATCCTCCTTATGTTCATAAACATAGTTTTTCCTATTCATTTCAAATTATTTGCTTTATTTACAGGGAATTTCCAATTGATTTAATGAAAGGATAATAAGAGTTTCCTTTTATGAATAGGAGAAAAACATATTAGTATCTTGTGGCATGGAACTGGCATGTTAATTATCAAACTGCCCTAAATAGTAAGAGGCTGGGACATAAGTATTTCAGCAAATGATAAACCCGAACTATTAGGCAATATCTTTCACCTAATAGTTCGGGTCTTTATTTGTTGCTTTCAATAGATTTGTTTGATTTCGCATACTATTTTTAAAAACTAGTGGAATGGAGCGGAAGACACTCGACTCCTGCGGGAAGTAGAGGAAAGGCTGAGACCCCGCAGGCATAGCCGAGGAGGCTCAGCTTCCTCCCCGCGGTATCCGGCGAGTGTCTGCAGCGCAATGGAATGAACTTGTTCCTCCAACTGAACTGATTAATAAATAATATAGTATACGAAAAAAGTATACTTTAATAGATAGAATAATTTATGATATTATTCGCCTTTAAGGATCATTTATTTAGTTATCTCCCAGCCTCTTAAGCGTTTTATTCAAAATATAATTTTCCAGTATGATCCACATAAACTGATTTAATAACAGTACGCTTAAATGTTTCGTTATTATGTTTACCGTCAATTTCTACCGTCATGTTATATACACCTTCGCCAAGCTTAGGAATTTTGTAGCTTTCTCCATTTTTCTTCGCTATTACTTTTCCTTGCTTTAACTTCCCATTTTTATAGTATTCAATTGTCATATTTGTTTTTACATTCAACTTTTTGTTTTTATTATCTACTTTTACTTCTTCTCCAACAATGTCAACTTGGAGATTTTCGTTTACTTCACTATCTAACGTAACGTGTAGTAAATAATGTTCAGTGCTATCTGTCTTTGACTCTACAGACCATTCTCCAGCTGTTGGATTGTCAATCGTGATGGAGTGGTGATAGGCACCGTTAAAGAATTCAGTGTCCATTTCTGTAGAAAAGCTTGTGTAACTGTTATTGTCTGGATCGTTTAATAGAAGAGATGGGTTTTCAGTGTCGCTCATCCAATCGATTGTAACTGAATTTACTCCGCTCTCAACAAAGATGGATTCTTTCTTTTGTCCTTTTGCTGCGCCACCACGAACGAACGTAGAGGCTCCCGGTTCTGCCTCTGCATTTTGTGTTGTTATAGTTGCGGTAGAGGCAATTGTTTCATTTAAGTAATTTTTAAATAAGTTAAACGTTGCTGAACCCGTTTTAATCGTTGTATGGTTCCAATCACCTACACGTAACTCGCTACTGTATGGCAGCCTGGAGCTGGTGACAGTTACTGCGCCATCATTAGAGCCATAGCTGCTTAAGTATAGACCACCCCAATATAGCGAAGAACCAAAGCTTCCCCATTTCGTTCCAGCAAGTGTGTAAAATTTCGATTTGTTTACATTAGCATGACTGTCAGTTTGGCTTCGGAAATTTCTCATATATCCTGTTTGCAATGAGTATGTCGCATCACTTTTACTTCCCATAATATCAGCTAGCCAACCAGCAGAACTGCTATAAGCTAAGTCAGCAAGCTCAGAGCCATAGTGCGGGGAAGAAAGTGTAATCACACGTGCAACATAAGGATAGGCTCCATAATGAACAAGTGCAGATTGAGTATCAATTCCACCTTTACTATGAGCTACAATTACTACTTTTTCTCCAAAATAGTTGTACATATCACGAATCTTTTGTGACAGCAGATACCCGTTGTCCCACATATTTTTCGTTGGATAAAGATCAATAAATGCAGTTTCGTATCCGTTTTGATACGCTATGTCATACATGTTATTTTCGTTCCACCACGTATTAGAAGAACTATTTAACCCATGTACGTACAAAATAGGGTGCTTGGAAGGAGCAACATAAGAAGGGGTTGTACCAACATACCACTGCCCAGGTACACCAGACGGATCATTATCTTTACCAAACGACCCAGCATGAGAAAATGAAGGGAATAACAAGAAAGCGGTTACAAAAACAAGTAACATTTTTTTAAACATCGTTTCACTCCTTATCGTGTAATTAGAGGATATGAAGCTTCTATCCACTTCAAATATATCGATGGTGGTAGTCAGTGTAGTACATTTTTCGTAAGAATGAGAGAAAAGTAGGGAGTATTTTTGATGGAGGTATACCGAAAGTACTAGAGGATGGAATTAGACGTGATAAAAGGTATGTTGAAAGGGAATAATTGAAATAATGTAAGAATTATTGGGGGAATTGTAGGGATTATCACAATGTCTTTATTGAACAAGGCACTCGTGTATCTATCAAGCTTAGTCCGTTTTGCTTTTTTAGCGTAGTATCTTGTGTTCTTGATTGGGTTCAAAGTGAAAAATATAGATTTCTAAAGCAAAACGCTTGGCCAGCTAAGATCCAAGCATTCTTTTTTTCTACCAGATTGTTTATGATAATTTGTTTTTAACATGCCTAGTTTCTCGTAATAAGGTACTAGTGATCATAGTTGAAAAGATTAAAAATTATAGTAACAAAAAAATTGTCCCATTTCATTCATTGATAAATACCATTCCGTTTTTATTGGAAAAATTCTTTAGTCTATATCCACAAGTCATCAACATATATGTTCCAAGTCTGTGTAGTATATAATGAATATATCAAACTCAAGGGACGATCAGCATGAGAACATTATCTCAAAACATAACGAAGGTTCAAGCGCTCGTATTTGGACTCAACTTTTTATTGTATAGTTTGGCAATTCCGATAGATTATAAGCCTTTATCACTTGTTGTTGCCATTTCTACGATTGCGACAATTTTCTTGACGATTCCGTTTATGAGAGGATTGTCCTTTTATTTATCCGTTTTATTTGTCGTTTCTGGAGTAGCCATGCAGGTATTGGTCCATACAGACCTAACAGAATTTATTTTATCTTTTTCGGATTTATCAAGCATCGCAGCGTTTATTGGAATCATCCCAATTTTAGCCATTCCGATTTCGTTAATTCGAACACGTGAAAGTAATCAGTCACTAGAAAAAATGCCGCAGCTTTCTGGAAGTAAGCTATATACAAAAGGTTCTACAATGTCATTTAGTTTAGCTAGCATCATGAATATGGGAGCATTGCCGTTAACGTGGTCGTATTTGAATACGAGCTATAAGTTGGAAAAGGGAGAGGAAGTAACGCAAACCCTTTCTACCTCGATTACACGTGGCTTTGCGTTAGCGATGATTTGGAGTCCGATTGGAGCAGGTGTTGCAATTGTGGCTGAACTCACGAAATCGTCAGTTATTACATTGATTCCCTTTACATTTTTGGCCGCGATAGGTGGCTTAATGCTTGATCGACTTTTACACAAATTACAGACTAGGAATAGGGTTGTGGAGCGAGAGGAACAAGGAGAAACAAAGAAACTCAACATTATATCGTTGGCCATTCCTTTGTTAATTTTCATGTGCCTAACGATTATGTTAGATTTGCTACTTCCATATGGAATGCTCTATATATTAACGGTTGCAACTCTTCCATTCACGTTTGTATGGGTTATTATCATTCGTGAATTACAACCATTTAATCAATCTGTAAAGAGACATTTTAAACAAGTAATCCCTAGTATGTATAGCCAAATTGGTATATTATTGTCAGCTGGATTTTTTGTGAAATCTCTGAAACATGACACATATATTCAGCCTGTTTATCAGTTTTTTACAGTAATAAAAGATCAAGTTGGAACAGGACCGCTCCTAATAATTGGTATGGCGTCTCTTATTTTACTTTCCATAGTTGGGGTTCACCAATTCGTTTCCATCACAATTGTAGCACTTGTCATTAATCCCATTGATTTAGCCATCTCACCGATTATATATGGAGTAGGAATGCTGACAGCGTTATGCATCGGAATTATGATTAGCCCATTTAACGGAACAACGGCCATGATGTCATCCTTAACAAAGAAAGAAACCTTCACGGTTGCCAAATGGAATGCAAAATTCACGGCTATATTATTCGCTGTAGTATCAACGTTTTTACTTGGATTGTTGGCTGTTTTTTAGATGTATTCATTAAATTTATATAAAAACGGAACAATTTTTCACTTCCTGCATATGATTATTCTTGTGTGAGTAATTGATGAAAGGAAGGAAGAACAACATGAATAATCAAGAAAACAACAAGACAACAAACACTTCTGACTATGTATCAGGGTACAAAGTAGTAGAGGTTAACGTATCAAACCTGATTGATAATCTTTACGCAGTCGTGACACCAGTTAAAACAAAATAAGGGTTTATAAGTCATCTTTTTAGGGAGATTGACTACATAAACCCTATGAAGATAGCTATCTAACTTCTGTTAGGTAGCTTTTTATATTTAGGCATATAGGTCTAATTTTATATTTCTAGTTGTTTTGACAAAATTCAAAGGTCCTCTTTGTTACAATCAAAGAATATACAAGCTTTGTCAGGGGGAATAGAGGTATATGATTATTCTTGGTATGAAATTTGGAGTACATAAGTCTGCGGATGTAATGGTAAATTTCTTGAGAGATAATCTTAGAAACCTAGGTGAGTTTCATATTTTTTAAATTCAAAATTATAAATTGAAGATGTCAATCATTTATTCGGTACTGATATACAACATGAAGATGTTGAGACAGTTGGTGGTAAAGGGACTAAGATTAAATTTAATCAATATTTTATTTAAAGTTCAAAGTAGTGATGGAAACCAAATTCAGTATCAAGAGGTTAGAAGATTAAAAGAATAATAATTATTACTGATGCTAACAAATGGTAAAAGGAGAGCTAGAGGTTTTCTTCAAGCTCTTTTTATTATCGATGATCAATTTAAGGATATAATAGAATTATTACTAAAATTATCTACAACTAGAGGTGAAAGTAAATTGACACTAAAATTACGACTTCTTAGTATACTTTCCTCGATATTATTTGTAGGCGGGTGCGCAAGTTCTGAAACGGAGATACAAGTAAAGTCAAAGGATCACGTTGAAAGTCAAGAGAATGGAAATCAGAATGAGGTTCAACTAGAATTAACAGATGATGAACCAGAAGAAAAACCAGAAGAAAAACCTGATGATCCTCAAGTGACAAAGGATTTTGTTTCACTTTACGGGTTAGAACAAGTAGCTATTTCAAGGATTGTTGATGGAGATACAGTAGTTCTTCAAGATGGAAGAAAGGTAAGATTAATTGGTATTAACACTCCCGAGTCAACAACAAGAACAGAGGTATATGGGGAGGAAGCGAAAGAATATACGACTAATGAACTTGACGGAAGAAATGTTTGGATTCAAAAGGATGTTTCCGAAACAGACCGATATAGCAGACACTTGAGAATCATTTGGCTGGATGTACCGACAGATGACATGAATGAAACTGAAATTCGTAAGAAGATGTTCAATGCTCACTTAGTATTAAACGGATTTGCTGAACCGTCAACGTATCCTCCAGATGTTAAATATAGTGAGTACTTTTTAAAATTTGCCAGGGAAGCGAGAGAATCTAACACAGGATTATGGGGCTATGGACCTGATGGAACGACAAAAGGCGATATGGATAAGCGTGCACCAAAATCAAGCTCACCACCAGCGAGTAGTGGAGGAAATGAGAGTTATCAAAACTGTACAGAGCTAAGAAAGATTTATCCTGATGGTGTTCCATCTACTCACCCAGCCTATTCTTCAAAACATGATCGTGATAAAGACAACTGGGCTTGCGAGTGAAAAATATGTTTCAATAATGAAAAAAGCCATGTATCATAAAAACAAGGATACATGGCTTTTTTCTATTTATGTAGTTATATAGTAGGGTATATATTTTAAAGAAGGAGGTGAAATAATGCTCGAAGTGTTATACATAATAGCTGCATATTTAGTTGGAAACATTATGACTGCCTTCATTGTGATGAGAATCAAAAATGGTGGTGACATCAGGCAACTTGGCAGTGGAAATGTCGGGGCACGTAATGTTGGTAGATTAATAGGGAAAAAGGGTTTTCTCATTACGGCAATAGGTGATGGGTTAAAAGGAGTGCTCGTAATTGGTGGTGCGAAGTATTTAGATTTCTCCGTCGAAGTTCAACTCCTTTCCATGCTCGCAGTTATCGTAGGACACATATGGCCTTTTACCTTGAAGTTTAAAGGTGGATTAGGAATTGCAACCTTTATCGGTGCGCTATTAACGTTTCATCCGGTTGTAACATTAGTTTTTGTTATTATATTTCTTATTTTTTTACTCATACTTCGAAGTGTTACGTTAGCCGCTATGAGCGGGTTTGCACTTATTCCTATTATTCTACTGTATATCACTCATTCAATCACCTCCTTCATCTTAATGGGTATCGTTGTAGCGATCATGATTTTCGTTCATTGGGATGGAATTAAGGAGAAGTTGGAATGACTTCAACTAAAAGCACTCGATTCAGAGTGCTTTTTTGATATAGATTCTTGCCTATTTTCAATATAGACTAGTTACCTATTCCTTTGTCATTCCATATAGATACAGGGATGAAACTTAAAGGAGGCTTTACACAATGCATGATATTATGGGAAGAACACATTACTATTGGTGTAAAATGCAAGAGGCGGCTGCACAATATCATCACTATAATCAATGTTTCAATCAATTAAATTCAATGTTAACAAGTGGAGGTATGACTCCAGAAATGGGTCCAACCATGGTAAGCCCATACATGACTCCAGAAATGGGTACAACTATGATGAGTCCAGATATGAATCCAGGAATGAGTCCAACTATGGTGAGTCCAGTTATGAATCCAGGCATGAATCCATCCATGGTGAGTCCTACCATGAGTCCAGGTATGATGAATCCAGGCGGCATGAGCCCTGTAGTAAATACGATGAGTCCTGTTTGGGGCACTGAAATGAGTCCAGATATGGCTGAGAGCATGGGAAACCCAGGATTCCACTTCCATTCAGAAATTAACCCAGCAACTCAAGTGAATCCATACTTGAACGTTAGCCCATATACACAAGTAAATCCAAGCTTAGAAGTAAACCCACAGACTCAAGTAAATCCTAGTTTAAATAGCAATATCGAAGTAAACCCTAACACACAAGCATATTTTAACTTCGATCCAGATTTTAATTTAAGCATTGGGAATAAGTGGGGTCAATAGATAGTGAAAAATAGCCTGGTCTAGTCGACACAGGCTATTTTTATTTTGGTCTCTCGGTTTTGTAAATCAAATTAAATTGAGAGTTCGAATAATAAAAGAATCATGATAGAATAATAGTACATTACAGCATATACTTTATAGCTTACATAACTTTATTTACCTAGAAGAAAGAAGGTATTGGCGTGGAATGTAAAGTCTATACCCTTAATGCATTTACAAAACAATCAAAAGGTGGAAACCCTGCTGGTGTAGTCCTACAATCTGACTTTTTATCAGACGAACAAATGCAAACCATTGCTAGAAAAGTCGGTTTTTCCGAGACGGCTTTTGTGCAACACTCAAAAGTTGCAGATTACATGATTCGTTATTTTACACCAGTTCAGGAAGTGGATCTATGTGGACATGCGACGATTGCAGCTTTTCAGTTGATAAGACAGACAGGTGTTGGAAACGGCATTTATAAGATTGAAACAAAAGCGGGAATCCTAGAAGTTGTTATAGAGTCTGAGTATATTTATCTTTCTCAAGCTTTGCCTACATTTGATAAAGTAATTGAGCCTGACGAAATTGTTCAATCGCTTTACATACTTGAAACGGATTTAAATCTTGAGTTTCCGATTCAAATTGTTTCAACTGGACTCCGCGATATAATCATTCCAATCAAAAACAAGGAAATATTACATAACATTCAACCAAATTTTCAAGAGATTACTACAATCAGTAAAAAGTACAATGTAATTGGATACCATTTGTTTACATTAGATACCGAGCGAGTAATAGCAAGTTGTCGGAACTTTGCTCCTTTGTATGACATACTCGAAGAAAGCGCAACAGGTACATCAAATGGTGCACTTACTTGTTATTTACATAAGTATAAAGCTCTTGGAAGTGGTTCTTATTTATTTGTACAAGGTGAAGCGATGCAGCAATCTTCATTGATTATTACTAGATTACTAGTAAATACACATGACAGTGTAGATCGAATTGAAGTTGGTGGAACAGCAGGTGAGATTCAAATTCAACATATTGAGATATAGGAAAGTCTGGATGGTGTAACATATGTCAGAAACGATAAAACGGCAAGAAGTAGATTTATATAAACCGATTCACAAGTATTTTACGCAAGAAGGTTATGATGTTTATGGAGAAGTGAACGATTGTGATGTCGCAGCAGTAAGAGGCGAGGAGTTAGTCGTTATTGAGTTGAAGCTGAACTTAACGGTCGATCTACTTGTGCAAGCAACGAAGCGTCAACGGTTAACGGATCAAGTATACATTGCCATACCGAAGCCGAAATATAAACTGCGTTCGAAACGCTGGACAGATCTTTGTCACTTAATTCGAAGACTTGAACTAGGTTTAATCGTCATAACGTTTTCTGGAAATCGGAAAAAGGTGGAGGTTATGTTTGGTCCATCCACTTTTGATCGTAAAAGAAGCTTTAACAAAAAAAGACGTTCAGCCTTATTAAAAGAAATCAACGGACGCAGTGCTGATTACAATGTAGGTGGAAGTAATAAAACGAAAATCATGACAGCCTACAAAGAAAACTGCATCCAAATCGCATGCTACCTGGACAAATATGGACAGCTATCACCGAAAGCACTAAAGCAACTGGGAACAGGCGAAAAAACCTCCTCCATCTTAACTAAAAACTACTACAACTGGTTCAACCGAGCTGAGCGTGGCATCTACGAATTAACCGAAAAAGGCAAAACAGAAATAAGAGATAATCCAGAGATTTATGAGTATTGGTGCCAGTTACTTGTCGAATAATCTTTATGGATAAAGGATGTTTTTCCTTTATTAATGATTAGAAACTTTCAGTTGTAAAACTATTCTGAACAGAGATAATAAATCCAACAACAGGCATTAATAATAAAAAAACAGAGTAAGTATGAAAAGGAGCATTCAATGTTCAAACATTTTTCCGTTATTGAAACGAGTAGATTAATATTAAGACAGGTCACGCCAGCGGATGCAAAGGATATGTTTGCCTATTTATCTGATAAAGATGTTGTGAAACATATGGGGTTAGAGCCTGCTCAAACTGAAGAGGAAGTACTAGATGAAATTAGATGGTATAAATCAATACATGAGGAAGGCACAGGAATAAGATGGGGAATTACACTTAAAGACTCAGGTAGGGTAATAGGTAGTTGCGGGTTTTTGAATATGAAATCTAAACATTACCGTGCTGAAGTTGGATATGAATTAAATAAAGATTACTGGGGAAAAGGGATTGCTAAAGAAGCGTTGGAAGCAGTTGTTAAGTATGGTTTTAAGCATTTTCAATTAGAAAGAATTGAGGCATTAATTGAACCGGACAATGTACCATCAATCAAACTAGTAGAAAAGCTAGGTTTTACTAGAGAAGGGTTGCTTAGACATTATGAATTTACTTGTGGTAAATTTGATGATTTATATATGTTTTCAATTTTAAAAGGAGAGACATCTTGATCTTATTTTACTCTTTTTGACGTTTAGAAATATTAGTATCGTTTTAAACGTGTTTGTGAGTCTTTACTCGGTTTACCCACCTTTTTCTTACATAAGTAATTTCATATAGAATGAATAATGAAATTTTTGAATATGACATATAAGTCAATTTTTAGACGATAGAAGGAGAATCTTAAAGATTCTTCTTTTTTTGTCATTTACAAATAATAGGATCAAACCTTTTTCAACTTTGTCCACCACACACTGCTCTCGTTCTTTACTTAGTAAGATGAAATACATTGAGCTTTAAGAATTAAAACTTCATAATAATCCTCATAAAAAAATGTACCAAGAAAAAAATTAAATAAATCCACACCTATAATGTCTAAACATACTACATTTCAACTTTTGAATTAGGAGATACTACTACAAGAACTATTATCTTGATAGGAGATATATATGAATAATGATAAATATATAAGCTTAGTTGATAAAAATGGGAACGAGATTGAAAAATTAATCTCTGAAAAAATAGATATATGGAGAGAATACGTGCTCTTTTCAGAACTATGGTGGTTAGGAGTGGCTCTTTCAATAATCCCTTGGATCATTTGGTTTTTTATTCGTAAAAAAGATAGCACTGATCGATTATTGTATACTGCACTATTTGTGATGGTTGTTTCACTTTGCCTAGATGTATTGGGGGATCAACTGGGGGTTTGGGGATACCGTTTTAATGTGATACCTGTCCTTCCTACATATGTACCTTGGGATATCACATTAATGCCTCTAACAGTCATAATCATACTTCAAATAAGACCAGGAGCGAACCCTTTAATAAAAGCGTTAATATTTGCCGTAATTAGTTCTTATTTAGCTGAACCTTTTTTTCACTGGTTACAAATCTATAATCTTAAGCACTGGCGATATAGTTATTCGGTACCAATTCAGATTGTGATTTATTTAATGGCCCACTATATTTCAAAAAGAAACAACTTTGCATCCTTAAATGAGTGAGTGGATCGAGCTTAAGAGAGATAACAGATTAGTTAGAATAGAATTTTTTCGGTCATAATGCAAAGACTATTAATAAGTATTTACACTATAAATTTCAAAACCAAGCTAAAGGCACTAGAAATCTTCATATTACTAATCAATAAAAAATAGTTACAGGAGACTTGTATCCCACTTAACTTTAACAATAGCCCTACTTTGTTTTGCTTTTTGGAAGGGGGATTGGCGAAATTGGCAAAAATATGCCCTAACGATTGCTTATGTAATAATATGTAATTTCCTTTATAACCTATTGTGCAAAGACTATTTACTATGGGAACATAAACCCGATATTCTGCCAAAAAAACACTATATTGTTGAATTATTTTACTTATTTATTATCCTGCCAGCTATAACTCTTATATATCTTACTCACTACCCATTCTTAAAGAAAAAAAGTCATCAGCTCCTATATATCATGTATTGGGTAATAGGTTCAATCATTATTGAATTCCCTTTTGTAAAGTTCGAGAGACTTCTCTTGAAGCATGGTTACGAATATTGGATGGAAATATTCTTTTATAGTGCGATGTACTTGATGATTCGCCTTCATTTCACAAGACCTTTACTTACATATGGAATATCAGTCATATGTGTTGTATTTATGGTTTGGTTTTTTAATGTACCACTTAAGTAAAAAAGTAAGGGTATATTTGTCGAGTTCGTTTTTGAAAGGACATTTAAAAATAGCTGGAAAGGCTACTGCTACAATAAAGTAGCCATTTTGGTGCATGAAAATAAAAGGATTTGGGGTGAAATGTTGCTCATGATCGTCTTATCAAGTCTTTTATTCTCTAGATTATTCTTGCCCACAATTTTAAAGTTGAACAAGAAATAGTAAGTGTTATTTCGACAAGTTGAAATAGAGGGCCAATGGTTTTAGGGGACTGATAAGGAGATGAATCTAATTTAACTTATATATTAGTTTGCTTATCATAGGTGCTCATGTATTGAGCTAAAAAAATAAAAATAGTGCCGGCTAGCACTATCTGTGTTTTTGATTTTTTGATTATCCTAAATATGCTTTTACGTTTAGGAACTCCTGAAGGTTTCTTTCAATTATTGCATTGAGGAGTTGCTCTCGAAATTGCTGATCAAATTTTGGACTTAGAGACTTAATATAGGATTCTATTAGTAATTCATCTGATAGTAATGTGAATTTCATTGCAATCACCTCTTGTTGAATGGGTATATATACATGGTTCGTATTTCCTATTATAACGATTATTATAAGATAGTAAAGTATAATTTTTAATCCTTGTTCCTTAAGAAAAACGAAGTGAATGTAGTCCTCTAAAGTTAAAACAATAACAATTAAATGGTGAGATAATGATTAAGAAACCTTCGAGACTTTTTAAAATGTGATACAATATAAATCTTATTTGTTACTTAATTGACGACGTTGATTATGGAGCAATTGTAACGGAAATTACATCATTGTTTAACAGAGCAATTGATAAGGATCACAATATACACGATTTATATAAACTGGAGATGATGCTATGAGTAAAGCGAAGGGAAAGGGTGGAACCGGGAGAGGAACTGGTAAAAAAGGCTGGAGTCGTTGGCAAACTAGTGCAAACAAAGCAAAGAGTGCAAAACCTTATAAAAGTAAAGGTGTTAAACATTCTCCTAGTACAAAAAATAACGGAGAGACTTCTGAAAAATAGAGAACACATTGTCAGGGAGTGTTTAAGCAATAAGTAAAGGAAAGAGGCTGGGCAAAAAGTATTTTCGGCGAAGAAAAATCCGAACAATCACCTCAAATTCGTTTAATAGGATTTGAATGAGTTCGGATTTTTTTATTTGTATTATAGAGACTACGTATTGTTTTAAGTATGTTCTAGCTGTTAATTGGAGTGCAAGACGAAGACTCCGGCGGGAGAAGCGAGTTAGGTGAGACCCCGCTGGGAGGAACGACTGAGGAGGCTCACCAACACCCCGCGGAAAGCGAAGTCTTGCACGGAAATTAACAGCTGTATTATAAGGCTATCTAATTTGAAATTGTTCGTCTTTAGAGTAGTTTTGTCCCAACCTCATTTTACTAAGTTTTTCATTAAGGATTTGTTACTAATTTCATCCCAAAGTTTAATACTTCAAAATTGTTTTTGAGAATGAAGCCATAATTTTTATTATGGTCGATAACAATATCCCCATCTAGATGACTAATGACAACAGGGTCTATTAAGATGGTAATTTCTCCAACATTAAAAACTTGATCATTTTCTGCCTGCTCACCCTGAGCAAGTTCATACATATAGGTTGCTCCTCAACCAGTTGTTTGGAATTCATTAATCCTAATGATTGGCTCCTTGCCAAGTCTTTTCATGATTTGTTCTTGTGAGTCATTCGTTAAACGGACTTCCATATCCTCACCTCAATTTTTGTTTTTCTTTCCCTAACAAAATAACAGCCGGGAAAGTTAGTAAGTCTAGTATACTTGAATGTTTTAGATGAAGCATTAATTTAGAAAATTCATGAAACATGATTGACTGCATCATTAAATTACGTTAAGATATTTTCAATTAATACGGTTTAGATAGCTATGAAGAGAAGAGTAGTTTTGATTATTTATTTTCAGAGAGCTCCGGTTGGTGAGAAGGAGTAATAATGATCTTAATGAAAAAAGGCTCGGAGCTTCGCACGGATCTAAGAGAGTTCTTAGTGATACTGCGACGGGATCTCCTGTTACAGAGATAGGGTATAATCAATTCTTAATAAATTGACGTACCCGAAGAGGTTGATATGGTAACATATCAATAAACTGGGGTGGTACCACGGAGCTATAAACTCTCGTCCTCAAGATGAATAATCTTGGGGGTGGGAGTTTTTTTGTTATTTAGAAAATTAAGTCTTACAAAAAAATAGAATGGAGTGTGTAGTATGAGCAACGAACAAACGGAAATTCGAACAGAAAAAATAGAGCTATTAAAATCGCAGGGGATATCAGCTTATCCTGAAAGGTTTTCTACAAATTATGATTTGTTTGAGGCAGCAGAGCTTGAAGATGGAACTTCGGAAGTACGAGTTGCAGGAAGGATAATGGGGATTAGGAATTTTAGAAAATTAACATTTATTTCGATTTCAAACATCGAAGGAAGTTTACAACTCCTTTTGAAAAAGGAAGAGATAGGTGACGAACTGTTTGATCAATTCCATCAGTTAATTGATATAGGAGATTTTATCGGTGTACAAGGTCTCATGTATTCGACTCAAACAAATGAGAAAACGTTGCGAATTGAGAGCTATGTATTTCTTGGTAAAGCATTACGAACTCTTCCAGAAAAGTGGCACGGATTAACCAACGTAGATATTCGGTATAGACAAAGATACTTAGATTTGATGATGACCCAAGACACAAAATCAAGATTGTTGGCAAGATCAAAAATGGTACGTGCGATTCGTACGTTTTTTGAGGACCAAGATTTCTTAGAAGTTGAAACACCTGTCTTGCAGCATACCTCCTCGGGCGCTCTAGCGAAACCCTTTCGAACCTATCATAACTCTTTAGATACTGAATTAAACTTACGAATTGCACCGGAAACGTATTTAAAAAGGTTAATTGTAGGTGGGTTTACGAAAGTGTTTGAATTTGCAAAGTGTTTTAGAAACGAAGGGATTAGCCCACAGCATCTTCAAGAATTTACGATGGTTGAAGGCTATGCAGCATACTGGAATTATGAAGATACGATGAAATTAATGCGGGAGATGGTTTTATTTGTTTTAGAACAAACCTTTCATACAACTACGATTTCATTGCAAGGTCAAACGATAGACTTTTCACGTGAATGGGAAATTGTCTCCTTCAGAGATTTAATTTTGAAAGACACCGGGATTGATATAGACCTATTTATGGATGTGAAATATTTATATCAAGAGACGGTCAAGCGAAACATCAACATAGAGCATGCCGATATTGAATCATTAGGAAGAGGGAATTTTATCGATTTGCTGTACAAGAAAATGTGTCGACCACAACTCGTGAAACCGACATTCTTAATTCAGCATCCTATTGATTTGTCTCCACTAGCTAGAGCAAATGATGACAATCCAGAACTTACAGACCGATTCCAATTAGTAGTGAATGGCGCGGAAATTATAAATGCCTATTCTGAGTTAGTTGACCCTTTAGAACAAAGAAGAAGATTAGAGGCACAAGCACTACTTAAAAGTAATGGAGATGTGGAAGCGATGGAGATGGACGAAGATTATCTCACAGCGATGGAGTATGGAATGCCACCTATTTCTGGATTTGGGTTTGGTATTGAACGATTATTAATGGTGCTAACTGATAGTGAAACAATCAAGGATTGTGTGTTATTTCCTTTAACAAAAAAAATATAGTGGACACCTAGCGACTGGTGCTAAAAGTCGCTAGGGGATTTTATCTATTTCATAAAGTTATAAAAATTTTCAAAGCGTGGATCATCGTCAATAGTTTTCTCATAGTCTTCAAACATTTGATCAACTTCTTCTTGGGTTCTAACTTGTATGATCCATGATGAAAATTTTTCAGTTCCTTCGTAAATGTTTACTTTCCATTCTCCGCTTTGAGAGAAGTCAAAAGGAGGTAGTTTATATACCTCTTTTGCTTCAATTGTTTCAAGTAAGATTTTTTCTCTTTTTTCGTTGATTTTCGTAACTTTCACTTCTTGACTACTCTTATCTGGTGCGATGAACTCGAAACGGACTTCATTTTCATTTAAATCTTCCCAGGATACAACGGTTAACTCAAATTCTTCATCTTTTATAAATAAATTTTTTTGCAAGTAACCGATTTTCTCAATTTCTCCGTCAATAAAATGCTCTGCTTTAGCGTAGGTTACAGTTAAGAAGGGTGGTTTTGCTGTTAAATAGGAGTAAACTCCAAAAGCAACGAGCAAAGTACCTCCTACTGTAAAAATACTGAAAAACTTCTTAAATTCTGCATCATCAAAATCTCTCATCATTTCACTTTCTGGAGCTGATTTCCGTATCCAAAACATTATTATTCCAATAGTTAGCATCGTAAATCCAATAACAAATGGAATCATTCCAACACACCTTTCACGATTTTTAATAGACTATAATCGTATGTATATAATAGATATATAACTTTGTTGTCTTCATGATACCAAAAAATGTAAACATTGGAAAAGTGTATAGTTTTCAACCTTCTGTAAATGTTATAAAAGAGGTGATAACAATGGAAAATCATGAAAAAGAAGAAAATCTAAATTACCAGTTTGGGAAGGCAGGACTTGACGGGACGAATATTCAAGTTTCTAGTTTTCCAGTTGTCGGAGATATTGATAGTGAAGCAGAAATTGCAGCAATGCGTTTTGATGAAGATGGACTTACAGGAGCAAAAAAGGAAAGCGATAATGTGTAAATGAAAAAACCTCATCCATTGGACGAGGTTTTTCATTATTTTTTAGGTATTTCACAGCCATTTTCGTCACAGGTTACGCCTTCATCTGTAATTTCAGTGAAAGGACCATCTTGTTTTGCAATTTCTTCAATTGCTTGAACAAATGTTTCTGTCGGCTGTGCACCAGTGATCGTATATTTACGATTGATGAGGAAAAATGGAATGCTGCGAATACCAAGTTCTGATGCTTCTTGTTGGTCAGCCTGTACTTCTTCTGCCATGTCATTACTTGAAAGCATTTTTTTTACTTCATCTTCGTCTAATCCGATTTCCTTAGCAAGTTCTACAAGTGTCTGATGGTCACCAATATGTTTAGATTCTGTATAGTAAGCATGTAGTAGGCGATCTGTCATTTCATTCATTAGCCCGTGCTTTTTCGCTAACATGGTTAGTCGGTGAGCATCAAACGTATTCGTTAAAATAAGTGTATCAAGTTGAAAATCTAGACCAACTTCTAGTGCCATCTTCTTTATATTTTCATTATTAGCTTTTGATTGCTCAATGCTAATTCCATATTTTTTCGCAATGGCTTCGCTTAAGCTCATATTAATATCCTTCGGTAAAGTCGGATCAAGCTGGAAGCTACGATATACAACTTTTACATTTTCATTCGTTTTAGTGAGAGCGTCTTCCAGACGCTTTTTGCCTATTGAGCAAAATGGTCAAGCAAAATCAGTCCACATTTCAATTAAAAGCATTGTGATTACCTCCCATTCATTATGCCAATTAGTATAACTGCTTAGAAGGAGTTTAGTCCAATAAAGTGCTTGATGACTATCTTGTAAGCTTCACAATGATTGCACCAATAATAGAACCGATTATAGCTATTCCAAATGTCATAACATACATAATATCAGCAAGAATTGCCATCTCTGGTGAGGGGAAGTAAACAACTTTAAAACCTAGAATGATTGTTATAAAAACAAATAAAAGTGAAGGTATCCATTTTAGGTGAGGATTTTTTGCTTTTCTAAATAGGACAGGTAAGATGAAGCTAATAAGCAGCACAAAAGTGAAATACATACTGACCATCCCTTCTGTTTATACCATTAGACGTGGGGAGAGAGAACAAAGTTACTAGGCATACGGTTCTTTAGCACTTTAAAGGAGTGGGGGCCTGTCCCCCACTCCTTTAAAGTGCTAAAGTTAGTTGTGTGGATTTCTTGTTGGAATAGTCGTTAAGCGCGGTAGCAATATCATTTAGTAATAAATAATCCCCATTTAAATCAACGCAAATCAAGGTGTATAAGAATTACAATGTAAACATTCGCCCAGTTTTACTAAGATTGTGATATTCGCCCAGTCCACTAGTAGGTAAACAACATATGTTATAACAAATGAACCTGGAGGTGTTTATTAATGAGTCATGGAACAGGTTATGGCGCAGGCTTTGCGTTAATCGTAGTGTTGTTTATTTTATTAGTAATTGTTGGTTCAGCATACGTTGGATGGTAATTCAAACGTTTAATAAATAGATAATAAAGGAGGAGATTGTATGTACGGTTGTGGTTACTCAGCTCCGGTTTATGGCGGCGGTGGAAATACGTTCGTATTAATCGTTGTGCTATTCATTCTACTAATCATCGTTGGTGCAACATTAACTTATTAATTGGTAAAGAGGCTGCTAGAAATAGCAGCCTTTTTTCTTGGTTTATCAGAATTATATCCATAGTTCTAAGCGTATAATAAAGACTAAGCTATCACCTGCGTCCAAGGACTTGGTGATAGTTTAGTCTTTCTATTATTTAGGGACTAATGAATAATGGAAAGTTTATGAAAGAGGTGTACATAATGGAATCGTTAAAAGGTAAAGTAGCCCTTGTAACAGGTGCAGGTAGAGGAATTGGACGAGCGACTGCGATTGCGCTGGCGAAGGAAGGTGTAAATGTTGGGTTAATGGGATTATCGATGGATAACCTTGAAAAAGTAGCGGGAGAGTTATCTGATTTAGGAGTCGATGTATCAGCAGCTACTGCAAACGTTGCAGATCTAGAAGCGGTAAATCATGCAGTGGAACACATTAGATCAGACCTAGGTGCAATTGATATTCTCATTAATAATGCAGGAACTGCGAAGTTCGGCGGTTTTTTAGATTTGTCTCCTGAAGAGTGGGAGCATATCATTCGAGTAAATGTCATGGGAGTTTATAATGTGACGAGAGCTGTATTACCTGAAATGATTGAGAGAAAAACGGGCGATATTATCAATATTTCCTCATCTGCCGGGCAAAAAGGTGCACCAGTAACGAGTGCATATAGCTCCTCGAAGTTTGCAGTTCTTGGTTTAACGGAATCATTAATGTTAGAGGTAAGAAAGCACAATATTCGTGTAAGTGCTTTAACACCAAGTACAGTAGCGACAGACTTAGCATTTGATACAAACTTAATTAGTGAAAATGATCCAAATCGCTTCATGCAGCCAGAAGATTTAGCGGAGTTAATGATTGCAAATCTGAAACTTAATCGTCGGGTATTTGTAAAAAGTGCAGGTTTATGGTCAACGAATCCATAAGTGGGTAAACGCACATTTTCTAGGTACAAGTTGATAGGCCAAAGTCTATTACATATGATGCTGTATATCTGAACAATAAAGGAGAGCAGATCATGTATCCAGAATATGAGTATTTTTATTATCCGATGGAAGAAAGACAATTAGGACAATTTTTCCCTCCGTTTGGAGGAGGACCTATGGGACCACCCCCAGGAGTACCGGGAACTTCACCATATACTCCAGGTCAAGGTGGACCACCATCAGCACCACCACCATCAGCTGTACCAATGCAAACTCAACAGGCGGGAACGTTTGCAGTGGATCCAGGAAGTATAAGAGGTTGTTTATTTAGATACACATATGTGTGGTTAAATAATGGTCGACAATTTTGGTTTTATCCAACATTTGTTGGAAGAAGATCTGTATCAGGATGGCGTTGGAATGGCTTTAGATGGCTATACTTCGGAATAGATTTAAGACAAATTTCATCATTTACTTGTTTTTAATATGGCTGGATTATTAACCTATTTTGAATGTAGTGGTAGGTGGATGACTTCTGTGAGTAGCGGGACAGATGAGATGTCCAATGTCAAAGTGCCGAGGAAGCACCAGTATGTCCTGCGAAACCGGTAACCGAAATAATCTTTATTGTTTTACTAAGCCCATAAAAAAGTAAAGGTATAACCATAAACATGGTTATACCTTTTTCAATTAAATTTGCACAAGAAATCGACAAGAACGCGTGTAATAGCAGTATAAAATGTCAGTTCTTGCGCTTGCCTGGGAAATGACAATATTATTTCATAGATTTATTTGATCAGGATCAAGTTGAAAAAGGCGCATTAGTTATTAGTGTCGATTCGCTGTTATCTTCTAATTTCAGATATTTATCTAAGAAATAACTCCATTTGTAAGGTCATTATTTTACATATTATAGTATCTAGAACTAGTAATTGACTTTACGTTATAATACACGTTACCATATGGTCACATATTATACGTGACTTTTAAGTCACTTATTTCTAGTTTTAAAGAAGGGAAATAGCAAAATGGGAGAAGAACTTTCTACCGTATTTAAGGCATTAGGTCATCCTATTCGGAGAAAAATTTTAGATATCCTAAAATCTTCACCGAAAACTACTGGTGAATTGAATGAATACTTCCCGGAAGTGACAAGGTATGCAATTATGAAACATCTAAACTTATTAGAGGAGGGAAACTTAGTTGTAGTAAGGCGTGAGGGGAAATATCGGCGGAATTTTCTCAACGCTGTCCCTCTTCAAGAAATGCATGATCGGTGGGTTGGGAAATATATGCAATCTACTTCAAACTCATTATTAAATTTACGTTCAGTCATTACAGAAAATGGAGGAAGAAAAGCAATGGAAAAAAACAATCAATTTCAAATTGAACAAGAGATCTTTATTCAAGCACCCCGTGAAGAAGTCTATGAGGCTTTGACAAATAGAGTAGAGGATTGGTGGGAATTTCGCTTAGCGCCAAAAGGTGTGACTAGCCAATTCACATTTGATGCAGTACCTGGTGGTCAATTTAAAGAGATGTGGGGAGGGAAAGCTGGGGCTGTATGGGGAAATGTGTACTATGTTAATGCTCCAGAGGAAATTCGTCTGTTCGGACATCTTGGTATGCAGGGTGCGGTAAATAGTGCTTACACGTACCGTTTACTTGAAAAAAATGGAGGAACATTGCTTCAATTATCTCATACAGCATCAGGAGTCATTCAAGAACATTGGGAGCAGGAACATACAAAGGGTTGGCAGTATCTCCTAGGAACATTATTAAAGAACTACGTAGAAAAAAATGATAAATAATTTCTCTTATATCAATTAACTGGAGGAAAATAGATATGGTAAAAGTTCAAACTGAGATTACGATTAATCGTTCTATCGATAAAGTTTCAGAGTACGCGATAAATCCTGATAACGCACCTCATTGGTATGTTAATATTCATTCAGCCCAGTGGCAAACGCCGAAGCCCCTTACATTAGGTTCGAAAATTGCCTTTAAGGCTAAATTCCTTAACAGGGATTTAGCTTATGTTTATGAAATTGTTGAGTTTATTCCAGGAGAAAAAATGGTGATGAAAACAGCACAAGGACCTTTTCCAATGGAAACAACGTACGAGTTTTATGAATTAGAGCCTAATCTCACAAAGATGACCTTAAGAAACAGCGGAGTTCCTACTGGTTTTTCGAAGGTGTTTGCTCCTTTTATGTCTACGATGATGAAGAAAGCGAACATGAAAGACTTAAAGAAAATAAAGGAAATATTAGAAAGTTAAACAAGGTTGTTTTAACTAGGTAGATATCGAATCAATAGTTTATCGAGTAAGAACCTCTGCTAATGCCTCCCACGGCAGCGGGGCTAGTAAGATGCCATAGGCACAGAGTGCAGAGGAAAGGCTTACCGTACGACCATGTAACGTAAACCAACCTCCTTCTGTAACAGTGTCAAAACAAAAGAAGGAATTCTTCCTCATTTCTAGAAATAAACTGTATGGAATGGGGGATACGCATGGAAAACACAGTCTCAACCTATAGAAAACTAATGAACAGAAGAAGAGTGATTACCAATGTCATCATTGGAGTTATCCTCCTAAGTGGTCTGTTCTATTTCGCAAAACTGCCGGTTTCGATGGTGGAGTGGTTTGTTCCGTTTAAAGTGTACACCCCCTATATACCATTTGAAGTAGAAGACAGCTATTACAAAATTTCAGGTATAGATCGAGTTAAGCTTGTATATGAAAATGAAGATGAAAGTATGATTGTATGGGCGACGACGGAAATTGGTTGGAATAATGTCACACAGTGGGATGAAACCCTTCAAATTCATGGAGGAAAGGTCTATTACAATGAGGTCGATGGTATACAGATGATTAGCTTCCGAGTAGATTCTGTAGAATATGCTATTGATTATAGAGGCAAAGATTTACTTACTAAAGATGAGTTATTAAAGATTGCTAGTTCAATCATTTTCATTAAATATGCATTCAATGATTATTCTGCATTAGTCCTAACGGATTAGTGCTTTTTTAAGTGGGGATATAGATGGAAGAAATTATACAACAGTTGAAAAAGTTAGGTGTGCACGTACTCTGTAATCACGATGATATTTTAGTAGAGATACCCAATCATGAGCTTCTTAAGTGGCAGGAAGCGGATAGGTGCATACATGAACTGCTCAAAAATAGAGACAGAAGAGTTGTTCTAGAATGCTCGAAGACAATTCTTGACCAACTTCCAACTGTTCAAGAAAAAATGACATTAATAGGAGAGAGAATACTATTTTCAAAAACTCTTTCTCAATCGCATGAAAAAGAAGTTCCGTCCTATGAAGTGTGGCCACCTTTTGATTCGAAGTCAATATCTTTCTTATCTGAAGTAATGAACGTGTCTAATGAGAAAGCGAAACGCTTTCTTGAAAATATGAAGAGTGAACTTCCAACTCAAGTAGACAACATGTATACCGTTTATATGGAAAATGACGTTCCCATTGGAGTTGTGTTTCCTCACATTGAACCTGACACGAATCAAGAAGGGCGAATGTTTTGGATTGGTATTCATCTAGAACATCAAGGAAAAGGCTATGCAAAAGCTTTGCACAGTATCGGATTATTTCGTTTGCAGCATGATTTTCACGCAAAAATGTATGTTGGGGCAACAAAAGTAGAAAATATACCGATGCAAAAAGTCATGATCACGAATGGGTGTGTACAACAAAAACATAAGATTATGACTTTTGAATATAACAATGAAGAGTAGTAGATAGGGGGGACGACATGTTTTGGGACATATTTTTCATGGCATTTATATTTTATGTGATATATAGCCTCTGGGTCATTAAAAATCAATTAGATGTCATTATGAAAAATTTAAATATATCGCAAGAAGAAAAAGTAAGTAATGATGAAATAGAAAAAGAACTTGAGGATGAATTTGAAGGCACTCAAAAATAAAGGGGCGGTGAGAGTGAAGAGGATTTTACTGATGATGACCGTATTCTCCTTGGTGTATGTTTCAACAGTAAGTGCTCTATCATGGGCTTATATATTTGTTGTAAATGACGGGAGGGTATACGAAGTATTAGAAGATTCACCCGTTTCGGCTGAGAATATTGATAAAGAAATCGGTGAAGTGAAAACGAGGGCAAATGATTATAATGGACGATATTACGGGAACGCTTCAAACTATTATGACAAAGGTACGAAATACTATAAGATTCTAGATGTTCCACTTAAAAAAGCGATTGCTGTTGAAGTAAATCCTGATGAATTCGTTAAGGCAGAGTTCGTTCATGATGCCCCTTTTCATCTATACAATCTTTTATTCAATAATATTACCAAGGTTTTACTTGGTATAGTTGTAATCGGACTCGGTATTACAGTATCGGTTTCGTATAAAAATAGAGTTTGAGGTGAGGAGTCTGAGTAGTTTACAAGAAATAAAGGTAATGTCTATCGTTTTTAAAATCATCATGCTAGGAATAGGGTTATTCATCTTTCTACTTATTGTTGGTTCTGTTTTTAATGTAGATATTGGCTATCTAGACATTTTCTTTTCGATTGGACTTTATGTTAACATGACGTTTATTCTCATACGATATTTAAGAAAACATGATATCAAAATGGCGTCGATCATCGGTGAAATTTGGATATCGAAAAAGGAATTTATTCAATATGCTGGAGTCCAACTATTTTTCTTATTATTTTCAATCGCTGCTATCACAACAGTATTAAACTTTCTTCATATAAATAACGAAGCATTTTTGAAGGAGATGCTAGATACTGTACCTGCCCAAGAAACATCAGGACTTCTTATTGCACTATTCAATTTTATCATTATGATTACCTTTGCCCCCGTTGTTGAAGAGCTATTTTTCAGAGGCTTTCTATTTAATAAATGGGGAGAGTCGATGGGATTAGTGAAAGCGATGATTTTAAGTTCTTTTATTTTTTCGCTACTACATTTCAACAGTGGTTTTATAGGTCATTTCTTTTTAGGATTGCTTTTTTGTATTGTGTACGTAAAAACGAAAAGACTTATTGTTCCTATTATTCTGCATACGATTAATAATGCCATAGCTGGATCAGTTATTTTCGTAACGAGTTTTTATGATAGTGGTCCTGTAACAAGTGATGACGCTCAATTGTTTTTGAATGAATTAGAACGGTACTTACAAGCGGGTGCCATTATGTTCTTTATCCTCATTCCCTTTGTTATTTATGTTCTATATCGAATATATCCGAAGAAAGTGCAAACATACCATTTGTTCAAAATCAAACTACATAAAGTATTGGAAAAGTGCGCAAGCGAAAGAAAAATTGTGCATTTTTTTTGTAGAGCTAACGAACTAGGTATTCATCTATATTTAACGTGGGGAATTTTTGTCGAAAAAAGGGTTTTAGGAATTTTTCGAGAACTATGTATAGTAACTAGAGAAATTGACACAAATAGTTGGCAGGAGTGACAGACATGCTACTTAATATTGGACACGTTTTAAATCAAGTGTTAATTGTACTTTTTCCTATTTGGTTTTATCATTTGTTTTTACGTGAAGAAGGATATAAGAATAAAAGGTTTAAACCAAAACTTACGATTGTGTTAGTACTATCTCTTCTATTAACTTTAGTATTTTCAGTGCCATATGGAGATCACTTTGTATATGACTTAAAAATTATTCCAATGATTATTGCGTTTTTATATGGATCTACTTTATCTGGGATCATCATCGTCGTTCTTTCCGTTTTATACAAAGTATTATTTCAAGATGGAAACCTACTTATGACGATAGTGAATTTTGGAATTGCTACTGGTTTACTTATTGTAACCTCTAAAAAGTTCAAAGAGTTTTCTTTAACTGCAAAACTGATCTCCATTAGCTTGATCGAATGGGTAATTACTGTTACAAGGTCTATGTGGCTCGTACAAACGAATAACGGGGAAGAAGTTGTAACTATCCTCATTTACTCTTTTATCTCGTGGTTAACCCTTCTTTCTGTTGTGTTTATTTTTGAAAACTTACATAAACAAATAGAACTAGAATATAAGGTTCAAAGAGCAGAAACGATTAACGTTGTTGGACAGCTTGCAGCATCTGTAGCTCATGAAGTTCGAAATCCGATGACAGCTGTTCGTGGTTTTTTACAGCTAATGAGAGATAACAAAAATTTAAATGAATCGCAGAAGAGATATATTAATATTTCATTAGAGGAGCTCGATCATTCTCAATCGATATTAACCGAGTTTCTATCTCTAGCAAAACCGTCTACGACTGACTTACATAAAATTAACTTAAAAGATGACCTCGATAATATTATAGAATTAATGAGATCCTATACAAACTTCCAAGCGATTTCGATTGTTGCCTCTGTTGAGGATGACTTGTTTATTAAAGGAGACAGCTCTGAAATTAAGCAAGTATTTGTAAATTTAATGAAGAACAGTATTGAAGCAATTGGAAAGAGTGGGAAAGTCAAAGTCTCTGCTTATAAACGAAATGGAGACGTAATCGTTGAGATAGAGGATAATGGGCAAGGGATGTCAGAACTTCAATTAAAATATCTCGGAACTCCTTTTTACTCAACGAAAGATAAAGGGACTGGAGTAGGATTATCCGTTGCTTATAAAATCATTCATGCGATGAAAGGTTCAATCAAAGTTGATAGTAAACTAGGAGAAGGGACGAAATTTTATATTCAACTTCCTACGGTGAATGAATAAAAATATTGCATGTGAAAAATTTAGAAAACTAATCCCAGTTATGAAACTAGGGTTTTTTTTTTGTCTTGTTATCTAAAAAAATAGCGAGTTATTATGTTATAACAATTAACGAATATTAATAAAAGAATTGGAAAAGTAGGATAGAAGTTGGAAGGGATTTCCTATATTATGTGGAATATACAATGATACTAATATATAAATTACAAGGAGGAACCCTAATGGCATTCCTTACCATTCTACTAACGTTCATTCAATTTGGGATATTATTTTACTTGTTTTTCAAAGTTAGATCGATGTCTAAACAAATGGAACAACAGCAACAGGACAACAATGAAATATTAGTTGCCCCGAATAAACTTAATAAGGGCTAGGTACCTGAAAGTAGGTAGTCGAATGAGATTCATTGTTTTATTCATAACGAGTGTATTCATCGTCATTTCCTCACCTGTTTGGAAACAAACGAAGGTTACTGAAATGGAACAATTGCAGCATGTACCACTCGGTTTTCCCTTTTCTTTTATGAATCAAAGTACTTCTTTAACTCCAATGCCATCTGATTTACCTATTTATGTATCAATGATGGATATTAGAGAAAATGGTATTGATGACTTCTCCTTGTTCGTTCTAACTGTGGATGTTTTTATCGTTTTTTACGGTATGTATGTCGTAGTGAAGTTATTGGATCGAGTGCGGAGGTTATAACAGGAGGTTCTATGTGAGAAAAAAGTGTTGGATGATTTTAACGGTGGTTGCAATGATTTATCTCTATGTATTTCTAATCATAGTGAATAGTAGTGTTGCAGGTAGAGAATATGCGAGGAATCAAGGTTATTTTCTTCTATGGTCGAAAGGCGATATCCACACAACCACATATAACAAAGAACTGTTACTGGAAATGCCATTTAATCAAATTTGGAGTCTACAAGAAACAAGCCCTAAATCCTATATAGGCAAAGAGGTTACGACAGAAGGGTTTGTAGCTTTTCGTTTGAAAACGGGACTTAGACATATATTTATAATGAAGGCAGAACAACAAGTTATCGGTGCACATTCTTCTCCGCTAACGTTATTTCCAGGTAATGGGGATGTTGAATCAATAGACGGGCGAACATTAGAGGAAATACATGAATAACGAAGAATAAGGGTGGTATTACAACCTTATCTTCGTTATTTTTTCTAGATTATAAATCGTTCTAACGACGTAACACTGTTATAAAACCATCTAATATCTCATGGCTAACAGCGAATCCTTTTCGTTTGTAAAATTCTAGTGCGTTTTCATTTCCATTCGATACGTATATAAAGTAGTCTTCAACATCGTTGAATTGGTTAAGCCAGTCCATGGACATACTGAACAGTTTGGATCCTATACCATATTGTCTGTATTCTTTTTTTATAAAAAATTGTGCTAAGTTCCCAACGTTTTTATTTTTGACGGAATCAAGGTCGAAAAACGTCGCGAACTCATTCGAATGTGATTCTTTCGATGAAATGTTTGAGTACATATAAGCAATCGGTGTCACGCCGTCTTTTACAACAACGATATAATTATGTATGGCATTTTTAACAGAAGGAACGAGTCGCGTTTCATAACGCATGTTATCAAATATTTCCGGCCTTATATGTGCTACGGATTTTTGGAATGTCATTAGTTCATTGCATAGGTCTTTACAAACTTCGAGTTTGTTTTCAGAAATCACCTCAAATGTTAGCTGCATTGTAATCACTCCTTTTATTTATTATTGTATTTTATTTTTCTTATACAATCTACTAACAACTCACTTTGGTGGTGTAACTACATGTTCCGAAAAACAGCCATAAATAAAAAGAGGAACGAGTCCTCTTTAGTTCAACAGTCGATGATATTTTTCTGGGGTTCTGTGAAAAATCGCATTGGTTTTCGGTACGATGTTTTTGCAACGGCTAAGCACAAGCGGCATTTGAGTAGAGCAAGCCTGTTCGGTATTCTTAAGTGTAGCTGCTATAATGTTTCCGTTTGGATCAATGATCATACTTGACGTGTTCTCACAGCAATTTAGTTGACTTGCTGTTAGGACAAATACCTTGTTTTCGGCAGCTCGAGTTCGGGCAACCTTTTCTTGATTAATGGGATCCATTTCATTAATCCAAACGATACAATCTGCTCCATGAAGAGATAATATCCGTGCCACTTCAGGGAACAAACCATCTTCTCCAATCATCACTCCGATGTTGCCTTTTGATGTTTCAAATACTTTGTAATTTTGACCTGGATGATAGTGTAGCAATTCTTCATCAGTTACATGTATTTTATCGTATTTAGTTAACGATTTTCTCGTAACTGCATAAAGGGTAAGGGTTTGTTTTTCTGTCGTTGAGAAAAATACGATTGTTTCATCCATGTTAATTGCCGCTTGTATCGTTGATGGTTGTATTTCTTCTGTACTGTGAGGCAAAACAATTACATCTGTTAACTGCTTTTCTAATGTTTGAATGAAAAATTCTGCTTGTTTCATATATTCCGCTTTGTTTCCATAAAAAAATTGAACGGTTGAGCCTTGGATTACTAAGTTTGAAGGAATGACTTCTTCATTGTAAATTTGAGAACAAGGTAGGGTTTCAATTTTTTCTGTAAGTGCTTGATAGGTCGTTGGTTTTCGTAAGGGTAGTTTACCAGGACGATTCGTAACATCGATATCCGCATGTATGATTTCTTCTTGATGAGGGGATGCTTCGGCAATGATTTCACCAGTGGGACCAATGATACTACTACGGCCTGAATAGGTAACTGTTCGAGCTTCGATGCCAATTTTATCCGCCATTACAAGCCAAACGTTGTTTTCTAGTGCACGAGTGGAGAGCATAAAATTGGATTGTGCGTTTGTTAACTGTTCTTTGATTTGTCCGGTAGATGTTAAATTAGCGAGGTCAATCACAAGGTCGACTCCTTGTAATGCTAAGTTCCGAACGATCTCTGGCATGCGACCGTCTGCACAAATGATGAGTCCCCATTTTCCGTAAGGTGTTTCTACGATATTCGCAGACTCTTCAGTAGAAAACCAATCACTGTCGAAATGCCACATAAATGATTTGTTTACATGTCCCACTTGATTTCCACTCGGATCAAGCAAAATTCCTCTATTGAAAAGTTTGTTATTTTCTTTTACGACGAGTCCGAACGCAATGTACGTCTTATATTTAATCGCTTTGTATTTGATAGAGTCAATGACATCCTCCACCAGGTTCATGGCTTCGTGTAAGTGTACTTCACTGGAGCCTAGATAGTAGGATGGATAGGCACACTCTGGGACAACGATAAGTTTAGGGTCTAGGCTAGCAGCTTCATCAATTTTAGCTAACATATAATGTAATGCTTCTTTGTATTGTGATAAGTCGAAGGCAGGCGTCTGAATAGAGGCGACTCTCATTTTATACCTCCTCAATTTTTAAAAAGAAACTGAGATACACTTGTAATGTGATTGACCATTCGCTCACTTGCTAATTGAGCGTTTCTTTCTTTTAGGGCAGCAAAAATTTCTTTGTGATAGTGCAAGGAATCGCTTTTAATACCAGGGACTGCGACCGCTAATACTTGTGAGTGCTCAACTAAACTAGTAATGGATTGATATAAGTTATACATCACTTCGTTTTTCGATGCTTTCGCAATTCGGTCGTGAAAGTGTAGATTTGCAGAAACGTAGTCTGCTTGATTTTCAGTTTGAATGGCTAATTCCATGGCGTAGATCGTTTGTTCGATTTCATGGAGATCATCATCATTTGCACGCTTTGTTGCCATGAATACTAATTCTCGTTCAATGAATCTTCTTGTTTCAAAGATGTCGTTTAGATCTGATGAGGAAAAATACAGTTGAAACATTAATGACTCGGTAAAAAACTTATTGTGGTTTCCTGTAATGATCGTACCTTTTTGAGTTTTTTCGATTAAGCCTTGTGCTTCAAGCACTTTTAACGCCTCCCGAAGTGATGGTCTTCCAACACCAAACTGATTCATCAGCTCTCGCTCAGGTGGGAGTTTATCCCCAATCGTTAATTTTCCTTGAAGAACAAGATCTTTTATTTGATTTACGATACTATCTGTAACATTTAATCGTTTCACTGGTTCTATCATTTTTCTTCACCTTTTCTTAAAAGAATAGTAGGGTATATAGCTATATTTATCGCATTTCATTATCGATTATTCTAGTAAAATAACGAAGCCCTGCCGGAAATACGGAGGGCTCCGTCTTAGAAGTCTACTATTTTTTACTTTATAGCGGGTTGTAACGCTTTGGTTTGCCTATGCTTGAGGATGAAGGCACCAAGTACAACTGTTACAAGTGAAACAATAAGTCCAAATACTGTGCTTCCAGAGAAACCTAGTACTACGAATCCAATGATGGAAGCAATACTTGATAAAATAGCATATGGTAACTGAGTTAACATGTGATCGATTGGGTGCACGGCACTTCCGATTGAAGCAAGAATCGTTGTATCAGATAGTGGTGAGCTATGCTCCCCAAATACAGTTCCAGCTAATACTGCACCAATTACTGGGATTAAGAATGTGATGTCAGTTGCTGCAACAATTTCAGCACCGATTGGTAGCATTAATCCTGCTGTTCCAAGCGTACTTCCGATTGAGTAAGAAATGAATGCAGCGAATAGGAAGAAGATAACCGGCAACCATGCTAGAGACAAGTTTCCTTCGATTAATGTTGCGAAATATTGACCAACACCTAATGAAGAGATAATGTTAGCTGTTACTAGGGCAAGGAATAAAATACATACACTTGGTAATGTTGTTTTCGCACCTGAAACAATAGATTGTGTTAAATGATTACCAGGTGTTTTTTTCATGAGTAAACGAGCGATGATCACAAGGTTTGCACATAATCCACCATTTACAAGTGCTGAAATAACATCTGTATTTTTAAGAACTTCCATCGCAGAAGTTGGACCTTCTGCCGATTGACCCATCCAGATGGCACTGATCACTGTTACAACTATCAACGTTATAACAGGGAGTAATAAGTCTGCGATTTTTCCGTCAGTACGACTTGGCAGCTTAGATTCTTCTGCGCCGGGTACTTTTCCTCTAGATTCATCAAATAAGATTCCTTCTTCTTGTGCACGTTTTTCGTCACGCTTCATTTGGCCTACATTAATGCTGAAGTAGGCTGCGATAAATACGAGAACAATTGTTGAAATAGTATAGTAGTTTGTAGGGATTGAAAGTAAGAAAGCTTCAAGTGCTTGGTATTCAGTGATTTCTGTAGAAGTTAAAACTCCTGCAATAATGGAAGTGATGAATGCAGCAAGAGCTGATACAGGTACGAGTAGGGCGATTGGTGCAGAAGTAGAGTGGATAAGATAGGATAATTTCGAATGAGAAACTTGATATTTGTCAGTAACAGATTTCATTACAGCACCACGGAATAAACAGCTGAATGCATCATCAAACCAAGTAAAGAACCCGAGTAACATCGTCGCTAATTGAGCTTGAAATCTAGTTTTTGCAACACGAACGCCCCATTCAGCAAAGGCGAGAATTCCACCAGAAAGATAGAGAAGGGAAGAAAGAATCCCGATGAGGATAACGAACACTAAAACCTTTCCATCACCGAGTAAAACCTCTGACATAATCGTGAAGACATTTGTAAAGCTGTCAACAACGTTCCAGCCGTTGTACATGAGTGCACCAAGTGCAATCCCCACACCTAAAGATAAGAACATTCTTTTCGTTAATATAATAAGAACAATGACGACAATCGGTGGTATCAGTGAAAATATTGTACCTTCCATAACATATAGCCCCCCATTAAATGAAATGATGTTTCATTATGCTCGACATAGAGGAAAGAATTGTAATCGCTTACAAACCTGTGTGAATAAGAGGATCAGTCGTTGGTGCGATTGATCCGTATTTTTGAGAATGAATAAAGATTTTTCGACAAGTGCCTGGCACCTAGCCAATTTTGTTTACGAGGCGTCCAATTCCCTCAACTTCACAAACAATTTCGTCACCTGGTTTTAGCCAGTTCTTTTCTGCCATTCCGACGATGACGCCCTCTGGTGTTCCTGTAAACAGGACGTCTCCTGGCTCAAGTGTCATAACCTTTGAAAGGTCACTGATCATCTCTGCAATAGGGAAGATCATTTTACTTGTGTTAGAGCTTTGACGAACTTCGCCATTAACAGTAGTTGATAGATTTAAGTTTTGTGGATTTGGAACATCATCAGCTGTAACGAGGTATGGGCCAACTGGTGCAAATTTATCAATTGCTTTACCCATTAACCATTGAACACCACGGAACTGTAAGTCACGAGCTGATAAATCATTTCCAGTTGTGTATCCAAACACATAATCAAGGGCATCTTCTTGAGATACATCACGAGCTTGCTTGCCAATCACAACAACTAGCTCCACCTCGTAGTCAACTTGATCCGTCGCATCAGGAGGAGAGATGACCTCATTGTGAGCAGCCAAACTATTTTGGTACTTAGGGAAGTAAATTGGATATTCTGGAATATTTAAGTTCGCTTCAGCTACATGAGCTAAATAATTCGCACCAGAACACACAATCTTCTTCGGCTCTTGGAACACTGGTGCAAATGTAATCTCAGCTTCTTCAAGGAAAGATTCTGCACTTGCAACAACCTGATTAAGTTGATCTAGAGCTGATTGACCAGAAGCAATCACCTCTGCCATTGAAGTAGGTGCACGTAATCCAGCGTTCTCAGCTGTTGCACGCACATCCACGACACCATTTTCTGTTTTTACTCCTAAACGAACACCACTACTTGACTCAAAACAAAGCAACTTCAAGCTTATCACCATCCTATTAAATAATCCGCACAACACTGGAAGGGCTTACATTTCTATTGTAGAAACATCCATCCGAGTCTACCTTTAACTCACTGCCAAGTTGTATGGTCTTACCATATACTTATCTACCTAATCCTAAATTTAGAACATTTAGAAAATTTATTTTTGTAATTATTTGATACCACTTTTACGCTTTAAAGGGGTGGGGGACAGGCCCCCACCCCTTTAAAGTGATAAAGTGAAAGTTCGTTGTAAAAGATGGTTTGGTTTTGTTCTGAAATGGGGCATGGGAGAAATATAATGAATCACTTGTGTGTTTGTGAGGGGGAATTTATATGAATCTAGGTTTTAGAATATTACAACGAGATCGTAAGGCAAGTGAGGAACTTGTATCGAAGTTTCGAGATATACCAACGACAGTGATTAGTGATTGTATGAATCGTATGTTTTCGGGTGGTGCACATTTGCGTCCATTTCATAATAACGGAAAGCTCCTTGGGACAGCATTAACGGTAAAAACGAGACCTGGTGATAACCTAATGGTTCATAAGGCAATTCAGCTTGCAGAGCCTGGCGATGTGATTGTGGTTGATGGTGGTGGTGAGGTGACACACGCGATGATTGGTGAAATTATGATGCGTCTTGCGATGAAACAAGGCGTAAACGGATTTGTCATAAATGGAGCAATCCGTGACTCCGGGGTGATCGCAAAAGAATCATTCCCAGTCTATGCGAAAGCCGTCACACACCGTGGTCCGTATAAAGATGGTCCAGGGGAGATCAATGTACCAATCTCAATTGCTGAAATGGTCATTCATCCTGGGGATATTGTCATCGGTGATGAAGATGGTGTCGTGGCAGTAAGACCAGATCATGCAGAAGAAATTGTTAAATTAGCAAAAGAAAGAATGCTAAATGAGATAGAAATTCTCGCCTCCATTGATAATGGATCCTACGACGGATCGGCTGTTGACGTGCTTTTGAGAACGAAGGGGTGTGAAGGGGTGGATTGAGAAAACATTTTACTAGTTCTCTTAAAATCTAAAACTAGCAGTTATGGCCCTGACAATCTAGGTGCACTCAATCTCAAGAATAGTTTTTATTGATAACGGGGATAGATTTGCAAGCGAGATAGCTACTGTTAAGTACATAAACGAATAATGCAGTTATAAATGGGGCCAGTTTGGTCCCTTTTGTTAATAAAATAATTACTTTTATATCATAAATTACCAAAATTAGGTAGGTAAATATATATAAATCCGAATAGGTATTAATTAACAGAAACTTATATAGGAGTGGAAGGTATGTATGAAAATAATCTCTTGGAACTGCCAGCAAGGATTTATCAATAAAGATAAGTATAAAAGATTAATAGAATTGGCACCTGATATTGCGATTATTCCAGAGTGTCAAAACACAGATCAATTTATGCGTGAATTGAATATTTATGACGGGATATGGTGTGGTAAAAATGAGAATAAAGGTTTAGGAATTATTTCTTTATCTGATAAATACAAACTAAGTATCATCAAAGAATTCCCTAGCTTTGAGTGGATTGTTCCTATAAAGGTAACTGGTGAAGAAGATTTTACTTTAATAGCTGTTTGGCCAATTAGGCAAGAGGGTATTTCATACGGAAAATATGTACTTACAGCTTTAAGCGAATATGGAGAATTGCTTCGAAATCAACATGTAATTATTATGGGAGATTTTAATATCGATCAGAAGCTAAAAGCTAGCTACCGTGGTATTAAGGGTATGGGTGAAATAAATGAGTTTCTAGGTATGTTTGGAATTAGAAGTTGTTATCATCATTTCACGAATGAATCATTTGGTGAAGAGGCTACCCCTACATACTATCATCATAGAAAAAAAGACCAACCCTTTCACATAGACTATTGTTTTGTTTCTCAATCCATTTTAGATAAAAACACGAGGTTTTGTATTAAAGATAATGATGTGTGGCAAGGATTAAGTGATCATTTGCCGCTAATTCTCGAAATGAATTAACAATTATTTTCCATTTCTATGCAACAAATCCAAAACATCCTCCGTTACATAAGCGAATGAAAACTTAGGGGGATGATTTTTTTATGAAAACGTGGAAGGTATTATCGGCTACAGCACTTACAGCTTCTTTGTTATTTGCAGGAGTACCAGCAGCGACTCATGCAGAAGATAGCATCAATTATTCGATTTTTGATTTATCGGGAGTATTAAAAGTAGGATCAAAAGGAGAAAGTGTGAAAATTATGCAGCGTGCCCTGAATAAGGCTATGGGGGCGGAGCTGTCGGAGGACGGTGTTTTCGGTCCGAACACGAAGACAGCTGTTGTTGCGTTTCAAAAATCTAAGAATCTATCACAAGATGGTGTGTACGGAGCTAAAACACATGCTTCACTTTCGAAAGCAGTAAACTCGTTCGGCTTTGCAGAAACTAGTGTACTAAAAGTCGGTAGTCGAGGGGAAGCCGTGAAAACACTTCAAAAGGCGCTAAATGATATGAGTTATAACGTAGCGGTGGATGGTGTATACGGTCCAAATACAAAGGCAGCAGTCGTAAAATTCCAGGAGAGATTCCCTGAGTTAGCGAATGATGGTGTCTTTGGACCAAAAACAAAGACGGTTATGGATAAAGTATTAAATGATTAATATACATTATGGAAACGAACAGTCTGATAGCAATGTATCAGGCTGTTTTTCTATTTGTGGAAATTGAAACATGAACTTTAGCACTTTAAAGGAGTGGGGGCCAGGCCCCCATTCCTTTAAAGTGCTAAAGTGTTTTGTTTTGTATACAACTTCCATTTTGAATTTATAGGCATATGATGTTTTGAATATTTATGTGAAGGGAATGAACAGGATGTATGATGATTCATTAACAAATTCTTATCCTTATTATCCTACTTATTCAAACTCGATGTATCGATATGATCAGCCGCTTATTGATGCTGTGGTAGATGGGATAAAAAAAGAGGCGTCTTCTATAGAGCTTTATACGAGATTAGCACACACAGCACCAAATGAAAGTCATCAGCAGCATATTTTATATGCGCTAGAAAGAAACAAAGTGCAATATAGCCAGCTTCATAGTTTATATGTTCAATTGACTGGAACACATCCACAATTTCAACACGAACAGATACATTATCAAAATTATCGTGATGGGTTGGAAAAGGCGTATCAAACGGAAGTAGCGGGATATGATCTTTATCAAAAGAGTTGTTTACTTACTAAAAATCCACAGGTTCAAAATATGTTTATTTGGGCACTAAATAATGAACGAGATAATGCGATGAGATTTGAGGCACTTCTTCAACTTAAAGATTATGGCGATGCACCGTTTGTGATCGATATCGAGGAAGCGACGAAGCAAAACGATACGTTCCGAACAGCATTATGGACAGGTAGTCATTTACAACTAACGTTAATGAGTATTGGTGTAGGGGAAGATATCGGGCTCGAAATTCACCCGGATTTAGATCAATTCCTTCGTATAGAACAAGGCCAAGGAGTTGTGAAGATGGGGGATAGCAGGGAACAACTTACTTTTGAGGAAAAGATTTATGATGACTTTGCAATCATTATCCCTGCAGTAAAATGGCATAACCTAATCAATACAGGTAATGAACCTTTAAAGTTGTATTCCATCTATGCACCACCTCAACACCCTTTCGGTACGGTACACAAAACAAAAGCTGACGCATTAGCAGCAGAAGCTGAAGAAGGCAATTAGTAATGAAAAAAGCAGTGAATTCGGTGTGAAATCACTGCGTTTTCATTATCTCGTTTCTACAATCGATTTTCTTTTATACAACAATGAGCCAATTAAGAAGGCAATTCCTCCCCAAATGACCATATTCCCAAAGCTTAGCCATAGCGAACTCGTTGCAATACTTGAGTTGTACACCATACTATCTCTCAATCCATCTGCAAAGTAAGTAAGAGGTAAGATATTTGAAAACGGCTGAAGCCATTCTGGCATTGTTTCCACTGGGAAGAATATACCGCTAAGAAACATCATCACAAAGCTAGTAATATTTGCAACGCCCATGTAGGCTTCATTTGTATTACTGAATGAAGAAATTAAATAGCCAATGGCATTGAACGAAAGGGCTCCGACTAAGAAAACAAATAATAGACTAATGACATTAATATAAACGTTTGCCCCAAAAACGAATACACCAATGAGCGTTAATAATGTAATTTGAATACAGCTAAACAATAACCTCACAAGCATATCACTAAGACCAAAAAGCCCCATATTTGCAGGTGTCATTCGTAGTCTCTTAATCAAGCCTTTTCGGCGCATATCTACAAGACCGACCATTCCAAACAATCCACCTTGAGCAATTGATAAGGCAATCATCCCGGTTAAAAGAAAATCGGTATACTCTAACGTGTTAGTTCCAGCCGTTATTGAATCGATTTGCAGCTCATACGTAGGAGTTGCTCCAACAACCGCTAAATTTGCTTGTTGGACAAACTTATCAAGAATGCCCGCAACAACTTGTGTTGTTGCACTGCTTTCGTTTTCTTTATTTACAATTAAACCAATTTCAGTTGCATCTACTTCTCTTGGTAAGATAATGGCAGCGTCTATTTCTTGTTCGCGAACGAGTTCATTTGCTTCTTTTTGGCTAACGAGTCCGTCCTCATAAATCTCAATAACAGGAATTTGCTTAAGCTGTTCTAACATCATATCAGAAGTAGCATTTGAGTTTTCACTGACGATGGCAACTTCAGTTTTGAACTCGTCATTCGAGTTATCACCACTAAAAATCGTCATAAAGATGACCATGAGAATAACAGGGAAGAAGATTCCCCAAAACCAGGCTTGCTTTTCACGGAGTGTTAACCGCAATTGAGCGAGAAACATTTGTTTGAATTGCTTCATCTTAATCCCTCCATTCCTTGCCAGTAAAGGCGATAAACACATCTTCTAAACTCATTTCATGGATGGAGATTTGGTCTACTTGATATTCCTTTTCTTTTGTAAACTTGAATAAGTCATATAATAAATCCTCCGGGCTCTCGCTCCATACCTTTAAAGCTGTTCCTTCTCGTTCTATCCTGGATACAGATTCAAGATTTTCAGCCAATTTTTCTGCATCCATTGCCGCTGCTTCATTATCTGTGAACGACAATCTAACTTCACGTTCTTTTGTTAACTGACCAATAAGAGCAGTAGGGGTGTCTAATGTGACAATTAACCCAGAATCTACAATACAAACACGATCGCTTAACTTTTCAGCTTCTTCCATATAATGAGTTGTTAAAATAATCGTTTTACCAAGCTTCTTTAACTCCAGTACAATGTCCCAAATGTTTCGACGGGCTTGTGGATCAAGTCCTGTTGTGGGTTCATCTAGAAAGATAATATCAGGATCACTAATCATCGCAAGGCCAATCGCGAGACGTTGTCGCTGACCACCTGATAACTTTTTCACGTGGCTTTTCCGATGATCTGTTAAGTTCACGAGCTGTAAAATTTCTTCTGTAGACTTTGCCTTGTCAAAGAAGGTAGCAAATAAATCCAAGTTCTCTTCGGGTGTTAGCAGGTCAAACATCGCACTTGTTTGTGGTTGTACGCCAATCATTTTCTTAATTTGAACGGAATGCTGTTTCCAGTTTAACTCTCCGAAAAGAATGTCACCTTGATCGGGATCTACTAAGCCCTCAATCATTTCTAGTGTGGTCGTTTTGCCAGCACCATTTGGACCAATTATCGTAAAGACTTCACCAGGTTTGACAGTGAAACTTATGTCTTTCACAGCGTGGTTTGTTCCAAAAGACTTTTTCAGATTATGAACCTCTAATACCGCCATTACATCTCCTCATTTCTATAAAAAATACCAGTACAAATGAACTACCTTTACTAGTACGTATGACAAAGGATAAAGATTCATTATTTTATAAAAATTTACAATGACAAGAGATCATACATAACCTGCAACTTTTTAATAAAGAAAATACGTAAATTGGTAAAATTTTCAGTAGAGAGGTAAAATATATGTAAATACGTTTTCTATCAACCTATATGGAGGAATTTTAAATTGTTTATTGCAATACTGTTTTTTCTAATGGTCTCTTTCTTTTTATCTGGAAGTGAGACAGCTTTAACGGCAGCAAATAAAATGAAAATAAAAACTAGAGCAGAGAATCATGATAAAAAATCTCAAAAGCTACTGGAACTTGTTTCAAAACCTGATGAATTAATTACGGCAATTTTAATTGGTAATAATATCGCAAATATCATGCTGCCTACGATTGTCACGATTATTGCGATTGAATATGGAGTTAATGTTGGTGTCGCAACAGGTATTTTAACAGTAGTCTTAATCATCTTTGCTGAAGTACTACCAAAGTCAATTGCTGCAACGTTCGCTGACAAAGTTGCATATATCGTATTCCCGGTTATAAGGATACTATTAATTGTATTTAAGCCGCTTACGTTTCTTTTGTCAGCTTTTACAAGGTTCATTATTAAGTTAATTTCGAAAGATGCGGAACCTTCTATATCTGTTTCAAGAGAAGAGTTAATCACGATGGTCAATATCGCAACATCTGAAGGTACATTTCAAAATGATGAAACAAGGAGAATTAAAGGAGTTCTTGACTTTTATAATATGGATGTCCGTGATGCACTTAAAACACCACGCACAGAAATACAAGGAATTCCTTGTGAAGCAAGTTATGAAGAATCTCGAGAAATAATATTAAATGGAAGCCATACACGTTTTCCAGTTTATAAAGAGAATATGGATCATATTGTAGGGGTGTTACACTCAAAGTTGCTCCTTGAATGGTCGTTAGAACCGACAAAAAAGCTAGAGGATTATATTGATAGTGATCCGTTATTTGTTTTTGAATTTCATTCGATTGAAAATGTCTTTAAACTAATGCTCAAAAACAGAAGACATTTGGCAATTGTTTTGGATGAATATGGTGGGACAAAAGGGATTATTAGCCATGAAGATATTATCGAAGCGATGATTGGTCAGGAAATCATGGATGAAACGGATCTAAATGAGGAAATTCTAATTGATGAACTAACAGAATCTCATATTATCTGTAATGGGAAACTAGCTCTTAGAAGATTTAATGAAGCATTTAAAACAAAAATACCAGAACAAGAAGATATTTTAACAGGATTTATATTAAAGGAATTAGGTAGGTTTCCAATTGAGGGTGAAACATTTGAATATCACCATCTGCATTTTCTAATCCAATCTGTTGAGGACAATAAGTTGAAAGCTATTAAAGTTACAAAGAAAACACCGCCTGGACAGTAATATCTTGGTGTGAAAAGTTTTATAAGCTATTATTATGAACGTTGATTTACGAAAGAAAGCCTCATTACTGAAAAGTAAGAGGCTTTTTTTAGTTCGTTAGAAGAATATAAATGCTGTGAAACTAGATAATAAGAAGAAATTATAACTTAAGTTTAGCTGGAAAAAGGATGGAATTGAGAATGCTATATATTTGTTTAATTTTTGAACTCTTACTCATGATCTATTTGTTAAACTCACTAAAGCATTTGACAAAATTATTTATGAAGTTAGAAGTACTATTGCTGTTTATTTTCACATCATTTTTATGCCAACATATTAATTTCAAAATCTTCTCAGCTTATGAACGTTTAGGAGTTAAAGAAGAATTAATACCTAGAGTTTGGAGTTATCTGCACTTCGGGATTACACTTCCAATCATTTTAATGTGGCTATTATATATGTATCGAACAAAACACTCGATTATATCGTTAGTTTTGGTTAGTTGGGTAGTAATCGATTTAGTGTTTAAACAAGTTTATTTGTTAATAGGAGCTTTACAATCTGAATCAAATCATTGGTATCCGATTGTAGATTTATGCATTTCAATTGGAATCCTTTGTATTTCGATTATATTCATGAGGAATCTACAAGAAGTGTTAAGAAAGGAATATATCGGCGTTGTATAATGTATCAATAATTTTAGGGCCACTAACACCAAAAGACTTTGATGAAAATGAACTTTTTGTAATAGCCATCATTTTTATTACGTGGTTTATTCTGTTTTTTATTCATAGAAAGGATCCCGTTCTACTCAAAACGGAGATTGTAGCATTATTTGTATTTAATATGTTATTTGCAACTGTAGGAGATCGGATTTTCGCCGAACCGCCACTCGATTTTTATGATACGTTAGATTACGCACATGGCGAATTCTTTGATTCCATTCTTCAAATACTCGTATATCCATTGCCGGTTATTACGTTTATTCACTTTTATCAAAAATTCAAATTAAACAACATTATTTTTATTCTACTGTGTGCCTTCATTTTAATGGGATTAGAATGGATATCTGCTGAGTATTTTAATTTGTTTCAATTTAAGAAATGGGAGAATTACTACTCTTATTTATTCTATTGTTTTGCAATGGTTGTTAATATACTTTATTTTAAATGGATTGGACGACTAATAAAAGAAGCTTAACTTTGCAGAATAAACTATTTCCTATAGATTCTCACCTATGTTGACAAAATGAATAACTTATAGTTAGCACATTTTAACTAGGGAGGAATCTTCATGGGATATTTTGTTACGGTGGAGCCAGGTGTGAATTTATATGTGGAAGATGTTAACCCTGGAGGGAGTAAGACCATCGTTTTTTTACACGGTTGGCCGTTAAGTCATGACCAGTTTGAGTATCAATTTTCGATTCTTCCTGCAATGGGTTACCGATGTATTGGTATAGATTGGAGGGGCTTTGGAAAATCGGATAAACCAGTGAGTGGGTATTCTTTTAACAGACTTGCAGATGATATCCGAACCGTAGTCGATATCCTACAGTTAACCAATTTTACTTTCGTAGGTCACTCCACGGGTGGGGCTATTGCAATTCGGTATATGTCACGCCACAATGGTTATGGGGTATCAAAACTTGTTCTCGTTGATGCGGCAGCTCCAACTGGATTTACACCAGAAACAGCAAATGCGCTTCTTACGGAAACATTAAATGATCGCCCTAAAATGATGCAAGGTGTAACTGATCAGTTTTTCTTTCAGTATATCTCGAAACCATTTTCGGACTGGTTTATGCAAATGGGATTACAAGCTGCAAGTTGGTCAACAGCTGCTATTATTGTGACATTAAGAGATGAAAAATTGGATGAGGATCTTCCAAAAATAAATGTACCTACGTTAATCATTCACGGAATACATGACAAAGTTATTCCGTTTGCACAGGCACCAGAACTTAACCAAAAAATAAGAAATTCACAGCTAATACCGTTTGAATATAGTGGACATGGCGCATTTTGGGAAGAACGTGATAAGTTTAACAAGCTACTAACACAATTTATTTAGTGAAAAAGTTAGATTCACCGCACTATTCATAGAGGATAGTGTTCTTTTTTGGTGAATAATAATAGGTAGGGAACATATATCGAAAACAAATTATCATTTGAGGTTAATGAATGAAAGTATATAAATTAAAAAGACAGTTTAATGGTTATAAAAAGGGAACTCAGTTTTACTTGATTAGTCAATCAGAATTTATTGGGGTAAAAGAGTTTGTATTTAGAACGACAGATTTAACAAATAGAATCGCAATCAATGAAAGTGAACTGAATAAGAACTTTACTTTTATTAAAGAAATCTATTAAGAAAGGAAATACTGGTATATAAGTTGGAAAGGTCACACATTGTACTAGTTAATAATGGTTAAACGTTAGTTTAGATTAGAGGTGTAAAAAGTGCGGAAAAATGTGTTCCTGACCGTTTCAATATTGTCTATATTCTTTTTTATTTTTACTCTATATCAAATGTACCGCCCAAAAGTTGGTCCAATTGGAAATGGTGAAATAAGTACATTGACTTGGATAGTAATCTTTTTTCCGTTGGTTCAAGGTATCATATTTTTAATTTTATATATTTCATTGGCAATGGAAGAGAGGAAAAGTAACGAACTGTGAAAAGTGTAGAGTGCATGAATCCATTATGGATCATGTACTTTTTTATTGGGTTCCTAATACAAAAGTATTTACTTTATTAACATCATCGTTTATTCTTATACATAGAATTACTACATACATAAAAATTCTATGTATTTAAAATCTGGTTACACGAGGTGATGAAGTGGGGTTTTATTATTTATTATTACTTCTGTTAGGTGTTGTACTTATTATGATAGGAGCTTTATGGAAAGAGGTACCTCGGTCAGTTAAAATATTAATCTTTTTGTTTGTTGTTGGTGTTCTTTGTATCGTTTTCGCATTGATTCTGTTTATGCCAGGTAGTTCTGATATGATTGCAGAATTGTTAAAATTAGAAGAATAAAATACCTTTTTATAAACAGGGGATAGATAATAGTGATCCGCCACTTTCGCATCAATTTAGGTATAGTTTTGAAGATTTCAGAAGTTTTAACATCTTGACCTTTCTACTTTCAGTAACTTTCCATTTTAAATAAAATTGTTAAATCACTGCTGCAGTTTTTATAAATCTAAAATATATTACAAGCATATGCGAAAACAAGTGACTACTTAGAACTTTTACTTTTTAAAGGCTTCTCCTTAAAATAATGCTTACTAAGTAGTAGAAACCTTTTCTTTACTTAACATCCTAATAATTGCAATAATGCTTCTACATAATAGAAGTTTAATCACTAAACAGATAAATGAATGGTACCAAGTCCATCCTTTTTTCCATGATATGAGGTTTGTCTTCTTTGCTGCAATCGTCTCAATAATTACTTGTGGTATAACAAAAGGGAAGAGTTTTAAGATTATTCCTAAAGGTCTACTATTTAGTGTCCATTGATTATAGTAAAGAAGCAATATTGGATAATGTATATAATCAAAAGGTAAATGAATTTTAACATTCTTTGGAAATGGTCGTATATTGTACTTTAAATACCCCTTTGATACAAGATATCGGTCGGCCAATGAGTTCCCGATTAAACTGACAAGGTAAACAATTAACCAGTCTTTGAATGAACGTTTATAAATTGCAAAGGGTAACAAACATATCCCAATTATTGTAGTTATAGCAAGGAAGGATCCTGATAATTTCACTTTTTGTCTTCTTCTCAAGTTCAACACCTCCTTTATTTAGTGTGTCATCATTTCTATTTGTTATGTAAAACCAGTCGTGAATGATAGGGGTTGTGAAGAAAAAGGAAGATTCCGAATGATACAAAAGAAACTAAGTTAATAACCAAGTCTCTTTTGAGTCGTAAACATTGCATTTAAATATGTCATTAAGAACGATCTTAAATATTATTCTTGTTAATATCTCTACATTTATTAACAAACCATTTTATAAAAAGACCAAGAATTATGTAGTAGAAGAAAGAGTAATAATACTTCCATTTTAAATAATAGATCAAGTTCATCGCTTTACTAACAGGTTCACCAATAAAAGCAAATAGAGTTGCCATTATTAATAAACCAATAATAAAGGCTCTCCATGTTTTGAAAAATTGATACAGCAGCATATAAGCGACAGGAACCATTGACATATCAAATGGTAGAGCCCTTGCACCTAATGGTATAAATTGTACGGGGTAAGTCCAAAACTTTAAGTCAAGTCCAATCGCATCCAAATAGGTAGTGGGTATGATCGCTATGGTACCAACAAGGATACTTTCTATTAGTATTTTGCGTTCTTTGAATTTGAACCAAACCATCCAGGGCAGTAGTGCAAATGCCAAAAGAACCCACCAGTTCCATGTAAATAATTCATTGTTTAGCCATTGGTTTATATCTTGAGTAACATTCTGATGATGCTGATTCACAAGTTTAATTGCTATCTTTACGTTTGTGTTCATAATTTGAGTTCACCAATGAAATCTTATTCAGTTTTTATTATTATTTTCATTTATTAAGATCTTAATTCAAGAAAAAAGAAGAGAGTCTTCAACTAATGTAGTTCACAATGGAGAAACACTTTATATATTTTTGAAATCATTTTGAAGTATTTTTTCATGTGGGTTATGTTACGAACAAAATTTATAAAAGTGTGGTCAAAAGCAAAGAGGGAAAAGAAATTAAAGTAATACAGAACTAAATGATATGAATAATCGTAGTGACAGAAGCTATCATTACAAGAGAAAAGAGGCGTTAAACCCTAGAGGTTTACCGTTTTTTTCATTATTTACTAATTCTCATAAAAAAACAGGCTCTAAAATTAGAGCCTGTTTGTAGGTTGCTTTAAGATTAAGCTTTTTGAACGTTAGAAGCTTGAGGTCCACGAGCACCTTGCTCAACGTCAAAAGTAACTTTTTGACCTTCGTCTAATGACTTGAAGCCATCACTTTGGATTGCTGAGAAATGTACGAATACATCGTCTCCGTTTTCGCGTTCGATAAATCCAAAACCTTTTTCTGCATTAAACCATTTTACTGTACCTTGTTCCATTTTTGTTGCCTCCTAGTGTGTTACCACACAATGTATTACTATCCTTGCCCAAAGTGATTTTATAGACGAAAAGTCAATATTTTTTACACCGAACAAAAATAATTCTTATTCATCATAACAGGAAAATCTGCAAAAAGCAAATCATGGATAAATTATTTTCTATTACTGTAACTTCTTACCGGGACAAATAATTAACTTTGGCAATATGTACTTATATGTAACTAGGGAATCAGAATCCATTTAATTATGTGGTGGAGCAGTACGTTATAATAGAAAGTAAGGAAGAGTAATATGTTGAGTATACACGTTACCATTATTAAAAAGATTTAGAAAGTAGGTCAAATGCAATGAGAACAGAAAAAGAAAAAATGTTAGCTGGAGAAATGTATGACCCTGCTGATTCAGTTTTAGTAAAGGATCGTGTGGAGGCTAGACGTAAGGTAAGGATATATAACCAGACACTAGAAACGGAAGGAGAGAAACGAACAACATTTTTAAAAGAATTACTCGGTTCAACTGGTGAAAACTTATATATGGAGCCCAATATTCGTTTCGATTATGGATATAACACACACGTCGGAGAAAACTTTTATGCAAACTTCGACTGCACTATATTAGATGTTTGTGAAGTGCGATTTGGGGATAATTGTATGCTTGCTCCTGGCGTGCAAATCTATACAGCGACACATCCACTTCATCCAGTGGAACGTAATTCGGGAAAAGAATATGCAAAACCGATTTATTTTGGAAACAATGTTTGGATTGGAGGAAGTGCAGTAATAAACCCGGGTGTAAAAGTAGGGAACAATGTAGTTATTGCATCAGGTGCAGTAGTCACGAAGGATGTACCAGATAACGTTGTGGTTGGAGGAAATCCAGCAAGAATAGTTAAGTACATTGAATTGTAAATTCATTTTTTGAATACATACATATAGCAATAATAAAAGCTGAAACGCATGGAAGTCCATGCGTTTCTAAGTATAAAGCTATTTATTTTTAATTTTATCACTTAATTACCCCGGTCTTCCATTTGTGGAGGCTCATCGAACCATCCGAGTTTGATTTTAATTAATTTGTATTAATCACTTCAGAAGAATAAATCTGAATAACCAGTCTTCCATATTTGGCGCTAGCACGAATTAAAATTGGCTGATTATAAACGTTTTTAAATGTAAAGTCCGGTCCATACCAACTAACTGTTGCGTCTCGACCAGGTGGAACATACGGAACGCGGCGGCTATGGGAATACCGTTGGACTATCTTTACACCAGCTTCATCAACGGCATTAAATAAAGTAGAGGATACTTGGCAAATTCCGCCGCCAACGCCGTCATACAATTCACCTTTAATAATGATAGGTGCAGGTAGATAACCTTTTTCCGCTGTCCGTTTTCCTACCACTTCATTAAAGGAAAATACTTCTCCTTGGAACACAACGTGATTGTTAATGGCTTCTGCAGCTATTGCAATATTAGACGACCGCTCGCTTTTATGAACACTGTAATAGGTAACAAAGCTGCCGATTTGCTTCACATGGATGTCGGCTATTAGCTCAGAACTAACTCTCGGATGAACGGTTACAGTAGGAATTTCTAACTCTAATGGTTGATGATGCAAAAAATATGTATATAGTTCTTGTTTGAATTTTTCACGATCTAATTGATATCCAGGTTTACCGGATACAATTACGTTCTTCTCATTGATATAGGCATTCACGGGCTCTTCGTTAATATGCTGCTCTAATTTTGTTACCAATTGCTCAAACATTTTTTCATTTATAGTCGGAATATCAATGAGAGATGATGTGAATGCATCATGATTGATTGTGGCGATTGTTTCACCATCATGTTTGAGAGCCAGGTCATCATTATTTGTAGGGTTATAAGTACTGAAAGTAAGTAAACATAATGAGAAAAATAAATTAATCATCCTGATTCCTCCTACCAATACTATGTGCTTTATTTGGGAGAATATTAGCTTTTTACATTAATGGTATTTAAAGGAAAACAGAGTGTGTTCTCGTATATGTAATTAAGGCATAACAAGAGGAGTAAATAGTTGTGACGAAAAAGAATGATTAAAGAGGAAGTTAGAAGACGGTTCATTTTTTGAGAATTATTCGATGTAAATAAAGACCTACACGTGGAAGATTTACTTTAATTGACTGATTATGTAGCACAATGGTTTAAACAAAAGGTAAACGTCATTGGTTATTCAAATGGTACATTCATAGGAATGAAAGCTGCGGCTAAAGAACCAGAGAAAATTACCAGTTTAAAAAACGTCGCATACAAAAGCAGTATTTATATTAGAAAACGCACAAATTAGAGATACCCCTAACTTGTGCGTTTATTTACTTATCGCTTTTTCTTTTTCCCTGCATCTGCCGCCATATTATTTTTCTTTTCTGCTTCTAATTCTACGTGTACGTTGAATTTGTGTTCTGTAACCGTTTCAACACGAGTTACTTTCCCTTTACGTCCTTTTACTTTTAATTCTTCTCCTTCAGCTGGAACTTGGCTTCGATATTGAACGAGTAAAACATCTTTCTTATCATAGAATGAAACATTAAACATTGTAATCACCTTTTCTATTAAATTTTTTATATTCTATAACTATTTAATAGATGTGGAATTTAGACCAATGTTACTAGAAAAATTTTTTACTAGTTTAACATGGAATACTAGAGTATTTCTCTCTTTTCATAATCTATAATTTTATTTATAATGCAAGTAGCTATGGTAAAATTATGTAAGAAGTCTTATATTTGTCAGAAACGTGTCAAAATGGAGGAATGTTCTATTCGAAAAAAGATAACGATTCTTCTATTCTTGTTGCTATTTGCAGTTCCTATTTTTTGGATATGTTATGAAATGAATCCAAACCCTGGTCAAACATCGGGCAATGGAAACCCTGCGATATTATTTGTCGGTATACTTTTCGTTGTTTTTTGTAGTTTAGTGTTTGTGTGGTATAAGATTTTGAAGGAATTTACGTTAAATCGTATGACTTTCATCATGATCGTTACCGTACTCGTCATACAACTCACAAGTTCGTTTCTGTATCAAAGACAAGCTTTTTTTACGTACAAAAAATTACTTGCAAGTGTATATCAAGAACAGTTTGGGTTTATTGACTGGCAGTATATAGAAGACATCACGTCGTTTATGTCAATCCATGTGAATTCTCAATATTTTAATGTGAATACGTATTTTATGTTCGTCTCTTCATCTGTTCTGATTGCACTTATAATACGTAAATTGATCAGTATGATTAAAGCTGAAGAGAAGAATTGAGCGGAGGAGTAAAGTGTATTTATTTTTATCAATTATTTTAGCGACTGTGTTAGCCTACATATTATGGATTGTTGACCCATTTGTGGCCGGCATTGTTGGATTTGGTATTGTAGTTGGTTGTATTTTTAGAGGTTTATACTTATTGAATGATCTACATAAACGAATATCTAAATTTGTACCCAAGGAAGATAAAGCACAAGAAGTATATAACAAGTATTTGGAGGAAAAGGAAACTGACGTATAAGGCAAATTGAAACATTTTCCTTTATCAGTACGTATATGTCTTTAATGTGTTTCTTTTAAAGGTTTATTCAAATAGTGTTTATAAAAATTAATATAAACCAAATATCTACAGGAATACATGTAGGTTAATGGGAAAATCTACAGTAAGAGATGTTTTTGAAATAGTCATTATTCATTTAGATAGGAGAGAAATCAATGGATTCGATTTGGTTAGAGTATGCATGGACCTTGTTAATCTTAATTGGGTTGGAAGGTTTGTTATCAGCTGACAATGCGCTAGTGCTTGCAGTTATTGCGAAACATTTACCAGAAGATCAAAAGAAAAAGGCAATCAATTATGGTATTTTGATGGCTTTCGCTTTTCGGTTTTTAGCACTATTTGCAATTTCTTTTATTGCAAACGTATGGCAAATTCAGGCCATCGGAGCAGCTTATTTACTTTACTTAGGTTTAAAGCATGTCATTAAAGCAAAGTTCGGTAAGAAAAATGAAGATATTCATAAAGATGATGAAAAAGAGGCTAGGGGTAAAGGGTTCTACCCTACAGTAGGGAAGATTGCATTAGCTGACCTTGCTTTTGCGATTGATTCAATCTTAGCTGCAGTAGCACTTGCACTAGGTCTTCCAGATTCACCATTAGGTAATTTCGGTGGGATGGACGGAGGACAATTTATAGTTGTCGTTCTCGGTGGTATCGCAGGACTTGTATTGATAAAGTTTGCCGCTACATGGTTTGTTCAGCTCCTTGACAAACGCCCAGCGTTGGAAACAACTGCCTATGCCATTGTTGCATGGGTTGGTGTGAAGCTTGCAGTCATTACACTTGCTCATCCAGATATCGGTGTATTAGATCATCATTTCCCTCACAGTACTGGTTGGACACTTGTCTTTTATGGTGTATTAGTTGCTATCGCACTTATCGGTTGGTTTGCACCGGCTAAAAAAGGAAAAGAAGCAGAATCTATGTAAGGTAGAAACAAGCGATAATTAAGTGGATTATCGCTTGTTTGCTTTTAAGGGAAGGTTGTAAGTTTTTCGCCGAAATAAGATTTAAGTTGTTGATATACTATCGGATTCGTCGAAATAGAAGTAGCATCGCCGGAAGTGTTCGGAGTTTCGGCGAATTATAGTTGAAATTCGCCGAAAAGATTTAAACTTTCGCCGAATCATGTTCAATAGTCGCCGAATTAGACTAAACTCATAAGAAATATATAAAGTTCGTCGATAAAATTAAGCCGACATTCATTAGAGGATTGGAATTGACTCAGTTCCATAAAGAGACAACGTATGAAACGTACAGAAATAGCTACTTTTGATATCAAAACGCAACAAATTCTCAATCAGTTTTATTCAATTAACATATTTTTTGAATCAAATGAGGTGAATTGTTCCTAGGTGAGTTTACTAAAGATGATACTTCATACGCTTCCATGAATTCTGCTGGAAATGGTTGTAGTAACTGATTGAGATAGTCGGTATCCGAAATTGCTGGGTTTAACCAATTTTTCTCATCTTCACGTTGAAGTATAACGGGCATTCGGTCATGGATATCTGCAACTACTTCATTTGGGGTAGTGGTAATGACTGAGCAAGAAAATATTCTGTCACCAGTAGGAGACTTCCAATGCTCCCAAATTCCCGCCATTGCAAACACATCATCGGATTTCAATTTGATTCGCATCGGCTGTTTTGTCTTCGCATCAAGTCGTTTCCATTCATAAATACTGTCAGCTAATACTAAGCAACGTCTCTTCTTATAAGCATTTCGAAAGCTCGGTTTTTCCGTTAACGTTTCTGCTCGAGCATTAATCATTTTGTAGCCGATTTTTTCATCCTTTGCAAAACTCGGAATTAACCCCCATCTCATTTTTCCTAAACGGTTCATTTCCCCATCATTAATGACAGAGATGACAGATTGAGAAGGAGCAACATTGTAGTTTGGAGAGTATAATTCTTCTTGAATGGCTGCTTCGATGTCGAAACGATCAACGAGATAACGATAATCTGCATATAAAGTAAATCTTCCACACATACAAATCACTCCATTTTTAAAAAAGGCTGTTTTCACCGTTGATTTCCGCTTCAGGCTCACGCTTTCCGCGGGGAGGGACGTGAGCCTCCTCGGCTTCGCCTGCGGGGTCTCACGATTCCCTCTATCTCCCGCAGGAGTCGAGTGCCTTCCGCTGCAATCAACTCAATTTTTAACAGAGCTATCCAAATAGCAACAATCTTTACGAAAAGAGCCTTATAAAAATAACAACTATACCTGATAGTTTATAGGAATCAACTTAATCAAAGCAATGTCTATATGTTTTAAGGTTTCTATTTTGATGATCACAAGATAATGTAAGATTAACATAATTGTTGAGATTCCAACGGTTTGCGAATTTTCTCACGTCGATGCAGGAACTCTCGTTATGATGTGGAAATATTTAGGTGAGATGAAATGGGGGAATATGATGGAATTTTCAAAAGTTAATAAGGATTTTAAAATGGTCGGATTAAAAGGAACTGGATCCTTTGCAAGCTTTAGTCATGAAGTTCCTTTACTTGCACAAGAATTATTGAATAGGGAAAATGAAATCCAACATCATGCGGGTATCGAAATTGCGTTATTTGAACCGAAAAGGGGTTCAGATCATGAAATAGGAAGCTATTATGTGGGATTAATGGTTGATGAGAAAGTAAATGAAGTTCCGGATGGAATGACGTATCTTGAAACGAACCAGCATTATGTCACAACAAAAGGGACCATATCAAATGTTGGCACCCTACATATGAACTTAGTGAAATGGGCTGAGGAGCAAGGGTATGAAAGGGATCTGAATTCTTATATTGTTGAGACTTATCATCCTGTGAAAGATCATGAAGAAGAGGTACATATTTACTTACCAGTTAGTGTGTAACTTGAAGTAATGGTGAAAAGCGAGGTAGGGAAATTGATTGATTTAACGAACAAAGTAGTTGAATTTACGAACATGCATGATGAATTTCATGCTGATTGGAATCTAGCAATGAGTACAGGCGATCTTTCAGCATTAGATAGAATGACAGAGGATTATTATGTTGCATTTTTCAGAGGTGAGCATGAAAAACCACTCTTTTTTACAAAACAGGATGCTTTAGACGGGATGAGAAAATTGGTTATGCATTTTATTGGAGCTCAAAAGAAATTTGAAAATAAAGTGATCCGTATGAAGAATGACGATACGGCAGTTGTTTTTTATGAACAAGTAATTGTGAGAAACGAGGAAGTTTTAGCTAGACTTTTTACGATTGAAAATTGGAAGTTACTGAATGATAAATGGATGATTGTCAGGGAGATTGAAGAACCAATTAGCTAATTTAGAGGGCGAGATGGGGGAAAGCTTTGAGATTCGTATTATCAATACCATTCATCTTGTTGGGAAAGTAGTTTACTAGCTTTGACGATCGATGATTTCGACACAATCAGGAATATGATGCTTAATTTAGTAGGAATTGCTTGTTTTTGGCTGGGGATTTCTATAGGAAAAAGATGAAAGTATCGATAAAGATTTTTACTTGAAACGGTATAGCTAGTTAATATGCATATGAGAAGTATGCCGATTGATTTTTTAATCAGTCGGTTTTTTCGATTTATTAAGGAACAGTGAAACCAATTCTTCGTTAATCCGTAGTAATAGTAAGGAGGGATTGGATGGGTAAGAGTGTTAGTTACATTTTAATCTGTATGATATGGCTGTTGGCTGGATGCAGTTCAGAAGGTACTGTAAAAAATGATATGAATTCAAAGGTACTTATTACATATACGACTGTTCCCGACACAACGACGGGGACTACTAAAGAGAAATATACGGTAGAAAACTTAGAGAATCTTGAGGATTTCCTTTTAGAGAAAACGGAAAAACTTGAAGTTCGACATGATTCACAACATGGTGCCATTATTAACAATGTTTCATTGACTAGGGTAGATGATGGAACATATGAGGTAACATTTGATGGCTTTAAGAATTTGCCAGATGGAACTCACACATGCGAGGAAGTGGATGTATATGCTTTTGGACTTATGATCAATAAATGTATGTTTAATGGTGAAAGCGTTTATGAAACAAATGTTGTTCCACTTTCTGTGAATGATATAATCAAATATGGTAGACTCTTAAAATTAAATGAACAATAGGTTAATGATTAATCGTGTAATTCCTTGAAGGGACAACGCTTGGAGGCAATATGAAAAAAGTAATAATAAATTGTGTGATTGGACTCATGATTATTTTGACTGCCGGTTATTTTGTGAATGAGTTATCTAAATCGAGAACGTTTCAATTTTTCGGTGGACTCGTTACAAATGTTGAAACAAATGAAAAAGTAGTAGCTTTAACATTTGATGATGGGCCAGGGGTTCACACAGATGAAATAATAGAAATATTAGGTGGAAATAATGTGCCTGGCACCTTCTACTTAATTGGTTCTGACATTGAGAAGAATAAAAGGGATGCAGAAAAGCTCGTACAAGCAGGTCATGAAATCGGGAACCATACGTATGCGCATAAGCGAATGGTCTTTAAATCACCATCGTTTATAAAAAATGAAATTGAACAAACAGATGCGTTAATACGTGAAATCGGATATGAGGGAGAAATAACTTTCCGACCACCGTTTGGGAAACGATTAATGCTATTACCTTATTATTTATCTAAACAAAACAGGCAAACCATTTATATGAATATTGAGCCGGAATCTTATGCTGAAATTGCAACTGATTCAACTAAAATAGTTGACCATGTAGTTGAAAACATAGAACCAGGTTCAATCATATTACTGCACGTCATGTATGAAAGCAGAAAAGAATCACTTGAATCCGTTGAAGGTATTATTACATCGTTGAAGGATCAGGGATATACATTTGTAACTGTTTCGGAACTCTTAAAATATGAAAAAGAAAAGTGATATGATAGAAAGCTAGAAGAGTTGAGAATTATTCTGATATAGCTATACAAATGACGACCTCTTCTGAAAACCAAGCTACATTTCCTAAACATCTTAAATAATGGTTATCTTTAGTTAATCACTTTTTAACTACTTTTAACAAACAAGAAGGAAATCATTATCCTTTTCCGAATATTAGTATGAAGCCTTATTTCAGTTTGAAGTAAGGTTTTTTTCGTAGTCTCTATCCCCATATTTCAATGATTGTCAAAACAATAATTGCAGTAATCTATTAAGTTGCATAATTTACGAAAAGAACCAATAGGAATTGTAAGAGTTCTTATTGTTGTATAGGAGGATTTCAATGGGGAAAATAGCTCTAATTGGTTCAGGTGGCTCAGGGAAATCAACATTGGCTAGGAAAATGGGTGAAAAATTAGACATTCAAGTGTTTCATTTAGATCGACTATTATGGAAGCCTAATTGGACATTAACCTCTAAAGAGGAACAAAGGGAAATACAAGAAAAACTGATACATCAAGAAAAGTGGTTAATAGATGGTAACTACAATAGCACCTTAGACATTAGGCTGCAGGCAGCAGATACCATCGTATTTTTAGATATCCCAAGAGTAATCTGTGTTGCGCGTGTTCTTAAGAGAATGATTCAATATCAAAATCGAACTCGTCCTGACATGCAAGAAGGGTGTAATGAAAAGTTTGATCTTAAATTTTTAAAATGGGTGTGGGATTTTCCTAAGGTAAAAAGAGAGAATATTTTAACACAATTAAAACAATTACCTGATGACAAGAAGATCATTATTTTGAAAAGTCCAAAGGAAGTTCAGAGATTTTTAGAAAAGTTGGTATAGGAGGTAACGGTACAGTATGAATAAGATGTGGCTACTCCTATTTCTACTAATAATCCTTACAGGATTTAATGAACCAAAGATTGATTACTCTAGTATTGAAACCGAACTTAATAAAAATGACTTTCAATTCAAAGTACCTAGTAATCTTCCATTTAGCGTAAAAGAAATTAAAATGAATACGTTTCGCACAGTTTATGATAACAATGGATACGAGATTGAACTTATTGGTTCCAATAATGAACTTGCAGTCGTTATCGTTGGCTATGGTGGAGACGGGGTTTACGAAATAAGTGATCATCGATTTCCGATTGAAGAAGAATTAATTAAAGTGAATCGAAATAAAGGGATCTATTATAATGAAAATGGATCCATTCGTTGGAGTGAAGGGAAAGTAAGCTATGATCTTCAAATTTTCACAAATGATCAGTTCTCAGTCACTAAAGAAGAGTTTATAAAAATAGCCGAGAACTTTAAGGAAGCTGGGTGAGGTGTTCGATGAACGACAATATAGAACTTATATTAAATTGTATGGCTTCTCGTACAGATATGCGTGATATTCAACGAGTGCAAACAGAACACCGAATGAAGTTAGTGAATTTTTGGGGAATACATGATGGAAGTAAAGTGTTAGAAATCGGTTGTGGGCAAGGAGATACAACAGCCGTATTGGCGTATTATGTGGGAGAAAAAGGATTCGTACAAGGTATTGATATTGGTTCACCTACTTATGGTAGTCCTATTTCTGTAGGAGATTCAGCAAACTTTTTAATGAATTCTGCGTTAGGGAAACAGATTAAAATGGACTATGAAGTAGATATACTACTACCAGAGATTGATTTTCCGGAAAAATTCTTTGATTATGTAGTATTTTCACATAGTTCTTGGTACTTAGGGTCATCTAATGAATTACGTAAGATGCTAAGTAAGGTAAGGAAATGGGGGAATCAGCTTTGCTTTGCAGAATGGAATGCGAACATTCAGACGATCGAACAGTATCCTCATTTATTATCGATTTTAATTCAAGCTCAGTATGAAACGTTTAAACAAAGCAGTGAGTCAAATGTAAGAACACTGTTTATTCCAAACGATTTAAAGTCTATTGCCGAAGAAGTAGGGTGGAGCGTATTGAAAGAAGAAACCATTCATTCACCAAAATTACAAGATGCACAGTGGGAAATTGATAAGGTTTTATCAGATATAGACGTTGAGCTTAAAGAGGTAGAGAATATACCCAAGAAACTAGTCGGTCTGATTCAATCTCAAGTCAAATTATTGGAAAATTCTATTGCAACAAGCGACACGAAACCATTGTCAGTCTATGCCTTTATTGCCAGATAATAGTATAGTAGGTGTATTGATCTAAAAGGATTAATACACCTTTTTACTGAATATATAGTACTAAATGAGCAACTATTGAGGGGGAAAATAATTGAAAAAAATAATTGCAATCATAGTAGTTATGATTATTTTAGTCATTGGTAGTATGTGGGGATATAATTTTATAGGTCATGAGGGGAAATTCACTAACACCATGCATTCATCGATAGTACAAGAAAAACTTGAAGACGAAATAGTTTTCTATATCGGATTTAGATTTGTGTGGGAAGGGATAGGAAGCCCTACACTTGAAAATGTGGAATAAATAAAGAGAGATGGAACAATTGTAAAGAAAGATGAAACTGAAGTTTACATCCAACCATTTCTGGCAAAGACAGATACAATTGGAGCGCTAGAAGAGGAATACGTGATGAACCAGGGACTGAATGAGGAGTTATTTCCTGTAAAAGGTGCTCAAATTGACGAAGAGTTTCACTTAGTGTTTCGAGTAGAATTAGGTCAGTAATATGATATGGTAGAAAATGACATCAAGACACTCAGAATTACTTATAAAAAATTTGGAATAACACAATACCAAGACATTGCGTTTGAAGAGGGAATTGTTTCGGATCAATAGTTTCTTTATATACAATTTATACAAGAAACCGTAGCTGTTTTCGTATATTTTGTTTTGTTAAGCGAAATATAATAAACACGATTCAATTGTGAAGAAAGTAGGTGCAGGTAAATTGTATACGATTAAGAACATGAGCACGAATATGCTATTCCTTCTCGTTAGTTTTATTCAATTGATCATGGCCGTTACAGTTTCTCAATCACAATCATTAAAAATAAAGAAAAATGCTAGGGAAACTAAATATATTCAATTAGGCTTTGCCTTTATTGTTTTTATCAGTAGTCTTGGACAGACATTGTTAATTCTTAAAAAAATTAAATCTGCTAGAAAGATCTAATTTCATACAAACTCTATCCTATGTGTTAATAGGGGAATTTTACCTTGGTGCTATAAATGATCGTTACATAAGGACAAACTATCAATAAACAGTATGGAGGCAGGAGTGTGAAAGAAATTATACATAATAGTAGGTTGACTTCTTCGGAACTTGCAAATCTTTGGTCACAATACTTGAATGACAGTTTATCACGCTGTCTGCTTCAATATTTTATTAAAAACATACAAGACAAGGACATAAAAGAAGTAATTCAATTTGCACTTGAACTATCAGAAGGTCACCTTCAAAAGATTAAAGAATTTTTCGAAAAAGAAAACTATCCAATCCCAATAGGTTTTACGGATGAAGATGTAAATATCGAAGCACCCGCTTTATTTACTGATACGTATATCATACTATTTATTCAAGTTATGTCTATTCATGGTATGACGAGATATGCTGGTGCGATGGGATGTTCCATTAGAAAAGACCAAAGGGAATACTTCAAACAAGTTTTAGCAGAAACGGTTGAATTGTATAACGCTGCAACTAGTGTTCTTGAAAATAAAGGAATTATTAGCAAACCACCAACTTTTAATAATCATCCGAAAGTTGAGTTTATAAAGAAACAGAACTTTTTAACAGGTTGGTTTGGAAATCGAAGAGCTATTAGTGCACTTGAAGTTAGTGGAGCCTATCTTAATATTCAAAAGACGGTAGCAAAGTTAGTCTTAGAATTGGGGTTTAGTCAAGTAGTCCAATCTAATGATGTACGAAAATATATGAATCGTGCTAAGAAGCTTTGTCAAAATCACTTCGAAACTCTTTCCTCGATGTTGAAGGATGACGACTTACACATTCCTAAAACGTTTGATTCAGAGGTAACTGATTCAACGATTGCTCCTTTTTCTGATAAACTGATGATGGTATTTATATGTTTGCTACTTTCTTCAGCCATTGGGTACTATGGAGAGGCTTTGTCATTATGTCAGAGAAGAGATTTAGCTGAGAAGTACGCAAAAATGATTGCGGAAATAGGTATACTCGCTGAAGATGGTATGAACTTGCTTATTGAGAAAGAATGGTTGGAGCAGCCACCTCTAGCGACAAATCATGTAGACTTGGCAAAGAACAAATAACTCTATGGATACTAATTTCAATCTGAAAAATGTAGGGTACTTCTTTTGAAGTATCCTTTTTCTATTTTTTAGCTTACTTGAAGGAAGTGTTATTGCATTGAAAGCATTGCAAGAAAGAAAAGTTTTTGTCTTTGTGATATTCCTCACATACAAGGTTGTAAATCGGATTTATACTTAACTCATTAACAACAGAGGAGCTGAGACAAAATGATGAAATGGTTAAGAGAAATTAAATACGCAGCTGGGTTACTACTAGTATTACGAGTATATTTAGGTTGGACGTGGATGAGTGCAGGGTGGCACAAGATTACTGCAGATCAACCGTTTGATGCAACAGGATACTTAAAAGGTGCAATTGGCAATCCGGTAGTTGATAAAGCGACAGGTGATATGTTATATCCAACGTATATGGCTTTCTTAGAAAACTTCGCGTTACCAAATGCAGGATTAATCAATATAATGATTCCGTATGGTGAGTTTCTAGTTGGACTTGGTTTAATCGTAGGTGTACTAACCACAGCAGCAGCGTTCTTCGGATTATTAATGAACTTCATGTTTATGTTTGCTGGAACTATATCTACAAACCCATGGATGACATTATTGGGTATCATCATTTTAGTAGCGGGAATGAATGCAGCGCGTTTCGGTGGAGATTATTATGTAGCACCTTATTTGAAAAAAATGATTGCTAAACATAATAAGAGTAAAAATAAAAAGATAGATATTTAAAAATACACTAGCACATGCTAAAAATGAGCTGCAGAGGATGCAGCTCATTTTTTATTATTTGAGTAATGATAAGCAAAAAAAAAATTGTAGTATTAATTCTTTCTTTTCATAATCCATACATAATAAAGTGCTGTAGTAGTTTGCACGATCAAAAATACAATTAATGAAAAGTGAATGTTATAACCATTTTGGTAATGAACAAATCCTATGTAACTAGATACCTTTTCCATTAATAAACCTGCGAATGGGAGATAAATAGCTATCATGTATTGATCCAGTTAAGGGAAAAGTAAGAAGACATCCCGGCGTTACTTAATCTGTAGAATTGGGATAAATTCGGAAATGATAGGAGACTAACAAATGAACGATATTACGGTGTATACAACGAATACTTGACCCTACTGCACAATGATGAAACAATTCCTTGAGGGTCAAGGATTAACTTACAAAGAAGTAAATGTGCAGGTAGATCAGGAAGCGGGTCAAAAACTAGTTGATGAAACAGGGCAATTGGGTGTACCACAGACAAAGGTAAATGGTCATTGGGTACTTGGATTTGATCCTGAAAACTTGATGCAGTATGTAAAGTAGAGGATAAGTAAACACACAAGCATATCAATTAACCTACAAATTGGTATGCTTATTTTTCGTTGTTAATGAAAGTCTAAATCGTGTTATACTGCAGGGCAGCTTAGTAAACAATTCGTTTATATGTACAAAAACACAAGAACATATAAGAATATGTTCTTGTGCGAGTAATCCGAATTATTTAAGGAACTGCTTTACTCCTAGCATTTAGGATAGTAGCAAGCACCTATAATGATTAAAAGGATAAACAACACCACAATTAAGATAAAGGTATCGTTACTTGGAGCAGGACAAGCATAGCCATAGCTTGGAGCAAGATAAGTGGGTTGTGGTGGAACATTAGCGCCCATTACTGGCGCAGCGTTTACGTTAGCACCCATAATAGGTGCAGCATTGATGTTAGCCGCCATGATCAAACTTCCTTTCTATATAGTGTATTTTCACTACATTATACTCACCTAGTTTCAAATTGCCCCCAAAAACCTAGAAAATGGGTAACTGTCACGGGTTGCTCCAGACAATTTGTGTATTAGATTAGTAAGGTCGAAAGAATGAAAAAACGGGCTGTTTTAATTGGGTGTTTTAAAATCAAAACTTATCAAGAAGGGAGATCTTTGTAACCAAGCTAGTTAAATAAGCGGGTCGTAGACTCGCTGGAAGTCTAAATGAATTCAAAAAACTTAACAACTCTTCAGCTGTCAAAATACCAAAACCATGTCCAAAGAATTTTCCGTTACTCATCGCAACTGCATTTACACCTCGATACCAAGGTGTATTCGGATGAAAGTCCGGATTATCAAAATAAACAACATCTCCTGGTAAAAAATGATTCGCATGAGAGGTGTTTATTCCTAAGTCAGCATCACCGTTCCAGCTATATAAATACATATTTTGAAAGAGAGAATCAAAATGAAGTACACCAATACTCTTTAACACTGCCTGGTAAAAGACGATCATACAAGCTGTTGCACATTCGAATGCATATAGTGAACTATTTTGATTTATGTCCATAATCGCTTCCGAGGGGCGTACATAAGGCTTTAATAAGAATCCACCTGTATTTGTTAAATTCCAGTAGGTGACATTACACTGTGAGTATTGAAACGTTGTAAAGGCAGCTTTACTATTATTCATTTCATTCGCACTATCTATTATGTTTCTTCGGAGGGTGAGGTCAAACAAAAGATCACGGTTAGAAGTAAAGGAATATAAGAGCTGACTTTCTGACATTTTTTTAAGAATCTCTTCTTCCATACTGCCAACGTTCATATCAATTGGTTGAAAAGGCATCCCGGCAACTTGTATCATGAAGTTCTCCCTTCTAACTTGGTATTGTTCCTATCATATTCTAGTTGTTGTTTAATCATGTTTGACTTTGGGTAGGAAAGTTGAATGTGGTTTGGAAAGTATAGGTACATAATAGATATTATGGATAAGTCTTGATATAAGAAATAGAAGTTGTTTCGTGGTACAATTATTTCTTAGAAGACATGCAAATTAAAGGGATGTTTTGACAGTGAAGTTACTAAATAAACTACTAAGCAAACAAAAGAAAACGACAATTGAATTTTGCCAAAAAAATCTTGAACAATTTGTTGGAGAAGAGCATTTTCCTAGTTATGAAGAGTTCTTAAATTCAAAAGACATTCACTATAAAGAATATGAGTGTCAAAGTAGATGTAAGGAGTGTAAACTTTCGCCGTATGCAATCGTAGACGATGAAATGATAATTGCTGAGGATTGTATGAGCTTATTAGAGGCAATGAAATATAGTAAGAATAAAAAATAGAATGAAATTGAAACGTTCTACAATACCATTCGTAATACAAGTACAGATAAAGGAGGTGAATGCAGCTTATGTTTCTCGAGTTAACAGAAGAGTTTAGTCAGTTTATGGCGTTAGTTAGTATTTTTGTTACATTTGCGACGATTGTTGCGTATGGTTATTTTCATAAAAGCACGTCAATCGATTCATACTCCGTGCACAAGCCGTATCGCGATACACAAAATGGTTTCTATCTTTCCTCATTAAGAATTGTTAATCAAAGAACTGATGATATCCGGAGTTGGATGACTAGAACAACCAAACGAATGGAATCACCAGATGACGTACCATCTCACGTCCTTCTTGTTATTTTCTCAAAACGTGAAAACAACCTAGGAGGATTTCAATGGAAAAGAAAGCTGCATTCATTTCAAGTAAACTTGTATTTGTTTTAGTAGGAATATCATTACTAGCCCTGTTAAGTGGCTGTGGGTTAAATACAGAAGCGATCACAAATGAAACACCAGGATTTTTTAATCATTACTTTGTGTATAGCTTTTCCTTTCTGCTAACGACGATTGCTAACTTGTTTCAAGGAAACTACGGATTATCGATCATTCTTGTCACACTGTTGATTCGTTTAGGGTTAATGCCATTGATGCTGAAGCAATCTAAATCACAACTAGTGATGAAGGATCAAATGGCAGTTGTGCAACCAGAAGTAAAAGAAATTCAAGAAAAGATGAAAGAAGCAAAAGATGCGGAAACGAAACAAAAGCTGCAACAAGAAATGATGGCTGTTTATCAAAAGCACGGTGTCAATCCGCTTGCTTCATTAGGTGGATGTCTCCCAATGGTGATTCAGTTGCCAATATTAATGGGCTTTTACTATGCGATTTTGCGTACACCTGAAATTGCGACTCATTCGTTTCTTTGGTTTAACTTAGGAGAAGCAGACATCTTAATGGCAATCATTGCTGCCGTCGTTTATCTTGTTCAGTTTAAGATTTCGTTAATCGGAATGGATGATGCTCAGAAAAAACAGATGGCACTGCTATGCTACTTATCACCAATCATGATGGGTATTTTCTCACTAACTGCTCCTGCTGCAATGCCGTTATATTGGGTTGTAGGTGGTTTGTTTTTAATTCTACAAACATTATTATCAAAAAAACTTTACGTAAAAAAGAAAGCCGAAGCTGTCATTGAAGCAAAATAATAACTCTGTATTGAGGTGCGAATTGCGAAGCAATTTGTGCCTTTTTTATGGTTGGTGAGATAAAAACAATAATAATGTTATTAAAAACGTTATTATTTTATTGTAAAACGATAAACAACGTGATATATTATTTATGAAAATAATTAAATGAGGTGCTGTGTATGAAACCTAGTTCAACACTCTTTTTAAAGGTAGCTGTTATTTTTATTGGTATTCCGGTTCTTGCTTTGTGTTTATTTTTGTTACCGCAGATTGCGAATGAAGCAAATGAAGCAATGGAACGTGGTTCAGATGTAGCTTTAGCTGTATATGCATTATTACTCATTATGTATGTTTCGGCAGTTCCATTTTTCTTTGCCTTATATCAATCATTTAACCTGTTAACGTATATTGACAGAAACGAAGCTTTCTCAGAATTATCGGTAAAGGCTTTAAATAAAATCAAAAAAAGTGCGATAATCATTAGCGGATTGTATGTGATAGCCCTGCCATTCGTTTATGTTTTAGCAGAGGTAGATGACGCACCGGGTCTTATATTAGTGGGGATGGTTATGGTTTTTGCTCCATTAGTTATCGCAGTGTTTGCAGCGGTTCTTCAAAGACTATTACAAGAAGCGATCGATATAAAATCTGAGAACGACTTAATCGTCTGAGGTGAATAATATGGCAATAATAATTAACATTGATGTAATGCTAGCGAAAAGGAAAATGAGCGTAACCGAACTATCGGAGAGAGTTGGAATTACTATGGCGAACCTTTCAATCTTGAAAAATGGTAAAGCCAAAGCCATTCGACTTTCTACGTTAGAAGCGATATGTAAAGCTTTAGACTGTCAGCCAGGAGATTTGATCGAATATAGAAGTGATGACGACAACTATTAACTAAACAAAGGGTATAAAGAAAGCCAGTAACAACAAAGTTACTGGCTTTTGTTAGTAGTAAAATAGTCGTTCACACGTTTTTCATCTTCCAAATGCTTTTGTGCAAATTGTGTTAATTCATACTCTGTTTCAAATTCTCACAAGTCTTTTCCATACCATTTCTGTAGTTCTTCTCGATTCACTCTGATTTGTTTCTCAGCAAAATTGAACTGAACCCATTCCACATTTTGAATTAAACAAAAGAGATACGTTGCGTTAAATAATCCGGTTTCTTCATAATTGATTTCTACCATTTCTGCTGAATCAGTATGTTCATAGTTTAATATGAGGCCATAAGGTAGTACTTTTGTTTGAAGCTCCAAGCTACTTACATGCTCTCCGGCAGGACTTGGTAACGCCTTCGTAATAGAGCCAACTGCACCATTATCACCAACATACGAATTTTTGTAGGAAAACACATCTTCTTGAGTGACTTTTGCTTGGTCGGTATTACATCCTGTGAAGACCAAAAGTGTGAAGGCCATTATCACGAAATGCTTCATAATCTTTATCAACTGAATTCCTCCTAAATTGAGAAAACTCTGTATTCCAATCTTAACATAGTTATCTTTGCTGAATGCAAAAGAGAAAATGGAAACTGTACATTCCTATGATAAAGTTAATGGTAGAATATAGGTGGATGCTTATCGGATAAAGCTCATCAATAGGAGTGTGAAACCATGAATATACGTAATATTTTAGTCGTAAGTCCAATGTATCAAGACTTACAAACTTTGATTCAGGAAAAGAAATTACACTACAACTTTCGCTTTCTACCAGAACAAGATGTGACAAATGAAGATTTCGTTTGGGCTGACAGCTTTGTTGGCTTTAACTTATCTACTCAGTACGACTATGGTCAAGTACAATGGGTGCATTCATTAGGAGCGGGAGTGGATCGATTTTTACATAAAAAAATATGGCCACAGCATGTACTGTTAACGCGTACCATTTGTTCTTTCGGGCAACGAATTGCAGAGTATTGCTTAAGCTACATATTAAAAGATCTTCAATGCCACGACCATTTCAAGCAGCTTCAACAAGCCCAAACATGGCAGCCGCGGGCACCTAAACTGTTGTCACAACAGAAGGTGATGATTTACGGAACAGGTGAAATTGGTCAAAAGACAGCCGAAGTGCTAGCTGGGTTTGGAGTAGAGGTGTATGGAGTATCATTAAGTGGAAAAGAAAAAAAGCATTTTAAACAGGTTTTTTCATTTGAACATCATTTTTCAAAGCTTCAAGAGATGGACTTTATCATCAATACATTACCTCTTACCGAAAAAACAGAACAAGTGTTCAATAAAGAGATTTTCTCTCATGTATCTCATGTTGGTTTTATAAATGTAGGGCGCGGAGCTTCTGTGAATGAGGAAGATTTGCTTCACGCCTTATACACAAATTCTGTTAAATTTGCCGTACTTGATGTGTTCAGCGAGGAACCGCTTCCTCAAAATCATACACTGTGGAACCATCCACGAGTGATCATCACACCACATATCTCTGCGGTTACAACACCACGTGAAGCAGTAGACTGTTTTGTTGAGACGTTGAAGAGAATAGAAGATAAGCAACCTTTAAAAAATCAGGTTGATGTTCGTAGAGGATATTAAGGAAATTGATATTTCTTCTAGTTATCATATCTAATAAAGATATTTACTGAAAGACTGTGCGACAACAAGTGTACGGTCTTTTATTTTTTCATCAAATTGCTGCATTAACTATTGACATTGATAATCATTATCATTTATAGTAAAACAAAGCAATATATTGAATCCTACAGGCAGAGTGAATGAAATGGACCCCCTTCCTAAAACATTGACTCTGCCACAAAATCAAACGGAAAATAGATGAGTAAAAGGAGGATGTTCGGCTTGAATCATACCTTTGTTATATTAAAAACGAGTGAAATACATATAGATTGTCATCATTGCACAAATTGCCCAGATTTAGAAAAAATAGCGGTGAAAAAGGGGTCTGTGCTAACACTTGCGCAAGAAAAAAAGTTTGTTGAAGGACGTGGCTGGTATTTCTTAATTGATTTTAGTAACGAACATCAACTATACATAAACACGGAAGACTTCATCCACTATTATGAGCAAGAATTATTCTGCTCTTTATTAGACTTTGAGTTAAAATATAATTACTTAAAATATAAGGTGAATGAAGCACTTGATGAAAGAAATGCAGTCACCTTTAACACGTTGTCGAATGAGCTTAAATATATGAATGACCTGAGAAAGAAAATAGAAGAAGAACTGAAGGTGTGTCATTAAGTATCGTATAGTGAACGTGTATGAATTCAATAAGGATTCTTCACGTTTATTTTTTTGCTACTAGCAACAAGAAGGGTATTTCAAAAAATAATCGAACATATAAAAGACCAATACAAACGATAAAGGATGGAATGTACATGTTAATGATCGTATTACTAGCTCTTGGACTCTTAATCATAAGTGTTTGTTTAGGATTGACCGAAAAACAGAAGAAACAAAGATTACTAGTAGGTAGTGTATTAATGTTATTCGGTATCTTTTGTCCTATCTTTCTGGTATTACTAACATTATACGGTTTACCGATTGGATTGAATGTAGAAGTAAGTATAATGGTATTTAATTTCATGTTACTGATAGGCGGTATTATTACTGTGATTGCAGGTTTATTTACAAGTTCCGGTAATGGCAATGTGATAGAAAATACGAGTGGAGAGAAATAGGGGAAATTCATGCAAACGACCGTTGTATTATGCTTAATCATTTTATTATTATTACTTTCAAAAAGAAAACAAAGCGTCAAAGTTACGGTAAAAAGGCTGTTAATAGGTCTGTTACTGATGATACTCATCATTAATGTGGTAATGGGAATGATGATGTAAGGACTCTTGTGAATGCACATATCCTAGTTTGTAAGGAGTAACTGATTGGAGCTACCCCTTTTAATTTGTTCTTACTTAGCGTGATTTATGAATTTAGTTCGGGCCGAAGCCATAGTTTCGAAAGATCAATATAACCAAAATGACTAATAGAAATATTCGTAATATGAGAAGCAAGTGGTATTTGCTTTTTCTCATTAAAGAGCGGAATCATAATAGAAGATTCTATTAACTTCTTCTCTGTTTCAAGAATGAGTGGCAGCCATTTGGAAAACGGAGTGTGCTTATAGGTTTCTAGGTGCTGCACCCAATATGGATTTTTTGTAAGAATAGGAGATAACGGTGAAAATCCATTTGTTAAAAAGTTATAGAAAGAGAGTTCTTGACTTAACTCAAACACTTCACCATGCATAAAAAGATCTACATCCTGTATAGCCGGATCATTATTGGCTGATTCTGAAAAACTGATATGTTTAATTTCTATAGGAATTCCGTCTTTTTTCAATGTATCGATGAGCCAATTCGAACTTGTTTCGGTATGACTTGCTACTCTTACGATAATCGGGTCTTCAAAAGAAGGCCGCGAGACATGAGGGCAGTCTAACTCCTGCTGTTGTCCGGTCATACAGCTTCCCTGGCCAGGTAAGGAGCGTGAATCATATTGGTTCATGGTGTTCCGATTTTTCACAAGTAAATGACGTAAATAATTTCGCACTTTGGGTTTTTGAATGAGTGAGTTGCGATTCGGATTCATAATGACCGCCGCAAATCCAAAGTCACTCTCAATTTGGGACGCAGGATTTTTTTCTTCATCTGTTGATGCATGATAGATAATATTAAAATCCTTTGGAACTCGTACAAATTCAACCGCATCAAGTAACGGTCGTTCTTGAAAATACTCCTTAAAGGCTACTAAACTCGTTTTTTGTAAATTGTCTTCTTCTACAATAAAGCCACCTGTTCCATATATCTTAGTTTTGTCTTCTTTATAAATACTTGCACACATTGACGATAACATTTGTAATGCGTAACTACAGCCACCTGGATAGTGAAGATCAACGATGAGAGGTGCAATAGCTTCTATTTTCTCAATAGGTGACCAGAAATGATGATAGTTTTTATGTATTCGTAGCTTTTCTAAGCATGTCACAACATCATCAGCAGTTAAAATAGAACCATCGTGGAATTTCACGTCTTTTTTAAGATAAAGTCGTAATTTTGTTGGTGTCACGTCCCAACTATGAGCAAGCTCCTGCACCATTTCTCCATGTTCCGTCATGCTCACTAAACGATTATAAACGTTTGCGATTAAGTTTCCGCTACTGGCATCAGCTGCTTCTAAAGGATGCAGAGTTAAAAAAGGGTGTCTCTTCGGTACAATCAATTTATCCTGAGATTGATGCACATACCCAATCTTACTATTAAATTTAGTCATTAACTTCATTTTGCTATTGTATGACCAATCAAACATTAAATACTTACTAATGGCTTCTAGGGGTTCATTTTCCATCTTTTCTAGAACCATTGATTCATAGACTTCTTCCACATGTTGAAGCCATTCCAAGCTTGAGAAGTTTCCTCTGCCAAGTCCTGGGGTAAAGAGCATCCAGCCTTCATGAGTCCACTTCTTTAAATATCTGTTCACTTGCTTCGTACTAACTTCCAGTTTCTCAGCGATGTTGTGTATCATCACCTGTCCTGAAGGGAAATATCTCCAAAGTAAAAGCAGCTTGTTATCCAACTTGAACCTCCTATCTAAAAGGGGACATCATTTGTGAAAGTGTCCATTTTTAAATTGTTCTGTCTAGTTTACTATACAAGATACAAAGGGAGGGAACAACATGGGATGGAAAAGTTATCATACAAACATAAAGGTGAGGTTAATTACTTCATTTTTAAACCGTATTGTATCGTCAGCTGTTATGCCGTTTATGGCGTTATTTTTTGCACATGAAATGAATCAAGTATGGTCTGGTGTGTTTTTAGCTTTAACGGTTGTGATTGGGTTTATTGTGAATCTCATTGGAGGGTATATATCAGATCGGTTTGCTCGTAAAAAGGTGTTAGTGAGTACATCGATTTTAAGCAGTGTCATGTTTTTAATTATGACAATCAGCTTAGTGCCAGTACAAAAATTCATCGTGTTATTTGCGATTGCGTATATCGGTTTTGTTATTACAAGCAGTCTAGGTAGGCCGTCCATGAATGCAATTATTATTGATTCAACCACTGCAGAAAACAGGAAAGCTGTATATACGCTTGACTATTGGTTGATCAATTTATCAATGGCATTAGGTGCAGTTTTAGGTGGATTATTGTATGTCAATTACCAGCTTGAACTGTTTGTGTTACTTACTATATCTTCAGTTATCATACCGGTTGCATACACAATATGGCTTCAAGAAGGTGAAAAGGAAAAGCTAGAAAAGAAACATAACAATGTATTTGTGGATCTCGTTCATAATTACAGAGTCGCTTTACAAGACTCTGCATTTGTAAAAGTTGTCTTCGGTTCAACGTTTATTTTTGCAGCTGAGTTTTCATTAAATAGTTATATTGGCATTCGATTATCAGAAAGTTTTAAAGAAATTCATATCGGGAATTTTGAGCTATCCGGGGTGAGGATGTTAAGTTTGTTGAACATACAAAACATGCTGCTTGTTGTTTGTTTCACCTTTTTTATACATAAGCTAACAGACCGCCTGTCTATGAGAAGAGCTATTCTCATTGGACTTACTTTATATGGCATCGGATATGTGACCGTCACGTCGGCAAACACATGGTATCTTTTAGTTGGATTCAATCTTATTGCAACTATTGGTGAACTGATTTATTCACCAATAAGGGAGTCTGAGCAAGCAAATATGATTCCACATGATAAGAGGGGATCCTATTCTGCCTTTTCAAATGTATCCTATAGTGGAGCTGACCTCATTGCTCGTTCTACCATCATTATAGGTGCATTCTTCGCCCCTATGATGATGTCTGTATATATAGGTATTATCATCATGACAGGTATGCTTCTGATTTATTCAGGTTTATTCTTACGGAATAGACATTCTAAAAGGTTATCGCAAGTCATGTAAGTTGTATGGTTGAAAATTTCTTGATTAGATATTTCGAGTGCATTAATTCTAGAAGGAGTTGTGCACTTTTTTGTTGTAGTTGTTAATAAGCAAGGGATTTGAAGAATGAATTTCCTATTAATGATTCTTTTAACAGAATCATTAGCGCACTAACTCTCAATTTAGGCAATCATATTTGATTAATTGAAATATGTGTATATTCTCGGAAGGAATAATAATTTCCTTATTGAAGTATAGAGATGATAGATAATTTGATTAGAAATAGTCAATTCATCTATTATAAAAGTAGGTTCAATAAATGTTGGTTGTAATAGCTTATTTGTGGCAAACTTGACTTCTACCAATGTAGTTATAATAACGATTTATCATTATAAGTTAATAATTAGGAGGAACTATCATGACAAAAAGTACTAATGTCAACGATCATAAGGAGTTGTCTCTAGAACAGCGTCAAGAATTAATTGAAGTAGTAAAAGCACGTTTTGAGAAAAATATGAACCGCCATGAAGGCATTGAATGGGCTAAAGTCCAAGCAAAACTTGAAGCGAATACAGAAAAAATGTGGTCGCTTAATGAAATGGAAAGTACTGGCGGTGAGCCGGATGTTGTAGGATATGATGAAAAGAAGGACGAATACATTTTTTATGATTGTGCAGCGGAAAGTCCTACAGGTCGAAGAAGTTTTTGTTACGACCGTGAAGCACTCGAGTCAAGGAAAAAACACAAACCGGAAAATAGCGCAATGGATATGGCTACTGCAATGGGGATTGAACTCTTAACGGAAGAGGAATATCGAGCGTTGCAGGAGATTGGACAATTCGATCGGAAAACGTCAAGCTGGGTACAAACACCAGCAAACATAAGAAAACTCGGTGGTGCCATCTTTTGTGATCGTCGCTACGATACTGTCTTTATGTACCATAATGGAGCAGACTCCTATTATGCTTCAAGAGGATTCCGTGGATCACTAAAGGTCTAAGATTTACACGGATTACTAAATTTCCAGGGTAAGGCTTATCGTTACATACCATAATAATCTGGTAGCTAGAGTTAAGAAAAGAGTTCGATATGCAACTCTTTTCTTTTTCAACAACAATATAATTTATCACAAAGCAGACTCATACTATTTCATAGAAGTAAATAAAAGAAAGAAAACACCTTTAAGTAATAGACGTAATAAAATTTGATATATTTTTTTAGAAAGTAGTTTTAGGTTACCTCTTTAAATTCCTTTCTAGTTGTTAACCAATGGGCTATAAGATAAATGAATATGTAAATAGGTATTGAATTGGCAAAATGCCATTTTTCTATTTTGTAAATATCAGTTAAAACAATCAGAGGTTCCCCTACAAAAGCTGTTAAAAATCCGAATATGAAGGACTTTTTAAATGGTGAGTAGTAAGGTTTATATTGGATCATACTCATAATAACTACCGGCATAAGTGCTAAATCATAAGGTAAATATGCTGGTATAGTTGGAAAAACTTCATATCTATACGACCACAGTCCTAATTGTACACCGAGAGCATCAAAGGAAATAGAGACTGTTGTTACAAAAAAACCAGCTAACAATAGCCTATACCGACTTTCTTTATTGTGATATTTTATCCAAAACAACCAAGTAAATATCGTAATAATTACACCCAACCACCATCGCCAAGAGAAAACAACTTCATGTTGCCAAAGGTCAATCGCTTGTTTGGCGATTTCTTGCGTTTCATTAGCGTGTTTATCCATTTTTTCAATTGTTGTCATGTAGGTCACCTTGTTTCGAAAATTAAATTGCTGCTGATTAATAGTATTAACAAAAAAATATTGGATTAGCATACTTATTGATTTCCCCGCCAACCGATGCTTGGACGAACAGGTTTGAGAGGAGAATCGTGCATTAAGGTTTTGCTTTTGTTAAAATGACCATTATGTAGCAATAATTTTAAATAAAAATCGTATTTTTATGAATCAAGATGCCTCAATGTTTATATCCAGCAGTTTAAAGTAACTTTTTTTTCAATAGTTCACAACAATTTCTAACGGAGAATTCAAGAAAAGACTTAATGTAAATTTACATTAGGTCTTTTGGTATTTATTTCACATTCTATTACCTGTAAAGATATTATATTATTTTTAAAAAGACGGACATATATTTGTCGGCTTTGGTCGAATAGTCTAGCATACATAATCTTAGGGGGAAATATCAAATGAAGAATGGAAAGTTAAAGAAGTCAATTATTAGTGGTACATTAACATCAGCACTTGTGTTTTCATTTGCAACACCTACTGCGTTTGCTAATGGAGATGAAGCAGAACAACAAGAAACACTGACAGAAGTATCTCTTAATGATGGTTCTCAATCAGAAGAGACTGTTAATGAAGAAGAAGTGGTAATACTTGATGAAACTACTACTGGAGAAGAAGTAGTAGAAGAAGAAACAGAGGAAACAACTGATGAAGTTGTACAAGTGGAGGAGCCAGCATTAGTTCCAGGAGATTTCTTTTATTTCGTAAAAATTATGGTGGAGAAAGTAAGACTTGCAGTAACTATGGATGATTATAAAGAAGCTAGTCTATTAGCTGAATTTGCAGCTGAACGCATTGCTGAATCAAATAAATTACTTGCTGAAGGAAAATATGAAGAAGCACAAGATCTTCTACAAGAAGCAATTTATACTCAAGACCTTGCAAGTGATACTTTAACAGAATCTCAAGAAGAAACAGGTTCTGAGGTAGAATTAATAAATGAAGATACAGAAGTAACTGAAGGTAATCTAGATGCTACTACTGAAGATATTGTAGAGAGTAAACTAGCAAATAACATTGATTCTCTACTAGTTGCATTAGAGAATATAGATAATGAGAAGGCTCAACAAGCAATCATGAAAAATATTCAAAAGTCATTTGAAAAATTAGAAAAGAAAACAAAGAAGCTAGAAGAAGCTAATGCCAAATTCGCAGATAAAATGAGCGCAATTGAAGAAAAATTGGCATCAGGACAAATTTCCACTGAAGAAGCTAACCGTGAAATGGCGAAACTAGAAGAGGAATTAAGTAAGAAAGAACAAAAAATTAAAGACGAAGAAGCTAGAGATGTAGAGGAAATAATCAATGAGGTAGAAAAAGAAACAGCTGAAGCTACTAAAGAGAAAGAAAATAAAGAACAAGAAAAAGTAAAAAAAGCAGAAGAGAAGCAAAGAGAAGAAGCAAGAAAAGCTGAAGAGAAGCAAAGAGAAGAAGCAAGAAAAGCTGAAGAGAAGCAAAGAGAAGAAGCGAGAAAAGCTGAAGAGAAGCAAAGAGAAGAAGCAAGAAAAGCTGAGGAAAAGCAAAGAGAAGAAGCTAAAAAAGCTGCAGAGAAAGAGCGAGAAGAAGCTAAAAAGGCTGAAGAGAAGCAGCGAGAAGAAAACAAAGGTGATAACTAATTTGTAAGAGGTGCAACAAAATGTTGCACCTTTTTTTGATGAAATTTTTTAGAAGGAATAACGCTTTTTGATGAATTAGTTTAACTAATGATAGATAAGGTAGAAAGTCAAATAGGCTTTCTACCTTATTTATTTGGATAATTTCGTAAAAACTTTAGTCCTTTAGGATAGTCTTTTAAAAATTTATAATTTTTTATAAATTTAAAAGAACAATCGATTTATAATAGAGTTTGTTTGACTATTATTAAGGAGGAACTGATTTGAAAAGGACTACGCAATTATTATCTGTGTCATTATTATTTTTTTCTCTTTTATTACCGTTATTTCAGTCGTTAAAAGTAAATGCGAATTTGTTGAGTGGTGTTACGATTAACGAGATTGCATGGATGGGTACAACAATTAGTTATAGTGATGAGTGGATGGAATTATATAATGACTCTTCACAAGATGTGGACCTAACAGGTTGGACCTTAACAGCGCAGGATGGAAGTCCTTCAGTCAATCTTCAAGGCGTGATTCCAGCAAAAGGCTACTATCTATTAGAAAAAACAGACGATAGTGCTGTCGAAGGAATTACAGCTGACCTTATTTATACTGGTAGTTTGTCTAATACCTCTGAAATTCTAGAGTTGCGCGATGCAAAGGGGAATCTAGTAGATCAAGTAAATGGTTGGTACTTCGGTGATAACACGACAAAGGCGACCATGGAGAGGATCAATCCTTCTATTAGTGGAACAGAACCTACAAATTGGAACACAGCAACTTCTGACTATGGATATGGTTATGGTAGTCCAAAGACTAGAAATTCGAACTCATCTTACTTAAAAGAAGTCGTAGTAAATGAAATTGCATGGATGGGAACGTTAAACAGTTATAGTGATGAATGGATCGAACTTTATAACAATTCAAGTCAAGATCTTTCATTGGATGGTTGGCAATTAAAGGCGACAGATGGTGATCCGGTACTATCTTTAACTGGAACAATTCCTGCTCATGGCTACTTTCTACTCGAGAGAACAGATGATAATTCAGTCACATCTAAAAGTGCGGATTATATTTATAGTGGAACACTTGGTAACACTAGTGAGATTTTAACTCTAACGGACCATTCTGGGGTTGTCATTGATACAGTTGATGCATGGTATTCAGGAGACAATGACAAAAAGGCGACGATGGAACGAGTTGATTCAAATGAATCAGGAACAATCTCTTCAAATTGGGCGACAGCGATTCAAGCTTACGCTGATGGAGTAGGAACTCCTAAAGGAATGAATTCAACCGTTAGTGATGGAAGTGGCTCTACGGATGAAAGTGGTACTGATGTTTCCCCACCTTCATCAACCACAAACTCTTGCACTGATACTACAGAGCGAATTAACAATGTATCAGAAGCAGTTGGTGCCATTAACATTTATTTTAATAAATGTGCATTGACGGAATATGCATTACCGGGCAATGCTGCCAATTACAACGTAAATTTTGAAAATATATTAATCAATCGACTTAACGCTGCAACAAGTAGTATTGATTTTGCTACATATGAAATAAACCTTCCAAGAGTAGTAGATACACTTGTAGAACGTGCAGCAGATGGAATTGATGTTCGTGTCATTGCAGATGCCAAAGATTCAGCAGATCCACATTATGCAGAAAGATATGAAACAATGCGCTTATATATTGAAAAAATGGTGCGTGGACAAGATAAAGTGATTGGGACAGCAGATGATATTGTGGTTTTATCTGATTCACCAATGTTAGCAGTGGAGGACAGTACAAAACGTACAAGCTTTGGACTGCCTGCTTCGCCAAGTGATATAAATGAAGTGACTGTAGAAATTGGTAGTAACATCGTTACAGGACGATTATTTGTCGATGCCGAAGTAAAGTCAACCAATTCTTATTATGGACCAACAAACCAAATGCATAATAAATTTGCTATCGTTGATAACCAATGGGTATTTACTGGTACGTGGAACTTTACTGTTACAGGTTTATACGGTACTGATGAAAACATGAATCAAGGTATATTAGATGGAAACCAAAATCAAATCGTTGAAATTAATTGGCCAGACTTAGCTTCCATTTATAACACGGAGTTTAATGAAATGTGGGGATCTAATACGTTAATTCCTGATCCAATACAATCCAACTTCAGCACGCGTAAAATAGACAATACACCTCATGTGGTTGATATAAACGGAAAAAAGGTAGAAGTTTATTTTTCGGCTGGAGATAATGCTTTAGGACGTATGACCGAGTTAGTGAAAAACGAGGCACAATTGAATGCGTATTTCTCTATATTTGCTTGGAGTGATCAATCACTAGTTGATGAGCTTAAATATAAGTGGGAGAACTCTTATAACGATTTAGAGGGAACTTTAACAGGATTTGATATAAAGGGGATCTTTGATTCAAGTTTTTGGAATCAATGGTGGTCGGCTAGTATTGATATGACAGGAAGGACAGCTTCTCAAACTAGCTTAGGTAACCCGAATACAAGGTGGGCAAACCCTGCACCAGTCTATCAAGATACTGAAGTGCGAAAGCTTCATAGTAAAACAATGCTAATCGATGCTGATACTACGAGTGATCCAACTGTTATTGTTGGTTCAACTAACTGGAGTAATAATGGAAACAATGTCAATGATGAGAATATGTTAATCATTCATGATGCCGCCATTACGAATCAGTTTTATCAAGAATTTTCTGCTCGGTATATGCAAGCTGGGGGTAGCATCGAGTAATTCCTTAGATGTAAAGGATATTGTACGGATTACAATATTAAATAGGATAGTTCGTTGAGTAATAGCGACAAGAGTGATCTAGTCTTAGATAAATACCTGTAAAAGTACAAGTTCTATACTTAAATAAGGGGTTCATAAAGAGTATTAGTCCAAGAAGGATTAATGCTCTTTTTTGTGGAAGTAATTAAAATAATAGGTGGGACAGCAATTGGAGGAATTAGGGTGTCAAATAGTAGTTGGAAAGATTCATATGTTGGACAATTAAGAGAGTTGATTGGACGTAAAAAGTTAATTCACCCCTCAGTTCGTGCAAAATAATTCAGGATCAGGAAGGAAAATTTCTTTTCATTGATAGAAGAGGAGAAATCAATGGGGAATGCCTGCAGGATCAATGGAACTGAACGAGTCCATTTATGAAACTCTTACCAGAGAAGTTAAAGAAGAGACTGGAATAGATGTTCAAAAGGCTACATTAATAGCAATCTATACAGGACCTCATAAATCAATAGTAAATCATTTTGGGGATGAATATCAGATGTTTGAGTTTTTATTTTTAGTTGATGAGTGGAGTGGGACACTCTTAAAGGAAACGCATGAAACTCAAAATGCTAATTTTTTTTTCGCTCGATAGTCTGCCAATTGGTTCGGACGAGTTTTGGGATCATCATCATAAAGAAGTATTACAGGATTTATCGGACTTTAAAGGACAACAATGATAAAACTTTATTCATGAAGAGAATACTCATCTACCAAGAATTAATATACTACCTAATTTAAGTAATGAGATAAGGGGAAGTTATATTTAAATGTTCCTTTATGGCACAGTAAAAGAAGGATTAGTTAGTACTAACCCTTCTTTAACTCATTAAGCTGATTATTTATCGTGATATGATGATATATCGTTAATACCACAATTGCTATGCTAAATATACTGGATAATAAGGTGCTGCCTATTAGTAGTTGTTGTGTTTTGGAATTTTTCATAGTACCTCCACTTTTTTACTAATAGTATTGATTTATATAAGGGATTCTATGTGGCTAAGTTTTATTATTGCTTTGCACTACGGATAAGTTATAGGTGACTAATTAGAAGGATTGATATGAAAAAGGATGGGATATTCCAAGGGCCTAACAGAATGACCATTTTAGAAGGCTCATATAAAAATATCGCGTCAGTATATTAAGGCACATATTTATAGTTAAAAAGGAAATAATAGGTACTCATTCTTAAAAACAGGTGATAATATTGTCTTTTCGCGGAGATGCCCATAAGCTTTATAAAAAACTATTAAGGCTTAATACAAGCAGGAAGCCTTTAAAACAACAAAAAGAATTAGTGGAGATCCAGGAGATTATCTCCTTTTATGAGTCCAATGAAACAGCAATTCTCAAACTTATTTATTTCCGAATGATAAAAGAAAAACAGGCGTCTGGAATCATCCCTATATTTGTCACTTCAGTACCTTGGTTCTTTTTCCTCTTTTCAAAGCAGCTTCAAGAGTTTCTATTTAGAGAAGGAAGTCTGCATTTTCTTTTGTTTGGTTTTTTTTATATCGTAACCCTTACAGTAAGTGTTATTCTTCATTTTCGAGAGAAAGCCTGGGCTTCAGTGCATGTTGAAATTCTTCAGGATATTATTGAGTGTAGGAAATCATAACAATTAAGCTAGATCTATTACTGAATTAGTTGATGAGTACATACGAAAATACGTACAAGGAGCATTGTACAGTTTATCGAATTGAATCGGATTAATGTTAAATTTCTTCAAGTGTAAAAATTTTATATTTCATTATACACTTGAAGAGAAAGGAGGGACATCTTGAAAAGAATGAATAAGAAGTTTATTGTTTCTACAATCATCATTGTTTTGGTGATTGCGGGTTTACTTGATCTAAAATTCGAAGGATTAATCTATCAGCTATTGCCAAAAGCTGTACAATCATTTTTAGGTGAAATTTTTTAATTGCTCAAATCAAGCTACTGAAGTGTGATTATGAATTGGGACTAGGCGTTTATCATACTTATTAGAAGAAGGCCATTTAATAATCCAACATTGGCATCATAAATTCTTAGGAGTTGGAAAAACAATAATCCTAGATTTAGAGATACATAACAAGTGTGTTAAGTTATTGATAAAAATATGAAAGATTTTTACTTAGAGAGGTAAATGATGAAGAGTGCTTTATTGATTATTGATGTTCAAAATGGAATGTTCACTGAAGGTAAAGAAGTATACAGAGGAAAAACGTTATTAGATAAAATAAGCAATTTAATAACGAAAGCACGCGCTACTGATACACAGATTATATATGTTCAACACAATGCTCCAGCTGGAAGACCTTTAGAGACTGGAACTGTTGGTTGGGAAATTCATTCTCATATTTTTCCACAAGTTGAAGATGTAATCATACAAAAGTCGACCCCAGATTCGTTTCATCATACTTCATTAGAAGAAGAATTGAAATTACGTAATATTGGCCATTTATATATAACAGGTATCCAAACAGAAGTATGTGTTGATACGACATGTAGGAGAGCGTTCAGTATGGGATATAAAGTAATATTAATTTCTGATTCTCATAGTACATGGGATTCAGAGGAGATTACTGCCCAACAAATTATGAACCACCATAATAATGTTTTACGATGGTTTGCAGAGGTATTACCTAGTGATGAAGTAGATTTTCATTTATAGTTTTCAGTGAAGATAAGAATCATAATTGAAATCTATATTTGATACTGAATAGGTTATTTGCTAATGTTGTTGAAAGGTATAAAATTTTCAGTATTTAAGACTCTTTTTGTGATAGCATAGGAAATAGAGAAATAAAACCTTAATAATATAATCATACTTAAGATTTATATGTCATTTATGGAGGCTTTTATAGTATAAGTAATTGCCTTTACCATAAGTGGCATTTTTTCATTTATTGCATATTTAGGAGGAAATACATTGAATGAATCAATATCAGATATAAATTATAAAGAAGTGATGGAGTATTCATTAAACCCATTAATTGTTCACACTCAATTGAAGATTATCTACATAAATGAAGCAGCAGAAAAGTTCTTTAGAGCATCAAAGGAAGACGTAATTGGTGCCAGTCCGATTGATATATTCAAAGAGACATCTAAACCTGCAATTGTAAAGAGAATATCTGGAGCCTACAGCGAGCCTGCAGAACTAATTGAAGAGACGATATTTAGAATGGACGGATCGACAGTGGATGTTGAGTTATATTGCCATCCCATCAAGATAGGTGATACAAAAGCCATTCAAACTTATGTAAATGATATCACTGAGAGAAAAGTACAAGAGCAAGAACATAATGAAATGAATAAACAAATAGATGCTTTAGCATCAACCATTGTTCCACTCATGGCAGGAATTGCAGTTCTTCCATTGTTGGGTAAGATCAACCAAGAGCGCACTATTAAACTATTAGAGTTAGTACCAATCAATGTACAGAAACAAAATGTTAGAAATTTAATTATAGATTTTTCAGGCATTTACAAACTAGACTCAATCGTTATTAATTACCTCTTTAATATTACCAATGTATTAAAGTTACTTGGAGTTGAGTGTATCCTCACTGGAATAAGATCTGAATTGGCAATGGAAGCGATACAACTGGGCATTAATCCAAGGGAATTAAGAGTTTTTTCTGATGTCAGGCAGGCGCTTAGCTTCTTAGGCATGAATGTTAATAGATAAAGTTAAACATAACTAAATTGGAAGCATGGAAGTTTATAGAGACCTATAAAATAGAATAAAATTAGCTGTACTTGAAGAAGGAAGTACAGCTTTTTACCTTTCCTTTTGGTGTGTATTCCTTTGTGCGAAGTTCTTAAGAAAGATATCGACAATTTTAGGATTGAATTGTGTGCCTTTACCTTTACTAATTTCATTAAGAATATAATCATGGTCAAGTTCTTCACGATAACTACGTTTGGACGACATCGCATCGAAAGCATCGGCAACTGCTACAATTCTAGGTGTTAATGGTATTTCATCTTCTTTAAGTCCTTCTGGATAGCCTTTACCATCGTATCTTTCATGATGATATAAAACGATATCAGACACTCCATTTTCGTTGAAAATTGAAACATCCTCGATGATTTTGTACCCAATTTGCGGGTGATCTTTTATTATTTTATATTCTTGATCTGTAAGCTTGTCATCCTTGTTTAATATATTCTCTGGTATTCCTATCTTTCCGATATCGTGTAATAAAGTACCGGTGCGTATAGAATCACATATATCTTTTGACAAGTTCATCTCTTCTGCTAATTCTAAAGAGTATTTTGCTGCGTTTTCAGAATGATGCAATGTATAGGGATCCCTAGAAACCAATGCATTTGCTAACACTTTTGTTAATTGTCTATTTTCCTCTTTCACTTTTTGAACATTCTTCATTAGTCCAACCGATATCATTGCTATTAATAAATAGGTAACTAAATATGTAATAAAAGTAACTATATTCCGTGAAGGATCAGGTATTAAAAAAAATCTACCTGCTACCACTAACGTTGTTAATAGGTAAATAATCCAAAGAGGACTATTATAAAATCCAATTCCCAAAAAAATGGCACAAAAGATATATAGTATATAAAAATTACTTGCATCTTCCATAATAAAATAATTAAAGATAAAACACGAAAACAAAAATAGGAAAAAAATGTCAATCCATGATTAATTATATTAAACATAAGTACCTCCGATTTATCTAGAGAACATAGATAATACTCTAGTCTATGCTTGGAACTTATTTTTACTTTCGTTTGTAAATGTTATTCTCATTTGCGAGTTAGAGGGGTAGATAGGTACTGTCCCTTTTATAAATTATTATTTTTTTAACCCAGCAGCAAAGAAGGGACCATTAACTGTAATGGTCGATAAAATTCTAGCATTTCTTGAGGAGATTCTTTCCTTCCACTATTCAACCATTGTTGAATTACACCTATATGTGCAGACGCAACGTATGAAGCTAAATATTGTCATGGAACGAGAGGCAGCCTGCAAATCCACCGGCAGCCTCGCTCAATTAATGAGTGAAATCCTCAAGTAAATTATTCAACTGTTTTCCTAATTCTTTACTTATAGGACACATTGGTAGTCTCAAGGTGTCATGTGCTAAGATACCTTGTTTTGCAAGTACCCACTTAAGTGGTGAGGGATTTGATTCTTGAAATAATCGTTGAATTAATGGTTCCAAAGAGTCAAATACTCTTTTGGCCGATTCCACTTGATTTTGATTGAAAAGTCTATAAACCTCCAGAAATAAATCTGTATGGATATTTGCAGACGCTAAAATTCCTCCTGAAGCTCCTTTTTCTAACATTGAATAAAAATTAATATCATCGCCACAAAGGATGGGTTTTGTTTTATCTATTTTAGAGATAAGGTCAATATTTCTGGTACTGTCCTTCAGACCAATTACACCATTCATATCTAATATTGACTGGACTGTATAAGAAGATAAATCAATGCTAGTTCGGGAAGGGACCTCATACGCAATAACTGGAACTCCGACTTCCACAACTTTTCGAAAATGTGAAAGTACCCCCTCTTGTGAAGGGCGGTTATAATAAGGAGTTACCACCAGAACTGCATCAGCGCCAATTTCACCGGCAATTTCTGTTCTTTTCACAGAAGTGGAGGTGCAATTGGTTCCTGTTCCAACAATTATTGGGATCCGTTTAGAACTCTTCCTTACGTGATCCTTTGTTATTTTGACTAGGGCTACTACTTCTTCCCAAGACAATGTCGGGGCTTCTCCAGTAGTTCCATTGACCACTAGACCTTGGATATTATTCTGTAATAAAGCCTCTAAATACCTATTATAAGAATCCCAATCTACTTCCATGACTGAGTTAAACGGTGTCACCGTTGGTACGTATATACCTGAAAAATTCTTCTCATTTAACACTAAAATCACCCCTAAATTTAATTGATTTCAATATATCATGGTACTACTCATCGGAGTTAGCTATAATTAGTGATAGGTATTATCAAAAATTTTGATAAGAGGTCATGATATGGATATCACGTATTTCCAAACATTTCGGGCAGTAGTTGCCCATAAAAGCTTTACTAGAGCAGCACATGAGCTTGGATACGCTCAATCAAGTGTAACCATGCAAATTCAGAAATTAGAGAAATTCTATGGAGTTAAGTTATTTGAACGATATGGGAAAGGTCTTGCTCTAACTAATGCTGGCGAGGAGTTATTAAGAATAGTAGTTCAAATTCTTGATTTGTTTCAACAATCAAAGGAACGCTTGAGTATTCTGGAAGAAGGTACACTCTCAATAGGCACTATTGATTCGATAGCCACATACTATCTTCCTTCCTTTATTCAAAAGATTCGCCAAAGATATCCGTCACTGAGTATAAGACTTCAACCCGACCAAGAACCCATTATTGTCGAAAAAGTCAGGGATGGAGAGTTTGATATTGGACTTTTATATGAAAACAAACCAACTGATATGAACCTTTGTTATGTGAAAATAAGAGAGGAACCACTCGTTCTAGTCGCTAATCCGAATCATCCGTATGCATCCTACCAAACAATTACACTTGATCATCTGTCTGATAAGGAATGGATTATGCCAGAAGCAAGCTGTAACTATAGGATTATGCTAGAGAGATTACTTCGGGAAAACAATATCAATTATAATATCGGTTTGGAGTTAGGAAATCCAGAGGCAATAAAGCGTTGTTTGATGACAGGCTTTGGTATCTCTCTACTTCCTCGCATTACTGTTTTAGATGAAATCGAAAGAGGGGATTTGGTTGTTCTCCCCTTTGCGCATAGGGATATCAAGTTAGATCTTCAACTAATTATTCATCCTAAGAAGTGGATTCCTATGGTACTTAGAGACTTTATGGATTTACTCAACTAACGGAAAGAGTTTAATAATAGAACTTTTAATAATTATAACCGTCTATAATTAAGGAGGTGCAAAGAGATGAAAAAAATTATAAATTTAACTATCCTCTTAATGCTCTTAGCTGGTTGTGACGGGCACGGAAATAGTCAATTAGAAAGAATCGAAGTTCAAAAAGTAAGTGAAGAAGGTAATTATGAAGAAACTATAATGATTACAGATATGGAACGGATAGATTTAATAAAGGAAACTTTTATAGAAGTCAATTGGGAGCCAAACACTAAAGCAGAAATGGCTAGAAAAGAAGATTTATTAGCTGCTTTATTTTATTCATTCGATAAGAATATGCCAGAAAGGCTATATGAATATAGAATTTGGTTTAACAGTAATGAAACTGCAACAATTATTAGCAACAATGAAAAAGAAGGGTATGGAAAATTAGACAAAGAAAATGCAGAAAAACTAAAAGAAAACTTGCTAAACTAGGTTATTGTTTCCTTATGATAGTATAAGTTTCTATTGTTTTTCTTGTAGGGACTTTTTGACTAACGGGTAAGTTAAGTTTAATAAGAGAATTATATGCTAGCATTGATCCGAGAAGGATTAATGCTTTTTTATAGTTACCAAAGGTTATGATGATAATAAATTACCTATTAAATAGAATAATATCTACTTCACCTTTGAATATTAACAACAAAATATGCGAAATTTAAACATAACTCAAAGTGAAGGGATAAATTTCATGGAAACATTGATAACGGATATAAAAATAGCTCTAGGGGATAATGATGATTTTTTTATAAAACGTGATTATCTCATAGAAGAAGAGGTTGTATTCCTAGGATTAAATACTTTACTTGATATTACCAAGACAAAAACAACACTACAAAAACAAACAGAAAGTCTAATTTTAAAAGGAAAAACGACACAATTGTTATTTAATTTAATAGGTGATGTTTTTGAAAATGATACAAAAAGGGCTATATCATCAATACTTGAAGGCAAACTCATTATATTTATTGAAAATACTAAACAGTTTATTATCTACGAGCCTATTTCGAAATCGATAAATCGTTCAATAGAAATTCCAACAAATGAAAATGTAATTCAAGGTCCTTTAAATTCCTTTACAGAGGATATTGATACGAATATCGGTTTACTGCGTAAACAACTTATTTCAAAACAACTTATTGTTCACACCACTTCAACAGGCATGGTTCAGAAAACTAATGTTTCCTTGCTCTATTTAAATGACAAAGTGGATCAAAAGTTAGTTGATAATATAAAAAGTTTAATTGAAAAAAATAATGATTTGGAAATTACTGATTTACAGGGTTTATCAAAAATGCTGGAGTTTTCTTCATGGGACACAATTTCTAAATTTAATACTACAGAACTTCCTTTTCATGCTTCTCAATTCCTTAAAAGGGGGAGAGTTATTTTATTTGTAAACCAACTTCCTTTTGCATTAATACTTCCTAATTTAATATGGGATATGTTCATAGTTGAAAATGATCGTAATTTTCCATTCCCAATTATGATAGCAATACGTTTCTTAAGAATCATTGGAATATTAGTTGCTTTGATTGCACCAGGATTGTATGTAGCATTGGTAGCAGTTAATCCTGAAGTATTACAGATTGAGCTTGCACTTTCAGTCGCCCAAAGCAGAGAGGGAGTACCTTATCCTGCCTTAGTTGAAGTAATAATAATGTTGATAGTATTAGAATTGATAATTGAGGCAAGTGTAAGGTTACCAAAATCAGTCGGTCAAACGATTACGATGGTTGGGGGGATAATATTAGGTCAAGCAGTTGTGGAAGCTAAATTAGTTAGTAATCTTTTAATTATTATTCTTGCAGCTACTACTATTGCCAACTCAACACTTGTTGGAACCCAAAGTACGACATCAATCAGGTTATTCAAATATATCAACATAATCCTCTCTTCACTATACGGGGTATTAGGTCTCGTTACTGGTATTGTGCTAATTTGTTCTTATTTTGCAAGCTTAACTACCTTTGGAAAGTCATATCTTTATTTAAACATTGAAAGGAAAGATAATAGTGGTTAAAAGTTTGCATGTAATGATGATGTATGTTATTTGCCACCTGGGACTAATTTTTTTTATGTTCCCTGCTGATATTATTGCAAGTACAGACCAGGGACATTGGTTCCCAATTTCGGTTGGAATTATTGTTCATTTTTTATGTTTGTTAATTTATATGAAAGGATTAAGTTTCTTTCCAAAAAAAGATATATTAAGCATATTTTCAGGTAGAAGGAAAGGTGTGACATTTCTCTTTTTTACACCCATTCTGCTATATTTAATTATCGTTATTATTATTACAACCCGAGCTTATTCTGAAATCATAACCTTGGTATTTCTATCGCATACCCCATTATGGGCAATTATTCTTTTATTGTTGTTTGTTTCTGCTTACATTGCCGCAAAGGGAATTGAAACCATTATTCGAACCGCACTTTTATTAGCATTATTATTTATTCCGATTATATTATTCGTCTTTATAATATCCTTTCAGAATGTAGATTGGAGATATGCTTTACCACTTGATACCGATCTAAGCTTTTTGTTTAAACCTGAATACTTGGAGAGTTATTTTGCTTTCTCTGGAGGATTTATCTTTCTTGGTTTTGTACAACCCTATTTTTCCTATGAAAGAAAATATATAACACTATCCGCAGTATTTCTTATTCCTTTCTTTCTCTTTTCAGTATATATACCTATTTTAACTTTGGGTCAGGCGACTGCATCAACAACGTTTCTTCCCTTTGTAGTGATACTAGATTCAATAAATATTGATTGGTTTATGTTTGACCGAGTTACGATGTTCTTTCTCCTAAGCCTCATATCATTCATTTTCTTGTATATTTCTCTCGTAATGTGGAAAGCAATCCGAATAATTAATTTTTTTATTCCAAAAAGAAGCGCTAATTACTTTTTAATTGGAATAACTGTTTTTGCTTTTGCTGTATGTTTCTGGATTCCTGACTGGAAGGATGTTGAGGATATACTGTTTATGAATTCCTTCTTAAGGATTTACGTTTTAATTATAGTGCCACTTTATATTTACTATCTTGGAAAAAGATTTAAAAGGAAGGGTACAAATGAAACCACATAACAGAATTTATTCTTTAACTTTTTGTTTTGTACTAATGCTTTGGATCTTAACAGGTTGCTGGGACAACAAAGATATAAATCATCGTTTACTCCCAGTCGCAGTAGGTATAAAGAAAATTGACAATGAGTACATGGTTATGTTGGATATTCCTGAGCCTACAGGTGGTAGTAAGAAAACTAAAATCGTTTCTGCAAAAGAGGAAACTATTTCCAAAGCAGTGGATACAATCAGCAAAAATATGGAAAGCGATGTTGATTTACTCCATGTAAAGCTTATCTTAATTCAGAGGGGAACAGCAGAAGATGGAGTAAAGGATATAATCGCTGGTTTTATGCGTTCAAGAGAAGTTTCTCCCAAGGCATTAGTTGCAGTTTGTGATCAAGATATTAATGAATTCTTCACTGAAATAGAAAAAACAACTGCAGAAAAAGGACTCAGTACATATAACTTTTTCGAAAAAAATGCCGGATGGAATCCTGATATTGCTCTAACAAGAATCTGGGAAGTATATAGAGGGATACATTCTTATACACATGATGTAGCTATACCTATGATCCGTTCTGGAAAAAGTACACCTATGGAACAGGTAGGTTCAGCAATTTTAAAAAACGGTAAAATGGTAGAGGAAATCAGTTCAAATGAAACCCTTTTATACAATGTTTTTAAAGGTGAGAGTAGTCATGGTGAGATTGAAGTAATGGAACATGCCACTGTCATGATTCTCAGTTCTAAAATTGCACACGAAAGCTTTCTGCAAAATAGAATTCCATATATGATAAGTTTGATAAAGATGAAAGTTGTAATCATAGAAACTAAAGGGGACCCATCTTCAAATTTAATAAAAAAAGAAATGAATACTGTACTTTCTAAAAGATTCCAAGAGTTGTTTTTGAAACTTCAAAAGAGCGAAGCGGATATTTTTGGAGTAGGGCAATTTTATAGAAACCAAATACCACGAAAAGAATTAAAAAACTGGAGATCTGATTATTATAAGAACATGAAAATGGATATCCAACTAAAAATAGAAATTCAAAATGAAGGTTACTTGAAAACAACATAACCATCTATATTTTTTTTAAAAAGGAAACAAAATGATCCACCAACATTGGTAGGGAAAGATTATTATTTTATAGAATTTGATAACCATTAATAAGTAGAGTAACAAACACCTTGAGCTGCCTTAGGCAGCTTTTCTAGTTTTCTTTAGCTCGTTTTCAGAAACGATTAAAAAAATTTAAATTGAAAAGAAGTTTGAGAAATCCTTCACTTAAAGTAACGGGTGCTTTAGTTCAATAAGACGCTTTATATCTTCAGGACTCAAAAAACTCCATAATTTAAAAATGACGTGTCAAAACTGTTGTCAGTTTGCACGCCATTTTCAGTACCAGTTACGTGATATGCACCTCAAAACGGAACGGTTTAAGGAAGAATAATCTGAGGTGTTTTTAAACTTTTCTACTTATAATATTAAGAATGACCTTGTTTACGATTATGGCCCATTTTTCTAAGAACAAAACTCACGATTAAGACTAAAAGGATTGATCCAATAATGGCTGGAAGAATTTCAAAGCCACCTATTTCTGGTCCAAGATCTCCAAAGATAAGTGAACCTAACCACGCCCCAATAAAACCTGCAATAATATTTCCGATGATCCCACCAGGAATATCACGACCTGTTATTAAGCTTGCTATCCAACCAATTATGCCACCAACAATCAAACTCCATAAAAATGACATGAATTGAACTCCTCCTTTTGTATTTTTTATTCAGTGACAAGTAGTCTCCTTTAAAAAGGATTAAAATGTAGTATTCCCAATCAATACAAAATTACTAGTTTGAATTTCTCAAAAGTATGCAAATACAAATGAGTAAAAGTATATGTATATCTATCCAAAATGGATAAAAAATAACTACGTATAAAAACAATTGGATTTGCTAATATTGGCAACGAGAAAGTTTATTGATATGTAAAAGTGATAATAGCTTCTATATTTAAAAAGGCGAATGGAGGGTCAGCAATTAAAGTACTATCAATGATTCAACCGTGGGCAAGTCTATTTGCATTAGGGGAAAACAAGTACGAAACTCGTTCTTGGCAAACAAAATATCGTGGTCCATTAGCGATTCATACGAGTAAAAAAGCTGATAAAGTTGCATCCAGACAAGAAGGAATTCAAGCATTATTAAAAAGACATGGTATTACACCGGAGGAACTCCCAACAGGGGTGATCATCGCTACTTGTATTCTTAAAGATTGTGTTCGGATTACAGAAAACAATCAAGATCATGCAATATTGGAAAATGGTGAAGTTGTAGTCGGAAATGATTATTATTTGGGTGATTTTACTGTTGGAGGATATGTGTGGGTCGTGGAGGATATGAAGATGCTAGATGAGTTTATCCCTGCAAAAGGGCAGCTAGGTTTATGGGAATTTAAATTTTAATAAAAAAATAAATGATTAACCTCATTCCCATCACTAATCTGTATATAGATTTGTAATTTTAAAAAGAAAATTTAAATTTCCACAACGTTTGTAGGATGATTTACGTATTTCAAACATTCAAATTTCGGCCGAGTACGTATGCTGCGCCGCAAGTATGTTGTAACAAATTCACCGTCTTCCGTATTACCTGTTTGAAACAAATATCACGGCAGAGCTTGTATGTACTTCAAACAGCAAAGCATTTGAACAGCTGTTGTTTTTACTCACACAGTTCCGTTATGGTGTCGCAACAATTTATCAAACACATAAAATAGAGGAAGTTAAACTTGTTCGAAACGTGTTTGGAAAGCGATTGAAAGGTGTTCGACATTCTTGCACCTTTATTTGACGTGCGATATTCAGTATAAAGGTCATCAAATGTACATTCACCAAGTGAAATTCACATTGAAGATTGATAGTGTTATAGAAAATGCAGACGTGTTTGATAATCTAATTGCCCTGAAACAAGAAGTCAACAATTTTCTCAACACGGCGTTTGATAACTGTATCGATGACTATTTCTACTGCTGTTTAAAGAAGTTTTATATAAAAGTTCAAACACGACAAGAAGCAAAGCTGAAACAGGGGTATTACTTTATACAGATATTGATCAGTAACGGGTACTGGTCTTTTTTTATGCCAGTAAAATGAATAAGGCGTTAGCTGTGATATAAATGTGGGCAACTCAATTTTTAAATCTACATACGTTTGCTATTTCTTCAAACAGTTTATAAATGCTAAAAAAACTATAATAGTGCACCTGTTTGAAAGAGTGAGTATACAAATAAATGCTAGTGAGATAGAAAAAACTCAATAAACTGCTTGTTCTCAAACACCGTTTGGAGTTGAAATAACGGTGTTTGGAATACTGTTTACATAGGACACATTCTAAGCCCGTTTTAATTTCTATATCTTATGGTTTTTTAACGAAATAACGTAAAACATATATAGACATACTATGAATGACGTAAGATGACCAAAGGTTTGATATTTAGCTGAAGTTATACATATGTTGTGTTTGGTTTCCAATGGCTAGAATTCTAAAAAGGACTTAAAAAACTGGAGTTTGTGAATTTCTCCAATAGTAGCTTAAAAGGAATATAGGAGTGGATGTGTCTTGATGACGAAAGAGCAAACAAGTAGACTAAATGAGATACTGAATTTACAAGAGAAGCTTGTCCCCATGTGGTTGGACTATTGGAAGGACTTCTCGCATGTAGGTACAGAGCCGTTCTGGGTCATTGCCTTAATGTTAGTTGTGCCTCTTGTTATCATCTATTTTAAAATCGATAGAACAAAGGTTTTTCAAATTGGATTTTATGGATTTAATATACATACTTGGTTTACTTATTCAGATTCTATTGCGATGAGGACAGGTCACGTCTATTATCCTTATCAGATCATACCTATTATGCCAGTTAACTTTGCCTTAGATGCCTCGCTCGTCCCTGTCACCTTTATGCTAGTGTATCAATGGTGTATTAATAACAATAAGAATGTATTCCTTTATGGTATAGTAACGAGTGCTATTTTCTCTTTCATATTAAAACCGGTCATGGCTGCATGGGACTTAATCAAACTAGATGGAGGGATGAATTATTTTTATCTCTTCCTTAATTACTTGGGGATCTTAATTATGGCAATTGTAGTAACCAAGGTCTTTATCTACTTAAAACATCATCCAAAAGCACATAAAAATAATTAGGTGAAATATAGTTCTTAATCCGAAAAAACAATTTTTACTGCTAGCTTTGACATAAGTGTATGAAGTTACACCAAAAGAGTCTGGGACATAAGTATTTCAGTCAATGATTAACCCGAATTAATAGGCGATATTTCAATGAATCTTTCACCTACTAGTTCGGGTCTTTATTTATAGTTTAGATTTGTATGATTTTGCATACTATTTATAAAAACTAGTGGAATGGAGCGGAAGACACTCGACTCCTGCGGGAAGTAGAGGAAAGGCTGAGACCCCGCAGGCGTAGCGAGGAGGTAGGTTTTTTCACGATAGTGAAAATAACCATCAGCTTCCTCCCTGCGGTATCCGGCGAGTGTCTGCAGCGCAATGGAACGAACTTGTTCTTCCATCTTAACTAATTAATAAATAACAAAGTATACTATTTAATAGATATGATAATATAATTATGAACCTTTGAGGATGATTTATTTTACTTATGTCACAGCCTCTTTTGCTATTTTTATTTGTAATTTGGTTAGTTATTTATTTGAGTTAACCTATTTCTGTTGAATAATTGGAAATACGTTGGTCTTAGCAAACTATCAAGCTATACTATAAGTACAAAGGAGAGATACATATGACAGTAAAAGAAGGATTTATCCCAGTAACAGGTGGGAATGTGTGGTATCAAATGCATGAAAACTCATCTAACAATACACCGGTTATTGTGTTACATGGAGGACCTGGTTCTTCTCTTTATTCCATGCAAGGATTACGCGTGCTTGCAGAAGATCGCACGGTTATACTTTATGACCAACTAGGATGTGGAAAGTCTGATCGTCCAGCAGACGATTCTTTATGGAACATTGATCGATTTGTACGAGAATTAGGGCAAATACGTGAAAGTCTATCTCTCGAGGAGTTTCATATTTTAGGACATTCTTGGGGAACAACTCTTGCTGCTGCTTATTATTTAGAAAATCCAGATGGAGTGAAGAGCATTATCTTTTCAAGCCCTTGCTTAAGTGCACCACTGTGGGCAGAAGATCAGGAACGAAATCGTCAGCTTCTTCCAGAAGAAGTTCAACAAACGTTAAAAACATGTGAAGAAAATGGAACGACTGATTCGGAAGAATACAAAGAGGCAACAAAGGTATTCAATCAACACTTCGTTTGTCGATTAAATCCATACCCTGAATTCCTAAAAGAAGGAAAGCAGTATCAAAATCCTCATGTTTATAACATCATGTGGGGACCATCTGAATTTCATGTAACAGGGAATCTTAAAAGTTTTGACTGTACAGGGCAGTTAGCAACAATTAAAGTTCCTACATTATATACATGTGGCCGCTACGATGAAGCAACTCCAGCTTCAACTGAATATTTCCATTCACTAACACCAAACAGCAAATTCCATGTGTTTGAAAATAGTGCACATATGCCGTATATTGAAGAGACAGAAGAGTATGTGAAGGTTATGAGGGAGTTTTTAAACAAAAATTAAAGTAAAAGAGTGTAGTGCATGATATTTCATGCCTACACTCTATTTTTCAACTAATAATCCGTTACCGTTAAATTTCGATCTAAGTAAGATTCAATGACCTCACTAATTTGGAAGGATACTTGAGGTAAATCGTAGTTTTCGAATACATGTTCACATTGTTTTTTATAGGACATCGTTTTATCGTAGTATGCCATATGGTAGTTGATGGCTTCTTCATCGTCGCCACGTTCTTTTTGTCTTTGAATGACCGTGTCTCGATTAGCGGAGATGAACAGTCTGACAACCTGATCTTTATACAAATCTTTTAGTAACTGTGCACCCTCTATATTCAACGTTAAATAAATGACTTTATGTTTTTCAAAAATTCTTCGGATATCAATTTCACGAATTCCGTAATAGTAGCCATGTATATTGACGCTCTCAATAAATTCATCTTGCTCTTTCATTTGGAGAAAGGTTTCTTCTTTTATAAAGTGATAATCCTTGCCGTTCGTTTCATAAGGGCGTGGGGAACGAGTGGTGAACGATGGGACGGTCTCCATGTCAAAAGTAGTGGACACCATGTTGGCTAACGTTTTTCTTCCTGATCCATCTGGACCTGTGTAAATAAATATCATTTCTTTTTCGCTTAATTGATACATAGACTCCTCCTTGAAATAAATTTAGATAATTCTGTAAATAGTATATCATATTGTGTCTTATATTTGTTGCTGATGGATAGAGATTGTTTGAGTTACTAATATATGTGACAATGAGCTAGTACTAGTACAAACGGTTCAGGCAGCTTTTTATAAGACTCTATTTTCTATTTAAAGTTTTATGGTAAAATAGTGACTATTACATAGCCTTCCATATTAAATAGGCATAAATATAAGACCCAGAAAGGTTGAGAAAGAGTGGAACATAATTCCTCCAATTTTATTCGAAATATCATCGTAAACGATTTAGAGACTGGTAAACGAACACATGTGACGACACGTTTCCCACCAGAACCGAATGGATACCTACATATTGGTCATGCGAAATCAATCGTGATTAACTTTGACCTGGCTGATGAATTTAATGGTAAGACGAATCTTCGTTTTGATGACACCAACCCGGTTAAGGAAGATATTGAGTTTGTCAACGCGATTAAAGAGGATATAAAATGGCTTGGTTATGACTGGGATGGGTTGTTTTTTGCATCGGACTATTTCCAAGAAATGTATGAAAAAGCAGTCCTGTTAATTAAGAAGGGCAAAGCGTATGTGGATGATTTATCTGCAGATGAAATTCGTGAATATCGTGGTACGTTAAAGGAGCCTGGAAAGGAAAGTCCATATCGTAACCGTTCAATCGAGGAAAACTTAGACCTGTTTGACCGCATGCGTAAAGGCGAGTTTGGAAACGGAGAGAAGGTATTACGAGCGAAGATTGATATGAGCTCTCCTAACATTAACTTACGTGATCCTGTTATTTACCGTATTTCTCATGCCACTCATCATAACACGGGCGATCAATGGTGCATTTACCCGATGTATGCATTTGCTCATCCGTTAGAGGATGCAATCGAGGATGTAACACATTCGATTTGTACAACGGAGTTTGAAGATCAACGTCCATTATACAACTGGGTAGTGGAAGAATGTGAAATGACTACTACTCCACAACAAATTGAATTTGGTCGTTTAAACATTACAAACGCTGTAATGAGTAAGCGTAAGCTGAAGCAACTAGTGGAAGAAGGAATTGTTGACGGCTGGGATGATCCGCGTATGCCGACGATTTCCGGCTTACGAAGAAGAGGGTATACACCAGAAGCAATTCGTGAATTCGTTAGAGAAACAGGTATCTCTAAGGGATCTGGATTTGTTGATTCTCAAATGCTAGATCATTTTGTTCGTGAGGATTTAAAACTAAAAGCACCACGAACAATGGGCGTATTACGTCCATTGAAAGTTGTAATCACGAACTATCCAGAAGGACAAGTGGAAATGCTGGATGCAGAGATCAATCCTGAAGTTCCTGAGATGGGAATGAGACAAATTCCATTTTCAAGAGAAATTTACATTGAGCAAGACGATTTCATGGAAGACCCACCAAAGAAATACTTCCGTCTATTCCCTGGCAATGAAGTGCGTTTAAAGCACGCTTATTTCATCAAGTGTGAAGAAGTAATTAAGGACGAAGACGGAAATGTAGTAGAAATTCATTGCACGTACGATCCAGAAACGAAAAGCGGAACAGGCTTTACTGGTCGTAAAGTAAAAGGAACACTGCACTGGGTAGAAGCAACTCAAGCTGTACCGGCTGAATTCAGATTATATGAGCCGTTACTAACGGATGAAAGCGAAGAAACGTCTACAGAGGAAACAGAAGTTGTAGAAAAAACGTTCCTAGACCAAATCAATCCGAACTCACTGGAAATCATTAATGGCTTTATAGAACCGAACTTAAAGGATATCGAGCCGCAAACGAAGCTACAATTCTTTAGACATGGATACTTTAATGTCGATCCGAAACATACGACTAAAGATAACATCGTGTTTAATTTGGTTGTTTCGTTGAAGAGTTCGTTTAAACTGTAAAATAAGGTAAGGTAGACCTGCATAGAAGCAGGTCTATTTTTTTGTGTCCGTTAATCACTGAGTAATTCCTCGGGGATAAATGTATTCCGTTTTAACTTAACAATAAATAAACTATAAAATTTAATAATTATTTATTGAATTACGATAAAATATATGTTAAATTTTAATAGACAATAAATTAGTGAGGTGTCTTATATGAAACATGGATCAACACTCTTTTTAAAGATCTCTGTTATATTAATTGGTCTTCCAGTACTTGCTTTGTGTATATTTTTACTGCCGCAAATCGTGATGGAAGCATTTGTGCATGCAAAGGAAGGTGCTCAATTAGGTTATATCATACTTGGAATACTAGGGATCATGTATGTATCGGCTATTCCGTTTTACTTTGCTTTGTATCAAGCGTTTAAGTTATTAAGTTACATCGACAAAAACCTGGCATTCTCAGAATTATCAGTAATGGCACTTAAGAAAATTAAAAACTGTGCTATTGTAATCAGTGTTTTGTTTGTGATTGCCCTGCCATTCATCTTTATCGTCGCAGAGTGGGATGACGCACCAGGTCTTGTATTAATTGGAATGGTCATTGTGGGAGCATCTATGGTTGTTGGAGTTTTTGCCGCAGTTCTTCAAAGACTTCTTAAACAAGCAATTGATATAAAATCAGAAAATGATTTAACGGTCTGAGGTGAATAACATGGCGATAATAATTAATATTGATGTAATGCTGGCGAAGCGGAAAATGAGTGTAACTGAACTTTCGGAGAGAGTTGGAATCACGATGGCGAACCTTTCTATATTAAAAAATGGAAAGGCAAAAGCGATTCGATTATCAACGTTAGAGGCAATTTGTAAGGCATTGGATTGTCAGCCAGGCGATCTTTTAGAATACAGAAGTAAAGAAGACGATCATTACAAGACTGAACAATAGCACTACTTGGCGATAATAAGCTCAAACTAGTAGTTAATGATATAATGAAGGCATAATGTTTTACCAGAAAGGAAGTATGGTACTATGGATCTTGAAACAGTCATGCAGGAGCTCGAAGCACTTGGCAAAGAACGCTCCAAAAAAATGTACATGAGCAATGGAGCTCATGAACCACTTTTCGGTGTGGCAACAGGGGCAATGAAGCCGATTGCAAAGAAAATCAAGAAAAATCAGGCCTTAGCAGAGCAACTATACGCTACTGGGAATTATGATGCGATGTATTTTGCAGGAGTCATTGCAGACCCACAAGCAATGACTGAAGCTGATTTTGACCGTTGGATAGACGGAGCATATTTTTATATGATTTCTGATTATGTGGTGGCGGTAACATTAGCGGAAACTGATATTGCGCAGGAAGTGGCAGATAAATGGATTGCTAGTGGTGAAGAGTTAAAAATGTCGGCAGGTTGGAGTTGTTATTGCTGGTTGCTTGGGAATCGCAAGGACTCTGAATTTGAGACAGACAAGATTAGCCGTATGCTAGATCTAGCATTACAAACGATTCATCATGCTCCAGACCGAGCAAAATCGGCGATGAACAATTTTATATATACAGTCGGAATTTCATATTTGCCTCTACATGAAAAGGCAGTTGAAATTGCGAAAGCAGTTGGTCCAGTTGAAATGAAGAAGGCTGATAAGAAAAGCAGTATTCTGCTCGCTTCTGATACGATTCAAAAAGAAGTGGATAGAGGAAGGATTGGATTCAAACGCAAATACGTAAGATGTTAAGATAGTTGAAGGAAAAGTCGCATTTCTCTAATAAGGGATGCGGCTATTTTATTTATCCAATTTTCACCTTATCTCATAATTCCCCGTCTGTGGGTATCCTTAAACTGTCGGTTTCACTTAAGGAAAACTGATAGTTTAAGCAACTACTAAACTTCTATACTCATAGAAAGACGATATGAAAAAATCGAAACAATTCCTTACCATTAAAGTACCGCGGAATACATGAAAAAGGCGCGCTTTTTGGAAGGAATTTGTTTTGGAAACAAAGGAATTAACTTTTCAAGAAGTACTCGATACAGAGGAGTGGCTACTCCACTATTGCATCAAACAGTTACACATTTTCAAAAACAAAGATGAATTTTACCAGGTAGGACTTATCGGCTTATGGGAAGCATACAAAAGATTTGATCCATCGAGAGGCGTGACCTTCCGAACATTTGCGTATCGAACGGTACGAGGGAAGATGCTGACACTTTTATTAAAAGCAAAGAAATATGAAGACAGACAAGCAACACTAACAGATGCCATGGTTGAACTAACAGAAGATCCTAATCCTGACTTCCCGCTCGAAATAGAAACGATTCTCTTATATTGTGAGGGATTAACAGAAACTCAGAAAAAATGGGTCATTTTGTACTTTGTTGAAGGGAGAGGGCAGAAGGAGATCGCTTCGATAGAGCAAGTAGGGCAAGAAACGGTTAAATCATGGAGACGGTATGCCCTTCAGAAAATACGGAAAAATATTGAATCAATGAAATAAATATAAAACAACCTCTCTTAGTTCGACTAGAGAGGTTGTTTGCTTTTTAAAACATGCCATTTTCATTTGGTGAATCTTCTGGTATCGCTTGTCCAACATCCCACATTTCAACAATTTTGTCATGGTGGAATTGAAAGATATGCACAACGGCTCCTCCAAGGTCATCAGGATTTTGCTTCACATGAGAGTAGACGGAAACCGTATTTCCCTCTTGAATAGCCAATTTAACATCCAATACTTTGTTAGGACTTGCAAGTGCATTGTCTTCCATCGCCATCATGAGAGATTCGGAATCTCCCTTGAAATAGGGATTGTGGTGGCGAAATTCTCCACTTATGTATCGTTCATATGCTTCTCGAACTTTTCCAGATGCTACGAGTTGTAAAAAGGAAACGGCTTTCTCTTTTAGATTAATAGGATCCAACTTTATCATCCTTTCGTTTACTATAGTAAAATTACTTGAAGTGTAAGGTATAGATAAATCGATGTCAAATATATAAATATAAAGGGTATATGGTTCAACCATAGAATCCAAAATGATACCGAAATAATACCATATTCTGAGATCAATTCTTTCGATAGATTATTATGTTATGTTACATTCGATTAAAGGGAAAGATAGTTTGGTAATGGTAGTAATATTTTAATAACTATGAAGGTGTGATTTATGTGTTGAGATGTGCTTGGTGTATGAAAAAGATTAAAGATGATAAACCAGTCTTTGGATTAAGTGTTAAGTTTGCAGATGGTATAGACTACACTGAGTCAGAAGGAACGATTATACAAGTAGGTCTTCGTACTAGGAATACGAGTGTCCCAATGATTGTCACGGCAAAAGGTTCTGATGCTAAAAATGAAGGTACCGATGGAATATTTGCTCTATGTAGTGAGAAGTGTGGAACTAAAATGAAAAGTACACTAACAAAGGAATTATCCTTTAAAGAATTTAAAGATATTTCTCTTGGTTAACCTTACTGATGGTAATAAAAGTGATAGTTTGTAATAATTGTATTCTTTACATATTGGATGAGGTTAGTGGAAAAAGGGGATTGGATCGGTGATATCGATTCGTTGTAACTAAGGAGGAACTTTTATGCTGTTTATGATTATTGTCAAAGCCTCGAAGAATTCGGAAGCCGGAAATCTTCCTAGCTCAGAGCTGAGAGAAGCCATGACGAAGTACAATGAGGAATTAGGGAAGGCTGGCGTGCGGGTTATGGCTAAAGGACTTCATCCAAGTTCAAATGGAATTCGCCTTTCGTATCCAAAACAAGGAGAAAAGCCGGTGGTTACGGATGGTCCATTTACGACACAAATGAATTGATTGCCGGTTTCATTCTGATTGATGTGAAGTCGAGGGAAGAAGCCATCGAATGGGCAATGCAGATGCCGGACCCACAAGGACATGGGGAAGGTCAGATTGAACTGCGTCAAGTATTTGAGTTTCCGGAGCAAATTGATATACAGTAATGCTTTTCTTAATCATGCTAGCCAATGATTATAAAAGAATACTGGACAAGGACTTATCTGATGTTCCTCTACTACCATGAAAATGAATATACTCTCCACACGAACGTTGAACAAAGCAAAAATATACGAATTAGTAAAAAAATGAAGTGATCCACAATACAAAAAACTATAAATCTGTTAGTTGACAGGATTGCCTTTAGACAGCTTAAGGCCATTTTCATTTTCTGTGGTGAAGCCTTAACCTTTTCCCTTCATGAATTGCTATCAGGGGAGTTTACAAGAAGAAAATTTTTTAAAAAGCACTATTCCTAAAGGATAGTAGTTCAGTTTTGAGGTTCAAAATTCAAATTCGCATCAAAAATTGAACTGCTTTTTACGTTGTAGTTCGTATCCCAAACCGTTAGTAAATTAACAAGAGAAATAACACATTATTTTAAAAATACCTTATAATCAAATTAGAAGGATAACGAACAATAGACCTAAACTACGCACTATCGTTAACTATACGGCGTTCGTATGTGAGATTGGAAAAAAAGTTGTGCCCTAATCCAATAAGCACAACTTTTTATCATCTCTAAGGATTTACTGGCGGGAACACGATTGCATCAATTGACCTATCAAATACAGTTACGTCGGCAATATTTTCTTCAGTTCCAAGCCGTTGAACTATAATGCGGTAAATATATGTGCCCGGTAAACCAGGTACATCCGTCCAGGTTATATTGGGAGTATCTTCAATAAAAGGAGCGGTAGTCAATTCTTGTTTCACCTGATTGGTGTGAGTTAAAGAGATTTCCGATATTACAGTTGTATCTCTAAATAAATCATATACTAGCTGATAACCATATCTTTCACCCTCACCAACCGTACTAATTGAAGTATAAGCCATAGAATCTAGTCTTACTCGTTCATTAGGTAAAACTGTAGTAACGCTTACTTGTATAATTTCTACACCAGGGGAACCTGGTGGTATATCGATAGGTAATCTTTCTTGATTAAAAAAGTATTTAGGACAACAATTCATCATTATACCCATTTTATCACCATCCTGTCATATAAATTTACGTTCAAGATAGTATACTAAAAAGTTTTTGTTTTGATTGGACAATCATATCAGCTTAAAACCCCATTTTAGGATGTTACTTTCGGGTCTCTTATATGAGACAGTACGACTCAACTAAGAAAGTAAACATTTAGTTGAAAAGCCGTAATGAATAAATAATTCATTTTGGCTTTTTTATATGATTTTGTAAGTTAAATTGCGCCTAAAATAACAAGACTACAAAATATATTTCATTCTGGTAAAAAGGTATGCTAATTTAACTATGAAAAACAATGAATTATTGAAGGAAGTGCCTTTAAATCAATAAAAAATAATAGCATACGAATAATGTTAGGAATTCGTATGGTAAAAGTGTTGATATTTCTTATTTTGTACTCCAAAACTGAACTACTTATCCTAAAGGATAGTGTTCTTTTCTGTAGAATAATAGTAATTACATTGTCGTTGATAGGGAGAGAAGGAAAGTGGAGTTTGAAGAAATTGGAGAGTTTGCAAATCAAATGGAGATTCAAGAAATCTTAAATTGGTATACTTTATTTTTAGTAGCTGCAGCACTATGCTGCGGAGTATTAGGATTTTTGTTGGCTAAGATAACTAAGAAATTTACTATTGGATTCAATGTCTTATGTGTATTAAGCATAATAAGCTTATTTGCAATCATACGTTGGTTTGATCAAGTTTCAAGAGAAGCATATATGGGTACCATCCCCTGGTTATTCAATATCTCATTTGTACTTATCCTATTTCCAATCTATTTACTTGTAATAAGGTATTTTTATAAGAAGGTATCTACGTAATGTTGGACTAAAGTGAGGTTAGCTATTAGGGGCGTTGAATCGTAAAGGATTAAGTTGAATTATATGCTGATTTGTTGCGATCGTAGGACTGAGGATTTTTATTGTGAAGAAGTATTTTAGTAGGAAAATACATGTAATCAAAGTGTTAGAGACTAAGATATTAATAGCAGTTGTTCTGGAATTATTACTTATGTATTCAATTGTACTTGTATCTAGGTTTCTTCGAAAAGGTTAAAGGGAGTTTAAAAGCTATGTATAATTTATTGATTGTTATTGGAATTGTAGTTTGTATTTGGCAGTTTTTCTTAGCGAAAAAAAAGAAAGTAAAAACCTCCTTACTACTAGCAATTTTATTTAGTGTAATTGTGGTTTTAATGATTTTAGGCGAACTTGCTGTTTTGAAATTATTTGTTCTGGCTATTGCTATTATTCTATGGTTTTTATTTATATGGTCATTCGTCAAGAGATAAAGAACGCTATTCAAGTAAAGGGAGCATGGATCTCCTTCTCATATTGAAGAGGAAAATAGAACTAAATATAGAATTAACTAGTAAAGTAAATAAAAGGGAAATGAAGAATTGATGAAAATTATCATTGAAAAAGCTATTTATTTAGGCATAACCTTTTTAATATTATGTGTTTTGTGGAAAGTAGTAGCTGAGATATGGGATGCATTTGTTCCACTCAACTACAAAACAAATTTGTTGGCTGCCTTTGTTGTTACACCATTAATAATAGTAGTATCGTTTATACTATCCAGTCTTGTTTTCAAATTTATGAGAATCTAAATGATTATTGTTAAAAGAATTATCTGGTAAGGAAAACAAAAGAAGTAATTAATAGTAGGAGGTTAATGAATGGAATTGGATTTAATCAACATATCTTCAATCATTATTGCGGTTTTTTGCGTGTCAATAGCAGTGTTTCAGGTGTTACTTTCACTTGGATTTCCCTATGGTGAATTTGCAATGGGTGGATATTATAAGGTTTTACCTAATAAGTTCCGTATAGTGAGTGTTGTTAATGCTTTGATTCTCATATTTATAGGCTTTGTATTTCTACAACATACGAATATCATTAATGGTTTAGACTTTTTATCTACAAATATATTAGTATGGGTTATTACAATTTTCCTCGGTTTAAATACTATAGCAAATCTACTATCTCGAAGTAAGAAAGAAAGATATATTATGACACCATTAGCTGGTTTTACTTTCATATTATGTCTATTTATTGCTTTATCATAGGATTATTTCTTAATTTTATCATTCTAGTGTAAGTGAGCATGTGTCCGAAAAGGGTCATGCTTATTTTTTTGTATAGCTAGTGTTCGTTTCAACGGAATTAATATAGGAGACAACACATTATAAATACTATTCCAATTTAATAAAGGTTACACTGAGGATGAATTTAATAGGTTGCCGGGTTGCTTGACGATACGAGTGAAGAAGAGGGGAATTACAGATGTCTAATTTGGTTTGCATCATAGGTGCAGGGATTGGCGGATTAACAGCAGGAGCATATTTAGGAAAAGCGGGTTTCGATGTAACGGTAGTAGAAAAGGCGACAACTGTTGGTGGATCTGCAGGCTGGTATGTTCGAAAAGGAAGAAGGTTCCTACCGGAGCAACTATAGCGTTCGGATTAGAAGAGCAAGGATTACTTCGAAGGATGCTGAATGAGTTACAAATTACCCTTCCTGTTGATGAACTAGTACATCCAATGGATGTTATATTATCAGATAGGAAAGTTTCCATCTATAAGGATGGACACCAGTGGGAAAGAGAGCTACAGCAGGCATTTCCTGAAAAAAAGAGTGAGGTTATCGCTTTTTGGGACGAATTACATAAACTTAGTCAGGATGTATTAGCGGTCACGGAAAGTGGGGTATCATTGCCAATTCGGAGAGTATATGATTTTGGCAAACTTCCACGATATGCGATTCATAACCCTGCTTCTATTTTTCGTTTAGCACGATACGCTACATGGACAGTTGAAGACTTCATGAGGAAATTTAAGTTGAATTCATATGAACCTTTAAGAGAGTTATTAAATGCGCAGCTGCTTGATGCTGTACAGATTGACGTGAAAAAAGCGGCCATGCTGCCATCAAGCGTTGCTTTATCTATTTATCGAAAGGGCAGCTTTTCACTAGAATGTGGATTAGGACAACTGTGTAAAGCTTTGGCTGAAAAAATTGAGGAATTGGGTGGAAAGGTTGTGTTAGCGTCACCTGTACAAAACATACATTTTGATGAGCAACAGAAAAAATGGCGTGTTGAAAGTAAGAAATGTACAGCGTCCTTTAACTATATAATTAACAACTCCGGAGTTTCATTTGGAGTGGTACCAGCTATGCAGAGACAGGAGAGTTTACATGGGGAGCATTTCGAGTGGATTCTATTTTGTCAGAAACTATCAAACATGAAAGTTTAAAGAATCGAAAACTTCCGTTTGCTTATCAAATTGTTCCGAAGCACATGAAAGAGGAGTATTCAATTCACAGTCCTATTTACGTTACATTTCATCCTACAAAAGATACACACGGTAATAAAGTTGAGCAAGAAGTAACCATGACGATATCGGTTCATACGCATGCTGACGTATGGAAATCTCATTCGAAAGAAGATTACAAGGTGAAAAAAGAACAACTGACGAACTTCATTATACATGAAGTTGACCGAATCATTCCCGTTAAGAAACACCTTCTATATTCCGAATCGGGCTCACCACGAACGTATGAAAGGTTTATCGGTAAGATGGGGGTAGGTGGTTTTCCGTTAACCGTAAAGAATGCCATCTTAAAGCCAAAAGGCGTACGTTCTCGTCTACCTGGATTTTATATTGTTGGAGAACAAGTTTTTCCTGCCCCAGGTACATTGTCAGCATCACTTAGTGGTTATTATGCTGCACGGGCAATTAACAAAGAACAGGATTTATAAAAGTATGGTAAATATTCTGGAGGTTAATTCTCGAGAGAATGCACATTTAATATCGGTTGAACAATTAGACATGAAATATTTGATGTACTATGTCGCTTTATATTAAATTCCACAAAAGATAGTAAAAGTTGGGTCAATATAAAAGTCGTTCGATCCCAGAAAAACTAGGTTTTGAACTAGAAGGAACCTTAAGAAATGATGATTTATCCGCAGATGGTAGCAAGCTAACTGACACTTGTATTTATTCAATAATAAAGTAAACTTTGTGAAAGAGGATTCCACTTAAATAAATGAAGTGATGATCAATAAGGATTTTCGAACGTTCTTTTTGAAGTATAGGGAAGGTTTGTTTTTGCTCTATTTCCAGAATAAAGGAAATGGAGCTTTTTTGTTGAAAATAAAATAAAGTGCTATTTATTAAGGAGGGGTTGTATGGGTTCTAGATTGATGCATTTAATAATTGGCGAGTTAGTGGCTTCTGAACTTACTTTTCTAAGAAACAAAGGGGAATTTTTAATTGGTTCAATAGCTCCTGATGCTGCTTTCTCATTTGAAAGAAAAGTGAGTACTCACTATTTTGAAGGAAATGTAGTTGAAGGAACTAGACAAGTAAACTACCAAAGATACATTGATACATACATATCAGAAAAAATAGATGATTATTCATTAGGATACTTAACTCATTTAATTTCGGACAGCATGTGGATGGAATATATCTACTACCCATATGAGGTGAAACAGAAGCAAAATTTAGATCCTAATTTTCTACAAAGATGGTATTCCGATTTTAGAAAGATGAATACCAAATTACTTTGCCATTATAATATGATCTACCTAAAGGATTGGTTGAAAATTGATGCTCTCCCAAGATTAATAGACGACATAACCCAAGAAGATCTACAAAAGTTTATAGAAGAAATGTATGTAGACTTCGAAATTATAGAAGAAAATATAGATTGCAAACTCGAAGTTTATAATTTCAAAGATATAGTTGAGTACATAAACTTGTCAAAGTCTAAGGCTATAAAAGTTATTGAAAATATTAACTATTTGGTTCCTTAATATAGTAAAATTCACCTGAAGAGAGATAAAATGAATGTACTAGAATTATTACAAAAATATAATTTGCTTTAGTTTCCTGTAATCTCGAAGGTTAATTAAGGGTAGAAAGAGGTGCTGAGTATGAAAGCTGTATTTCTTGATCGTGATGGGACAATTGGTGGTACTGGTGGTGGCGTACATCCATTTGAATTTTTAATGTATGAATTCTCTGCAAGATCCATAAGACAGCTAAATGAATTAGGAATAAAGGTGTTCCTTTTTACAAACCAAACTAGAGTAGGAAGAGGTTATTTTACTGAAGAAGAATTATTACAAGGTTTTGAGATGATGAAAGATGAGTTAGCAAAGCATGCTGCCTATTTGGATGATATATTCTATTGTCCTCATAAGCCTGAAGATGGTTGTGAATGTCAAAAACCTAATATAGGTCTATTGTTAAAAGCACAAGAAAAATACAATTTAAATCTTAGTAAGTGTTATGTTGTAGGTGATACAGGTAGTTCAGATATGATAGCTGCTAACCTTGCAGGGACAAAAAAAGTCTTAGTAAAAACGGGATGGGGAGAGCATTCCCTCACTACACATCGCGATAAATGGAAAGACGTTGAACCAGATCATATTGCAGTAGATTTAGTGGAAGCAGTTAAATGGATTACTAATGACTTACATAGACTAGCAGAATAACATAATCGCAAAGGAGTATAAAATTGGACGTAAACCAAATAGTATTAAATAATCTTTTATTAAAATTTGACCAAATTAAAAGCAGAATGTTATTCGTTATCGAGCAACTTAATGATGAAAAATTAAATTGGAGGCCGAATGAGGAAAGTAATAGCATAGCAAACTTGGTGTTGCATATTTCGGGCAATATACATCAAAGGATTGAGGCTGGAATCTTAGGTCTTGAAGATAATAGAGATAGAGATGGAGAGTTTGATGTTAATCAAACTTTAAGTAAAAAGGAAGTGATAGAACTAATACAAAGAAATTTTCACTTCCTGGAAGTAACAATTAAGAAGTTAACTTGCGAGGGCCTATTAAGGCTACAAAAAGTTCGAAACAATAATGTAACTGTTTTGGATGTTTTGTTACAATGTTCTACTCATTTTTCGGAACATCTCGGACAGATTTTATACATTGGAAAAATGAAGCTCAACAAAGATTATATTACAACTTCGATACCCAGAAAGAAATAACATTGATGAATTATTAATATGTAAGGTTAAGGTAAAGAAGTAACGTAAAATAGTAAACTAGATAAAGATGGAGGATAAATATGGGCTATATAATGGAATTAAGAAAGTTGGTTGGTAGCCGTCCTCTAATAATGGCTGGGGCTTGTGTGATCCTAATTAATAAAAATAACGAGATACTATTACAACTTCGCAAAGATAATAATTGTTGGGGGTTATCTGGTGGTTCCTTGGAAATAGGTGAGACACTTGAACAAGTTGCGAAGAGAGAACTATTTGAAGAAACAGGGCTAATTGCAAAAAAAATAAAATTATTTAATGTCTACTCTGGAGCTGAATTTTACTATAAGTATCCACATGGGGATGAAGTATATAATGTAGTAGCTGCCTATGTATGTAGTGATTATAATGGTCTATTGAAAAAAGAAGAAAGTGAAGTACAAGAATTGAAGTTTTTTAAGGTCATCGAACTTCCTTCAAACATTAGTCCACCTGATTTACCAATAATAAATCAATTTATAAGTACTTCTTATTAAATTAACGGTAAGTTTAGTGGAAGAAGGAATAACGTTTAGTTTGTTTAATATTAAATATAGAGGTGAAGATAAAAAATGCCAACAGTTGGAGTATTTGCTGCTATATTTGATAATGATGAACGAATATTATTAACAAAGATTAATTATGGGTCAGGAAATTGGACACTACCCGGAGGACATTTAGAAAAGAACGAGTCACCAATCGAAGGTGTTATTCGAGAAGTGTTCGAGGAAACTGGATGTATAGTAGAGGTAGAAAACCTAATATGCGTTTATTCTTCACCATTAAAAGATGATTTGGTACTGTTATTCAAAGTTAAATTAATAGATCAAATAAAATGGAGACCAAATCAAGAAATTGAAAAATTAGCCTTCTTTAATAGAAATGAATTACCGACTCAAATTCATCCCTGGAACATAAAAAGAATAAAAGATGCCTTTAATAATAAATTTAGTAATATTTATATCTTTGATTCATAATTAAAAACATTTGGTGGATTAATTTTATAAGGATTAAATCCACCTACTTATTGAATTTATATAATGAGCTAATGGACAGGATTGTTTAACATTGTAAGACCATAACTGAGGGGGATAGTATGAAACTTAAAACAGTGTTAATTCAGAATATATTATTAGTCATAGGTGTAGCAGCAATTTATGAATTTAGAGCGGTTGAAAGATTATATTCAATGTTTCAATCTCGTGAAAATGGATTTCCAATATTAGATGGAGAAGGTATTGCAATAACCTTTTTAGGCATTCAATTTAATGATGATGGTGTCCATTGGACAGATGCAATGGCAACAGGTTATACATTTTTAACTTTTGGAGTAATTTTAATCATAGCGTCAATGGGTATTCTTTTATGGAAGGTAAGATCAATTTCAAAACCTCAGTAAATATTCTAAAAACAACTCTAAGTAAGATTTTAATCTATTCTAAGTTATTTAGTAACAATTTCTTGTTAACCAGAAGGGTTGCTTGTGAAGAATTATACTTAAAGTAACGGATGTTTTAGTTAAAATCAGAATCTTATGTCACTTCGCTTGAGTTAATGTTAAAATTTAACTTAAAGGGTGAAGGAGTGAAGTTAATAATGTGGTTTATTTTATTGTTCATTCTTGCGGTTTTGTTGATTGCATTTCTTATAGACAAGCGAAATAAAAAAATTAAGAATAATCCTCACATACCAACTAATCCAAATGCCAAGCCTGGTGAAGATTCGAATTATGTAATGGGAGATAACAAAGGTAGTGGTGGAGGGCATTTCTAAAATTAGGTTATTAATCAGTGCGTTGATCTCTTAGAGATTAACGCTTGTTTTTACATAAGGGCATGTATAGTGAAACAAAAACATTTTCATTTAATAATTCATATTAAAGGTGAATATCGAAGGGGATGGTTTAGTGAGTATAGATGACCAAGAAAAAATGCGGAGAAAAGAGCTTGAAAACAATCCTATGGGCAATTACTCTGATGCAATTAACAGTTCAATGATTGGAGATCCTTTAGTATTAGTAAAAGGTGGCTGTCTCACTAAAATTTTTACGGTATTAATAATCATCATAGGATTTGCAATACTGTCACAATGTTCTTATTAAAGTAACAGGAAAGATTTATCTACATATTCCAAATTAGTTAAATATTTACTATGAAACTCATTAATATAAATAATTATATAGTATACTAGAAATCTTGTTACAAAAGTATACATAAGGAGTTTAGCAATGGAAAAGTGGGATTTATTTGATAAGCATCGTAATAAAATAGAGAAACAAATAACTCGTGGAGATGAAATGACACCAGACGAGTTTCATTTAGTAGTACACGTATGTATATTTAATTCAAAAGGTGAAATGCTCATTCAGCAACGTCAGCCCTTTAAGCAAGGATGGCCGAACCTTTGGGATATAACTTGTGGTGGTAGTGCGGTTGCAGGCGATACAAGTCAGCAGGCTGCTTCAAGAGAGTTATTCGAGGAGTTGGGGATTCATTATAACTTTGAAAAGATTCGTCCACAGTTCACTATTAATTTTGAACGTGGTTTTGATGATTTTTATTTAATTGAATATGATATTAATTTAAATGAATTGACGTTACAGGAAGAAGAGGTACAAGCAGCCAAATGGGCTTCTAAAGAGGAAATCATAAAGCTAATCGAATTAAAAAAATTTATACCATATTATGAGAGTATCATTGCGTTTCTATTTGATGGTCGACATCATTATGGCTCTATTCGTCTTTAAACGTGCAATAAATCAAACATATCCATTGTAGTAACGTGAAGAATTGTTGAAAAAGGACATCTAATTGAAAGAGGAATAGTGAATATTCTTATTGAATTAAAGGAGAATGTTATTTTAACAGGGAATAAACAAATTTTTTTACGATAATTTATGGTATTATGATAAATGTAGTATTATTAACAGACAATTTTGTTTATGGAGGCGGTCATTATGACAAACAAAACAAGAGTTCTTATCGTTAAGTTTATAGGGGATAACGCTAAGTAACAGGATTGTTTAGTGTCCCCATATTTGAAAGGGGAAAATCTGTGAAAAAAACTAATATCAAACTTTTAGAAGTGAATGTAGAAAACTGGTATGAATGTTGTAAATTAGAATTATTAAATGAGCAAAAAGAGTATATAGAATCAAATGCAATTTCGATTTCTCAATCAAAGTTCGAACCTACCTTAAAACCTTATGCTATTTATTTTGAAGATAAGGTAGTAGGCTTTTTAATGTATAATTCAGTAAAAGAAGAACTTGATTCTTATTGGGTATATCGAATAATGATTGATAAGAATTTCCAAGGTAAAGGCGTAGGTAAAGTGGCAACCGAGTTAATGATTTCTGAAATAGGTAAATTACCTAATGCCAAAAAAATTGCAGTTGGTTATCATCCGGAAAATAAGGGAGCTCACCAGTTATATTCCAGTTTAGGATTTATTGATAATGGTGACAGGTTTGGAAAAGAAATGGCTGTTATCAAATATATAAATGTGTAGTAATAAAATGCAGAGAAAGGGACCTATATGGTCCCTTTTCTTATTCAAAACTAGAAAATAGAAGTTCTCATTTATAACATTGACCTGGATGGGATTGACGCTATATTTATAGAATCTGTTCAACTAAAGGGGAAGGATAACTTAATAAAGAAGCATATATTTCCTATGTACAATACTATTATGAGCTTAACTATATTGGAATGAAACTTATTCTTATCTAGTTCGTAGATTATTAGTGAGAATTATAAAAGGGGGTGCATATATGAGGAAAATTGGGATTTTTAGTATCGCTGTTTTAATATCCGTCTTTATCTTTATTGCAGGTTATTCGGAAGAAAGTGATAGGAATGTGAAAACAATCCAAACTTATTTGGAAAATGAATTCACAGGACCTAATGATGAACTAATAAATGCACTTGAGCAAGAAAGTGCATATCCGCCTGAATTACAATCGTACTTAGAAGAGAATTATAAGCCACTCGTTACAGACTTAGATAGATTAATTAGATCTAATCTCGTTTTAATTTGGCTAAGAGAAGCAACTGCGAATGGGTATCAATTAAAACCATTACAAATTGAAATTCAAAAGGCAGAAAGCCAAAATAAAGCATACGACTTCGAAGTTAAAGTGGAATACAGCAAAGATGATCAAACTAATACGGAGATTATAACTGGAAGAATTAATATAGATGACAATGGCAAAATCGTATCAATTAGAAATATGAATGGTTTTGAATTGATAGAACATATGAAGAAGTAAGGAAGGGAAACACGAGATGGGCTAGTGGAAATAACGATTAGCAGTATTGAAGCAAGAACTAAATGGATGTCATATCAATGATATGGCTTTTTCGTTCTAATTTGACTAACTCGTAATAATTAACTGTTTCTCTGATTTCTTAATTAGTTTTTATGCTAATCATAGCTCGCTTATTTCATTAAAGGATAAGGATGGTGCAATGAGAACTCGTCATTTCTTATTACGTAGTAGACTCATATGGTACAACAAAAAAAGAGTAGGAAATTTTAAATTTACGGTCTACTCCTTTAATTATTTTAAAATATTGTAAAAAACTCTTTTGTTTTTAGATTTATCTTTATAAAACCATCTGTGGTAAATACGTGATATGTAATAAGTTAACCATATTGTAATAAAGCTCCAATACCATTTCCAATTGTTATACTTAATTATATTAGTGTATTTAACAGCAATTATTTCGAAACCTGTGATTATTGATGTATGGATAAAGAAATAAATTAGTTTTGCAACGTTATTACTCTTTTCTGGATAATATAAATTGAATAATGAACATAAGGCAGGATAAACAAAGTATTCAAATGTAAAGCTAGATTTGATTGCTTTTTTAAAGAATAGACGATTAGGATAAGAAATTAGATTTTTTTCAACTACAAGTAAACCGAAAAGCCATGTAATGACTTGTTTAAACAAAAAGGATATATGAGCTTCCCGTATTCTGTTTTTAGGAACATATTTAATTAATAATAGCAACGTTATGATCCATGCTGATAATTCAATTGATTTATCTACTTTATTATTCATAAGTATCTCACCTCCTTGGATATAGGTTGGCATAACTCTAAATTTTTATGTGAAATTTAATTTATAAAGCATTACGAAGAAACTGTGCATTATTAAAAAGCACCTTTATTAACTACGATGAAAATTAAAATACTCTCCCCTCGAATATTGAACATAGCAAAGAAGACCTTTATGAGTATCGAGACATTTTTATACTACTTAAAAAATTACCACGATGAACTGAATGGTGGAGGTACCTTTTCCCAGAGGAACTTGGTGAGGAATTTATATTTATTGAACGAGAAGAAATGACTCAGAAATAAAAAATAGAAGCAGCTTTCATAATAAGAGAATTAAATAAGCAAGATTGGGAGATGGATCAGTCAGTAATAAAAGTGTGAGATAAATATAGCAAGAAACGTATAAGACGTATTGTTGGCATCGTTGTTTAAAAGTAATTTATTTCGACTAACGGGTATGCTTAGTTGAAAAGAAGTCCTTTAATTACATTACACAAAATCATGTCATATACTAGTATAGCAGCAGGTAATTTGAAGATTATATAGAAATTAAATCCATAGTACATACATAAATAATAGAGTTTATAAGGGGGGAGTTAATGTGTTAATTAAGCCGAAAAAATTGCAGCCGGGAGATCGTGTTGCAACAGTAAGTCCTTCTTGGGGAGGAGCGGGTGAACCGGAACTAAGATGGAGATATGAACAAGGAGTGAATAGATTAGAGGAAATTTTTGGTCTGAAGGTTATCCCAATGCCAAATAGTATGAAAGGAGGAGAATATCTTTATAAAAATCCAAAAGCTCGTGCTGAAGATTTGATGACGGCATTTAAGGATGAGAGTATTAAAGGAATCATCGCAAATATTGGCGGAGAAGATAGTATTCGTTTACTTCCGTATATTGATTTCGATGTGATACGTAAAAATCCGAAAATCTTTATGGGTTATTCTGATGTGACTGTTTCTCATTTATTTTGTCATAAAGCAGGAATTTCTTCTTTTTATGGACCAGCAATATTAACCGATTTTGCTGAAAACGTGGAAATGAATCCATATACGATTGAAATGGTAAATCGAACGATTTTTTCAAATGAGATTATTGGCGAAATTCATCCGGCTAATGAATGGACTAGTGAGCGATTAGAATGGATAGAAGAGAATAAGGAACTCCGACGGACGATGAGAAAAAATTCAGGTTACGAGGTACTTCAAGGATCAGGTGTGGCACAAGGACAATTGATAGGTGGTTGTATTGAAGTCTTAGAGTTTGCAAAAGGAACAGAACTTTGGCCAGAAGAGAAATATTGGGAAAATAGCATACTTTTCTTTGAAACTTCGGAAGACAAACCAGAACCCGATCTAATTAAGTATTGGCTAAGAAATTATGCTGTACAAGGCATTCTAAGAAAAGCAAATGGAATCATTTTTGGTAAACCAAAAGATGAGAAGTATTATGACGAGTATAAAGAAGAAATTCTAAATGTCATGAAGGAATTTGGTCTGGAAGATCTGCCAATTCTTTATAACTTAAATTTTGGTCATACCGAACCGAAATTTATATTGCCATATGGCTCAAAGGCAGAAATTAATTGTGAAAAAAGGACTTTCACCATTTTAGAAAATGGAGTGGAATGATTAACTTACCAATCTCTATTTTTATTTTTGTTAGGGAATTTGCGAGTATTAGAATTGATATGGGATCGTTGATGATTTTTATAGAAGTTAAGCCGAATAATCCTTGAGAGTGAATTTTCCAAGATATTTATAACGGAATTAGTATGAACTTTGTCTCATTAACTAATTTGGTGCGTTGTCCAAGAGCAGGATTAATGCACCTTTTTGTTTGATTCACTTATTGAGCTAAAGGGTAAGGATAGTTGAACAAGGTTAAGATTAGAGAGGTCGTTTATTAAATATAGCTTTTTCTAGTTGGCCAGTTATTCTACTGGTCAATTTTCTAAGATTATATAAAAAAGGCAGTTTATTATTTTTTATTTAAAAGGAGGGGAACAGATGAAAATATTAGATAATTTTTTTAAGATGAAATTTATAGTATTTATTTCTTTTGTAAATTATATCTTCTTTTATTTTTTTCTAATTGGTAATTTAAATTTTAGTTTACAATTTGGTAAGTTTCTAATTTTTCCGTCAATTGTTTCACTTATAATTTCAGTATTGATTGCTTTTCTATTGTACTTGGTTCATAAGAAAAGATTAAATAAATCAATGTATTTTATTGCTATTGCTGAAATAATAATCACTGTTATAGTAATGATTGAAATCTATGAAATCCTGACCTTTATCCTATTCTTCGATTCTTAGAATTTATCAGCATTTTAATCTTACTTGCTATTCAACAGATTGTTTCTAGGGGTGGGAATAAGGAGGAGTTGTTACCACTTAAGCTACAGGAAACAATGGTTGTTGAACTAAAGGGAA
>NZ_JAFELM010000027.1 GCF_016890225.1 Bacillus suaedaesalsae | reverse complement strand
AAATAAAAAAATCCGAACTCATTCAAATCCTATTAAACGAATTTGAGATGATTGTTCAGATTTTTCTTCACCGAGTATACTTTTTGCCCAGCCTCAAAAACTATTGTTTATTCGTTGTAATCGAAAGCTGTTTTCTAAAGTGTGTCATAACCATATAGGATACACCGTTTTGGTCATTGGTCCGCGTTACCCATTTAGCTGCTCGTTTGACTTCGTCTGTTGCATTCCCCATTGCAACTCCTAAGCCTGCTCTTTCAATCATTTTCAAATCACTACTTGAATCTCCTATTACGACGATTTCCTTCCAATCAATACCTAAATATCCGGCTAGAAGTTCTAACCCCTTATCCTTAGACATCGGCTCTGATACAACTTCTAGCTTTAACTTTCTATCAGTGTATACATGAATGCCCTCAAATGCGTTTTCAATGGTTACTTTTGCTCGTTCTAATTCCTCTTGTTCTTTAAAATAGACATCTATTTTCGGAGTCGAGACAGGTTCATCACGTAATGTATCTCCTAACGACTCTACAAATTGCATCGGATAAAAGAGTGGGTCACCAGAATTAAAAACAGCTTTTGCCACAATATTGTTGTTCAAGTTTACTCGATTTCCAAGTGAATATCTCTCGTGTAAAATACGAATTGTGCATTCAAAGTTTTCAAGCACTTGAACGAGATTAAATGTTTTTTCTTGTGAAATTCTTCTATTTATAATTGGCTGGTCAATGCTTGAAGCAATGAATGCACCACCATGAGTAACGAGAATACCGTCCAGTTTCAATGCTTTTGCGATTTTTTTTGCAGAGGGAAAATTACGGTTCGTAACTAAGGTGATGTACACACCTCTTTTTTTGACAAAATCAACTGCTTCTTTAATCCCCTTTTGCAAACGCCCGTTGGAACGAAGTAGTGTTCCGTCAATATTTATGGCAAGCATACGATGTGACATATGAACCTTCCCCTTTCAAGAATCACTTACCTAAAATTATGACGAGTATGGACTGAATAGAACTTGCCTGCACACTTACATTCTCCGCCATCCTTCTAACAATTAATGTTCCTACTACCAACAGTCAACATTTCTTCCTTATTTTGCACAAGTACAACCTATGAAATTTATACTATGATAAAGAGACCAAACTATAAAAGTGGTGAATATCAAATGCACGTTCTCATAATATTTAGACAAGAAAAAGTGATGAATTTACTACTTAATATATCTCTCGCTTTCCTATTCTTCATGATCTTAATCACTGCCATTTCGATATATGTTGGTTATCAAGTTATGAATCCTATGAGATTAGCAATCTCACAGTTACCTTCTGAATATCACCTTGAATATGAGGAAATTACCTTTTATAACAATTCAGATTCAGTGGAATTAAAAGGCTGGTGGATTCCAAGTACTAGACGGGATTTCATCACACAAAAGGCTGTTATTTTCTCTCATAGCTATGGTGACAACAGACAGAGTATGCCGATTGAAACGTTAAAGCTAGCGAAACGGTTATCTTCCGAAGGGTTTCATGTATTCATGTACGATTTTAGAAACAGTGGAGAGTCTGGTGGAAGATTTACAACAATTGGTCGTAAAGAAAAAACGGATTTATTATCAGCCATCCATTTCGTCAAACATGAAAAAGGTATTCATGAAATTGGATTGATAGGTTGGTCCATGGGGGCATCTACCTCGATTATTGTTGGAAGTGAGTCACCCAATGTTCGAGCAGTAATTGCAGACAGTCCTTTTGCAGATTTAGAAACTTATACGAAAGAAAGCTTTACGTACTGGACTGGATTGCCGAACCAAGTGAGCAAGTATATGGTTCAAGTAGCAGAGAATGTATTTATAGACTTAAATTTATCTGATGTGAAGCCATATATTGCTGCGAGACGTTATGAAAATAAAGGGTTAATGCTCATTCATAGTACGAAAGATGGAGCCATCTCCTATAAACAAAGCGAGCTTATTTATAACAATGCGCCTAACGCTGAAATATGGATTACAAAAAAAGGTGGGCACATTCGGAATTATAACCATCAAAAAGATAAATACGAAGAGCGGATCATTGAGTTCTTAAACAAATATATGTACGGCGACTTTATGTTTACACCAATATCAAAAATGACGTGGTCATAGACCGCGTCATTTTTGATACGAAATATTTTATTGATGCATTGGGCCGTATAAGTCCTCAAGAGGTTTCATAATAATTTGGTTTAACTCACCGATTACCATGCTCATTCGTTGTTCAGCTTCCATTAGTTTTGAAATTTTTTCATGTTGCTGAACGATCATTACCTGCTGTTGAGCTTGCTCGATTTCTTGCTGTGAGATTTCTTGACCAGACATTTGCTTTTGTTGAAGCTGCAGCTGAATATCACGGAAGCTTTCGAAAAGCTGCTTAGCTGATGGGTCATTATTGACATCATCATAGAGCTGCTTTAACTGTTTGTATTCATTACTTTCTCTAACCGCTTTTTCTAAATCATACGCTACATCATATAAGTTTGTAGACATATTCACCCTCCTCATTTAAGCTACTCTTTCACTATAACAAACTGTGTACTGTTTTTCACCCGATAGCAATCGCTAGTATTCCTTGGAATAATCCAATAATCCCACCTAAAACTGCTCCTAAATACGTAATCATCTTAAATTCTCTTTTAGATATAGATAGAACCATGTCCTCAAGACGATCAACGGAAAACCCTTCAACTTGATCACGAACTAAGTCTTCAACTCGTAACTTTTTCAGAAGAACATCTGTATGTGAAGCCAAATAACTTCCCGCTTTTTCAACTAAAAAAGGAATGCCCCTCTCAACTATATATGCTTGAACTGGAGCAACTATTTCTTTTAACGGTTTTCTTGTTAGTGTTGAGACAGAAAGTTCTTGAATAATTTTTCTCTTGATAAGCGAAGCGGCTTGTTCCTTTGAAAGAAAAGAACTAAATTCCTCTAATTTCCTGTTCTTCAGCTTGTTCCATTCTCTTCTTATCATTCTTGTAATAATATCTTTCGTCCCCTGATGTTGCATGAACTTTACAATCTCTGGATGCACCTTTTCAATTAAGCTACCTTGTCCTAAAAACATTTGAATCATATTGCCCAGCATCCCTCTTGTCGATAAGAAGTCATCAATCATCTTCTTTAAAGCAGCCTTTCCTTCTTCACTTTCAAAATATTCGGCTCCTTTTAACGTGATATATTCACTAATGGACGGTATTTTCTCTTCAGCTGACTCAAGTAATTGAGAGGGAAATAGTTCATGAAGCGGCTTGTTATAACTGTTATGTAAGAAACGAGTTATTCTAATTTCTAACGCATCTTTTAACTTCTCATTTAACTTATCGTCAATTTGTTTTATTCCTAGATCATCCGCAAGTTCCAAGACAGTTTTATCTGATTGAAGGAATTTTGTCGCCTCATTTGTTGCGAGTATTGTTAGCTCGTTAATAAAACTTGATTCTTGAAACTTCTGTTTAATCCCTTCTGCTGTAACAAGATGCTCTACCACTAACTTTCCCATCTGTACCGCTAACTCATCTCTCCGTTTTGGAATTAAGCCTGGAGTAAATGGAACTCTTTTCCCCATAATGTATTTCGCCTGATGTGGCCTAAAAAGCATCTTAATTGCAAGATGGTTCGTAACCCCACCTATAATTGCTCCAATGACCACCATCATGCCGATTGTTAGTAACACCATTAAATAAACACTACCTTTCACCAACTATTGCTTTCATTCATACGATACGATATCAGCATTTGCCTATATTATAGAGCTTGTCATCATCTCAATCAAATGAGGGCTGCATATGATTGTTAGTGAAAAAGTAAAAATAGAAAAAAAACAAGTGACCTCATCTCCAAGAGAAATTGAAATGGATGAAGTGTTATTTTATAAATGGTCTATATCTACTAGTAAAAAATACAAAATTCAATGTGGAGATAACAGTGTGCAAGTAACATTTATTCCTTCTGATATCCAGCAATCCATTCGTATGGATGAGTCGCTTTTTAGGGATCTACAGCTTCCGCCACTCACTCATTCCTTACATTTATATCTTCATGAAGGATTAGACATTTTCACTTTAGGGATTTTCATCGGGTTACTAACCGAGGTAAAAGAAACAGAATATGGTGTTAGTTTTGGCTCAGTTCATGAATTTTGCGTGGAACTAGCGACGTACTGTGTTAAAAATGAAACATTATTTTACGTGTTCTCACTAAAGAATTATCATGAACCTAATTTAAAGGGATATGTGTGGAACGGAGAAAGCTGGGAGTTGCATGATGTTCCGTGGCCACACGTTGTTCACAACCGAATTCATTCTAGAAAAAGAGAACAATCAACTGAATATCAGCAATTCACGCTGTACTTGAAGGAGAAACATATCCCCTTTTTCAACGACCACTTCTTGAACAAATGGGAATCACATCAACACCTAGTTCAGCAGGATCATTTATTAGCGTACCTGCCACACACAGAACTATTATTGAACTTCTCTACCTTAGATACCTTTTTACAACAACATAAAAGTGTGTATATAAAACCAATTCACGGAAGCCAGGGAAGAAAGATTTTTCGAATAGAGGACAATGGAAAGGAATATATCCTTGATTATACGACGTTTACTGGAGATATTGAAAAAAGCTATGAAACAACACATGACCTTTTCATAGCAATTCGTCCACGGTTAAAAGGAGCATTTATTATCCAACAAGGAATTCCGTTACTTCGATATGAAAATCGAATTCTTGACTTTCGATTTCTCTGTCATTTAAATACAAGCAATGACTGGAAAGTAACGTCTTCAGTTGCAAGGATTTCCTCCCCAAAGGAGTTTGTCTCCAATATTGCAAGAGGGGGAGAAATTCAAAAAGTACAGTCGGTTTTAAGAGAATTATTAGACCCAAAGCAAGCGATAACAGTAGGAAAAGTGCTACATGAGCTCGCGATTGAAATTGCTTCCTCGATTGGGCAATCAGAAGAAGGGTTGTTTGGTGAATTTGGAATTGACTTAGCGCTTGATGAAAACGGTAAGCCTTGGATTATTGAGGTGAATACAAAGCCCTCGAAAAATATGGACGCATCTACTCCATCCACAACCATACGTCCATCCGCAAGGTCAGTTATTAACTATTGTCTTTATTTAGCGAATCCGTTTAGAGGAGTGAATTAATTTGAAAATTATTGGTTTGATGACAATCCGGAAAAATCAAGAACTCTCGTATTTTACAGCCATCGCCTCCCATGCCCCTGATACAGTCAACATTGTACGTTTTACTCCTTTAGATATTGATCCATTAACAGAACTTGTTCACGGCTACTTCTATCATCATGAAGAGGGAAGCTGGGAGGAGACGACGTTTCCTATTCCTGATTATATTTACGACAGGTGTTTTTATAATGATCAGCTTCTCTCTAAAAAATGTGATCCGATTGTTAAATGGCTAAAGCAAAGACCACAAACGACATTTTTAGGATATGGTTTGCCCAACAAATGGGAGGTTTACGAAAATCTAATTAATGAGGAAACAATTGCCCCATATTTACCTGAAACAAACATTGTATCTTCTTATCCTAAGCTTATAAAACTACTAAAAAAGAATAAATCGGTCATTTTGAAACCAGTAAAAGGTTCAGGCGGGAATGGAATCATACACATAAAACTAGTAAAGAACGGTATCAACTTACACTATCAACGTAAAGGTGAAAATATTTATCAAACGTTCGCAAAGCAAAACGAATTCCGAGTATTTATTGAAAAACTTCTTTCCGAAACAAACTACTTATCACAAAGTTACCTACACCTTCAAAAAGGAAACCGACCATTTGATATACGTATTCTCTTGCAAAAAAACAAGGATGGAAAGTGGGGTGAGCGCGGAAGAGGAGTAAGACTTGGAACTGAAAACGGATTAGTTTCAAACCTGCAAAATGGTGGTATAGTTTTATCCTTTGAAGAGCTAATAAATGAATGGAAGCCTACCCAAAAGCAATTAATTCTAGAGGAAATTGATACAATTATCACTCATATTCCAAGATTATTAGAAGAAAAGTTTGGAAGATTATTTGAACTAGGGTTAGATATTGGAGTGAGTGCCAATGGTGCTGTCTGGTTACTAGATTTAAATTCAAAGCCTGGTAGAAAGGTTATTAATACGATAAAAGAAAACAAAGAATTATATACGTCAATAACAGACTATATGAAATATCTTGAGTTACAACAAACAACCATTCGAAAGGAGTGAACACAATGAAAAATACTGTCATGGTAAAAGAACTCCATGGTGAGACAATGACGGTCAAATTACCACCACAACTTTTTCGTACCTCACTCGGTGGGATCGGATTTGGAACAATGCAACTACATTGCTCTATCACTGTTCATTCAGATAACAGTGATGTGTTATACATGAGCTCTGACATTATTTCGGAACTAAATCTTCCACTTCATCGAACTCTTCATTATTTTATTCATCATGATATTTTTCATATTGGGCCTCTTATCGGGATTTTCACTGCAGGATTTACGGATTCTCTACTCCGTCCAATTGGGGAACGATCGTTATTTTTCGCAAAACTCTTATCTACTGAGAAATCGGTCGGTGTATGTGCATTTGTGTTTGGTGCACATTTAATTAATTGGGATGAAGGTACAGTAACTGGTTATTTTTATAATGAAAAAGAGGGATGGACGAAACAAAACATCCCACTTCCTAACGTCATTTATGATCGCTTACCAAATCGTCGAACGGAAAATCATAGCGGTATTAAATCAATTAAGCATAGACTTCAGTCTGAATATTTAATTCCTTGGTACAATCCTGGCTTTTTTAGTAAATGGGATTTATATCAACAGCTCATTCAGGATAAACATTTAAATAAATATCTACCTGAAACTCTCTATCAACCGAGTTTTAAGGATATTGAGCAAATGGTTAAAAAGCATAAGCATGTGTATATTAAACCAGCTAACGGTAGTCTTGGACTTGGCATTTATCAAGTCGTGATGTCAGATGAAGGGACGTATTATTGTCGTTATAAAGATGGTGAGGAAAACAGGTTGCAGAAATTTTCATCTTTAAAAAAGCTAATTTCTTACTTATTCAGACATAAAAATTTAGATCAATATTTAGTACAACAAGGAATTGATTTAATTCGTTATGAAAATCGTGCTGTTGATTTCCGTATTCACACGAATAGAGATGAAAACGGGACGTGGCGGATGACGGCACTTGCCGCTAAAATAGCTGGTCGTGGCAGTGTAACGACACACCTTAACAATGGAGGAATGATTAAGACGTTGGAGGAGCTCTTTCCAGCTAAGGAAACGTATGAGCAATTAAATTCTTCCCTTCAAAACACTGTTCTCCAATTTAGTCAGGCAATTTCAGAGAGAACAAATGGATGTATAGGTGAAATTGGGTTTGATATTGGATTAGATCGCGAAGGTCACATATGGTTATTTGAAGCGAACTCTAAACCTGGTCGTTCAATCTTTTCACATCCAAAACTCCGCATGCAAGATCGACTAACGCGTGAGCTCTCAATGTCTTTTGCTATCTATTTAACAAGACTCGAACTAGAGCGGCAAGAGGTACACTACAAATGAGCACGTCTTTTTTTCAGACCAACAATGAACACATTACGTGGGGGGAGCACTTACCTTTTCGTTCCTCTCCCCTCTCCTTTTTTCCGTTAGTTGGAATTTTAGCAGGAACTAGTACCCAAAAGGCATTCTTAGGCAATGAAGCAGCGTTCAAGAGAATTCAATTAACATTGCAGCGCGCTGGAGGACTTTCCTTTGTCTTTACTCCCTCTACCTATTCATCTGAGAAAATCTTAGGTTATGTATATGATTTTCAAAACGAATGTTGGAGAAGTTATCGGTTCCCACTTCCAAGTGTTGTATATAACAGAGTTCCCCTTCGGAAAATGGAGCAAACCAAGCAGTTCCTAAATCTAAAAAACTTCTTAAACACGTGTAACATCCCTTTTTTTAATGATTGTTTTTTCCACAAGGATGAAGTATTTACTATACTCTGTTCAAATGAAAACTTACTACCTTTTCTTCCAGTAACATGTGACCTAGATTCTATCATGACGTTTCATGACATGATTCAGCAATTTCAGTCTGTTTATTTGAAGCCTTGTAAGGGGAAGAGAGGAAAAGGCATTGTTGTTGTCAAAAAGAATGACGATGATTCATGGGATATAGAAACAATTGATACCAAACTCAAGATACATTCAGACATTGAATTAATCAATGGATGGATACAACCAATGTTAGATAAAGATTATATTGTGCAACAATTTGTCGCACCTTTAAATTGGAACGGATCTCGTTTTGATTATCGTGTACTTGTTCATCGAAAGAACGAAACAGATTTCGTAATGAGTGGAATCGGAGTTAGGCAATCTGGTCATCAACAAGTTACTACACACGTTCCAGCAGGTGGGAAAATACTATCCTTCTCTCAGCTCCCCTTTAAAGAAGATAAAAGAACTCTAAACTTCCTAGCAAGCGAGATCGGAAAAACACTCACCAACCAATACGCGAACATAGGTGAGTTTTCAATGGATGTTGGAAAAGGCAAGAATGGTGATTTGTATATATTCGAAGTGAACTCTAAACCTATGGTATTTGATGAAGATCATATACGAAGAAAAGGTTTAAAGAATCTAATTGAATTGTTTATTTTTTTCTCGAAGCAAAATGGAGAAAAGTGAAAACTGCTTTCCTCTCTTTTTAATTGTGTAGTATGATGAAAGAAAAAAGAGAAGGAAGCGGTTTGAATGTTATCACACTTTTCGTACAAGCCTTTGTTTCAAGACAAATCGTTACCAGGTTGGTATATCCGTTTTTACTATAAAGGACAACTTTTCGAAGCGACGTATCATAAAGATGGAAACATAGAATGGAAAGAACAAGCTCCTCCAAATGATGACTTACAGAACGTGATTTCTGCAGTTCATGAATTAATGCTATTTCACGTTTACGAGTAATTTTTTCCAGTAATTTTTTCCAGTATTAAACTCCTGTTCATTTACACAAGGTAAAAGGAAATGGAGGAGATTAATATGTCTAAAAAGAAACCAACTTTCCGTGAAGACTTAGAAAACGAAGGAAAAGAATTTGCCTACTTAGATGTTGACCGTATGATTAACGAAGGACTATCAGGTGGATCTGTTCATGGTAGAGGAGATATGGTCAATATTGAGGAGACGATTCATTTACCTGAAGAAGCACCGCCTAATGAAGATTAATTAGAAAAAGAGGCTGGGCCAAAAATATTTTCGGCTAAAAAAAATCCGAACAATCATCTCAAATTCGTTTAATAGGATTTGAATGATTTCGGATTTTTTATTTGTTTTGTTTGAGACTACGTATTGTTTTAAGTATGTTCTAGCTGTTAATTGGAGTGCAAGACGAAGACTCCTGCGGGAGAAGCGAGTTAGGTGAGACCCCGCAGGGAGGAACGACTGAGGAGGCTCACCAACCGCCCGCGGAAAGCGAAGTCTTGCGTGGAAATTAACAGGTGTATTAAAAGCCTATCTAATTTGAAATTGTTCGTCTTTAGAGTATCGTGTTTTAGTTTTGTCCCAACCTCTTTTTACATTTCACTACAAATCTCAATATAATGACCATCAGGATCTGCCACATACGCGACAGTTTGTCCCCATGGCTTCGTGACAGGCTCTAGTAAAACTTCCACACCTTGTCTCCGTAAATTCTCAACAGTCTCATCTACATCAAGTGCAACGAAGCCAAGTTCAAAAGTTTGTGAGCGCATCGATCCTACTGGCGTTTCTAATCCAGTTATATCTTTAAAGGATTCACGAGTGTTAATAGAAAGCGTAGTTGCACCTGTATCAAATTCCACGTATGTACCGTGCTCCCCTTTTACAGGTAGCTGTAAAATATCCCTGTAAAACTTCATCGTTTTTTCAAAATCATTAACATACATAATGACATATTTCATTGCAAGTTTCACTTTTAAACACTCCTTCAAATTTTGTATTCATTTAAAAAAAGACTACCATTTATTGATAGTCATTGCTAAATTCATATCTGTTCTTACCGTTATTTTTGGCAATATATAAGGCATCGTCCGCGAGCTTAATCATTAGTTCTGGACTTTGTCGATTATCTTCTCCATTACTTACATAAATTCCGATAGAAGTCGAAATATATAATTCTTCGTCATGTATCATTATTGGAGATGTTAACGTATTCAAAATTCTTTTTGCAAACAAATCTGCTTTCTCGCGATTGCAACCAGACGCTAAAATAACAAACTCATCCCCACCCATTCTACAGACAATATCTGTCTCTCGAACAGTTTGCTTTAACTTTTCGCCAAACTCAATCAGTACTTTATCTCCAATGTTATGTCCTAATTGATCATTAATTTTCTTTAAATTATCTAAATCTAGATAAAATAACGTAAAGGATTCATGAATTTTATTTGTTTTTTCAATTCATTCATCAGTTGTTCTATAAATAAACGACGATTTGGTAAACCGGTTAACGGGTCGTGAAAAGCAAGCCGTTTTAGTTCTTCCTCATAATTTTTTCTATCACTTATATCTCTTGATACTAATATAAATCGTTTTTCATTATTATCTCTTTCACACGTTCCTTTAACTTCGAACCACTTATGCCTCAAATCCTTCGTTACATATCTAATTTCAAAAACATCGGAAGTCTTGTTTTCACTTAACTTACTTAGCATAAGTTTCGCTTTTTTCTTATCTTCTTCATAGATACACTCCAAGAGATTTCTGCCAATCATATCATCAGGACTCAATTGTAAAATTTCTATTGATGAGGGTGAAATATAAGAAACTGAGGCATCTTCCTCTAATACTTGTATTAGATCAGTGGTATTTTCTGTTATAAAGCGATATTTTCTCTCACTTCAATTTATCGTCTCTCAATTTCCTTTTGCCTAGTTACATCTTTATACATAGCAACAATAAATTGAAGTTCTTTTGCTTCAGAAAGGTACGGCCTGTAACTTGCAACGATATCAATTAAATGACCTTTTTTAGTCACACGTTGCGCCTCATAATATTCTCGAGCTTCTCCTCGTTTCATTTGCTCCAAAAATGGTTGTTGTTCTTTAATTAAATGTGCTGGCAATATAGGCGGAACAGGGTCTTTTTCTAGCTCTGCTGGTGAATAGCCAAGCATTTTTTCAAAGGCTGGATTTGCCTTTAATACTGCACCAGTTGGAGCTATCAAAAAGATTGCATCATTTGAATTGTTCCAAATAATCTCTAGCTCAGATTGAGTAGCTTTTCCTAAATCATTTATTGTATAGTTGGAATTCATATTTTCTTCCTCACAATACGTTGTTATTAGACATTAGCAAACATTCCCATTTTTAATTATACAATGTTTCCATACATTTTAGTATAGTAAAGTATTTATATCATTTGATTCATATAAGTGTGTACCAGCTTCATTTTGTAAAGCTGCCTTTATCAATCCTTCAGCTACTCTATCAGCCGAGATTGGTTTATATTTGTTCATTTTTCCCGTAAATAAAAACGGTAATGCCTTACTAAGAAGTTCTGCTGCCTTTTCACCAAATCTAAACTCTTCTCTCTCTCCTAACAATAATGAAGGTCTAAAAATATGTAATGCTGAAAATGATATGGACTTCAGTTTTCCTTCTAGTTCTCCTTTTACTTGAGAATAAAAAAACGGTGATTCCAGACTTGCACCCATTGACGAAATTACTAAAAATTGATTCGCTCCTTGTTCTTTCGCAAGTATAGCTGCTTGAATTGGATAGTCATAATCAACTTTTCGGAACGCTTCCCTAGAACCAGCTTTTTTTATTGTTGTACCGAGACAACAAAATACATCATCGACAGCAAATTCATCCTTCCTATTTTCTAACCTATCGAAGTCTACCTTAACAGTGTTTAATTTTGAATGTCGAATGGATAAATCATTTCTAACTAGAATCGTGATTTTACTATAAGCTTGCTCATTTAGAAGTTTATGAACTAAGCTTTTTCCGACAAGACCAGTTGCTCCTATTACTAACGCTTCTTTTCCCACTGAATATTCCTCTTTTCTAAAAGGCATTTTCTTCATATTACCTTATTAGAAGGGTCTGTTAAACAATGTTGTTGATTTCCTAAGTTCTCTTTCACTATTTGTTTGCAAAAATATTAGCTGCCCTCTTCTTACTCGTACCTACTACTACAACTACAATCAACTATTAATAACATAAAATCAACAAAGCCTATAAACAAGATAAACTGAAACTTAAAAAGCTTTACCTCACTTGAAGTAAAGCCCCTCTCTTATTCTTCATCCTTCTCAACTAAATGTTTTAACATTGATATTTTGTTATCCCAAAATTGTTCATAAAACGCTAACCATTCTTTTAGTTCAAGTAAGGCTTCTGGTTGTAGTCTGCATTTCACTTCTCTACCTATCTTTTCCATACTCACTAAGTTTGAGGCAGTTAATATTTTTAAATGTTTCGTAATAGCAGTTCGACTCATCGGAAAGTGAGAACTGATCATCGTTACTGGTAGTTCTTCTTCTGCAAGAATACGTAAAATCTTTCGTCTTGTTGGATCAGCGATTGCTTGAAATACATCATATTGTTGCTGTGCTAACATTATCCTTCAACTACTTCACGTAGACGATCGTATACAATAGATTCCCATCCACCGTTCATCGTATTTCTAATATCTAGGTGTGTTTTATTAGCCGGTCCTGGGACAAGCTCGTCTTGTGGGCCCCAACCAGAATGTATTAACGTGAAATCTGTTTTACCATCCACTTCTTTTAACTCAAATGATACTCGCCAACCAAATTCGCCCCACGAAAAAACTAACTTGTTTGGAGGATTTAGTTCAACAACTTTACACAGTTGTGGTCCAAAAGGTGATTGAATGGTAAATTGAGATCCTAATTCTTGTTTAAAATCGTTCGGCATAAACCATGAATTGATCCCCTCTTGTGTTGCTACCGCATTCCAAACTTTTTCTATGTTTGCATTAAAGATTGCATGTTTTTTTATATCAGGTGTTTGTGTACTCATGTATATCCTCCTCCTTATATGTAACCAAAAGGTTTCGTAATAATTATACGAAACCTTTTGGTTACATGTCAATTGTACCTTCATCATCTTTGCCTCTTTTTATATTTTTATCTAGCTTTGATATAATAAAGAAAATACGAACATAAAGGAACGTTAATATGATAGAGAAATTACGAGAAGAGTTTCCTAGCCTAGTTCTCGAAGAAAAATTACCTACAAATCCCGAAATGCAATATTATCGTTTACAGGACGGTCAGTACATTGGTATTCACAAAAATGAATTGGACTCAAAAAATAGGAATGTGCTTTCTGTTTTTTTAACTCCGATCCATCTTGCTCATAATGTCACACCTCTTCAAGCCCTATGGCAAGAGGTATTACATACGAAAGCTGGAAACTCATTAACACATTTAAAAAAACATTATCCTCCATCACTTTTTATGAGATTTATACATTTTCAGTTGCAAAACGAAGTAGACAAAATAGCCTTTGAAGAGGCATTATCGTTTTTATCATTAAGTCATTATACAGTCATATGGATGAACTCTATTTCAGGTGTAATTATAGAGGAGAAAGATCAAGAGGCTGTATCAAAAAGTGAATTGATTGATTGGAGAAATGCCATTACTTCAGACTTTTATACAGATGTATACCTGTATGTTGGAGATTACTTCAAAGTGGACGAACATGTGCACTCACTGTATGAATTTGAAAACCATTGCTCTCATTTATCAAGGCAATATAATAGTAGCCAAACAGTCATCCAATCGTTTGAGCTTATCCCATATTTATTACTTCATGATGCAACGGTTGATACACGTAAAAGTATTGAACAATGTACTCGTGACATTACAAACGATGAACTGCAAGATATCAAAACTTTTATTGAATGTGGCTTAAATATCTCATTAGCAGCCAAAACGTTATTCATGCATCGGAACAGCTTGCAATATAGAGTCGATAAATTCATTGAAAAAACGGGCATTGATATAAAATCGTTTCAAGGTGCATTAGTTGTATATTTGGCAATATTAAGTAAAAAATTTTAACTTTCGTATACATGCACAATTGCATGTATTTTTTTTGTGCACCTTTTACATATCGACTCGTACAGTTTTTGGTTAAAATAAAGGTAGATTTTAGAATTCAGCTTTTAGGAGGAATATATTCATGGCAGAATTACGCTTAGAGAATATTTATAAAATTTATGATAACAAAGTAACAGCTGTAGAAGATTTCAACCTTCACATTCAAGATAAAGAGTTTATCGTATTCGTTGGTCCATCTGGTTGTGGTAAATCTACAACTCTTCGTATGATCGCTGGTCTTGAAGAAATTTCAAAAGGTGACTTTTACATTGATGAAAAGCGTGTAAACGATGTTGCACCAAAAGATCGTGACATCGCGATGGTATTCCAAAACTACGCATTATACCCTCACATGAGTGTATATGATAACATGGCATTTGGATTAAAATTACGTAAAATTGCAAAAGACGAAATCGATCGTCGTGTACAAGAGGCAGCTCGAATTCTAGGTCTTGAGCAATATCTAGACCGTAAGCCAAAAGCTCTTTCTGGTGGTCAACGTCAACGTGTTGCATTAGGACGTGCAATTGTTCGTGATGCAAAAGTATTCTTAATGGACGAACCATTATCAAACTTAGATGCTAAGCTTCGCGTACAAATGCGTGCAGAAATCACAAAGCTTCATAACCGTCTACAAACGACTACAATTTATGTAACGCATGACCAAACAGAAGCGATGACAATGGCAACTCGCCTTGTTGTTATGAAGGACGGTATTATCCAACAAGTTGGTGCACCAAAAGAAGTATATGATAAGCCAGAAAACTTATTCGTTGCTGGATTTATCGGTTCTCCTGCTATGAACTTCTTATACGGTAAGCTTGAAGATGGTAAGTTCGTTGTTGGAGATATTACGATAACTGTCCCAGAAGGCAAAATGAAAACATTACGTGAGCAAAATTACGTTGGTAAAGAAATTATCCTTGGTATTCGTCCTGAAGATATCCATGACGAGCCTGTATTCATTGAATCTTCAAAAGGCACAACGGTTACAGCTGAAGTTGAAGTAGCTGAGCTTATGGGTGCAGAAACAATGCTTTACTCTAACATTGCTGGTCAAGACTTCGTGGCACGTGTTGATTCCCGTACAGATATCAAGCCTTCTCAAAAGCTTGACTTAGCTCTTGATATGAACAAGTGTCATTTCTTTGATAAAGAAACTGAATTGCGTATTCGTTAATAAACACTTAAAACCCTCGTACAATTACGAGGGTTTTAAATGTATTTTTACCAACTTTTTTATCAATTTGAACTTAATTAATTAACGATTCCCATTACTTTTTTGATTATTAGGAAGCTTTTCGTCCTCATGTCCTTGTGCTTGTCTCTTTTTATTCTTTTCATCTTTCGCTTGTCTCTCATGTAAATTCTCTACGAATTCATGTGTACTTTCCATTATAATTCCTCCTTTAATATTGGACTGCTTATACTTTCTCCATCTTTTACTACATTCATTCTATTCTTTTACAAAGTATATTTGTTCTTGATGACATAATGGACAAACTAACAAATGAGCACATTGCTGATCTTGATGAGTTTGACTATATCCATCTATTTTTTTCATATCTTCAATTTCCATATAAGGACTGTAATCATCGAAATAATCGATGACACGCCCCTTGTCTTCTACCTCGGAGTGACAATATTCACAACTAATCGCTAACACTTCAAACCCATTACATAATGGACATATTCCCATAAGTCACCTCTGTTTTTGACTATATCATTATCTGTAGTTTCACGAGTTTGGCTCTTCATTATGTATGTCATCTACTTAATATAAAATTGGTAACAATTTCTACATTTTTTTTGAATAGTAACCCCGAATTCGACTCATAATACAATTAAACAAGCAAGCAACACACTTTACTCGATGGGTTAGAGCCAGGCGGCGGCGAACATGCTTCGCATACTGGTTCAATTCCAGCTAACCCAACCAAAAAAATTTATGAGGAGATGATTGCATCATGGCAAGCAACAACAACTCAAACCAATTATTAGTACCAGGAGTACAACAAGCTCTAGACCAAATGAAGTACGAAATCGCTAACGAATTTGGTGTAAACCTTGGCGCTGACACTACTTCACGTGCAAACGGTTCTGTAGGTGGAGAAATCACTAAGCGTTTAGTATCAATGGCTGAACAACAACTTGGTGGATCTATCCGCTAATCAACAATTAAATACTATGGCTTGAAATCCCAAGCAATTGCTTGGGATTTCTTTTTTTGGGCTTTTAATCAAGGTGTAGGGATTCCGTAGTTTTTAAAGGTTTATTGCCTAAAGTTGTTGAATATTTTTCAATTTTGAAATGTAATGATAAAAGTCGTAGGATTTTTTTTGAAGGGATGCTATTCTTTCTCCAGTAGACTGGCACAAAAACTTAATCATTTTCATATAGTAACCTTGAAGGAGGAGGTTATATGGAAGTGATGGATTGGAAATTCGTAAGCTTCATAGCCCTCACTATTTTGAATGATCATTATTTTGCACTTCATAAGCCTAAGGTTTATTATTGGACCCTGCAGGAATTTAAGGAGAGAAGTTGAGCTTTAATTGTTAGATAAACTTCGCTGATAAATGAGGTGAATCGTCAAAAAGTTAGCCACATCGCTGATATAAGCATGTACTCGATGGTTGATGATTCAACTTAGCTACCTTTACTCCGCTATATATAATCCATTTCCGTCGATTAACTACTTAATTTAGAAGATAAGCAAGATAAACGCTTATAAAGTTATGATATTTTTTACCTTTTGAAACAAAAATTCACTATAAAGTGAACCAATACAAACATAAATAAAAACGGTACCCTTCATACCGTTTTATTTTATGCTTGTATAAGATTTAGAAATTGTTTTGTTCTTTCTTCCTTTGGCTGGCTGAATAGTTCAGCTGGAGCTCCTCTTTCAATAATGACACCTTGATCCATAAAAATAACTTCATCAGCTGCTTCTTTTGCAAACCTCATTTCATGTGTGACGACAACCATTGTCATTCCTTCACTTGCTAAATCTTTCATAACTTTTAGTACTTCCCCAACTAATTCAGGATCTAATGCTGAAGTTGGTTCGTCGAAAAGCATTACTTTTGGTTCCATTGCAAGTGCTCTTGCAATTCCTACCCTCTGCTGTTGTCCGCCTGACAATTGATACGGGTAATCTCCCATTTTTTCTTGTAATCCAACTTTTTTCAACAATTCCTCTGCTTTTTGTTTTGCATCACTTTTGGATATCTTTTTAACTGTAACCGGTCCTTCCAATACATTCTCCAAAACAGTAAGATGTGGAAACAGATTGTATCCTTGAAATACCATTCCTGTTAGCTTGCGAAAGGATAGGATATCATTTCTATGTACTTTTTTTGTAAAATCTAACTTAGAATCTGCAATACTTATCACACCTGAAGTTGGAGTTTCTAATATATTTAGACATCGCAAAAAGGTTGTTTTCCCCGATCCTGAAGGACCAATTACAACGACTACCTTGCCTTTTTCAACCTTGAGACTAATTCCTTTTAATACATGTAAGTGATCAAATTGTTTATGTAAATCTTGAATCTCAATCATAGGGTGAAACTCCTTTCATCGTATTTATCTAGCCACATAACGATCGAGTTTCCTTTCAATTCGCCCTTGAACTAATGATAAGAGCAGACAAATTATCCAATATAAAAAAGCAGCCTCAATATATAAAAATAAGAATTCATATGTTTGAGCTGCAATTTCTTGAGCTCTTCTAAACATTTCTGTTACTAAGATAAGTGATGCCAGCGAAGTGTCTTTGACCAAACTAATAAACGAATTTGATAATGGTGGAATAGATACTCTAGACGCCTGTGGCAAAATGACTCTTTTTAGTGCCTGACCATAATTCATACCTACTGAAAAAGCAGCCTCCCATTGTCCTTTTGGAGTTGACTGAATCGCTGCTCTAATAATTTCGGATGCGTACGCACCTACACTTAATGAAAATCCAATCACCGCTGAGAGAAATGGATTAATCGTAATTCCAACTGAAGGTAATCCATAGAAAATAATAAATAGCTGAACTAATAATGGAGTTCCTCTTACAATAGAGACATATGCTCTGGCAATCCATGAAAAGATGGGATTTTTCGATATACGAGCAAGTGCGGTAAACACAGCTATAATGATTCCGAGTATAAACGAAATAATCGTTAATGGAATTGTATAATAGAGAGCCCCTTCTACCATTGGTAAAAGGGAGCTTATTAATATATCTGCTACTTTATCTAGACGTTCAGGATCTGAAAAAATGTTACTTAGATACATCTTCACCAAACCATTTCGTTGAAATTTCTTCGTACGTACCGTCTTCTTTCATTTCAGACAACGCTTTATTAACAGCTTCGACTAATGTCTCATTTCCTTTACGGAACATTAATCCACTCTCAGCAGCATCTTCTGCTGTAGCGACAATTTTAATATTTGCGTTCGGTCTTTCATTCATAAAATCTAATATGGATAACTTATCATTAATCGTTAGGTCCACACGATTAGAATTTAGAAGTTCAATTGCTTGGAACAGTCCCTCTACTCCTACTATCTCTGCTCCATTTTCCTTTGCCATTGTTGCATAATTACTCGTTAATGACTGAGCTGCTTTTAATCCTTTAATGTCCTCAAAGGATGTAATATTGTTATTATCTTTTTGAGTAACTAACACGGCAGCAGAAGATATATAAGGATTAGAAAAATCATACTTCTCTTTTCGGTCTTCTCTTATCCCTACTTGATTGGCAATCATATCGAATCGTTTTGCATCAAGCCCTGCAAACATTGCATCCCAAGCAGTTTCTTGGAATACAGGCTTCACACCTAAACGTTTTGCTACTTCGCGAGCAATTTCTACATCGAACCCTGTTAACTCACCTGTTTTTTCATCATGAAAGGTAAATGGAGGATAAGTTCCTTCTGTCCCAATTAAGAATTCACCTTTTTCTTGGATTGAAGATAATAAATCCTGTTCTGCAGTTTTGCTCTCTTCCTTATCGGCGTTTCCACCACACGCTGATAAAACAACTAATAACCCAAGTAGTAAAGTCAAACTAATTTTTTTCATAATTCTAATCCCCTCTATTCTTATATGAATTGTATAAAATAAACCAACTTTGTAAGTTTAACTCACGTAAAAAACGTATGTCAAAAAATTTGTTTATAGTTATTGTGTCCAAAAATTGGTTATTTATCTTACTATGTTTTTTTAGAGAAGGGCTTGGATTAGATTTTTCGCATAAAAAAGAGGTGCGCTATTGCACCTCTTTTAACCTGCCAATGTAGCTCCTTGCTGCAACTGATACATTTGATAATATCGTCCTCTAAGTCCCATCAATTCATCATGGTTCCCTCGTTCAACGATATTGCCCTTATCTAACACAAGAATTTGATCGGCATTTTTAATAGTAGAAAGTCTATGAGCGATAATAAAGGTTGTTCTTCCTCTTTTTAACACCTCTAACGCTTCTTGTATGATTGATTCAGTTTCTGTATCAATAGAAGCCGTTGCTTCATCTAGTATTAAAATGGCCGGATCAAACGCTAAAGCTCTCGCAAATGAAATCAACTGCCTTTGACCTGCTGACAATGTACTTCCCTTTTCAATCACCGGTTCATCGTACCCACCAGGTAAGTTTTCGATAAATTTATCTGCTCCAACGTCCCTTAACGCTTTTATCACTTTTTCACGCGTAATGGCTGGATCATGTAGACTTACATTGGAAGCAATGGTACCAGTGAACAAGAATGGGTCCTGCAGAACAATTCCCATATGCTTTCGAACTTGTTGCTTCGTTAAGCTTTGAATGTCCTTGCCATCGATTAGAATCTTCCCCTCCAACGCATCATAAAAACGGAATAACAGGTTCATGATTGAGCTTTTTCCTGAACCCGTATGACCAACAAGTGCAACAGTTTCTCCTTGATTTGCCTTAAAGTCAATGTCCTTTAAGACGTAATCTCCTTCTTTATATCCGAAAGAAACATGATCAAATTGAACGTCACCTCTATATCTAGGAGGGGTATCTTCTGACACATCTACCCCTTCTTCATCTAAGAGCTCGAACACTCTTTCTGAAGCGACTAGTGCCTGTTCCAGCATTGCTAATTGATTAACGATCCCTGTGATCGGCTGGAACAAGCGGTTTAAATAATCAACAAAGGCGTAAAGGACACCAATTGAGATAACTGTTCCTATTTCGAGAGATGCACCACCGAAATACCAGATCAACGCAACGAACGCTAAGTTTCGTAAAACGAAAACTAAGTTATGAGATGTCATTGAGTTCAAACTTAATAGCTTATTTTGATACGTAAAGTATTTGTCATTCATCACTTCAAATTCTTTCGTTGTCTCTTTTTGACGTTTGAACGCTTGTATGATTGTCATTCCTTGGATGCTCTCATTAATCATTCCATTAATATCACTCAGTGTGGAACGTATAACATGATTATACTTGGATGCGTATTTACGATAAATAATAATCCAGACAATTAAGATTGGTACTAGTATTAAGCATATTGCTGCCAGTCTTACATCTAGTAAAAATAGGGCAATGTAGATACCTGTAATATAAATAACCCCTGTGAAGAACGTGGACAATACTGTCACAAATAAATCTCTTATTGCTTCGGTGTCATTCGTTACTCGAGATACCACTTTCCCTGCAGGAAGGTTATCAAAATAGTTAATCGATAATCGTTGAATGTGTCGAAATACATCCTTCCTCATTCTTTGAATAATACGATTTGCTGATACTTGTAACAATACTCGCTGACCATATTGAAAGATAGAGGAAACGATAACTAAACCAAAATACAGACCCATCAGAAAAAGTATATTATCGATTTCAGGTGAGTAAAACCCAAATAAATCTTTGCCACTCAGTTTATCAGCTGAATATTCCGCTACACGACCGTCTCTTGTAATGGTAAGCGTCCCGTCCTTAAACGTTCTCACTCCATCAAACTCGATTTGTGAATGAACAAAGTAATAGCTTCTTCCGACTTGGAGTACCCGGACTTCGTTTCCCTTTTCATCACTTTCAAAGTGGTCAGAGCGTTTATATAACTTTCCGTTATATTTCACTGTATCTTTATCAGCATTTTCTGTCTCATGCCAAGGAAGTTCGATACCTAATATATGCTTATCAATCATCTGCTTCGCAATAAATGGGCCAGATAACTCTGCAGCCACTGAAAAAGAGAGCATAATGAGAGCAAAGATGATTGTTTTTTTATAAAGCATTGCATATTGAAATAAACGCCTTGTTATACTCATGCTCTCACCTCCTCTGTACCTAAAGCTTCTTCCACTTGTTGTCTTATCCATTGTTCTTTATACCAACCATCGTTTTCTACTAGTTGTTCATGTGTACCTTCTTCTACAATTTTCCCTTCATCAAATACAACGATCCAATTCGCATGTTGAACAGCAGACAAACGATGTGTTGATATAATGGTTGTCTTTCCAGCACGTTTGTTTTGAATGTTCTCGATAATAGCTGCTTCAGTTTTGGCATCTACTGCAGACAGTGAATCATCCAAAATTAATATTTCTGGATTAATGAGTAAGGCTCTCGCGATTGAAATACGTTGTTTTTGCCCTCCTGAAAGTGCTACACCTTTTTCACCGACGAGTGTTTGTAAACCTTCTGGTAACATTTCTAAATCCTTCCTAAACGCTGCCTGTTCAATTGCATGCTCTACCTCTTTGTCTGTTCCACCTGGCTTTCCGAACAAGATATTTTCTTTTACTGTTCTAGAAAATAAGATATGTTGTTGAGGAACATAACCGATCCAGCTTTGAATTCGTTCAATTGGAATTTTGTTTAATGGTACACCCGAAATGAGGATCTCTCCTTCACCAAGTGGGTATTCACGTAAAAGTTGCTTAATAAGTGTTGTTTTCCCACTACCTGTCTTACCGACAATGCCAAGCGTTTCACCTTTATTTAATGTGAGATTCACATCAATTAAGTTAGCGAAAGATGACGAAGGGTATTGAAACGTAACATGCTTGAAAACAATACTATCAGGTTTCTCGATTTCTATTGGTTTCCTATCATCCTTAACATCTTCTTCATACGATAACGTCTCCATTACTCTGTCTAAAGACGCATTTCCTTGTTGCATGATATTGATTAACTCTCCAACTGCAAACATCGGCCAAATGAGCATCCCAAGGTATACGTTAAAGGAAACAAGTTCTCCTAGAGTCAATTGTTGATGAAATACTAGATACGCTCCATAACCCAATCCAATTAGATAGCTGATACCTACCAATACTTTTATTGTTGGATCAAACAATGCATTAATTTTTGCTACATGGAGGTTTTTCTGAAAAACATCTTCTGTTAACGAATCGAAACGCTCGACATCTGCATGTTCTTGAACATAGGCACGTATTACCCTGACACCCGCAATAGATTCGAGTACATTGTCGTTTAAATCGCCAAATGCATCTTGTGCTGCAGTAAAGCGTTTATGCACTTTCTTTCCATAAATATTAATCACCACAGCCATGATTGGAAGCGGAAGGATTGCAGCAAGAGTTAACTTCCAGCTGATGAAAAATCCCATGGTAAAAATGATAATAAACATGAAGAAAAACGAATCTACAAGAGTTAAAATACCAAATCCTGCTGTTTGTGCGATTGCTTTAAGATCGTTTGTAGAACGAGCCATTAAGTCACCAGTGCGATTTTTCTCAAAAAAGGTTGGTGTCATTTTTAAGAAATGTCTCATTAATTTCGATCGTTGTAATCTTTCTAAAACAAATGCCCCACCAAAAAGCTTATACATCCATATATAAGTTAGTCCATACATTGTAAAAGTAATGAGTAATAATAAGCCAATATGCTTAAATAACTCATTAGATGTTAATGTCCCAACATGAATGGCATCAATCGCAATACCATAAATTTTAGGGGGAATAACTTCTAATCCACTTACAAGAATTAATAATGATACAGCTACTGTGTATCTCTTCCAGTTTTCTTTAAAAAACCAGCTTAGTTTGCGTAATACTGAAAACATTCAAAAACCTCTCCTTTCTTTATAAGCAATATTGTGTTATCCACCTTCTTTCTCTCCTGCGTAACATAGTAATCTGACATCACGAATTTTCATTGTGATTTCCTCCTATTCGTTATAATTTATAAATAAATGGCTATATACCAATTATCCCCAACAAAAAAAGACACAACCAATAGGGAATGTGCCTCATAAAAAAAGGCGCACGCCATGTATAACATGACCTGCGCTCCGGTAAATTAAAAAGAAAGTAAATGTAAAGGAACTACTTCATTATGGCCACGTTGATCATATTAAATTGAATTGAGTTTTTTGCGACAATCTTTTTCATGTTCAACGTAACCTCCATTTCCAAAATATACTATAATTGGTAGCTTATCACTGGGGTAACATTCTGTCAATTACCATTTTTACTACCTCGAACTTTTTTGTAAAAAAAATACAAAAATAACATCTATAATTTTAGTCCTTTTGGCTCACTTTAATAAGAGTAAAGAAATGGTTGTGGGGTGCACGATGGATGATAAGAAGCTTAAATATACCTATCCTATAGAGATGCTATTATGGAGTATTGCCCTGCCTGGATTTGGACAATTACTCAACGGACATTATATTAAAGCAATTTTATTTGTTATTTTAGAATTTTTAATTAATGTGCCAGGAAGACTTAATTTAGCCATAGTTTATAGCTTTCACGGTGATATATCACGTGCAATTGAAGTAGTAAATTACCAATGGATCATGTTTTATCCATGTTTGTATGTTTTTGCAATGTGGGACGCATTTAAAGGTGGCAGAGAACGAGCAAATATAAAGGCAGTTCCCTATGAATCAGTCCCGTTTTCAGTAGCAGCATATATTTGTACAATAGGCGTAATTTTCTCAAGTAAACCAATTTTATCGATTACTTTTGGCCCGATATTCACACCGATTATTTTTGTTATTATCGGTTTTTTCATCGGAAGAATTGTACAAAAACTGTTGCAAAAAAGATACTATTCTTTAGAAGAAAACAGTACTTAGCTTCTAGTTTTAGGATATTCACTGACGCTTGGCTTGTGATGAGCTTCCTTTGCTTCAAAATCAACATAAATAGTTAACAAAAGCACGTCCATGTGAGGACGTGCTTTTTAAGAGGATATTTTTATTTTCTCAAGTAATTGACGAGCAGCCTCTAGCGGCATGGGATGTTTACTAATCGCAGAAATAATAGCAATTCCATCTGCCCCCGCTTCAATTATACTTGGAGCATTTTCAGGCGTGATTCCTCCAATTCCTACTATGGGTATGTCCAGGTTCAAAGACCTCATTTGACTGATTGTTATTGGTCCGGTGACACATTCTGCGTCAGGCTTTGTATTAGTTTCAAACATTGGTCCGACACCTATATAGTCGGCACCTTTTTGAATTGCAGCTTTTGCTTCTTGTTCATTATGACAAGATAGGCCAATTATTTTACTTCCCACTTTTTCTCGTACATCTTCGATCGGTATATCATCCTGACCAATATGAATTCCATCTGCCTCAAGAAGAATGGCGAGGTCCAGATCATCATTCACGATAAAAGGGATACTATGTTTATGACACACCGATTTTAGTTGACGAGCTAGTTGTATCTTTTCCTCACCCTGCAGTGAATACTCCCCTTTTTCCCTGAATTGAAAAAGGGTGATTCCTCCTTGAATTGCCTGCTCTAGAGTTAGAACCGGATCAGAAACACAGTTGTTACTCCCCATTATAAAGTACAATTTCAAATACTCTCGAATGTTCATCGTATTGCTTCTCCTTGAAGCTGTTTGTATGCCCAATGATTAGTTGGTCCATGACCACTGCCAATCTGAAGGTCATATGTAATTGCTGCTTGAATGAACTGTTTTGCTATACATACTGCATCATTTATTGTATTTCCTTTTGCCAGTTCTGCAGTTAGTGCTGCTGAAAACGTACAGCCTGTTCCATGAGTGTTCTTTGTTTGAAGACGTGGAGAGCTTACCTCCTCAAATTTTTCACCATCAAAATATAAATCAATCGCCATGAAGTCATCATTGTGTCCACCCTTAATGACGACATGTTTAGCCCCAAGTTCATAAAGAATTCGTGCTGCAGTTTTTCTATCTTCCATTGACTGAATTATCATCCCTGTCAGTACTTCTGCTTCCGGAATATTTGGTGTAATTAAGGTCGCAAGAGGCAGCAAGTGTTTCTTCATTGAAGCGATGGCATCAGATTGTAATAAAGATGCTCCTCCTTTTGCTATCATGACTGGGTCAATTACAACCTGTTTCCATTGATACGTATCAATACAATGTGCTACTGCTTGAATAACTTCACTGCTAAATAGCATCCCTGTCTTGACAGCATCAGGTGTTAAGTCAGCAGCTATTGATTCAAGTTGTGAAGTGATCATGGAAGTTGGTACTGGATGTACTCCGCTCACACCAAGTGTATTTTGAGCTGTTATTGCTGTAATTGCCGACATTCCATAAACTCCAAGTTCTTGAAACGTTTTTAAGTCAGCTTGTATTCCTGCACCACCACCACTATCAGAGCCAGCTATTGTCAGTGCTTTTTTTGTATTCATTATTTCACCTCTACCCTAAGTATCGATGATAAATCCCCTTTGCTTCTGTAACATCCTTTGTTCCATGGATTAGCACTCTTCCGTCCTGAAAAATAACAAGTCGTTTGCCAGCAATCTCAAATGAAAGTAAAAACGGATTTCGCTCTATCTTTCCTCCAGTTAATGTCAATTGTTTCTCAAGCTCTTCGAGGTTACGTTTCAAACCGTCTTGTGGACGAATTTGAACAGTTTCACGACCACACAAAACAGCCGTTTTAAGCTGATTCTCAAATGATAAAAATGGATAGGTTCTATCTACTCCACAGGATGTGCATGCATCTCGTTTTAACTTCCCGACAGAAATGGCAGCATACTGATTCGTCCAAAGATCAAATGTTACAAGCTTTTTCCTAAGATTTCCGTTGTCTTCCACTAGTATTTTCAGTGCTTCTGAAACTTGATAGGAAACTACCATGCTGACAGCAGGGCTAATAATCCCAGCTGTATCACACGTCATTCCACCCACGGGCACCTTTTCAAGCAGGCAGTGAAGGCAAGGGGTTTCTCCAGGTACAATCGTATAGCTAATTCCATAGCTGCCAACACACGCACCATATATCCAAGGAATGTTGTATTTTTGAGATATATCATTGATTAAAAGTCTTGTATCAAAGTTATCTGTTGCATCAATTATTAGGTGTACATCTTTTACGAGTTGCTCAAACTCTTGAACAGTTGCGTCTGTCACAATCGCATTAACTTCAACATCACTATTTATTTCAGAAAGTCTGTTTTTAGCCGCAATTGCTTTCGGCAGCTTAAGGGCTACATCCTTTTCTCCGTAAAGTTGTTGTCGTTGAAGGTTGCTCCATTCAACATAGTCACGGTCAACAATCGTTAGTTTACCGATTCCTGCACGTGTTAGCGCCTCTGCACTTCCGCTTCCTAAAGCTCCTGCGCCAATGATTAATACGTGTTTCTCTCTAATTTTCTGTTGTCCTTCTACTCCGATGGGAGCAAATAATTCATGTCTTGAATAACGTTCACTCAAACAGTGCTCAATCCTTCCATCGGGCTGCTTGCAGTCGCATAGCGTTTTTTGGGAATTCTCCCCGCTTCAAAACCAAGTCTTCCGGCATCAATCGCAAGCTTCATGGCTTTTGCCATTTTTACAGGATCCTTTGCAGAAGAAACAGCTGTATTTAACAATACGCCGTCTGCTCCTAGCTCCATTGCCGTTGCTGCATCAGCAGGAGAACCAATACCTGCATCAACGATAACTGGTACCTCTGCTTGCTCAATAATTAAACTTAAGTTTAATGGGTTAACAATGCCTTGGCCTGAACCTATCGGTGAAGCACCTGGCATGACTGCATGCACACCCAGTTGTTGTAATCTTTTTGCTAATAATACATCATCTGAAATGTATGGTAAAACAATAAAGCCTTCTTCTAGTAATTGTTCACATGCTTTATACGTTTCAAACGGATCAGGTAAGAGTGTTGTAAAGTCTCCGATTACTTCAACCTTTATCATGTCACATAGGCCAGATGCCTTAGCTAGCTTTGCAATCCTTACAGCTTCTTCTGCAGTTGAAGCACCCGCTGTATTCGGCAGTAACGTATATTTTTTCACATCTAACTTTTCAAGGAAGTTAGGTTGCTTGGGTTCAAAAATATTCATTCTTCTAACGGCAAATGTTAATATTTCAGCTTCTGAAACGTCAACTGCTTCTTTTTGAATATCGTAGTTTGGATATTTCCCAGTTCCTAAAAGCAATCTTGATTGGAAAGAATATGGACCGATTTTCAACATATCATCCGCCTCCTACAAAATGAACGATTTCAATTTTGTCACCATCTTGAATCTTTGCTTGATGGTGTGAATCTTTTTCTAATATCTCGTGATTATGCTCGATAATGATAATTTTTTCTTGTAAGTTGAAATAAGACACTAAATCTGACATGTTCATCATTTCGTCTGGGACCGTTACTTCTTCACCATTTATGTGTAGCTTCATGAATAGCTTCCCTCCCTTTTAATGAAAAGGCTTTTGTACCGAAGTTGACATACTCACCAGTAATCAAATTCGCTATCCTTTCACCAGTAATGGGACTTAATAGAATACCATTTCTGTAGTGTCCTGCTGCAACATATACCCCTTTTAAAGTTGGGTGTTCGTCGATGAATGGGAGTTCATCAATTGTTTGTGGTCGTATTCCCGCCCAAACTTTTTCCCATTTTGCCTCTTTTAATTTCGGAAGTAAGTTTATTGCTTTATTTAATAGCGAATGGATTCCAGCGACGTTAACTCTTTCGTCATACGTTCCTTGTATAACAGTAGCTCCGACAATGTACCGGTTGCCTTGCTTAGGAACGATGTAACATTCGTCAGAAAAGATCGTTTTTGTTATTAGTTTTTCTTGAGAAGTAACCGAGAAGCATTCCCCTTTTACAGGGAAGATTGGCAAATCTTTTAATAGATGACTAGCCCAAGCTCCACCAGCAATCACCACATTTTTACTATAAAATTCATCGGTGTATGTTTTGACACCAACTACTCTTTCATTCTGTATTAATAGTTCGGTAACTTCTGTAAATTCTAGTAATCTACCACCGTAATTCTTCGCTCCCTCTGCAAAAGCAGTAGCTAATTTGAGAGGTGAGACATGGCCGTCATTTGAAGCAAACATGGCACCACAAATAGTAGATGAAAGATTTGGTTCAAGTTCGTTTAATTCAGTTGTGGGAACCCAGCAGGCAGCTTCTCCTTTTGATTGATGGAATTGTGTCATTTTTATTAGTTTTGCTGCATCTTCCTCTGTGTGAGCAATATTAAGCATCCCTTGTTGAATGAGTTCTATATCAATTCCTGTGTTTTCATAGAGTTCATCTCGCAGTTTTGGAAACATGTTTCTACTTGTTCTAGCAATGTCATAAAGTGGGCTTTCATCGGTTACTTCGGAAAGAGCCGCAAGCATGCCAGCTGCAGCACTTGTTGCTCTTTTATTAATTTTTCCTTTTTCAATTACTAAAGTTTTCATTCCCTTTTTACTTAACGAATAAGATATCGAATGTCCAATAATTCCTCCACCCACAATAATGACATCATGTTTTGAGTTCACTTTGTACCTCCTTCGACTCTTGGATTGCATTCCAGTATTGTTTTGCAGCCCATTTCGGATCTATTGCATCTAGAATCCCTGACATGACCGCGATGCCAGAGGCACCATTATCAAGCACTGATTTTGTATTCTCCGGTGTAATTCCACCAATTGCGATAAGTGGAAGATTTGTTTTACTCGTAATAAATCTAACCCTATTTAACCCCCGAGGCTCGAGGCCAGGCTTAGAAATAGATTCAAATACATGACCATAAAAGGCAAAATCTGCCCCACCAATCTCGGCATTATTCACCTGTTCATGTGAGTGCGTTGAACAGCCAATTACCAAAGTTGGATTCATTTTTCTTACAACTTCCACAGGCAGACTGTTAGTAGTTAATTGCACTCCTCTCACACCTAACCCTTCAGCAACATCCACTCTGTCATGGATAATAAGTTTCTCAGACTGCACACCACACTCAAGTAGTGTGAGAACATAAACAAATAAATCACGTGCACTCAATTGCTTTTCTCGTATATGAACATAATCAACATACTGATCAACTGTCTGCACCACTTCACTAAATTGTGTAGCAGTCATCCTACCATTCGAAACCAAATGCAACCCCATCCAATCCCCCCTCAAAATACTTTCACACTCTAAAGCGATGGGGGACAGGCCCCCGGTGCTTTAAAGCGTTAACGTGGTTTCGTATCTTACGTCTTGGATCGGGACGTATGGGAAGTGTGTTGATAGGATGTAGGCACTCGTTAGGATTAAGGAAATAACGCAAACGAAATACAGGTCTCGTTTCGAGAATCCAATCTTGTAATAATAGGTTCGTTTTGCGTTCGTTGTAAATTGTTTTGCTTCCATGGCGACTCCGATTCGAAAGGCTCTTCTAATGCTCTGGGATAATAAAGGTATGGTGTAGGCTTTTAGTTTATTCACAATGCCACTCCATCCTTTTTGTCGCCCAACTCCTCGTACTTTCATTGCACGGTGAATCACTTGAAACTCTTCCAGCATAATCGGAATTAACCGGTACCCTGCAAGGAAACTATAGGCGTATTTCGGACTGAGTCTTGCCTGCTGCATTAAAGAGTAAAAGAGATTAACAGGCTTTGTTGTAAGGGAAAACAGTAACCCTAGAAGTCCAAAGGCAAGTGCTCGTAATCCGATATGAATCCCACGGAAGAAACTTTCCTCTGTGATGTGAATCAATCCCCATTTCACCCAAGTTGTATCACCTTTCCCAAACATGATCATCGACGATGAAGTCGATACGAAGATTAATAAAAACGGCAGTAATAGTAGTAAAACGACTTTTAGGCTATGCCCATTGAACAATAGAAACAAAAGGAACAATAACATCGTTACATTTAATAGCGTATTTGGATTATGAATTAGCAAGATTAGGATAAACACTACTAGCATCACAAACAGCTTAAATGTTGGATTAATATGATACATCCACGTTTCTTTCATAGCATTCATCCCTTTACGAGTAAACTGCCTTTCTCTTGGTTACAAATGTATCCTCAACTATCTTGCCTTCCTTCATCATCCATTTTCTTGTTGCAAAATTTTCTACAATCCGTTCATCGTGTGTAATCATCACAATAACAGTTCCTGCTTTCCGTTCCTTTTCCAAAAGCTCAAGTAATTCAAACGTATTTTTGCTATCCTGACCAAATGTTGGCTCATCTAAAAGTAAAATTTTTTGCTTATTTAAGATCGCTGTAGCAACACTAAGTCGTCTCTTTTGTCCCATTGATAGTTGGTACGGGTGTTTATGACGATGATCAAACAGAGAAAATTTAGTAAGTAACTCATCTACCTTTTTTTCGATAACAGACTCCTCTTCTCCCTCTAATCGAAGGGAAAATGCTACTTCATCAAATACAGAGTGTGCCACAAATTGAAATTCAGGATTTTGAAACACATAAGCAATCTTCCTTGATAAATCTATTTTGGGAATAACGCGAACTCCATGAATCTCGTAATCTCCCGAAGTCTTTAAAAGTTGCATCATGCCTAGCAATAACGTGCTTTTTCCTGCTCCGTTCTCACCGACAACCGTAATCCATTCACCTTGATCAATCTTTAACTCATCGACAGAAGCGTAAACTTCTTTTTTTCGATATACATGAAAATCCTTCATGATCATAATCGAGCCGCTTGAAGTAGACGTAGATGATTCTCGCCTAACCTTACAGGACAAGTATTCCTCCCACACACCTGGATACCATATCCCATGACTTTTTAGTAATGGTAAATGTCTATCTATAACCTCTTTCTTCGGTGAGTCTACAAGAATTTCACCACTCTCATCAAAAACAATAATACGTTCAATGAGGTCGATTACATGATCAATTTTGTGCTCTACAACAATTAACGTTTGGTCTGTCATAATATCCAAAATGGTACTCCAAACTTGCTTCGTCCCATATGGATCTAGCATTGCAGTTGGCTCATCTAGCAATAATACTTCTGGTTCTAATGCTAAAATTGAAGCGATTGCAAGACGTTGCTTCTGTCCTCCAGATAACGAATTAATTTTAGTATGCAAAGGAACATCATGAAGGCCAACTTTCCGTAAATACTCAGTAATTTTGTCTCGCATTTCCACTCTTGGAACTTGAAGATTTTCCAAAACGAACGCAATTTCCTCATCAACGTATGGCATACAAAATTGACATTCTGGATCTTGAAATACATATCCAACTGAATTCGGGAGTTGTCTATGCTCCGCTTTCATCGGAACATCGATGGAACGAGGAATAATCCCCCCTAACACTTGAAGTAATGTTGATTTCCCACATCCAGAAGGGCCAAGAAGGAGAACCTTCTCACCCTTATAGATTGTTAGATTTGTATCTTTAAGAAGAAGTCTCTCTTCACCAGGAAATTTTAGTCTGAGCTTTTTTAAATCAATAATAGGTTCCACGTTCTCACCTATTTAACGCGTCATGGTCAGCAGCACTCGATTGTCTTAAGAGACTTGTAACTCCTGTTTTCTCAAGAGCCTTTACGAGAATATGAGCAAAAATTCCAGCTAACAAAATCGAGCCTATCACTCTGGCACTAATATATAAACTCAGATTCCATAAAGCTAAATCCCCGATATATCCTTTAGAAGCATCTAACACAATTGAACCTATGGCTGATCCGATTGCCGCCAGTGAAACGACGACTACATCGAAGCGTCTATAGAAGAACAATAAGAAAACGAGCTCTGCTCCAAGACCTTGAAACACACCGTACAACAATACTTCTAGTCCATACTCAGATCCCATTAGGAACTCTCCGCTAGATGCTGTTACCTCAGCTAATAGTGCTACACCTGGCTTACGAATGAGAAGAAATGCAACTGTCGCTGCGATAAACCACATACCATACATAAGCTGATCAATGTGTAATCCAAGTGGTTTAACAACGTTATATAGAGGACCCCACAGTTTATACACAACACCAAACACAATAGAAATTACGATTGTTACTAAAACATCTGTTAACTTCAATCCCTTATTCATATATGTTCCTCCTTAAGAAAGCGCAGGCTGCTCGATAGCAACTGGCCACTCTTCTAATCTAAATGCCATTTCCCAGAAGGAATACTCATACTGACTGCTAATCCAAAAATGTTCTCGCATTACATTTCGATCTTCTTCTGTTACATTTTTTGCGATTTCATCTAAACGGTTAATTTGTTCTTCCACTAACGTTCGGAACCAGTCTGCTCCATACGCTGCAATCCATTCTTGATAAATAGGTTCTTCCGGTACTGAACCTTTCAATCTTTCTCCAATTTCATAGTACAGCCAATAGCAAGGTAATAATGCTGCGATTATATGACCTAAGTGACCATCTGCAGCACGGTAGAGATGAGACGTGTACGCATAGGCAGAAGGTGCTGGTTTGAAGGCAGCTTTTTCTTCTTCCGTTATTCCTAATCGTTTTGAAAAATTCTCATGCAAGCTTAGCTCTGCTTCAGATGTGCCTTGAGCGTGTGCAGCCATTCGAGCGGTCGTGTGTAAATCACGTGCTTTTGCCGCACCTATTGCTTGAACTCTAGCAAACTGCTGCAGGTAATATGAATCTTGTAATACGTAGTACCGGAAGCATCCTACCGGCAAACTTCCATTTGCAAGCCTTGTTACAAATGGATGGTTAAAGCTTGCTTCCCAAATCTCATTAACTTCTTTCCTCAATTGTTCTGAAAACTTCATGATTATCCCTCCCGTTATGGTTTGAATAATTCCACTAGTTTTAGGTAGAGGTGGTTTTTATGTATATAAACAAAAAAACCACTTTTCTTACAGAGTACGTAAGAAAAGTGGTTAGTATCAGAAATAAGTTTATACAACTATTCCATCCTCCACTTCCCTACGCTGGTATAATCCAGATCAGGTTCAAAGGGTCTTAAAGTCTCACTTTAATCTCAGCCTTTATGAAGGCACCCCTAGCGGTAAATTATTCGATTAGTTTTCGAATTCATCATAAGCATTTCCAATTTGTATGTCAACAATGAATTTTCGAAACATGCTAAATAATATGTGTATAGTCTTCGAATTATTCTACAATTACAGCAGTACCGTAAGCAATGATTTCAGAAGCATTTTGCATAACAGCAGATGTTTGTAATCGCATACCAATAATAGCATTGGCACCTTTTTCTTCTGCATCCTTCACCATTTTGGATATCGCAATTTTCCTAGTGGCTTCCATCATTTCTGTATACTCAGAAATTTCTCCACCAACAATCGTACGAAGACCTGCAATTATATCTTTACCAATGTTTTTTGACTGAACCGTACTTCCTTTCACAAATCCTTTTAATTCTTTTACCTCTTTACCTGGTACAAAATCAGTAGTCACGATAATCATTTTCATCTTCCTCCTTTTTCTCTTTCAAACGGTCACGTAAAATCAGTAACAGCAACACTAATAAAGATAAGCCGTTCAAGGCAAAGCAAACAATTGCGGCTATATACTGTTGCTGCGTTAAGAAATAAAAACCAGCTAGTTGAAAAACAACTAATGAAATTATTAGTCCATATTTCATATTTCTCACCCTCTTAGTTCGATTGTACTGGAAAAGAGTAGCAATAGGAAGACTGAGTTAGCACCATGCCTTAGACACTTGTCTAGCCTTATAATTATGATTTTATTTCTAATATGCAAAAAAATACCATAGTGGGGTCACTATGGTATTTTTCGCTTTATTTAATTTGAGAAAGCTTTTCTACTGCGTTGTTTGTAAGCTTAATTGTCTCAAATAACTCATCATTTTTCTCATCTTGGTTTTGGACCGTTGCTGTAATTTGTTCGATTGCAGCAGTAGTTTCTTGAAGAACTGAAGCAAAATCGTTTACAGAACGTTCTACTTTATCTGTGTCTTGTCCAATCTCAGTAGCTAACTTTTCAAACGAGATAATTTCTTGTTGCAATGACTTTATATGTGTATCTATTCCTTGGAATATTGCTTTTGTTTGCTGAGAAATTGAAATATTCCCTTCCATTTCAACACCAATGTCTTGCATTTGTCCTTGTGTTTTCTCTGTGCTGACAGTTATTTCGTTTAAGTTTGAAGAGATTTGTTTTGCTGTTAGTTCAGTTGTTTCGGCTAGTTTTCTAATCTCCTCAGCCACAACGGAAAACCCTCTTCCACTTTCTCCAGCACGTGCTGCCTCAATAGAAGCGTTTAATGCAAGTAAGTTCGTTTGCATTGTAATCTCTTGAATCGCTTGAATTGAAGAAGTCGATTCATTTACAAACTGGCCTAATTTCTTCATTTCTTCAGACATAAATGAAATTAGTTCTTTAAAGTGCTGCATTTTCTCTTCTAATTGTATTGCTCTTTCACTACCTTGTTTTGAATCATTCACACTTTCATTTGTATGACCACTGATCGTCTTTACTCGGCCAAGCATACCTTGAACTTTGCCATTTGTACTTTCCACAACATCCATTATATCTGTAACAGCATTGGATTGAGACTGCATTCCAGTTGCTACTTCTTGAATAGAAATATTCACTTCAGAGAAGGATTGTTGGTTAACTGCAGCTTGTTCACTAATATCCTTCATGTTGTCAGCGATAATGACTGTATTGTCATCAATTAGTTTTCGAGTTTCTTGTTCCTTGGTAAGACTTTCAACCATTTGAACAGAAAATTCTTCAATCTTATTACTAAATTGCTTAGCAATTACGTCCTGTAAATAAAGAACAACGAATACTAAAGCAAGTAATAATAGTGCGTTAGGTAAATTTGCTATTAATTCTGATCCTACTGTTAAGAAATAACTAACCATTAGTCCCGCTGATAAGACCATACCTGTAAACAGTACTTTTCTATTCAAATAAATTGCTGCACATGTTATTAAATAAAACGGCATTAAAATATTCGTTTCTGATGCCCCACTCGACATAATGACTCCTAGAACACCAGTCACACCAACTATAGAAAAATAAGGAATGACCTTCGTTAATCTTTTCGTAAAGTGAAGGATTCCAGTAATCGCCGTAACTAAGCTTCCGCCTATTAGCGTATACAAAATTACTTTGAGTTCTGCACCAATTAATAAATCAACAATAACTGCTAAAGATACCGAAATAATTAGCATGATAAACATAATCTTATTCTTACGTCGTAACGTTTCTAGCAATATTAACTCTTTATCCAAGTTATTTAACCTCCTTTTTTATATTTCTACGTTTTATATCGGATTAGAAGCGTTAATTTTATAAGTGTAAGTTTTTCCAATTAAAAAAAGACTTAGAAATACTCTAAATCTTATTTCACTTATGCTGTTGGTAACCCTTGATTAAAGCTAAACCTTTTCAGAAATCCTCTTAAGTTTCAACTCACTTACATCAGCAGCAACTTCACAGTCGGAATATCCGCTTCTGCCCAATCCAAAGCTTTCAACTGCTCTAACTTAAACCAACGTAATTCCTCATGCTCTTTATTAACAGGAGATCCAGAAGTGATTTTTGCATTGTATGTGACTAGTAGTATCGTAAACTCCGCATATTCATGAAGAGTTTCTGCAATTTTGTCATATACCTCAATATCACATTGTAATTCTTCCTTTATTTCTCGAATAAGGGCATCCTGCTCGTTCTCATTCCTTTCTACTTTCCCACCTGGAAACTCCCACTTCCCTGGCATAGACATCGTAGTGGAACGTTTTGCACAAAGTATTTCTCCTAGGTCATTAACAATTACAGCCCCAACCACTTTGAGCTCATTCATGAAAAAATATCTCTCCTTTGGCTTGATCACTATCTATTATTATGACCTAATTAGTTGGTTTTATAGTAGAAACTAGTACAAGCATAAGAAATGAAATGAGTACCATGATGCCAGCCCATAACCACGCGAGTCCCATATTGCCGGTTTCAATGGCCAAATAAATCGCAGTAGGAACCGTTTGTGTTTTTCCGGGGATGTTTCCTGCTACCATTAGAGTTGCACCAAATTCTCCTAATGCTCTAGCAAAGCTTAAAATACTTCCGGAGAGCAGATACGTTTTGGCAAGTGGCATGGAGATATGATAGAACACTTGCTTACCATTTGCTCCATCCACTCTAGCCGCATCCTCAATATCTGAATCCACTGATTCAAATCCATTTTTGGCGGATTGATACATTAACGGAAACGATACGACTGTAGAGGCAATGATAGCAGCCCAAATTGTAAATACAACTGGCTGATCAAATATCCACTCAATCGCTTCCCCTATTGGACTATTAACTCCAAAGACAACTAACAAAACAAATCCAATAACTGACGGTGGTAATACTAAAGGCATTAAAAATAATGTCTCTACTAGAAGCTTTCCCCTAAAATTCCTGTGAGCCATTCCTTTAGCTATTAACGTACCGAAAGTTATGACAATGATACTTGCAATAATTGCAACTTGTAACGATATTCTAATTGGGTTTATTAATTCTTCAAGCATTTAATCATTCAATCCCTTAAAGCCATATTTTTCGAAAATAGTAATGGCCTCTTTACTTTGTAAAAATTGATAAAAAGCACGAGCTTCCTCAGCATGCTTTGTATTTTTTACAACTCCTGCTGAATACACGAGTGGTGTATGGAAACCTTCAGGAATTTCGTAAAGAACTTTTGCCTTCTTTGAGACAGAAGCATCGGTTTTATATACAATTCCTATTTGTACATTATCACTTTCCACATACGATAATACTTGACGTACATCCTTGGCAGGAACTAATTTATTTTCTATTTCATCCCAAACATTCTCAGCTTGCATAGCTTCCTTTGCATACTTTCCAGCTGGTACCGTCTCTGGTATACCAATAGAAACCCTTTTGATACTGTCGTTTGATAAATCCTTTAATGATTGGATTTTTAATGTCTCCGTGTTCGTCCCAATGACTACAAGTGAATTGCTCAATAAATCAGCAGACTGATTTCTATCAATTAAATTCCCGTCTACAAGTTTAGTAAGGTGCTCTTTCGAAGCTGATAAAAAGACATCAGTTGGTGCCCCTTGCATAACCTGTTGTTGAAGAGAGCCGGTAGAGCCAAGATTATAGTAAATTAAAACATTTTCGTTTTCTACTTCAAACGCTTGCTTAATTTCAGCAAGCGCATCTTTTAAGCTAGCAGCTGCCGAAACCGTGAGTTCTATCTTTTGATTTGATGGACCGGAACAACTCGTCAATATAACTAAACATAATATAAAAAGTGACCTTTTCAATATTCTTACCTCATTTAAACACATAAGTTATCCCTATTGTACCTATTTTCCTTTAAAATAGTAATAACTTACCCTTACATAATTACCACTATGTTGATGACACTATTTGAAAGGACAGGATTTTTTATACAAGGGCTACGTCCGCTACGTTTTGATAACGTCCTGTTGAAAATGCAGAGTTCGGCACATCCTTTACAAGCGCGGGAGCAGTGGGAAGCAAAGCACCTGTAACGGAAATCAAAATCATTAACAAGGCCTACATAAAAGGAGAGCCCAAATGGAGACGAAAGAAGAATTACTTCAACAACTAAAGTTAATTGAGAAATGGGAAAATGATCAAAAAGGTTTATGGTTTTGGGAAAAAATTGGACGATTGCCTTTTAAGCTATTAGATAAGATTACACCAGCATTTGTTCAAAAGAAAATTGGTGTATTATTAGATGAACTAGGACAGTACATACAAAGTGGAGGAAAGTATTTAGTTCAGGAGCAACAGATTGTTCATAAATATCAATCTAAGTTTAGTGAAGAAATCTCAACGCTTGATGATATTTCAACTGTACCATTACACGTGATGAATCAAGTATGCTTAGAAGTCGTTCAAAATCGTCAGAACTTCGCGACTGTTCAAGGGGCATCCACAGGTTTTGGTGGAATTTTCACTTTATCAATCGATATCCCTTTACTTCTTGGTCTTTCATTAAAGACACTACAAGAAATTGCAATGATTTATGGATATGATCCAAATGATCCCGCGGAGCGCATTTTTATCGTAAAAAGCTTACAATTTGCTTCCTCAGATATTGTGGGAAAACAAGCGATATTAAATGAGCTAACTGATTTTTATCACCGCAGCGAACATCAAAATGAAATGATGAGTCAACTCCAGGGATGGCGCGAAGTCATTTATACCTATCGTGATCAATTTGGTTGGAAAAAGCTATTTCAATTAATTCCTGTTGCCGGAATGATCTTTGGGGCATTTGTAAATCGATCTATGATTTCAGATATTAGTGAAGCAGGTACCATGCTTTATCAAAAAAGAAGAATAATGGATAGATTACAAAACCAATAATAAGAGAAAAAGATTGAAGGTGACGTTATGGTTTTAACAAAAAACTTAACCGAAAGCATCAAGAAACATGCTCTGCCCTTTCAATGTCCTGATGATTTATATCCACTTATACATGCGGCTAGTCATGCGAAATATGTGTTACTAGGAGAAGCCTCACACGGAACAAGTGAGTATTACAAAACGCGAACAGAAATAACAAAGAAACTAATTCAAGAAAACAACTTTAATTTCATTGCTGTTGAGGGAGATTGGCCTTCGTGTTACGAAGTAAATCGATATGTAAAAGGCTATGACCATACATACAAAAATGGAAAAGAAGTACTTGAAGCATTTAATCGTTGGCCGACATGGATGTGGTCAAACGAAGAAGTATTAGAACTCATTGAATGGTTAAAGAAATATAACGAAACACAAGAAGTGAAGGTTGGATTTTACGGGCTAGATGTTTATAGCCTTTGGGAGTCAATGGAGGCTATTATCGCGTACTTAGAAAATACGAACTCTCCACATATTGAAAAGGCAAAAAAAGCGTTTGAATGCTTCGAACCTTTCCATCGTCAAGCTGAACAATACGCAGTCTCTGCAGCCATTTATGGAGAAGACTGTATGAATGAAGTTCTTGATTTACTACGTACAATGACAGCTAATAAAAAGTATTATGAAAACGATACAGAAGCATCTCTAAACTTACTCGTAAATTCCTTAGTGACAGCCAATGCTGAATTTTACTATCATACGATGATTACAAACGATAATGAATCCTGGAATATTCGTGACCGTCATATGGTACAAGTGTTAGATCATGTTTCAGAGTATATTGGTGAATCCGCAAAAGGGATTGTGTGGGAGCATAATACCCATATCGGTGATGCTCGTGCAACTGATATGTATTCACAAGGGATGGTAAATATTGGCCAACTGACACGTGAAAAATATAACATTGAAAGTGTGTTTGCAGTTGGCTTTGGATCATATAAGGGGACAGTGATCGCATCTACGAAATGGGGTACTCCTTATGAAGTGATGAATGTTCCAGAAGCAACACCCGGGAGCTTTGAATATTATTTACATCAGGCTAGTAGTGGTGATAAATTCCTACTATTTAACGAGGATAATCAACATGAATTTTCAGAAACAATCGGTCATCGTGCCATTGGTGTTGTTTATCATCCCGAGTATGAGCATATGGGAAATTACGTACCTTCTCGAATATCCCAGCGATACAATGCATTTATTTATCATGAAACGACTGAAGCATTACATCCTATCACTGTAAATCATGTCACCGTTTAAGTGTTGCACTCTATGTGCAGCACTTTTTCTACGGTCTCCACACGCACATTTGGATATTTATGGTATTACCAATTTATTATGGCTGTTTTCGCAAAGATTTTTGTTTATCTTATTGCAGAAAGTTTAATTCATCTTAACTCTTCCAATATATGAATCTATTTTTTGATCAAGCTCTTCAATAAGTCGGAGTTCTTTCTTTCGGTCCCATGTTACATAATGATGAGAATGACCGGGGAGTTTTCCCTGTTCATCAGCTAAATGAACTACTTTTTGCAGAGGATCTAATTCGTAAGCTCCATCAGGTAAAATGGAATCTGTATGAAACAATATAGCGCGTGCTATCGCTTTGGCTGCTAGTTTATTTTCACCCAGCCTGACAAGCAGCTTATGCGCTCTTTCTGCTCCTTTTATTGGATGTATATCAAACTCTTTATATTTTCCATAGTCCCATTGACCATTTCTCTTATACCAGTCATAATGACCAATATCATGTAAAAAGCCTGCTTTCACAGCCCAATCTGGATTCACGTTATATTCCTTTGCAAGCTTAAAAGCGTGATAAGATACAGAAATTGCATGCGCCATGCCAGATCGCCTTACGAATTTCTCTGCAATTGGATGTTCGTAAATTTCCTTTAATGTTACTTGTCTCATAAGACGCCCCCTTAACTTAGTTAAATTATCGATATATTACATCATCTGATCTTGTAATTCAATCATTTTTTTCCCTTTTTACATGGTGAGTAAACGATCTGATATGAGAGAAAGGTACGAAATGTATGACTGAATGGCTTATTCATCTTTTTGAAAGTAACATACCATTTGCCCTGCTACTTAGTATTCTTCTGAATGTTATCATCAGTATCCTAGCTGTTGTTCCAAGTGTGTTTATTACAGCTGCGAACATTGCTGTATTTGGCTTTTGGGAAGGAACATTACTCTCATTAGCAGGTGAAGTACTTGGCAGTGTAATTTCGTTTCAGTTGTATAGACTAGGATTTACGAAATTACGTAGTCAAAACTGGGACTCAAACCACATCGAAAAACTCCGTCATGTGCAAGGTGTGCAGGCATTCATCATTATCTTATCTATGCGCCTTCTGCCTTTCGTACCATCTGGATTAGTAACGTTAGGAGCTGCGTTTGGGACAGTCTCACTACCTACTTTTGCAATCGCAACGTTAATCGGCAAAATACCAGCCATTCTAATGGAAGCATACTCTGTACATACCTACTTAAACTGGGAAAATGAAGCAAAAGTCTGGTTAACGGTGATAGGCATTTTATTAATTGGAATGTATTTACTATTTAAGAAAATGAAATAGAACCGGAGTGAAGCATTTATGAAAAAGGGGACAATCATTCTTCTGAATGGAGTTTCTAGTTCAGGAAAATCCACCCTTTCAAAACAATTAACCAATCTTTTACCAGATTTTTTTCATCTTAGTGGTGATGATTACGATTTAGTCATAGAAAAGATGGAAGATCGAGTGAATGAAAGATTAATACCCGTACCTACTGAATACTTTATTCACAGAACCATTGCTATGTTTTCAGATAAAGGAATAAATTTAATCGTTGATCAAATATTACATAATGATGAAACATTTGTTGACTGCCTAGAGGTCCTTCATCATTATCCTGTTTTATTTGTTGGCGTCCACTGTCCGTTAGATGAGCTATCTAGACGTGAAAAAGAGCGTGGTGATCGAAAGATTGGACAAGCCGTCTTTCAATTAGAATACGTCCACCAGCAAAAAGAAGAATACGACATTGAAGTAAATACAAAGGTTAACACGGTCGAAGAGTGTGCAGAATTGATTGTTAAACAGTTGGAAAAACCGATGAACGGTTTTTCTAAAACTTATTCCACTCATAAAAATCAATAATCTCCACATTTTTTGGAAATGCTTATTTAGAAACTGAAGAATTGGAGATGATGAAATGGATAAGAAAGAAAACAGGCAACAAAATAAGAAAACGAAGTCTTTTCAAGAGCTTTCTCAGGAAATACAAGAAAATCCTAACTTAAAGAACGCTCAACCAACTCTTAATCCTGATGATTTTGAGGAAATTGAGTATTAGGCCCAATACATGGGTCTTTTTATTTGTTTTTCTCACCTATACCCCCTTCCCTTTAACGTATGAATCTATTTATCTATGCTAAAAACAGTTCCAATTCGTTGACTATATTTTAGTTGTATTGTAAATTTAAAGTATCTAACTTAAAGGAGTTGAGTTCATTGGGAAGTTTTATAGATTAGAAGGATTAGGCATCAGTTTCATTGTAAAAACGAGTATACCTGCCTTTAAATCAAGATAACCGGGACAAACTTTCTAGTTGAACTACCTCATCTACTCTAAACCCCAAATAGTGATCTTCAGGCATTGGACCTCGTTTCTACAATATATATTCTCATTATTTTGAATAAAACAAACATTCATCTAGTAAATATTACTATTACAACAAAATCAGGAGGTGTAATCTTTATTAGCCACTGGCTAATAAAGAGACTGCTTGGACATATTTAATATCATTATGGTGGCCCTATTAATTGTATTGACGGGATTTTTTGTTGCTACGGAATTTGCGATTATTAGAATTCGTAGTTCAAGAGTTGACCAGCTTGTTTCAGAAGGAAACAAAAATGCAATAGCCGCCAAACATGTAATATCGAATTTAGATGAGTATTTATCTGCTTGTCAGCTTGGTATTACCGTAACCGCGTTAGGATTAGGTTGGATTGGTGAATCTACAATAGAGCATTTACTACATCCTGTTTTTGAAGCGCTTGATATCACACCTGCAGCTTCAGGGATACTCTCAATCATTATCGCACTAAGTATCATGACGTTTTTGCATGTCGTAATTGGTGAATTAGCACCAAAAACCATTGCCATTCAAAAGGCAGAACGAGTTACACTTTTATTTGCAAAACCTATTATTTTCTTCTATAAACTTATGTACCCATTTATCAAAACTTTAAACGGATCAGCGCGATTTATTACAGGATTATTTGGTTTAAAGCTCGCTTCTGAACATGAAGTAGCACACTCAGAAGAAGAACTTAGGTTAATTCTTTCCGAAAGCTACAAAAACGGAGAAATTAATTCATCTGAATACAAATATATGAACAACATCTTTCAATTCGACGACCGTATCGCAAAAGAGATCATGATACCACGAACTGAATTGATCGCCTTTAGCAAAGATATGCCTTTAGTTGAATGCATTCGACTGGCATCGGAAGAAAACTATACACGTTACCCTATATACGATGGAGACAAGGACCATATTATCGGGATGGTCAACATGAAAGAAGTCTTAACTGATTATATTAAAGGGAAAAAGCAGGAAGTAGCTATCCAACACTATTTGAGACCAGTTATTCAAGTTATTGAATCTGTTTCACTGCAGGACCTACTCGTAAAAATGCAAAAAGATCGTGTTCATATGGCGATCTTAATTGATGAATATGGTGGAACAGGTGGACTTGTAACGGTAGAAGATATACTTGAAGAGATCGTTGGAGATATTCGTGATGAGTTTGACTATGATGAATCACCAGATATAAGAAAAATAGATAATAACAAGACCATATTAGATGGAAAAGTTCTTGTTGAAGAAGTAAACTCACTTTTCGGTTTAAATATTGATGATACAGACATTGATACAATTGGTGGCTGGATTTTAAGTGAAAAGATGGATGTTCAAAAAGGAGACGTATTGTCTGTAGATGATTTTGATTTCCATATCGTTGAAGTTGAAGGATTCCATATTAAAAAAATTAAAGTTGAAAAGTCATTCATACAACGTTCACCAGCGTAAAGAGAGGATTTACTCCTCTCTTTTTATTTTATTGTTTTATCATTTAACACTTACATATTTTGTTGTCTAATAAAATTTAAGGACCATTCTACTCGCAGTAAGTAGTACCAATAACATGGAGAAATATCAATATAATTAGTACACAACAGAGTTGGGGTAAATTTAAGTAACCCCCACCCTTTTTGATTTTATGTGTAAAGTGCTTATTGTATTATAGCCCCCGTTAGTTTAAGTGAAGCTTTTCACAATGTTTCCATATTATTCTCGTAACTAGCTAATGCCTTCTCATCATGTTTATATTCAATACCGCTTTCTACAAAAACCTAATACCCCTCAGCTTAATTTTATACATAGGAAACCATACAAAAAATTAGTTAATTATTTTAAGGTCAACTCACTCGCAGGAGGAAAAGTTACCTATTAACAATCTCCGTTATGGTATTCTAAATTATTTTTCTCTAAACTCAATCTCAAAAATAAATTAAATCGTCAAAATCATCGTCTAAATCAAAACCATTACAATAATTCACTTTTAGTTATATCCCACTTCCTTAGCAAAAATCTAAACGGAAACAGCGTAAAAAAGGCAAAATTATATCATATATATCATATTGAGTATATTGGGAAAGTTGTGAAATAAATAGCTATTTAATAGCCATTAAAGTGAGTAATTTTCCCAATACAACTAATTTACTAGTGTGATATAGTTGTATAAAGGTCGACCTAACCAAATACATTAGTAAAGGTAGGTAGGAAACCTTATGTTTACAAAGAGCATAATAAAAGTAATAGCAATAGTACTGTTTGGAACGACTTTCCTCGGCTTTGCGAATAGTAGTGCCGCAGAAGTATCTACAGTTCCACTTATTGAAGAGCCGCCTCAATATGTATATGAGGATGCAGGTATATATTGTGGAACTTATTGTGGTTGGGAAGTATATAAAAGAGAGAACTTTAGTGGTCAAACTCCACAACAATTTAAAACTTGGTTAGGTTATGTAACTGGAGCGACTGGATTGGGAAGTACATTTTATGCTAAAGCAGCATCAGCACTTATGCTAACAGCATCAGCACTTTATGACTTGAACGATGCATTAAGTGGTGGTGCTTATGGAGTAATGACAATTTACAAAAAGCCAGGGTATAATAGATATGTAATCATGTCTATTTCGTATAATAGAGATGGTTCATTGCGTTCTGCAAAGTACGGTCAACAAATGAACAATTTAGATCTAATTAGACTAAGATACTGGTAAGGGGAATTTAAATATGCTGTATAATTTTAAAGCTAGAATTATAGTATGTATAATAATAGTTGGATATACCTTTTACATCCGTCCAAAGGTTGGAGAATGGACTAATCTAACATTCACATTAGTTGCGCTTTTATACTTTATTAGTTCTATAATATATAGCTTTAAAAACAGAAAAAAAGAACTTCATTAGAGATACATATCTTAGTTGTAGCCCCCATAGTTGAAACACTCAGCTATCGGGGGCTATATTAAATTAATAAGATTTGCTGGCAAACGAATTTTAGATTTTTAATATTCGAGACGCGCCATACATCTGCCGATTTTTTAGCCCAAACATTAAAGTCCTGCATCTGTACGTTTGTAGCATTGTAATATTTCACAATGTGTCTGAACTTTTCCACTAGAAATCTTCTCTAAAAACAAAACATTTCTATTTAACATGATTATTACTATTCATCATCATATTCTTTTCGTTGTTGTTTTATAATTAACAACTGATAGCAACTAAGTTTAAGAAAACAGCCTTCATAAAAAACCTCCATTTTAAACATAACATCTAATTGCTTATCTTTTATGATTCGTCATTTAAAGATATTATTATAATAGAAATAAAAAAACATTATGATTTTAGTTAGTCGAGTAGAAGAGAGTCTCTCTACCCTTCGGTAGATTGTACTCTCCCCCCTCACAGAACCGTGCTTGCGCTATTCACGCACACGGCTCCTCCTAGTTACCGTTCACAAAAGGTAGCTTGTCTCTTTCAAGTATAACTTGCTACTCCTGCTATCTTTACTAGTTTTGTTTCCATTTATTAATCCCTACCTCTGTGTGTAGTAAATGTATCGCTAGCAAAGGTGGTAACTTGGTAGCAGCCTTTCCTCCATCGGCATTACCCAACTTCATTGGTACTACGCTGCTATCCGACTCCCTAATCGGCGTTTAGCTTCCTTGCTTTGTATCGCTTGTACACCATACTCTTCTATAATAGAAAAGACCGATTAGGGTCTCCCGAGTTGCCGTATCATATCAATGTGTTACGTGCCAAGGTCTCTGACCCCAGAGAGGTTTCATTCTTCTTGCCATTTACGAGGAATGAAATATTGCTTTCTGTCGAAGTTAAAACATCAGCCCTCTCGATTTACTAACATTATGGAGCTCAATCCCTTCAACCATTTGGCTTTCGGCCCGCAACCTAACTGTCTACGCTTAAAGACTAAAGTTACCTTTAGCCCTCCAAGACTCGCTACGAGTGAAAGGCTAGTTCTTACTCGACGGGAATCCCACCCGTTATATGATACGACCTAGGCTCGGCCGCACAACTTCCCTTTAGTAAAAAAATTTCAGCCCTCAACCATCTTTATATAAGGTATTTCTATTCCGTTAACTATAACAATAAATGCTGGAGTATTTGTTTCATAAATCATAGTCCCAACTGGTAACTTATTTGCCGTCCCGTTTTTAAAACCACTCGCTTTGCTAGATTGTTTACTTATTTCTCCAATTTGTTTACCTAATGTGTAATCTAATTCTGTCACCCAATTTACATCTTCAGCATTTGAATATACATATCCTCCAAGTAAAAATATATCGGCCCCATCTATTTTCAACATTTCTTCAGGGGATGGATGTTCACTTTGATGTGTACTAATGCATCCTACTAAGAAAAACAAAAATAAAATTGATGTAAAATAGATCTTCATAGTTTTTATTGTAATACCCCCTACTTCCCCGTTACTTTAATAAGAACATTGTGACAGAATGGCAAAACCTATAACTACTATTAATATCGTAAAGATTTTAGTGAGACACCCACCTTTAAGTAATGCTGATGGATCTCCTATAACAGAATGGTTAACTGCATCAGAAAAATTCCCGTAGGATTGTGCTCAAGCTCTTTTCTCCGCATTTTCTCTTGGTTATCTATACTCACTAAATCATCCCCTTCGTATATGCTGCTTTCATAAGTTAAGAAGTAATACGGAAGGAAAAGCTTATTAGTTTCACTATATTGTTTCTTTAAGTTTTCTTTCCTTTAGTATAGTTGTGTGTATAAACTAGTATGTATATTGAGTAAGTTAAAGAAGCACTCTGTACGAGTGCTTAGTTCTTTAGGATAGGATGGTAAATACTTTATAAGCGATATATAGTGTCGCTAAGCCTGCTAATGGAGAAGCAATTTTACTGGGGATTCTAAGAAGCTTCAGGATATATACTACAATGAATCCTAATATTAAAGTAACTCCAATAAATATCGTCAACTGCAATGCTAGATTATTTGAAAACTGTTCTAATGGGCTGAAATCAAGTTTTTCCATACTTCACCTCTAACCAATATATCGGTCAGAATAAAATAAATTTTATATATACCCTTGATTCTAGAATTTTACTATCCTTTCCGTTACTTCAATAAAAGAAGCGATCCTTCAACTTAATGAATCTTCCAGATAATATAAATTAGAATCTCCTTAAATGTTCATAATAATAGCAACATTAAAAAATGGAGGATTCTTATGAAGAAAAGCCTTTTAATATTGATTGCCTTTGTCACTCTTTTTTCTTATTCTCCTGTTCAAGCTGAAACCGAAGCTAAAAAAGATATAAGCTTGCGTGATGATATAATCCTGAATTTGCTATTTCTACCCATTTACAAAGCAATTGACAACCATTTCGGCAAACCGAAACAGTTTTATTGCGAAAAGATTCTTCAAATAAATGAAAAGGTAGAACACGAAACTTACCGCTACTATAATGTCACCGTACAGCTAACAACATTTGAAGGTGCTCACGATTTACCATATGATTTAGTAACTATCACCTTTAGTAATAAATACAGTATGGAGTGGAGGGCTATTGATGTAAAGAGCAGAAGGTTACAGCCAAATGAAATAACTGAATGCAAACATCCTCAATAGAAAGGATTCTCTCCAGGAAGTTTCTTCAACTAAACTTTCCCTTTAGTTCAACAACCATTGTTTCCTGTAGCTTAAGTGGTAACAACTCCTCCTTATTCCCACCCCTAGAAACAATCTGTTGAATAGCAAGTAAGATTAAAATGCTGATAAATTCTAAGAATCGAAGAATAGGATAAAGGTCAGGATTTCATAGATTTCAATCATTACTATAACAGTGATTATTATTTCAGCAATAGCAATAAAATACATTGATTTATTTAATCTTTTCTTATGAACCAAGTACAATAGAAAAGCAATCAATACTGAAATTATAAGTGAAACAATTGACGGAAAAATTAGAAACTTACCAAATTGTAAACTAAAATTTAAATTACCAATTAGAAAAAAATAAAAGAAGATATAATTTACAAAAGAAATAAATACTATAAATTTCATCTTAAAAAAATTATCTAATATTTTCATCTGTTCCCCTCCTTTTAAATAAAAAATAATAAACTGCCTTTTTTATATAATCTTAGAAAATTGACCAGTAGAATAACTGGCCAACTAGAAAAAGCTATATTTAATAAACGACCTCTCTAATCTTAACCTTGTTCAACTATCCTT
>NZ_JAFELM010000026.1 GCF_016890225.1 Bacillus suaedaesalsae | reverse complement strand
GCATATATCTCTTTAACTTCCTCGTGATGACGAAGATGTTCTGCTTCCTCCACATACGCTTCCCACACATGACGTTGTATAAGCTTTTGATGATTCTACTCTGTGTACATTGAGCAAGTAAAGGACAAGTCGAACAGTAATGTGGGTCAGACTTGTATTGACGATAACCTTCCTTAGTGGTGGTTGAATAGTTTAGTATCTGTCCTTTCGGACATATATAGCAGTCATAGTGCTCATCGTATACGTAATCATGTTTCCTAAAGTATCCTTCTTTTGTTCGTGGGCGTGTATATGGAAATGCCGGTGTAATGTCATTTTCTATTAGATATTGTGCAATGGCAGGTGTTTTATAAGCTGTATCAGCCGCAACTGCTTTTGGTTTACCAATTGACTCTTTCACTTTCTCTACTAAAGACTCAAGAAGATTACTATCATGAACATTTCCAGCTGTAACTGTTGAACCTAATACAAAACCTTTTCTGTCTGCATCTGCATGAAAGGAGTAAGCGAACTGTTTCGTGCGTTCATCCTTAACATAGTATCCACTTTCCGGATCTGTTGTACTTTCTTTGATCTCTTTCATCTCTTCTTGGTCAAATTTATCAGGTGGAAAAGGTGGTTTATCATGGTCTTCACGATCTTTATTAATTTCTTCTTGTAGTCGCTCCTGGTAAGCTCGAGTTTCTTTCCGCACAACTTTCTTTTCGAATTTCCGCTTATTAGCACTAGCTTTTACATGTGTTGAATCAACAAAGACGTGTTCAGCACTAATCAATTTCTTATCAGCTGCTTCTTTTAAGATTCGATAAAAGATTTGTTCAAATAAGTCTGTATCTTTAAAACGTCTTTCATAATTTTTACCGAAGGTAGAGAAGTGAGGGATCTTATCATGAAACCCATAACCTAAAAACCAACGATTTGCCATATTTGTTTCTATTTCGTCTATAGTCTTACGCATTGATCGAATACCGAATATGTATTGGATAAATGCCATTTTTACTAAGATAATTGGGTCAATACTTGGGCGACCAACTTCAGAGTACATATCTTTAACAAGAGGATAAATGAAAGAAAAATCAATTGCCACTTCAAGTTTGCGTACAAGATGATTGGCAGGAACAAGTTCATCTAAGGCTATCATTTCGATTTGATCTCTTTGTATAGAATTATGTTTCGTTAGCATAATGTCACCTCAATTATTATTCTTCTTTTATTTTAAAATAAGAAGATATTATAGAACAGAATGAATTTAAAAACCGATTGAAGTGGAATGGCACTCGACTCCTGCGGGAGGCAGTGGGACAGGTGAGACCCCACAGCCGGAACGGCGAGGAGGCTCACCGCCCACCCCGCGGAAAGCGAGTGCCATGGAGCGGAAATCACCTTGTCTTACAGAAAACTTCATAAAAATAGAAAAAAGACTGCAAACAACTCGAAATAATCGAGTTTGTCTACAGTCTGAAACTACGAGCAATAAGCTCGTAGTTTTTTGTATATTATTCTCCTGTGTCAGCAAAACGCTTAATACGGTCTCCGATATCATCACGGACACGTTGGAACATTGCCCATTTTTCTTCTTCTGTTCCTTCCGCTTTAGCTGGATCATCAAAGCCCCAGTGTACGCGTTTAACGTGTGGTGGTGTTACGGGACAATGATCTGCCGCGTGGCCACAAAGTGTAACAACTAAATCAGCATTATTTAAAACTTCAGGATCAATCGTGTCAGAAGTTTGTGTGGATATATCAATACCAGACTCGTTCATTGCTTTTACAGCATTTGGATTTAAGCCGTGTGCTTCTAGACCTGCACTTTTCACATCCCACTCTTCTCCTAAATGTTTTTTGGCCCACCCCTCTGCCATTTGGCTTCGGCAAGAATTTCCTGTACATAAGAAATAAATCGTTTTTTTAGACATAATTAATTCTCCTTTAAATGAGTAATAACCAAAGATATAGACCAACTAATGTGATGAATAAGGTTGGAACTGTTAATACAATACCTACTTTAAAGTAGTAGCCCCAAGATATTTTAACTCCTTTTGTAGAAAGGACGTGAAGCCATAATAATGTTGCGAGTGAACCGATTGGAGTAATTTTTGGCCCTAAATCGGAACCAATTATGTTAGCGTAAATTAATGCTTCTCTTACGATTCCAGTTGTATTTGTATCTGCAATTGCAAGCGCATCAATCATAACCGTTGGCATATTGTTCATGACTGATGAAAGAATCGCAGCGATAAAGCCCATGGAAATCGTTGCAACAAATAGTCCTTCATCTGCTGCAGCTTGTATTAATTGTGCAAGCAAGTCCGTTAACCCTTCGTTTCGTAAACCGTACACGACAACATACATCCCGATGGAGAAAAATACAATTGCCCAAGGTGCACCTTTTAATACTTGTTTCGTATTAACAGCAGAGCTGCCTCTCGCGATCACTAAAAATGCAATCGCAACAATTCCCGCAATAATAGAAACAGGTATGCCAGTAAATTCACTTGCGAAATATCCAATTAATAAAATACCTAGTACAAACCACGATAGCTTGAACATTCTTTCGTCTTTGATTGCCTCTTTCGGTGCTTTTAAGCTACTTTCATCGAAAGAAGCAGGAATGCTCTTACGGAAATATAAATACAAGACTAGAATACTCGCACCTAATGCGAAAAAGTTCGGTACAATCATTCTGCTCGCATATTCAACGAAACCGATGTTGAAAAAGTCTGCAGAAACAATGTTTACTAGGTTACTTACAACGAGTGGAAGAGAAGTAGTATCTGCAATGAATCCACTTGCCATAATGAAAGGTAAAATCATGCTATCCTTAAATTTAAGTGCTCGAACCATTGCTAGTACGATAGGAGTTAGGATTAGTGCTGCTCCGTCATTCGCGAAAAAGGCAGCCACAATCGCTCCTAGTATTGTAACTAAAAGGAACATTTTCATACCGCTGCCTTTTGCATAGCGAGCCATGTGTAAGGCAGACCATTCAAAAAATCCAATCTCATCTAGTATTAACGAAATGATAATAAGTGCAACGAATGTTAAGGTAGCATTCCAAACTATTCCGGTTACATCGATAACGTCCTGGAATGATACAGCACCAACTAATAACGCTAATAGCGCCCCACCAATGGCAGACCAACCTATCGATAAATTTTTAGGCTGCCAAATGACTAGTACAAGCGTAAGTAAAAAGATAAATATCGCTAATAAAGTAGATACCAATGTGTTCCCCCCTTAATTTTACTGACAGGTTATACGTAATCCCTGTTTTTCTAATTGTTGTAAGCGGTCATCTTGTGAAGGCAGAGATTTTAAAATTTCTTTTAAAAATGGATAATAGTCACTTTCTGTATTAAGAGAGTAAAAAATCCACTGGCCTTTTCGCGTCTCCTTCACTATTCCAACATCCTTTAATTTTCGAAGATGCTGGCTAATAGCGGGTTGACTCGTCTTGAAAATTTCGACAAACTCACACACGCAAAAGTCACTATGATCAAGCATTTTCATCATTGTTAACCTCGTTTTATCACCTAAAAGCTTCAATAAAGTAGCCGCTTGCTCTAATTCAATCTGCATTTCTATCACCTCACAGGATATATAATCAACGACTTATATAATAAAACACTTATATATTATTTTCAACAAGTTTAAAGTGAATTTTATGTAAACTTAGCTTTCCCATAAATAAAAAAGAGTAGAAAATTTTCTACTCTTGAGTGCTAAAACGACTGACTTTCTTACCATGTAATATAAAGTATAGACCAAGTCCAAGTAAGGCTACGGAGGAACATATAAGTAAAGAGGACTAAATCCGAGATTTGCACCTACAATACCTACAATGAATGATCCTAATCGAACCCCAATATCCAAAAGTGATAGAAAAGTGGCGGTTTCTAAACCTCTTCGAATGTATCTGCATTTTGAATCGCGATAGTTTGAAAGCTAGGAAAAGCAGTTCCCCATCCAAGTCCGATAAAAGCGGCTGACAATAAAAATAGGAGAGGTTTATTTTGTCGATCTTTATATTTCTACCGTGAAAAAGACGAAACAATAATAAGCATTTTTATTTAAACTATTATGCTTTTTCGGAACTTTTTAAAGGGGAAGAAAATATGATGAATTAATTCATACTTGACGCATATGATTAGTATGTAATATATTCATCTATGGATTTATTTTAATTTTTGGAGGGGAAATCATGACAGTTACTTGGATTTTAATTAACGTAGCTATTATGCTGTTATTAATCTTTGGTTTATACAAAATGCAGAAAAAACATGTATCATTTTCAAAACGTGTATTTACTGCGCTTGGCCTAGGGATTGTGTTCGGTCTCGTTTTACAATTAATTTACGGAGCAACATCTGAAGTCATTACAGGGTCAATTGATTGGTTTAATATAGTTGGGTCAGGATATGTTAAGTTACTTCAGATGGTAGTAATGCCACTTGTTTTCATTTCAATTGTTGCTGCATTTACGAAGTTAAAGCTTTCTAAAAATATTGGTAAGATTAGTGGGCTAATTATTGCGATATTAGTAGGAACAACAGCAGTATCAGCAGTTGTAGCTATTGGAACAACGTTAGTATTTGATTTAGAAGCAGTTCAGATCCAAGCGGGAGATGCGGAAACAGCACGTGGGGAAGATTTAGAAGTACGTCAAGGTGAAGTTGAAAGCTTAACGTTACCACAACAACTTCTTTCATTACTACCAGCTAATCCGTTCTTAGACTTTACAGGCGCAAGACCAACATCAACGATCGCAATTGTAATTTTCGCAGCATTCATCGGTGTTGCATATCTTGGGGTTAAACGAAAAGAGCCGGAAATAGCAGAGTCATTTGCTAAATTAATAGATACATTGAATACCATTACAATGAGAATCGTTACACTTATTTTACGCTTAACTCCATACGGTGTTTTAGCAATCATGACAAAAGTAACAGCAACAAGTAACTATGAAGCAATTGCAAAGTTAGGAAAGTTTGTCATTGCGTCATATGTAGCTTTGGGAATTATGTTCTTAATTCATTTATTATTATTATCATTCGCAGGATTAAATCCAATCACATACGTGAAAAAAGTATTACCAGTTCTAACATTTGCATTCACATCTAGAACAAGTGCAGGAACGCTGCCGTTAAATGTAAAAACACAAACTGAAGAGCTGGGAGTTCCATCAGGAATTGCAAACTTTGCAGGTTCATTTGGATTAACAATCGGACAAAATGGATGTGCTGGTGTATATCCAGCTATGTTAGCAATTATGATTGCTCCAACTGTAGGAATTAATCCACTTGACCCAGCATTCTTATTCACGGTAATCCTTGTAGTTGCCATAAGCTCCTTCGGTGTAGCTGGTGTTGGGGGCGGTGCGACATTTGCAGCCATCCTAGTACTATCTGCATTAGATTTACCAGTTGCTCTAGCAGGTCTATTAATCTCTGTTGAACCATTAATTGACATGGGCCGTACAGCACTAAATGTAAGCGGAAGTATGACAGCTGGTGTATTAACAAGTAAAGCAACAGGAGAGCTTGATACAACGGTTTACGTTGAGCCAAAGTCAACTGTTGGAGCATAAATAGTATTTAAAAAAATCGGAAGGCTACTAGCCTTCTGATTTTTTATTTATTTGGAATTGTATTTCCAAAAGGAGATAATTCCTATATAATCTCTCTTGTGCTTAAAATAACAACAAAGAGGGTATAACCATGAGATTACGAGATTGGGATATTAATTTAAAGGTTCGATTATACGGAGAGTTTTTAGTTAATGTTATATTTTGGATGTTTTTCCCGTTTATGGCGATATACTTTTCGGATGAATTTGGAAAGGAAAACGCAGGATTGTTGTTGATTGTATCCCAGATCTTTGGTGTCATTGCCAATCTCATTGGCGGATACTGTGCTGACCATTTTGGCAGAAAACGTATGATGGTCATTTCTACGTATGGGCAAGGATTTTCGTTTTTGTTATTTGCATTTGCAAATTCCCCATGGTACGAATCACCAATCATTAGTTTTATCAGCTTCACTATTATTGGAGTATTTGGTTCCTTCTACTGGCCAGCGAGTCAAGCGATGGTAGCAGATGTTGTAGAAGAAAAGGATCGGAACTCAGTATTCGCAATATTTTATACAGGTATTAACATAGCAGTAGTTTTTGGTCCGATTATTGGAGGTATCTTCTTTTTCCAACACCGTTTTGGATTATTATTAGCAGCTGCAATTGTTAGCTTCATCTTAGCAATATTATTGCAAAAAGTTGTGCGTGAAACAGCGCCTATGTTAGTTGATAATACTGAACCCGCCCCACGTGTTACATGGTTCGGTGCAATTAAACAGCAAATACTAGATTACAAGGTTATTGTCCAAGATAAAATTTTTCTATTGTTTATAGTAGCGGGAGTATTAGCGGCTCAAGCGTTTATGCAGCTCGATTTATTAATGGCTGTGTACACAAAAGAACTAGTTCCACTTCAAACACTACTGTCATTTGGAGACTGGAAGTTAGATATTGGCGGAGAAAAAGCATTTGGACTTATCGTCGCATCAAACGGTTTACTCGTTGCACTACTAACTGTATTTATCACTAGGCAGGCAGACAAATTCCGAGAACGAGATGTATTTATAACTTCAGCACTTATGTATGGAGTCGGTATTTTCCTATTCGGTCAAACAACTTGGATATGGATCCTGCTAGTGGCAATTCTAATCTTTACACTTGCTGAAATAATGGTCGTAGGTATTCAGCAAAGCTTCGTTTCCAAGCTTGCTCCGGATCACATGAGAGGACAGTACTTCGCAGCCGCAAGCTTGCGTTTTACAATTGGTCGTACATTTGCACCAATTTCAATTTCATTAACAATGTGGATTGGCTATGACTGGACCTTTGTAATCCTGGCATTCCTATGCGTGGCAAGTGCATTTATTTACTACTTGATGTACCAGCAGTTCGAGAAGAAAAAGAAGAGTGTAGAGTTGGAGAAAGTTTCGGTATAGGGCCCCAGGATAGGGGCTCTTTGTTTTGGGTGGAAATGGTAATTAGTCCGAAAAATACGGAAAGTCGTCCAAAAAAGCTCCAATGTCGTCCGAAAAAATATAGAACTCGTCCAAATAATTGCTAAAGTCGTCCAAATATCATTCAGAGTACGAAATATAGATTAATTTAAGAAGGAAATTCATATGTAATTATCGAATAACATTTCCATTCTAATCTAGGAGGAATAAAATGATTGTAAAAAGGAATGAAAAACCTAGAGTTCTACTACAACTTGAGGCACTTACGAAGAGATTACCCAAGAATCATCCTAAACAAAGTGATATCCAGAAGAATTTGGCTAGAAGGAGGGCGGGTTTCAATGGGGAAAATTCTTTAGATTACTATTTAGACTATCTTTCCAGTGAGAACTATCATATTTTTCACGACCTTAGGCTACACGACGGAGTTCACCATTTTCAAATAGATCTTTTGATACTCACAAAAAACTTCATATTGATTATTGAAGTTAAAAACATATCAGGTGTTCTGAATTTTGATCCAACCTTTAACCAACTTATTCGTTATCATGGTGAAAAAGAAGAATCGTTCCCCGATCCCATTCTGCAGGCGAAACGTCACAAAGCTCAGCTATATACATGGTTATCTTCAAATAAATCACCTCTACTTCCAATTGAAACTCTCGTCTTGATTAGTAATCCTTCTTCAACAATAAAAGTCCTCAATAATTCTCATCTTGTATCCCAATCAGTCATCCGTAGTCCAAATCTTTTAAAGAGGCTAACGAAAATAGAGAGAAAATATAATGTGGAAATACTTACAGGTAAGGAATTAAAGAAACTTTCACGACTACTCATAAAAAAACATAATAGCCTTCATTCTAACATTCTAGAACAGTATGACATTAAAACGAATGAGTTAAATACAGGTGTGTTCTGTTCAGTTTGTAACTACCTGCCACTAAAACGAATATATGGATATTGGTATTGCTCGGCTTGTCGGAGCACAAGCAAAAGTGACAATATACATGCGTTAAAGGAATACGCATTACTAATAAATCCTCTCATTACGAAACGGGAAATGGCAGAATTCTTACATATAGAATACTAGCAACTATGAAGAGGTTAATTAATTCAATGAATCTCACAATTATTGGCCAAACCAAAGCTCGTACCTACAATCTATCAAACTTATAAATTTTTGTTGACTTCACTCGAAATGCCTATTAATATAATATCTAATACGAAAAGATGCTTTAGCACTTAAAAGCGTTTAAGTGCGAATGTGTCTAGAGGGCTTGTAGCTTAGTAACAACTTGAAATGCAGCAGGTAGAGACTGGATGGTTGGTGAAAATCCAGGTAAAAAGTTGTGAAGTTTCACTACGAAGAAAAGCCGATTACTAAGGAGTGGATCACCGTTTTGGTGGTCAAATAGGGTGGTACCGCGGAGAATGCTCTTCGTCCCTAATGTTTATTAGGGATGGGGGGCTTTTTACTTATTTTCGTATGAGACAGTGTTAATTTTTTCCGTAAGAAAATATACCAACATCAGGGGTGAAAGAAATGAAGTTACAAAGAGGTTTAAATAAGTGGCATGGATATGCGTTAATGATTGGCGGGATGGTTGGTTCTGGTATATTTGTAGTAACTGGGGAAGCAGGTGCACAGGCGGGGCCATCTGTACCGTTAGGATATATTGTATTGCTACCAATCTTGCTTGCATCGGCGTTAGGGTATTTAGTGTATTTGAGCACTCCTCTAGGGAATAGCCCAGGTGGTGCATACATTCATATAAGTCGAACCTTTAAAAACTATTTCGTAGGATTTATTTTCATGTGGTTTCAGTATATTGCTTTGCTAGGGGTTATGACAGTTATGTCGATATCATTCGGTGAGTTTGTAGCAAGCTTGCTAGATTTTGATCATCCACTACTTATTGGTACTGCTCTTTTATTATTTTTCTTCTTCTTAAATGTGACAGGCGTTAAATGGTTTGGGAAAATTCAGTTGTTGATGACTGCTATTTTATTTGTTGCGATCCTTTTTCTAGTCATACCAGGTTTGTTTTTTATTGAGTTCAATCATTATAAACCGATGTTTCCATTTGGACTAGAAGGATTTTTAAGTATTTTACCAAGTTTATTTTTCGCGTATTTCGGTTTTGAGCAGTTGGCGCAAGCTGGTGGTGAAATGAAGAATGCGCAAAAGGAATTACCGAAGACTATGATTCGTGGTTCGATTTTAACGATGGTTATTTATTTCTTAGTTTCCTTTGTTGCGTTTGGTGTATTGCCATATCAACAGTTAGCTGCCACGCAAACTGCCATGTCAGATGTAGCTTCAACCTACTTGCCGTCTTATGGCACATGGATTGTAAACATCGGAATACTTATGGCTTTTGCTACAACCTTAAATTCATTAATGATGGTTGTATCTAGAATTTTATTTACCTTCGCAGATGATCGAATCATTCCACCGGTGTTAGCAAAAGTAAGTGAAAGAACAGGTACACCAAATTTGGCGTTAGTAATCAATGTTGTCATCGTACTTATATTACTTTGGACAAATACGATGAACTTTGTCATGATGATTGCTTTGCAAGGAATGTTCTTAATGTATATCGGTCATTCCATTGCCTTAATTGCACTACCTTATAAAAATCCGGAACTTTTTGCGCAAGCTCAATTTAAGCCGTCCAAGGGATTAATACTTATTTGTGGTTTGTTTGCGATTAGTACTTTATTATTTTTCAGCTACAAGATGCTTCTTTCGGTAGGGGACGTTCTGATTGTGTGGACAGTAGTTGGAGCAGTGGTCTATGCATTAGGAAAAAGATCAGGTAAAAAGGCAAACTTCGATTATGAAAAAAAATTATCACTTTAAAAAACAAGGCTTAGTCCTTGTTTTTTGTTTTTCTAGAAACTGGATAATATAATAGGAAAAACGGTGTGGGGGTATATTCGTGAAAAAAACAGACATTATTCTTGAGCATGAGCAACTAGTAGATTGGGTAAAATCATTACATTCCATCAATGAAACGTTCTGGTTTATGCCGTTTTCGGAAGGGAAATGGGGTACAGCAGATGTGATTTCACACTTCATTACGTGGGATCGTTTCATGCAACAGTATCGATTCCCTTATATTGAAAAAGAGTTACCTTTTCCGAAAATCGATATTAATCTTGAAAAGATGAATAAGGATGCATCTGTTTATGCGAGGTCTGGTATTGGAAAAGGAGATTTAATTGAAAAGTATATCGAGACAAGAGGACAAGTAGTCCAAAAATTAAAAGCATTTCCTGAAGAGCTATATATGAAGAAAATAACAGTTGGAAACAAGGAACTAAGCGTGGGAGAATACTTCTTCTCACACCTTGAGCACGATCGTAAACATGTGCAGCAAATAAATGATTTTATAGCTGAGAATAAATAATGGAAAATAAGTTCAACTTATATGTTGCGCAATATACCCTATGGTGGTATATTATTAATGTGAGGAGGGGAAGAAATGGAAGAAAACAAACACGTTGAATGTTGTCATACACATACAGGCGAACGTAAAAGTCACCACTCCGATGAAGTAAAAAAGAATTTAGTAAGTCGTCTCAACCGAATTGAAGGCCAAATTCGAGGAGTAAAAGGACTCATTGAAAAAGATACGTATTGCGATGATGTTATTACTCAGATTTCTGCAATCCAGTCAGCGCTAAATAGTGTTGGTAAAATATTATTAGAAGGTCACTTAAAAAGCTGTGTTGTGGAAAGAATACAGGAAGGCGACGACGAAGTAATTGATGAGTTTTTAGTTACAATACAACGATTAATGAAAAAATAGGAGGAATAGTCATGGAAAAAGTAACATTAAACGTAAAGGGTATGTCTTGCGGACATTGTGTAAAAGCTGTAGAAGGAGCAGTTGGACCAATGGAAGGCGTGAGCAAAGTAAAGGTTAACTTAGAAAATGGAACAGTCGATGTTGAATTCGATGCTTCAAAAGTAACGTTAGCACAAATTAAAGAATTAATTGATGATCAAGGATACGATGTTGCATAATAGGTGCTCTCTCTAAGTAGCACTTTTCTTTTAAATATAAATATACCCCCGCGTGGTATAAAATAGACTCACTTAGTGAGGAGGAAAAAACATGAGCAGTGAAAAAGAAACAACCATGCAAATAACAGGGATGACATGCTCAGCTTGTGCAGTTCGAATTGAAAAAGGATTGAGCAAAATAGACGGTGTACAAAATGCAAATGTAAACTTTGCACTTGAGAACACAACGGTTAAATTTGATCCTTCTGTTACAAATGTAGAAGAACTACAAAAGAAGGTAGAAGCACTAGGTTATGGAGTAGTTAAGGAGAGAAAAGATTTTAATATAACCGGGATGACATGTGCAGCATGTTCGGCTCGAATTGAAAAGGGCCTAAATAAACTAGAGGGAGTAACGAACGCAACGGTTAATTTAGCATTAGAAACAGCCTCAGTTGAATTTAACGGTTCCGAACTAACAGTTCAAGATGTTATCGCACGAGTAGAAAAGCTAGGTTACGGAGCAGCTCTTAAGGAAGAACAAGAAAATCATGGGGATCACCGGCAAGAAGAAATCGAAAAGCAGACGGGTAAGTTTTTATTTTCCATGATATTATCACTGCCTTTACTTTGGGCGATGGTCAGTCATTTCTCTTTTACATCATGGTTATACTTGCCTGAAATGTTGATGAATCCATGGGTTCAACTGTTACTTGCGACACCTGTCCAATTTGTAGTTGGTAAGCAATTTTATGTAGGAGCATACAAAGCACTTCGAAACGGTAGTGCTAATATGGATGTACTTGTAGCATTAGGTACGTCAGCTGCATACTTCTACAGCTTATATTTATCAATTGTTTCCATAGGTTCAAATGAACATATGGTTGAGCTTTATTATGAAACAAGTGCTGTTTTAATTACATTAATTTTACTTGGTAAGCTTTTTGAGGCAAAAGCAAAAGGTAGATCTTCTGAAGCCATCAAAAAGCTGATGGACTTACAGGCAAAAACTGCGACAGTAGTGCGTGACGGAAAAGAAATTGAACTTCCTTTAGAACAGGTAATCGTAGGAGATGTGATTCATGTAAGACCTGGTGAACGAGTTCCTGTAGACGGGGAAATAGTAGAAGGACGCTCTGCATTTGATGAAAGTATGATCACAGGTGAAAGTGTACCTGTTGATAAAACGGCTGGAGACACAGTCATCGGTTCTACAATTAATAAAAATGGATTTATTAAAATGAACGCAACGAAGATTGGAAAAGATACAGCTTTAGCTCAAATTATTAAGATTGTAGAGCAAGCTCAAGGTTCAAAGGCGCCGATTCAACGTTTAGCGGATAAAATATCAGGGATTTTTGTTCCGATCGTAGTGGGGATAGCTGTTCTTACCTTTATTATTTGGTTCGTATGGGTAAGTCCTGGAGACTTTGCGGAGGCTTTAGAGAAGTTAATTGCAGTTCTAGTTATTGCTTGTCCATGCGCATTAGGCTTAGCAACTCCAACGTCAATCATGGCTGGTTCTGGTCGAGCAGCAGAATATGGAATTCTTTTTAAAGGTGGAGAGCATTTAGAATCGACTCAAGGTGTGACAACCGTTGTACTAGATAAGACAGGAACCATTACAAAAGGAGAACCTGAATTAACAGATACCATTATTTTAGCGGATATAGAAGAAGAAGAGTTTTTACGTGTAGTAGGATCTGCTGAAAAGCAATCGGAGCATCCACTTGCCGTTGCGATTGTGGAAGGAATTGCAGCGAAAGGAATAACACTAAGTGATGTATCAGATTTTGAAGCATATCCAGGTTATGGTATTAAAGGGCGAGTAAAAGATTACAATCTATTAGTAGGAACAAGAAAGCTTATGAAGCAACATCAAGTCGAACTTCAAGATGCTGAACGTAAAATGATTGTACTTGAAAGTGAAGGGAAAACGGCAATGCTTGTTGCGATCAATAACAAACTTGCGGGTATTATTGCTGTAGCGGACACGGTGAAAGAAACTTCTAAGCAGGCTGTAAGACGTCTACAAGAGATGGGTCTTGAAGTGATTATGATGACGGGTGATAACGAAAGAACAGCAGGGGCAATTGCAAAAGAAGTTGGTGTAGACCGAGTAGTAGCAGAAGTGTTACCTGAAGGAAAGGCAGATGAAATTAAAAAGCTGCAAGCGGAAGGTAAGAAAGTCGCAATGGTCGGAGATGGAATTAATGATGCACCGGCGTTAGCAGTTGCTGATGTAGGAATGGCGATTGGTACAGGTACGGATGTTGCGATGGAAGCGGCGGATATTACGTTAATTCGAGGTGACTTAAATAGTATTGCGGATGCGATTGAGATGAGTAAAAAGACAATGGCGAATATTAAACAAAACCTATTCTGGGCATTCGGATATAACACACTGGGTATTCCAATTGCCGCGATCGGCCTTTTAGCTCCTTGGTTAGCGGGGGCGGCGATGGCATTTAGCTCAGTATCTGTCGTTCTGAATGCACTACGATTACAAAAGGTTAAATTATAAGGAGAGAAAAACATGAAGAAATGGGTATTATCAGCAGTCGGCTATTTAGTCGTTGTGATACTGGGTTATACAATTTATTCATTTACTGCATCTCCAGAATCTCCAGAAGTTCAAACTAAACATGGAGGACATGGTGAAGAAGTAGCTGGACACGACGCTCATGGATCTGGAGAGGAGAGTGAGGGTCATGGAGAACATGGCTCTCATGATGAAAATTCAGAAAGTGGAGTAGATATTGACTTTATAGCGGATGGAACGCAAATTTCAATACAATTAAAAGACAAACAAGGTCAGCCGCTTAATGAATTAGATGTGAACCATGAAAAATTACTTCATCTTATTGTAGTTGATGAGCACTTAGAGCAGTATTATCATTTACATCCAGAGAAAACGGGTGAAGGTAGTTTTGAGATGAATAAGGCTTTAGGTGAAGGAAGTTATAAAGCATTTGTTGACATTAAACCTACAAATGCAGGTTATCACGTAGAACCTATTGAGTTTACAGTTGGGGAAGCAGAATCGGAACATGGACACAATTCTCTAAAACCTGATACTGTTTTCAATAAAACGGTGGAGGGAATAGAAACAAATCTAGAAGTTAGCTCTTTTAAAGCAGGCGAGGACATTACACTAACATTTTCGTTCAAAGACAATGTTGAACTGCAACCATACTTAGGAGCAATGGGACATGTTGTGATCCTAGATGAAACAGCTGCCAACTTTATTCATGTGCATCCAGTTAGTGATTCCGAAACAAAGTTTCAAACGAACTTCCAAGAACCGGGTATATATAAATTATGGGCAGAATTTCAAATTGATGAAAAAGTACACACGTATCCATTTGTAATTGAAATAAAATAACTAGAAGACTCGTCATCAATTGATGACGAGTTTTCTAGTTAGCTTTTATTGAAGACACAGCTCGTTCAATCTTACTTCCCCGAACTAATGTGAAAGACAGTAGAGAAGAGGTAAATATTAAAATTGAGCCCAGTACATAAACGGCCCTAACTCCAATGAATTCTGCGATAAAGCCCATTAAGAAGATAGATAGTCCAGTAATACTTGAAATTAAAATGCTTTGTGATGCATACACCTTTGGTAAATGTTCAGCGGGAATGTTTAATTGAAAAGCTGTTTGCTGTGCAACATCTCGAATTTGATACGCAGGTCCCATTGCAATACATAAAAGCAATGCCAAAATTGGAATGCTTGTTAGCCCGTAAATTAAGGTGAATATACTAAATAATAGTGAGCCAACTGACATACTGACAATTAAGTTTTTTTGTATGAATCTAGCTAAATATAGTGTTAGAAATCCACCAATAATAGAGCCGATATAATAACTTGCATTAACATACCCCCACCACTCTTCTCCTTGATGTAACGCTTCCTCTACATAAACCAATGTGACTGCACCAATCCAAATTGATCCAGCCATTCCTTCAATAACATCCATTAACGTAATCATTCGTAACGTTTTATTTGTATAAATTAGGTTCCATCCTTGCTTCATTAACCCCCACTTAGATTGTCTTACTTCTGTTTCAGATGGTACTTTAATTGATTTCATTGTCATGAACAAACACAATACAGACAACCAAAGTAGTACTACATTAAATGCTAAAGTAGGATGATGTCCCCATTGAATGACAATAAAACCAGTAAAACTGTATCCAGCAATTTGGACAGATTGTGTTGAGATGGATAGTATACTATTTGCTTTTACAAGAGTTTCCTTTGCAACAACTCTAGGAGTAATGGAATTTAGTAACGGATTTCCCCAACCTTCCATAAAAGAAATTACTAATATAAAAAGAAGAAGAACATAAATGTGGCTAGTAATGGAATTAAAGCCAATTAGTAAAAGTGTCAGGATGATGGCTTTTATCAATTGAAGCATTCCAACTAGCTTGGTGAAAGAGTACTTATTATATAAAAAAGGTGAAGATAGACCAGCAATAAGATTCGCAGCTGCTTTAAATAAAGGAAACAAGGAAGCAATTAAAGCTGATTTCGTTTCTTGATAAATAAAAGTAGTAATCACCATTATGTAGATGACATCAGCTAAGGCAATGCTTGTTTTGGAAAACCAATAGCTATAAAACGGTATAGTTTTCATAGTAACTCCTGAATATTATTTATATAGTACCTATTATACCTCTAGTGGGTAATTTGTGGAAAAAAAAACCATCTCAGTTTCCAGTTATATAACTTTAGTAGTATAATATAATTAAAAAATTCAAAAAACGGGGGATTTACTTGAGTATTCAATCACTTAAACAAGATATAACAAACGCAGTTAGCAAAGTGATAATTGGGAAAGAGGAAGTAACAGAACTATTTTTAATTTCTATGCTCTGCAGGGGGCATGTATTGCTAGAGGATGTTCCAGGGACGGGGAAGACGGTGTTAGCAAAGACGATTTCTAAATTGCTTGGAGGTCAGTTTCGTCGCTTGCAGTTTACTCCTGATGTGTTGCCGAGTGATGTAACAGGCGTTGAGTTTTTTAATCCGAAGGAAAAGCAATTTGAAGTGCGTATCGGTCCAGTTATGACGAACGTGTTATTAGTAGATGAAATCAATCGGGCAACGCCTCGTACACAATCAAGCTTACTTGAAGTGATGGAAGAACGTCAGGTGACAATTGGGAACGAAACGGTTCAACTGCCAGCTCCATTTTTCGTTCTTGCCACTCAAAATCCATTAGAATCTCAAGGGACATTTCCATTACCTGATGCACAACTTGATCGTTTTTTTATGAGCATTCATATGGGATATCCGAATTTTGAGGAAGAATTGCAGATTATGAGAATATATCGAGGCAATGAGCCACTTAAAGAAGTGACATCATATTTCGAGTCATTAGAAGAGTTTGTTAAGCTTCAAGACAAGGTTGCTGAAGTGCTAATTTCTGAAGATATGGAGAAATATCTCCTTACAATAATACATAGAACGAGAGGACATGAATATATCGAAGCAGGTGTAAGTCCTCGTGGAACGTTAGCATTCATGAGAGCTGTCCAGGCAAGAGCATTATTAGAGAATCGCTCATATGTAACTCCAGATGATGTGAAACGAGTAGCTCCTTACGTATTGAGTCATCGATTACAGTTGAACTTAGAAGGAAGCTTACGAATGACGAAGCGTGAAGTGATGGAGGATATATTACAAACGACAGAAGCACCGGTTGAAGTAGGAGCTTCTTCGTGAGAACGTGGGCAAAAGAAATCTTTACATATGAACGAGGAAAGCTACTCCTCGTCTTTGTAGTCTTTCTAACGATTTGGAATTACTTTTTACTGTCGATTCCTCTATCTATTATGCTAGTAAGTCTTCTCGTCTTATTTTTTATATCAAACGTGTATCACAAATATTTCGTTATGGAATTAGGAAATAATAAGAGAATTGTCAGATTATTTCCCGGAGAATTTTCTACACTCACTTTTCATTTAAAAGGCAAAAGTATTGTACCCGTTTATTATGGCAAGCTTTCCTTCCAAGCGAGTAACGCTATTATGCTAGGAAATGCAAAGCAGGTTATTGAGCGAAGAGATATGAATGACTATTTTTACGACGTATCTTCGGGGAGAAACGAATATGAATTTGAGATTCAAGCTGTAAAAAGAGGTAGAGCGGTTTTAAGAGAAATTGAAATTCAAGTATTTGATCCAACATTTCTAGGAAGCTCCAGCTATAAATATAGACCTTTCTATCGAACGGAAATTCTCGTATTACCTGAGCTAAAAGCTGTGAATGGAATTGAAAAACTACTATCAAACGAAGTAGGAAGTAAACCTTCTACTTATTCTTATTTTCAAGATCCGTTGATGATATCAGGTGTTCGTGACTATACGCCGAACGATTCCTTTCAGCAAATACACTGGAAAGCATCTGCAAGAATGGGAACTTTGCAAACAAAGGTGCTTGAAAAGACAACACACCGGAAGTGGACGTTTGTGTTAAATATTTTGGAACAAGGGAGAAATGGCTTGCAGCTCTCAGTAGCAAAGGACTTAGAAAAGCGATTAAGTCATCTTGCCTATTTATTTCAGATGGCAGAAAAACAAGGAGCTACATTTGAGATTTACGTAAACATATTAGCAAGAAATGATTTGCAGCTACTTCATCTCAAAGAAGGCTCTGGGAAAGACCATGTAATAAGAGGATTAGAGCTTTTAGCGAGAATTGATCATATGAGTGCTACGGTTAGAGTAAGTAGTTTTATAAAAAAGATTGATATGAAACTACGACAATCAAGTACTGTTATATTATGTGGTATTTCTAAAGATGAAGTGTTTGAGACAATCCCTCAATTGCAGGGTTATATGCTACCATTCTATGTACTCTCTTCTACTATGGCAGAGGGGGTTATTGAATCATGCTAAAAAAGTATGGAAAAGACTTACTGCTTTTTACATTTATATGTACCTTTGAAATTATAAGCTTATATATAATCTCGCGTATTGTCACAGATACCATTACGTTCATGACCTTATTTCCAATTTATATCATCCCGTTTGTATTAGTGAGATGGTACCAATTGAAAAGTGGTAGTTTACCAGCTTTATATATTTATGTTCCGTTTCTTCAAATATTTATATTATATTTTGCTGGCTTTAGCATCCTAGCGCTCATGATAGTAGGTGTCTTTATCTTTTGGAGAATGATTGTGCATATACGTGAGCCGTATCTCGATAATCAAGGGTTATGGTTAGTTGCTGTACTTGCATCTACTTTTCCGATTCTCTTAGTTAGAAAAGAATTTTTGTTAGATTTCGTGAGTTTATTTTTACTCCTGCTCTTTTTATTTGTTGTCATCACGGTTATGATTCAAATGAAAGGCAATGCATGGGTTATTATGAAAAAAGGATATCGTATTTTGACTCTTTATTTTATTGGAGTCGTTGGTGTATTTTTGTTGCTTTATCATAGTGGTTTGACACTATTAAAAGCAGTGTTTCCGTTTTTCGGGCAAGGTGTCGCTTATTTAGCTAGTTATCCACTCATGTGGCTCCTTTCAACCATTAAAACGAATGAAGATAGCTACAAAGATATTGAGGAAGGTTTAAAAGAATTTCAAGAAGATCCAATGAAAAATATCGATAAGAGTTTTGAAGGCTCGAATGAGTGGCTAATACTTACGTTCACTGTAATAGGTATCATTTTAGTCATTGGGATCGTTATATTTTTCTTACGAAAGAACATTGGTAGCTCTGTTGACGAACCGAATAATGCTTTAGATTCCATTCAAGAGGATGATCATGATTTTTCCTTTTTTAAATCATTACGAAAAGTAACATCTTTCTATAGCCGAACAGGAAAAAATGAAGTTCGCTTGCAATTTCAGAAGCTACAAATCTTCTTAGAAAAAAGAGGCTATGGACGGTTATCCTCTGAGACAGCAGAGGAATGGTTCGGCAGATTAGCGCTCTTAGATGACTATTCTGAATCTGTTTTAGCGACGTATTACAAAGCGAGATATAACTCTAGTCAAATTACGGATGAAGAACTAGCGTCTTATATTAATGGAATAAAAGATATAAAGAAAAAGTTATCGAAGAAAAACGAAGGGGGAAAGAAAAAATGACGCGTGTTTTAGTACTAGGAGGAACGATGTTTTTTGGAAAGCGACTTGTTCAGATTCTTCTAGATATCGGTTATGATGTAACAATTGCAACAAGAGGAAGAACAACTGACCCGTTTGGTGATCAAGTAAAACGAATTATATTAGATCGTGCTGACCAAGAATCTGTTGTTAAAGGATTAGAAAACAAAAAGTGGGATATTATCTATGACCAAACAGCGTATTCTCCGAATGAAGTGAAGGATGTATTGGATGTTGTCGGAAACAATTGCAAACATTATGTTTTCACGTCGACAATGGCAGTATATGAATATGGAAACAAACAAAAGGAGGAGAACTTTGACCCTACGACTTTTTCGTTTGAATTAAAGGATCGTACTCAATATATCGGCATGGAAGGGTATCAAGAAGCAAAACGAGCATGTGAAGCCTATATAGTAGAGCATGCACCTTTTCCTGTCTCGATTGTTCGTTTTCCGTTAGTGATTGGTCCGGATGATTATACAAATCGTTTAGAAGATCTTGTTGTAAAGGTGAAGGAAGGAAAAGAGATTGAGGTTGTTTCACTAGATAACGGTCTTGGATTTATTTCTTCTGAAAAGGCTTCTGAATTTTTGTTCTGGCTTGGAACAAAACAAAAAGAGGGAATATGGAATGCTGCATTAGATGGATTTGTCACACATGGCGAATTACTGAATAAAATTGAAACAACGGTTGGGAAATCTGCCTATGTTATAGAAACGGAAAAGCTTAGTCCAGATACAGCTTCTGCTTATGCAATGAAGGGGAGTTGGTCACTTTCAGCGGACAAAGCGAATGAACAAGGTTTTACGTTTGGGCAATTAGAGGAAGTACTAATGTATCTTCTTCCTTTATATGCTTCAGAGAAGCGTTAGAGTATGTATTGAAACGAGCAGTAAGAATCATATATATTTTTAACATACTGATGTATAATGTTAGGGTAAATTAAAGGTAATTGAATGTGACTGTTCTATACAAATGCTTTAGAAAATAGGACTTCGCATCATCTAGCGAGGGGGAACAACCATGAAAATTAAATTAGGCCTTTTATATGGTGGGAAATCGGCTGAACATAAAGTATCACTGCAAACTGCACTTGCTGTAACAAAAGCACTAGATTTAACGAAGTTTGAAGTGCATCCTATTTACATTACAGATAAAGGTGAGTGGATTCGTGGAGCTGAGCTTCAAGCACCTGCCACAGACGTGAAGGCACTTCAACTTGGAACAAATGACCAAGTCATCTCTCCCGTGTCATTAAATCAAGAGTTATTCCCGGCACAGGTATCGCAAAACAATGGGGCTATTGATGTCATTTTCCCATTGTTACATGGACCGAACGGAGAAGATGGAACCGTACAAGGATTATTAGAACTGATGAACATTCCTTATGTAGGGAACACAGTTCTTTCATCAGCAGCAGGTATGGATAAAGTGATCATGAAAAACTTGTTTGCTCAAGCGGGATTAAAGCAAGCAAAATATGTTTCTTTCATTCGCAAGGAATGGGAGAAAAATAAAGAAAGCTTAACTAACGAAATTGAAGAGAACTTAGGTTACCCATGCTTTGTAAAACCAGCAAACCTAGGGTCAAGTGTTGGAATTAGTAAGTGTAAAAATCGAGAAGAACTAGAAGTGGCTTGTCACGAAGCCTTCCAGTTCGATCGAAAAGTAATTGTTGAAGAAGGTATCATCGGAAGAGAAATTGAAATTGGAATTCTTGGCAACGATGAGCCAGAATGTTCAGTAGCAGGGGAAATTGCCCCTAAAAAAGACTTCTATGATTATAAAGCTAAATACGAAGATGGTGATACCGAGTTAATCATTCCTGCCGATCTTACAGAGGAGCAATACGAGGAGTTAAAAACACTAGCTGTTAAATCGTTTAAAGCAATTGATGGTGCTGGCCTTGTAAGAGCCGACTTCTTCTTAACGAGAGAAGGCGAGTTTTTAATCAATGAAGTAAATACAATGCCAGGATTTACTCCATTTAGCATGTTTCCATTAATGTGGCAAAACACAGGTGTTTCCTATCCGGAATTAATTGAGCGATTAGTGAACCTAGCTCTTGAAAGACACGAAGAAAAGCAGCATATTAAACATACATTCTAATTACTTTATACACCATTTGAAAAAATGGTGTTCTTTTCTTTAGACTAATAAGAAAGACTTCAGCAATGCCTCATGAAATTAACATTGGCACTAGCAAAAGAAGACAGGAAAGGAGTGGGCATTCATGATTATAAGAACGTTAGAACAAATCCAAAAGATGATACGAAATGCAGAATTGGGAGGAGAAGCTACTCTAACGATTCATGGTGTTTCAATCAACGATAAGGATGAGTTAACAGGCAAGTTATTTATTCCGATAAAAGGCGAACGTTTCAATGGACACGATTTCGTAAAGGGTGCGATTGAAAAAGGTGCAGTCGCTGCATTATGGAATAAAAATGAGCCAAACTACCCGAAAGATGTACCACTAATATTTGTAGACGATACGTTAGAAGCACTGCAACAACTTTCGGAATCATATCGTGATGAGCTGGATATAAAAATTGTCGGTGTGACGGGAAGTAACGGAAAAACTTCGACGAAGGATATGGTGTATGCTGTATTATCAACGGTCTTTGCAGTTCAAAAAACAGAAGGGAACTATAATAATCATTTGGGACTTCCGTTAACAATTTTACGAACGGCAGAAGATACTGATGTACTCGTTCTGGAAATGGGGATGAGCAGTCGTGGCGAGATTGAACTACTTTCAAAACTCTCAAAGCCAGATGTTGCGATCATCACGAACATTGGTGAGGCACACTTACAAGACTTAGGTTCTCGTGATGAAATTGCTGAGGCAAAGCTAGAGATTACCGCTGGATTAAAGGATAACGGAACACTTGTTTACGTCGGAGACGAGCCGTTATTACAAGATCGAATTCATCGCTACACAAATGTGAAATTAGTACCATTTGGTCAAGATGAAGTAAATGAATACTACCCTGTACTTGTTAAACAAGAGAAAAACGGTACATCCTTTACAACAAATAAAGGGTCTAAGGAAATTTTTATTCCAGTACTTGGCCGACATAATGTATACAATGCATTAGCCGCAATTGCAGTAGGGCAATTGTTTAATTTGTCATGGGATGACATGATAAAAGGATTATCACAACTAAAAATCACCCAAATGAGATCTGAAATAATACCTGGAAAGAATGGTTCGACAGTCATAAATGATGCGTATAATGCAAGTCCTACTTCTATGAAAGCAGCCATTCAGCTAATTCAAGAGCTAGAAGGCTATAATAGAAGAATCCTTGTGCTTGGAGATATGCTAGAACTTGGAGATTTAGAGGAGCAATTCCATAAAGATACAGGAGCAGCAATTGATCCTACTAAAGTGGAATTAGTATATACATTTGGTGAACGTGGTACATGGATTGCGGAAGGAGCTAAGCATAACTTCTCGGAAGAAAACGTACATTCATTCTTAGATAAAGCAGATTTGATAAGCCACCTTTCAGCACAACTGAAAAATCAAGATGTTGTATTAGTAAAGGCTTCGCGAGGAATGAAGCTAGAGGAAGTAGTGACAGGTTTAAAGGAATAGTTAATCCTTTGAAGGTAAGGTGATTTAACGTGATTGGTTGTCTTTGTATTCACGGTTTTACAGGTTCTCCTTATGAGGTAGAGCCGATTGTAGAGTATTTAAAAGAGAATACAAACTGGAACATCGTCTCTCCTACTTTACCTGGCCATGGAGAAGAGGCGACGCTTGAAAAAGTAAGTTATATGGAATGGATTTCCTTTGTAGAAAAGTCGATGGAAACATTAACAAAAGAATGTGAAACAGTGTATGTCATAGGCTTTTCGATGGGAGGGCTGCTAGCCTCTTATTTAGCAACGAAATATCGAGTAGATAAGCTAGTTTTATTAAGTGCAGCCGCTCAATATATTAATATTAAGCAGCTTGCACTTGATATTCGGGACATCATAAAAGATGGATTAAGAGGACATATCCAGGATAATGTCTTATTTCAACGATATCGTCGCAAGATTGTGGCCACACCACTCTCTGCAACAAGGGAATTCCGTAAGCTTGTTAGATATATAAAGCCACAACTACGGCACGTGGAAATCCCAACACTTATTGTGCAAGGTGTATGTGATGGCATTGTCCCGGTAACAAGTGCTCATTACTTATTTGAAACTATCTGTTCAGAAGAAAAGAAGTTAGTTTTTTTAGCATCTTCACACCACCACGTATGTCACGGACCAGATTATGAACAACTTGAAGAAGAAATTTCACAATTTCTAAATATAAAAGAAAAAAGCTCCTGCTAAAGCAGGAGCTTAAATTTTTTGATTACGACTAATTCCTTTGAAAGAAACAACTAGTCCACCTTCGCCAGCGTATGTACCAATCAAAGGACCCATTTCCGTAAGTATACCTTGTTTGAACGGGTATCTGCTCATAATTTCAGCAAGTACCTTTTTCCCCTTTTCTTCACAATTACTGTGAGAAAGAGAAACAATTTTATTTTCAAAGTCCTTTGAAAACTCTCCAATCGAATCAAGAAAACGATTAAGAGCCTTTTTCTCGCCTCTAACCTTTTCAAACACCTCAATTTTTCCTTCTACATCGACGCGTAAGGAAATTTTTATGTTTAGGACATTAGCGATAGCACCTTTAAAACGGTCTAAACGACCACCTTTTATTACGTTTTCAAGAGTATCTAATAAAATAAATGTATTCACTTTAGAAACTGATTCTTCAGTCATAAGGACAACTTCATCAAAACTTTTTCCAGCTTCAATCATTTCAGCTGCTTCTACCACTAATAGTAGTAATCCAGGTGAACCAGTACTTGAGTTGATTACTTTAATTCTTCGATCTGGTTGTTCCTCTAACAGCATTTCTGCTCCTAATACAGCACTTTCAAATGTACCACTTAATCCTTTTGAAAGGGTGATGACAAGGATTTCGTCTTCTCCTGGAACACGTTTAAATCTCTCAAAAAAATCATAAGGAGAAGGACAGGCTGATTTAGGTAATTCATCGGTTTCTCTCATCATTTTATAAAAATTGTCATTGTCTAAATCAACACCTGCTTTAAAATGCTGATCTCCAAACTGTATATTTAGTGGTACAATTTCAATTCCATATTTTTCTTGAATGTCTTTAGGTAAATCTGAACTGCTATCTGTAATAATTTTAATACCCATGCGCTCACCTACTAATAGTTATTAACAATATGGTTTACATTCTAACATACACAATATGAAGGATAAATAGTTAGTTTGGTTGTGTTATACGATTTATAATGGTATGATGAAGATTAGTGTTTGGAAAATACCACTTTTTACAACTTCCTGCATTCCGAGTTGGGGAATGCTTTTCTTTATATAGGTTAAAAATATATGTGAATTAGTATTACTTTAAAATGGAATTTTATAATAAACGGAACTTGTGAAGAGTCTATTTCCATTTATTGAAATTAAACACGTAATGAATGATAAAGGAGAAATGTTATTTGAGTAAATTTCAAGATTTAGGTATCAATCAGGATTTAATGAACGCAATTAGTAAAATGGGGTTTGAAGAGGCAACTCCAATTCAAGCACAGACAATTCCACTTGCTTTAGAGGGCAATGATGTTATTGGCCAAGCACAAACGGGTACAGGTAAAACTGCTGCGTTTGGTATCCCTTTAATTCAAAAAATTGATGTGAGCCAAGACAAAATTCAAGGTATTGTTATTGCACCAACGAGAGAACTTGCAATCCAAGTATCAGAAGAACTTTATAAAGTTGGTTCTTCTAAACGGGTACGTGTTCTTCCAATCTATGGTGGGCAAGACATTAGTCGCCAAATTCGCTCGCTTAAAACGAAACCACCACACATTATTGTTGGTACACCAGGTCGTCTAATTGACCATATTAACCGCAAAACAATGAAGCTTTCTAATATCCAAACAGTAGTATTGGATGAAGCAGATGAAATGTTAAATATGGGATTCATCGAGGACATTGAAGCAATTTTATCTGAAGTTCCAGGAGATCACCAAACGTTACTGTTCTCAGCCACAATGCCTGGACCAATTCAAAAAATTGCAGAACGTTTCATGAAAAACCCACAAATCGTTAAAGTTAAGTCGAAGGAAGTAACGGTACCAAATATTCAACAATTCTTTGTTGAAGTACATGAGAAACAAAAGTTTGACGTGTTAACTCGCTTACTTGATATTCAATCTCCGGAGCTTGCGATTATTTTCGGTCGTACAAAGCGAAGAGTAGATGAGTTATCTGAAGCATTAAATACTCGTGGTTATGCAGCTGAAGGTATTCATGGTGACATGACTCAAGCAAAACGTATGAGTGTATTACGTCAATTTAAAGAAGGCAGTATTGATATCCTAGTTGCAACAGACGTTGCGGCACGTGGACTTGATATTTCTGGTGTCACTCACGTTTATAATTTTGATATTCCTCAAGATCCAGAAAGCTATGTTCACCGTATCGGACGTACAGGTCGTGCCGGTAAGAATGGACTTGCAATGTTATTCGTTTCTTCAAGAGAAATGGGTCAACTTCGTAACATCGAAAATACAACAAAACGTAAAATCGATAAAATGAAGCCACCAACACTTGATGAAGCACTTGAAGGCCAACAAAAAATGGTGATTGAAAAGTTAACGAGCGCAATTGAAGCTCCAAACCTTTCGTTCTATAAGCGTACAGCAGAGGAGTTATTAGAATCTCATGATTCAGTTTCCATTATTGCTGCTGCTCTTAAGTTAATGACAAAAGAGCCTGATGAGACGCCAATTAAGTTGACATCTGAGCCGCCAGTAGTCGTAAGAGACCGCAAACCAAAAAGTAAAGGTGGATACGGCAGCCGTGATGGCCAAAGAGGCAGAGACGGTGGACGTAACAGAGAAGGCGGAAACAGAGATCGTGATCGTAGAAGCAGCTATAAAGGAAATCGCTCTTCTTCATCATCTTCATCGTCTTCACAAGCATCAAACAACAAACGTCCTCGTCGTGTAGGGACGAAGCAACAATAATTGATTAAAACGCAGCTTAGGCTGCGTTTTTTTGTTTGGAGAATAAGTGTAATTTTCCTTTAAGAAAAGAGGGAATTCCTACACTCCACCTTAAAAACCGGGCATACTAACAGAAAAATGTGAGGTGTTGTCTGGTGACGATTATTAGACTTGGGTATGTAGCGATGAGTGTGCATCTGCAAAATTGCTCTCCATCCCAAACGATGACATATGCTCAGTTTCAGAAGTTAGCAGACCGAGAAGCAGCAATTCGTAAGTTGGAAAGAATTGCAAAATCTAATTTAGAAAATTGCTTACGATTACTAAAACACAATATTGGTCACGATATTACCTTCTTTAGATTCAGTTCTAAATTAATACCATTAGCCAATCATGAAGAAGTGGCAGATTGGAAATATATGAGGCCATTGAAAGAGAAGCTTTCAGAAATTGGAGAGTGGGTTCACAAGCATCAGATGCGAGTTGATTTTCATCCAGACCACTTTGTTATTTTGAATTCACCAGATGTAGATATTCTAAATGCGTCAATTAAAACGTTAAGTATGCATGAAGCGCTTTTAAAAGGAATGAATGTTGACCGTGAACACCGATGTGTATTGCACGTTGGTGGAGGGTATAACGACAAAGAAAAAGCTCTTGAGCAATTTATTCACAATTGGTCCTTCATCCCACAAAGTATACAAAAGATGATAATGCTTGAAAACGATGATGTAACATTTACACTACCTGAGACACTTTATCTATGTGAAAAGTTAGGAATTCCGTTAGTTTTTGATTATCATCATCATCTTGCTCACAATACAGGGGAAGGATGGGAGTCTGAATGGAATCGAGTGATCGGTACTTGGCATTACTCCCCACTTCCGCTAAAGATGCACATTAGTTCGCCAAGGGACGAGAAGGACTTCCGCGCTCATGCCGATTATATTGACATTAGACAATTTCTAGAATTCCTTCATACGATAAAAGGGTCTATTGATCATATTGATTGTATGATCGAAGCGAAGAAAAAAGATGATGCTCTATTTCGACTGATGGAAGAAATCACGAAAGAACCTGGTATAAAAAAAATTAATGATTCTACAATTGAAATTAGGTAATATGTCCCAACTATGAAATCTCTGATATAGTAGAAGTAATGTAATGGATAAGGAGAGTTCATATGAGAAAGGAACCAACGAATTCGTTAAATAAACGAGCGTTAACGGCATGGAGAATATCGTGGAGTATTAGTATGGGTATATTATTGTTACTTGCCATTGCTGTATTAAGTTTTGTTATTATTTTTGACTTTCCGAGATGGATCGGAATTTTGACTGTAATAGCAGTAATCATTTTATCAATCTTTTACATCGTCATTTATCCAAAGTTGCAATGGAAGAAATGGAAGTACGAGGTGCATGAAGCGGAAGTGGATATTCAGCACGGTGTATTTTTAGTAAAAAGAACCTTGATTCCTATGGTCCGAGTTCAGCATGTTGATACCCAGCAAGGACCTCTTCTTCGTAAATTTCGTTTGAAATCTGTGACAATTTCGACAGCGGCAACGATGCATGAGATACCAGCTTTAGATGAAGAGGAAGCAGATTTATTACGAGACCGTATCTCGAGCTTAGCTAGGGTAGATGAAGATGAATAAACCAAAAAGACTACACCCTGTTGCAGCAGTGCTGAGATTTTTACGATCATTGAAAGAATTAGCATTTCCGCTCGTTATATTCTTCTTTGTTGGTGGTAGAGGAGAAGATAAGGTATTTGATTTGATATATGTAGTGGGGGCATTTATTCTCGTTTTCGGAATGCTGATATTCGGTATCATAACATGGCTTCGGTTTACCTATGTCGTTGATGAAGGTGAGTTGCGAATTGAACAAGGCGTGTTTGTTAGAAATAAACGATTTATTCCACTTGAAAAAATCCAAACCATTGATGTGACTTCTGGGGTAATACAAAGGTTGTTTGGGCTTGTTAAGATTCAAGTTGAAACGGCAGGTGGTGGAACAGAAGCAGAAGTAGTGCTTTCAGCTATAACGAAAGATGAAGCAGAAACGTTAAAAGGTTTATTAAAGAATGAATGGAAAATCGAAGAAGTGGAAAGTGAATATTCTAGAGACTTTAAGTTAAGTCATAAAGAACTTCTTGTTATGGCGACTACTTCAGGCGGTGTAGGAGTAGTGTTTGCTGGTATTTTTGCCTTTGTTTCACAGTTTGATGGATTGTTGCCCCTTGATGCGCTATACAATTATGCTGAGAAATTGATTTCTTCAAGCATTACACTAGTCGGATTATTTATTTTATTGGTCGTAGCTGTATCATGGGGAGTTTCCATCGTAAGTACAGCATTGAAATATGGAAAGTTTACGTTATCTCAAAGAGGAAAGGATTTATTTCTTTCAAGGGGTTTATTAGAAAAGCGTGAACTCACCATTCCTTTAAAGCGGATACAAGCAGTTCGTATTCAGGAAAATATGATCCGCCAGTGGCTAGGTTATTCAACGATATACGTAGAAGTTGCAGGTGGTGGAAATGAAGAAAAAGGAGAGTTTTCAACCATTTTAGTTCCAATCATTAAAACAAATATAGTTCATGATTTTATGAAGCAGTTTACGCCGGAATTTGTTTTAGAAGAAAAGGTAGTTCCTGTTCCAGTACGAGCTAGAAAAAAATACATAATAAAGCCAGTCCTTCCAGCGTTGCTTATAACGATCATCCTAATTTATTTTTTAGGTGCGTGGGGACTACTTGGAAGTTTCCTTATAATACTTGGAGCGATAGTAGGCTATGGGATGTATCGTGAGGCAGGTTTCTTAGTAAAAGAAAAACAAATAAAGCTTAGATACAGGTTTATTAATCGTCAAACGGTTTTTGCGAAACGAAATCGGGTTCAAGCCTTGCGCTATGAACAGTCATATTTTCAAAAAGTTGAAAGCTTAGCATCTATTATTATTTGGACACAATCGAAATTAATGGGGAAGCATTTTAGTGTTGTGGATGTAGAGGAAAGTAAAGCGGCCGAACTTTATAAATGGTATTCATATCATGATTAAAGGATATTATCGTTAACATTTTGCTATTCTTAAGGACTTGATTGACAACATAAAAAAGCAACCCTAATGTGGGTTGCTTTTATCTTGAAAAGATACCGATAATGATTAGTACGATTAAAATGATCCAAAAAATTGAGTTGCGGTCTAAGCGGCGTGGTAGTATATTTCGAAAGTTAAAAGTCGGTCGATTAGGATTGGATGAATAAGTGTAAGTTCCTCTTCGCTTAGGAAGTACAAGCGGAGCAATAAGTACACCACCAATAAAACCGAATATGTGACCGACAATATTTATGTTCCCACCTATAAAAGTCATAACGACTCCAATAACTAAAATCGTAACAATAAGTTGTGCATTTGCAGCATCAATCAGTTCTTTTCTAAATACAACCATGTATAAATAAATACCGAAAAGGCCATAAATGGCACCAGATGCACCAAGGTGTTGAAAGTCTGACGGTTCTAAGTAAAATGTTGCGACGTTTGCAATTAAACCCGCACCAACGTAAGCGATTATAAACTTAACTTTTCCTAGTAGTTTTTCAAGGGCTGGCCCAAATAACACTAATGAAAAGGAATTAAATAGTGCATGGCTGAAGCTTATATGAAGTAAAATGGGTGTGAACAATCTCCACCATTCTCCGTACTCAACGAACATATTATATCCGACCATATTCTCAAATAAATATAATCCACCTGGCAGGGCGAGGTTAATCCAAAGCCATAGAAGAAAATGAATGGAGACTAATAATGTTACAATAGGATAAAACCGTATAAATTGCTGGAAGCTTTCAGTGCGTAAAAACATTGTTAACGACTCCCTTTCTGCTCGAATAAACTTGCTTACATCATATCATATGTGTACAACTTACAACTAAATGATTGATTTATGAAAAATGAAAGAAGTGATAACGTGATTCAAGGCATTGGGATCGATATTATTGAATTATCTCGAGTGCAACAGCTCGCAAGTCGAACAGATAAATTTGTTGATCGAATTCTTACACTTAATGAAAAGGAAAAATATGAATCACTTACCGGAAGAAGAAGAATTGAATTCTTAGCAGGAAGATTTTCCGCAAAAGAAGCCTTTTCCAAAGCGGTGGGAACAGGCATTGGAAAAGAAATTAGTTTTTTAGATATTGAAATTTCTCAAGATGAAAATGGTAAACCATACATAGCACGTCCAATCAAGACGGGCGTACATTTATCCATCTCTCATAGTAAGGAATATGCAGTTTCTCAAGTAATTATTGAAAGCTCGTCAAGCTAGTCTGCATATTGTGATACTTTGTCTCATATATTCTAATGCGTATAAATTTTTTAGAATTAGAGACAAAGGGGTTGTAAACATGAGGAAGAAATTAGGTTTATTGATCGTAGCAATGCTAACGGTCCTTGTATTAGCAGCTTGTGGGGAAAAGAGTCAAGAAGATGTAGTAAGAGCTCTTGATACAAAAATGAAAGAAATGCAAGGCTATAAAGCTGAAGCAAAAATGACGCTTCAAACAGGTAGTGAAGAGCAAGTTTATGAAGTGGGAATTTGGTACAAACAGCCACACTATTATCGTGTAGACTTAAAAAATACGCAAAAAGAACAAAGCCAAATGATCCTACGTAATGACGAAGGTGTATTCGTATTAACACCGGCTCTAAACAAGAGCTTCCGCTTCCAAAGCGACTGGCCGCAAAATTCTAGCCAAGCTTATCTTTATGAGTCACTTGTGAAGGATGTTCTAACTGATAAGGATGCAAAATTTAAAGCAACTGAAAAGCACTATGTATTTGAAACTAAAACAAATTATAAGAACAGTAAGTCCATTCCGGTTCAAGAAATTACATTTAATAAAAGTGACTTGACTCCAGTCATGGTGAAAGTAATGGACCCAGACCGCAATCCATTACTACAAGTTGATTTTACAAAAGTAGAAATGAATGCAAAGTTTGATGACAACGCATTTGATATGGAAAAGAACATGACAGGTGCGCAAATGGGTGAAGTTCCAACTATGGCTGGTCAAGATCAACCATTTGAAGTATTATACCCATTCGAAACTTTAGGAACGAAGAAAATTGGTGAAAAAGAATTAGCAACTGAAAATGGTAAGCGTATTGTTCTAACGTATGGAGGAGAAGATAAATCCTTTACTCTTATTCAAGAACGTGCTCGTGTTGCAGATGTGGCTACAACTTCAATGGTAAGCGGTGAGCCTGTAGACCTTGGATTCACAGTAGGAGCGCTAACAGAAAACTCACTTTCTTGGTCATTTAATGGTGTAGAATATATGGTTGCTTCTAATGACCTAACACAAGAAGAATTACAAGAAGTTGCAAGATCCGTTCAAGGTCAATCAATTAAATAATAGAACTACAGAATAAGGCCCAACATCTATATGTTGGGCTTTATTTCAGTTTAAGAAAGTATTAAATATTGAGTATATCTTATGTATTTGTATTCTTAATTCAGCTCCAGCCCCCAGTCCGCCTGAGGCAAATAAAGTGAAACTTCCATCAGCGAATTTCTGATGGTTTGCCTGAACTAATCGCGGTCTTACTGGCGGTTTATATGAAGTACACCCTTTTCTTCTCTCCGGAACAACATTTGCTGTGCCTGTGGCTAAACGGGGCGCCATAAGCTTTTTGTTCTTCGTGACGAACTAACTATTTTCGTGAAATTAGACTATGTTCATTGACATATTGAAATGTGTGTTAAATAATCATCAATATGATATGTTGAGTTTTTCTATAGTTTATATAAATAAAAGGAAGTGTTCACGTTGACGAAGCCTCAGTTCTACCGAGATACGTGGGTAGAGGTTCAATTGCAGGATATATATGAAAATGTACAATCAATGCGACAGTACCTGGATCCTTCAGTGAAAATTATTGGTGTTGTGAAGGCAAATGCATATGGTCATGGAGATGTGCAAGTGGCTAAAACGGCTCTTAAAGCTGGCGCATCCATACTTGCAGTTGCTTTTTTAGATGAGGCAATTTCCCTTCGAAAATCTGGAATTGAAGCACCAATATTAGTATTAGGAGCTACACACTCTGAGGATGCAAATATTGCAATTAAATATAACATTTCAGTCACTGTTTATGAAAAGAAGTGGCTAGAAGAAGTTGTGGGAAATATTACTGACCCTCTTTCCGTTCATATTAAATATGATACTGGTATGAATCGACTTGGTTTAAAAACGATTGACGAATTACGAACTGTTTTAGACTTTGTAAAAGAGGTTTCTAGCATTAAGGTTGAGGGTCTGTACACCCATTTCTCAAGTGCAGATGAAATAGATACAACCTATACGGAGTTTCAATATGAGAACTTTATTGAAGCGGTGGAGTATTGCAGAAATTCCACAAACATACCAATTGTACATTGTGGAAATAGTGCAACAGGATTAAGGTTCCCGACAAGACTTTTTAATGCAGTTCGATTAGGGATTGCGATGTATGGATTGTCTCCTTCTGAAGAGATGAAAGAAATTTTGCCTTTTCCTTTGAAAGGTGCCTTTTCTCTGCATAGCCGATTAAGTCACGTAAAAAAAATTCATGCTGGTGAAAAGGTTAGTTATGGAGCGACATATACAGCGACAGAAGATGAATGGATTGGCACGGTTCCTATAGGCTATGCAGATGGATGGTCACGAAGCCTAAGTATGAGAGAAGTACTGGTAGATGGTAGGCGAACGCCGATTATCGGTCGAATTTGTATGGATCAGCTCATGATCCGTCTTCCTCAAAAATTCGAAGTCGGAACAAAAGTTACATTAATCGGAAAGCAAGATGATGAATATATATCAGTTGATGAAGTTGCGAGCGCTTTAGGGACAATCAACTATGAAATAACATGTATGATTAGCTACCGAGTTCCGCGTGTTTTTATGGATGGAGAAAACATGATTGAAGTTATGAATCCGTTATTGCATCATTTCGATTGAATTATAATTAGGCTGTTTCGTTAAGAACATTGCTTTCAAATATATTCTGAATTTCTAGTGGTGGAATGCAACGACACTAACCCAGCTACAAACAACCAATTTTGCGAAAACATCCTAGTCAATGAACAGCGTGAAAAATAAAAAATCATACCAAATGATGTATAATTACTACTACTTCAAGTAGATAATATGTTAGGATTTGCATTACTGCTTTGCAAAATCAAGCTATTGGTGATATTATTAAGATTGGATTCAATTATGTGTGTGTAGTTGATGGTGGAGGTGTATGTTTGTGTCCGATTCTAGCGCAACAACTACTGAAATTATTGTGCGTTTACCACAACAATTAATAGTAGAATTAGACGGTATTATCAAACAAGAAAATGGCAGTCATAGTGACATCATTTATCAAGCAACGAAAATGTACTTGAGAGAAAGAAAAAAGCGTCATATTCGTGAATCAATGAGACGTGGTTACATGGAAATGGCAAAAATCAACCTGAATATCGCATCTGAAGCATTTCTTGCAGAAGAAGAAGCAGATCACACCGTTGAACGACTAGTTAGCGGGGGGTAATCCTTTGATTGTTAAACGTGGTGACGTGTATTTTGCTGACCTTTCCCCAGTTGTTGGATCGGAACAAGGGGGCGTACGTCCTGTCCTTGTCTTACAAAACGATATTGGGAATCGGTTTAGTCCCACAGTTATTGTAGCTGCAATAACTGCCCAAATCCAAAAAGCGAAGCTTCCTACACATGTAGAAATCGATGCGAAGCGCTATGGATTTGAGCGTGACTCTGTCATCTTACTAGAACAAATCAGAACAATTGATAAGCAACGATTGACAGACAAAATTACGCATTTAGATGACGAAATGATGGATAAAGTAGACGAAGCATTACAGATCAGTCTTGGACTCATCGATTTTTAATATTTATTTAAAAGCTGCACTAGAAATTTTCTAGGGCAGTTTTTTATTTTGTATCGGTGCCATTTAATTGCCTGAAAATCTTTACTACTTTTGAACTAATTTGTCCTATACCCTTCGTTCTATTTTTGGCGCGGTGTGGGTCGAAAACCCAAGTATCATGCGAATTATATGTAAGAGTGCCCTCCAGGAATGGAGAAGTATATTAATTGAAAGAATGTTTCGCCAGTGAAATAATAGATTGTAGATATAGCTTTCAATATCCATGCATAAATAAACAGAGGACACCTAAACAAGCAAGGTTAGGAGTCAAATTGATTCAAGGGGGAGTATAGTATGAACAAGGTATTAATTACACTCATACGAGAAAACCAAGAGGAGATTGTAGGGAGATGGCTTGAGGAGATCAAATCAATCGGCCATGAAAAAGGTTTGAGAATTGTTTCTGACCAATTATTTATTAATACGAGTAGAGAATTTATTGATCTCATTATTGTAAACATTGATCAAACGAACGAAGCCCGTTCAAAGAGCTTAAATGATTTCTCAGAAAGAATTATTAAACTTGGGTGGCAGCTTAGTTATATTACTGAAGGGCTACAAAAATTCCGTGCTATTATACATAACTGGATGAAAGAAAGAGAAATGGATTCAAAAGAACAGATGGATATCATGCTTGAAGTCAATACGTGGATTGATCCTATCGTAAATCATATGGTAAACAACTATGCTGGGTCTTGGGAACATACTGTATCTATGCAAAAAATAGCGCTGCAAGAACTGTCTGCACCTTTAATCCCGATATTCGATAACATCACAATCATGCCGTTAATTGGAACAATTGATACAGATCGCGCAAAACGAATAATGGAAAACTTACTTCAAGGTGTGGTACAACACCGTGCTGAAGTAGTGCTTATTGATATTACAGGTGTACCGGTAGTGGATACGATGGTTGCACATCACATTATTCAAGCGGCGGAAGCAGTAAGGTTAGTAGGGACAAAATGTCTAATTGTTGGGATTCGTCCAGAAATTGCTCAGACAATTGTCAACCTAGGAATTGACTTAAGTCATATCATCACAAAGAACTCACTACGAAATGGCATTGAAGCAGCTTTGGATATGACGAATCGGAAGCTAGTAGAAACTAAGGTGGAGGAGATTCGATTATGAGAATTCCGATACTAAAACTAAAGCAATATTTACTCGTTACGATTCAATGGGAGCTTGATGACCAAACAGCAATGCAATTTCAAGAGGACATTTTAAAGAGAATACATGAAACAGAAGCAAAAGGAATTGTAATCGACTTAACTTCTGTTGACATTATAGATTCTTATATTGCAAAAGTAATTGGCGATGTTGTGAGTATGTCTAACTTGATGGGGGCAAAAGTTGTATTAACCGGAATACAGCCAGCTGTAGCAATTACCCTAATTGATTTAGGTATTCACTTAGATGATGTTCCAACAGCTCTGGATTTAGAAAAAGGACTTGAGAAACTTCAGCAAGAATTGGGGGAATGAGGATGGAAGTCCAATCCTACGTTAAAATCATAACAGAGTGGGACATTGTTGCAGCGCGCCAAATGGGTCGGGAAATTGCGAAGCAACTAGGTTTCGGAAACGTTGATCAGGCGAGAATTGCGACAGCAATATCCGAATTAGCACGAAATATCTATTTGTATGCTGTCAAAGGAAGTATAAACTTAGAAATCGTTAAATCTGGAGAAATGCAAGGTCTAGTAGTAAAAGCGGTAGATGAGGGACCAGGGATAAGTGATATCCGAAAAGTAATGGAGGATGGTTATTCATCTTCAGGTGGACTTGGAGCGGGATTGCCGGGGGTTAAGCGTTTAATGGATGATTTCTCGATTGAATCAGAAGTTGGAAGAGGAACAGAAATTATTGCTGTAAAATGGCTTCGATAAAAATAACGAAATGTTATAAATCCTAGTTTTACTTGAATATAGTAGTGAGGGGAAATTTCCTTTGAGGGAGCAGCAAAATTGAAAAACGCACTTATTTGATGGCTGAAAGGGGGGTGAGGGATTTGTATAAACAACAAAAGATGCTAGATATGTATGAGAACTTGCTTTCAAAATATATCCGAGATTCCAATGAGCAATTGCTTTATAGTGGTCAAAAACTGAGTCGTCAATCAATAGAAAACGATGTAACACCAGAAGAGATAATCTCCATTCATAAATCAGTCATTCAAGAAACCTACCCGGATATTCCGAAAAAGGTCCTGGATTCCTTTGATTTACTACTTGAAGTTATGATCGGTTACGGCCTTGTTTATCGAGAACATTTAGCATTGAAAAATCAACAACAGGAAATCAATAGCGAAATTGAAATCGCAGCAAATGTACAAAGAACATTACTTGGTACGCAAATACCACAAGTTTCAAGTCTAGATATTGGAGCAGTAAGCATCCCTGCCAAGAAAATGAACGGCGATTATTATCACTTTGTTGAAGATGAAACTGGAAGTATTAGTGTTGCAGTTGCAGATGTAATCGGTAAAGGCATTCCTGCTGCGCTTTGTATGTCAATGATTAAATATGCCATGGATAGTTTACCGGAATCACGTAACCATCCTAGCTTTGTGCTTGAAAATTTAAATCGTGTTGTTGAACAAAATGTTGATATCACGATGTTTATTACAATGATTTATGGAATATACGATACAAATACACATGAATTTACATATTCTTCAGCGGGACACGAGCCGGGGTTTTATTATTCGGCAAAGGAAGATTCTTTCCATGATATTGATCCATCAGGACTAGTGCTTGGGATTGATAAATCCATTAAATATAAAGAGTACAAAAAACAGATTGAGCTAAATGACATGATCATACTTTTATCCGATGGAGTGACAGAGACAAAGTCAGAGGGGCGCTTTATCGATCGTAAAGAAATCATTCAACTTATTCGTAATCATATGCACTTATCCGCGCAAAATCTAGTCGATTTTGTATATAAGGAATTAGAGCGTATGCAGGATTTTGAACTTCGAGATGATTTCACTTTAATAATTTTAAGAAGAAAAGGTTTATAAGGGATAAAGAGAGGGTAATTCAACATTATTCGAATGAAAAACCTTTCAGTAGTATAGAAACAAACTTTAAAACGAAGCCGCCTAAGAAAAGGAGTGGAGATTTTGAACCTACAAGTTGAAGTGAAACGAAATGAACAAGAATGTTTTGTAAAAATAATAGGGGAAATTGATGCATATACAGCTCCCGGTCTTAAAAGCGAGCTTGTTCCTATAGCAGAGAAAAAAGGTGTTCAACTTACTTTGGACTTATCAAGTGTGTCATATATAGATAGTACCGGATTAGGTGTTCTTGTTGGTACACTTAAACTAACAAGGAAAAATGATGGAAGCATGCGTTTAATTGGCTTGAACGAGAGAGTCTCAAGATTATTTAAGATTACAGGATTAAACGAGATTATGGATATCCGGGGGTGAGAAGGAAAATGAAACATCACTACGATTATATCGAATTGAAAGTGCCTGCAAAACCGGAGTTTGTGGGTGTTGTCAGACTAACGCTTTCTGGAATAGCGAGTAGAATGGGGTACTCCTATGAAGAGATTGAAGATTTAAAGATTGCTACGTCGGAAGCTTGTACGAATGCGGTTCATCATGCTTATGATGAAAAGGTAACCGGAGATATTATTGTTGGTTTTGGTGTCTACGAAACGAAATTAGAAATTATTGTATCTGATAATGGAAAAAGCTTTGATGTTAATGAAATGAAGGAAGGTATGGGTCCTTACAATCAATCAACCTCTGTTGAAGATTTAACAGAAGGAGGTTTAGGTCTGTATCTCATTGAAACGTTAATGGATGATGTAAAGTTTAAGAGTGATAACGGAATCAGTGTGCTAATGACCAAGCAGCTTCAAAGAGAGCGGGTGGGAAGCGATGAAGGAACAATCGCAACCAACCAACTTGAGTAATGATATAAATGAGTTAATTTCTCAATTTCAACAGACCAATAATGAGGCGATTCAATTACACTTGGTTCAAAAGTACAGACCATTAGTGGAATCAATGGCGCGCAAATATTCAAAAGGACGTAATATGCATGAAGATCTTGTTCAAGTAGGAATGATTGGATTATTAGGTGCGATTAAACGATTTGATCCTAGCTTCGGTAAAGGATTTGAGGCATTTGCGATTCCGACGATTATCGGAGAAATTAAGAGGTTTTTACGTGATAAAACGTGGAGTGTTCATGTTCCGAGGAGAATCAAAGAACTTGGGCCGAAAATTAAAGTGGCGGTAGAAATACTAACAACTGAACTTCAACGTTCACCTAAGGTTGAAGAAATTGCTAAATACTTAGATATCACCGAAGAAGAAGTGCTTGAAACGATGGAAATAGGAAAAAATTATCAAGCATTATCTGTTGATCATCCACTAGAAGCAGATAGTGATGGTGGTACTGTTACTATATTAGATATAGTTGGCAGTCAAGAATCAGGTTACGAGCAGATTGATCGAAAAATCGATTTTGAAAAATCATTAAAAGTACTAAACGAGCGTGAAAAACTAGTTATTCAATATACGTTTCTAGAAAACTTAAGTCAGAAGGAAGCGGGAGAAAAACTAGGGATTTCACAAATGCATGTATCAAGGCTACAACGCAAGGCAATTCAAAAGCTAAGGAATGCCGCAGATACAGATTCAAAAGAGTCGGAGTGTATGTCATGAATGAAGAAGTGGTAACAGAAAACCTCGAGTTGTATATAACCCAACGTTCTAAAGTCGGCCAGTCTTCTTGTGGGGACAGTTATATTACATTATTAGATGATGATTATGCAGTCATCGCTTTAGCAGACGGATTAGGGAGTGGGGAACTAGCTAAAGAATCATCAATAGAAGTTGTTAATACCATTAGACAGTTTCATAATGAGGATGTTCGCTCCTTATTTATCCGATGCAATCAAGCACTAAAAACAAAAAGAGGGGTAGCGCTAGCCATCGCAAAAGTCTATTACACACGTAATGAAATTGTATACTCTTGTATTGGGAATATACGATTCACCATCATTTCTCCAACAGGAAAATCTACATTTCCCCTTCCTAAAGTCGGTTATCTTTCTGGGAAACCGGTAACGCCTAATATACATCGTTTTTCTTATGATCCTTGCTCAGTATTCGTTATGAATAGTGATGGGGTAAAAGCTACTTCTACAAGAGAACTAACCGTACTACAAAATTCACTTCCAGACATGCTTACTTATTTAGAACGTAATATAACAACAAAAGACGATGCGACATTACTGGTTGGAAAAATTAAACAGTGAATAAATGAGTTTAAGTATAAGTTTGTGATAAAATAGGTTCATCCGTTTTAAAATTGCATTTAGGAGTGAATCCAGTGGAAGCTACAGCAGAAAAGCGAACAACTATTATAAAAACAATCTCAGCACAACTGAACATTAAGCAGAAACAAGTACAAAATGTTATAGAACTCTTAGAGCAAGATAACACGGTGCCATTTATTGCGCGTTACCGTAAAGAAATGACTGGTGCTCTTGATGAAGTTGAAATCCGAAACATTATGGACGGATGGCAATACCTGCATAATCTTGAAAAACGTAAAGAAGAAGTCATTCGATTAATAGACGAGCAAGGAAAACTAACAGATGAACTGAAAATCTCAATTGAAAAAGCTGAAAAATTACAGACAATTGAAGATTTATATAGACCTTATAAACAAAAACGCCGTACAAAAGCGACGGTTGCAAAGGAAAAAGGATTAGAGCCCTTAGCATTGTGGATCCTCGAGCTTTCCAATGGAAACGTAGTAGAAGAAGCGAACAAGTATGTAAAAGATGATGTTGCAAGTCCTGAAGAAGCTTTGCAAGGGGCGCAAGATATTATTGCTGAAATGATTTCGGACGAGCCTACTTATCGTCAGTGGATTAGGCAACAAACATTCCAAAAAGGAAAAATCGTCACAAAAGTTAAAGATGAAGAAAAAGACGAAAAACATATTTATGAAATGTACTATACATATGAAGAACCAATTCAAAAGGCGGCTCCCCACCGTGTATTAGCTATGAATCGTGGAGAGAAAGAAGAAATTCTAAAAGTAGCCATTGAAGCACCGAGTGACGTATTTACAAAGTATATGATTGATAAAGTCATTGGTAGAAAGCATTCTTCCTCAAATGAATATGTAATAGCAGCAATAGAGGATGGTTATAAACGATTAATTCAACCATCGATAGAAAGAGAAATTCGCAATGAACTAACGGAAAAAGCTGAAGACCGTGCCATTCATATTTTCTCCGAAAACTTACGTAATTTATTATTACAACCACCTTTAAAAGGCAAAACAGTATTAGGTGTAGACCCTGCTTATCGGACAGGCTGTAAGCTTGCGGTAGTTGATGAAACAGGGAAAGTGTTACATATTGATGTGATATATCCTCACCCACCAGTAGCGAAGGTGAAAGAAGCGACAGAGAAATTTTTGAAGATATTGGATCAATTTAAAATTGAAATGATTGCAGTCGGGAATGGAACAGCTTCGCGTGAAACTGAACAATTTGTGTCAGGGCTTATTAAAGATAGCAAAAAGGACATATATTACTTAATCGTGAACGAAGCGGGAGCAAGTGTTTATTCAGCTTCCGATATAGCTAGAGAAGAGTTCCCTAATTTCCAAGTTGAAGAAAGAAGTGCAGTTTCGATTGCAAGAAGATTACAAGATCCACTAGCTGAGCTTGTGAAAATTGACCCTAAGTCTGTGGGTGTTGGTCAATATCAACATGATGTAACGCAAAAGAAGTTAAATGACTCGCTAACATTTGTTGTTGAAACAGCAGTAAACCAAGTTGGTGTGAACGTTAATACAGCCTCCTCATCATTATTGCAATATGTATCAGGATTAAGTAAAGCTGTTGCAAATAATATTGTTAAAAAACGAGAAGAAGATGGAAAGTTTACTGATCGTAAAGAGTTAAAGAAAATTCCAAGACTTGGGGCAAAAACATATGAACAATGTATTGGCTTCCTTCGTATTCCTGATGGGAACAATCCATTGGATCGTACATCAATTCACCCAGAAAACTATAAGGTTGTAGAGCAACTTTTAAAAAAAGTAAATTCAACTACTGCTGATTTAGGAACTTTGGAATTAAAAGAAAAGTTAGAAGCTCTTAATATAGAAGAAATGGCACAATATTTAGAAGTTGGATCCTTAACGCTTAAGGATATTTTAGAGTCTTTAGCCAGACCTGGAAGAGATCCGCGTGATGAATTGCCTCAACCAATTCTTAAAAAGGATGTACTTAAGTTAGAGGACTTAGCGCAAGGAATGGAATTACAAGGAACAGTTCGAAACGTCGTTGATTTCGGTGCGTTTGTTGATATCGGCGTTAAACAAGATGGTTTAGTTCATATCTCAAAATTAAGTAAAACATTTGTAAAACATCCATTAGACATCGTTTCAGTTGGGGATGTTGTAACGGTATGGGTAGATGACATTGATATGAAAAAAGGAAGAGTGGCACTTACGATGCTTGCTCCAGAATTGCAAACACAATCATAAAACTATAAAGAAGCACATCCTTTCAAGGGTTGTGCTTTTTTCTATAAAAAAACCAACATTGGTTCAACAATTTAATTTGATAGCGATTCTTTTCATAAAAAGCACGTGTCATTTGATTTTTTAACCAAACAGGCATTGTTCATACCTCCTTAATCGTTATAATAAGGATGATACATATTTATGAAAAATCAACATGATGTGTGCATCGACTATGTGTAATGTGGAGTGAACAGGATGACCAATGAACAATTACAACTTCTAGTTGAAGCAATCTCTACTAACCTATTTAATCGACCGTTCGTTCATAAAGCTATATTTAATAAAAGCTTACGGACAACCGGCGGCAGATACTTGCTTCATACCCATAACATTGAAGTAAATCCAAAATACTTTGAAGAATTCGGAGCAGATGAGCTAGAAGGCATAATAAAACATGAGTTATGTCATTACCATTTGCATCTGCAAGGAAAAGGATACAAGCACCGAGATCAAGATTTTAAGCAACTACTAATGAAAGTTGGAGCTCCGAGATTTTGTTCGACATTATCTTCTGCTCAAAAAAGAAGAAGTACTGTAAGTTATGCTTATCAATGTACTAGTTGTGAACTTGTATACCGTAGAAAAAAACGGGTTAATACTATTAAATATGTTTGTGGGAAATGTAAAGGAAAGTTGAAACAAATAGAATGAAAATGGCTTGACTGAAAAAAGTAGATATGATAAATTATAGAAACCGTCGCTTGAGTGGTGACGGCGAAATGAAACTTTTACCTTAATATAACAAGTTGACTTTCGTAATATTCCGTTATATTATAGATAAGTCGTTACACTGAAGAAATCATTACCGTTCCACCATAGCTCAGCGGTAGAGCATTCGGCTGTTAACCGAAGGGTCGTAGGTTCGAATCCTACTGGTGGAGCCATCTGGAGAAGTACTCAAGTGGCTGAAGAGGCGCCCCTGCTAAGGGTGTAGGTCGGGTAACCGGCGCGAGGGTTCAAATCCCTCCTTCTCCGCCAGATATATGGCCCATTGGTCAAGCGGTTAAGACACCGCCCTTTCACGGCGGTAACACGGGTTCGAATCCCGTATGGGTCACTGACTATAATGGAGAGAGAAACTATTAGAGTTCCTTTCTCCATTATTACCTAAACCATAATTGGAGGATTAGCTCAGCTGGGAGAGCACCTGCCTTACAAGCAGGGGGTCGGCGGTTCGATCCCGTCATCCTCCACCATAGTTATTTCGTAAAGCGGAAATAACTTTCAATCTAATATCATCGCCTGGAGCACGCTGAATGATTTTCATTGAATCATCATCAGCATACTGATTGATAAATCGGGATGGTCTTACGTGGCAGATGAGAAATACATTTCAAAAGAATAGGTTGTTTTTTTATTATCGCGGGGTGGAGCAGTCTGGTAGCTCGTCGGGCTCATAACCCGAAGGTCGTAGGTTCAAATCCTGCCCCCGCAACCAAATGGTCCCGTGGTGTAGCGGTTAACATGCCTGCCTGTCACGCAGGAGATCGCGGGTTCGATTCCCGTCGGGACCGCCATTAATATAATAAAGTTATTGGGCTATAGCCAAGCGGTAAGGCATCGCACTTTGACTGCGACATGCGTTGGTTCGAATCCAGCTAGCCCAGCCATTGCTTTTGCGGATGTGGCGGAATTGGCAGACGCACCAGACTTAGGATCTGGCGCCGTAAGGCGTGGGGGTTCGACTCCCTTCATCCGCACCATTTATGCGGTCGTGGCGGAACGGCAGACGCGCTAGGTTGAGGGCCTAGTGGGGGCAACCCCGTGGAGGTTCAAGTCCTCTCGGCCGCACCAAAACTTGGAACTTGCATTTGTGGTGAATACATTCTATTATAAATAAATGTCGTGAAGATATATTGCGCCCGTAGCTCAATTGGATAGAGCGTTTGACTACGGATCAAAAGGTTAGGGGTTCGACTCCTCTCGGGCGCGCCATGATTTACGGGAAGTGGCTCAGCTTGGTAGAGCACCTGGTTTGGGACCAGGGGGTCGCAGGTTCAAATCCTGTCTTCCCGACCATCGTCAGTTTAATATGCGGGTGTAGTTTAATGGTAAAACCTCAGCCTTCCAAGCTGATGTCGTGAGTTCGATTCTCATCACCCGCTCCACTAACATGAATTATTTTGAAATTCACACTTGATAATGAAAAATATTTATGTTATAGTAATTAAGTCGCCTGTGAGCGATGGAGAGTTCTTTGAAAACTAAACAAAACGTCAAGCGTGTTGGTTTCTAACCAACGCAAAATTTTTAAAACTATCTATTATATAGATAGCCAGCAAACAAATGAGCAATCAAACACTTTATTGGAGAGTTTGATCCTGGCTCAGGACGAACGCTGGCGGCGTGCCTAATACATGCAAGTCGAGCGGATTGAT
>NZ_JAFELM010000025.1 GCF_016890225.1 Bacillus suaedaesalsae | reverse complement strand
AGCCTCCTGATATGAACGAAACTGTCAAGGCTCCCACTCTTCACCAGGTTTGGATTGTCTTTTGACCAACTCTAAGAAGAGAAGCTATTTACGGCTTCTTTTCTTGATTTTGTTAGTTAGCAAGCCATTCTGGCTAGAATAGCTCCTTCTTTAGCTTACTGACCACTTCTCACTTCTTTGTATGTCTGTCAAGTGGTCTCCTTGACTGTCATACAAAGAAGTGAGAGACTCCATTAAGCTATAGAAGGAATCTGTTCCTTTCTCCTTTTTTTGACTTGAATAGAAGTTAAGAACACGGCACGAAGGCAAAAATCTCTACTGCGGTTTACGCTCTGATATCCGTGGGTTTTCACATTTTATCTTTCCGTATAAAGGACTAATCCACTAACTCGGCACGTGCGTTAATCTATTTAGATATAGCACAGAGGAGGCCACGTGGGTTTTCCTTTCCGGTTTTTTTCTTTGCCTTCGAGCCCTGTTCTCAATCATCTATCTTTCTTCGTAAATTATTCGTGTGAAATTAAAGCCATACATAAAAAATGGATCAATAATACCTATATCACCGTAACATGACAACTTGTAAGATCAAAAACTAGCGTTTTTTACTTCTTCTACCTCTTGTGTAATAGCCCAAATAAAACCAGCTAATTCTCTGGCAACTGCAGTAATTGCTTTTCCACTTTCTTTTCCTCTTGATAATAATCGGTAATACTTTTTATGAAGTCGGTTTTGTGCTTTCCAGGATATCGCTTGAATAGTGGGGGACTGTCCATTTTGTCGTCTCATCAATTCTCCTTTAACTGACGGTTGATAACGATAACTCCATGCAGCTTCTACTAATAAGCGTCGTACATGACGATTCCCTGTTTTTGTGATGCTCCCTTGTATTCTTCTTTCACCACTTGAGTATTCACTTGGTATTAAACCAATATAGGCCATTAATTGTGTTGGTGATGAGAAACGTTTGAAAGAACCTATCTCCGCTACAAGACTAGTCGCAGTAATAAGAGCTACACCTCTTAGTGATTGTAAGGCTTGAATGGTTGGGGCGTGTACGCCCTCCGTTGCCTGAACTCTAATTTCTTCCTCTAGTCTTAAAATTCGTTGTTCTAGCTCTTTCAATTGATGATAATATTCTTGAAAGACCACACGTAGTTTGGAGCTTTCAAATTTTAATGCATCCAGCCATCTACGATATTTGACCGTCCATTTGTTCACACCTGACGGTGGCTTAATGTTATTACGAAGCAAAAATTTACTCAAACGGTGCCTTGCCCTAAGTTCATCTTCTTTTGCATCTTCACGACATCTTACAAGATCACGGAGAGCTTCATCCTCTTCGTTTGGAACATAGATGTTAGTTAATTCTCCTGCTCGATATAACTGAGCCAGTCGAATAGAGTCTCTACGATCTGTCTTAATACGTTCACCTGGTCTTTTAGGTATGAGAGATGGGGCTATCACATCACAATGAACACCTAGGGAAAGTAATAATCTATATAGTGGGTATCCAGTTGGACCGGCTTCATAACAGACTCGAAGAGTCTCGGTGTTTCCAAGTTTATTTATTAATTTCCTAACTGCTTCTGGTGTGTGAGGAATTACTCCCCAGTATCTCGGCTCTTCTCGCCCCTCATCCGCGATCGCAACTGCAATTTTTTCTTTTGATACGTCTAAACCTACATATTTTATGGTATCCTTCATAATAACTAGCTCCTTCCGTAATGTAGCTCTGATTTGGTTTGTTTTTACCAGTAAACATTCTAACCAAATTAACCTACGATGTTACGAGTAAGGAGCTAGTTTCGTTCATGATAACTCGGCGTTACCGCCTGTGGGGTCTCACCTGTCCCACTGCTCCCGCAGGAGTCGAGTGCCATTCCGCTACATTCTGTTACTAAAATTAGGACTGTTTTTTTAACATGTTCTACTTTTTAAATATAAGGAAAATAACATATTTGAGGTCACAATTGCTAACGAAACATAACTCTATACAAAGAGACCAAATTGAAATAATTGCTTTAGACGAACTTGTTCCAGCCAATCATCTTGTACGCAAACTTGAAGTGGCAATTGATTTTTCTATCATCAATCCTCTTGTTAAAGATATGTATTCTGAAGTTGGTCGCCCCAGTATTGACCCTATTATCTTAATTAAAATGGCATTTATACAATACATATTCGGTATTGGATCAATGCGTAAGACCATTGATGAAATAGAAACAATTATGGCATATCGTTGGTTTCTAGGTTATGGGTTTCATGATAAGATCCCTCACTTCTCCACGAAATGGCATAAAAACAGTCCTCGGAGAGGTCTGCAAACAATTAAATAATACATAAATATCAAAAAGGCCACTCTAAAATTCCTTTCGAGTGGCCTTTTGTCTACAATCTGAACGGACTTACAATACGTAAGTCCGTTTTTTCGTTTCAGTAGTCTGTGAAAAAAGACTGACAGCTAATAAAGATGTCAGCCCCTTTTTAATTTGCTGCTTTAATTTCAATTTCTTCTCGTCTTTGTTCTTGTTGTTGCCTTTTTTCACGCTCGTATTTCATACGTTCCATAAAGACTTGACCTTCACGTTCAATGTAAAACTGCCTCATCTCACGTTCCCTTTTACCTGTTTTCACCATCATTACACCGCTAACTCCTACCCCTGTCATCACAACATAAATCCACCAAGGAACTGTGATCATCGGACATTTCCCCCTTCAAAACGAGTGTTCATTATGGAAAAATATATGCGAAGAGAAACAGCATTATGACCATGAATCTATTTATGAAACGTTGGCTTGTAGAATGAGCGATTCTCTAGTGCAAATACACGATCTGAAAACTCACCTGGTTTTACACGCTCCAATGCACGATCTAACATATTCATTTTGGCATCTAAGTTGTCAATGTAATGAAGAATTTCTGCTTCTTTAATCAACGGTGGCTTTGGGCTACCCCACTCTGCCTTTCCATGGTGAGAAAGAACAATATGCTGAAGGACTGTTACTTCCTCACCTTTAATTCCTAATTCCTCAGCTGCTTTTCCTATTTCATTAACCATTATCGTAATATGACCTAATAAGTTTCCTTCTGTCGTATATACAGTTGCGACCGGACCGGAAAGTTCCATTACCTTCCCTAAATCATGAAGAATAACTCCAGAATACAATAAATCCGTGTCTAAAGAAGGGTACAATCCTGATATTACTTTTGCTAAATCTAACATAGACACAACATGATACGCTAAACCTGAAACAAACTCATGATGATTCTTTGTTGCAGCAGGATATTCTAAAAATGATTGCTGATATTTTTTAACAAGATGCCTTGTGATTCGTTGAATATTAGGATTTTTCATTTCGAATATATATTGTGTGATTTTAGACATCATTTCATCTTGGGCTAATGGTGCCACTTCTAAAAAGTCAGACACGTCTACTGGATCAGTCTCATTCGATGGTCTAATGCTTCTAAGCTTCAACTGATTTTTCCCACGATAGCTATGGATATCACCATAAACCTTAACGATACTTTGTGCTTTATATACTTGTTCACTTTCTGGAGTGCAATCCCAAAGCTTTGCCTCTATATCCCCTGTTTGGTCTTGTAGTATAAGTGTAAGAAACGGCTTTCCATTACTTGCAATTCCCTTTGTACAGGATTTGACTAATAAATACACATCTATTTGTTCGCCAACATCGTAAAATACGATCCCTTTTGACATATCTATTCCCCCTGTAAAGTGGAGTATTATTTCTATCATTATAGCATACTCATTTTTCATATTCTTTGAGAGATTATGGGACTGTAGTTTCAAAGTATTTGATTTAATATCTCCATTACTACCTCTAGTCAACTTACTCCAATTAACTTATCGAAACTTCCTTTGAAGACAAATTACTGTATGTCTCAACTTGCAAACTGGCAATCATCTCTTTATGACAAGTAAAAAACACAACTTGCCGTTTCATAGCAAGCTTTCTAATTAGTTGCATGGTAATTGTTGTCCTTGCTTCATCAAAGTTAACAAAGCTATCATCAATGAAGATTGGAAACACAATGGATGTTTGGTAACTTTCTGCCAAGGCAAGACGTAATGATAAATAAAGCTGTTCTGTAGTGCCCTGACTTAGTTCTTGCGGAGAAAATCTCGTTCCATCTTTTCGTTCTACCATGAAGCTTCCTAGGTCCTGTGGAGCAAATAGCTTCTGGTATTCATTTTCAGTTAGTAAACTAAAATATTCTTCTGCCTTCTTAATGACAGCAGGTAATCGAACATGTTGATAATAATGTTTCGTCTGAATGATTAAATCTCTTGCGATTGCAAGCTTTGCCCATTTCTTTGTTAAACGTGTAAATTCTGTTTTCATTGTTTCGTATTGATGAACAAACTCGGAATATGTACCACTTTGCTCTAATTGGTTTTTTTGTACTACAATTTTTGCTAATAATTTTCGCAATTCCTCTTCTTTTTCTTCGTACTCTTTGTATTGCTTACGATGCAAATCTCTTTCTTCTAATTGCTCGAGTAATTGAGCATACTGAAGAGATAATTCCTTCTCTAATTGCTCATCATTTTTTACAATTAACTTTATCTTTTCGTTAATCGCATCTTTTCTTGCTTGTAAGCTGAGCCATTGTGAATGTAATTGTGCATGTTCTCTGAACTCTTCTTCTTCCTCTACACCAGCTGCTTCATACAGCTTATCCAACTCACCTTTATAATAGTTGATTTCTTTTTCAATCGTCTCTAGAACACGTTGAATTTCAGTTTCTTTCTCTTTTAGACTCTCTAGTTGTCTAGCTTTTTCTTTTTCTTTTTCAACTGTATCTAACAATTGAAGAGGTGAAGCGATTATACCTACTTGATCTAGAACTAATTGACAATTCTGTTCAAATAGAACAATTCGTTGATTAAGTTTTTCCATCTCTAATTTTTGATGCTGTAATTCCGTTACTTTTGAAGCGAGCTGCTCCAGTTGTTCATAAACCGTTAATATCGACTGGTGACTATACGCTTCCGGAATGTAGAGCTTTTCTTTACTTCTTTCTAGTAGTATTGAGATCTCATCGTAATCTTTTTCCCATGCTTCCAATTCATCGATATACATATCTGCTTCTTTTTCAAGCTGGACCAAAATAAGTTTTTCATGATAAATCAACTGAACTAACTGCTCATCTCTTGCAAGTAGCCGCTCTGTTTGTAAAATTCCTTTATTGCTTACTAAATCCTTTTCTAACCCTTCAATATCAAAAAGCTGGTTTTCAAGTTCTGCTTTTTCATTCTCCAACATCATAAAAAGAGCTGGATCTCGAACGATCCTAGGGGCAAAAATACTAACAAGTAATAAAAAAGCAGACATGACAAGAAAGGTTATTCCCGTTAGTTCATCACCACTCAAACTTATAACACCAATTATTAAAGTTAAAAGGAATATAGGAAAAATTAAAAAATAACTTACCTTTTTACCTACTTCAACTTTACGTTGATAATTCGTTAGTTGAATCGTTATGTTGTTTAGTTTATTTTTCACAGTACCTTTATCTACTGTTGGAGTTTTTGCATGTTCGAGAATTGATTCTAACTTCTCTCTTTCAATTAGAGGTAAACGTTGTTGTTCATATTGATTGATTGTGCCTATCGTGTTGTCTAGTTTTTGATTTACTTCCTCTTGCTTTCTAATAAGCGTTTCCTTTTTATAAAGAACATCTTCGTATCGTTTGAGCTCTTTTCTAAGCTTCTCCTTTTGAGAAAGTGTGAAGTCTACTTTCAATAATTGTTCATTACTAGCAGAAATACCTAAAGTTGCTTTCATTGAATTTAAATCAGAATGAAGAACGTCTATCTTTGCCTGTATTCTCTCAAAATTTGATTTATCTTCCTCGTGAGAATTTGACTTTAACGCAATCTCCTTGATTTCGCCTTCAAGCTGCAACAGTTGTATATTTATAGAAACTGTATTGATTTTCGAACTTATTTCCTTTAGTTGTGTATCCAGTCCTTCTTTTCTTGCTTGAAGCGGTAATAGATTCCCAACAACCAACTCTAAACGTTTTTGTCCTTCTGATGGAAAAGAAGAATACTCCTGCAATTTTTCTTGTTGATCAGCAATCATTTTATATTCAACACTAAACGGATAGTACTGTTCGAATAATTCAAGTTTTCTCTTAATCTCTCGAAGCTTTACTAATTCTTCCTTTACTGATGAAAGCTCATGTTCAATTCTTCTCTCTTCTTCGTTTATGTGATGATATTCCTCAATTTGTTGCTTCGCTTCAAGAACATGTTTTGAAAATGATGTTAGTTTATCAAGTTCTTGGTTTATTTCAGGTTTCTTTCCACTCGGTTTAAATAACTGATCCATTTCTTTCATTATTTTTTTTTCTAGTTCAGATACTTGTTCATTTCCAAGCACACTAGAAGAAAATAAGTAATGATTTAAATCATCTTCTTTAAGAGAGTGAATATCTTGAAGTCCCTTCATCCCGAAGGAAAAGATTGAAGTGAAAATTCGTTTATCCATACCGTTTAACATTTCGTTTAGTTCAGCTTCTTTTCCTACTTGTCCATCTTCAAAATATACGGTTACATCACCTGTTGATTTTCCAGCAATTCTTTCAATTGTAGTGATTCCATGTCTAGCAGTTTTAACCGTAATCTTGCCACCATATTTTAAACCTTTTTTCGGTTCATAACGATTTTCCGTATTTACTTTTGTTGGGAAACCAAAGAGAATACTATGAATAAAGGAAAGTATTGTTGATTTTCCCGCTTCATTTTCTCCATAGAAAACATGTAATCCATTTTCTAGATTAAATTGTTGATCGATTAGTTTTCCGTATCCATAAATATGTAGTGCTGTGATATACAAGGTCCCACCTCCTATTTAACACTGCTTAACAGTTCATACATCATCCAGGCTTCTGCTTCCTTTAATAATTCTTGTTTCTCTTCAGCTGTTAACGGCTCAATAAACTTCCTTACTTGTCTGTGCTGATACAAAGAGGATAATGCATGTTCGAATCCATCGTACTCCTCAATGTGTTTTAATAAATCTCCAATGAAATGCTCTTCGTTTTTCCATTTTTCGATATTCACTATAGACGTTGTTTGATTTTTAAATGTATAGACGTAAACAAAATCTTTTCTATTCTCTTCTATTTCTTGAAGATTTGATACGATATCCTCTAATACTTCATTACCTTGCAAGAGGCTAGATAACTCCCCAGTTCCAGTTAGCAAGATATTCACGAGAACCCCTTGATGTTGTCTTCTTATTTGGTCTAACTTTTCCTGACAGGAATGAAGTAGTTGATCAATCGTTGAGAGGTCATTAATCGAAATTTCTACATTCTCCCAGATCACATCACTTGTCTCCCAAAAATTAAGCTCTGATGTTTCTTGTGTCAATTCAACATAGTAGCAACCCTTTGGTCCATCTTCTTTCTTATGACGTCCTTGAATATTACCTGGATATACAATTGGTGGGAATTGCGATAGTAGCTGTCTTTGATGAATATGTCCCAATGCCCAATAGTCAAAGCCTTTTGCTTGTAAATCGCTCAAAAGGAATGGCGCATAAGGCACATGTTCTGTATTGCTTGAAATCGTTCCATGAAGCAACCCAATATGAAGACAGTCAACTTTTTTCTTTTCATATTGTAATGCTATATTTTCTGCCACATCTCGTGTTGGATAGCTATATCCGTAAATAAAAGCCTCTAGTTGTCCATTTTTATAAAATGGAATCGCCTCTACTTTATCCTTGAAGAAATAAACATTCTCCGGCCAATCTAAATCTAACCACGATCCATTTAATGGATCATGATTTCCGTGGATAATATATGCTTGAATTCCTTCATTTTCAAGGCGTTTCATTTCGTTTCGCAAGCGAATTTGTGCTTTTAAGCTACGTTGCTTAGAATCATATAAATCACCTGATATGACAATGAAATCGACCTTTTTTAAAATAGCGTAATCTATTACTTTTTTTAAAGAAACAAATGTACTCTCTTGAACTCTCTGGAGTATTGATTGTGGTAAGTGCATTAAACCAATAAACGGGCTATCCAAGTGTAAATCGGCGGTATGAATAAACGATACACGTGACAATTCCCTTCACTTCCTTTTGCTTATATGTGTCCATATTGTACCATTTCACAAATGCGAATGCACGTTCTTGTGTGAAGTAAAAAAATTGACTGACAATCTTTTATTGTAAGCAGTTTACAATCTTGAGACACCACAAAAAAACATTTATGCAATATAAGAAAATTATTAGAAATTGAAAAAAGGGGGTATAATGAAACTTTTCATTAGTTAAATCGTAGAATTGTATAAGTGATTATGATATAGGGGGGTATGTATGAAAAAAATTAGAGTCTGGAGTATTGTAGCTTTATTATTTTCTTCTATTTTCATTGGAGGTTGTTCACAAGCAAGTGATGAGAATACAGCAACCATTCAGACTTATTTGGAACACGAGTTCACAGGACCTAATGAAGAACTAAGCAATATTCTTGATCAAGGTCTACATCCACCTGAACTAGATTCATATTTAGAAGAAAGATATGGGGATATAATAGTAGACTTGGAAAGTATGGTTAATAGGAATTATGTATTGGTATTTTTAAGAGACGCACATTTAAACGGGTATCAATTACACCCCAAAAACATCACCATAAAAAAGATAGAGGGAACTGAGAATAACGTCTATGATTACGAAGTCGAAGTTGAATATAGCAAAGATGAACAAACAAACATAGCTACCGTTACTGGAAAAATTAATCTTGATGATAATAGAAAAATTCTTATGATTAGAAAAATGGATGGTCTCGGGTTATTAGAAGAATTGCGTAATTGAGTAGAAATATCTTTCAGGTGATCACCTAATAGTTGCTTTTGTTTTAGATGATAAACGGTGAATATTGATAATAATAAGTTGAGTAAAGATATTTTTAAGGAGTAATATCGGTATATAGACTTACCCAATTAGGAGATTCAATTAACTGTATGAATTATGATGTTTCAAGGGCAGTGCCAAAAAGATAAATAGGTTTAAGAAACTGATAATAAGCTAGTTATTTTCAATGAAAAAATCACAAGGTTAAAATTAACTATCTTGAGACAAACTAAGCGAAAAAAGTAGATGGAAAAGAAGGAAAAAGTTCATGCACTTATTGTTAGCTTTAATTAGCATTATTGCTGTATGGTGGAGAGGAGATTATAGACAATGGAAAGTTTATTATCCGACTCTTCAATTTATAGCGATTGGTAACCTAACCTACAACTTCCTATGTGCCTCACACTGGCTATGGCAACTATCTCCCGATATTAAATGGTTTAATCATACCTTATTAGAGATGTCCTATACATTTATCACATTCCCTTTAACTGCATTGATGTTTCTTTCTCGATATCCACAGGAACAAGGTAAGTGGAGAATTTTCCGGCATTATATGTTTTGGATACTACTATATGTTGGTGTTGAATTCATATTGATGATAAAGGGCAATATCTTATACAAATACGGTTGGAACTTATGGTGGTCAGCTGTATTTGATTGTCTTATGTTCCCTTATTTATTATTTCACCACAAAAAGCCTTTTCTTGCTTTACTATTTGGTGTACCCATAGCGATTTTTTGGATCTGGCTCTTTGATATACCTTTCTCAGTCCCCATCGAGAAAAGATAGAAATACACCGCTACTAAACGTGATTTCCTTTACTGAGGCCTGGTGGTAAAACGTATAGTTTGATGTATAGGAAAAAACTCCACTCTCTACTGTAGTGGAGTTTTTGCTTTTATTCTTTTATTTTTAATAGACGTAAACTATTCAATGTAACAAGCAGTGTTGCTCCCATGTCAGCAAAGATGGCAATCCAAAGTGTCAGCCAGCCTGGTATTACAAGTAACAAAGCAACTACCTTAATAGCAAGAGAAAACGTAATGTTTTGTTTTATAATAGATAGTGCCTTCCGACTAAGTTTAATGGTATAGGGAAGTTTGTATAAATCATCCGACATTAGCGCAATATCCGCAGTTTCAAGTGCTGTGTCGGTTCCGGCTCCTCCCATTGCTACTCCAACCGTTGCGGCGGCAAGAGCAGGTGCATCATTCACTCCATCACCTACCATCGCAACTCTTTCATGCTTTTCTCTGAGTTTCTTAATCGATAATAGTTTGTCTTCAGGAAGTAAATCAGCCTGTATATCTGAAACGCCTATTTGACTACCGATTGCATGTGCTGTTCGTTCATTATCTCCTGTTAACATGATCGTTTCGATGCCGAAGCTATTTAATTTCTTAATTACTTCTTTAGAAGATTTTCTTACTTCGTCAGCAACCGCAATGAACATAAGGAGTTTCGATTCTGTTCCAAGCACCATTACCGTTTTGCCTTCTCCTTGGAGCTTCCTAATATGATTAAGTTTATCTTCATCAATGCTGCCATGTAGTTGTGCAAAAAGGTTCGGACTTCCGACATAATATAAAACATCATTTACTTTTCCTTTTATACCTTTACCAGTAATAGATTGGACTTCGTCTACAATCACGTTTGAGTAATCGATTTCAAGTTCCTCTGCTTTTCTCATAATGGCAGATGCTAGTGGATGCTGTGACCCCTTTTCAATCGCAGCTGTAATCTTCAAAAGTTGATATTCATTATTTCCGAAAGAAACAATATTTGTAACAGCTGGTACTCCTTTTGTTAACGTTCCTGTTTTATCAAACGCAATTGCTTTTAGTGTTCCAGCTTCTTCTAAGTGGATGCCTCCCTTAATTAATACACCATTTCGAGCTGCATTCCCAATTGCCGTCACAACGGCTACAGGGGTGGACACGACTAATGCACACGGACAACCGACAACAAGCACAGCTAAGCCTTCATAAATCCATTTGCTCCATTCTGCTCCAAAAAACAAAGGTGGGACGATGACAATAAGTAAGGCAATAACGATAATGACCGGAGTATAATACTTTGCAAACTTATCGACAAATGCTTGAGACGGCGCTCGTTCGGCTTGCGCTTCTTCCACTAAATGAATGATTTTAGATATGGTTGTGTCTTGAACGCGTTTCGTTATTTTTACTTCTAATAATCCTTCTTCATTCAATGTTCCTGCATATACTTCGTCTTCAATTGTTTTGGATACTGGAACACTTTCACCTGTTATAGCTGCTTGATTAATCGTTGAATATCCCTTAACGACTATTCCATCCATCGCTAATTTCTTACCCGGCTTTACAATCATGATATCGCCTACTTCGATGTCATCAACATGAACCAGGAACTCTTCATTACCTTTACGGATTAGCGCTTCCTTTGGAGCAATATCCATTAACGATTCAATAGACTGACGTGCCTTTTCCATTGAATAACGCTCTAACACTTCACTAATCGCAAAGAGAATGACAACCATTGCCCCTTCTCCCCACTCACCGATTAATGCGGCACCAATAATTGCAATAGTCATTAGTGTACTCATATCAAAATTTAATCTTGTAAGGTTTTTAATGCCCTTCAAAAATAGTATATATCCACCTATGATAATAGAAGCAGCATACCCTATGACCGGATATAGATGTTCCTCTCCATACTGTTTAGTTAGAAACCAACTAACGACTAGTAAAAGTGCAGAAATATATACTTTTATATTCTCCTTTTGCTTCCAAAATGGGCCACGTTCCGCTGCAGCTTCATTTTCATCACGCAGGATAAGATTTTCAAATGCTCCCGCTTTCACAAGTGCTTCTAGCGATGCTTCACCTGTTACCGTTATTTTTGAAGCACCAAAGTTTACTTTCGCATCCTTAACACCATCCAGGTGCTTTACGTTCTCTTCGAACGTTTTCGCGCATCCTGCTCAGGAAAAGCCTTGAACTCGGTATGTCTTTGTTTCCAATACTTTAGCTTCATGATGAGACATTTATCTTCACCTCATTTCGATGTACCAATGCAATCATCATCATTTGTTTTATGTGTTCATCATCAAGAGAATAAAAGGCTAGCTTCCCTTCTTTGCGAAACTTCACAATTCCTTGTTTATGAAGAGTACGCAAGTGATGAGAAGCTGTTGCAATCGTTGCACCAATGATATTTGCAATATCACATACACATAATTCTTCATCTTGGCATAATGCATACGTTATTTTTGCTCTATTTTCATCAGCCATAGCTTTAAACAATTGACTGACACTTGCCATATCTACAGTTTGTAAGTCACCTTGAATTCGTTGTACCTTTTCTTCATCATAACAATAAATTTCACATGTATCTTTCATAAATCTCACACCTTATTCAAATGATTGTTTGAATATATTATACCTTATTACATTTTATATTCAAACCAACGTTTGAATGTGCATTATCTGGTACCTAGTTATTGTGTATATCTGGTACTTATATTTTTCTGTTGGTTTGTTATTATTTTCCTGTAAAGGGGGATTGTAATGGCTCTTGAAATGCGAAGTAAATGCGAACGATGTGAAGTTTATATTGAAGAACAAACTGTTGCTTATATTTGTGTACATGAATGTACATTTTGCACAACCTGTACAGAAAAAATGAATCATATATGTCCAAATTGTAGTGGAGAATTAGTGAGGCGACCTAGAAAGCCTGAAAATGCATGTACTTTATAAAAGAGTTTACTATTGCTGGGTTAAAATAACTAGCGGATTTGAAATGCAGTACTACTCACTTATCAAACATGCCAAAAAACAAAAAATGGAGATCGCATTTCAAAATGGCAACCTCCATTTTTTCTATTTTATCTTGGACTCCTTTAAATCTACTGTAATAGTTTTGTCATAATCCATGCACTAGTTTATTGGTTTTTTCAAGCTAGTAGTTCCTTACTTAAACAATGTTTTAGAGACATCTCTAGCTGTATGTAATGTTGGGATGTTTCCATCTTCCCCTTTTACTATCATATATGCCCCTGAATCATTAGCGTGTCTTACAATTAATTCAACTTGACGCGCATGATCTTTTTGAAGCTGTTTATAATACTGTAATATTTGCTCCTCTATTTCAGAGGAATCTTTTTCTTTAAATGAATTTGTAAGATCAATATAAATACACATCCATAAGCTGCCTGATACTTCTTCAATTGGGTATGCAAGCTTTTGTATATCTTTCATTTCTTCTGTCCTATAGCCTACATTTACATCTACGTTTTTAACATGCTGAATATAGTCTTGTGCATATCCCCATCTGGCAAGAGCCTTAGTTCTCCATACTTCTTCCATATATGTATCCTTACTTCCGTAAGCACTACTCCAAGCTTCAAATTCTATTCCACCTTCAGTGGTTAAAGTTGCACCGTAGCCAACATCCATCGTGTAAAAGCCAATACTGTCTGTCACAACGACTCCATATTTATTTTGCATTTCTTCTGTTAATTCAGCAGTTATTGTACTGATTTTTCCCCGATCACCATAAAATGCTTGTTGGAAGAATATAAAAAATGCTATTCCAATAATGATTGTTATGAAACCTATGCCAATAACTAGTACAGCTTTCGTGTAACTTTTCATTTATAAAATCCTCCACTATTTATTACACATAAAAGTCTACATATATGTAGGAAAACCTTTCCAACTAACTAAAAAAGCATCTATGAAGTCATTACTAACTTCTTAGATGCTCTTTGGACGATTACTATACTGTTTGGAGCGCCAATTTAGTAGCCACCTGCGCTACTTTTTGTAAACCTTCTTCAATAATTTCTGATGCTTTACTTGGATTCGCATTGTGTCCTTCGATAATCACTTCATCGATAATTTCCATACCGAATACCCCTCCGAACACATTACGCATATAATTCACTGCCATTTCGCTTGATGCTGCTTCTGGTGTTGAGTAAACACCACCACGAGCATTTAAGAAGATGGCTTTCTTATCAGTCATTAACTGAATAAGGTTACCTTGTGCATCATATTTGAAAGCAAAACCTGCAGCATATACATAATCAATAAATGTGTGTAATCTAGCCGGAATCGTTAGGTTCCATAAAGGAAATGCAAATACAACTACATCCGCCGCACTTATTGCATCCATTGCTTTTTGCTTAGCATTTAGTAAGCGTTGCTCTACATCTGTTAATTCCCCGCCATTTTGTAATTTACCGAAAGCGTTGAATAAATCTTGACCTAAGTATGGCATATCTTGTGCAAACACGTCGTATGTAGATACATTGACGCCATTTGCCTCCTTCATCGTTTCCATAAATGTCTCATACATTCTACTAGAAACACCTTCTGTTGCCGGGCGGTCATTTGCTTTTACAACTAAAATATTCATCTATCATTACTCCTTTAGTAATAGATTCTTGGTGTAAGATGTTATTCTAACAAACAACCATTTATAGTGTCACGCAACTTGCATTAGGAAGAATTTGGATAAAGAAAAGTCGACAAGTGCCTGTGCTTGACCCCCTTATAATGGACATATAAAGTTGTAGTAAATACGACGGTTATGCCATTATGGGGGTTTTTATAATGAGTGGAAAAAAAGGCTCAAATCATCAAGATGTCGAAGTAAAGTTAAAAGCAGTACAAGAAGTAATTGAATTGGGGAAATCAGTAGCTTCAGTCGCATTGGATATAGGAGTACACCGTGATACCGTTAACGGCTGGGTACTTTCTTATAAAGAATCTGGTCCAGCCGGATTAAAGTCTAAAAGAATCAATAAACAATCTTCGATTGATGACCGTAAGAGAATTATGGAATTAGAAAAATTGCTAAAAGAAAAGGAACTGGAGAACGAAATCCTAAAAAAGTTCCAGGCCTTTCTCAAGGGGAAAAGATAAGTAAGGTTTTTGACTCCATTACTTACTTGAGAAAGGATTATTCAGTAACACTGTTATGTAAAGTATTAGGAGTTTCTAAGAGTGGATATTATGCTTATTTAAAACGCCCACCACGTGAAATTTCTAAAGAAGAATTGGATCTAATAAATAAAATAAAACGTGTATATTCTTTACATAAAGGGACGTATGGTTGTTTAAGAATTACAAGCAATTTAAAGGATCGTGGATACGTTGTGAATCATAAAAAGGTAGAACGTATTATGCGCGAATTAGGGTTAAAAGCTGTGGTAAGAGGAAAGAAAACGAAAGTAGCTAAATTACAATATGCAGGTCATGTATATGAAAATATATTAAGTAGATCATTTGATGCCGCACTACCTAATCATAAGTGGGTAACAGACATGACAGAAGTTGAAATTAGTGGAGAGACTATATGTATCAGCACTATTGGACTTATTTAATCGTGAAATTATCGCAATTAAGTCAAGTTACAGCCCTAATCTAAAATTAATAGAGGCTACTATTAGAGCTGCACAAAAAAAGAGAAAATTAGCCAATTTAAATGGCGTGATCATCCATAGCGATCAAGGGAGTGTTTATAGGTCCAATGAGTATCATCATTTATGTAAGACGTTACAGTTTACGCCTAGTATGTCGAGAAAAGCGAATTGTTGGGACAACGCTGTTATTGAAAGCTTTTTTTCTCAATTAAAATGTGAATTTCCTTGTTTCTACCCTGATACAACTGGTAAGAACTTTGAATCTAATTTAGAGAAATATATCCGTTATTACAATGAAAAACGTACCCACTCAAAGCTTGGGTACGTTTCTCCTAAAAGATTTCTAAGAGACAATTATATCGTGGCCTAATTGTCGTATTTCTTATTGTCCATTTATTGGGGTATTGACCACTGGCACCTGTCGACAATTATTTATGATTTTTTTGTTAGTTGTAGTGCTTTTTTAACATCCTTGAAGGAAGATGATTTATCATAAAGCAGGACTCCGCCACGGTATACTCTAGCTCCAAACAAGGCTAATAGAATGATGGTTCCTACTAATAATCCAATTCCAAGTGCAACTTCCCATCCAGGCACATTTAGCATTCCTACTCGGAGGAACATGATCATTGGTGAGAAGAATGGAATGAAAGATGTGATTGTGATAAATGAGTTTTCTGGATTACCAAGTCCGAACATGGCAATCATAAATGCTGCGACAACGAGTAGTGTCATGGGTGTAATCATTTGCTGTACGTCTTCGATACGACTTACGAGGGATCCAAGAACTGCAGCCAGTGTGGCAAATAACAAGTATCCTAATAAGAAGAATATAACAGCATAAATAATGGTTGATGCCGGGATATTATCTAATCCTACGAATTGTAAGAATCCTGGTTCACCGCTACTTCCAACGTTTTGTTTAATTGAGAAATATCCAACTAGTAAGAGCACACCAAACTGAGTAATACTGAGTAAGGCAATTCCAAGTATTTTCCCAAACATTTGTTTAACTGGAGATACACTTGATATTAAAATTTCCATTACACGAGATGATTTTTCTGTTGCTACTTCCATTGCGATCATATTCGCATAAAGAATGACAGCCATATAAATCATGAATAATAGAATGTACACAATACCTCGTGCAGAATTGAGTTCTTCTTCAGTTTTGGCATTTTCTTCTAGCGCAACTGTCTCAAACTCTACTTCTTCATAAAGCTGGGAAATTTGCGTTTCCGTTAACCCTAATTGGTTTGTCGCCATCGCTACTTTAACTTGTTGCATGGCCGTTTGCATGGTGAAGGTAGCATCTGAGTTTGTAATTGAATTGGCTTTATAGGTTCCTTTTGGTAAACCTTCATCATTGTATGAAAGTGTAAGCACTCCTTCATACTTGCCTTCTGTTACATCTTTTTCAGCCTCTTCTAATGTGCCATCATAGAGTTCTAAAGTTACTTTTTCATCTGTACTTTTTACTTGTTCCTTTATAAATGGTAATAGCTCTCCTGTTTCATCAATCACTGACACGACTGTTTTTTCATCTTTATCAAAATAGTTAATGATATTTTCTAAATTACTTATTCCAAAGATAAATAAAGCCGTGACGATTGTTGTAATGATAAATGATTTAGATTTTAACTTATTTAAATACGTATGAAGTAAAATGATCCAAAACTTATTCATGATAGGATGCACCTACCTTTTCAATAAAAATATCATTTAATGACGGCTCTTCTAGTTCAAATTTACGGACAAAGCCTTTCCCCTGTATTTGTAAGAAAATAGCTTGAGACACGTCTTCACTTTCGACTTGAAGAGTAATCCCGTCTGCTCGCTGTTTAGATTTAATTACTCCATTAACTTGCTCTAGGAATGATAAATCGAAATCAGCCTCCACTGTAACATTCTTTCTTCCAAATGATCGTTTTATATCCTTTAAAGACCCATGAACCACAGGACTTCCGTGGTGCATAATACATAAGTGCTCACATAGTTCCTCTACGTGCTCCATTCGATGACTTGAGAAAACGATGGAGGTGCCATTATTCTTTAATTCTAGTACTGCGTCTTTTAACTGCTCCACATTTACAGGGTCTAAACCACTGAATGGTTCATCCAAGATTAATAGCTTTGGTTTATGAATAACAGATGCAATAAACTGGATTTTTTGCTGATTTCCTTTAGAAAGCTCTTCAACCTTCTTTGTCTCGTATTCTGGTACCTTGAAGCGCTCAAGCCAATATTTCATTTCTTTTATAATCGTTTGCTTATCGATCCCTCGTAATCTTCCTAAATAAATGAGCTGATCTCGAACCTTCATCTTCGGATACAGTCCTCTTTCCTCTGGAAGATATCCAATAATATTACTTGTCTCATAGTTAATAGGCTTTCCATCCCATGTAATTTCTCCGTTAGAAGGATCCAATAAGCCTAGAATCATTCTGAATGTTGTCGTTTTTCCCGCTCCATTCGCCCCTAAAAATCCGAACATTTCACGCTCTGGAATTGTAATCGACAAATCATTTACTGCTGTGAAATTACCGAATCTTTTCGTTACATTTTTAATTTGCAATGACATATCCTAACCCCCATTCATTTTATTTACGTTTTAAACTGAAGAATGATTCATTTTTTTAAAGGATTTTTAATAATAAATAAAGAAATACTATACGAAGCGAATTTTCACCAAGAAACTGGAGGTTTTAAAATGCCTGTATACACATTAACTGCCTTTGATAAAGATGGCAGCAAGCTAGTAGATGAAAATTTTGAAGCAGCAACTGAAGCTGAAGCAAAGCAAAAAGGGGAAGCACTTTTAACTGAAAAAGGTTTAACCGAGAGAACTCATCGTCTCGTATCCCCTGCTGGAAAATTAATTCTTTTTCATCGTTAATTCATTAAAAATCTTGGCTAGCACCAAGTATTTGAAACGCAGATACTGGCTTAGACTTTTTTTATGCAGTAAGGAAGTTTTATACTTTCTTATTCACTCAAAAACGGTGACCAACAAATTGGTCCCCGTTTTTTTATTTTCCAATATAATTTGGCAATCTTTTTTCAATAAAGGCCGTTACGCCTTCCTTGTGATCACGTGTTGCTCTCATTTCACCTTGGTATTTCATTTCTATCTCTAGCGTTTTATGAAGTGATGGAAGTGATTGCTGAACATAGATAGCTTTCGTTGCAATCATCGCTAATACCGGTTTTTGCTTCCATTCTGATACTTTATTAGCAATTGCCTCTTCTAGATTATCTGCTACAACATCAACAAGACCGTACTTTAGTCCTTCGTTAGCAGATAACGTTTTCCCTTCCCAAATCACCTCTTTTGCTCTAACATCGCCTAGGCGCTTTTGTAAGAAGAAGTGACCAGCTCCGTCCGGTACAAGTCCAATTCCGATAAAGTTCATTGCAACCTTTGATGAGCTGTCTGCAACTACATAATCACAAGCTAACGCAATGCTTAACCCTAACCCGGCAGCTGCTCCATGTATTGCACTAATTGTCAGTTTTGGCATCTCATATAATGCACTTACCACTCCACCGATTATTTTCATAATGGATTCAAATGGTGTATCAAATGAAGCAAGCATCGACTTAATGTCTCCTCCTGCTGAAAAGCCTTTCCCACTACCTTTTAATACAAGGATTTTTTCTTCCATTTTTGATGCCTCTTGCAATTTCCCCAATAACTCTTCAAGCATCGGAACATCAAGTGAATTATACGCCTCTGGTCGATTTAACGTCACATAAATCACGCCGTCTTTTTGTTCAAGTAACACTTTAGTAGACAAGATAATCCCCCTAAAATAGTATTTTATTACTATTTCGATATAAGAAGTTAAAATCCTCTAATTCTTTTTATGGGTGGGATTATTGATTTGGACGACTATACTGAGAATTTGAACGACTTCTTCATTTTTTTGGACGAGATTGAAGATATTTTGGACGACTTTCCATTTAATTCGGACGAAATTACATAAATTTCCACATCCCCTTATAAAAAAAGCCCCTAAACTGGGGCAGCTGCAAATTATTTAGTTTTCTCTAAATCAAACAGCTCATTTAATATCGCAATTTTATCTTTAGTATATTTCTCATAGCCATCGTTGTACGATTTCGGATCTTTCGGATTTGCGAAACGAGTAATTTTCCCTGTAACTGGGTGTACAAATTTACTTGATGCACCGCAGCCAAGACCTAGAATCGTCTGTTTTTCCTCCATGATCATGATGTTATAGATACTTTCCTGTCCAGGAAGGGAATAGCCGACATTTTCTAGGTTCCCTAATATATTTTTTTGACGGTATAAGTAGTAAGGGGAATACCCGTGTTCATTCGTCCACTGAGTAGCTAAACCCATCATTTCTGTAATTTCCCTGCGGTCTGCTACCTTATACTTTTCCTTGTTTTTTGTCATTTCAGAGGCTCGTTTGAAGGATAACGTATGCACGGTTAAAGATTCTGGCATTAACTTTTCCGTTTCATCCAATGTAAATTGGAATTCACTCACGCCTTCTCCTGGCAGACCGATAATTAAATCCATGTTAATGTTGTTCATCCCCATGCTACGTGCTAGATGAAACTTATCAATTGTTTCCTCTACTGTATGATGTCGTCCGATTGCTTTTAATGTTTCTTGTATATAGGATTGTGGATTGATACTAATTCGGTCAATGTTCCACTTTTTCAACACTTCTAGTTTTTCTGGAGTGATCGTATCCGGTCTTCCTGCTTCAACCGTAATTTCTCGTACCTTATCGACATTAGGGAAAGACTCATACATCTCTTCATATAACAAGTCCATTTCTTCCGCAGTAATACTTGTTGGCGTTCCACCACCATAATAGATGGTAGTAATGTTAATATTGTTTTCCTTCAACCATTTACCCATTTCTCTTATTTCATAATGTAATCCACCTAAAAATGAGTCTACCTTCCCTTGCTTGCCACCTATTGCATAGGCGGGAAATGTACAATAAGCACATTTCGTGGGACAAAATGGAATGCCGATATAAATACTTAGCTCTTTTTCAAGATGATAAAGATCTGGAACGACTGCTAGCTGACGGTCTACAATTGCTTGCATTAAGTTAATTTTACTATCGAGTATTTTATAGTCTTCCCTAAGCTCGGCATGAGCCTGCTCTTTCGTCTTTCCTTCTTGCAACTTCTTATGAAGCAGCTTTGTAGGACGAATTCCAGTTAGAATTCCCCACTGTTGAATCATTCCAGTCACATCTTGCAAAATTGTTAAAAACACATAAAATACTGCGCCTTTGACTAGTGTAAAACGTTTCTTTTCTGTTTCAGCTTCTTTAAAGCTGTTTTCAAACATCGATTCGAATTTTTTGCTTGAGTTTGCTAATACTCCTACTCCTGTAACGACAACCTTATCTGCTTCTTCTGTAATTAGTATGCTTACAGTCAACTCTGCATTTTCAACCACACCAAAGTGTAAATCACTCTCTTCAAAAAATAATTGAGTGATATGATGTAACGGTCGTTCAAAACGTTCATCGCGAATCCCGTTCAGTTGTATTTTCATGTGTAATCACCTTTTCTATTTAAAAACCTTCTATTAAGTTTACAAAAGCAAACTCCTCAGGTCAATTATGTAGAAATGTGAAAGCGCTCAGGCAGGCAGAGCGCTTTAGCCAGACACAATAACCATAATTCTTACTAAAAAGAGGTTGGGACAAAACTAAAACACGATAACTAAAGACGAACAATTTCAAATTAGATAGGCTTTTAATACAGCTGTTGTGCAAGACTTCGCTTTCCGCTGGCGGTTGGTGAGCCTCCTCTGTCGTTCCTCCCTGCGGGGTCTCACCTAACTCGCTTCTCCCGCAGGAGTCTTCGTCTTGCACTTCAATTAACAGCTAGTACATACATAAAACAAAACGTAGTCTCTAACAAAATAAATAAAAAAATCCGAACTCATTCAAATCCTATTAAACGAATTTG
>NZ_JAFELM010000024.1 GCF_016890225.1 Bacillus suaedaesalsae | reverse complement strand
AGCCTCCTGATATGAACGAAACTGTCAAGGCTCCCACTCTTCACCAGGTTTGGATTGTCTTTTGACCAACTCTAAGAAGAGAAGCTATTTACGGCTTCTTTTCTTGATTTTGTTAGTTAGCAAGCCATTCTGGCTAGAATAGCTCCTTCTTTAGCTTACTGACCACTTCTCACTTCTTTGTATGTCTGTCAAGTGGTCTCCTTGACTGTCATACAAAGAAGTGAGAGACTCCATTAAGCTATAGAAGGAATCTGTTCCTTTCTCCTTTTTTTGACTTGAATAGAAGTTAAGAACACGGCACGAAGGCAAAAATCTCTACTGCGGTTTACGCTCTGATATCCGTGGGTTTTCACATTTTATCTTTCCGTATAAAGGACTAATCCACTAACTCGGCACGTGCGTTAATCTATTTAGATATAGCACAGAGGAGGCCACGTGGGTTTTCCTTTCCGGTTTTTTTCTTTGCCTTCGAGCCCTGTTCTCAATCATCTATCTTTCTTCGTAAATTATTCGTGTGAAATTAAAGCCATACATAAAAAATGGATCAATAATACCTATATCACCGTAACATGACAACTTGTAAGATCAAAAACTAGCGTTTTTTACTTCTTCTACCTCTTGTGTAATAGCCCAAATAAAACCAGCTAATTCTCTGGCAACTGCAGTAATTGCTTTTCCACTTTCTTTTCCTCTTGATAATAATCGGTAATACTTTTTATGAAGTCGGTTTTGTGCTTTCCAGGATATCGCTTGAATAGTGGGGGACTGTCCATTTTGTCGTCTCATCAATTCTCCTTTAACTGACGGTTGATAACGATAACTCCATGCAGCTTCTACTAATAAGCGTCGTACATGACGATTCCCTGTTTTTGTGATGCTCCCTTGTATTCTTCTTTCACCACTTGAGTATTCACTTGGTATTAAACCAATATAGGCCATTAATTGTGTTGGTGATGAGAAACGTTTGAAAGAACCTATCTCCGCTACAAGACTAGTCGCAGTAATAAGAGCTACACCTCTTAGTGATTGTAAGGCTTGAATGGTTGGGGCGTGTACGCCCTCCGTTGCCTGAACTCTAATTTCTTCCTCTAGTCTTAAAATTCGTTGTTCTAGCTCTTTCAATTGATGATAATATTCTTGAAAGACCACACGTAGTTTGGAGCTTTCAAATTTTAATGCATCCAGCCATCTACGATATTTGACCGTCCATTTGTTCACACCTGACGGTGGCTTAATGTTATTACGAAGCAAAAATTTACTCAAACGGTGCCTTGCCCTAAGTTCATCTTCTTTTGCATCTTCACGACATCTTACAAGATCACGGAGAGCTTCATCCTCTTCGTTTGGAACATAGATGTTAGTTAATTCTCCTGCTCGATATAACTGAGCCAGTCGAATAGAGTCTCTACGATCTGTCTTAATACGTTCACCTGGTCTTTTAGGTATGAGAGATGGGGCTATCACATCACAATGAACACCTAGGGAAAGTAATAATCTATATAGTGGGTATCCAGTTGGACCGGCTTCATAACAGACTCGAAGAGTCTCGGTGTTTCCAAGTTTATTTATTAATTTCCTAACTGCTTCTGGTGTGTGAGGAATTACTCCCCAGTATCTCGGCTCTTCTCGCCCCTCATCCGCGATCGCAACTGCAATTTTTTCTTTTGATACGTCTAAACCTACATATTTTATGGTATCCTTCATAATAACTAGCTCCTTCCGTAATGTAGCTCTGATTTGGTTTGTTTTTACCAGTAAACATTCTAACCAAATTAACCTACGATGTTACGAGTAAGGAGCTAGTTTCGTTCATGATAACTCGGCGTTACTGCCTGTGGAGTCTCACCTGTCCCACTGCTCCCGCAGGAGTCGAGTGCCATTTCGCTACAATCTGTTACTAAAAGGCATAAAAACAGTCCTCGGAGAGGTCTGCAAACAATTAAATAATACATAAATATCAAAAAGGCCACTCGAAAATCCCTTTCGAGTGGCCTTTTGTCTACAATCTTAGATAGGAGATTACTCTCCTATCTAAAATTAAAATTGTAATTTTTCTTCAATAAATGTTTTAAGCTCGTGGATGGAAATACGTTGTTGCTCCATTGTATCACGATCTCGAATTGTTACGGTTTCATCACCTTCTGAATCAAAATCATACGTAATACAGAAGGGGGTACCAATTTCGTCTTGTCTACGATATCGTTTTCCAATTGAACCAGACTCATCATAATCTACCATGAAGTGCTTGGATAAATCTTCAAACACACTGCGAGCTCCATCTGAGAGCTTCTTTGATAATGGAAGAATAGCTGCTTTGTAGGGCGCAAGAGCAGGATGTAATCTCATTACTGTTCTAGAAGTACCGTCCTCAAGTTGTTCTTCCTCGTAAGCATCAATCATAAATGCAAGCGTCACACGGTCAGCTCCTAATGAAGGCTCGATACAATATGGAACATAACGCTCATTTGTTTCTTGATCAATGTAATTAAAGTCTTCGCCTGAGTATTCTGCATGCTGCTTCAAATCAAAATCTGTTCGGGATGCAATTCCCCAAAGCTCTCCCCAACCGAATGGAAACTTGTATTCAAAGTCTGTTGTTGCATTACTGTAATGAGATAATTCATCTTCATCATGGTCACGAAGACGTAAATTGTCATTTGTAATACCAAGTGATAGTAACCAATTTTCACATGTCTTTTTCCAATAAGAAAACCATTCTAACTCCTCACCGGGCTTACAGAAGAATTCTAGCTCCATTTGTTCAAATTCTCTTGTACGGAACGTGAAGTTACCAGGTGTAATTTCATTTCTAAAGCTTTTACCAATTTGAGCAATCCCGAACGGAAGTTTTTTTCTCATCGAACGTTGAACATTTTTAAAGTTAACGAAAATACCTTGTGCTGTTTCAGGACGTAGGTATATATCGTTGGTACTAGATTCTGTAACACCTTGAGAAGTTTTAAACATTAAGTTAAATTGACGGATGTTTGTGAAATCGATACTTCCACAATCAGGACAAGCAATATTATGTTCTTTAATTAGCTCTTCCATCTTTTCAAATGGAAGACCATCTACGATCATTTCTGTTCCTTTTTCCTCTAAGGCATTTTCAATTAATTTATCTGCACGATGTCTCGATTTACAGCTTTTACAATCAATCATCGGATCGTTGAAGTTTCCGATATGACCAGATGCCTCCCACGTTCTGGGGTTCATTAATATAGCAGCATCAAGACCAACGTTGTAAGGTGATTCTTGAACAAACTTACGCCACCATGCTTTTTTAATATTGTTTTTTAATTCTGTACCTAATGGACCGTAATCCCATGTATTTGCGAGTCCTCCATAAATTTCTGACCCTGGAAAAACGAAGCCTCTATGCTTAGCATGTGAAACAACTTGTTCCATCGTTTTACTCATTTTTACTCTCTCCTTTTTCGACTTCAATTAAAAAAGCTCTCGTCTCTAGGCTATGAATAGCCTAGGGACGAGAGCATATCTCCCGCGGTTCCACCCTAGTTGGTTTGTTATGAAACAAACCCTCTTTTAAATTTTCACTCGAGACTGCCGTTTCACTAATTTTCATGTTCAGGCTTACACCATCCCTGACTCGCTTCTACATGAGAGAACTAGTTACTATATGTCTGTCATCGTTACTTGACTTACATGAACTTGAACATAATATTACCAAAAAACAAATTTACTAGTCAACACTTCATGATTGATTTAGGCAAAAAATGTAGAACCTACCTGTAAAAGGAGGATGAAGATGAGTAAAAAACGTAAGCCACTCGTACCAGAAGCCCGAGCGGCCCTTAATCAATTAAAGGTTGATGTAATGAAGAAAGAAGGCTACAACGTTCCCACCAATGATCCAGATGAAGTGAAGGCAGAAGTTGCAGGTGAAGTTGGTGTTCCACTATCTAATGGGTATAATGGATCCTTAACGTCACGAGATGCAGGAAAGGTTGGAGGACAGATAGGTGGAAAGATGGTATCCGAGTTAATTAAGATGGCGAAGAATAAATTAAATCACTAATAAAATGGCTAGCAGATTCCAGGGGAATTGCTAGCCATTTATTAATCTCCGAACATATACGTTTTATAGTGGAAACGTATACTGAAAATTAAACCTATTGCAAACATGTTTCCAACTAACGAACTACCACCATAACTAATAAAAGGTAGTGGAATGCCAGTAATCGGTAGTAAACCAATTGTCATTCCGATATTTTGAACAACGTGGAATCCAATCATACAAATTACCCCAACACATAGATAAGAGCTAAATTGTGAATTGGAGAGTAGCGCGACCTTAGTGATGTGATATAGAAGTAAAAACAAAAAGGAAATCACGACTGTTGCGCCAATAAATCCATATTGCTCTGCAATTACAGTGAATATAAAGTCAGTATGGTTTTCAGGAATATATACTTCATTTATTCCCATCCCTTTACCCGATAACATTCCAGAGCCAATTGCTTTTAACGAATTTAACAAATGATACCCTTCACCGCTGCTGTAGTTTGCAGGATCAATCCATGAATAAATTCGTCCAAACTGATAGGCTTTTACATGTAAGTACTTTTCGAGTATTTCTGGAGCATATAAAACTAAATAAAAAATCGTGGATCCAATGAGTGTAATACTAGAAAAGATAGGCACTAACAACTTCCAAGTAATGCCGGACATGAAAATGAGACCTACAGTAATGGCTATTAGTACGAGAGTAGTACCCAAGTCTGGCTGCTGCATAATAATACCCATTGGTACACTTGCAACTAAGAGTATTTTACCTAATAGCATGATATCAGATTGGATAGTTGAACTCGTATGTTGTTCATTATGCTTCGTAATAACATGACTAAGTACAATGATTAAACAAACTTTCGTCACTTCAGAAGGTTGAAAAGAACCGAAACCCGGTAAGTTAAACCAACTCTTTGCTCCATTAATTTTAGGTGCTATAGAGGAGGGAGCAAAGTGTAAGGCAATTAAGACAAATACACTAAAACCATATAAATACCAAGCCAGCTTACGGATTTGATCAGGTTCAAAAATCATTATGCCCCCAACAATTCCAATTCCAACTACATAGAAAACAATCTGCTTCAGGAGAAAATTTGAATCATATTGTGTGGAAGTTGTTTGTGCACTATATATGGCTAAACAGCTTGCACAAAATAAAAGAAATAATAAAAATGCAAGCACATAATCAAACTTTGTTTGTTCTTTCGATGACCCCATATTGCTTCCCTTCTTCGTACATTTTCTTTCATCTTCCATTCTCCCAAAGAAGCTTTCATACTGTAAAGGACTTTATTTAAATTTTTTTAGTAATATTTTGATACTAATAGAAATAGCAACAAAAAGAAGTAATACAATTGCCAAAGTAATGATACGCTCTTGCTCGGATCCGTCTGCAAGTAGTACAGGACCAAGTCCAAAAAACATTATCAAAACAACGAGAATACTAAATAATGTGATAATAATCCACTTCATTTTTACGCGCCTCCTTACAAAAGGTCGTGTAAAAACTGTTTCTTTTATCTTTTACACGTCTTACTTAAATAAACGTAAAAGAAAAATAAAATGTTACAATATAGCATGTATAAAAAATAGAAATGATATGATTTAAGTATTGGAAGTGAATTAGCTAACAAATATAGTTAACTTTGGAAGGGGGAGCTCCAGTGGAGAACGGGAGGTGGTACTCGTAAGCTCTAAGTTACTCCCTCTGAAACTGGGTACTCTCCATTGAAATCAACATCGTCTTTTAAATATTTCAAAAACAAAGAATAAGGAGATTTGGAAATGTCAAAAACAGTTATTATATATACGCAAGAAACATGTCCGCCATGTCATGAAGAAAAACTATGGTTAAAAGAAAAAGGAATACCATTCGAGGAACGAGATATTCGAAAGGATTCTACCTACTTAGATGAGTTAATTGATTTAGGTGCATCTGCTACTCCTGTTACAGTTATTAAAAAGGGTGAAGAAGAAACAGTAATTTTCGGCTTTGATCGAGAAAAATTTGAAGAGTTTATGTCTGAAAACTAACGGAGAACATTCTCGTTAGTTTTTTTCTTTTCACAAGTCATGCTCAAAGTAAAAAAGGGTTTTATCATAACAATCTAGAAAATAGAATGAATCATCAAAAAATACATGGAGGTACTAATAATGTATACAATTGAGCATGCAAGGGCGCTTGACCAAAAGGATATGTTGTCTCATTTTCGAGATGAATTTTATATAAAAGAAGGTACGATTTATTTAGATGGCAATTCATTAGGCTTACTGTCAAAACGTGCAGAAGCTACGGTTCAACAATTATTAATTAGCTGGAAGGATTACGGAATTGAGGGATGGATGAATGGTAGTTCACCGTGGTTCTATTTATCTGAGTCACTTGGTGCTAAGATGGCTACCTTAATTCGAGCAAAAGAAAATGAAGTAATCGTTACGGGCTCAACAACTGTCAATTTACATCAACTTCTTGCGACATTTTATCAACCAATCGGTAAGAAAAATAAAATTATTGCAGATGAACTAACTTTTCCTTCCGATATTTATGCGATAAAAAGTCAATTAAAAGGAAAAGGATTGTCACCTGAAGAACATTTGATTCGTATTAAAAGTCGAGATGGTTACACTCTGCAAGAAGATGACATTATTCAAGCAATGACAGATGACGTAAGTTTAATCATTTTATCTTCAGTTTTATATCGAAGTGGTCAATTACTAGATATGAAAAGATTAGTTGAAGCAGCACATGAGAAAGGCATCTTGATTGGCTTTGACCTGGCACATTCAATTGGAGTGATTCCACATTCCTTTGCTGATATAAAGCCTGATTTTGCGTTTTGGTGCAGCTATAAATATGTGAATGGTGGACCAGGAGCAGTTGGTGGCTTGTATGTGAATGAACGTCACTTTGGGATCGAGCCAGGTATTGCTGGATGGTTTAGTTCTGTGAAAGAAAAGCAGTTTGATATGAAGCATGACCTTGAATATGAGCATCATGCAGGTGCGTTTCAAATAGGAACGCCACATATATTAAGTCTTGCACCAATAATAGGTTCTTTGGAATTGTTTGAGGAAGCGGGTATACAAGTACTTCATGAAAAATCTAAATTACAAACGGATTTTTTCATGAGCTTGATCGAACAAGAACTTGATTCTTATCAATTCACAATTATTAATCCGAGAGAAGATGAACGAAGAGGGGGACATGTTTGTCTTCACCATGAAGAAGCAGCTAGCATTTGCAAAGCGTTGAAAGCATACCACGTTATACCAGACTATCGTGAACCTAACCTTATTAGACTGGCACCAATCGCGTTCTATACATCCTTTGAAGAAGTATGGAACGTGGTCCAAATCATGAAAGAGATTATGGAAAAGGAAGTTTATAAAAAATTTAAAAATGAAAGAGAAGTAATTGCTTAATGAGGTGAAGAAATGACATGGATTGATATATCACAACCATTATCCAATGATACGGTAGGGTGGCCAGGAGATACTCCATATTCCTTTTCATTAAAGTGGACAAAAGAAGAAACGGGTTCTGTAAATGTCGGTAAGCTCGAAATGAGTACACATCTCGGAACGCACATTGACGCACCATTTCATTTTGATAGTGAGGGAAAAAAGGTTATCGACCTAGATCCAAATCGATACATTGGCAAAGCTAAGATTATAGAAGTGACAAACCAGGAAGTGATTTCCCTAAAGTATATAGAGAAGTATCATTTCAATGGAAGTACAATTGTTCTTTTAAAGACAATGGCTTGGGTAGATCGATCATCTTTTCCACGAAAGGTTCCTGTTTTGGAAAAGGGTGTGGTTTCATATTTAGCTGAAAACGGCATCAAACTATTAGGAATTGATTTACCATCAGTTGACCATCTTGATAGCAAAGAGCTATCCATTCATCATGAATTAACTAAGCATGATATTCACATTTTAGAAGGAATAGTGTTAGATACGGTAAAGGAAGGAATGTGTGATTTAATTGCCTTACCTTTACCGCTTGTAGATGGTGACGGAAGCCCTGTTCGAGCAGTTATTCGATATTAATAAGAGTACAAAAAAAACTTGGGTGACGAATGCTATACGGCATAAGATCACCCAAGGCTTTTTATTTTATAGATAGTTACTATATAGTTCACTTAATTCTCTAAATGCCATTTCGTCATTTTGAAGTAATGCCTCATTAATCTGTTTACTCAAGCGATCTTTGTTAAAAAGATAACATTGTTCATCTAAGAATAATGTTGCTTGGAGCTGTAAGGAGTATTCTTCTTCCTGAGTTAGTTTATATGAGAAGAATTTATGATTTTCATTTGTTAGTAATTTTACAGTCTTTCGTAAACGTCTCATTAGACACACCTCCAAGATGAAATCGTGTATATTAATTTAGTAATTCTTTATATTGTTTAGATAAGTGTAGGAACGTATCTCTATCACCATTTAGTAGTGATTCATCAATTTTCTTCATAAGCTGCTCTTGTTGAAACATTAACAATGATTGATCTAAAAAAACTTGTGCGGCAAGGGAATACTCTGTTTGTGTTTCATTTGATGCTGGTACAATCATAAGTTCGTTTTTCTGATCTTTTTCATATTGATTCATGTCTACTCCTCCTATGCCTTTTTATTATTATCGGTGGAAATATATAAATTGTAAAGTTATTTTTAGAAAATTTAGAAATATCTTATTACTGTAATTTTTACCACTTTTGAATGGAGTTTAAACCTATTTGTACATAGTAATGTAGAGGTGAGTGAAAAATGGGCGAAAAACGTCATTATAAAATAAGAACATCCGCAAAAGATATTACAACTACAGTTGTAGCTCAAGAACATCAATTGATTATGGATGAGCCATTGAAATTTGGTGGTAGTGATAAAGGACCAACTCCTTTACATGCTATTTTAGGTACATTAGCTTCATGTGAAAGCATTACTGCATTCGCTGCAGCAAAAGCGATGAAACTAAACATAGAAGAACTTACTTTTGAGGTCATTGGAGAGCTAGATCCTAGAGGGATGAAAGGTGATCCAAATGTGAAAACTTATTTTGAAAAAGTTGAAATGACGATCAAGATAAAAACAACTGAACCTATAGAAAATATTCATAAGTTGAAGGATAAAGTGGAGGAACGGTGTCCAGTTTACAATTTATTTAAAGCTGCCGATGTGAAGGTAATTCAGAGGTGGGAGAAGGTAGAATGAAGAGAGCTTGAAATGAATCAAGCTCTTTTTTATGGTCATTTGTTATTTGTCTGCGTCTTTTCGATTGCTTCATTTCGTTCCATTCCGTCGGATAACTCTTCAGAAAATTCGTGTTCATTTGGAAGGTTGGAATTTTCAATATCAGCTGATGATAAATTATTGTTTGGTGCAGCCTGTTCATTCCACTTTTTCAAAAAGCAACTCTCCTTTCTATAAGGCTCTGTTATGTTTTTTAAACCTTTGTTGATTGCAGTGGAAGATGGCGACTCCTGCGGGAAAAGCGTGGAGCGACGAGGAGGCTCACGTACCGCCCGCGGAAAGCGAAGACCATCACTTCAATCAACAATTAAGTTTAACAGAGCGTTCTATAGAAATAGATTGTGAAGAGGTAAGATTTCTATACAAGCTATACAAAGTATTTTTAAATTTTACCTCCTCTTAGACAAGTGTTTGTGTTCCTTGTAAACCTGCTCATTTTCGAAAAAATAGCAATAAAAAAGAAAATATGTACATAGGTTGGTAGTGAAGAGAAATTTTAAAAGTCATTTTTGAAATGGAGGTAATAAATCCATGGCTTATTCACCTCATTTTTATAATAGTCAAGGAACCGGTTATATCCCTGGTCAGCAGGAGTTTTTACACTATTATTATTTTGCATCGTCTAGACAACCGAATGAGCAGTTACAACGTGTATGGAATGTGATTAAAGATGATTTAACGAAACTTGCAGATGAACTAAGAGAATTCAATATTAATCGAGGAATGTCTCGGTATTTATTTCAATTAGTCGTAGATTTTACAATTAGCAATGCGAGCGGTGTACAAGGATCAATTAATCAAAGAACAAATCAAATCTATCGTAAATTTTCATCTGAGTTCGCTTGGGTTGTACCGTTTTTAACTGCATATAGAGTGCCAGAAGCAGTTTCCGAGCGAGTAATTAAACGAGTAATCCAACTAGTGTTACAAAATCTTGATTTCAAACCTGAACAAGATTGGAGCAACTGGGAGTCGTTAGGTGGATACTTAACATCAGGACCATCGGCTTCATCGTTAGGAAATAATAAAATTGATGTATTTACAAGAGGTAGAAATCAGAGACTTTACCATATTTATTGGGACGGCACTAGATGGAGAGAGTGGGAAGACTTAGGTGGTTCCTTAACTTCATCACCAGCAGCGGTTTCATGGGGACCTGGTCGAATCGATGTGTTTGGAAGAGGAGAAGATCAGGGGCTGTATCATAGATACTATCAAGGAGAAAGATGGAGTGATTGGGAAAGTCTTGGAGGTCAGTTAACTTCATCACCTGCAGTGGCATCTTGGGCAGAAAACCGACTAGATGTATTTGCGAGAGGTGCGAATCGTCATTTGTATCATAAATATTGGGATGGGACGCGGTGGAGTGGTTGGGAAGACTTAGGTGGTACCTTAACATCAGCTCCTGGAGCGATTTCATGGGGACCAAATCGTATTGATGTGTTTGCAAGAGGAGAAAATAGAGCGCTCATTCATAAATATTGGAATGGTTCGAACTGGAGTGATTGGGAAAAACTTGGTGGAACCTTAACTTCAAGTCCTACTGCCTCATCGAGGGGAACAAACCAAATCGATGTATTTGCAAAAGGTGATAAAGACCAACTAGTTTATAAATATTGGAACGGAAGAAGCTGGAGTGACTGGGAGGATTTAGGTGGAAGCTTAACTTCTGAGCCAGCGTCAGTTTCGTGGGGGAGAAATCGAATTGACGTATTTGCAAGAGGACAAAATCAACAACTGATTCATCGTTGGAGAACAACTTAGGACCAAAACTGGTCCTTTTTTCTTTTTTGTTGGTAAAATATTCTTGCAACATAGGTGAGATTTAGCATATAATAAGCATAATTATAAGAAGGAGGTGTATGAGATGTTTAATTTGGTTGCTGTTTGCGCGCAATTTCTTGAAATTTTTGTAAATTGTCGTGCTGTTTCATTTACATTTGTTAACCAAGGGGGAAGTCTGTCCTTTTTTAACAAATGTATAGCAACCAACATCTCTTAAACCTTAACCGGAAAAAATGTAATGGTAAAAGGGATGCCTAATTTGGCATCCTTTTTCATTAAATTTGTCGTATCCATGATGATGCGAATTTGTTTACCGCGGGTGTAAGACGCCTGCGGTTTTTTATTTGGATATTTATTGGAGTATTGAAGATGAAGTCAATTTTATTAAATACATGGAGTGATATAGATGATAATTTGTTCAGTCAATGAAATAGAGAAAAGCTATGGTGGTTCAAAAATATTTGAAGGTTTATCGTTTGATTTTCACGAAGGACACAGAGTAGGGTTAGTTGGACCAAACGGTACAGGAAAAACAACAATTCTAAAGTTAATAAGTGGAGAAGAGCATTTGGATGGAGGGGCTATTCATCGAAAAAAGGGATTATCAATTGGTTATTTAGCTCAAATACCATCATTTGAAAAGGAATTAGCGGGACGTGATGTGCTTCTAAAGGCTTTTGATTCATTAGTAATGATAGCAAACCGATTAAAAGAACTTGAAAAGTTAATGACAACCCCAACTTTGAATAGTGAACAGCTTGAACGAATACTAGCCGAGTATGGCCAAATTCAAGATGAATTCACACGTCTTGGTGGTTATGAAATGGATGCAACATTAATGATGGTTGCCAATGGATTAGGTATCGTTGACTTACTTCATCAGCCTTTTCACTTGTTAAGTGGTGGAGAAAAAACAAAGATCTGCTTAGGACTAATTTTATTAAGAAAGCCTGGGTTATTGTTATTAGATGAGCCGACAAACCACTTAGACGTTGAGGCGATCGAATGGTTAGAAGAGTATATAAGATCTGAGAATTTAACAGCGGTCATTGTTTCACATGATCGTTACTTTTTAGATCAAGTAGTGACTGATATTTATGATTTAGATGATGGTGAAGTTACGTGTTATCATACGAATTACTCAGGCTTTATTAAAGAAAAGGAAAAAAGACTTCTCGACCAATTTGCTGCCTATCAAGAGCAACAAAAGAAAATTAAAAAAATGAAGGATACGATACGTCAACTAAGGCAATGGGCAAATGAAGGGAACCCACCGAACGAGAAGTTTTATCGACGAGCAAAAAGTATGGAAAAAGCGTTAGAACGTATGGAAAAGCTTAAAAGGCCAGTCCTTGAGAGAAAGAAAATAGGTTTAGAATTAGATACAACAGACAGAAGCGGTAAAGATGTTTTCACCTATGAGAATGTAGCTATGGAATTTGGTAGTAAACGATTGTTCCACTCCTTCTCGTATACATTACAGCATAAACAAAGAGTGGCAATTGTCGGGAAAAATGGAACTGGAAAAACAACATTGTTGAAAATGCTGATCGGTGAAATACAGCCTTCAACTGGAAAAGTGAAAATAGGTAGTAACGTTAAGCTAGGCTATTTATCACAACACGTTTTTGAACAAGAAGGAAAGCAAATGGTGATTGATGCATTTCGAGATCAAGTACCATGTGTGGAGGGTGAAGCAAGACAAATTTTAGCAAGGTTTTTATTTTATGGACCTGCTGTATTCAAGAAAATTGAGAGTTTAAGCGGTGGAGAGAGAATGCGGTTACGATTAGCTCAGCTCATGCATCAAGACATTAATGTATTACTTTTAGATGAACCGACCAATCACTTAGACATAGACTCTAGAGAAGTACTTGAAGAGGCGCTTCAAGACTTCGAGGGAACTATTTTCACTGTTTCGCATGATCGTTATTTTCTTAATAAATTATTTACCACTATTTTGTGGTTAGAGGATCACACTTTTACTTCGTATTTAGGGACTTATGATGAAGTGAAGGAGAAAAGAATAAATAATAAGCAAATTGTAAGTAAAGAGAAAGAGAATGTAGAGGTACAAATGGTAACTCATAAAAGTGACAAAAAGGTATTAGAAGTAGAAAAACAAACTGCTGAACTAGAAAAGAAAATAGAAACAGTTGAGCTAGAAAAGGTAAAGCTTGAGGAGGAAATGATGATTGAAAGTGATGTAACAATCTTAGTGAAACTTCAAGAAAAAGTAGATAAACTAAGAGAAGAAATTGATGATTTATATGAGAAGCTCGAAGTATTTCTATAAATTCAGTACTGTCTATGTTTGTTAATCACATGTAAAAAAATAGTCTATCAGAACATTGTTAAAAGAAGTAATGGTATTAAAAAGAGGAGTTTCAGGATAAGATATGGAAATCATTAGTTGAAAATCAAGGTAGGGAGATGAAGATTTTGCTTCATACATTAGAAAAGATTAAAAATGAACATGATAACTTTTTAAAGTGGGTTGAAACACTTAAAGGTATTTCGAATAAAACGTGGTCAAATCCTTATTCCGAGGGGAAATGGTCACCGAGTGAAATTATCGCTCATTTAATGTTTTGGGATCGTTTTTTGCTTAACTTATCAATTATCGATGTTCAACCAGGGGATAACTTACCAAATTTCCCACCAGTTCAGGAAGAAAATGAACGAGCAGCAAAATATGCAAGAGAAACAAAATCAAAAGATCAATTAATTGATGAATTTTTGAATGTTCGTAAGGAATTCGTCCACCTGATAAATGAACTTAATGAAGACCAATTGTATATACCGTTTAAAGTAGGTAATCATGACTACACGGTAATATCACTACTAGAAGATTTCCAAGGTCATGATAAGCATCATCAAGTACAGATTCAATCAGTTACAAAGTAATGAAAGAACATAGACAATTTGTCTATGTTCTTTCAATGTTATTTTTGAGATTTCTGTATTTCTCCCGTAATAGCATTTACAGTATACAGACCGTCGTGATCTGTTTCATGTTGATTCGTTGTATCGTCATGAACGGTATTTACTCGAATTAGATAATGGCCAGATGCTGTTTCTGAGTCATAAGCAACAACTGTATTTGAACCCTCATCAATTTGTAACTGTTCTCGAACAAGTTCCTCCGCTTTAGTTGTCGAAATTCGGTCATCATTATCTCCATCAACCTCTTCGCGAGAATCGATTAGTAAATCATCATTCGACTGTTTATCATTTTCCTCACCTTCAAACATACCTTCATCCTGATTAGTTCCCTGTTCTGCTGGGGGCTCAGCATCATTTGTCGTGCTACACCCAACCATAAATAAACAGATAAGCATCAACGCAGTTACTATTCGAAACATATGATTATCCTCCCATTCACATACAATAAGTTCTCCATTTAGTATGCGAAAACAAAGAGAACCTATACTCTCGCTTTAGCAAATTAACGCAGTGGGGGCCTGTCCCCCACTGCGTTAATTTACTAAAGGATTTTATTTATAAAGTTGTGCTATGGAGTTTTGAGGGAGCATAAATAAGGAGTAAAGACTAGTACTTTTGTTATTTTTTATTTATTTTGTAAATTTAAGAGGTTATGAATGAAAAAAGTCGTATTATTGTAGGAGAGGTTTTGTTTAGTAAGGCTCTTTTCGTAAACATTGTTTCTATTTACCTAATTCATTTCAATGGTTTTGATATTCATTACTTCGACGAAATGATGCCAAAACCTTACAAGTACGTGGGTTTCTAGATTTTCTGAAAAACAACAATCTATGTGAAAAAAGCTGTTAGTAAAAAAGCATTAGTAAAGAAAATTTAGGATTCATCTCTTTCGAAGATTTAGCGCTAACCGAGTTTCTAATTAGAAGGGTGGGGTATAGATGAGTGGTTCTAATGGAGATCAGCATATGCCAAGTCAGAGGTCAACGATTGCTATGTTTCTTTCATTACCGGTCATTTCCTGGGCTTTGTATGATTTTGCCAACACAATTTTTTCGTCAAACATTACCACAATCTTTTTTCCATTTTACTTGCAAGAGGTTATTGGGAAAGATGAAGTATTAAATCAGGTAGCGAGTACATTTATTACTTATTCAAATGCCATAGCCAGCTTCTTTCTCGTCATTTTCTCTCCTTTATTTGGAGTGTTGATTGATCGAACAAATCAAAAGAAAAGGTATCTAGTTCCGTTTGCGTTAATATCCATTACTGCAACGATTTTAATGGGCGTATTCGCAACTTTTATTTCTGATGCAACAGTTGGACTTATTCTTGTTTTATTATCTTTTGTGATTGCAAAATTCTTTTATAATTCCAGTTTGGTTTTTTATGATCCAATGATTTCAGATATAGGAAATGATCGTGAAGTTCCTCTTCTATCTGGTTATGGAGTTGCAATTGGTTATTTAGGAACATTAATTGGCTTAACCGTGTACCCGTTAGTTGGAGACGGAGGATTCCATGAAGCCTTCATTCCTACAGGTATTTTATTTCTATTATTCTCTTTACCGATCTTCTTCTTTTATAAAGATCAACCTAGAAAACAGGTTGTTGAGAAAAAAAGCTTCTTAAGTGGTTATGGTGAAATACTAGAGACGTTTAAGGATATGAGAAGCCAATATAAAGGAATATTCTTATTCATGATTGCTTACTTCTTCTTCAATGATGCGATTGCAACGGCGATATCAGTAATGGCAATTTATGCAAAAGCAATCGTCGGTTTTTCAACAGGTATGTTTATTTTGCTTTACTTAGTATCAACAATATCGAGTATTATCGGCTCCTTCATTTTCGGTTATATCACTCGAAACGTTGGTGCAAAAAAAGCTGTAACAATGGTAGCGATTATTCTTCTTATCGCATTAGTTATTGCCACCATCGCAACGAATCAAGGGCTATTTTGGATTGCTGGTAGTTTATATGGTGTTGCAATGGGGGCAATGTGGGTTACATCTAGAACAATGATTGTGGAGCTTACACCAAAAGAAAAAAGGGGGCAATTTTTCGGATTATTTGCCTTTTCCGGTAAAGTATCATCCATTGTTGGTCCATTAATTTACGGTACCATTACACTTGTACTTAAAGATTATGGAAATCTAGCAAGTAGACTTGCTCTTGGCTCCCTAATCATATTAGTACTTTGTGGTATATATTTTCATTTGCGTGTGCCGTACAAAAAAGCATAAAGAAACATAAAGAGGCTGGGCAAAAAGTATACTCGGTGAAGAAAAATCTGAACAATCATCTCAAATTCGTTTAATAGGATTTGAATGAGTTCGGATTTTTTTATTTATTTTGTTAGAGACTACGTTTTGTTTTATGTATGTACTAGCTGTTAATTGGAGTGCAAGACGAAGACTCCTGCGGGAGAAGCGAGTTAGGTGAGACCCCGCAGGGAGGAACGACTGAGGAGGCTCACCAACTGCCCGCGGAAAGCGAAGTCTTGCACGGAAATTAACAGCTGTATTAAAAGGCTATCTAATTTGAAATTGTTCGTCATTAGAGTATCATGTTTTAGTTTTGTCCCAACCTCTTTTTCTATTTTTTAGTATCTAATTTCTTCATAATCGTACTTGTAGGAAAATAAAATATAGAAAGTTTATTGCTAACGGAGGGGAAAATGAATCCTTATCACATAGTTGCTTCAGTGGAAGGAATGCTTGTGACTAGCTGGTACTATGGATACACAAAAGGGAAACAAGTCACTAGAAAAGAGTACTTTTGTTATGGTGATAGCTTTTGTATTGGGGAAGAGTTTAAGTATATTCCCCATATAGGATGGTTTATTTTAATTAAACTAAATAATCAAGAAGAACTATTCGTTAGCTTTGAAGCAATAGAAAAAGGATTAACAACAGGAAAAATAGTGGAGCTGTTGGAACTTCAATTAGAGATGGCAATATTGCGAAACCAAATTAATCAAACTTTAGAAGAAAGAGAGAGAGAGAGAGGTTTTATATTATTGCTCCTAAATTCAACGGCATTCATGCCCTCATGGAAGTGGCAGGAAAACACGGGGAAATTCAATTCAAAGTATAACCCCTTACATACATTGACCACCTTTATCTTACATATAATGGATTAGCTTAAATGAAAGATGGCCTTTATGTCTAGAAACGTGTGGGATCGATTTAGCTCTTAGTGTATCAGAAACATTATATACATGTGTGACTTCTAATTTGGCACAACTAGATATTGGTTAAGCTATTTAACTTATTACAGATCGCTTGGTAAAAGTTTGGATTTGGCAATATAGTATGTACTCTCCAAGGTGTACCATTGATACAAACTAGCAGATATTCTTGTAATTAATTATTTATATTAAAAGGAACACATTAAAAATTGAATGATCTGACTATGAAGTATTACACTAAGTTTGGCAACATTGCCAAGCTTTTTTTGACAGTTGTTTTACAAAAAGCAGTTGTTTCTCGAATAATTCAAGGTATATGGAAAGATCAAGGAACGGGGCATATTTTCGTCAGAAGCAATGAAAATTTCAAATGTATTGGCTTATTTAAGATACCTAATTTTGATGAATAACAAAAAAGTTTACGAAAAGAGCCTTGCTCAAAATAATTGTAATACCGTGTTTTCCTATAATTCATGAATATCCTAATTTGCATTGGTTTACCTTAAGAATATAAACATTTTATAATAAACTTGGTAGATTTTGTTAATAATTTTTGAATACTTAAAAATAATTTTCAAAATGCTCGCAATAAATGATGAAAATTGTCGATAAAGAAAGAGACAATATAAGAAAAAGGGGTGCCCCATATGACAGATCAAAAAGGGATTTTACTAGAAAGCGGTACGAATGAATTAGAACTTGTGGAATTTACAATTGGAGATAATCATTTTGGAATCAATGTTATTAAAGTGAGAGAAATTATCAATCCTTCTCCTGTAACAAAAATTCCTCAGTCTCATCCTCATATTGAAGGGATCATTAATATTCGAGGTGAGGTATTACCAGTAGTGAATGTAGCACAAGTTCTAGGGTATCCACCTTCTCATCAACCAGAACTAGAGAAATTTATAGTTGCTGAGTTTAATAAAACAAAAGTTGCCTTCCACGTTCATTCTGTTACACAAATTCATCGTATTTCCTGGAATGAGATTGAGAAACCAACAGATATTTATCAAGGTTTGGAAAGTCATATTATTGGGGTAATTAAACAAGAAAGAGGCATGCTGCTGTTACTTGATTTTGAAAAAATGATTGTAGATATCAATCCTTCAACAGGCATTAATAGTGACCAAATAAAAAAGCTAGGAAAACGTGAACGTTCAGATAAACGTATTCTCGTTGCAGAAGATTCACCACTACTGAGAAAATTAATACACGATACGTTAGCTGAGGCTGGATATACAAACGTAGAATTTTTTGAAAACGGTGTTGAGGCTTTAGGTTATTTAGAAAGTAATAAAGAAAATATTGAAAAACACGTCCAAATTGTCATCACAGATATTGAAATGCCACAAATGGATGGACATCATTTAACAAAGCGTATTAAAGAAGATGCAGTCTTAGCTAAGCTTCCAGTTATTATCTTCTCCTCACTAATTACAGAAGACTTGAAGCATAAGGGGCAACGAGTTGGAGCAAACGCTCAAGTAAGTAAACCTGAAATAGCAGAGCTAGTACAACTAATCGATAAGCTTATTCTATAACGCTCTCTAAAGGTAGGAGAAAATGTGGAAAAATATCAAAAAAATTTAATCGAAAATATACGTAAACAAATTTCATCATGGTTTGAAACAGAAAAACCTCAAGATATATCTAATCTTGAGGTTTATCGTTTTTTGCACTCTATTACAGGAACAGCGGGTACAATCGGTCTTAATGAGATTTCCGATGTGGCAAGATATTTATTTCACCAAGTAAAAGAAGAGGACGACGTACTTTGGGCACAAAAGTCACTACGAGATTATTTAATGCCTCTCCTGTCTTTATGTAATGTAGAAGAAACAAACGAAATATCTACCGATCAAACAATGACAAAGTCGGTATTAAGCTCTAAACCATTAGTGTTACTTATAGATGATGATACAACATTACTCATGTTTCTCAAAGAAGAGCTTGAGAAGCATAATATGATGGTTATTGCCATCTCAGAATTGGATCGCGCCATTCTATCTTTATATGATTTAAGACCAGAGTGCATAGTGATTGATGTATATATGAAGTCAAAGCTAGGTTTTGATGTATTAACACATCTTAAAGAAACGATGCACCATCAACTAATTCCGGTCGTTATGATGAGTGTCGATAACTCAAAAGAAACAAGAATTAAAAGTTTTCAAATGGGTGCTGATGATTTTGTAAGTAAGCCTTTTGATCTTGATGAACTAATTGTACGTATAAATCGCCAACTAGAGAGAAAAGAATTAATTGACCAACTCGTGTTAATAGACGAGTTAACGCGTGTACATAATCGAAAATACTTATTGAATATATTTGAACAACTAAAAAATGATACGAAGGATTCATTTAGCTTAGCAATTCTAGATATTGACCATTTTAAAAAGGTAAATGATACATATGGACATCCAGCAGGTGATGAGGTATTAAAATCATTTGCTCAATTTATCAAAGGGAAGTTAAAGACGTATGAAAGTATTATTAGACTTGGTGGAGAGGAATTTGTATTACTTCTTCCAAAGACGAATAGCTTGAACGCAAAAATTTATGTCGAAGAACTCCTAAAAGCCTTTAGTCAGAGAATTTTTAATTTCGGTGATGAACAACTTAAGGTTACCTTTTCCGGAGGGATAGTAGAAGTAATAAACAACGATAAACCTTTATCAGAATGGCTGAAAAAAGCTGACTCTGCTTTATATGAGGCAAAATCATCAGGTCGTAACTGTGTAAAGATTAACAATTCTGAGCAAAAAGAATTATACAAAAAGTTAATACGTGTTGGAATTGTTGACGATGATCCAATCATTCGCACAATGCTGACGGAAATTGTTGATAAAATTCAAGAAGAAACGATACAACTAGATATAAAGTCATTTAAAGATGGACTGGAATTCTTCAATTCTGATTGGTATGTGAGTGATGACCCTTATGTTATTATTTTGGACGGTATTATGCCAAAGATGGATGGTTTAGAAATACTTCAGAAGTTAAGATCTGAACGGAAAATTGATCAATATCTGGTTGTAATGCTAACCTCCAGGAAAAGTGAAAACGATATTTCGAGAGCTCTTCAACTGGGTGCGGATGATTATATGACCAAACCTTTTAACTTACTAGAGCTAGAAGCTCGGCTCAAGAGACTCATTCAGAGGTTAAAGTAAATGGAACAAGCAATTAACTGGTTATTAGGTATCATACTATTTTTTTTAGTTTGGCTGTTCATCCTTTTTGTTTATTTAACCTCACGAAAAGCAATAGAAAACTCAAAGCGTAGGAAAATTGATTATTATAAAGAAAAGTACCGAGAAAATATGTTCCGGTATTTATATACAGGACAAAAATCTAAACAGTTAATCCCTGATCACCCTGTAAAATTCTTAGCCTTAGAGGAACTCCTTGGTGATTTTGCAGATGTAGCTAAGGGTGGAGACCTAGAGCAACGTATGAAAGCATTTGCAGAAAAGTACTTTCATGAAGAGTATAACAAAAAGCTAGTTCATCGTAGATGGAGTGTAAGGATGAATGTATTATATAACATCGAAGCATTTCAGATGGACACGTTTATGGGGAAATTAGGAGAAATGTATGAGGGGAGAAGAAAGATAAGTGAGTCTGAGGAAATTCAGATCATTAAACTTTTAACAATGTTTGATCATCCGAAACTGTTTGATTATATTGTTTCATCTTCAAAGAAATACGCCGATTTTATTTACAGAATATTGTTCAGTGAGATGTCTGATCCAACTTTTTATTATTTTTTAGCAAAATTTCATACTCTGCCTGTTTCTATAAAAAGTACAATCATTGATGTTTTAGGAATACAAAATCGTTTGGAACATGTAAAGTTTTTAACAGAGCAATTAAAACAACCTAATGATGAACTTCGGATTCGTACTTTAAAGGCTTTGGCACATATATTGTATCCTATGCCTATTGAGGATATGGAGAAACACATTAGTTCCAGGCTATTTGAAGAAAGAATTATGGCGCTTAAAATTTGTGCAGCTGTCCGAAAAAGAGATTATATACCTATTTTAATTAGTAAAATGAGCGATCCTATTTTTGCCGTTCGGAAACAAGCAGGTTACTCCATATCACGATATCCGAATGCTAGAGAAATATTTCAAGAAATAATAGACACTTCAACTGATACGTTTGCAAAAGACATGGCACAAGAGTGGCTCGAGAGAGGAATAATTCATGGGAATTCTACAGGAACTATATCTTAGTTTAATATGGTTCGGTGGCTGGTTCATCGTTTTTTATATGGCTTTTGTCATAATCTTTTATTCAGCAATGCTATTGATATCATTTGTTCATTTACGAACTCAATATCAATTAGATGAATCAGAACCATATGGAGACCTTTTAAATGTAAGTTACACAAAACCGATTTCTATACTTGTACCAGCCTATAACGAATCAGCGGGAATCTATGGAAGTATCCGTTCGCTTTTGAGTATTGAATATCCGGAATTTGAAGTTATTGTCATTAACGATGGTTCCAAGGATGATACATTAGAGAAAATGATTTCTCGGTTTGATATGGTGAAAATAAACAGAGTTGTCCAAACAAAATTAGATACGAAAGACATAAAGGGAGTCTACCAATCCACTATTTATAACCATTTATTTTTAATAGACAAAATAAATGGAGGGAAGGCGGATTCATTAAACGCAGGCATTAATATGTCGGCTTATCCTTATTTTTGTTCGTTAGATGGAGATTCTGTTCTGGAAAGAGATGCTTTCCTGAAGGTGATGAAGCCGATTATTGATTCAAATGGCGAAGTTATTGCGTCAGGTGGAAGTATTAGAATTGCTAATGGGTGCACAATTGAAAGTGGAGAAATCGTAAAAATTGGTTTATCAACAAAACCGCTGGTTGTCATGCAAGTCATCGAATATTTGAGAGCTTTTCTAATGGGCAGAATCGGAATGAGTCGTCATAATTTATTGTTGATTGTTTCGGGTGCCTTTGGTGTGTTCTCAAAGAACTGGGTTATTGACGCTGGAGGATACAATCATAAAACGGTCGGTGAAGATATGGAGCTTGTCGTTAGACTACACCGACTCATCAAAGAACGAAAAGAAAATAAGAAGATTGTCTATGTTGCAGATCCTGTCTGTTGGACAGAAGCACCCGAAGACTTTAAATTTCTGAGAAGACAAAGAACAAGATGGCACCGAGGCTTATTCGAGAGTTTATGGGCACATAAAAAGCTAATGTTCAATCCTAAATACGGAAGTATCGGGTTCATCTCAATGCCTTACTTCTTGTTTATAGAGTTTTTAGGTCCAGTGATCGAGTTGATAGGATTAATCATTATGGTAATCTCGATTTTTATTGGTGGAATATATTTTGAATTTGCTATTTTGTTATTTTTAATGTCCATTCTATACGGATCTGTATTTTCAATGATGGCTGTTTTATTAGAAGAATGGAGCTTGAGGAAATTTCCAAAAGTAATGGACATTGTAAGGCTAGTATTCTTTTCCCTAACTGAAACACTCTGGTATCGTCCACTAACAGTGTTATGGAGATGTGAGGGAATATGGCATATTTTAATCCGTAAAAGAGGATGGGGCGAAATGATTAGAAAAGGTGTATCGAATGAAACATAAGTGGAAGTCGTTTATATATTTTGGGGTAATGTTCTTAATTGTTGCTATTGTATCGTCTCCTTTCTGGGTATGGCAATTACTAGGTGAAAGTAAATTTAATGTGCTTATTGTAGATAAAACCGTACCGGATACAACATATCGTGAACATAAGGGTCTATCTTGGCTGTTAAACCAAAATAAATATGTTCAAAATGATGGTACAACTTACGATTATACAAAGGACTATGTTGGGTTTCATCCACAAGATGATAAAAAGTTTAGTATTAAACAGGTTCCTGCCAAGATCAACTCGTATGATTTAATTTATGTGGCAGACGGATATGGAGTTTATGAAGATGAATTTTATGGAGAAAACCCCGAAGGCGCCAGATCCGAAAGCCTTTATGGAGGTATGACACTAGAAGAAGTTAACTCAATAAAAGATGCAGTTGTTCAAATTGGAACACCTTTAATGGTCGAGTTTAATACATTTGCCAATCCAACGGAGACTCCAGTTAGAAGTACATTTTATGAGTTGCTTAACCTTAAGTGGAGTGGGTGGATTGGCCGATATTTTTCAGACTTGAATAGTACCGAAGTGCCTGTTTGGGTTCGTATGAATTATGAAAAGCAATCGGGAGAAAAATGGAAGTTTAAAGGAAAAGGTCTAGTTTTAGCTGACGAAAGTGACAAAGTTGTTGTAGTTAACAGTGAAGGATTAAATGATGAAGGTGTTTTATACCAGCTTACAAAAAAGGGAAAAGAAGTATTGGATGGGGCAGAAGAGGAGCTTTATCAATATTGGTTTGATATTGTACAAGCGGAAAATGAGAATGAAGTGTTAGCAACCTATACTCTTCCACTTAATGGAGAAGGTAAAAAATTGCTAACACAGCTCGAAATACCATTTTCGTTTCCTGCTATTATTCATCATCAAACATCTAAGTATGAGACCTATTATTTTGCTGGTGATTTTGCTGATCAAGATGAAGTGCCGTCAATCTATCAAACGGTAGGATTAAAGAAGTGGAGACAATGGTTTACTTCTGAAAGTGAGGGAAGTACTGCAGCGTTTTACTGGAAAGTTTATGTTCCAATGATGGATGGAATTATGAAGGAAATGAAGGGGAAAACAAAAAACAAACAAAATGTAAACCAAAATATTAAAGTAATGACTGAAAATGGTGTTAAAATCAGTGGGAAATCCAGTAATGAGTATTTGCAAGTGTTAAAAGATGGGCAGTGGGAAAATATTCTAATAAAGGGTGTAAACCTCGGAATTGCCAAACCAGGTTCATTTCCTGGGGAAACCTCTATATCAAAACAAGAGTATATGCAATGGTTCAACCAAATTGGTGAGATGAATGCAAATGCAATAAGAGTTTATACCATACACCCTCCTGGATTTTATGAAGCATTATATGAGTACAATCAAACTGCCGATTATCCGATCTATTTGTTTCACGGAGTTTGGTTAAACGAAGAGGTATTTTATGAATCGATGGATGCCTATTCAGCTGAAAATGTGAAAGAATTTAAAGATGAAATTACCAGAGTCGTTGATTTATTACATGGAAACGCAACATTACCTGAAAAAGTGGGTCATGCGAGTGGCAGTTACATATATGACTTATCTCCATATATTTTAGGATATATGCTTGGTGTAGAGTGGGATCCTGAAGTGGTACGTGCGACAAATGAAAAACATAAGGGTACACAAGATTATTCGGGTCAATACGTCTATACAAAGGGAGGAAATCCTTTTGAGATTTGGTTAGCGGAAATGATGGATTATACGATTAATTATGAAACTACAACCTATAAATGGCAGCATCCAATGAGCTTTACAAATTGGGTAACGACAGATTTGTTAGAACATCCAACTGAACCTTCAGAAAAGGAGGATTTAGTTTCTATTAATCCAAATGTAATTTATTCGACTGATCAACATAGAGCAGGTATGTTTGCATCCTACCACATTTATCCTTATTATCCAGAGTTTTTAAACTTGGAGAAAAAATATGTTGAGTACACAGATCATAGGGGAGAAAGGAATAACTATGCAGGATATTTGAATGATATGAAAAATGTTCATAATATGCCTGTAATGGTTGCTGAATTTGGCGTACCTGGTTCACGTGGTATTACTCATCGTAATATACAAGGATTAGATCAAGGACACCATTCAGAAAGAGAGCAAGGAGAAATTATTGTCAGACTATTTGAAGACATAGTAGAAGAAAAAATGGCGGGTGGACTGGTATTTGTTTGGCAGGATGAGTGGTTCAAACGCACATGGAATACAATGGACTATGACAATCCAGACCGCCGCCCATTTTGGTCTAATATTCAAACAAGTGAACAAAACTTTGGTTTGTTAAGCTTCGATCCAGGAAAAAAGGGATTCGAGATAAGGGTAGATGGTAAAATACAAGATTGGACAAATCAAGAAAGCAAACTATATGAAAATGAAGACTTAAATCTTTGGATGCATCACGATGAAAGATACGTGTATATACGTGTGGATAGTGAAATGGGTATTGATATGGATCAAAAAAATACGTATTTGTTAATTAATACACTACCAAATCATGGACAGCAAACGATTCCAAATGTAAAGGAAGTACAAGGAAAAGGAATAGACTTTGTCGTTCAACTCAACGGCACAGAAACTTCAAATGTAGTTGTAGATGCTAATTATGATACGTATTACTATCATTATCATAAAGTGCTCAATATGATTCCTAAAGAAAATGAGATTTATCATCCAATAAGATTAGCTTTAAACAAGGAATTAAGTTATACAAATGAAGAGGGACAAACAATTACGAATCCTTTTGATTATGCTGAGACAGGAAAATTACAAATAGGCGACGCAAATCCAAATTCAGGTAACTATAATTCTCTAACTGATTATGCGTTAAGTGATGATAAAAAAACACTAGAATTGCGATTGCCATGGATGCTCCTAAATTTTAAGGATCCTAGTCAGCTTGAGATAATAGGAGAAATGCATGAAAGTAATAAAGGAATAAAGTCGTCAATTAAAACAGAAGGAATAAAAATTGGTGTAGTTCAAACCGATAAAAACCATCAATTCCTTCAAAGTATGCCAGAGCAAAATGATTTAGACAATGAGAGTGCTTATACATTATACAAATGGGACAGTTGGGACACACCAACCTATCAGGAACGATTAAAAAAATCGTATTATTTACTTCAAGAGAGCTTTCATAACTATAAATAGGGAGGTAAAGAGGTGTGAAAAAAATTTTAGTAGCCGAGGATGAAGAAATTCTTAGAATGTTGGTTGTAGATACTTTGGAAGATGAAGGTTATGAAATCGATGAAGCATGTGATGGTCAAGAAGCATTAGACTATATTATCAATCATGATTACGATTTAATTATTATTGATTATATGATGCCCTTATATACAGGATTAGAAGTAATCGAGAAGGTACGCTCACTTCCCGAAAAATCAGATCAAAAAATTATGATGTTATCTGCCAAAAGCCAACAATCAGATCAGCAAAAGGTACTTGAAGCAGGGGCAAATTATTTTATGACCAAGCCGTTCAGTCCAATGGAATTAGTCAATAGAATTGAGGAGATTCTTGGTGGGAATTAAGGGATACTTTTCGAAAAACTTATCAAAGCAATTCATTTTATTGATAAGTATATTTATGGTTTTCTTTATCATAGGATGTTTATTCATGTTTTTCTATCAAGAATATATCAATAATCACTATTCAGAGTTGAATCAAATAAATGAAGAAAAAGAGAAGATTGCACAAGACCTTGATAATTCATTTAATAAGCTTTTCTTTGAGACAAGAGGTTTTATTGCCTACGAAGAGGAACCTTATCTAAATAGAGCACTTACACAAAGGCAAATTATTGATGATAGTTTAAGAAAGTTAGAAACGTTTAAACGTGACAGCAGCGACGAAGATTTTTATAAATATGTGTCAAGTTTTCATCATGAATATATTAATACGATACTTCCGCAAATTATCGAAGATATACGAACCGGGAACAAGGACAAGGTAAAGGAAGAAGCTGTTGGGGGCTTATCTGATCGTGTATTAGAGGTACAAAATACGTTGCGTATTTATCGTTTAGAAATGGATCAGAATGTTGAAAATAACTTTGATGAACTTTCAGAAAAAGTTCATCAAAGTCAACTTTTCTTCCTCGTATATTTATTTTCAATGATAATTCTATTAGCGTGGTTAACCAGAATGATGCTTTCAAAGATTGGTGGCCCACTGAATGACTTCGCTAAAACAGCAGATTTATTATCTCAAGGGAAAGAAGTGAACTACGATTTTAATAGTAATCGGAAGGATGAACTTGGTGTACTTTCACGAGCTTTTGGGAAAATGATTTTAAGCATACAAGATAATGAGCAACAACTGGTTGCACAAAATGAGGAGCTCCAGGCACAACAGTATGAGCTTCAGGTGCAACACATTGAATTGGAAAATGCCTTAGATATTTTGCGTAAAAATGAAACTGAACTTTTAAATCGAAACGAATTTATAAATAATTTATCAAGTTCTCTAATCAAAGAATATGTATTAGTAAGTATTGTTAAGAACATGAGCAACATATTACATGCTGACAACGGCTTTATTGGTTTTCTTACAACACAGGATTATGCTGTTTTTGGAATTTCTCATGAAAAAGGAAGACAAATTCTTGAGACGCTATCTGAGGGACCGGCAAGACGTGTGATAGATACTAAAAAGCCTTACATTGTAAGAAGAGAAGCAAGTAACTTAGAAAAGGGATACCATGAAGTAACCTTATATTGTTCTGATTTATATGTACCGATTCTAAATGTAAAGGATGAAGTACAAGCAGTTATGCGATATACGAAGCTTGGCACATCATTTTTGAAAAACGATATAAAAGAGTCAGAAGCTCTAGCGAAACAAATATCTATTTCACTAGAAAGAATCGAACTTTACGAAGAATCTGAGCATGACCGTTTACTAACTCAAAATATGTTAAATACCATTCATGAAGGTATTCAATTAGTAGATGTTACAGGGAAACTGCTTCAAGTAAATACGAATTTATGCGACTTGATTTCTTGTGAAGATGCGTCGACTTTAGTTGGTAATGAGTTACAACAATGGCTGGGGAATATACTCGAAATTGTGGAGAATCCTTCAGCGCTTAAGACATTTTATGAAAGTGTTCTATCAGGTAACTATCAAAATACTTCATTTATCTATCATATTCATAAGCCTGAGGAAAAGGTTATTCAGGTGTATTGTGAACCATTGGAAAGAGGAACTGATAGATTTGGAACGTTATTTGTTCATCGTGATATTACGAGAGAGTATGAAGTAGATCAAATGAAATCTGAATTTGTCAGTACTGTTAGTCATGAACTTAGAACTCCGCTTGCAAGTGTTTTAGGATTCACAGAGTTATTAATTCATAAGGAATTAAAACCAGACCGACAAAAGAAATATTTACAAACGATTTATCAAGAAGCAAAGAGATTAACTGGTCTAATTAATGATTTCCTTGATGTTCAAAGGATGGAAGCAGGAAAACAATCATATGAAAAGGTACAACTCGATCTCATACCCATTCTTCTCAGGAACATAGAGACGATGCAAATACATGCAGCCACGCACCCGATATCTGTGAATATCCATACCGATAAGACAATGGTATTCGGTGATCAAGATAAACTTTCTCAAGTATTTACCAATATCATAAGTAATGCAATCAAATATTCACCAGAAGGTGGAGACATTGATATTGATGTATATGAGAAAAATAACTTTCTCCATGTATCCGTGAAGGATAAGGGATTAGGTATTCCTGACGAAGCAATACCAATGCTATTTACAAAATTTTATCGTGTCGATAATTCTGACCGCAGGAGAATTGGAGGAACAGGTCTAGGATTAGCAATCGTAAAAGAAATTATGAAGGCACATGATGGAGATATTTCTGTAAGTTCTGAATTGAAAAAAGGAAGTATATTTACACTTCAATTTCCATTCTCATCACCTGTAGATAAATTGGAAACAAGGGATATCAGTCATTATGAATCTTCTATACATGATCGGAAAGACATTTATGTTGTCATAGTTGAAGATGACGATAGCTTAGCATCATTATTGCAAGCTGAGTTAAATGAATCTGGGTTTACAGTCAAACATGTATCTACAGCGGAAGATGCAATAGAGTCATTTAAGATTAGAGTGCCAGATTCAATTGTTGTTGACATCTTGTTAAATGAAAAGGGACTAGATGGTTGGGGGCTCATTGACTATATGAAATCAAAGACACAACTGAAGGATATCCCCATCTTTATATCATCTGCTCTAGAAGAGAAAGAACGAGCTCAAAAAATAGGTGCAAGAGATTTCCTTGTAAAACCCTATCAACCAAGTAAATTAACTAAAACAATTCTTCATACATTACTTAAGCAAGATCGGATGGGCCAAATAATGGTGCCGGAAGTTGAAAAAGAGTAGAACTTTGGAGTTCTACTCTTTTTCGATTCTTGTCCTCAAATAAATCATATCGTAGTTAATTAATAGCTATCTCCCAAACGTTTAAAAACTGGCTTTTGATACTTTGAGTAAGATGATTTTTTTTGTAGTTTAGCCCGGGAAGGTGTAATTCCAACATAGTTTTGTAAAAGGTCTTTTGCCTGAGATAGTGACATATTTGATTTAGGATTTCGGTATGTTTGGTTTAAGGAACCTAAATGTGGAAGTTGCGCGAAGTCTTCTTTTGAAGATGGCAAATGAAAATAGTAATCGCCGGCTAGTACAAGTACATCAGACTGTTGTTTACTATTTTTCGGATTACGAGAAAAATGTAAGCCAACCTTTTTAGCTTTTCCTTCTGCTACAAGCTTTTCAAGTGCTTTACGCTTAAGTAAATATAGAAACTTTGGGTCTGGTGCCGTTTTCGCATGACGGTTAACAGAGAAAATTGCTTGGGTAAGTTGACTAATAGCTTGTTCGTTAGGTATGTGTCCCATGTCAAGTCTCCTTTCTTTTTCTAATCATAGCTTATTTTTGTAAAATTGCCAAATCTTTTTAAGGATATAAAATAGTAGTGTAAATTGAATCAAATATTCATTTTATTTTAAGGACGAATAAACACCGCTGTACCATTTGGGACAATACTAGATAGTTCTAACACATCTTCATTGTACATACGAATACAGCCCGATGAGACAGCGTTTCCAATGGAGCTTGGATTATTAGTGCCATGAATTCCATAATGAATTTTTGATAGGCTTAGCCACATTTTACCGAACGGACCTCCTGGATTTGGCTCTCGATTAACAATGACAAAGTTTCCAATTGGTGTTTCATGTAGCATTCGTCCAATTGCAACAGGATAAACTTTCACTAATTCATAGTTCTGATAAAGAATTAACGTTCTTTTTGATAACGATACCCAAATTGTATAAGGGATGCTGTCAGGAGAGGGGAGTCCAGGAATGACAATGGGTTGGCCAACATAGATGATGTTTGGATTCGAAATATTATTCGCTTGTATGAGTTTTTGTACAGTCGTGCGATAATTTTGGGCAATAATAGCTAAGGTCTCGCCTTGTTTTGTAATATGAATCATTTTAACACAACCTTTTCTATTCTAATAAAAAGAGCCTTTTAAAAAAGGCTCTTTTAAAATTACCACCAATAACCAGGTCCATAAAATGGTGGATAATAAGGGCGTGGTCTTGGGCCCCAATACCCGTATCCGTAGAATGGTCTAGGTCCATATAAGAAAGGACTAACAGCTAAACCAGCAAGGAATGGTAATGCCGGGTAAAACGGAAATCTTTGATCGTGATGATGAGGTGCTCGATAAGCAGGATACATCTTTTTTGCCTCCTTTATGTTAAATCGATATATAATATGGATATGTACGAATTTTTGAGCATGTATTACAAAAAATGGGAGTTAAATATGAATAAAAGAGAAGGTGTGTGCGTTGCACTGGGAGGCATTGTAGGTGCAGGGTCCAGATATTACATAAGTACGATTGTAACTGTTCCGTTATTAGGGACCTTTATTGTCAATATTTTAGGTTGTATACTAATCGGTTGTATTTTTGCATTTACAACGGTAAAGAAAGACTATCGTTGGGTTTGGCCGTTTCTTGCAACGGGCTTTTGTGGAGGATTTACAACCATGTCTACACTTTCGATGGAACTAGTCTCATTACTTAATGAAGGAAACACAATACTAGCACTTGTTTATATACTTAGCACACTCCTATTAGGTATTAGCGGTGTTTTAATCGGCTATTCAGTTACATTGAAGGCGATGCATATAAAGGAAGTGGGTTAACATGACATTCTTATATGTATGTATTGGTGGAGTTTTAGGAGCGTTAGGGAGATATACAATCGGAGTAATGATAACTAAGTATCTTCCTCAAATTCATGCTTATGTTTCAACAATAATTGTAAACGGAATAGGTTCTTTTGTACTTGGAATCGTATTAAGTTCGTACAATTTTTCATCAAAAAGTTCAATCATGATTGGTATTACAATAGGGTTAATTGGTTCGTTTACGACTTACTCAACTTTTGCATTAGATTGTGTAAAGTTTATACATCGAAAAGAATGGATGGCATGTATGTACTATGTAGTTGGGACACTTTTAATTTCAATCGGTTTATTTTCAATCGGGTATTATATTCTTTAATGATTAGGAGGCTGGGACATAAATATTTCAGCCAATGATAGACCCAAACTATTAGGTAATATCTTTCACCTAATAGTTCGGGTCTTTATTTGTTGCTTTCAATAAATTTGTTTGATTTTGCATACTATTTTTAAAAAATAGTGGAATGGAGCGGAAGACACTCGACTCCTGCGGGAAGTAGAGGAAAGGCTGAGACCCCGCAGGCGTAGCGAGGAGGTAGGTTTTTTCACGATAGTGAAAATAACCATCAGCTTCCTCCCCGTGGTATCCGGCGAGTGTCTGCAGAGTAATGGAACGAACTAGTTCTTCAAGCTTAACTGATTAATACATATCAAAGGTGATTTATTTAGTTATGTCCCAGCCTCTTTTTTATCGGTTTAAAATTTGTTCACAAATGTGTCAATTGACAATAAATTGTCCAATGTTTTATAGTTAACACTATTAATAGTTCACGGTGTGAATTACATATCTAGGTGAAAGGAAATGAAGTATGGAAAGGGAAAAACTTAAAACTTTTATTGATCGATATGAAGAGATATATTTCTTTGCCACTCGTAAAATTTCTTCGCTCATTTCAGAGACAGTTCTAGACGATTTGACTAGTGAGCAATATGTTGTACTGCGTTCATTGAAAAGATACGGACCATGTAAGCCATCAGAATTAGCCGACATCTGCCAAGTGAATCGTAGTGCCATTACTGGGAAAATTGATCGCCTTGTAGCCAAAGGCTATGTCTTACGTACGAGACAAGAAATGGATCGCCGAACGATTTACTTAGAAACAACCAAAAAAGGTGATGAAGTATATCAAAAGGGTGAACAACGAATTCAACAATTTGTAGAGTCTTATCTTGAGGAATTAACAGAACAAGAGCTAGAGCAGTTTTTAAGTATATATGAAAAGATTACAATGATCATTCAAAAAAAGCATGGAGGTGTAGAAGACAAATGAAGATCATGATTAAAGGTAAATGGTATATTCTTGCACTTTGGGCAGTGGTCGTAACGCTACTTGTAATGAATGCTCCGTCAATGGAGTTGCTTGTACGAGAAAAAGGGCAAATTACTGTGCCAGAAGGATATAGGTCCTCAATTGCAGATGAAATACTGAAAGAATCTTCATCCGGAGCAAATGTAAGTAATGTTGCCGTTGTTTTTCATGAAGATAATAAGATGACTAGTGAACAACTTCAAGAAATTGAAAAGACAATAAATTCGCTTGAATTGAAAAAGAATGACTTAAATATTATGGAAATAACTACTCACTTTGAGAATAAGGAGTTAAAAGAACAACTTCTTTCTGAAGATGGTAAAACGGTTCTTGCACTTGTAACGATCTCTTTAGAAAATAAAGAAGTTAAAGAACTAAGAAAAAGCCTACAAGAAGCTTTATCATCAAGCACTGTTCAATTCTATATGACAAGTGGGACGTTTATCGATGAAGATGTAGTGGCAAGCTCAGAGGAAGGTTTAAAAAAGACAGAAATTATTACGGTTGTATTTATTCTAGCTGTTCTGATTCTTGTATTTAGATCAATCGTTACACCGCTTATACCATTAATTACAGTAGGAATTGCCTATGTATCCAGTGGAGCTATTGTCTCCTTCTTAGTGGATCAGCTAAACTTCCCATTATCTAATTTTACGCAAATTTTCTTGGTTGCCGTGTTATTCGGGATAGGAACTGATTACTGTATTCTATTGCTGAGCCGATTTAAGGAAGAACTATCACATGGAAAATCGGTTCAAGATGCTGTTATTACAACATACAAAACTGCCTGGAAAACAGTATTCTTTAGTGGAATAGCAGTATTAATAGGATTCGCATCCATTGCATTCTCAACCTTTAAACTCTATCAATCTGCTTCAGCAGTAGCAATTGGAGTGGCTGTATTGTTAGTCGCGTTAGCAACAATTGTTCCATTCTTCATGTTAACGCTAGGTAAGCATGTTTTCTGGCCATCTAAAGGGGCACTTGAGCATAGTCAAAGCAAATTGTGGGCAACAGCTGGAGAATTTTCTTTTAAAAGACCACTTGTTAGTTTATTAATCGTGGCAGCTATTATTCTACCTTCGCTAGTTTTATATGATGGTAGTTTATCCTTTAATGCACTAGATGAAATGGGAGAGGACTATGACTCTGTTAAAGGCTTTTCTATTATTTCTGATAGCTTTGGCCCTGGTGAATCACTTCCAGCAACAATTGTGATAAAAAATGATGAAAAAATGGACCAAGAAAAATATATGGCTACATTCGAACAGATTACACGTGAGGTTGAGGCTTTAGAATCTGTAGAGAAAGTAAGAGGCATTACACGCCCTCTTGGTGATGTAATTGAAGATTTTTATGTAGCAAAGCAAGCTAAACAATTAGGTGAAGGTCTAGAGGATGGTACGTCAGGGGTTAATCAAATTCGTGATGGCTTACAAGAGGCTTCTCAATCTTTAACTAGCTCAATGCCTCAACTACAAGGAGCAACAAATGGAATAGATGAGCTAGTCCAAGGTACTAACGAGCTTGAAAAAGGCGCCAGTGATTTGCAAAATGGATTAATTCAAATCAATAACGGGTTACAAGCAGGTACGATTGGAACAGCTGAATTGAAAAAAGGTTTAGAAGAGGCTGCGGCCGGTGCGAAGTTTTTAGCTGATAATAGTAACTCATTAGTTAATGGATACACTGAGTTTGCAAAAGGGTTAGGGAAATTACACTCAAATTACCAAGATGTGAGTACAAGTCTTGGTGAGCTAAATAGTAAACTTCAATCAACGAGTACTATGTTTGCAAACATTAAAGAGAATAATGAGAACATAGCTAATGACCCAGATTTTAAGAAGCTTGAAGAATTAATTATGAATGATGTAACACCATCACTTGCTGGATTACAAGTGGTGCTCAAAGATGTAAATGATGGTCTACTAGGCGTTCAAGGCAAGATGATAGATACAAATACAAACTTTTCAATGTTGGCAAAAGAACAAATAAATCTACATTTAGGTCTACAAAAAGTGATCGAAGGTATTACTGAACTTCAACAAGGTTTACAAGCAGCATCTAAAGGTCAACAAGCAGTGATAAATAAAATACCAGCAATGACGAATGGATTGGATGAAGTAGGGAATGGCCAACAACAAATCGGCTCTGGTGTTCAAGAACTAGTAGATCAACTTGATGACTTATCTCTAGGCTTATCACGAGGAGCCAGTGGTTTAACAGAGGTTTCTGGAGGTTTAAACTCTGCAATTGACTATTTAAATGAACTAAGAAATAGTGAAAATGAGGAAATGACAGGTTGGTACATGCCAAAAGAGGTAATGAATAGTGAAGAGTTTGAAGCAGTACTAGATACGTATCTTTTAGATGATCGTAAGGTTGTTACGTTTGATGTCATTTTGACGGAAAATCCGTATTCTAACAAAGCGTTAGGTCAAATTGAAAAAATTGAAGAAGCTGTTAAGAGAGCGATTAACAATACAGAGCTTGAGCAAGCTGAAATTGGTATTTCAGGTGTGACAAGTACGTATGCTGATTTAAACGATATCTCAAATGCGGATTATGCTAGAACAGTAGTGTTTATGGTAATTGGCATTGGGCTTGTTCTAATTATTTTACTACGCTCAATCATTATGCCTATATATTTATTAGCATCACTAGTACTAACATATTTTACAGCATCGGGTATCAATGAAATAATTTTTGTGAATATTCTGGGCTACCCGGGAATTAATTGGGCAGTACCGTTCTTTGGGTTTGTAATATTAATGGCATTAGGTGTTGATTACTCGATTTTCTTAATGGACCGTTTTAATGAGTATAAGAACCTTACTGTAAAAGATGCAATGATTGAAGCAATGAAAAACATGGGAACCGTCATTATCTCAGCAGCCATCATTTTAGCAGGTACATTTGCTGCGATGCTTCCTTCTGGAGTATTATCTCTCCTTCAAATTGCAACTTTAGTACTATCTGGTCTCATTTTGTATGCAGGTGTATTTTTACCACTGTTTGTACCAGTTATGGTTCGAGTTTTCGGCAAAGGCAATTGGTGGCCATTTAAGCGCCAGTCTATAGTTGAAGTTGATTCTAATGAAATAAATATGTGAGAAGTTAGGAAGACTACTTGAAAATTTCCAAGTAGTCTTCTTTTTTTCACAAAATTTTGTTATAGTAAAAAAGTGTCATTTTTTGTCGTAAAAAGAGGAATGGTTTCACTTGAAGTGGAATATTAAAGATAATTATAAAAACGAAGTCTGTTTTTTGCAGACTGTGATAAAATAACTAATAGCTAATTATACTTGGGGATGCGATACACGATGAGCAGGATGATGCCGCTACTTAATGATAGTGATTGGAATAAAGACTATGTCGATAAAATGGAAAAGATTATAAATGAAATTATATTGAGTGCTATAAAGGACTTAGTCTACTTAATGAAAGTAGAGGAAGACGGTTCTTTTCGTTATCTTTATGCTAATAATGAAGCATTAAAGTACGCGAGTATCTCTGAAGAAACAATAGGAAAAACATTACAAGAAAGCTTGCCTGTTGAAGTTGCAGAGCATCTACAAGCTCAATATGAAGAGGCAGTTCGTAAAAAAGCGCCTCTTGCGTTTCAGGATTTTGTCACGATTAATGAAGAACAAATATATGGGGAATCGATTTTAACACCAATTTTTGATGAAAACGGTCAATGCCAATTTGTTGTCAGTGTAACAAGAGATATTACGGATAAAGTGATTGAAAAATTAAGACTTAGTGAAAGCGAACAAAGATACCGTTCTCTAATGGACCATAATATGGATGCTGTATGTTCGTTGGATAAGAATGGAGTTATATTACAAGCAAATCCTTCAACATATGCCATTACGGGATATACCGAACGAGAGCTAAAACATCTCAATATTGCTGATTTATTAATTGGGGATCACGAAAAGATTGTCCAAGATGCTCTTAAATATACGACCGAAGGAAATACCCGTGATAATTTGACATGTGAATTAATTCATAAAAATGGTGAAACAATTCATGCTCAAATAAAAATGATTCCAATTGTTGTTAATAACGAAATTACAGGTGTTTATATTATTATTCGCGATATAACGGAACAAGTGAGAAACGACGAAGTCATGAAATTCATCGCCTATCACGATCACCTTACAGGCTTACCAAATCGTAGCCTATTAAAAGAACAAATTCATGAGTATATTCAAAGAGCTCAAGACGAATCAGGGCAATTTGCTCTTATGTATCTAGATTTAGACCGATTTAAATTCCTGAATGACAGCATGGGCCATAATGTTGGTGATATGTTACTAAAAGAAGTTGCTATACGACTTACTTCGATTGATGACTTTACTATTACTGTATATCGCCAAGGTGGAGACGAGTTTATTTTAATTGCTGAGGATATTAATCGTATTTCTTCGGTAATTATTGCAGAAAAAGTACTCGAATTATTTAAGAATCCATTCTTGTTAACAGCACAAGAATTTTATGTAACGCCTAGTGTTGGAATAAGCATGTATCCAAATGATGGAACAGACGGAGAAACGTTAATTAAAAATGCAGATACAGCCCTTTATCAAGTGAAGGAACGTGGCAGAGGGCATTATCAATTTTACTCAATTGACATGCAAAAAGGCGATTCGCAATCTATGCTTCTTGAAACATGTCTGCGTAGAGCAATTGAAAAGGACGAGCTTATACTAAATTTTCAACCTCAAATTGATTTATATACTGGAGAAATTAACAGTTTTGAAGCACTATTAAGATGGAATTGTGGTTTGCTTGGTTATGTTTCACCAGCAGATTTTATTCCATTAGCAGAGGAAACAGGGTTAATTATTCCAATTGGAGAATGGGTAATCAAAGAAGTTTGTCGTCAAATTAATGAGTGGAATAATAAAGGTTATAAAAATATAAATATAGCTGTTAATTTATCAGCTAGACAATTCCAACAACCAAACTTAGTTGAAATTATAAAAAATGCAATTGAGAAAAATAAGATAGAATCAAGTCAACTAGAAATCGAAATTACAGAAGGTGCAATGCAAGACACAAAAGAAACAATTTTAATCTTGCATCGTTTAAAGGACTTAGGTGTTCAAATATCAATTGACGATTTTGGTACAGGATATTCATCACTAAGTTATTTGAAAAGGTTCCCTTTAAATACGTTGAAAATCGATCAATCGTTTGTTAGAGATGTTTTAACTGATAATAAAGATGCTGCAATTACAACAACGATTATACATCTTGCAGAAAGTTTAGGCTTCAATGTCATTGCAGAAGGAGTCGAGCTAAAGGAACAGGCAGATTTCTTACGTAAGGTTGCTTGTCATAAAGCACAAGGGTTCCTATTTAGTAAACCGAAGCCAGCAGAACAAATTGAAAATGAATATTTAAAGAAATAGCTCTGTTAAACAATGATGTTGTTTTTAAAGAATAAATCGAAAAGAGGCTGGGACATTAGTATTTCAGCCAATGATAAACCCGAACTATTAGGCAATATCTTTTACCTAATAGTTCGGGTCTTTATTTGTTGCTTTCAATAGATTTGTTTCATTTCGCATACTATTTTTAAAAACTAGTGGAATGGAGGGGAAGACACTCGACTCCTGCGGGAAGTAGAGGAAAGGCTAAGACCCCGCAGGCGTAGCGAGGAGGTAGGTTTTTTCACGATAGTGAAAATAACCATCAGCTTCCTCCCCGCGGTACCGGCGAGTGTCTGCAGCGCAATGGAACAAATTAGTTCTTTTACTTAACTGATTAATAAATAACAAAAGGTACGAAAAAAGTAGAATTATTTAGATATTATTCGCCTTTAAGGATGATGTATTAGTTATGTCCCAGCCTCTTTTCTTATGAAGAGGATTCCAATGTGAAGATTGCAATCTCAGGTTTTGATAAAAAACGAAATGGAACACGAGTGGTCCCAAGACCTCTATTAACATACAACGTTAACGGGTGTTGACCAAGTTCGTAAAATCCTTCTGTATATTCTGTTGCAAAGGGTGGGGTTACAATGGGACCGAAAAAAGGAAGCTTAATTTGGCCACCGTGACTATGTCCAGACAACTGCAAATGAACCGGGTAAGACTGACTAATTTTAGCAACATCGGGTTCGTGTGCTAAGAAAATGGTAAAAGTATCTTTAGGTATCTCTCGTAATGTCTCTTCAAAATCAGGACGGCCCAGCATGTAATCATCTAGTCCTGCCACAACTATTTGTTCGTTTAAGACATTGATAGGAGAAAAGGAATTAACTAAAAGAGTAAAACCAGACTTATCCATAATCTTTTTATACGTTTCTGTTCCATAGCCACCGTGGTCATGATTACCGTAAATCGCAAACTTACCTAGTGGTGCTTGTATAGAGCTAAGGAGTGGAATAAGACTATTTCCATCTTTGTATAGATCCGGTGCGTCTATTAAATCACCTGTAAAAAAAACAAGATCAGGTTCTTCTTTATTTATTTTCTTTATGAGTGTTTTAAATTTTTCGATATCATAATAATGCCCAACATGTGTATCACTAAATTGGAGTATTTTAATTCCATTAAAGCTTTGTGGGATGAGTGGTGCTTGATATGTATATCGATTTATTTCCAGTTGGCTTGGTTCAAAATATCTCACATATGAATACCCAGCCATTGTGGTTAATATAGTACCAACTGTAAGTGTAAAAGCCTTCTTCAAGAATTTTCTTCTCGTATACTGATTTCCCATGCTTTGTAATCCAACTCATTTCTACTTATACTAGTTAGAATTATAACATGGATTTTTTATTGTGATTGTTATGAAAATATTACATTTAAAAAAACAGCCTCAAAGGAGACTGCTTACGAGATAATTTTAAGTTCTTCAAGAGCTTGTTGTAAATCTGCTTTTGTTATAACTCTATCTGCTATCGATACACCTAGTTCAATCATTGTGTTCGCTACTTCAGAACGGATACCAGTAACGATTGCTTCACATCCTAAGAGCATGAATCCATCTACGATTTTAAAGAGGTGGCTTACTACAGCAGTATCCATGTAGGCTACACCTGATAAGTCAATGATCATTCGTTTAAACTTCTGTCTTTCAATTTCTAATAATGCCTTTTCTTGTAATCGTTTGGCACGGAACGTATCCATTGTTCCGACGATTGGTAGAATTGCTGTTCGTTCTGTTAAAGGAATAATGGGAACAGATAACTCATCTATCACTTCACGTTGAGACTGAAGAAGTTTATTGCGATATAGCTTGCAATATACTTTTTTAAGTATGTATCGATGAAGTGATTCGTTTTCTTTTCTAGATTAAAGAACTCTTCTATACTAATAGTGACGTTCATATAGTAATGTTGTAACAAATCCCAATAAAGACTTCTAAGTTCGTGGAGATATTCAAGCTTAACCATTGACTGGAGTTCACTTTTAGCCCAAACCATTCCCTGCTCTTTAGCAAGATCCATCAAACTGGTCTCATTATCCAAATCAATATAATGAACGATCTTTTTAGCAATATCAAAAATACTCTGTACTTGAATTGAAGAATTTTTTACATGTAAGAAAATGTTCTGTGTTCTCTCGTGTAATAAACGATCAAATACTTCTTGGTTGTAATATAGAAAATCTTTAAAACTTTGATTTTCTTTATATTGTAGTTTGTCCATTTATAACCCTCGCTTATAAAGATTTAAATACTGTGAAAAATTTGTTTTCTAGTTACACCATTTTTCTATGATAATTTTGGTGCCTTCTTCTTTTGTTGAAGTAATAATAAAAACATCCATCATTCTTTTTACACCACGAAGACCAAGGCCAAGACCTTTTGAGTTTGGAGAATTTTTTCCTTCTAATACTGCATTGATTGAAGGGATACCAATACCGTTATCAATAACGGTAATACGAATTCCATTCTTAATCGATTCTATGAGTACTTCCCCTGTAGTACCAGAGTGAATCAATATATTTTTACATAGCTCAGAGATTGCAACAAAGACCTTTTGTTTCTCTAGTATACTAAAAGGGAACTCTTTCATTTTAGAGTGGGCAATAGAAATCGCATGTAATATATCGTTCTCGCAAGTAATCATCATAACATGAGGCATATAACCACCTCCATTTTATTGCATCTTTCATTATTTTAACAAAAGATTTATTAAAATTAAGTATTTTTTCTGTTTTTTATTTAAAAGACTATTATTCTGACAATTTAGTTTTGGTAGAATAGTAATGACAAATATTTTAGAGGAGTGATTGGATGAAAGATAAGGTGGCAATTGTAACTGGTGGATCAAACGGTATGGGCAAATATATGGCAAAGCGTTTTGCTCAAGATGGGGCGTTTGTAGTAATAACTGGACGAAATCAAGAAAGACTAGATGAAGCGAAGAAAGAAATTGAGACTTTTGAAGGACAAGTATTAACTGTTCAAATGGATGTTAGAGAACCAGAACATGTTAAGCATATGGTCGATGAAACGGACAGGGCATTTGGTAGAATTGACTTTTTAGTCAATAACGCAGCGGGAAATTTTATTTGTCCAGCAGAGGATCTTTCTGTAAATGGATGGAAATCTGTTATTGATATTGTACTAAATGGTACGTTTTATTGCAGTTCTGCAGTTGGAAGGTACTGGATTGAAAAAGGACTTAATGGAAGCATCATTAACATGGTTGCTACATACGCATGGGGAGCTGGAGCAGGTGTAATTCACTCAGCCAGTGCGAAGGCTGGAGTATTGTCGATGACCAAAACATTAGCTGTTGAATGGGGAGCAAAATATGGAATCCGTGTGAACGCAATTGCACCAGGGCCCATTGAACGTACTGGAGGTGCAGATAAGCTTTGGGAGTCGGAAGAAGCTGCGAAAAGAACAATCCAAAGTGTTCCATTGAGAAGACTCGGAACACCAGAAGAAATCGCAGCACTTGCCGCATTCTTGTTCTCAACCGAAGCAGCCTACATCAATGGAGAATGCATTACAATGGATGGTGGACAATACTTAAATCAATTTCCATTCTAACTCTTTACCACATTAACGCATCGGGGGCCTGTCCCCCGATGCGTTAATGTGGTAAAGGGGTGAGAAGTTGTTAGAAACTTGAGCTTGTCGCGTGGTATAATTACCCAAAACGAGGGATGGAGGTGTGGGTATGGATCCACTCGATGTGTTAACGAATTTATCGATGGTTGCCCCGCATTTTCAAGCGATCTTTACAGCAGATGAAAGAAAAGTATGTGGATATGAAGTGTTAGGTCGTTATCAAGTAGGAAATAAGTTTATGAGCCTTGGTCCATTTTTTAGCGATGAATCAGTGCCTGATGAGTATCGCGCGGAAGTGGATGATTTGGTTGTGAAGAAAGCCATTGAATATTGGTTAGAGCGAGAAGTAACTCCTCAATTATTTATTAATCGAAATCCGAATTTGCTCATGCGCGATAATGGAGAATCGTTATTAGAGTTACTTCTTGGATATGAGGAAAAGGGCTTTTCACTATCGAAATTAGTATTAGAAATTAGAGAACATGATTTTGTTGGGGATATAGAGCAACTTAATCATTTATTAACTTATTATAGAACGTTTGGTATAAAGGTTGCAGTTGATAACGTAGGGAATGGTACTAGCAATCTAGACAGGATCGGCCTGTTAGCTCCTGACTTTTTAAAGTTTGATTTACACATGTTAAGAAAATCGAATGTTCACACTTCACACCAAGACGTCCTATACTCTTTATCATTACTAGCAAGGAAAATTGGTGCAGCAATGTTGTATGAAAATATTGAAACACTGTATCAGCTACAATATGCATGGAGAAATGGTGGCAGGTATTATCAAGGGTATTATCTCCAAAATCCGACATCAGAATTCGTACAAGAGGAGATATTAACAGAACAACTTAAAGCTGAAATTCAACAATTCATTGAACATGAAAAACGAAAAATACAAAACATTTATCAACTTAGAGAACACATCCAAAACCTAGTTCAAGAGTTGCTGGTGAAATACAAAAAGTTATTCACCGGAGATGAGCTTCTAGAAGTAGTATCTCACCATCTTACCGATTTTACTTTCCGAATATACATCTGTGATGAAGACGGCTTTCAACAATCTGCAAATCATGTGAAAACAAGTAATGGATGGGAATTACAGCTCGAGTATTACAATAAAAACTGGAGTTTTCGTCCATATTTTTTAGAGAATATAATGAAAATGAAGTTAGAACAACGTGGAATATTATCTGATTTATATAGTGATATTGAAACAGGAGAAGTAATTAGGACGTTTTCATTTCCGATAAACCAGAAGAACTACCTCTTTATCGATTTAACATATGACTTTCTATATGAAAAAAGTGCTCTTTACTAGGAATATGAAAGCGATGTTTGAGTCATTCTAAACATATCTTGCATAGCTGGAGGGTGTGTTTGAAATGACAATGCTTGATATTGTGTTAATGGTCGTCGGAGTCTTAGTTTTACTTGGGGGATTATTGTATACGTTAAAGCTTGGTAAAAATACAAAGTATCAAACAGAAGGATACGATACAGAAATAAATGGAAAAGTGAAGAGTCACCCATATATGAGAAATCCGGTATTTCTCACTTACATTATTGCTGCTATTATTACGTTAGCATTTATAGCATATTTTGCGCTATCAAGTCGATGGTAAAAGAAGCACGTGATCACAACTACAATAGTTGTGGTCTTTTTTTGTAGATAATTGTTTATTCATAAGAGACTAAGGGAATTCCTGTATTATGAGAGCTTTTACTGTCTAAATTTTACGAACGAAAAGTGTACTAGTCATGGATAGACAATTGCTACAATGACAAATAAGAGATCATCTTTGATATGAGTCAATTAAGGAAGAGGTGGAATAAATGATGAAAAGTCATTCTAATTTTGTACTAATAGTCATTACTATAATAGGGATTATGTTCATGCCAAAGGAGATGTATGCTGCTAAACCTATGGACATTGAAGAAATTAAGGCTCTATTGAAGAGTGCTGATGATGCACAATATTCTCTAACAGAAAAGCACTATAGCTGGGAGGAAGCCTTACATACGCTTACACCATACATGACTGAGGAATTTGCGACAGCATTTATGAATGAGCACTTGTTTTCAGAGGAAGAAGGATACATATATTATGGAACGGATTTTTCCATCTATCACATTCCACATTACGCTTTTAATGATAGAACAACAGTCGTAATGAGTGCAGACCAAACTAAAATATTTGTTTATGAGCTATTCAGTGGTACTGGCCCTGTTATGTTTAAAAACCAATATGAAGTTGTTACTTTTGTGTACGAAAATGAAACATGGAAAATAAACAATATTTCATATTTAAAAGAGCTCACAGCTGAGATTGAAAACGGAACAATAATAGAGATACCCAAAGAGGAAGTCGAAGAAAACGAGTCAAGCTCAATTGGTGTCCAAGAGAGCACTTCAACAATGTATATATCGACATATTCTAAATATATTGCGGTAGTACCATATTTTTCAATTATGAAACACTCTAATACATTATTTGCGTTAGATAATAAAGGACAAGCAGTTTCAATTCGTACATTAGCAAATGCTAGCTATGAGAACTAAAAGTACAAAGAGACTCGATTAAATGAGTCTCTTTTTTCTATTGCATTTTTGAAAAATAATCAAGAAGCCCCATTGAACAAACCTGTAAATCAAGTTGAATTAGTTTTTTTGCTTCTTCTGTCACAGTAGTTGGTACTTCAAGAATAACCTTCTTCATTAACTCGTCACTTAGCTCTAATAAAAGGACCTTCTCGTCGAGTGAGTGAGAAGATTGAATTACCTGATGAGTTATTTCCACAAAAATCGGGATCCAATACTGTAGTTGCTCCCAAACGTCCTTTACTTGATGTGTTCCACCAAAGTGACCAAAATAAATAAAGGAAGGACTAAGATCCATAATTTTTTTTGCAGATTGTAACATCTTTTCAGGGTCGAATTGATTTGGTGATGTTGATGGTAAAAAGAAGGGATGTCCTAGTATAGCTTCATAGTTTACCCCTATAGTATCACCGGTGAAAACTCCATTTGATTTTGAATCATGAATACTAAAATGATGATTAGCATGTCCTGGTGTATCAAAAAATGTTAAGGTACATTTTTCACTTAATGTTAGACAATCACCATCAGCCATCACTTTTACATTATTTTCATTGATTGGAATAATGGGGTCAAATAATGAATCAAATTGATCACCATATACATGTTTTGCTCCTTGAATTAACCTTGAAGGATCAATAATATGCTTAGCTCCTTTTGGATGAACAATGACCTTAGCGTTTGGACAGTGCTCGAGCATTTTACCGAGACCGCCTGCATGGTCTAGATGAATATGAGTAACAATAAGATAATCAATTTCTTCTGGGCTTATATGTAATTCGGTCAAGCCTTGTAGTAAATGAGGAATAGAAGGACTTGCACTTGTATCTATTATTGCTTTTTTTTCCTCATTAAGTAAGTATGAACCAGTACGATTAGGGATTCCTAAATCGTATACATCAATCATATAACGATCTGGCTGAAAAGTTGTGATTTTACTCATTAGTCTAACACCTCCAATCTTATAGTAAAAAAGTTGAAACACTATGTAAAGAAGATTCAGATAATATTTTTCTCCTTTATATGGATAGAATTGAAATCAATGTTTATCCTAACGAGTATAGCAAGTTTATTTAATTTTCTTTGAAGAATTATGTATTTATGTGTAAAATGGGTAAGTATGTGAAAACAAGGATGGGTGTACATATATTTTAATTTCAATCAAGGGGGATTTAGCTATGTCTAAATTGCAAGGTATTTTACAACGATTAGTAAGCTTAACGGAGGCACAGGAAAATGGTGATCCGACTCAGCGTTATTTTGAGGTAGACGGGGAAAGAAAATGTAGTGTGACATACTTCCACAAGACAGAAACGTTTGAAATAGAAGTTTATGTACAAGGTGAAAAGCCAAAGAAATATCAATTTGATAATATTGATATGGCAGCGATTGAAATTTTTGAGTTAATTAACTAATAAATGATGACTTAACTTGGCTAATAGCCAAGTTTTTCTATATTCTAAACGAATAGCGAGGTGTAAGGTGATGGAAACACCATTAGTCATTTGTCCAAAGTGTGAAGCAAGCCATACGATAGAGGATGTACTTACAGCACAGTCAAACCAAAATGTAATATTCACATGTCCTAATTGTCATTTTTCAAAAAAAAATATCGAAACAAGTAAAGGCTAACAAGCGTACAAGCCCAATTGTATAAGATAGGATAAGGGTAACATTAAACGAAATAATATTCGTGTCAAACAATGTAGTTCAATCTTCTAATAAAGGAGTGAACACATGTGTGATCCTATGATGTTTCATAATGTAACAGAGGAAAACATGTTGTTTGAGGAAGTCTTTTCTAGAATGTTGCGTTTTATCGAGATGGATCCTAGTTCATCCTATCACTTGTCAATCGGGACGGATTCACAAGTTCACGATAATAAAACTCGTTTTGTGAGTGCTATTCATTTACATCGTAAAGGAAAAGGTGCATGGGGATGTATAAGGCAAATTATTGTCCCTAGAGCGATAAAAAGTATACGGGAGAAAATTTCTTTAGAAACAACATACTCCCAGGAGCTTGCATTCATGTTTACAAATCGACACATGGATGAGATAACTGAAATTCTTCTACCTTACTCAAATGAAGGAGCTGACTTTCAATTTGAAATTCATCTTGATATAGGCAAAAGGGGAATGACAAAAGAGCTAATACAAGAAATGACGAGTAGAATTTATTCTATGGGCTTAGAACCAAAAATTAAGCCTGATTCTTATGCGGCATCTTCCTATGCAAATCGTTATACTAAGTAATGATATAGAGACCACTTTAGTTGGTTTCTTCTAGACTGTAGACAAACTCGAGTAATTACGAGCTTTCTACAGTTTTTTTTCTTATTTTTATGTTTTTCTGAATACCTAAGTAAATTCCGCTTTAAACGAACTTGTTCCATCCAATCATCTCTTACGAAAACCTGAAGAGGTAATTGATTGTCATTCAAATACTGCCTATCACTAGTTACTTTTGGTGCATACATAAATTTCTCCGAGTGTAAGATGTTTTAATTTACAACCCATTGGGTAAATAAGAAAAAGTTGTGATAAAATGAAAAATAGGCTGCACTGGACAATCTTGTGTTGAACACATATATAGTAAGTTGATTGTTCACTTGAGAAAATGAACATAGACATAGTGATAATTAATAATAAGGGGAATCAGCCATGATAAGTCTTCAAAGTGGGGAATTTGTAGAAACGACAATTAAGGACCTTATAATTTCTGCAGAAAAAGTAGCTCATGTACAAGTTGGAAATAGCTTAGAGCATGCTCTATTGTTACTTATTAAATCAGGATATTCTGCAATTCCTGTTCTTGATCCAACATATAAATTACAAGGACTAATTAGTACGGCATTAATATTAGATAAAACGCTAGGTCTAGAGAGAATAGAGTTTGAACGACTTGAAACGATGAAGGTTGAAGATGTAATGAACATAGATATCCCAAGGTTGAACATACACGATTCATTCTCAAAAGGCTTACAAATGGTGATTGACCATCCATTTGTATGTGTTGAAAATGATGACGGAACACTTGAGGGAATCCTAACTAGAAGAGTGATTTTAAAACAATTAAACCAACATATTAAAAAGTTAAATAAATAAAGGGTTATGTTATTTATTATAGAATAGTTAGAAATAAAAAATGGAGTTGATCGAAAAAGGTCAACCCATTTTTCGATTTTTCAGTAACAGTAGAAGGGATGCAAAGGAATGACTGAAGCTTTAAAGGTAAGAGTACATAAAAAAAGCAGAGAAAAGAAAACAAATCGTCCGTTCGTATTAGCGGCAGTTATGCTTGCTATGTTTATGTCTGCGATTGAAGCAACAATTGTTTCGACGGCAATGCCCGCAATTGCATTTGACTTAGGAAGTTTTTCACTTTATAGCTGGGTGTTCTCATCCTACCTCTTAATGAATGCTGTCACCGTATTAATCTATGGAAAGCTATCAGATTTGTATGGACGAAAGCCAGTACTGATAATTGGAATTGCGATATTTTTAATCGGTTCCATTTTGTGCGGATTTGCTAATACGATGGAAATGTTAATCTTATTCCGATTTATTCAAGGCTTCGGTGCTGGTGCTGTAATGCCGATCGCCTCAACAATTGTTGGCGATATGTATACAAAAGAAGAGCGAGCGAAGATTCAAGGATACTTATCAAGCGTGTGGGGAATATCGGCAGTTTTAGGCCCGGCAATTGGTGGTCTACTCGTCCAATATGTTAGCTGGAAATATGTATTTTGGCTCAACATACCGTTAGGAATTTTAGCAACAATTGCATTACTTCTATTTTTACATGAGGATATAGAAAAGAAAAAACATGATATTGATTTTTTAGGTGCAGGTTTATTATTTATTGGAGTATCAGCGTTAATGGTTGTATTAGTTGAAGGTGGAGTCAGATGGTCATGGACTTCAGCTCCAGTTATCGCCTTGATTTCAGTGTCGTTGTTCGTATTTATTTTATTCTATTTTCAAGAAAAAAGAGTAAAAGAACCAATGATGCCTTTCTCGCTGTGGAATGAACGTTCCATACTAGTTGCGAACTTAACATCTTTAACGACAGGTATCATGTTAATTGGTGTATCGAGCTTTTTACCAGCCTTTGTGCAAGGAGTGATGGAACAGCCCCCAATTATTGCTGGCTTCACATTAACTACTATGTCAATTGGGTGGCCCATTGCATCTATGATTGCTGGTAGATCCCTCTTAACAATTGGTTTTAGAACGACATCGATTATTGGGGGAGTTTCATTAATACTAGGGTCAATCGTATTTGCCACGATGTCTCCAGAATCAGGTCCTATTTGGGCAGCGTTTGGTTCCTTTTTACTCGGTGTAGGGATGGGTTTCACTACAACATCCTTTATCGTATCTATTCAAAGTACTGTTGAGTGGAAGCAAAGAGGCATTGCAACAGCGACTAATATGTTTATGCGAAACTTAGGTAGTACAATCGGTGCTGCGTTACTCGGAGGGATTTTAAACAGTAGTCTCATATCACATTTACGCAGTAACGGATTAGAAGACTCGATGGACCTTGATGCAACAAATGTACTACTAAATGCAGAGGAACGAAATCAATTATCTGAATCAGTAAGAGGGGTTTTGCAAGATGGATTAACAAGCTCCTTGCATTCTGTGTATTGGGTTGTTTTATTAATTGGGATTATTAGCTTTGTGTTAATCTTATTTTTACCAAAAAAAGAAGCATCATGAAGCAATGAGTAGGAACTCATGAACACAGAAGACTATGGACAGATAAACAAGCTTGAGGAGATGAACTCAAGCTTGTTTTTTTTAAAACTCTTTTCGTAAATCTTTAATCGTATGCTTATTCATTGTTTTGACGAAAAGATGACCCGGAACTCTTTCAAATTACGTGTTTCTAGACTGTCCAAATACAATAATTATGCGACAACACCCTTTTCTAAAAACTCAATACGATTTCCAAATGGATCAAAGAAAGTAAAGCGTTCTATATTTGGAATCGGCTTTTCATCTTGGATTTTTATATCGTGCTGCTCAAGGTAAGCTCGAATCTCAAGTAAAGACTCTACTTCAAAAGCAGGATGACGCTTGCTTTTGTATCCGTTCATCTCTTCTGCTCCAATGTGAAGTTCAATATCGCCGACTTTATACCATAGACCACCATTTGCCTTTAAAGAATCTGGTTTCTCAATTTCTTGAAAACCGAGAATGTTTGTATAAAAAGCACGTGCATCTTCCTCTGTTCCAAATGGAATACAAACTTGTACGTGATCTAATCTTTTAATTTGAATATTCATTATTGTTTTCCTCCTAAATTAACAAATTAATAGTTAATTGAATCATTAATAAAATTGTCACAGTTTTTAAAATACCAATCAAGAGCTTCTTAGAAAGTTTTCCTGCTACACGAACTGCAACTTGAGCACCTATAAATGAACCAAGGGCAAGAAAAAGAGCGATCTCCCATTTAATGTGTCCGTTTAATAAGTAAGTAATAAAGGCACTAAAGCAACTTAGAAACGTGACAAATCTCGTTAATGCAATGGAAGATAAGTAGGAAAATCCGTTTTGTAAGTACGTATACATTTGAAGCGTAGCTTGACCAGGACCGAACATACCATCATAAATAGTGATTGTGTATAACAGAGGGTATACCTTTAAAGGAACTTTATCTACAGTGTTTAATTCTTCTTTTGGTTTCTTTATGAAGCTTACAAGTAATGCCACTCCAAGCAATAAGATCGCGATGATTGTCATCGATTTTTCAGATAGGCTAGTTGCAATCAACCCCCCGGTCATTCCTCCTAATATCGCAACAGGGCTAACGAATAGTGCGGTCTTTACGTGTATTTTTTTTTGTCTCAATAAAACAAAAAAGCTAGAAAATGAACTAATTGTGTTTGAAAATTTATTGGCTGCAATTGCCGAATGAATGGGAACTCCAATTAATAGCATCGACGGCATGCTAATAAGTCCTCCACCACCAGCTATTGTTCCAATAAATGTCCCTGTAAAGCCTATGATAATAAGTAAGATAAAATCCATTGAAACCACCACCAACATTTCTCATAATCTACCATCATTGTAATCGAAATGTTTTGATAATGAAATTTCAATAAAATTAACATATAATATAATAAAAACTTATCAATAAAAGGGAAGATTCCTATGCAAACATCAGAATGTAGATTACTAGTAACGTTAGCTGGTGAAATGAATATGAGAAAAGCGGCAGAAAAGCTATTTGTGTCACAGCCTGCGTTAAGTCAAAGGCTTCAATCGATAGAAAAGAGCTGGGACACACAAATTTTTATTCGCTCTCAAAAAGGGTTAACGTTAACTCCCGCTGGTGAAAAAATTATTGAGTATGCAACCGAAGTCATTGAAAAGGAAGAGAAAGTAAAAGAACAAATTCATTCATTGAATACACACGTTCATGGTACCTTAAAACTTGCAGTCGCATCTATTATTGGTCAACATTGGTTACCTAATGTTCTAAAGCAATTTGTAAGCAGATATCCTCATGCAAGGATCTCTTTAATAACGGGGTGGAGTAGTGAAATACTAAAGCATCTGTATGAAGATCAAGTACATATTGGAATCATAAGAGGTACTCCCGACTGGAAGGGTCAAAAGCACCATGTGTTAACCGATCATTTGTATTTAGTGGATACTGAAATTAAAAGTCTTGAAGAACTGAAAACAACAGAGCGTCCGTTTATCCAATTTAAGAGTGATTCAACGTACTATCAAGAAATCCAAGATTGGTGGCACAGACAATTTCAACATCCTCCGAAAAGAACAATTGTCGTGGACCAAATTGAAACATGTAAACAAATGGCGTTTCATGGAATTGGGTATGCTATATTACCGTCGATTACCTTTCATGAAAACGACCCAAATGTGTATAAGATTCCGCTCTTCGACGAAGCTGGTCAATCGGTAAAACGAAACACATGGCTACTTGGATATGACTCTGCCTTTCAGTTAAAACAAGTAGAAGCATTTTTAGAAATAGTGAAAGAAAATATTCATATTCCAAATTAAATAGTAATCACTTGTCATCTAAAAAATGGTTTGATAGAGTAAAGGAATGAAGTATGAAGGAGGAAAATTACATATGAAAATGATGGATGCTAACGAAATTATTTCATTTATTCAAAAAAGCGAAAAAAAGACTCCAGTTAAGGTTTATGTAAAAGGAAACTTAGAAGCAATTAATTGGGGATCAAATACTAAAAACTTTATTACTGGAAACACAGGTGTGGTCTTTGGTGAATGGAAAGAAATTGAAGCAGTACTAGAGGCTAACAAAGCTAACTTAGAAGACTTCGTAGTTGAAAACGACCGTAGAAACTCTGCAATTCCTTTATTAGACCTTAAGGGAATTAAGGCACGTATTGAACCAGGTGCAATTATTCGTGACCAAGTTGAAATTGGTGATAATGCGGTAATTATGATGGGAGCTATGATCAACATCGGTGCTGTTATTGGAGAAGGTACAATGATTGACATGGGTACTGTTTTAGGAGGACGCGCAACGGTAGGTAAGAACTGTCATATCGGTGCAGGCACAGTCCTTGCTGGCGTTATCGAGCCACCTTCAGCAAAACCTGTTGTGGTAGAAGATGATGTTGTAATTGGTGCAAATGCAGTGGTTCTTGAAGGTGTAACTGTTGGGAAAGGTGCTGTTGTTGCAGCAGGTGCGATTGTAATTGAAGATGTACCTCCATATACAGTTGTAGCAGGGACGCCTGCTAGAGTAATTAAGCAAATTGATGAAAAAACAAAAGCTAAGACGGAAATTAAGCAAGAGTTACGTCAATTAAATGAAGAATAATAGCAAAAAGCGTGGATGAAAATCCGCGCTTTTTTAAGGAATATAAAGGGGAAGAGTAGGATGAATACATACGAGTCTTTTGTTCATATTCGTAGAGATCTTCATAAAATACCGGAAATTGGTTATCAAGAATTTAAAACTCAAACGTATCTTTTAAACTATATTCATTCTTTGCCATCAGATCGGTTAGAAGTTGAAAAATGGCGGACAGGAATTTTTGTAAAAGTAAAGGGAACACATCCTACAAAGATAATTGGTTATCGTGCAGACATCGATGGGCTTCCTATTTCCGAGGAAACGACCCTTTCTTTTCAGTCTATGCACGATGGTTATATGCACGCTTGTGGTCATGATTTTCATATGAGTATCGCTCTAGGTATTTTAACAACGATCGTGAATGATCCAATAAAAGAGGACGTTTTATTTATGTTTCAACCCGCAGAGGAAGGTCCTGGTGGAGCAGAGCAAATGATTCAAACTGAAACATTTCAAAAGTGGAAGCCGGATTATATTATTGGTTTACATATTGCCCCAGAATATCCAGTTGGAACAATTGCAACGAAAGAAGGTTTATTATTCGCCAACACGTCTGAACTATTTATTGACCTAGTAGGAAAGGGTGGACATGCAGCATTTCCTCATAATACTAATGATATGGTTGTTGCAGCTTGTTCATTAGTTAGTCAGCTTCAATCAATTGTATCGCGTAATGTCAATCCGCTAGATAGTGCAGTAATTACAATCGGGAAGATTACTGGAGGCACAGTCCAAAATATTATCGCTGAAAGAGCTAGGCTAGAAGGAACAATTCGAACTCTGTCAGTTGAATCCATGAAAAAAGTAAAGCAGCGTATTGAAGCACTAGTAGAAGGAGTTAGTATTGGCTACGCCTGTCAGACAAAGATAAATTATGGAAGTATGTATCATCAAGTCAATAATCATGGTGAAATGACAAGAGAATTTATGAACTTTGTTGAAGAACAGACGGATGTAAATCTAATTGAATGTTCCGAAGCAATGACAGGAGAAGACTTTGGTTATATGATAAAAGACATACCAGGATTTATGTTTTGGCTAGGGGTCGATTCTGAGTTTGGGTTACATCATGCGAAATTATCTCCTAATGAAGACGCAATTGGAGTTGCTATTGAACTAATTAGTCAATATATGAGATGGAAAAGCGAGTAGAAAATGCTACTCGTTTTTTGTTTAGTTACTATTAATAGCTCAAACAATTGTTATTTGGTATGGAGTAGTGCAAGAAAGATCCACTACTTAGGATGTGGGAAAAACAAATTACGAGCAAGCTTACCACTCGCCTCGTTGAAAGTAATAGAGTGTAAAAATCATTGATTATATAAGAAGAACTTTGGCAATAGACTGAGTCATATTTTTCAATTTATCTCTCATAAAAAAAGAATAATTTTCTATTTATTGATGCACATTATCCTTGAGGAGGTGGATGGAAAATGGCTCGTATTGGTGTAGAACAATCACTTACCGATGTTCGTGAAGCTTTACAGGAAAAAGGGTATGATATTGTAGATTTACAAAGCGAAAATGATGCGAAAAACTGTGACTGCTGCGTTGTTACAGGAATGGATTCCAACATAATGGGCGTAGAAAGCTCATTCACAGCTGGTCCAGTTATTCAAGCGTCTGGTTTATCAGCGGATGAGATTTGCAACCAAGTTGAAAGTAAATTAAACAATCAATAAATAATAAACAGTGGAGTGAGATGTACAACGTACAAGCACTCCACTGTTTTTTACTTTTAGTAGGCCAGACCTCATAAATTTTATCAATCAATGTCAATGTTGTAGGCTGTTTGCATAGATTCTTGAGCGATTCTATAAACACTAAGTTTTGAGAGTTTCGAGGAACTATTGTTAAGAGTATATGTACTTCGCCATTATTGATCAAGTAAAGATGCCTAGACCTAATTAATACCAACATTGTTTACAACAAGAACATAATAAGTAGTTTAAAAAAAGTTAGAGATGATAAAACTAACGATTGTGCAGTTTGATAAAAATATTGGAGGTATATACATATGGCTGAACGTATGGTTGGGAAACAAGCTCCACGTTTTGAGATGGATGCTGTAATGTCAAATAAGGAATTCGGAAAAGTTAGTTTAGAAGATAACATGAAAAATGAAAAATGGACAGTCCTTTTCTTTTATCCAATGGATTTTACATTTGTATGTCCGACAGAAATTACAGCATTATCTGATCGCTACGATGAATTTGAAGATTTAGATGCTGAAGTAATTGGGGTTTCTACAGATACAATTCATACTCATTTAGCATGGATCAAAACAGAACGTAAAGACAATGGCTTAGGGGATTTAAAATATCCATTAGCTGCTGACACAAATCATCAAGTATCACGTGACTATGGTGTGTTAATTGAGGAGGAAGGAGTCGCACTACGTGGGCTATTCATCATTAGTCCAGACGGAGAATTAATGTATTCAGTTGTTAACCATAATAATATCGGTCGTGATGTTGACGAAACGTTACGTGTACTTCAAGCCTTGCAAACAGGTGGACTATGTCCAGCGAACTGGAAACCAGGACAAGCAACAATTAAGGCTTAATTCATTTATGAAATATAAATTTGGTAACCCAATGAGAAAGGAGGTATGATCATGAGACTCCGTGAACCAATGCCTTCATTAGATGGAGCAACCGAGTGGCTAAATAAAGAAGTTAACAGGGAAGAATTAGTTGGTGCTAAACCAACACTCATACACTTCTGGTCTATTAGCTGTCATATGTGTAAGGAAGCGATGCCTGAGATCAATCAATTTCGGGATCAGTATAAAGATCAACTTAATGTCATTGCCGTACATATGCCAAGATCTGAAGAAGATTTAGATATTGCAAAGATAAAAGAAGTAGCCGCTGAGCATGATATCTCACAACCCATTTATGTAGATAATGAACATAAATTAACGAATGCCTTTGAAAATCAGTATGTTCCTGCTTATTATGTATTTGATAAAACTGGTGCATTACGACATTTTCAAGCTGGAGGGAGCGGAATGAAGATGTTAACAAAGCGTGTTGACCGAGTATTAGACGAAGCTTCGCAATAAATGAAACCAACGATATAATCGTTTGCTTCAGACTGTAGACCAGAAGGGGTCCGAATAAAAGTATTCGGATTCCTTTTTGTGTTATTTAATGATTATTTTTAGACCTATCCGAAGGTCATTTTTATTCCAATTTTAGACATTTCCACGTACAACTTGCTTTATATAGATACATGGCAGCAATCGTAGTATCGTGAAATCCATAACGTAAAATCAACTGATAAGTCATATTTGGTTCTATATATCTTCAATAGTATTACGCATTATGCGAAATCCGACTTGTAAAAATGTTTAAAAAAATGAAATAAAGTACTAGTAATTTACTTCGAAATCCGATATATTTTTAAATACGTTCTAATTTTTCTAATTTTTAGTAATTGTAAGAGTCAACATATTATTTAAGGGTGTTGGAACAAAGGAGGGGTTTTTAATGGAGACATTTAAAAAGCTGAAACAGTTTTATTGGCCTTTTTTACCTTATTTTTATTGGTCAATGTTTTTTTTGCTTTTTGTAACAGCAATCACAGTTATTTATCCGATGATTTTACAATTTACGATTGATGATGTAATCATTGATGGCAAATATGAGTATGTACCATACTTAGCAATTGGATTTGTTGCTTTAATGGCTGTGAAAGGATTAACAACATTCTTTCATCAATACTTAGGAGACATGTTCGGTATCCGTTCAGTTTATAAACTAAGAAATTCACTATATGAAAAGTTGCAGTTTTTGCCGTTTCGCTACTATGACAATGCAAAAACCGGTGACCTTATGTCTCGCTTAACAGCAGATGTAGAAGGATTTCGCTTCTTCTTATCATTTGGATTTGCAGAATTGCTTCGATTTGTATTACTCGTTTCAATCAGCTTAGGGGTAATGTTTTATTACTCAGTGCCATTAACCTTCGTTACAATGGCTGCACTTCCATTTTTAGCCATCGTTGTATACCGTTTTGATAAACGAGTACATCCAGCGTTCAGAGGGATTCGTAAATCATTCGGAAAGCTAAATACAAAGGTTCAAGAAAATATTAGTGGAATTAATACTGTTAAATCTCTATCACGTGAAAACTTTGAAATTGATAAATTCAATGACTCAAACGGAGATTACCGTCAAAAATATCTTGAAACCTCAGATGTATGGGCAAAATACTTCCCGTTAATGGAATTTATCGGAAATATATGTGTTGTTGCATTATTATCTTATGGTGGTTATTTAGTTATTAATGGTGATGTTCAGCCTGGAGAACTAGTCGCTTTCTTTAGTTTAGTTTGGTACATTATGTGGCCAATCATGAACTTAGGGTTTGTTATCAATCTATTTTCTCAATCAAAGGCATCAGGTGAGAGATTATTAGAAATTCTTGAAGCAGATAATGAGATTCATGAAAAGGAACATCCGGTAGTTAAGGATCGACTGCTTGGGCACGTTCAATTTAAAGATGTTACTTTACAATATAAGCCTGAGGATGACATTGCTTTAAAGTCTATCAGCTTTGATGCAACACCAGGTAAGGTAATTGGATTAATTGGTGCCACTGGAAGCGGGAAAACGAGTATTACTCAACTGATTACAAGATTTTATGAACCGACTGAAGGAAACATTTTAGTTGATGGTTTAGATATTAAGGAATATTCGTTAAATACATTAAGAAGTAATATAGGATTTGTTTTACAAGAATCATTCTTATTCTCATCATCTATTAAAGCGAATATCGCTTATGGAAATCCTGATGCAACAATGGAACAAATTATTGATGCAGCAAAAAGAGCACAAGCACATGAGTTTATTATGGAGATGCCCGATGGTTACGATACGATGCTTGGAGAGCGTGGTATGGGGCTTTCTGGTGGACAAAAGCAAAGAATTGCCATTGCTCGTGCAATCTTAATCAATCCTAGCATTCTCGTATTAGATGATGCGACAAGTGCGGTAGATATGGATACAGAATTCAAGATTCAAAAGGCTTTTAAAGAGGTAATGGATGGTCGCACAACGTTTATTATTGCCCACAGAATCTCTTCTCTAAAACATGCGGATGAAATTCTAGTATTAGAAAACGGTGCAGTAGTGGAACGTGGTGTCCATGATGAGCTTTTAAATAATAATGGACCTTACCAACGAATCTATGAAATTCAATATAAAGATCGAGAAACTGTACTTCAAGGTCAATAAGAAAGGGGGAGCATTGTGAAAGGAAGAGAAAATAGTAAAAAGCATTTAAATCGATTTCATTATTCTACTGAGCAAGTAATTGAGAAATCTTTTAACTGGCAGCAGTTATCTAGATTGTTCGCGTACATGGTTCCATATTCTAAGAATTTATTACCACTATCCTTTTTAGCGATGATTGTTTCCACAGCTGTAAGATTAATCATTCCAATTATCATCGGGGTATATACGTTTGACCATGCAATTGAAAATAAGGATGCGGACCTTTTAGTAACACTTGTACTTATCATCGCAGGTATGTACACCATCTCGTATGTAGCGAATATATTACGAATTCGTTGGACGAATATGTTAGGACAAAATATTATTTATGATTTAAGACAACATTTATTTACACATGTTCAGCGCTTATCTCATCGATTCTTTGATTCAAGATCAGCCGGGTCGATCTTAGTTCGTATTTTAAATGATGTTAACTCCTTACAGGAACTATTTACTAGTGGTGTCATCAATTTATTAATGGATGTCATCATGCTTATAGGAATAGTGTTCATATTATTTACATTAAGTCCAGAGCTTACGATAGCCGTGCTGATTATACTACCAATTATGTTCTTTATTTCTACTAGCTTAAGAAGAAACATTAGACGTTCATGGCAAGTAGTACGTATAAAACAATCTAAATTAAACTCACATTTAAATGAGAGTATTCAAGGTATTCGTGTAACACAATCGTTCACACAAGAGCATGAAAACATGGAATTCTTTGATGGTGTAAATTTAGAAACCCATGACTCCTGGAAAGATGCAACTAAGAAAAATGCAATGTTCAGACCATTTGTTGAAATGTCCAATGCAATAGGAACAGCTATTCTAATCTGGTATGGTACATCATTAATTCTAAACGATACAATCCAAATAGGAGTATTTGTTTCCTTTGCATTCTACTTAGGAATGTTCTGGGAGCCAATCTCTCGAATTGGTCAAATATACAATCAGTTACTAATGGCGATGGCTTCCTCTGAACGTATTTTTGAATTTCTAGATGAAAAACCAAATGTGCCAGAAAAAGATAATGCGAAGAAATTAGAAAATATCAAGGGTCATATTGAATTTGAGCAAGTAGAATTTGCTTACGATGAAAAGAGAAAAGCATTAAAAGGTGTCTCTCTTGAAATGAAGGCTGGTCAAACTGTTGCTTTAGTTGGACACACAGGATCAGGGAAAACAACAATTGCTAACCTGGTTAGCCGATTTTATGATCCAACAAGTGGGTCAGTTAAAATTGACGGTAACGATTTAAAGGACGTTACACTTGATAGTATTCGTACTCAAATTAGTGTTGTTTTACAAGATACGTTTATATTTTCAGGAACAATCATGGATAACATTCGATTTGGTAATCCTAATGCTTCGGACGAAGAGGTAATAAATGCTGCAACTGCTGTCGGAGCAAACGTGTTTATCGAAAAACTATCAAATGGATACGAAACAGAAGTAGAAGAAAGAGGGAATGTACTTTCAGTTGGAGAAAGACAGCTCATTTCTTTTGCCCGTGCATTATTAGCGGATCCGAGTATATTAATACTAGATGAAGCAACAGCAAGTATTGACACTGAAACAGAAGTGAAAATACAGCTAGCGTTAAAAACGTTGCTTGAAAATCGTACAGCGATTATTATTGCTCATAGACTTTCAACCATTCGTGAAGCTGATAATATTATTGTCCTTGATCACGGAGAAATAATTGAACAGGGCAACCATAGTGAATTAATGGACGTAAAAGGTGAGTATTATAAATTAGTAAAAGCACAATTTAATATGTTAAGTGCTGGATAGAAGATTAGAGAGGCTTGGCCAAAAATATTTTCGGCGAAGAAAAATCCGAACAATCATCTCAAATTCGTTATTAGGATTTGAATGAGTTCGGATTTTTTTATTTGTTTTGTTAGTACGTTTTGTTTTAAGTATGTTCTAGCTGTTAATTGGAGTGCAAGACGAAGACTCCTGCGGGAGAAGCGAGTTTAGGTGAGACCCCGCAGGGAGGAACGACTGAGGAGGCTCACCAACACCCCGCGGAAAGCGAAGTCTTGCACGGAAATTAACAGCTGTATAAAAGGCTATCTTTCGTCTTTAGAGTATCGTGTTTTAGTTCGTCCTAGCCTCTTTTTCTATGGGTTAGATTGATTTATGACTAATTTAGAGTAGAGTATCTTCCAACAATCAAGGTTTATGGTAAAATAGTGGAGATTAACTGTAAAACCATTGGAGGAATTAATGTGAAAAAAGAGTTTGCCGTCATAGGGCTAGGGAGATTTGGTGGAAGTATTTGTCGTACATTAAGTCAACAGGGGATGGAAGTATTAGCGATTGACCTAGATGAAGACAGAGTAAACGAATATGCATCCATTGCTTCACATGCTGTTGTGGGGGACACAACTGATGAAATGGTTCTAAAAAGCTTAGGTATTCGTAATTTTGATCACGTAATTGTGGCAATTGGCGATAATATTCAATCAAGTATATTAACAACACTCATTCTTAAAGAACTAGGTGTAAAAAATATTACGGTAAAAGCTCAAAATGATTATCATGAAAAGGTTTTATCGAAAATTGGAGCAGACAATATCGTACACCCCGAACGAGATATGGGTCAACGAATTGCGAATAATATTGTGTCTAACAACGTATTAGATTACTTAGAATTATCTGATGAGCACAGTATTGTTGAGATTATTGCGAGTAAACATGTTGATGGCTACTCATTGATTGATTTAGATATACGTGCTAAATATGGAATTAATATTGTGGCAATTAAACGAGGGAAAGAGATTTTAGTATCACCGCAAGCATCCGAAACAATTCAGCAAGGTGACATTCTAATTGTAATTGGTGCAGATACAGACATTAACAGATTCGAGAAGAACTTAATCGATGATTAATAACCAGCCCCCCTTTCCTTAATGAAAGGGGGGACAGCTTAAAATAAAAAACCTTATTTAGCGACTTCATCAATAAGATTTGGGGCTAAATAAGGTTTTTCTATTTATACTTCCATAATGATCGGTAAAATCATTGGACGACGTTTTGTTTTTTCATATAGGAAAGGTGATAACGTATCTGTAATTTCATTTTTAATTTCTGACCACTGAGATGTTTTTCTTTCCATTACACGATTTAAATGTTTCGTAATTAAACTTTGAGCATCATTTATTAAGTCACCTGATTCTCTCATATATACAAAGCCACGAGAGATTAAATCTGGACCAGCAGCAATTTTATGTTCCTTCATATTAATGCTAACAACAACGATTACAAGACCTTCCTCAGAAAGAATTCTACGGTCTCGAAGCACGATATTACCAATATCGCCAATTCCACTACCATCAATATATACATTCCCAGAAGGAATTTTCCCTGCAACACTAGCTTCCTCAGAACCTAGTGCTAATACTTCACCGTTATCCATGATGAAGCAATTTTCTTCTTGTACACCACAATCGACTGCAAGTTTTGTATGCATTTTTTGCATTCTATATTCACCATGAATCGGCATGAAGAACTTAGGTTTCATTAAGCGAAGCATAAGCTTTTGCTCTTCTTGTCCACCATGTCCAGATGTATGAATATCACTTAAAGAACCGTGAATAACTTCAGCACCTGCTTTGAATAGACTGTTAATCGTACGACTTACACTTATTGTATTACCAGGGATAGGTGAAGATGAGAATACAACTGTATCACCAGGTATAATTTGGATTTGACGATGTGTACCGTTTGCAATTCTTGAAAGAGCAGCCATCGGTTCACCTTGACTACCTGTACATAAAATCACAACTTTATCGGCAGGTAATCGATTAATTTGTGATGCTTCAATAAGTGTATCCTTTGGACAAGTAATATACCCAAGTTCTTGTCCAATTCTCATTGCTGATTCCATACTACGTCCGAATACAGCGACCTTTCTTCCGTTTTGAACAGCTGCTTCCACAACTTGTTGAAGACGGTGGATATTTGATGCGAAGGTAGCAAATATGATTCTACCTGATACCTTACGGAAAATTTCGTGAATGCTTTCTCCAACTCGTCGTTCTGACATGGTGAAATGTGGTACTTCACTATTTGTACTATCTGATAGTAAACAAAGTACTCCTTCTTTCCCAATCTCAGCCATTTTTGTTAAGTTAGCAGGTTCTCCAACTGGAGTGAAGTCAAACTTAAAGTCACCTGTATGGACAATTTGCCCAGGTGGTGTCTTTACGACTATTCCATATGCATCTGGAATACTATGAGTTGTCCTATAGAACGTGACGGAAGTCTTTCTGAATTTAATAATGTCATCTTCTTTAATTTCGTGTAATGTCGTTTGGCGCAGTAAACCATGCTCTTCTAATTTATTCTTTATTAGTCCTAGCGCTAGCTTTCCACCATAGATCGGAATATTTACTTCCCTTAATAGGTATGGAATCCCCCCAATATGATCCTCATGCCCGTGTGTAATAAATAATCCTTTTATTTTATCGACATTTTTAACTAAATAGCTGTAGTCAGGAATTACGTAATCGATACCCAGTAGTTCGTCCTCTGGAAACTTTATTCCTGCATCGATAAGGATGATTTCATCCTGAAATTGAACACCGTATGTGTTCTTTCCGATTTCGCCTAATCCACCGAGAGCGAAAACGGCTGTTTGGTCATTTTTTACAAACTTCATAACTTATACCGTCTCCAATTTATAATTTTCTGATTGTTTTTCGTAATCCAGATATGCACCTGTCACACTTTGGATAAATTCAATGTTATAAGGACGTTCTGCTAATTTCGTTCTTACGTCACCTTCGTTATCAGCTTCTACATACATTGTCTTTGTGTGTTCTCGTACTGGTGCTTGAAAAATATCCTCTTGAAAAAATACTTTAAATATCATGTTCTATCTCTCCTTGACTTCCTATTATATATATCTAGTTCAACCGTACTTTATTGGTGTTTTTAAGCGGTTTGAACAGTTACTAAGCTAATTGATTTACTAATTTTTTTTCTAGTAGCAAATAAAAACAATTATAAGATGTTCTTGTATATTAAGCAAATCTTTCTACAAGTTCCAACTATAGGGAATCACGTTATTATTTATTATAAAGTATATCTGATACTTTTTCATGTTTTTTCTAATTAAGGAAAATTAACGTTTGCATTGTATTAAGCAATTGTTCTCTTACGTAACATATCATTCCACTGCTCTAATAGTTTTCGTCTAAGTTTTTTAAGCATTTTATCCATTCTCTCCTTTCGTACAAGTTTTATTCAGGTCCAGACGGCTTGTATATTTTTAGTATATGGATTTAGTCTAAACCTTTTCATGGGTAAAAATGGAATTATGATAAAGATTGACAATTTGTTGTTTCATCAATTAGCGTTAAATGATGAACTGTAAGGAGATGGATTAATGGCGAAGTTGTATAGTGCGCTAATTATTTTAAGTTTGATATGGGGAACATCTTTTTTATTTATTAAACTATTAGTTGAGCCTATTGGTGCGTGGGGCGTTGTTTTTGGAAGGTGCCTATTTGGAACAATGATTTTAATCTTAATCATAGCCATTCGTAGGGAGTGGAAAGGGTTTAAAAGACTTCCAATTAAGATGATTATTTTAGTATCTTTTTTAAATAATGCTATACCTTGGTTTTTGATTGCGTTAAGTGAGACTAGAATTACAAGTAGTTATGCTTCGCTAATCAATGCTACAACTCCTATATGGACGATTATGATTGGCTTTTTATTTTTTCATAATAAGCTAAAAAAGTTTCAATGGATAGGAATTGTATTAGGTTTTGCAGGAATTGTATTATTATCCGGAGTTAATATGGAAAATATTAAAGAACAATCGATAATTGGATTATTTACAATGATTGGCGCTACAATTTGCTATGGTTTTTCTACACATCTATCAAAAAAATACTTGTCATCTGTGAGTATTACGATGACTTCAGCAAGTACATTATTAGTAGCGACATTCATCAGCTTTATCATGGTTTTATTAACAGACCAATCAATCTTTATAAAGATAGTAGAACCAACTGTATTTTTTGGACTAATTGGACTTGGGGTATTTGGATCGGGAATCGCGTATCTCTTGTATTATTATTGCATTCAAAGGGGAAGCCCAGAATTTGCTTCTCTCGTGACATATCTTGTTCCGATATCAGCAATGTTATGGGGAGCACTTATTTTAAATGAACGTATTCATCTTACAATGATTATAGGCTTTATGCTAATTTTAGCCGGAGTATACGTATCCTCTAATAAGAAGAAAGAACGTTCTAGTGAAATGAGTAAAACTGCTTAATGGTTAGGAGATTTATTTAAAATGAAACAAAAGTTACTATTTTTTGACATCGATGGAACTATTCTAAACAAAGAAAAAAAGATACCAAAAAGTACGAAGGATGCTTTAAAGACATTACAGAATTCAGGTCATTATTTAGCAATTGCAACAGGAAGATCACCATTTATGTTTAAGGAAATAAAAGATGAATTAAAGATCTCCTCATTTGTAAGCTTTAATGGTCAATATGTTGTTTTGGATGATGAACCTATTTATAAAAATCCACATGATAAAGTAAAGCTTAAAGAGCTTCTAAATACTTCAAAAAGTGAAGGACATCCATTAATTTTTATGGACCATATTAAAATGAAAGCAACAGCAGATAATCATCCACACATACATGAAAGCTTGGGTACTCTACACTTTAATCATCCTGAAGTCGATGAGGAATATTACATAGAGAATGATGTTTATCAAACTTTACTCTTTTGTGAAAGAAAGCATGAAGACGCCTATTTGAATAGTTATCCTCATTTTCATTTCATTAGATGGCATGAACTGTCTACAGATGTGTTGCCTAGAGGGGGATCAAAAGCAAAAGGGATCGAAGCAATGATGAAAAAACTCGGGTTTTCTCGAGAAGATGTGGTAGCGTTTGGCGACGGATTAAATGATATTGAAATGCTTCAATTTGCAGGTACTGGAGTGACAATGGGAAATGGCGTGAAACAAGCAAAAGAAGTAGCTTCTTTCGTTACAAAGTCTGTTGAAGATGATGGGATTTTATATGGGTTGCAACAATTAAAATTACTATAATCAAAAAAACGAGGGTGGATTTCGCCCCTCGTTTTATCTATCAATAGCTGTCGCATCTTGAGGCTCAGCAAATGGTTCATCTTTATTAATATGGTCATAAAACATCACACCATTTAAGTGATCAATTTCATGTTGGAATACAATTGCAGGTAGTCCTTTTAAACGGAGTTTAACTTCTTCACCTTCTAATGTTGTAGCTTTTACCGTAATACGTGCATATCGTGGTACGAATCCAGGTACATCACGGTCAACCGATAAACATCCCTCTCCAGTTGTTAAATAAGACGTTTCTATAGAATGACTAACAATTTTCGGATTGAACAGTGCATAGCTGAACAAATTATCCTTATCGTCTGTTACATGAACCGCAATCATTCTCTTTAGTACATTTATTTGTGGTGCTGCTATACCAATTCCAGGTCTTAGTTCATATTTAGCAGCAAGCTCTGGATCTTGACTATTAATAACAAACTCCATCATTTCACGAAGTGTGTTTTTATCTTCTTCAGTAGCTGGTAACGCTACCTCTTCAGCCACCATTCTCAAGGTTGGGTGACCTTCACGAATCACATCTTTCATTGTAAGCATCGAATCACTCCTAATCATCCTCTAATTACATTATACAATGCTCTTAGCATACCATAACATGAACTTCCGTTAAAGAATATGGGCTGCTAAAAGGCAGGCATATATTGTTTGGGGACTATTTCATTGGACAAGCACATATACTTGGGATTAGTTGCCAAATAAATGATAAATAACTATATTAATAATAGAGATAAGGGGGAGTCATAAATGAAATACAGATCAATTGTTTTCGGTATTGTACTAGCTATTACACTGTCAGCGTGTCAAACAGGTCCATTACCTCAAGAAACGATATATAGTCATTTAGAGCAGGCGGTGAAATTAGAAACTGGATTTGAAAATCAACAAACTGAAATGATTCGTCTTGAGACAAAAGAAAAAGAAATATATGATCAAATCATGACGTTAGGATTAAAGGAAATAGAAAAAATTAAACAACTATCAACAGAAGCCCTTGTTATAACAGAAGAAAGAAGAACAGGACTTAGCACAGAATATGAGAGCATGCAACAATCAAAGCAAGAGTTTGAAAAGATTATTAATATAGTAGAAGAAGTGGAAGAGGAACAACTGAAAAAGAGTGCAAAAGCTTTAGTGGAATTGATGAATACCCGTTATTCAACATATGAAGAATTGTATAAAGCATACGGGAAATCCATTGAGTTTGATAAAGAATTATATATCATGTTCCAAAACAAAGACTTAACGTTAGAACAATTAGAGGAACAAATTCAAAAGGTTAACGGTAGTTATGAATCAGTATTAGCGTTAAACGAGAAGTTTAATAAAATTACAAACGAATATAATGAAAAAAAGAGAATGTTCTACGAAGATGCTGGACTAAATATTACGTTAGAACAAACCTCAAATTAACAGAAGATGTCATGGTTTTTATACTGTGACATCTTTTTGCTTTTGGTGAGTTGTGATTAAATGGGGGAGATTCATTTAATTGTACTATAAAGGTGTAGTACAGTGTTTGATATTGTGTTAGTACAGAATGTTTTACTGGAATAATATGTTGCATTTTTTTAGTATATTTATTTTGAAACCTAATGATTGACGGGGAAAACTTAAATAATGTACACTGTTTTTATGGGAATTAAATTGTACTAGTGTTATGTGTGTTTATTAATAGTACAGTTTGCAAATGGGTGTTTCATATTTTGCTAAGGTATCCCTTGATTGTGTAATAGTAAAAAACTATTAAAACATATATTGTATTTTTGATTTCTAATCAAAAAAGTTGGGTAACCTAGTGCTGTATGTAAACAACTTGATTTTGCCATTATTAATTTAAAATGGAATAGAACAGGAAGGGTGAATGAACATGGCTTCAAAAACAAAAAAGGCTACTTTTGATAAGCAAAAGCAATTTGATGCTATTGCAAGCCAATTCGAAACAGTGCAAATTTTGAACGAAGAAGGCGAAGTTGTTAACGAAGCGGCAATGCCTGAAATTTCTGATGAACAATTAAAAGAACTAATGTCTAGAATGGTATACACTCGTATTTTAGATCAGCGTTCAATTTCACTAAATCGCCAAGGACGTCTTGGTTTCTATGCACCAACTGCTGGACAAGAGGCTTCACAAATTGCTTCACAATTTGCTCTAGAGAAGGAAGATTTTATCCTTCCAGGTTATCGTGATGTACCTCAAATGATTTGGCACGGTCTACCTTTATACCAAGCATTTTTATTCTCTAGAGGACACTTTCATGGTAATCAAATTCCTGAAGGTGTGAATGTAATTTCCCCACAAATCATTATTGGTGCACAATATATTCAAGCTGCTGGAGTAGCACTTGGAATGAAAAAGCGTAACGCACAATCTGTTGCGATTACATATACAGGTGATGGTGGTGCATCACAAGGTGATTTCTATGAAGGAATTAACTTTGCTGGAGCATTTAAGGCACCTGCAATCTTTATTGTCCAAAACAACCGATTTGCTATTTCAACACCAGTAGAAAAGCAATCTGCAGCGCAGACAATTGCTCAAAAAGCAGTAGCTGCAGGAATTCCTGGAATTCAAGTAGATGGAATGGACCCATTAGCTGTATATGCAGCTGTTAAAGATGCTCGCAATCGTGCAATCAATGGAGAAGGTCCAACATTAATTGAAACATTAACATACCGTTATGGGCCACATACAATGGCTGGTGATGACCCTACTCGTTACCGTACGGAAGATCTTGATAACGAATGGGAAAGAAAAGATCCATTAGTACGTTTCCGTAAATACCTAGAAAAAAAGGGTATTTGGAATGAGGAAGAAGAAAACAAAGTAATCGAACAAGCGAAGGACGATATAAAAGAAGCAATTAAACGTGCTGATGAACAACCAAAACAAAAGGTAACTGATCTAATTTCAAATATGTTCGAAGAGCTTCCAAATAACTTAAGAGAACAAATGGAAATATATAAAGAGAAGGAGTCGAAGTAAGTTATGGCGCAAATGACAATGATTCAAGCAATCACGGATGCGTTACGCACTGAACTGAAAAGAGACCCAAATGTATTAGTATTTGGTGAAGACGTTGGAGTGAACGGTGGGGTTTTCCGTGCAACAGAAGGATTACAAGCTGAATTTGGTGAAGATCGTGTTTTTGATACACCACTAGCTGAATCGGGAATTGGTGGTCTTGCAATCGGGTTATCGTTACAAGGCTATCGTCCAGTACCAGAAATTCAATTCTTCGGTTTCGTTTATGAAGTAATTGATTCCATTTCTGGACAAATGGCACGTATGAGATATCGTTCTGGTGGCAGATATAATGCACCTGTAACAATTCGTTCTCCTTTTGGTGGCGGTGTACATACACCAGAACTTCATGCTGACAGCTTAGAAGGCTTAATGGCTCAACAACCTGGTTTAAAGGTTGTTATTCCATCAACTCCTTATGATGCAAAAGGATTATTAATTTCTGCAATTCGTGACAATGACCCTGTTATCTTCTTAGAGCATATGAAGTTATATCGTTCATTCCGCGGTGAAGTGCCAGAAGGTGAATATACAATTGAAATTGGTAAAGCAGATGTAAAACGTGAAGGTACTGATTTATCCATCATTACTTACGGTGCAATGGTACACGAATCATTAAAAGCAGCGGAAGAACTACAAAAAGATGGTCATTCAGTTGAAGTTATTGACTTGCGTACAGTTTCACCTTTAGATATTGATACAATTATTGCATCTGTTGAGAAGACCGGTAAGGCAATTGTTGTTCAAGAGGCACAAAAGCAAGCTGGTATTGCTGCTCATGTAGTTGCTGAAATTAATGACCGTGCAATCTTAAGCTTAGAAGCACCTGTACTTCGTGTTGCTGCGCCAGATACAGTTTATGCATTCTCTGAAGCTGAAACTGTCTGGTTACCTAACTATAAAGATGTAATTGAAACTGCGAAGAAGGTTTTAAATTTCTAAACTAGAAGCAAATTAGAAATCAGAGGTCCGTTTCTGATTTCTTTGCATTTCCTAAATTCATGTTTTACATAAAAGAGGAGGTTACATTCCGTGTCATTCGAATTTAAATTACCTGATATCGGTGAAGGTATACATGAAGGTGAAATAGTTAAGTGGTTTGTGAAACAAGGCGATGAAGTAAATGAAGATGATGTGCTTTGTGAAGTGCAAAACGATAAAGCGGTAGTTGAAATTCCATCTCCTGTTAAAGGAAAGGTTATTTCACTTAATGCAAATGAAGGTGAAGTTGCAACTGTTGGACAAACAATCATTACGTTTGATGCACCGGGGTATGAAAACCTGAAGTTTAAAGGTGACCATGGTAACGAAGCTGAAGCACCGAAACCAGCAGCAACGCCTACTCCAGAACCAGTAGCGCCAGCAGTTGAAACTGCACCTGCGCCTCAAGCAGCTGCACCAGCCCAGGCAGAAGTAGATCCAAATAGACGTATTATTGCAATGCCATCAGTACGTAAATATGCTCGTGAAAAAGGCGTAGAGATTCGTCAAGTTAGTGGATCAGGTAAAAATGGTCGTATTGTAAAGGCTGACATTGATAGTTACCTAAATGGTGGTGCTAGCGCTGCAGTTGCAACAGAACAAGTTCAAGTTACTGCTGATACATCTGAAACGAAAGCTGCAGCGAAAACACCAATTCCGGCTGGTGAACTACCAGAAACTCGTGAGAAAATGAGTGGAATTCGTAAGGCTATCGCAAAAGCGATGGTTAACTCGAAGCATACTGCACCACACGTTACATTGATGGATGAAGTGGATGTAACCGAACTTGTAGCTCATCGTAAGAAATTTAAGCAACATGCTGCAGACCAAGGTGTAAAATTAACATACTTACCGTATGTTGTTAAAGCTCTAACGTCTGCATTGAAGAAATACCCAGTTTTAAATACTTCATTAGATGATGCAACAGATGAAATTATTCAAAAACATTACTATAACATCGGTATTGCTGCAGACACAGATAAAGGATTATTAGTTCCGGTTGTGAAAAATGCAGACCGTAAGTCAGTATATGAAATTTCATCCGAAATTAATGATTTAGCTTCAAAAGCTCGTGATGGAAAACTAGCTCAGGCAGAAATGAAGGGTGCTTCATGTACAATTACCAATATCGGTTCTGCGGGTGGACAATGGTTTACGCCAGTTATTAATCATCCAGAGGTTGCGATTCTTGGTATTGGTCGTATTGCTGAAAAGCCAGTTGTACGTAATGGTGAAATTGTAGTAGCTCCAGTACTTGCACTATCATTAAGCTTTGATCACCGTATGATTGATGGAGCAACAGCGCAAAATGCATTGAATCACATAAAGCGACTATTAAATGATCCACAATTAATTTTAATGGAGGCGTAATCAATGGTAGTAGGAGATTTTCCAATTGAACTAGATACTCTTGTCATTGGAGCAGGACCAGGTGGTTACGTTGCAGCAATTCGTGCAGCACAACTTGGCCAAAAAGTGTCAATTGTTGATAAAGGCGTATTAGGTGGAGTCTGTCTAAATGTTGGGTGTATTCCTTCAAAAGCATTAATTGCAGCAGCACACCGTTACGAAACAGCAAAGCATTCTGAAGAAATGGGAATTAAAGCTGACAATGTGACAGTTGACTTCTCTAAAGTTCAAGAATGGAAAGCGGGGATCGTAAAGAAGCTTACAGGTGGAGTAGAAGGACTCCTAAAAGGTAATAAAGTAGAAATCCTTAGTGGTGAAGCCTATTTTGTTGATGCAAATACTGTTCGAATTATGAGTGAAAACTCAGCTCAAACGTATAAGTTTAATAATTGCATTATTGCAACAGGGTCACGTCCAATTGAAATTCCAACTTTTAAATATTCTAAGCGTGTAATTGATTCAACTGGTGCATTAAGCCTTCCTGAAATTCCGAAGAAGATGGTAGTAATCGGTGGAGGTTACATCGGTACTGAGCTTGGAACTGCATATGCGAACTTTGGAACAGAGGTTGTAATCGTTGAAGGTGCAGATGAGTTACTTAATGGATTTGAAAAGCAAATGACATCTGTTGTTAAGCGTCGTCTAAAGAAAAAGAATGTTGAAATCTTCACTAAAGCAATGGCTAAAGGTGTAGAAGAGACTGAAAACGGCGTAAAAGTAACATTTGAAGTAAATGGTGAAGCCAAAACAGTTGAGGCAGACTATTGCTTAGTTACTGTTGGAAGAAAACCAAATTCAGATGAACTTGGATTAGAGCAACTTGGAGTAGAAAAAACTGACAGAGGGATCATTAAAATTGATGACCAATGCCGAACAAGTGTGAGTAACATATATGCGATTGGTGATATCGTTGATGGGCCTCCATTAGCGCACAAGGCTTCTTATGAGGGGAAAATTGCAGCTGAAGCAATTAGCGGTCATCCTTCTAAAATTGATTATCAAGCAATTCCTGCTGTTGTATTTACAGATCCAGAAATGGCAACAGTTGGTTATCAAGAACATGAAGCAAAAGCTGAAGGTATTGAAGTAGCCTCTGCTAAGTTCCCATTTGGAGCAAATGGTCGTGCATTAGCATTAGACAGTGCAGATGGATTCTTGAAACTTGTAACTCGTAAAGAAGATGGACTCGTAATTGGAGCGCAAATCGTTGGAACGAATGCTTCAGATATGATTGCTGAATTAGGATTAGCTATTGAAGCTGGAATGACAGCAGAAGATATTGCAATGACAATTCATGCACACCCAACTTTAGGTGAAATTTCGATGGAAGCTGCAGAAGTAGCTATTGGTAGTCCGATTCATATTATTAAATAATGTATAAGCCGGTCTCTATTTAGAGAGCGGCTATTTTTAAACTAATGCTGTTTAGGCATTGATTGTAATGGAAGGAACGAAAATTCCGGGGAAATCAACATCACTGTTCAACATAGCCTTCATTAGGGTAATGATTCCACATACTATTGAAGATTTAAAAGGTAAATAGAAACAATGATTACTAAAAGAACCCTAGCTAAAAACAATGAGGTTGGGACAAAACTAAACCCCGATACTCTAAAGACGAACAATTTCAAATTAGATAGCCTTTTAAAACAGCTGTTAATTTCCGTGCAAGACTTCGCTTTCCGCGGGCGGTTGGTGAGCCTCCTGATATGAACGAAACTGTCAAGGCTCCCACTCTTCACCAGGTTTGGATTGTCTTTTGACCAACTCTAAGAAGAGAAGCTATTTACGGCTTCTTTTCTTGATTTTGTTAGTTAGCAAGCCATTCTGGCTAGAATAGCTCCTTCTTTAGCTTACTGACCACTTCTCACTTCTTTGTATGTCTGTCAAGTGGTCTCCTTGACTGTCATACAAAGAAGTGAGAGACTCCATTAAGCTATAGAAGGAATCTGTTCCTTTCTCCTTTTTTTGACTTGAATAGAAGTTAAGAACACGGCACGAAGGCAAAAATCTCTACTGCGGTTTACGCTCTGATATCCGTGGGTTTTCACATTTTATCTTTCCGTATAAAGGACTAATCCACTAACTCGGCACGTGCGTTAATCTATTTAGATATAGCACAGAGGAGGCCACGTGGGTTTTCCTTTCCGGTTTTTTTCTTTGCCTTCGAGCCCTGTTCTCAATCATCTATCTTTCTTCGTAAATTATTCGTGTGAAATTAAAGCCATACATAAAAAATGGATCAATAATACCTATATCACCGTAACATGACAACTTGTAAGATCAAAAACTAGCGTTTTTTACTTCTTCTACCTCTTGTGTAATAGCCCAAATAAAACCAGCTAATTCTCTGGCAACTGCAGTAATTGCTTTTCCACTTTCTTTTCCTCTTGATAATAATCGGTAATACTTTTTATGAAGTCGGTTTTGTGCTTTCCAGGATATCGCTTGAATAGTGGGGGACTGTCCATTTTGTCGTCTCATCAATTCTCCTTTAACTGACGGTTGATAACGATAACTCCATGCAGCTTCTACTAATAAGCGTCGTACATGACGATTCCCTGTTTTTGTGATGCTCCCTTGTATTCTTCTTTCACCACTTGAGTATTCACTTGGTATTAAACCAATATAGGCCATTAATTGTGTTGGTGATGAGAAACGTTTGAAAGAACCTATCTCCGCTACAAGACTAGTCGCAGTAATAAGAGCTACACCTCTTAGTGATTGTAAGGCTTGAATGGTTGGGGCGTGTACGCCCTCCGTTGCCTGAACTCTAATTTCTTCCTCTAGTCTTAAAATTCGTTGTTCTAGCTCTTTCAATTGATGATAATATTCTTGAAAGACCACACGTAGTTTGGAGCTTTCAAATTTTAATGCATCCAGCCATCTACGATATTTGACCGTCCATTTGTTCACACCTGACGGTGGCTTAATGTTATTACGAAGCAAAAATTTACTCAAACGGTGCCTTGCCCTAAGTTCATCTTCTTTTGCATCTTCACGACATCTTACAAGATCACGGAGAGCTTCATCCTCTTCGTTTGGAACATAGATGTTAGTTAATTCTCCTGCTCGATATAACTGAGCCAGTCGAATAGAGTCTCTACGATCTGTCTTAATACGTTCACCTGGTCTTTTAGGTATGAGAGATGGGGCTATCACATCACAATGAACACCTAGGGAAAGTAATAATCTATATAGTGGGTATCCAGTTGGACCGGCTTCATAACAGACTCGAAGAGTCTCGGTGTTTCCAAGTTTATTTATTAATTTCCTAACTGCTTCTGGTGTGTGAGGAATTACTCCCCAGTATCTCGGCTCTTCTCGCCCCTCATCCGCGATCGCAACTGCAATTTTTTCTTTTGATACGTCTAAACCTACATATTTTATGGTATCCTTCATAATAACTAGCTCCTTCCGTAATGTAGCTCTGATTTGGTTTGTTTTTACCAGTAAACATTCTAACCAAATTAACCTACGATGTTACGAGTAAGGAGCTAGTTTCGTTCATGATAACTC
>NZ_JAFELM010000023.1 GCF_016890225.1 Bacillus suaedaesalsae | reverse complement strand
TCCGCTTCAGGCACACGCTTTCCGCGGGGAGGAAGCTGATGGTTATTTTCACTATCGTGAAAAAACCTACCTCCTCGGCTTCGCCTGCGGGGTCTTACGATTCCCTCTATCTCCCGCAGGAGTCGAGTGCCTTCCGCTCCAATCAACTCAATGTTTTAACAGAGCTATCCAAATAGCACAATCTTACGAATAGAGCCTAAATTAACAATGTATTACCTAGTAGATTAAAATGAGGTTGTCCCAAAAGTAAACTATTCATGACTTTTGGGACAGCCTCTTTAATTATTTATTCAAGCAAAAAAGCTGCATCCTCATATAGTACTTCCCACGAATCTATAAGTGAAGAACGGGATAGTGGTAATAAAATGGTACCCTTTTGTTTTCCTTTACTTTTCGTATACATAGAGAATTCAACAACAGCATCCGTTACAAGTAATTCATTTGTATGATGAGGTAGTGTGATCGTTTTTATTTTTATTGTTTCTATATCTTTACGAAATATATTTAACTTTTGGTTTTTCTCCCACTTAGTCGTAGAAGTTGTTAAAGAAAGGATGGAAAGATCGTGCTGATTCAAACCTTCAACGAAAACACGAACAAGTTCAGTTGCCTTTAAATTAGCTACATACTCGTCTAGAAGTCCCGCGGCTTTCAAAACCATTAGCTTGTGAGAATAATCCATTTCATCCGTTTTATGCAATTTACTACCTTGGAAGTGAATACAAAAATGACCTGGGAAATTATTTTGTAGTGCTCCAGCTCCGTGTGGCATTCCGTGCATAGAGGCCGGGATTAAAAAATCTCCTGTTTGTACAAGTATTGCTCGTCTCTTCCAACTCCATTTACCTCCATATATTGATTTCATTATTTTTGTATCTTCGCTCGTTAAAGGCTGTACATCTGTATGATGACTTCCTGCTCTTCTTTGCACTCGAAAATTTTTCCCCGTTTCCATATCAATAACAGTGAATGTACTGTACTTCGGTAATAAAGAATTTGCAACATCCCATTCGACTAATTCAATATCAAAACTAATATGAGGTGTTGAATGAGCAGAAACATAATTAGAAAACATGAAAGAACAGATCAAAAACGTGATTGTATAAATTACTTTCAAGCATCTCACCCTTTAATTCATTAGAAATTCTGCATAAAGATAAGTGTCTCCAAAATGAGAAATATCTATGTAGGCTATAGTTCTATATGATTTTGGTTATGTTACATAAGAAGAAAGGAGATGATGTTTTGCAAAAGGATGATAAAAAAGTAAAGCTGAGTTACGAATCGGACGGAAAAATGGGCAAAGAAAATAACCATGACTCGAAGCATGCTAACCAAAAGAATGAAAATGAGTTCTTTAATATTACACAAGGTAGTGAATAAAGGGCATAATTGCCCTTTTTATATGGGGCTCATTATTCTATATTAATTGCTAATAGTATTCATGTATAATAGATTCATAGAATCAATATTGAAAAGAAAAGTGGTATCCATATGCATAAGAAACCCTTTAATTTTAATGATTACAATACTGAATTAATATTTTCCTTATTAAGATGGATATTCTTAATTGGTGCAATCTTTTTATTTTATTTTCCGCCACTTGCTAGTGAATTAAATTATAGTTTACACACCTTTAACGCATTGCTAGTGGTTGGTTTTATTTATATGGCTGTCACACAACTAGCGCTTCACTTTTTGTCTGATAATAAACGTGTATTTAGCTTTTTAACAAAAGCGGGTGTAGTGTTTGATTTTATTGCGTTTATTTGGTTGTTATTACTTCAGGAGGAGTAGAGAGCCTGCTATTCCCAATTGCTTATTTGATCGTTATGCATGCAACAATTTATTGGCGTATTGTCGGCGCTATCATTTCTATCTCGTCTGTCGTAGTTAGCTATACAGTTATACTTTTATTTGATTATGCTTCGATCACAGCGATGATGTTAATACATTTTATCTTGAATATGAGCTTTTTACTTATATTAGGGATGTTCGGTGCCCTTATCGTCTATCGTGAGAGAAAACATCAATCTGAGAAAAATACATACAAAACGTTGGTGAAAAAGGACTTTTTGACGAACCTATATAATCATAGACATTTTCAAGAGCATTTAGTTGAATGCAACAAAAAAGGCACACCTTTAACTCTTGCGATGTTGGATATTGACTATTTTAAAAAAATTAACGATACATTTGGTCATGTGGTAGGGGATATGGTGTTAAAAAAAGTAGGAGAAATCCTGGTAAACATCATTCCAATTGGGAAAGGAGTTCCATTTCGATATGGTGGAGAAGAGTTTGCTTTATTGTTTTATACATCAGAGGTTGAGGAAGTCAAATCTTATATATCAACATTAAATAAAATGATGAATGAGACTACATTTGAATTCGAAAATGCAGCTTTCCCCATCACAATTAGCATCGGTGTTTGCTGTGTGAAAGATCCAATGAAATCAAATAATCAATTCGTTAAGGTTGCGGATTCTTTATTGTATAAAGCGAAAAAACTAGGTAGAAATCAAACCGTATTTGATGACGGAACAATTTTGAAAAACGATGAAATGATGTGAATTTCTTAATTAAGCAGAATGTTTGTGAGGTTATTTTTAATGAAAAAATTAGTTTTTGCAACGTGGTTCGGTACTTCATTAAGTACATTGTTTATAACTTCATATTCTACTTTTGTATTGCAGGAAGCGTTAACGAAGGAGTCAATTTATACTCTTATTGCAATTATTGTAGCTTATTTACCATATTTTCTTGTTCATCAATATGTTAGTAAAAGTTGGAAAAAACTTTTGTTTCTGTTGACGACTACTTGTGTAATTGCGAGTATATTTTACTTAGCACCGTACATTGGGCACGTTATTTTTTATATCATTCCGATTTATGCTGTACTATTTAAAGAGAAGATCTATTTTATTTTTGCATTTTTTATTTCCCTTATTGGTTATACTACCGTACTAGTCTTACAACCATTTATCTCTTTTTACCCATTATATGAGTTTATTCAATTACTTGCATTTATCACTTATACTGTCATTTTATACTATGTTTCAACTGTGTCAGCTAAACAAGAAAAATTAAATTCAATGTATACGAAAACGATGGAAGCACTTGTTTTAGCCATTGAAGCAAAAGATGATTATACGAGAGGACACTCAACGAGAGTTTCAGAGTATAGTATGATACTAGGAACTTACTTGGAAAACAATGGTTTTCAAGTTGATTTAGAAGTACTACGCATTAGCTCTTTATTACATGATATAGGTAAAGTTAATATTCCAATTGACATTTTACAGAAGAAAGGGAAGTTGACAGAGAAAGAATATGAAGAGATCAAAAAACATCCTACATTTGGTGCTGAGATCGCAATTAGCTTAGAATTCCCAGAGGAAATAACCGAGCCTATTTTGTATCATCATGAGCGAATGGATGGAAAAGGGTATCCACATGGACTAAAAGGTGAAAGTATTCCGTTACTTGCTAGAATAATTTCAATTGCGGACACGTTCGACGCCCTTACAACTAATCGATCGTATCGAAATGCGTTTGCAATTGATGAGGCGAAGGAGATTATTATTGATAACAGCGGTACTCAATTTGATGATGAATTGATCCCTTACTTTATTGAGTGTTTTCCATCATTAAGATCAAGAGCAGAGCAGTTGATTGAATTAGAACGGCAATTAACGATTGCTATGGTTGAGTAATGAAAATAGGTATGAGAAAAAGGCGCATGCTCGTGTGCCTTTTTTTCTATTAGTAGACCTTTTTGGGGTAGTACTACTATTTCTCTTCTTTAGTGACAATATCGAACTCTTTAATACCTAGGATTAGTATGGAATTTGTCTACAACGTGTTCTTGAATCGTTATTGATGACAGTGTCTGTTCACCTTTCATCTTCCGAAAGTTGTAGAAACGTATTTGGGCGTCAGGATGAACCTTCTTAATTTTATCAATCTTCGTACTTTTTTACTTTTAAGATAATAAGTTTTGGGATTAAAGGAAAATATTTCTATAAATTAGATGCGAAAAACGTTATGATAGTGGTATAGGTATATATCCCTATAGGGAGAGTGGAAGAATGGGAAAAAGTAATATTGTTTTAGGTTTGACCTTAATATTGATGGGAATTTTATTTTCACTACAATCACTAGGTGTAATTGATAATTTTTGGAGTGCATTTTGGCCAATGTTCTTACTTATTCCCGGAGTAATCTTTCACGTCGCATTTTTTATTAGTGGGGCTAAAAAGCATCTCGCTGGACTATTAGTACCAGGTGGGATTTTATTAGTTATCGGATTGCTATTTGTTTTTGAAAGTATGACGTCATGGCAATTCTCTCATTTCACATGGCCGGTCTATATGTATGCTGTGTCATTTGGTTTATTCGAATTGTATATTTTTGGTGGGAGAAAGAGAGGGCTATTAATACCTGTTGGAATTTTAGCGACTGTTGCAACAATATTCTTAGTGAATGCATTACTAAGCTTTCAGTTATTTAATTTATGGCCATTGATCTTAATTGCTGTTGGTATATACGTAATGACTGGTCAAAATCGTTCAAAGCAAGGATAATTTTTTCACTATACCTTTCATACATAACTTTCTTTATTTCCGAAAAGATAGTAAAGAAGTATAGTGGAAAGGAGTGAAAGTATGACACAGTCAAAACGACAAAAGGAACGTCAATTCAGAGCAAGAAAAGAAGCTCAAAATCCTCATGGTAAAGTTGATTCCTTTAAAGAGTTAGGAGAAGGCGTTGAAGGTAAGAATAACGAGAATAGATAACCACAATACCACAGGTAAACTGTGGTATTTTTTTTTATGGTATGTCAGGCTAGTTGTAGAGAAGTTTGTTAGAAACCCTGTAGACTATCGTATAGGTACTCAGAAACAAGAAGATAGTACCTGGGAAATCGTATTTTTTATTACAGGGGACTAGATATGAGGAAAGTGCGATTCAGTTTTATGAATTGCACTTTTTTTTGAGAGCTGTGTTAAAGTTCTATTGTATTTTTTGCAGTAGTTGATTATATAAAAGGCGAGTGACTTCAACATAGTCTTTGAAGAATTAATGATGCCCACATTTGTAATTCTTGTAGCTAGTCAAGGGTTTAAAAATGGTTGGATATATCAATATACTGCCAATCTATGCTATAATATCCCGAGTAGAATTAGAATGGAGGATACAAATACATGATCGCAGTTCAAAATGTAGGGTTACGTTACGGTGACCGTAAGCTATTTGAAGATGTTAACATAAAATTTACACCAGGAAATTGCTATGGTTTAATTGGAGCAAATGGAGCGGGTAAATCAACGTTTTTAAAAATTTTATCAGGAGAAATTGAGCCTCAAGTTGGTGAAGTAGTTATTAAGCCAGGTGAGCGTCTTGCTGTTCTAAAGCAAAATCACTTTGAGTATGAAGAGTTCGAAGTAATCGAAACAGTTATTAAAGGTCATGCGCGTTTATATGAAGTAATGAAGGAAAAAGACGCGATATACATGAAGGAAGACTTTACAGATGAAGATGGAATGAAAGCTGCTGAGCTTGAAGGTGAATTTGCTGAACTAAATGGTTGGGAAGCAGAATCTGAAGCAGCGATTCTTTTAAAGGGATTAGGCATTGGAGAAGATCTTCATCATAAAAAAATGGCAGACTTATCTGGTTCTGATAAAGTAAAGGTTCTATTAGCGCAAGCGTTATTTGGTAAGCCTGATATTCTATTACTGGACGAGCCTACGAACCATTTAGACATTGGGGCAATTCGTTGGTTAGAGGACTTTTTAATTAACTTTGAAAATACAGTTATTGTCGTATCCCATGACCGTCACTTTTTAAATATCGTATGTACTCATATTGCCGACCTAGACTTTGGTAAAATTCAAGTTTATGTAGGTAACTATGATTTCTGGTATGAGTCTAGTCAATTAGCTTCAAGAATGGCTTCAGACGCTAACAAGAAGAAAGAAGAGAAGATAAAAGAATTACAAGCGTTTATTGCACGTTTTAGTGCGAATGCTTCTAAATCGAAGCAAGCAACTTCTCGTAAAAAATTATTAGATAAAATAGAATTAGATGATATTAGACCTTCTTCAAGAAAGTACCCATTTGTTGGATTTTCTCAGGATAGAGAAGTCGGAAATGACTTGCTTCGTGTTGAAGGAATTACAAAGACAATTGATGGAGTTAAAGTATTAGATAATGTAAGCTTCATTGTAAATAAAGCTGATAAAATTGCCTTTGTTGGAAGAGATGAAATTGCAAAAACTACATTATTTAAAATCTTAATGGGTGAGCTTGAGGCTGATAGTGGAACCTATAAATGGGGAGTTACAACTAGCCAGGCGTATTTCCCAAAAGATAACTCCGAGTACTTCGAGAATTGTGATTTAAATCTTGTAGACTGGTTGCGTCAATATTCACCGAACGATCAAACGGAAAGCTTTTTACGTGGATTCCTTGGTAGAATGTTATTCTCTGGTGAGGAAGTAATGAAAAAAGCTAGCGTTCTTTCTGGGGGAGAAAAAGTTCGTTGTATGCTATCAAAGATGATGCTAACAGGTGCGAACGTTCTATTATTAGACGAGCCTACGAACCACTTAGATTTGGAGTCCATTACAGCGTTAAACAACGGACTTACTAGCTTTAAAGGTACGATGTTATTTACATCCCATGACCATCAGTTTGTTCAAACAGTTGCGAACCGTATTATTGAGATTACACCAAACGGAATTGTTGACAAGCAATGTACGTATGATGAGTATTTAGAGAACACGGAGCTTCAGAAGCAAGTTGAAGCGTTATATACAGTTTAATATATTGAGGCGTAAATCCTGCTTTAGGATTTGCGCTTTTTTATGTGGTGGTAAGATTTTTCCAGGAGATAGAAGGTCGTCCGAAAAAAAACAAATTTCGTCCGAATATTTGCAAAGTCGTCCAAATTCTCTGTAACATTCACACCAAACAGAAAAATATTGTTAAAAATATACAGTTTCAATTATAATAAAGCTAATTAATAGATTAGGAGGAATACAAATGTCAATCACAACATTCTTATCATCAAGAGCAGGAGTAGCTATAGAGGGGTTACGTAACGCCTAATAGATTAAATTTAAGTGTTGTATGAAGTAGATCCCTGTTTAACTCTCCTGCTTTTTTAATCGGTTATTTTATTTCGACTAAAAGTAGGGGGAACTATTGTTTATGAACAAAAACACGCTAGGTGCGTACAACTCAAGAATTTTATTTTGGATTCACTTTTTTGGAACAATGAGCTTTATACAACCAGTTGTAACACTTTTTTACTTTGAACGAGGAATTACTGAAACAGACCTCGTAATAATAATGATGTGTTGGAGTGGAGCCGTTTTACTTGGAGAAGTTCCAACTGGAATATTTGCCGATAAATTTGGAGCAAAGCGTTCTTTTTTAGTAGGCTCGTTCGTTCAAATGATTAGTGTAGGCTTACTTATTTTTGCGGTAGAGCCTTGGATGTTTTTTTTAGCTAGCTTTTTAAACGGCTTTTCAGCTACGTTTTTCTCGGGAGCTGATGAAGCGTTATTATATGAATCATTAAAGCTATCAAAAGACGAAGATAAGATGGATCAAGTAATGGGTAACATTCAATCTGCTACATTCTTAACGATGATTGGTACGGTTTTACTTGGCTCGTTTTTAGCAAAGGACCTAGAGGATTCACAATTTGTATTGTTATTAGTTCTAGGTGTAATTTGTCAATTCGTTCAATTATTACTCGTGTTATTAGTTAAGGAACCAGCTAAGATGGATTCCTTTCGTGAAAATCCGTTCCAGCATATTGGGGAAGGTATTCGCGTGATTAGGAAGGCACCACAGTTATTATGGATGTTTTTAAATGTAACAATTGTCTTTATTCCTGCTGGGGCGATTTTTGATAACTTTGACCAACTTGTATTAACGAACGCAGGAATACCTGTTGTATTCATAGGAGTACTGTATTCTATTGCTGCTTTAATTGGATTCATTGCATCACGTTCTATAGGTTGGATGACGAAGAAGTTTTCAGCGGTGTTACTATTGTATGGGACTGGAGGATTAGCTGTTATTAGTTTAATAGTGATCAGTCAATTCGCTACGACTCTTTGGGTTGTTTTGGCAGGGTTCTTTATTCTTCGCTTTGTCCGAGCGATTAGATATCCAATTTATTCTAAACTAAGCAATGAATACATCCCATCACACGTAAGAGCAACAACGATTTCGTTACTATCTGTACTAGATTCTGTCTTTGATCTCATTATCATGGGTACAGTAGCAGGTATTGCAGGGCTTGGTTTACCTACTATACTATTCATGTGTGGTGCAATTGCTTTAGTTGGTACACTTCTACCAATCCGAAAAGCAGCACATGTCGAAATTCAAAACGAAGCAGTGTACAAACAAAGTTAAATAGAAGCCCAAAAGGTCTAGCATTTCGAGCTAGACCTTTTTTAGTGCTTTAAAGGAATGGGGGACAGGCCCCCATTCCTTTAAAGTGTTAAAGTGATCAAGAGGAGAAGATTTTTTCCTTGTCGAATATTGTTTTTGTGTTATAGTTAGTAAGTATGAATTGAAAATATAATGATTGTTTAGTGTGAATACACGAAACGAGAGGTTCGCGAACTCCCTCTATAAAAAACTATGACCAAAACGATATCGTGGATATGGTTTTATTCCGTTTTGGCTTAGTTTAGAGATAGGTGGTCGCTCGTTTCTTTGTTATATAAAGAAAGGAGCTTTTTTTTATGAAAAAAGAAAAAGCAGTTGTTGTTTTTAGTGGTGGTCAAGATAGTACAACGTGTTTATTTTGGGCGCTGAAGAATTTTGATGAAGTAGAAGCTGTTACATTCAATTACAATCAAAAGCATAAATTAGAAATAGAAGTTGCTTCGGAAATTGCAAAGGAGCTAAATGTTAAGCACACCGTTTTAGATATGTCATTGTTAAACCAGCTTGCACCGAATGCGTTAACGCGCGATGACATTAATATTGAACATAAAGAAGGCGAATTACCTTCAACATTTGTAGATGGTAGAAATTTATTGTTCCTTTCTTTTGCGGGTGTTTTAGCAAAACAGGTAGGCGCAAGGCATATTATCACTGGAGTTTGTGAAACGGACTTTAGTGGTTATCCTGATTGTCGTGACGTGTTCATTAAATCATTGAACGTCACACTTAATCTTTCTATGGATTTTCCATTTGTTATCCATACACCGTTAATGTGGATTAATAAAGCAGAAACATGGGGCTTAGCTGATGAATTGGGAGCTCTTGATTATGTGAGGGAAAAAACATTAACGTGCTACAACGGTGTCATTGCGGACGGTTGCGGTGAATGCCCTGCCTGTCATTTACGTAAGCGTGGATTAGATGATTATTTAGCTCAAAAGGAGGAGAAATAACATGTTACAACAGTTTTATCCTCAGGTTTTTCATCCATATACGTATGAGCTTAATAAAGATATGCATTTTGCTGCAGCCCATTTCGTACCTCATGAATCAGCAGGAAGCTGCCAAGAACTTCACGGGCATACGTATTTCGTCAACATTACCGTTGCTGGTGATGAGCTAAATGAATCAGGATTTCTTGTGAATTTTCAGGACCTGAAGAATATTGTTCATAAACGTTATGACCATTCTTTATTAAATAACCAAAACGATGATTTTAATGATAAGAACTCAAATGATTTTCCGACTACAGAAGTAGTTGCTCGAAAAATTTATGAAAACATTCAATCACACCTAGACACACTGCAAAACCAACCTAAATGTTTGCAAGTGTTAGTGCGTGAAACACCGACAAGTTATGTTGTGTACCGTCCGAAAGCGAGTGGGAAAAATCTTGAGTAAAACTATACCAGTATTAGAGATATTCGGACCTACAATTCAAGGTGAGGGTAGCGTAATCGGTGTAAAAACAATGTTTGTTCGTACAGCGGGTTGTGATTATTCCTGCAGTTGGTGTGATTCAGCTTTTACATGGGATGGGTCTGCCAAAGAGGATATTAACCAAATGACTGCAGAGGAAATATGGGATCAGTTAAAAGAACTTGGTGAAGATAAATTTTCTCACGTAACCATTTCAGGTGGAAATCCTGCGTTACTTAAAAACTTAGGTGATCTTGTTTCCTTATTACATGAAAACGGGATAAGAATTGGTGTGGAAACACAAGGATCTAAATGGCAAGATTGGCTTCCTCTAATTCAGGACATAACGATTTCTCCTAAGCCACCTAGCTCAGGGATGAATACAAATTATGAAATATTAGATAGTATTGTAAGCAGATTAAAGCTAAGCAATGATTCTACTGTTTCATTAAAGGTAGTTGTGTTTAATGATGAAGATTTCGACTATGCTGTACACATTCATAAGAGGTACCCAGCTGTTCCTTTTTACTTACAAGTAGGAAACGACAACGTATCAGGCACTGAAACACAGTCCATTGTTGAGTCTTTATTAATGAAATATGAATGGCTTATTAATAAAGCGATAGAGTCTAGCGATATGAATGATATACGAGTATTGCCTCAACTTCATACACTTGTATGGGGAAACAAACGAGGAGTATAAAATAATAGATTGGTAGGGTGAATAAAATGAGTGGAAGAAATGAACTAGAACTAGAAGGCGTAACTTTATTGGGTAATCAAGGAACAAAGTATTTATTTGAATATTCTCCTGAAGTATTAGAAAGCTTTGAAAACAAACACCCAAACCGTGATTACTTTGTAAAGTTCAACTGCCCTGAGTTTACAAGTCTTTGTCCAAAAACAAATCAACCAGATTTTGCTACCATTTATATCAGCTACATTCCAGATAAGCTAATGGTAGAGAGTAAGTCATTAAAATTATATTTATTTAGTTTCAGAAATCATGGCGATTTCCATGAGGACTGCATGAACATTATCATGAATGACTTAATTCAACTAATGGATCCACGTTACATTGAAGTATGGGGGAAATTCACACCACGTGGTGGAATTTCTATTGATCCGTATACAAACTATGGAAAACCAGGCACAAAATACGAACAAATGGCTGAATATCGCCTAATGAATCACGACCTATACCCAGAAACAGTAGACAACAGATAAATAAATAATAGAACAGCCATTACTTACCTAGTCAGTAATGGCTGTTTTTTTAGTGCTTTAAAGGAGTGGGGGAAAGGCCCCCACTCCTTTAACGTGTTAAAGTGTGATAGCAAAATAAAAAGTAGGAACACTTTGCTGTTCCTACTTTGGGTTAGTTTTCTTTGAGAGCACCAATAACTTTGTAGTTTTTATGGTTAACTACGGTGCGACGTTCTAATTCTAGGTCTTCGAAGTTATCCATATAAGTTAGGTCAACGATGACGGAGTTTTCATTTACTTTTTCTACAATACCTTGTAGGCCATTTTTAAATTCGATAATATCTCCAAGTGCTGCAATTTTCAAAACTACCTCTCCTCCCGATACCTTATTATTCAAGTCTGCATGAATAATGTCGAATCGTAAAGTGTTTTTTTAGTTTTTTTGTAAAAATCTGATAAAAAATTTAAAATCATACTTTTTAATCATTCTAGCAGAATATGATAGAATGTCTATAAATATGGTAAAATTTTAGGAGGAAAATATTAATTTGAGTTTAAGTCATGAATAAAATAAAGAGAGATTAAGTTCGAAAAGGAGTCAAGGCCGTTATGAATACAGGATTGGTGTTAGAAGGCGGCGGTATGAGAGGCGTATATACTGCAGGTGTTTTAGAATATTTTATGGAGAGGGATTTATATTTTCCATATAATATTGGAGTTTCTGCTGGAGCGAGTAATGCAACATCTTATCTTGCGAGACAGAAGGGAAGAAATCGTACTGTCAACATTGATTATATTACACATCCGGAATATCTTTCGTTTAGAAATTATCTAAAGAAACGTCAATTATTTGGGATGGATTTTATTTTTGATGTATTACCTAATCAATTAGTTCCATTTGACTTTGAAGCCTTTTATAAAGCTAAAGAAAAATTTGTAGTTGGAACAACTGATTGTATTACGGGTGAAACAGTGTACTACAACAATCAAGAGCACGGAAAGGATATGCTAACAATACTTAGAGCATCGTGTTCTCTTCCATTCATTGCCCCCATTGTTTCATATAATAATAAAAGTTTACTAGATGGTGGAATTTCAAATCCGATTCCAATACGACAAGCTGAAAAAGAAGGATACTCTAAAAATGTTGTCATTCTAACTAGAAATCGTGGATATAGGAAGAAACCTTCGAAGAACACTTGGATTTCAAAAAAAGCATATAAAAATTATCCTGGTTTACTTGAAAAAATGGAATCGAGAGCAAACGATTATAATGAAACGTTAGATTACTTATTCGAGCAAGAGGAAAATGGAAATGTTTTCATCATCCAGCCTACAATCCCTTTAAAAGTAGGAAGAATGGAAAAAAAACCTGATCGACTGCTTGAATTATACAACGAAGGCTATGAGGACGCTAAGAACATTTATGACTCATTACTACAATGGTTAGAAAAATAAAGTAAATAGAAAGTAGCCTTTCGGGAAATTAGTTATATTGCAGATAAAACTTATTGAACTTTTCAAAAAAAAGAAGCAGCGGTCGCTGCTTCATTCAATGTGTGTAATGGGCAATGGTCTTGTTTCATTGTTGGATGGATTTTTCGTTACATTGTGTGTATGAATGTGTCTGAATGTGTGTAAAATAGTCTTTGTGTGTAAGCAGCGTTCATAAGCATATGGTGATTTTCATGGTGTGTGATTCTAATGCTTGAATAGAACAATCACGGTAAAGAGTGCTTCTCAAGGGTGAATGATCTATTGGTGTTGTTTGCTCTTCACCGGGATTGTTCCTATAAAGTGTGTGTAATTATCGAATGTTGCCAAGTTGTCGCTCTGCCATTTGAACTAGGCGCTTTGTAATTTCTCCCCCTACAGAACCGTTAGCACGTGAAGTAGTGTCAGCTCCAAGGTCTACACCAAATTCGTTAGCAATTTCATATTTCATTTGATCAATAGCTTGCTCGACACCAGATACAAGTAATTGATTTGAATTATTGTTGTTTGCCATGTGATTTTCCCTCCCTTCATCGTTGCTTCATGTATATGTTTTGTACAACCATTATCTTTTATTCAAAAAATGATAAATTTTTTTGTTGCACAAAAATACAGAAGCATTAAAATGTAAGTGAAGGAGTTGAACGGAATGGAAAAAAGTCAGGTTGAACATATCTTGGACAAGTTGCGAAACAAAGAGATTGAAGAGTATTTCGTTGAAAAAGAAAGTTTTCTTTCGTTTCGCGAAGTGCTTGTAAATCAAGAAGACTTTAAGCATTTTAGAGGCATTGCAGGCCATGGTGGAGTTGTGGTCTATACATACGTTGATGAGGCTAGAAGTTAATAACTTAATTGTAGGATATTAGGCTCAGCATTTTGCTAAGCTTATTTTTTTTGTTCAAAAAAAGGGAACACCCAATTTTTCACATAGTTAGGAATCATTTACCATTGGGCAAGTGCAGGGTGAAATAGGGGAATTAAACCGATAAAAATCACCTATTTTCCCAATACAAAACCTTTACAATCTCATGTTAAGATAATATAGAAGATTCTGATAACAGCTGAATCAGAACTTCATTCTGCTAGTACATAGTAGAAAAAATTAGTAAAAGGGAGAGGGTTTGTAGATGAAGTGGTATAAGACAGTAGGAAGTTTGGTAATGGCCGCAGTTCTAATCGCACCCATGTACTCTACAAGTGTTGGAGCATCTGAGGACAAATCGGATAAGCTTCGCGTATTAATTAGCTCTACCAATGAAAATGTGAAGAAGAATGCTAAAGCAGATTACGGTGTACGCTGGGACTTCAAAGAAAACGGATTCTCAACTGAAGTAACAGAAAAGCAGTATCAAGCACTACAAAAGAATAAAAATCTAACAGTTGAACTTGTAGAGGAAGTTTCTCTTGATGCAAAACCAGGTGGATCAACATCTACTAGAACAGCTGTACCAAATGATCAAACTCCTTGGGGGATTGAAGCAATTTATGAAAATGAAACAATTGCAGCTACTTCTGGAGGTAGCGGTGTAAAGGTTGCAGTACTTGATACAGGGGCAATTAATCACGTTGACTATGTAAGTAATTTAGAGCAATGTAAGGATTTTACTCAACGAAAATCTCCTTTAGTTAATAATTCTTGTAATGATGGTAATGGTCACGGTACTCACGTAGCTGGTACAGTACTTGCTAATGGTGGGTCTGATGGTCAAGGTGTTTACGGTGTAGCTCCAGAGGCTAAATTATGGGCATACAAAGTATTAAGTGACCGTGGATCAGGATATTCAGATGATATTGCTGCCGCTATTCAACATGCTGCAGATGAAGCAACACGTTTAGGGGAAGAGGTTATTATTTCAATGTCTCTTGGATCTAGTACTAAATCGTCTTTAATTGCTGATGCTGTAACATATGCATACAACAAAGATGTCTTAGTTGTTGCGGCAGCTGGAAACAGTGGGCCAAATGCTAACACAATTGGCTACCCAGGTGCACTTGTTGATGCAGTAGCAGTTGCTGCTTTAGAAGATGTTCAAGAAAACGGAACATATCGTGTTGCTGATTTCTCTTCTCGTGGAAATCCAAACACTGATGGTGATTATGTAATCCAAGAACTTGATGTTGAAGTTTCTGCACCTGGTCGTGCAGTTGAGTCTACTTGGTACGATGGTGGTTATAACACTATCAGTGGTACGTCTATGGCTACTCCACACGTTTCAGGCTTAGCTGCGAAAATTTGGGCTGCAAATCCTAGTATGACTGCAGCACAATTACGTGCTGAACTTCAAACACGTGCGAAGAATAATGATATCCTAGGTGGTTCTGGATCAGCAACAGGAGATGACTATGCTTCTGGATTCGGTTTCCCAACTGTAAACCAATAAGTACTTTTGAAGGGTCAATTCCGATTGACCCTTTTCTATTATTTCAATTAGAAAAGGAGAATATTATGAAAAAGAGGTTAATAAGTACATTACTATTATCAGCAAGTCTATTTGTCCCAATGTTTGCTTCTGGTGCGACAGCTGCAACAATAGAAACGACAGGTCATGATCAACTTCGTGTTATCATCCAAACTCCCAATTCAAAATTGAAAAATGAAGTGAAAGGTAAATATGGAGTAAGGTGGGATTTTCAAGAAGATGGATTTACAACAATGGTCAACCAAAAACAATATGAAGCATTAAAGAAGAATAAGAACTTATCCATTAAAAAAGTAGAAAAGGTATCTGTTGAGCTTCTAGGTGGGTCGAAGGCACAAGCTGTGCCAACTGATTCAACTCCATGGGGAATTGAAGCCATTTACAATGATCAAACGATTACAAAAACATCTGGAGGTAGTGGAGTGGTCGTTGCAGTACTAGACACAGGTACAATGAAAACTCATGCTGATTTAGAAAATCGTGTGCAGCAATGCAAAGACTTCTCAAATTTACTTTTTTCTCTAGTAAATAATTCATGTAATGATATAAATGGTCATGGAACTCATGTAGCAGGAACTGTATTAGCGGATGGTGGTGATTCCGGAACAGGAATTTACGGAGTGGCACCGGAAGCAACATTATGGTCTTATAAAGTGCTTGGAGATTTAGGCTTCGGATTCTCGGATGATATAGCCGGAGCAATCCGACATGCAACTGATGAATCAAAAAGATTAGGAGTTCCTTTAATTATTTCAATGTCTTTAGGTTCTGATGGAAAAGATGATCTCATTGCAGACGCTGTAAAGTATGCGAATGATAATGGAGTACTTGTTGTAGCAGCAGCAGGAAATAGTGGTCCTGATGAGAATACAATCGGTTATCCCGGTGGAGTTGCGGAAGCTGTTGCAGTAGCTTCGTTAGATAATGTCCAAGAAAATGGAACTTATCGTGTATCTGACTTCTCTTCACGTGGAAATCCGACTACAGATGGTGACTATGTGATTACTGAGGCTGATGTGGAATTAGCTGCCCCAGGTGGCGAAATTTTATCAACGTGGAATGATGGATCATACAACACAATTAGTGGAACATCAATGGCAACTCCACATATTTCAGGACTTGCTGCAAAAATCTGGGCTGAGAACCCAAATCTATCAAACCATCAGCTACGTTTAGAACTTCAAAATCGAGCTAAGCTAAATGACATAAAAGGTGGTCAGCATGCTGCTGAAGGAGATGACATTGCATCAGGCTTTGGTTTCCCTAAAGTGAAGTAACTTACTTTGGTAGTAATTTATTTAAAAATATTCCTCCCGTATGAATCCTACTGGTATTTTTCCAGTAGGATCTTTTTTTTTCGACAGCGTGCCAGGCACTTGTCGAATTTTCTTTACTTGACTTTGTAAAGGATCGCTATTAATGTATTAGGTGTACTACATTATATAATACACGTAATTCACTAATTTGAAAGGAGGATTGTAGTGATACAAATTGATCCTCGTAATTCCAGTCCTATATATGAACAAATTATTAAACAAATGAAGGAGCTATGTTTAAAAGGGATTTTAAAGCCTGGAGAAAAGGTGCCTTCTGTTCGTGAACTATCCTCTATGATTGTCGCAAATCCAAACACAGTCAGTAAGGCATATAAAGAACTTGAACGAGAAGGAGTAATTGAAACGTTAAGAGGTAGGGGAACGTTCGTTACGGAAACTGTTCAGATCAAAATGAATGAGGAGAAGGTTGAAATGTTAAAGGAACAGCTGAAATCGATTGTTGTGGATGCGTATTATGCCGGAATAAAAATTGATGATATCCAAAACTGGATTAAAGAAATAGAGAAAGAGATTGGAGGGAAGAGATAATGCTTACCATTCAAAATGTGTCAAAGAAGGTTGACGGTAATTCAATTCTTTCAAACATTTCACTAGAATTTCAAAAAGGTGAGATATTCGGTTTATTAGGTCGAAATGGATCCGGGAAAACAACCTTACTTCGCTTAATAATGGGTGTACTTACTCCTGATGAAGGACAGCTTCTATACAATGAACAATCTCTATTGCAGAATCCAAGTTTGAAGCAAAACATTCAATTCATGCCAGTTCGTAATCAATTTTTCGATAAGTTCACCTATAAAGAGCTAGTTGGGGTATTGAGAGTTAATTATCCAAAATTTGATGTCACGTATGCAAATGAATTAATGAATCGCTACAAATTACCTGAAGATAAAAAATATAGAGAGCTTTCAACTGGACAGAAAAAGCAATTTTCCTTGATAATTGCGTTTGCATCAAGACCTGAAGTGATTTTGCTTGATGAACCGACAGACGGAATAGATGCTGTAACACGGTACGATATATTGGAATTAATGGTAGACGAGGTTGCATCTCGTGAAACGACTCTCATTATTACATCCCATCGTTTAGAGGATATTGAACGTATTTGTAATCGAATCGCATTCTTAGAAGATCATCGAATTTCACAAGTCACAGACTTAGATGAATTAAAAGAGCAATTTGTGAAAGTACAGCTAGTTTTTGATGAGGATGTATCGTTAATTATTCGAGAAAAGAGTATACCGATACTAGATTATTCAGGAGTTTTTTGTACTCTCTTACTGGATAAAGAAAATCTAGAAGCAAGAATATGGCTTAAATCATTAAACCCAAAAGTTTGGAATGAAGTACCTGTAAACCTTGAAGAAGTGTTTATTGCGAAGTTTGGAGGTAGACGTAGATGGTAAGAAAAGGGTTATTACAAATTGAGTGGCAGCAACAAAAATGGCCGTTAATCGTAAGTTTCCTGTTTATTTGTTTTTATTTACCAATTAACCTATTCATGGATTACAAAAGTTGGCAAACACAAACAGATGTTTATAAAAGTATTAATTTCATAGCATCATTTGATGGAAGAGTTAGTTTTTATCTTTTAGTTACGGTTGCGTTTGCGGTTACAATTGCAATTAGCCAAATTGGAGGAGAACGAGCAAAAGGAAACTTTGATTATTATTTAACACTACCTTATTCAAGAGGAGAAATGTTCGTAAGCAAGGCTGTAGTGGGTATCCTAACTCTTCTTAGTGGAATTATCCTTTCGTACTCATTAACCGGAATGATATTACTGTTTTCAAATGCGCACTCAGTATTTTTTCATCCATTCTTTGGTTATCTATCAATAGTAGTTTTAATGGCATATGCATTAACGATAGCAGCTGGCAGTTTAACAGGGAACGTATTTGCACAAGGCTTGACTGCCTTCAGTGTTGCAATTTTACCAGTACTCCTTACATTTGTAGTTGCAATGAACATCGGGGTGCTAAATGAGAGGCTTTTTAGAACCGATAGCTTTTACTTAGAAAGAATTATGGAACAGGTTGTGAGTTATTCTCCGATATTTTATATCTTTTACGGTGGAATTGCCTTCGGTCCAATAAATATGGATTTCGTATCTTTATGGGTTCCTGCGTTGTATATGATTTTGTTTTTCATTATTGGGTATTTAGCTTTCGTCAAACAGCCATATGAGAGAAAGGGAAACTTCTTTCTGTTAAAACAGCTGAATCGTCCTGTCCAACTTTTAGTCATCATTGTTGCTGTTCTAGGATTTAGTGGATTTGTATTCTTCTCATCTAATCATTCGTTCGGCGGATATTTAATAGGAGCGGTTATTGGTGCTGTAATAGGATTATTAATAACGAAATTTACGATTTTCAAAAAAACAAAGCAGGCTTAGGAGGGCATTATGATTGAAGTTAACCAGTTATTTCACTCCTTTTTTGTAGGGAAAAAAGGTGAACAAAAGGAAATCTCAGTATTAAAGGATATATCATTATCCGTACAACAAGGAGAAATTGTGTCAGTGGTCGGTAGGAGTGGTTCGGGGAAATCGACATTACTACATTTATTATCAGGATATATTCCACCACTTTCAGGTGAAATTTCTATTAAAGGAACAAATGTTACCTCATTCAATGAAAAGGAATGGGCAAAGTTTCGTTTAGATAATCTTGGATTTATCTTTCAAAATTTTCAACTCATTCCAAGTCTCACAACCTTCGAAAATGTGGAACTCCCTCTTATATTAAAAGGACTGTCTGAAGGAGAACGAAGTGAAAAGGTTAAGAAACTATTAAAACGAGTTGGTCTAAATGAGCATATGAATCATTATCCAAATGAGCTATCAGGTGGTCAACAGCAACGTGTTAGTATTGCAAGAGCTCTTATTACTGAGCCGAGTATTATATTAGCTGATGAACCAACCGGTAGTCTTGATACTGAAACTGAGCAAGAGATTCTCATGCTTATTAAAGAGCTTAATATCGAGAACAATATTACCTTCTTTATCATTACACACGATGATGAAGTAGCAGCCTTTAGTCATCGCAAATTCATGTTAAAAGATGGACTATTAGTGAAAGAAGGTGTATACCTTGAAGTTTAATGACCAAGTGAAACTAGTACGAAGAAATATGAAGAAAAATAGACTGAGAGTTTTTATGACCATTCTTGCGACAACGATGGGGTGTGCCTTCTTAATCATGCTGGCATCCGTGGGTTTTGGCATTCATAAGAGTGTGACAGAAGAAATTAAGAAGCAGCAAATCTTAACTGAAGTTCAAGTGAATGGATCTGAAAGTAAAGATGGATACAAAGCAGTTTCGAAAGAAGACGTAGAAGACATTAAAAAGATCGGTGGAGTTAAAGCAGTTGTAACAAGAATCACCTCCATGGGGCAGTTAGAAGCAAAGTTAGATGATCGAAAAGGCGACGTAATGGCCGTTATTACAAATATGGAAGAAGAAATAAAAGCCGGAATGACGTTAGACAAAGGGAGACTTCCTGAAAAAGAAAATGAAATCGTCATTGGGTATCATTTTGCTAGTCAGTTATTAACTGAAAAGGAACTATCAACGGAAGCTCAAGAAGGTGAAACAAGAGGATATACAGGGGAGCTACTAAATAAAGAGATTTCCTTTACGTTAACAACTGAAACAGACGGCGAAAAGGTTTCAAAGGATTTTGCCTTTAAAATAGTAGGTATAAAAAAAGAACCATCTCGTGATTGGATAGTAGATTCAAATGTTTACGTAGGTGAATCACTAAGAGATGAATTAATTCCACCAGGTAGTATTCCAAAAGATTTCGACATGCCTCTTTATAATGAAGTAAAAGCATACGCAAAAGATATGCAATCCGTTCAAATTGTAACGGAAGAATTAAAGAGCAAAGGTTATTTAGTCTATTCAGTGACTGAAGAACTTGAACAAATGAACATGTTCTTCACAGCATTAAAAGCTGGATTGATCTTTGTAGGTACCGTAGCTGTATTAATTGCCTCTATTGGTATTTTTAATACCATGACAATGGCTGTAACCGAACGGACACAAGAAATCGGAATAATGAAAGCCGTTGGGGCACAGCCGAATATTATTAAACGATTGTTCTTAATGGAAAGTGCCTACATCGGAATCATGGGTTCTGCAATTGGAGTAGCGATCTCTTATGCTATCAGTATGTTAGCAAACAAAGTTATACCAATCATTATCAACTCCACAACCGAATCAGATGGTTCGATGGATTTTACATTTTCGTATATACCTGTTTCCCTTGTAGTGATTGCTGCTTCAATTAGTATAGGAGTTGCGATTGTTTCGGGATTAAGACCTGCAATGAAAGCCACAAGTATTAATGTGTTATCAGCGTTACGGAGAGAATTATAAGATACAAGAGGTTGGGACATAAATATTTCAATCAAGGATAAACCCGAACTATTAGGCGATTTTTAATGAATCTTTCACCTACTAGTTCGGGCTTTTATTTGGTGCTTTAGATTTGTTTGATTTTGCATAATATTTATCTTTACAGTATAAGAAAGTATAAAATTATCGAGGGTATCTTACATATATGTGTATTATTAATCTAGCTCCAGCGCCCAGCCCCTCGAGGTCAAATAACCCGGAGAGAAGAAAAGGGAAAGTGCACCCTTTTCTTCTCTCCGGAACATTTGCTGTGCCTGAGGCAAAACGGGGCGCTTCCGCCTTTTGTTCTAAACTAGTGAAATGGAGCGAAAGACACTCGACTCCTGCGGGAACTAGAGGAAAGGCTGAGACCCCGCAGGCGTAGGCGAGGAGGCTCAGCTTCCTCCCCGCGGAAAGTGAGTGTCTGCAGCGCAATGAAACGAACTTGTTCTTCCAGCTTAACTGATTAAATAATACCAAAGTATACGAAAAAGCATTATATTTAATGGGTAGAATAATTCAGAAATTATTCGCCTTTGAGGATGATTTATTTAGTTATATCCCAGCCTCTTCTTTTATGATAAGTCTGTCTTAAATAGTTAAAAAATAGTTGATTTTAGTGGTGCGCAAACATATCATGCAGAGACAACTCACTAACCTCCTAAAAGGAAAACTAGTATTGTTAAGCAGAGCTAATGAAAAAGGAGATTACTATAAAGTAGAGAATAGTACTGTTATTAGGGGAGGGGTTACATTGCAACATCTAACAATTAATGAAGTAACAGTACATAATTTTATCCCAGTCATAAATCTTAAACTAGCAGAAAGTCAAAAGAATCATATTGCTTCAAATGTTTATTCCATAGCTGAATCAAAAGTGAATCCATGCTTTACACCCTATGCGATTTACTTAGGCGAAGAAGTCATCGGTTTTGTTATGACAGATTATGATCAAACTCTTGAGGATAAAAATAAATATTGGATACCAAGATTAATGATAGATGAACGTTACCAAGGCAAAGGTTACGGTAAGCTTGCAATGAATATCATTATCGAAAATTTATTTAGCAATGATGACTGTTCGTGTATTCGCCTATCCACTGAACCTTCAAACGTTTCTGCCATTAAGTTTTATGAATCTATTGGTTTTGTCCAGACTGGTGAACTTCTTGAAGAATTAGAAGTTATATTGCAACTGAATAAGGAGAAGTGGTTTTCTAGTGCTCGTCTATAACAGAATCCGAATTCTCGGTTCAGTTGCTAGTGGTAAAACAACGTTAGCTAAACAACTATCCATAATGTTAAAAATTCCATATTATGAATTAGATAATGTTGTATGGAAAAGAACAATAAATGGTGATGTTCGTCATACAGAAGAAGAAAGAAATGCGATTATGAAATTTATTATTCAACAAGAACAGTGGATTGTCGAAGGGGTACACAATGAGGAATGGGTCAATGAAAGCTTTGAAAAAGCAGATGTCATTATACTACTAAATATACATCTCTTGATTAGAGACGTAAGAATCATTAAACGCTTCACAAGACAAATGCTAGGAAAAGAAACATCACATTATAAACCTACTATTAAAATGTTTTTCAAAATGTTTAAGTGGAATCGTCAATTTGAAAAAGAATACCAAACTATTATACGACAGTTAAATCAATATAATCATAAACTTATAATTTTGAGTAATAACCAACAATTAGAGAATTTTTTTAACTTGAATTTACACCATTTAAGCAAAAAAGTTGAATAGTTTATATAGAAAAACATCATTTGGATATGTTTACCACAAACTTTGTCGACCGTTGGTATGATGGGATTGTAAAAAGAAAAAAATCTAGTGGGAAGTTTTGGTTAATGAAAACCTCTTTGCAAACTGATAGTTTAATAGGTGAGCGAAAAACTAGGAGGTTTTAACATGAAATGGATGAAAAAACTAGCCATTGCTTCAACACTAACTGCTACATTATTTACATTCCAAACACAAATAGCAGATGCAGCATCATTTAAACATACAGTAAAAAGTGGAGAAACATTCTATAAAATTAGTAATCATTACGGAGTACCAATCTCAGCTATTCAACGAATTAATAATAGATACAATTTTACTTTATATGCAGGTGAGAGAATTACCGTTCCGCATATTCCAACTAGTTATGAAAGAGATTTACTTGCTAGATTAGTATATGCAGAGGCTAAGGGAGAATCTTATGCAGGGAAAGTAGCTGTTGCGACAGTTGTGCTTAATCGTGTGGATAGCACATTGTTTCCTAATACTGTTGCAGGTGTAATTACAGAACGGTCAGCAACTGGTCATTATGCATTTTCTCCAGTACAAAATGGGACGATTAGTATAGCAGCTGATGCTGAGTCAAAACGTGCTGTTCAGGAAGCATTGATGTATCGTGGAAAAGGTGGACAATCTTTGTACTTCTATAATCCAAAAACTGCTCAAAGTACTTGGATCCTAACTCGCCCAACTACTATAAAAATCGGGAATCATGTATTTGCAAAATAAAAGGAGTGGCTCGCCACTCCTTTTTATCTTGTAGTATTCTCCACTAAAGATGTCCCAATTTTAAATAATAGCAACAATGGTTACGCAAAGTGCCATTACATTAAACGATGAATAAAAACAGTCGCAATTCCAAAGTACGTTAGCATTGAGAAAATATCATTAATGGTTGTGATAAGTGGACCAGAAGCAACCGCAGGGTCAACTTTCAACTTATATAAAATCAATGGAATGATCGTTCCAGCCAGTGTTCCGATAATCAAAGTAAAAAACAAGGAACTTCCAACGACGATTCCAAGAATTAAATCATCTTGCCAAACGTATGCAATTAACGTAATAAGAATACTACATATAATTCCGATAATCATTCCTACGCCAAATTCACGCATAACTAACTTCCAAACTAACGCTTTAGAAACATCGCGTGTCACCAGACCTCTAACTACGACAGCAAGGGATTGTGTTCCGGTATTCCCAGTCATACCAGCTATCATTGGCATGAAAAATGCAAGTGCTACCACCTTATTTAGTGTGTCTTCAAATTCACTTATAATTCCTCCGGAAATAATTCCGATAAATAATAATAAAATAAGCCAAGGTAATCTTCGATAGGCGGCAACCCATGCTTTTGTTTCAAAATCAATCGATTTACCAGTTGCAGATAGTTTTTCAATATCCTCATTTGCCTCTTGAATAACAACGTCAATAATATCATCAATTGTTATAATTCCTCTTAGTACATTGTCGTGATCCACGACTGGAATAGCTAAGAAATCATATCTCTCAATAAAAGTTGCAACTTCCTCCTGGTCCATATCAACAGGAACAGCAATCACTCTTTCATACATAATGTCTGATACTTTTGAGTCAATATCAGCAAGTAAAATGTCACGATAAGAAACTACACCCACTAGTTTTTTCGCAGAATCAATTACATATAAATAATTAATCGTCTCTGACAACTCAGCAAATGTTTTGAGTTTATCGACGGTTTCTCTCACGGTAAAATAATCACGTATCCATACGAATCGATTTGTCATAAGTCTTCCGGCAGTTTCAGGCTCATAGCTCATTAATTGCTGTACTGCTTCAGACTCTGCTTGATTCATGCTTGATAAGTAGCCTTCCTGTACATCAGGAGATAAATCTTCTAATAGGGAGGCAAGGTCATCGTTATCCATTTCATCCATAACTTTACCAGTTTTTTCAATACCTAGTTTATTTAAAATTTCTAATTGAATGTCCTTATCTTCTAACTCTTCAACCATATCGGCTATTTGTTCTGTGCTCAAATATAGTAGAAATCGATAACGATGTTTTTCAGGTAATAACGTATAAAGCATTGCTAAATCGTAAGGCTGTAATTCATCAAAAATTGCTAGCAATTCTTTCTTTTTGCCTTCCTTAAGTGCTTTTATAACTTTTAGAGCAATTTGATTTTCTGTGAGATTTGCAATCACTCTTGGACCTCCTCTCAAGTTTTCTGTAAAATATAGCCCAAGTCTTAAAGTATTACTTCCCTATTAATCCATAGAAAAACATCTGCAAAATATCTTTACTTACAGAATGTCCACTTTGTTGCATCATTTTTGCAAGGGTAGATGATTCCTTATTTAAAAGCTGTAGATAAAATAATATAACCTCCATTGATAAATCAGGATTAATATGACCAGTTTGTTGACCTTCCTTCACAAATTGAACAAATAATGGAAGTGCCTTCGTATGTGAAAAATGTTGAAGGAAATCTTGAAGTTCCTTATCTCTTAAAAGAGCAGCTTCAATTACTTCCGAATTAAGCTCTCTAGCACTGTTTATTTTGTCTAAAATATACTGTTCGATTCTTGTCTCATAGGAAATATCCTCATTTAACAATAACACTTTATATTGTTCATACTTTTCAATTGTATAATCGGTAATTACTTCACGTAGAAGGTGTTCTTTACTTTCGAAATGATTATAAATTGTAACTTGTGAGACATTCGCCTTTTTTGCAATATCAGCGATTTTCACTTTTTTAATACCATATTCAGAGAATAGCGAGAATGCTGCAGTCATTATGCTTTTTCTTTTTCGATCTTTTAGCTTTTCTATATTACTCAAGTTAATCACCCATAAAAACAATAGCAGAAAACTGAAATATTACCAATAAAAAAGTTAATTTTCCATTGACTTATATTGGGAAGGTAATATAATGAAAGTGAAATATTTAGTATTAAAAATTTCATTTTTATAAGAAGGGGAATGCCAAATGATTAAAATAAATAACTTAACGAAGGTATTTCCGAATGGAAAAGGGATATTTGATGTCTCGTTCGAAGTGAACAAGGGAGAGGTATTTGGGTATTTAGGTCCAAACGGAGCAGGTAAATCAACAACTATTAGACAGCTATTAGGCTTTAGTAAGCCAACAAAAGGTAAAGCTTTCATAAATGAATTAAATGTTTGGAAAGAATCTGGTAAAATACTAAAAGCTGTAGGATACCTTCCAGGTGAGATTGCCTTTTTAGAAGGTATGACAGGATATGATTTCATCGTATTGATGGAAGGAATGAGAGGAACTAAAGAGCGATCATTCCGTAATGAGCTCATTGAACGTTTTCAGTTTGATCCGAAAACACCGATTAGAAAAATGTCAAAAGGAATGAAGCAAAAGGTTGCCATCGTAACAGCGTTTATGCATAATCCTGAGGTATTAATATTGGATGAACCAACAAGTGGGCTTGACCCTTTAATGCAAAGGGTGTTTATTGAACTAATTTTAGAAGAGAAGAAAAAAGGGAAAACGATCTTAATGAGCTCACATAGCTTTCAAGAGATAGAAAGAACATGTGATGTGATAGGAATCATAAAAGATGGCAGCATTGTTGCGATTGAAGACAGTAAGACAGTACAAGGAAAACAAAGAAAAGTATTCGATGTACAGGTGCAAACGTTAGAAGATCGAGAGAAATTATTGCCATTAAAAGAGATGATTATTTCAGAACATGATCTTACTTTAACAATTGCTGTTACAGGAGATCCCAATCCGTTTATTCAGGTATTATCCAACGTAAATGTAACCAATCTTTCGGTTCGTACACAAGATTTAGAAGAGTTGTTCATGCATTATTACGATCGAAAGGGGATTGTGAGATGAACCTACATTTATTAAAAGCAATGTACAAAACAAACGGAAAGATTATTGGAGGAATAGCAGTAACGAGTTTCTTATATTTATGGCTAATTATATGGCTTTATCCAACAATTGCAGACTCGCAAGCAATGGATGAATTACTTAAATCTATGCCACCTGAAATGATGAGTGCTTTTGGTCTATCACAAGGATTCGGAAGTATTGAAGCATTCATTGCAGGAGAATACTATGGATTATTATATATTATCATTTGTTTAGTGTATGTAGTCTTAGTCTCAACGGCGCTGGTAGCGAGACTTAACGATCATGGCTCTATGGCTTACTTACTCGCAACTGGAGTGACTAGAAGTCAAGTAATCATTACGCAAATGGTTGTTTTAGTTTCGGGTTTGTTCTTGATCGCTTTGCTCACTTATTTATCTGGAATTTCCGGAACGCGTTTTATTATCGAGGATGTTTCGATAAATAGTAGTCATTTTCTAAAGTTAAATGTAGTCGGTTTTCTTTTATTCTTTGCAGTCAGCAGTTATAGTTTTCTCATCACATGTATCGTATCTGATGAGAAAAAGGCACTTGGTATTTCTGCAGGAATAACGCTATTATTTTTCATTTTTAATCTAGTGGGTAAAATGAGTGAAGATATTGACTGGTTACGTAATTTAAGTATTTTCTCGTTGTTTGAGCCACAGGAAATTGCGACTGGGAATCAGGAAATACTAGGTATCTCTCTAATGTTGTTCTTAATAGGTGCAATATTTTACAGTTTTTCTATCATTATTTTTAGAAATCGAGATCTTCCGTTGTAATTTAAAAAGCTAGTCGCTTAAATAGAGCAACTAGCTTTTTTGATTAGAAACGTTAACCAATATCCTTCAATAAATCTTCTTTATTTCTTTTTAATAGCTCTTTTAGTAACATATATTTTAATTCTTGAAGACCTTTAATATGAGGATGACGGAGAACAGATAAGTACATGTGATAAATTGTCTCATCTGAGAGGTTTGATAGTTTGATGGTAATAATAAAAATACCTCCTTTATTATTATTATTATTAAACAGTATATTATCTTTCACATCAATTTTTAATATGCTAGAAATTATCATTTTTTAGATGAAAGGGAAAATGAAATGACAACAATTAATCATCAAGAACTAGTAAAAAAAGCATCTGAGTATGTAGAACAACCATTAAAAACCGTTATAAATGATAGTCATCGATTAGCTTATCATATTATGACACCAAGAGGTTGGATGAATGATCCGAATGGGCTTATTCAGTTTAATGGAGATTATCATGTTTTTTACCAGCATTATCCGTATGATTCGAAATGGGGCCCAATGCATTGGGGTCATGTAGTGAGCTCTGATTTGGTTCATTGGAAGCACCTTCCGATAGCCCTTGCTCCAAGTGAACATTATGACACGGGAGGTTGCTTTTCTGGAAGCGCAGTAGATAATAACGGTACACTAACGTTAATTTATACAGGTCATGAAGAGCAAAACTTTCCGAAAGAAGTACAATGTATCGCGACAAGTGAAGATGGGATTCATTTTTTAAAATATGAGCATAATCCGGTTATCTCATCTCCTCCACCAGAAGGAAGTGAAGATTTTCGTGATCCAAAGGTATGGAAGCACGACGAATTATGGTACATGGTTGTGGGGACGGGCAAGGATGAAGTAGGAAAAGCGCTTCTTTATCAATCTGCTGATTTAATAAAATGGGAGTATCGTGGTGTTCTTGCTGAAAGTGATGGTTCATTAGGATATATGTGGGAATGTCCAGATCTTTTCAAGCTTCAAGAAAAATACATTCTTGTTTTATCTCCGATGAAGGATGGATGGCAAAATCGTTATTTAGTCGGTGATTTGAGTTATGAAACGGGCAAGTATACGAAAGAGGCTGAGCATCTATTAGATTATGGATTTCATTTTTATGCACCACAAACATTCGAAGACGAATCAGGACGTAGAATATTAATTGGCTGGATGGATATGTGGGAAACGACCATGCCGTCGCAGAAAAACGGCTGGGCAGGAGCGATGACGTTACCGAGAGAACTCACACTATCTGAAAATGGGACATTACGAATTCAACCAGTGAAAGAACTAGAAATGTTACGAAAAAACGAATATACCATTCGTGCATATCATTCAAATATGTTATATCAGGGGTAAATAGTCAATCGTTTGAAATGATTCTGGAAGTGAAGATAAAAGATGAAGAAGCGAACTTTTCTCTTGGGCTTTGTGTATCTGATGACAAATCAGAGGAAACAGTTATTACATACAAACGTAATGAGGTAACAGTTGATTTGCAAAAAGCAGGACAAGGTTTAACAGGAGTTTCACGTGCACCTGTTACTTTAATTAATCATAAACTTCATTTACATATCTTTGTTGATCGTTCTTCAATTGAATTATTTATTAATCATGGAGAAAAAGTGATAACAAACCGTATTTATCCTAAGAGCAGTAGTACGGGAGCATACGTAAAACTTAACAAACAATCCATAGATGTAGATTCATTGCGGGTATGGGAATTAAAAAATATTTGGGAGTAGGATAATGGATAATCAATCATTTTTGAACAAAGTAGTAGTTGTTACGGGCGGGTCATCCGGAATTGGGAAAGGCATAGTTCAGTCATTTGCTAAAGAAGGCGCGAAAGTAGTCATAGCTGATATAAATGAGAAAGCAGGATTGCGAACTTTTACAGAATTGAAAGAAGGAGGATACGAGTGTATCTTCATAAAATGTGACGTTAGGAAAGTTGATGAAATTAAATTATTAATGGAGATAAGCGAAAAAACTTTCGGCACGATACATGTGTTAATTAACAATGCTGGTGTGTCAAAATGGGAAGACCCTTTCATCCTAAATGAAAACGATTGGGATGATGTTATGAACACAAATTTAAAAAGTGTCTTCTTTGCTTCCAGAGAAGCTGCAAGGGTAATGAAAGAGCACCACGTAACTGGTTCAATTATTAACCTGGCATCCACAAGAGCTTTTATGTCAGAAAAACATTCTGAAGCTTATGCAGCTACAAAAGGAGGCATTGTCGCACTTACTCATGCTTTAGCTGCATCATTCGCAGAATACAAAATTACCGTAAACTCCATTAGTCCAGGATGGATTGAAACAGGTGAATATGAATTACTTCGAGAAATTGACCATGAACAACATCTTTCTAAGCGCGTAGGAAAGCCAGAAGATATCGCAAATGCATGTTTATATTTGGCACAAGAGAAAAACAACTTTGTGAACGGAACGAACCTTGTCATAGACGGAGGAATGACTCGGAAAATGATGTATGAGGAGTAAAATCTTAAAGAGGCTGGGACATAAATATTTTAGCCAATGATAAACCTAAACTATTAGGCGATATACTAATGAATCTTTCACTTAATAGATCGGTTCTTTATTTGTTGCTTTAGATTTGTTTGATTTTGCATAATATTTATAAAAACTAGTGAAATGGAGCGGAAGACACTCGACTCCTGCGGGAAGTAGAGGAAAGGCTGAGACCCCGCAGGCGTAGGCGAGGAGGTAGGTTTTTTCACGATAGTGAAAATAACCATCAGCTTCCTCCCCGCGGTATCCGGCGAGTGTCTGCAGCGCAAAGGAACGAACTTATTCTTCCAGCTTAACTGATTTAATAATACCAAAGTATACGAAAAGAACATTATATTTAATGGTTAGAATAATTTAGATATTATTCGTCTTTGAGGATGATTTAGTTAGTTATATCCCAGCCTCTTTTTTTATTTTCGAGAATTGTAAAATACACACCCATCCAGCTCCTCCTGAATATCCTTTCTATGGGAGGTGTTTTCATGGAAGAATTGAGTTTTCATCAAGAGGACGAGAAGTTAGTAATTACGAATAATAGCACCACTCTGTTCCCTTTTGTTGAAATTTTATTAAATGGACAATATTTAGGAGTGTTTTCTATTGATAAGAAAGTTTCTATTCCGTTATCGAAAACGGGAGAAACGTCTTCTGTATTATTAGTTGGATATAAGACGAGTGAAGAAGGCACTCATGCCTTTAACTATAAGCATATATTAAGCAATAGGAAGGATTATCGAAAGGTAGAAGTAAGTCAGAATTATCAACCAGGAGATGTTTTAGTAGCTTGTGATAATGTGAATGGTCTACCTTATGGATACATGGGGCATTCAGCAATTGTCGTAGATAACGAGAATATTATTGAAGCCGTAATTACAGAACCAATTGTACGAAAAGTTCCGATTAAGCAGTTAACCGAATTTCATCCAATTCACGCTCATTTTAGACCGAAAAATGCTGAACTTGGAAAGAAAGCTGCAAGCTACGCAGAAAGATATTTACAAATATTTAAGGCGAATCGAGAAAAGGGCATCGACTGGCCGTACTTTTATTTCTCTTTAAAAACACCACTTGAGGATGAATGGACGTACATTTATTGTTCAAAACTCGTTTGGTTAAGCTATCATTTCGGTGCGAACATTACGATGGAAAACGATCATTTATGGTTTGCGCCAGAAGATTTGTATACTGTACTAAGTCATTCACAAGATTTTGACTTAATTTATAAGCATCCAAACTATCAGTTTATTATTGATATGTAGGATTGAGGGAATCTTTTCTAATAGTCTATTAAAACTTGAAAAGTTGCTAAATATCGATATGATATTCATATCGATATTTTTTAATTGACTATAAGGAGAATGATGCGTGTGTCCTGCTCACAATGCCAACCATTACAAGATTTTCTACAACAAGGCTATGTAACAGTGCTATCAAAATATCCAGAGATAATAAATATCATTGTAAGCGAAGCAAAGCTTCAACAACTTACTAAGCAGCAATCTACCTCTTTTACATTTCAGTTTATATCTTTTCAACAGTTATACTCAACTCTTGAACTCATTCAACATGTACTTGAAGAGAAATTAGATATCGATGCTGATTTATACGCATCAATACATGAAAAACCAGGTGAAGAAAATCCTTTTTATCATCTCCTTTCTTTTCGTGAATTACTTGAAAGAGTTAAGAATCCTAGTTTAGTAGAAGTGATAAAAAATTCGTATTTTACTAATCATATTCAACCAATTATTTCTCTAAATGATGAAAGAGTTATTGCCTATGAATTTTTATTGCGTTCGTCACATGAACAATATCCATTTAAGCCGTTTGAACTGTTTTCCTTCGCACAAAAAACTGGACTTCAAGCATTATTAGATGCGAATGCAAGAAAACAGGCCATTCAATATAGTGCGGAAAATCTATCAAATGGGAAGTTGCGTTTCATAAATTTTTTACCTTCATCCATTTATAATCCGAGACACTGCTTGAAAAGTACATTTGAAAATATTGAGAAATATAAGGTGAATCCTGCTGATTTAGTATTTGAAGTAGTAGAAACAGAAAAGATTAAAGATATCACACATTTACAGTCTATCTTCCAAGCTTATAAAAAAGAAGGGATGAAAGTAGCACTAGATGATGTTGGAGCTGGATATGCCACGGTAGAAGTATTAAAGGAATTATTGCCTGACTATGCGAAAATTGATCGCGCTATGATATCCTACTGTGATCAGTCAGAAGAAAAACAAGTAGAACTACAACGCATTGTTGAAGTGGCAAAGGAGTTTAATATTCAAACGTTAGCTGAAGGTATTGAACGTAAGGAAGAATTAGAATTTTGTAAAGCTATTGGAATGGATTTAGCTCAAGGATATTATATTGGTAAACCTGGTCCAAAACCTTTATAAAACATAAGAAGAGGCTGGGGCATAAGTATTTCAGCCAATGATAAACCCGAACTATTAGGCAATTTCTTTCACCTAATAGTTCGGGTCTTTATTTGTTGCTTTCAATAGAGTGGTTTGATTTCGCATACTATTTTTACAGTAAAAATAGTATAAAATTTTTGGGTGTATCTTACATATATGTGTATTATTAATCCAGCTCCAGCGCCCAGCCACTCGAGGTCAAATAACCCGGAGAGAAGAAAAGGGAAAATGCACCCTATTCTTCTCTCCGGTACATTTGCTGTGCCTGAGGCAAAACGGGGCGCCCTGAGCCTTTTGTTCTAAACTAGTGGAATGGAGCGGAAGACACTCGACTCCTGCGGGAAGTAGAGGAAAGGCTGAGACCCCGCAGGCGTAGCTGAGGAGGTAGGTTTTTTCACGATAGTGAAAATAACCATCAGCTTCCTTCCCGCGGTATCCGGCGAGTGTCTGCAGCGCAATGGAACGAACTATTTCTTCCACTTAACTGATTAATAAATAACAAAGGGTACGAAAAAAGTATAATATCTAATAGGTAGAATAATTTAGATAGTATTCGCCTTTGAGGCTGATTTATTTAGTTATGTCCCAGCCTCTTTAAATGGATTTTCCCACTCCATTAGTAGTCCATAATGGTGCGATTCGTCATCTTCTAAATAATTTGGAATAACCCCAACAGGAGTACGTCCACATTTTAATAAAAATGTGATGACAGGATCATAAATTTCTCCTGATAATATTTTTTGTACATATGTATCAATGTTCATCTCATTAGAAAACTTGTGATATCCTGGCAATCTACCACCACCGAGCAATAGGTCCAACTTTAAGTTCACAACTGTTTCATACATGGATTGCATGAGCCATTTTCCAAGACCGTATTTACGAAGAAGAGGCATCACACAGATATCAACAATGTAGAGAGCGTTCCCATCGGTTTGATGGTTGGAAATATATCCTGAACTTGTTACCTCGTCCCACGTATGTAAATCACCTTGTTTATAGTCAATTTGTAACCCTGTTATCGAACCACAAATGATACCGTCGATTTCTACACATAAGGCACCCTCTGGAAATAAATTCACATGATTAGAAAGTTGGTCCTTATTCCACCACAATTCACTAGGAAATGGAGGTGGAAAGCTTTCCTTTTGAACATGAATTAGAGCATCAAAATCCTTGCTTGTGTAGTTTCGAATTATAGCTTTCTTCGGTGAATGTTTATCAAACACGTATAGCTCTTTGTAGTATTTAGACATTGCTTCCTCCCCTTTAACTTCTATTTTCCATTATTATAGTAAAGAAGGAAAGGATGTGTAACAACTAAGCAAAGAAATCTTCAATTAGTTCTTCAATTTGTCTAGGATCAGGTTGTTTCCCTATAAAGGTAAAGTCAATTTCTTTAATAAATTCTCCATTTCTTGAAACGTGGATTGCTCCTTTTTGAAGCATTACACTATACTCTGTTTCAAAAATATAACCATCTTGTTCAATCGCTCCCATTTCTTCACTCCTTTTTCTCTATTTTTTACTAACACAGTTTATATATTCAGAGTAACTTCCTGAATTTTACTTATACAATCAGTAAACAAAATGATATTTGTACCGATATATATAGTGAGAGATACTTGATTCCTTATTCCCAGTCAAGGTTATCTCATTCATAACTTCTTTTTTTGCAATCTGTACTGGTGTATCAGTAATGGATTGCTTTTTTTTGTCTTTGTTTGTATAGCCTTCAATGACTTCCTCATTTTTACATAGTTTATTTCTAAATGGAAAACATAAATTAGAAATTCTAAAGGTGAAAAAGGAGTGTTCAAAATTGACGAATGGAAGAGATTCAAGAGAAAATAAACATAAACATCAGTTTCATCCAGATGGAGAGCAGGAAAGTATTATAAATGATAGTACAGCAACTGGGGGTGAGGCAATGGGAGTTGCCATTGACATGGACCCAAAGAACCCTAATCAAATGAGGAATTCCTGGAATTTTACACCGAAGGAAGACCCAGAATTAAAAAAGTTCCAAGATATGTTTAAACAAGATTAAATAGGAGGCAAACGATAGAGGAGCCTCGAAAAATGAGGGACAATCATGCCGGAATTCGTTAAACCTGTTGTTGTCGTTAGTAAATGCCTAGAATTTGATAAATGCCGATATAATGGTGATGTCATTCATGATCCAGTTGTCAAGCGTCTACAAGCCCATGTTAAATTTATCCCTGTTTGCCCCGAGGTTGGAATCGGCCTTGGAACACCGAGAGAAACAATTAGAATTGTAGAAGAGGATGGAATAACAAAATTAAAACAACCTTCAACTCAAAAGGATTTAACTCAAGATATGTATGAGTTTTCAAATCGGTTTTTAGATAATATCCAAGAAATTGATGGTTTCATCATGAAGGGGAAATCTCCGACATGTGGAATGAAGGATGTAAAGGTATATAGTGGAATAGAAAAAGCACCGGTGATCGGAAAGACAAGTGGACTATTCGCTCAATCGATAATTGATAGGTATCCTTCTCTTGCAATTGAAGATGAAGGGAGACTACAAAACTTCTCCATTCGAGAGCACTTTTTTACGAAGCTTTTTACATATGCAAATTTTCGCAACATAAAGGAAAATAAACCAACAATTCAATCATTACTTCAATTTCATTCGAAAAATAAATATTTATTTATGGGATATAATCAAACGGCACAAAAGGAACTTGGACGGATTGTTGCTAACCATGACCATAAGGAAATAAATGAGGTATTTACGCTATATGAAGGACAATTGTTCCGATTATTCGCTAGAAAGCCAAGAGATGCTTCCAACATAAATGTTTGTCAGCATATTATGGGTTATTTCAAAAAAGAGCTAAGCCAAAAGGAAAAGGATTTTTTTCAATCAATGCTAGAAAAATACCGAGAACAAAAGGTTCCACTTAGTAGTGTTACAAGTATTTTAAAATCTTGGGTCATTCGTTTTGAAAATGAATACTTACTAAGTCAGTCATATTTTGAACCATACCCAGAAGAATTAATAGAAATAAGTGATTCAGGAAAAGGAAGAGCCTATAGCTAAAGAGAGATTCCTCTCTTTAAGTTGGAGGCTTTTTTCATGTGAAATTTTGATTGACAATTAAAAATGTTGGAGTATGGTAGATTTAGAAGTGTATAAGGGGGAGCAAGATTGAGAGAACTACAGCAAAAAATTGATTTTTTAAGAGAAGTAGATAAATTAAAGCAAGTATATAGAAGAAGCTTCTTGATGGATGGAACGCGAAATGAAAATGATGCAGAGCACACATGGCATATATCATTAATGGCCGTAATTCTAATTGAATATGCTGAGGAAAATATAGATTTATTAAAGGTTATACAGATGCTTCTTATCCATGATATTGTGGAGATTGATGCAGGCGATACCTTTGCTTACGATGAAATAGGTTATCTTGATAAGGAAGAACGAGAGCAAGAGGCAGCAGATAGGATTTTTGGTTTATTACCGGAATCTCAGAAGGACCGTATGATCGAATTGTGGAGTGAATTTGAGGAACAAGAATCTAATGAAGCGAAATATGCATCTGCTCTTGACCGAATGCAACCCCTGTTGCAAAACTTTTATTCAAAAGGGAGCAGCTGGAGGCCACATGGCATTACAAAAGATCAGGTACTAAAACGTAATGCTTGTATTAAAGAAGCATCAGAAGAACTCTGGGAATATGTATGTAAACTAGTCGACGAATCTGTTGAATTAGGTTACTTAGGAATATAAGTAAAAAAAACTAGTTTAGAACTAAAGGAAAAAGGGAAATTTGTACATAGAACATAATAGACTCGACTGAAAGGGAGAGGAATATGCATAGACATAGGATGAAAATAAATGATTTAACAATCTCGTACATAGATGAAGGAAGCGGAGATACAGTTGTCCTAATTCATGGCTTTTGTGGTAGTGCTGGTTACTTTGAAAAAATCATCCCCGAGCTAAGTGAACATTATCGAGTAATTGCTCCTTCTTTGAGAGGTCACGGTAAATCAAGTGCCGTATGTGATCCTTACACAATCGAAGATATGGCTAGTGATGTATATCAACTTTTAAAACAGTTAGAACTTGAGAAGGTGACAATGGTTGGCCATTCATTAGGAGGCTACGTAACACTAGCCTTTGCTGAGCAGTATCCTGATATGTTAAATGGATACTCACTGCTTCATTCAACGGCTTTTCCAGACAGTGAAGAGGCAAAGGAAGGAAGAAATAAAAACATAGAATTAATTTGTGAGAATGGAATAGAACCTTTAATTAACGCGCTTATTCCTAAATTATTTGCACCGAAGCATGTAAAAACATTAGAAGATGAAGTTGAACATGTACGTGAAATTGGAATGAATACAAGTGTTACAGGGGCTAAAGGTGCTCTTAAGGCAATGAGAGACCGAATGGATCGTAACGAAGTGTTAAAGAATTCAAAAGTGCCTATCTTATTAATAGCAGGAGAGGATGATCAAATCATTCCAAGTGAGAAAGTATTTTCTCAATCCACTCCATTCATTAGGACAAAAACAATTAAAGATGCAGGACATATGGGAATGTTGGAAGCACAAGAGGAAGTTATTGCTACGATTGAAGAGTTCTTAAATGTGACGTTTCCGACTAAGTAAAACGAACGATTAAAAAATCACAGTTTATCGCTGTGATTTTTTATTTTATCTGAATATTGAAACAGTCAATCTTCGTTGTTATACTAGGTTTAGTATGTTTTTAAATTTTCAGAAAATATTACAGGGGGGAAGCAATGAAAAAGTTTAGTTTATTTTTTAGTTTGGTTGCAATTACGTTAATTTCATTAGTTGGTTGTGGAGGTAATGAAACTGCCGGGGAAGCGGAATCAACTGCTACTGCTGAAGGCGTAGTTGACCTGTATGTTGAAGCATTAAATAACGAAGATCTCGATAAATTGTTAAAGACAATACATCCATTTTCTGGACAACATATTGAACTAAGAGGTTATTATGATAACGACTTCAAGCAATATGACTATGAGGTTGAAAAGGTGAGTGCTACTGTTTCAGAAGAAAGTGATACAGTCACTGTCATCGAGTTAGTCATAACGAAAAAATTAGTAGAAAAGAAAGCTGACGGAAAAAATGAACCTACTGAGGGTGAAATTACACAAAAGCTATCACTGAAAACAAAAGGTGAAGAGTGGTTAATTGATAAAGTAGAATAAGGATAGAGTAAAGACATTGAAACTATTCGATGTCTTTTTCTTTTTTCGCTATGTTGAATTTTTTATTTAGGCTCTTTTCGTAAAGATTGTTGCTATTTGGATAGATCTGTTAAAACATTGAGTTGATTGGAGCGGAAGGCACTCGACTCCTGCGGGAGATAGAGGGAATCGTGAGACCCCGCAGGCGAAGCAGAGGAGGTAGGTTTTTTCACGATAGTGAAAATAACCATCAGCTTCCTCCCCGCGGAAAGCGTGTACCTGAAGCGGAAATCAACCCGACCTAAAATAAATTCTTTTTTGTAAAAATAGCAACAAAGTATGCGAAAACAGCCTTTATTTAAGGTAATTTTCGTACCTGGTGCAAGTAAATCAACATAATAGTTTAACAAGTGATACTTTGTGTTGAAAGTAGTAATATATAAATAAAAATACTAGGAGTGGAGTTAGTAATGGAGATGGTTATCGGTTTTGTTGGTACTGGGGTAATGGGAAAGAGTATGGTTAAGCATTTATTGAATGCGGGTTATAAAGTAAATATTTATACTCGTACAAAGGAAAAAGCTAACGAATTAGTTCAACTTGGAGCAAATTGGTGTTCATTAATGGAAGTGGCGAGGCAGTCTCAGATCATTTTTACAATGGTGGGCTTCCCTCATGATGTTGAGGAAGTGTATTTAAGTTCTGAAGGTATTCTTGCTAATGCGGAATCAAGTACATATGTGATTGATATGACAACTTCTTCTCCAACTTTAGCAGCAACAATTTACGAACAAGCGAAAGAAAAAGGAATATCTTCTTTAGATGCTCCAGTTTCTGGGGGCGATATTGGAGCAAGAGATGCTACATTAACGATTATGGTTGGTGGAGACGAAGCTTCATTTAATAAAATGGAATCTGTTCTTCGTATCTTAGGGAAGAATATAGTGTATCAAGGGAAAGCAGGAGCAGGACAACATACGAAAATGTGTAATCAGATTGCGATTGCAAGTGGCATGGTTGGCGTTTGTGAAGCAATGGTCTATGCAGAAAAGTCTGGTTTGGATCCTCAGAAGGTATTACAGTCCATTTCAGCGGGTGCAGCTGGTAGTTGGTCTTTATCAAATTTAGCACCACGTATGTTACAAGGAAACTTTGAACCAGGTTTTTATGTGAAGCACTTTATTAAAGATATGAAAATTGCAATTGAAGAAGCGGAAAAGATGAAAGTAAATGTCCCTGGGTTAACCTTAGCAAAGCAGCTTTATGACAAACTAGTGGCATTAGGTGAGGAAAACAGCGGGACACAGGCTTTGTATAAATTATGGAGGGAATAGACGTTGAATATATTATGGGATTTTGACGGTACAATTATTGATACATACCCTGTATATACGAGGGTTTTTCAACGAATAGCAGGTGAACATATTCCACTTGATAAGATTTTAGCGCAGATGAAAGTATCTTTTACACAAGCAGAAACTCACTTTCAGTTAACAGAACAACAAAAAAAACAACTTCGTTTTGAATGTGATCAAATTTCTGTAGATTCGGTAAGTCCATTCCCATTTGTCGAGGACATTTTACAACGTGCCGACACGAATGTCATCATGACTCATAAGTCTAAGCAGCAAGTTATCGATATATTAACTTACCATAGGTTATATGATTATTTTACTGATATGGTAACTGCAGATGATAATTTTCCACGAAAGCCGAATGCTAGTTCTTATCGTTATTTACATGAAAAACATAAGTTGAATTTAGCAATTGGTGATAGAGAAATTGATATTTTACCTGCAAAAGAAATTGGATTGAAAACATGCTTATTTCAAAACAATACTGCAGGTGCAGATTATTATTTACAATCTTATAAAGAATTTCATATTCTCTTTTCGGAATAACTTGCCCTCATATCTTACAGAGCATATTTTCGTGTTGAAAAACAAAAACTAATGAAAATATGTAAAGGGGTGAGAAATCTTGGCAAAGAGAACGAAGAAGAATGATCCGCAGCAAAAGAATAAACAAGGGTTTGACTCTAGTGTAATTGACTCTGAGTTTTCACATGAACTTGGTAGTACTGATACTAATGCAAAGCATAAGCAAAAAGCAAAAAAAGAAAAAGCAGCAAAAAATAACGGCGAATATAAAGGATAATAAGAAGCATGCGAGTTTACAGGAACTCGCATGCTTGATTTATGTGTTGACTTTTCTGTTGCATAAAATATGGAAAACATCTATAATAATTTACAAATAGTAGTACTTTTGTCACTATTTAAATAATTATAACTTAGTAGATTAGTAACGAAAAAATCATACAATGAAAAAGGCAAAGCTATGGAAACATGGTGACGCAAAACTATAGGGACTTAATACAACAAACGTTGTAATGTCAGCCAGTTACCGTTACAAGTGACATCTTGTAGGACGGGATGTTTTTTTGTTGTATCTATGAGGGGATTAAGTGGAGAATACATTTTGTTTATCGGATAAAGCATTGTTAAATGCACAAAACACTGTACTAAAAATGCTTGTACAAAATGCACCGTTCAAGGCAGTTATTTCAACGATTGTTCAAAGGTTAGAAGAGTTATTACCGGGATTTCACTTTGTTGTTCACGTTAACACTAGTAATCAAATAATTGGTGAAGCATTTTCAGATTGTCCGGTTGAATTCATCCACAATCTTACGAAGTTAGCTAACCAAAGCTCCAGTTCGATGAAAGAATGGATAATAGTTGACATGGAAGAGGGATTTTTCTTCCCTATAGATAGAAAACTAGATTATCCGGCTTGTTGGTTTAAACAAGTAATATCAATAGATAAAAGTCAGCAAGGAACTTTCATTTTACTCCTCCAACAAGACCGCAACCTTACATCGTATGAAGAAGATATCATTCAACATTTTATCAATTTAGTTAATCTTGCTTTTGAAAGAAAACAAGAGACTTTGTATAAAGAGGTTTATCACTTAGTAGAAAATAATATTTCAGATCTAATTACAATAATAGACTTACAAGGATTCATTCTTTTTGCATCAGTGTCTCATGAACAAATACTTGGATATCCTCCAAATAAGTTAGTTGGTCAAAGAGCTAGAAGCTTCCTACATCCAAAAGACCAAGAGTGGATTGATGACTATTTAGATGAAATAAAAAATTGTGATACAACTCTAATTAGAGAGTGTAGGTTATTAAAAAAGGATGGCACTGAAATTACTGTAGAGTCAAAAGGTGTTTTAGTAACGGATGAGCACGATTATATGAGTAAAATTGTGATTGTATCAAGGGATATTTCGGTTCGAAAAGAAGCAGAAGCAACAATTAAATTTATGGCATATCATGACCCGTTAACAGGAATTCCTAATAGACGAAAATTAAAAGAAAAACTCGAAAAGCTAATGGTAGAATCGAAACGTAATCAAACTTCTTTTAGCATATTGTTCATTGATCTAGATAATTTTAAAATGATCAATGATGAATATGGACATGAAACGGGAGATTGGTTTTTAGTAAAGGTCACTGAACGAATAAATAATTGCCTTCCAAAGAATTGTTTTTTAGCAAGATGGGGTGGAGATGAGTTTGCGGTTATAATCCCTCAGTCAAATGATGATCTCCCACACTCAATTGCAACAAATTTGTTAGAAGAAATGAGTAAACCGTTTATAATTGAAGGAAAGGTGATAACCATCACTCCTTCTATTGGGATTAGTATTTTTCCTAGAGACGGTGAAGATATAAAGACGTTATTCGAAAAGGCAGACAAAGCCATGTACTGGGCGAAAGACAACGGTAAAAACAATGTAATTACGTATCATATTTAACCACGTGACAACGTGGTTTATATTTTTTCTTTCTCTTTTCATGAATTGAGAAAGCAAGACAAGGAGCAGAAGAAATGAAATTTTATATTGCATCAGGTCTTCAAAATAAAGAAACAGTTCAGCAAGTATCGATGGTTCTATGCGAAAAAGGTCATCATCATACATACGACTGGACAAAAAATGACAACGCCGATTCATTCGAAAAATTATCTATCATCGGGGAAGCTGAGAAGAAAGGGGTTCAAGAAGCGGATGTATTAATTGCTTTGTTGCCTGGAGGAAAGGGTACTCATATTGAAATTGGAATAGCAATAGGGATGAATAAACCTGTATACATATATACTGAATTCAGAATAAACGATCCATTATCATCGTGTACATTTTATCATATAGAAGGAGTAACGATGATTTCAGACAATATTAATGAATTATTAATAAAAGTAGAAGAGGAAGTAGTGTAATGAAAAAGAGAGGCGCTATACATCATCTTGAATTGTATGTATCTAACCTACAGGAGAGCCTACAATTTTGGGATTGGTTTTTAAAAGAATTAGGATATAAAGAATATCAACAATGGGAGAAGGGAAAAAGCTATAAACTAGATTATACCTACCTTGTGTTTGTTCAGGTTGAGGAAAAATATAAACAAAATCCTTATCATCGCAAAGGCGTCGGGTTAAATCATCTAGCCTTTCATGTAAACACGAAGGAAGAAGTGGATGAGTTTGCCAGGGCTGTAAAAGAGAGAGGGTGTACCTTGCTATATGAAGAACGCTACCCTTTTGCTGGAGGACAAGAGTATTATGCGCTCTTCTTTGAGGACCCGGACAGAATAAAAGTGGAAGTTGTAGCTTCATGAATACAAGATTTAAGACGTTGTTAGAAAAGTTGGTTGTAACACATAAGGCTGTATTGAACGATAAATTGCTAGGAATTTACTTACATGGTTCCATAGCATTCGGGTGTGCAACTTCAATGAGTGATGTTGATTATCTTGTAGTTGTGAAAGAGAAACTTACGAAAAGTGTAAAAGAAGCAATGATGAATCTTCTTGTAGAATTATCAGCAGAAGCACCAAGGAAGGGCTTAGAAATGAGTATTGTTACGAAAGATGCAGTGAATCCCTTTATATATCCGACACCTTTCGAGTTACATGCAAGTTCAAGTTATATTGAAACATATAAATATAATGGAGAAATGTGTGAGAACTTAGTTGACTATGATTTAGCGGCACATATATCAGTATTACTTGAAAAAGGTATTTGTTTATATGGCTCTCCAATTAACAGTGTGTTTAGCGGTGTTCCAGTTGAACACTTTAAAGACTCTATTTTACGAGATATTCAAGATGCAACAATTCATTATAAAAATGAACCAGTTTACTATTTATTAAATTTATCAAGAGTTTGGATGTTTCTCGCAGAAGGTAAACTTGTATCTAAGTTAGAGGGTGGGGAATGGGCAACAGACAAATTAGCTTCTCCATATACAGAAGTAGTATGGGATGCAGTTCACTCTTATCATAATGGTGTTAATTTTACAATAACTGAAGAAGTTAAAGATACTCTAGATTTCCTAGTTTCTATCATTGAGCAATATAAGTCTAGTAATATTGATGAGGAGTGAGAAATACCTTGAATATTCGAAAAGCAGAATTAAAAGATGTACAGCAAATGGCAATCGTGCATGTTAATAGCTGGAAAACGACTTATAAAGGAATTGTCTCGGATGAATATCTATCAACTTTAAAATATGAAGAGCGTGAAAAACTCTGGATGAAAGCTTTATCAAGTCCAAATTTTGTTTGGGTTGCAGAAGTTGATCACCAAGTAGTAGGTTTTATTAGTGGTGGAAAAGAACGAACAAAAGAGTACGGTTACGATGGTGAGCTTTATGCGATCTATATATTAAAGCAGCACCAAAAATGTGGAATCGGGAAAAAACTAGTTCAAGCTTTCTCAAAAGAAATGAAAGAAATAGGAAATTTCAAGTCGATATTAGTTTGGGTTCTATCAAAAAATCCATCCGTTCAATTTTACCAATCATTCAAACCAGTGAAGGTTGCAACTGCTCAGATTGATATCGGTAAAGAAAAACATCAAGAAATTGCATTTGGTTGGCCAAATATAAATTCGTTAATAGAAGGATAGGAGGCTAGGACAAAACTAAAACACGATATCTAGAGACGAACGATTTCAAATTAGATAGGCTTTTAATACAGCTGTTAATTTCCGTGCAAGACTTAGCTTTCCGCGGGGTGTTGGTGAGCCTCCTCAGTCGTTCCTCCCTGCGGGGTCTCACCTAACTCGCTTCTCCCGCAGGAGTCTTCGTCTTGCACTCCAATTAACAGCTAGAACATACCTTAAAACAAAACGTAGTTTCTAACAAAATAAATAAAAAAATCCGAACTCATTCAAATCCTATTAAACGAATTTGAGTTGATTGTTCGGATTTTTCTTCGCCGAAAATGCTTTTGACCCAGCCTCTTTTTCTATTTTTTCTAAGCAACTATCATAGATTTCATAACCAAATAGTAAGTTTAATAAAAGGAAGTGCAATTAAAATGAATACTTGGAATTTTCTGATAAAAATAGTATGATGAAAATATGTTACATACCAACCAGTTAGTTAGTTTTGTAAAGGAGGATAGAAATGGATTTCTCATATTCTGATAAAGTGAAAATGCTTCAAGAAAAACTAACGAGCTTTATGGAAGAACATGTATACCCAAATGAACGATTGTTTGAAGAACAATTAAATGGACAAGAAAACAGATGGGCACAAGTACCTCCCATTATGGAAGAGTTAAAAGAAAAGGCAAAAAAAGAAGGCTTATGGAACTTATTTTTACCTGAAAGTGAATATGGAGCTGGACTAACGAATATAGAATATGCCCCTTTATGTGAGATTATGGGGAGATCCATAATTGGTCCTGAAGTCTTCAATTGCAATGCACCTGATACAGGGAATATGGAAGTTTTAGCGCGTTACGGAACCGAAGAACAAAAGCGTATGTGGCTTGCTCCATTGCTAAAAGGTGAGATTAGATCTTGCTTTTCTATGACAGAGCCCGATGTTGCTTCCTCTGATGCTACCAATATTGAAGCAAGTATTACTCGTGAGGGAGATGAATATGTCATAAATGGGCGTAAATGGTGGTCTTCAGGGGCTGGCGATCCACGTTGCAAAATCGCCATTGTGATGGGGAAAAGTAACCCTCATGCACCGAAACATGAACAACAATCAATGATTCTCGTCCCACTCGATACTGATGGAGTGAAAATTGAAAGACTATTACCAGTTTTCGGTTATGATCATGCTCCACACGGACATGCAGAGATTACGTTTCATCATGTAAAAGTTCCAAAGGAAAATATGATTTGGGGCGAGGGCAAAGGCTTTGCTATTGCACAAGGAAGGTTAGGTCCAGGTCGGATCCACCATTGTATGAGATTAATAGGAACTGCAGAACGTGCACTAGAACAATTATGTAAGCGTGTTCAAAATAGAGTGGCATTTGGTAAAAGGCTTGCAGAACAAGGTGTTGTCCATGAATGGATTGCTAATTCAAGAGTTGAGATTGAGCAGGCAAGATTATTAACATTAAAGGCTGCTTATATGATGGATACTGTAGGTAACAAAGAAGCAAAAACTGAAATTGCAATGATTAAAGTAGTTGCACCTACGATGGCTTTAAACGTTATTGATCGTGCGATACAAGCATTAGGTGCAGCGGGGGTAAGTGATGATTTTACTTTAGCAGCCAATTGGGCGAATGCAAGAACATTACGTTTAGCTGATGGTCCTGATGAAGTTCATAAGGCACAAATTGCAAAGCTCGAACTTCGTAAATATAGAGACTAATGGAAGAAACGAGGAGGGAACTCAAAACGAATGAATGTTATGAAACTATTTGCTCTTACTGGAAAGACTGCCATCGTTACAGGTGGAGGAAGAGGTCTTGGCGAACAAATCGCAACAGGTTTTGCTGAAGCTGGGGCAAATGTAGTTGTGTGCTCGAGGAATGTAGAAGCGTGTGAGGAAGTTAGCGGGAAATTAAATGAGCTTGGTGTTAAAACACTCGCATTAAAATGTGATATTACAAATCCTGAAGATGTAAAGTATGTTGTAAAAAGAACAATTGATGAATTTGGTGCAATCGATATTTTAATTAACAATAGCGGTGCAACATGGGGAGCTCCAGCAGCCGCGATGCCGCTTGAAGCATGGGAAAAGGTACTGAAGGTTAATGTAACAGGAACTTTTTTAATGTCTCAAGAAGTCGGGAAAGTAATGATTGAGCAAAAGTCAGGAAAAATCATTAACATCTCCTCTGTTGCAGGGTTGGGTGGTACTGATCCACGGTATATGGATACGATTGGATATAACACAAGTAAAGGCGCAGTAATAACCTTTACAAAAGATTTAGCAGTGAAATGGGGGCAATATAATATTAATGTCAATGCAATTGCACCTGGATTTTTTCCAACGAAAATGTCTCAAATCTTAATCGAACATGGAAAAGAGCAAATTCTTGGAGCAACACCATTAGGTAGATTCGGTTCCGAACATGATTTAAAGGGTGCTGCAGTATTTTTAGCCTCACATGCATCAGACTTTGTAACAGGTAACGTCATTGTCGTCGATGGTGGTACTCACGCTATGTAATGCTATGTAATGCTATGAATGGTAACAAATAGACATGTCACCCTAGACTTAAGCATCCTTCTATAAAACTATTAAAATAATGGAGGAATGTAAAAAATGAGTAAAAAAGCATGGTTAAACTGTTATCCTGATCATATTTCAACTGAACTTGATATCCCAACTATTTCCCTTCCAGAATTACTACAACAATCTACTACCAAATTTCCAACAAACACTGCGCTTAGTTTTTATCACAAAAAAATCTCCTATACAGAGTTATCAATGCTAACAAATGCATTTGCTTCAGCGTTGCAGCAAGGAAATGTTAATAAGGGGGACCGTGTTGCCATTATGCTACCGAACTGTCCTCAATATGTCATCTCCTATTATGGAGCACTTCTTGCCGGTAGCATTGTGACACAAATCAATCCTATGCTTGTTGAAAGAGAACTTCAATACATTCTACAAGATTCAGGTGCTGAGTCCATTGTCATATTTGATGCATTACTTCCAAGATTAAAAGCGATTCAATCTGAGACATATGTGAAAAATGTAATTGTTGTAAGCCTTCAGCCAACGGAGCACAGCTTTGCCCCTGATAAGACCTTTGATGAGTTTATGCATACAGGAAATGGGAAAGTAACTCCTGTTGAAATCAATCCTCAAGAGGACGTTGCGGTCTTGCAGTATACAGGTGGAACAACAGGACGATCCAAAGGAGCGATGTTAACTCACAGCAACTTAATTGCGAATATTTATCAATCTGCTGAATTTTTTAAGGATGATATTAGGCATGGAGAAGAGCGATGCTTAACAGTAATTCCATTGTTTCATGTTTTCGGAATGACAGTTTGTATGAACTATAACATCTTGACTGGCTCTACCAATATTCTATTACCAAAATTTGATATAGAGGAAGTATTGAATACGATAAAAGCGGAACGTCCTACCATTTTCCCAGGTGTACCAACAATGTATGTGGCTTTGACCAATCACCCTGAAGCAGAAAAATACGGTATCGATACGATTCGAATTTGTAATAGTGGAAGTGCTCCGATGCCTGTTGAATTATTAAAGGAATTTGAAAGGAAAACTGGAGCGAAAATTTTAGAAGGGTATGGATTATCCGAAGCCTCTCCGGTAACTCATTGTAATCCAACCTTTGCAGAACGTAAACCAGGGACTGTTGGTATAGGGTATCCATCAACTGAGTACAAAGTAGTTGATCTAGCAGCGGGGTTAGAAGAGGTAAAGCCAGGTGAACTTGGGGAACTAATCATTCGTGGCCCTCAAATAATGAAAGGATATTGGAACATGCCCGATGAAACCGCAAATACATTACGAGATGGCTGGTTATATACGGGAGATATTGCTCGTGTGGACGACGAGGGTTATGTTTCAATTGTAGATCGCAAAAAAGACATGATTATTGCGGGAGGTTTTAATATTTATCCTCGTGATATTGAAGAAATCCTATATGAGCACCCAGCAGTGCAAGAAGCAGTGGTAGTGGGCGTGCCTGATGAATACCGTGGTGAAACAGTGAAAGCTGTCCTTGTATTAAAGGCCGGTAAAGAAGCGTCATCGGATGAAATTACCCAATATTGTAAAGAGAATATGTCAGCTTATAAAATTCCTAGAATTGTAGAGTTTCGAACAGAGCTACCTAAGACAAGTGTGGGGAAAATATTACGTCGTGTGATAAAAGAAGAGAATGTAATAAGTTCTAACTAAATGGAAATGAACGTAAGATTGTGAGGAAGAAAGAGTGAAGGAGAAGATCACTGAACAAGCCATTCTACTATTCGAGAAAAATGGATTTTCCGAAACTTCTATTCAAGATATTGTAAACCATTTACATGTTACAAAAGGCACATTTTATTATTACTTTACAAGTAAAGAGGAATTGTTAATGGATATTCACAATGGATATATTGACGATGTCCTGAAGCGACAAGATCAAATATTAAAAGAACGTAATAAAAGCTGTAAGGAAAAGCTTTATGAAATCGTGTTTATGCTCATCTCGATCATTGAGTCTCAAGGTGAAAGTGCACGCGTATTTTTCCGTGAAATGAAAAATTTAAGCGAAGAGCATAAAGAGGACCTAATAAAGAAGCGTGAGATATTTAGGAATAACCTACAAGAATTACTTGAGGAAGGAAAAGATAAAAAAGAATTTCATGAAGATTTATCTTCAGATATCGTTTCATTTGGAATTTTAGGAATGACCAATTGGAGTTATCAATGGTTTAAGCCAAATGGAAAGAAGTCTGATCAGGAAGTTGCGAAAATATTTACCGATATGGTTTTAAAAGGGATAAGTATATAAAACAATCAATAGGAAAAGGAGTATTGTCCCCTTTTCCTACAATTATTATATTTAGGTTGTGAGTAAAAACCTCCTCAAGTCTACCCTGTCCTGTGGCAAACTTGGGGAGGTCAGCACATCCTTTGCAAGCATGGGAGTAGCGGGACAAATGACAAAGTGAATTCCTTTGTCTTAGGTGAACCCCTCGCATGCACAAATACTACTGAAACTACCCAGTGGAAAGCAAACACCTGTAACAAAGATTAATATTGTTTGTTAATAAGAGTCTTTATTTCAGGCTCATTTCGTAAAGATTGTTGCTATTTGGATAGCTCTGTTAAAACATTGAGTTGATTGGAGCGGAAGGCACTCGACTCCTGCGGGAGATAGAGGGAATCGTGAGACCCCGCAGGCGAAGCCGAGGAGGTAGGTTTTTTCACAATAGTGAAAATAACCATCAGATCCCTCCCCGCGGAAAGCGTGTGCCTGAAGCGGAAATCAACGGACCTAAAATAAATTCTTTTTTGTAAAAATAGCAACAAAGTATGCGAAAACAGCCTTATTTAAAGACTAACAGATAAATACTAACCGGTTAGTATTTAATAGTAGTGTAATAGACTGAAAAAATGATGAAAAGAGAGCAGGTGGAAAATATGAATCAACTAAATGAGTTTAAAGATACCATACCTGTTAGAAAGGAAGAACAGCTAAATGAAGAGAGATTACTTGAATTTTTACATAGTCACTTTGAGCTTAATAATGACCAACTAGAAATTAGACAATTTGGTGCAGGGCATTCCAACTTAACTTATGAAATAAAGGTTGGAAATTGGGAGGCTGTACTTAGGCGACCACCACTAGGACCGGTTGCTCCAAAGGCACATGATATGGAACGAGAACATTCAATTTTGCGAGATTTACATTCCTTATTTCCATTTGCACCAAAGCCATATGCTTTTAGTAATGATGAAAGTATTGTAGGTAGCCAGTTTTATATTATGGAGAGAAAAAGGGGGTTTGTGTACGATACATCATTTCCTAAAGAGATCGTAATAAACGATGAGTTTTACCGTGCAATATCAGAGGAGATGGTGGATACTCTCGTAACACTTCATGAAGTTGATTATAATGGTACAAAGTTACAGGAACTTTCTCATCCTGTAGGATTTTTGGAAAGACAAGTCCATGGCTGGATTGGTCGATATGTGAGGGCAAAAACAGATGATATTAAAGGAGTAGAAGAGTTAACAACATGGCTGGCAACAAATATTCCTATTTCACCTAATTCAACTATTATCCATTATGATTACAAATTAAATAATGCGATGTTCTCCTTTGATTCACCTACGAAGATGGTAGGACTATTTGACTGGGAAATGACCACAATAGGAGACCCACTAGCAGATGTAGGGGCAGCATTAAGCTATTGGATTCAAGATGATGACCCAGAACTACTTAAACTAGGGCTAGGGAAACAATCTGTCACAGCGACAAAGGGCTTTTATTCAAGAAAAGAATTTGTGGAGAGATATGCCAGGAAAAGCGGTAGAGACTTAGCGAATATAGATTATTATATAACTTTTGCCTACTTTAAATTAGCTACTATTTGTCAGCAAATCTATTATCGATATAAGCAAGGTCAAACAAATGATCCTCGGTTTGCTAATTTTCATATTTTCGTATCAACGTTAATTACTCATGCACTACAAAGTAGAAAAGGATCTTAAAGTGGAGAGTGGATTAGTAAAAGTTCATTTGTGATGAAAAAGGAAGAGATTAATGAAGAAGTGCTCGTGAATGGAAAAATATGCTTTGTTATTGATGTATTATTAGCTACTTCAACGATTACAGCTGCCTTGCATTTTGGAGCCAAAGCGGTCATACCTGTTATCGATGAGAAGTCAGCTAGTAAGGAAGCAGAAGTAATTTGTTTTACCAATTCGCAATAAGAAAACAATTGAAAATGCGTAAGGAGGAAAATTGCAATGAAGGCTGTACAATTCACACAATACGGGGGACCAGAAGTTCTCCAATTAATAGATTTAGAAAAGCCTGTTCCGAAAAGTCATGAAGTTGTAATTGAAATAAAAGCTATAGGTGTTAATTATGCTGATACAGCAAGAAGAGAAGGACAATATGTTGTACCAACTCCATTACCTTTTGTACCTGGTGCAGAAGTTGCAGGTATTGTAACAGAAGTTGGGGATGAGGTAACTAGCGTAAAAGTTGGAACAAGAGTGGTAACGTTACTTGGTTCAAAAAAAGCAACTGGCTATGCAGAATATACAATTGCAGATGAAATGGGCCTAATCCCACTACCAAATGGTATGGATTATAATCTAGCTGCCGCCCTGCCTCTACAAGGGTTAAGTGCATTCCATATTCTAAAAACGATGGGACAATTAACGGAAGGCGAGACAGTATTAGTGCATGCTGCAGCAGGTGGTGTGGGAACGATTGCTGTCCAGCTTGCCAAACTATTTGGAGCGGGTAAAGTAATTGCGACTGCCAGTTCGTCTGAAAAACTTGAGTTGGCAAGAGAACTAGGAGCGGACGTAGTAATTAATTACACTGAAGACAACTGGGTAGACCAAGTCCGTGAAGCTACAAACGGAAAAGGAGTAGACATAGCTCTTGAGATGGTAGGAGGAAAAATGTTTAATGATACACTCCGTACTTTAGCAGCCTTTGGACGTCTCGTTGTTTATGGAGCTGCTAGTGGGGAACAAAGTTCGTTAAATCCGAATCTATTAATGGCAAGAAACCAATCGGTCATCGGTTTCTTTTTACCTCAAATTATGAAAAAGCCAGCTTTATTGCAAAGTAGTTTACTAGAGCTTTTTCACTATTTACAGCAAGGAAAGTTAAAGCTAATTATCGGTGGAGTTTATTCTCTCGATGAAGCAGCAAATGTTCACCAACTACTGCAATCAAGAAAAACACATGGCAAGCTAATTTTAGTTCCGTAAAAGAGGCTGAGATATAAGTATTCCAGCCAATGATAAACCCGAACTATTAGGCAGTATCTTGCACCTAATAGTTCGGGTCTTTATTTTTTGATTTCAATAGATTTGTTTGATTTCGCATACTATTTTTAAGAACTAGTGGAATGGAGCGGAAGACACTCGACTCCTGCGGGAAGTAGAGGAAAGGCTGAGACCCCGCAGGCGTAGCCGAGGAGGTAGGTTTTTTCACGATAGTGAAAATAACCATCAGCTTCCTCCCCGCGGAAAGCGAGTGTCTGCAGCGCAATGGAACGAACTAGTGCTTCCACTTAACTGATTAATAAACAAATGGTACGAAAAATGTATAATATTTAATAGGTAGAATAATTTAGATATTATTCGCCTTTGAGGATGATTTATTTAGTTATGTCCCAGCCTCTTTTAGTATGTTGAAATCTCCTAATTTACTTTTTTTGTTAACTGTATAACAAAATTACTGTATAATTATGATAGGCAGTTTCAAAGCAGTCATAGTAACTGTTAGTTACAAAGGACAGGAGGGAACACCAATACTTGTATGATGAACGAATCCATAACTAATTCAACACTAACAGCTACAAATTTATTTATGTCTTGTAAGTTAAATGGTGATATATTATACAGTTCGTCTACCTGTCAGCACCTATTGCATTATGACCAAGGAGAAATAATAGGAACAAGAATACAAGATTATATATATCAAGAGGATCTTTATTTAGTAGAAAGTTATTTTCATGTTCCTGAAGAGAAACAGTGTAACTGTCGCTTTATTCAAAGAGAAGGACACGTCACCTGGGTAAAATTACATATTCAAAAAGTACTGAATGAATCTAAAGATATTATTGAAATTATATTAAATATAAAACCTTTCCCTGCAGTTAAAGGTCACATCGTTGATCAACTATCAGTTGCACCTCTACCTTCATATCCGAAACAAGTTTTAATGAAGGATGAGCATTCATTATTTTGGCTACTTGAAGAGGCACCGTTTGGAGTTATGATTAATAGATGTGGACGTAATGTCTACATGAATAAAGAAAATGCAACGCTCTTAGGAATTACAAATCGCCAGGAATGGATTGGGAAGTCAGTATTAGAATTCGTACAAGAAGATTATCGAGACATTGTTTCAAATCGAATTAAATTAATAAGAGAAGGAAAAGCTGTAGGGATTATTGAGCAAAAATGGAAACGTATTAATGGAGAAGAGCTTCACGTTGAAATTAAGTCAAGTCGTACCATTATTCAAAATGAAATTTATGAATATGTCGTAATTAATGATATTTCTTCGAGAAAGCAGTTCCAAGAGGTAATCCAAACAAGTCGTGAAAGATACCGAAGACTCGTTCAAAACTCAATCGACACGATTGCAGTAATTTTAGACGATACAATCGTTTTTATTAATGATTCGGGTGTGCAATTATTTGGTGCAAGCAGCTATCTAGATATCGTGGGTAATCCTGTTTTTGATTTTCTCCACTCCGACTACCATGAAGCGTTAAAGCAAAAACTAAACTATGTCCTACAAGAAGACTGTGAAGATGAAATATCAGAGGGAGTATGGCAAACGTTGGACGGAGAAAAGGTGTATTCCGAAATTGTAGCCATTCCGATAACATTCCAACAAAAGAAGGCCGTACAAATTATCATTCGTGACATTAGTTACCGTAAGGAAGCAGAAAAGCTAATGCTAGAATCAGAAAAGCTATCCATTGCCGGACAGCTAGCGGCTGGAATTGCTCACGAGATTCGGAATCCATTGACAGCAATCAAAGGGTTTGTACAGTTAATGAAGTCTGGTGTCATTGAAAAGGAACATTATTACGATATTATCTCTTCAGAATTAAATCGCATTGAAATGATTTTAAGCGAACTACTTATGCTAGCAAAACCACATGAAAGTTCGTTCCAGGAAACAAATATTACCCAACTCGTTTCAGAGGTCATTTGCTTGCTTGAAACTCAAGCTATTTTACATAATATACGAATTGAATTTTCTAGCTCAATTATAAATGAATAAATCAGGTGTGATGAAAATCAATTAAAGCAGGTCTTTATTAATTTTATTAAGAATTCAATAGAGGCAATGCCTACAGGTGGAGTCATCACAATTGCGGTAGAGGAAATAAGTGATCATCGCATATGTCTCTTTTTCAAGGATGAAGGCTGCGGTATTCCAGAAGATCTTTTGAAAAAGTTAGGAAATCCATTTGTAACAACAAAAGAAAATGGTACAGGCTTAGGGCTAATGGTAAGTTATAGAATTATTGAAAATCACCAAGGTTCTGTAACAATAGAAAGTAAAGAAAATGTCGGGACTACATTAAAAATTGAATTACCTAGAAAGTAATAAATCGCCGTTGTCTGAGTAGACAAGGCGATTTTGTATTTAACATTGTCGTTTTTTAATAAAATATTCCATACGATCTAATGCTTCTTTTAGCGTTTCTTTTGAATAAGCATAGGACAATCTCACGTATCCCTCCCCTAAATCCGAGAAAGCATCCCCAGGAACAAGTGCTACACCTGCTTCTTTTACTAAAGATAAGGCAAAATCAAAAGATGACATTCCAAACTTTTTAATCGATGGGAAAAAGTAAAAGGCACCTGTTGGTTTAACCGTATCAATACCCATATTCGTCAATCTTTGATATACATATTCCATTCGATCCTTATATGTATCTCTCATAACGATCGCATCGTCTTGACCATTGGAGAGTGCTTCGATCGCTGCTCGTTGAGAAATGGTTGGAGCACATGAAACGTTGTATTGATGAACCTTAAGTAAGTGCTTTGCAATTGTATGAGGAGCGAATAGAAAGCCAATTCTCCATCCCGTCATCGAGTGTGATTTTGAAAGACCGTTAATGACAATTGTTTTTTCACGCATACCTGCAATAGTAGCAATAGAATGGTGTGAACCTTCAAAGATAAGTTCACTATAGATTTCATCAGATAGTACAAAAATATCTCGATCCTTCAATAAATTTGCAATTTCTTCTAGCTCTTCGATTGATAATGTCACACCAGTCGGATTAGATGGATAAGGCAAGACGATACATCTTGTATCTTCTGTTAAATGTTGTTCAATTAAGTTTGCTGTTAGTTTAAAACCGTTATGTCTCGTATCAACATGAATTGGTTTTGCTCCGCACATATGAATAATTGGTTCGTATCCAGGATAAACAGGTCCAGGTAAGATGACTTCACTATTTTTTTCAAGAATTGTTCTGAATGCGCAATCAATTGCTTGACTTGCTCCAATTGTCGTAATGACTTCGTTTTCAGGATTGTATTCTAAACCATACTTTTCTTTCACAAATTTTGCAGCAGCAATTCGTAATTCAAGGTAACCCGCATTATGTGTATAGGTTGTATAGTTATGGTTAATTCCCTCAATACCAGCATCTTTTACATGCTGAGGAGTCGGGAAGTCTGGTTGACCAATTGTTAAGGACAAGACATTGTCATATTCTTGGACCATGTTGAAGAAACGACGAATCCCAGAAATTTGAATGCTTTTTATAGTATTATTTATTAAATGCTCCACCGAATGATCTCTCCTATTATATTTGTGGTTTTATTGTATCACTTCTTTCATTTTTTTCACTACTTTCCTAATGAAAAGCCTTCAAATAAAAATCCGCCGTGTGGCAATAATGCCTTTTCAGCTAATGTGATAAGACAGTTCTTATCATTATTAATATAGATTTCTTCCATCGCTCTCAAAAATTCATCCGCTAATTCTTCATCAAATGTACGTAACGAACGATCTATCCACTTTGAAGAGCCAATCCATTGGTTGTTTGTACGTAATATATATTCGTGTAACAGTTCAACGAGTGTATTCGTTATGTAAATTGTTTCGGCCCTCTTCGTGCTGCCGATTAAATCATCGATTAAATCGGTTATAAAATATCTCTTTATACGAATAGTTTGCTGAGACCATTCAATAGGACCGGCATCAAGCAATTCTCTTGATTCCTCTTGAATCAAACTAAGTTGTGGATGATCAATTATAGGGGTGCCTTCAGCCAGCATGCGTGGTAGACTTGGCCGTCCTCTTTCCACATCTTGTTTAACAAACTCCTTGTAAGAGTCAAAGGAGTGAACAAATATTTCAATTGGCCACTCATAAGCAGTTAATGATTCACGATAGGAGCTTTGTATGGAAGTGTCAAAAACAACAATATCTAGATCAGAAGTAGAGGTATACTCACCTCGTACAACACTTCCAGCAAGTATAGCACCATCACAGGTCGGGAAGTGAGTTTTGATAAAAGCAGTAGCTGCTTCAATAGGGGATAATCTCATAACCATTCTCCTATTCATTTGGACGTAATTTTCCATCTTATGTTAAAATGGAATTCTCTAACATGTTGATAGAAATTTCATAATATACATACAATATCATATTTAAGTAGTTTAGTTGTTAGGAGTTGGTTCTTTTTTGAAAATGAAATATGCAGACCGAAAAGATTGGAAGAGAATTACGGAAAAATCGTGGAGATCCTTTAATAGAAAAGGATACTATTTTCATGGATGGGTGTCTATATTTGAGATAGTTAAAGTAAAAGAACCACTAACAGTAAACTACAACAAACGAAACTTAAAACTTGCAGATGAGGGGTATACGTGGGTTCAATATTTTCCAAAAGGAGAGTCCTATACGGTTACGGTCATGCAGAACGAGGAAAGGGAAGTTATACAATGGTATATTGATATTTGCCTTAACCATGGTGTCACTGAAAAAGATATCCCGTGGTATCGAGACTTGTATCTCGATATTATTGTTTTTCCGAATGGTACGTGGTGCTTAGTTGATGAAGATGAGCTTGATGCTGCTTTGAAGTTGGGTATCATCACGAAAAAGGAATTTGATTATGCGTATCATGTTGCAAATAAACTTATAAATAAGCTAGAAAGTCATTCGCTTTATTTAATGGAAAATGAGCCAGAAATCATAAATAAAAGATAGGAGATTACTCTCCTATCTCAGACTGTAGACAAACTCGAATAACTTTGAGTTTTCTACGGTCTTTTCTTATTTCAATGTATATCTGTATAACTAAGTGATTTCCGCTCCATGGCATTCGCTTTCCGCGGGGTGGGCGGTGAGCCTCCTGATATGAACGAAACTGTCAAGGCTCCCACTCTTCACCAGGTTTGGATTGTCTTTTGACCAACTCTAAGAAGAGAAGCTATTTACGGCTTCTTTTCTTGATTTTGTTAGTTAGCAAGCCATTCTGGCTAGAATAGCTCCTTCTTTAGCTTACTGACCACTTCTCACTTCTTTGTATGTCTGTCAAGTGGTCTCCTTGACTGTCATACAAAGAAGTGAGAGACTCCATTAAGCTATAGAAGGAATCTGTTCCTTTCTCCTTTTTTTGACTTGAATAGAAGTTAAGAACACGGCACGAAGGCAAAAATCTCTACTGCGGTTTACGCTCTGATATCCGTGGGTTTTCACATTTTATCTTTCCGTATAAAGGACTAATCCACTAACTCGGCACGTGCGTTAATCTATTTAGATATAGCACAGAGGAGGCCACGTGGGTTTTCCTTTCCGGTTTTTTTCTTTGCCTTCGAGCCCTGTTCTCAATCATCTATCTTTCTTCGTAAATTATTCGTGTGAAATTAAAGCCATACATAAAAAATGGATCAATAATACCTATATCACCGTAACATGACAACTTGTAAGATCAAAAACTAGCGTTTTTTACTTCTTCTACCTCTTGTGTAATAGCCCAAATAAAACCAGCTAATTCTCTGGCAACTGCAGTAATTGCTTTTCCACTTTCTTTTCCTCTTGATAATAATCGGTAATACTTTTTATGAAGTCGGTTTTGTGCTTTCCAGGATATCGCTTGAATAGTGGGGGACTGTCCATTTTGTCGTCTCATCAATTCTCCTTTAACTGACGGTTGATAACGATAACTCCATGCAGCTTCTACTAATAAGCGTCGTACATGACGATTCCCTGTTTTTGTGATGCTCCCTTGTATTCTTCTTTCACCACTTGAGTATTCACTTGGTATTAAACCAATATAGGCCATTAATTGTGTTGGTGATGAGAAACGTTTGAAAGAACCTATCTCCGCTACAAGACTAGTCGCAGTAATAAGAGCTACACCTCTTAGTGATTGTAAGGCTTGAATGGTTGGGGCGTGTACGCCCTCCGTTGCCTGAACTCTAATTTCTTCCTCTAGTCTTAAAATTCGTTGTTCTAGCTCTTTCAATTGATGATAATATTCTTGAAAGACCACACGTAGTTTGGAGCTTTCAAATTTTAATGCATCCAGCCATCTACGATATTTGACCGTCCATTTGTTCACACCTGACGGTGGCTTAATGTTATTACGAAGCAAAAATTTACTCAAACGGTGCCTTGCCCTAAGTTCATCTTCTTTTGCATCTTCACGACATCTTACAAGATCACGGAGAGCTTCATCCTCTTCGTTTGGAACATAGATGTTAGTTAATTCTCCTGCTCGATATAACTGAGCCAGTCGAATAGAGTCTCTACGATCTGTCTTAATACGTTCACCTGGTCTTTTAGGTATGAGAGATGGGGCTATCACATCACAATGAACACCTAGGGAAAGTAATAATCTATATAGTGGGTATCCAGTTGGACCGGCTTCATAACAGACTCGAAGAGTCTCGGTGTTTCCAAGTTTATTTATTAATTTCCTAACTGCTTCTGGTGTGTGAGGAATTACTCCCCAGTATCTCGGCTCTTCTCGCCCCTCATCCGCGATCGCAACTGCAATTTTTTCTTTTGATACGTCTAAACCTACATATTTTATGGTATCCTTCATAATAACTAGCTCCTTCCGTAATGTAGCTCTGATTTGGTTTGTTTTTACCAGTAAACATTCTAACCAAATTAACCTACGATGTTACGAGTAAGGAGCTAGTTTCGTTCATGATAACTC
>NZ_JAFELM010000022.1 GCF_016890225.1 Bacillus suaedaesalsae | reverse complement strand
AGCCTCCTGATATGAACGAAACTGTCAAGGCTCCCACTCTTCACCAGGTTTGGATTGTCTTTTGACCAACTCTAAGAAGAGAAGCTATTTACGGCTTCTTTTCTTGATTTTGTTAGTTAGCAAGCCATTCTGGCTAGAATAGCTCCTTCTTTAGCTTACTGACCACTTCTCACTTCTTTGTATGTCTGTCAAGTGGTCTCCTTGACTGTCATACAAAGAAGTGAGAGACTCCATTAAGCTATAGAAGGAATCTGTTCCTTTCTCCTTTTTTTGACTTGAATAGAAGTTAAGAACACGGCACGAAGGCAAAAATCTCTACTGCGGTTTACGCTCTGATATCCGTGGGTTTTCACATTTTATCTTTCCGTATAAAGGACTAATCCACTAACTCGGCACGTGCGTTAATCTATTTAGATATAGCACAGAGGAGGCCACGTGGGTTTTCCTTTCCGGTTTTTTTCTTTGCCTTCGAGCCCTGTTCTCAATCATCTATCTTTCTTCGTAAATTATTCGTGTGAAATTAAAGCCATACATAAAAAATGGATCAATAATACCTATATCACCGTAACATGACAACTTGTAAGATCAAAAACTAGCGTTTTTTACTTCTTCTACCTCTTGTGTAATAGCCCAAATAAAACCAGCTAATTCTCTGGCAACTGCAGTAATTGCTTTTCCACTTTCTTTTCCTCTTGATAATAATCGGTAATACTTTTTATGAAGTCGGTTTTGTGCTTTCCAGGATATCGCTTGAATAGTGGGGGACTGTCCATTTTGTCGTCTCATCAATTCTCCTTTAACTGACGGTTGATAACGATAACTCCATGCAGCTTCTACTAATAAGCGTCGTACATGACGATTCCCTGTTTTTGTGATGCTCCCTTGTATTCTTCTTTCACCACTTGAGTATTCACTTGGTATTAAACCAATATAGGCCATTAATTGTGTTGGTGATGAGAAACGTTTGAAAGAACCTATCTCCGCTACAAGACTAGTCGCAGTAATAAGAGCTACACCTCTTAGTGATTGTAAGGCTTGAATGGTTGGGGCGTGTACGCCCTCCGTTGCCTGAACTCTAATTTCTTCCTCTAGTCTTAAAATTCGTTGTTCTAGCTCTTTCAATTGATGATAATATTCTTGAAAGACCACACGTAGTTTGGAGCTTTCAAATTTTAATGCATCCAGCCATCTACGATATTTGACCGTCCATTTGTTCACACCTGACGGTGGCTTAATGTTATTACGAAGCAAAAATTTACTCAAACGGTGCCTTGCCCTAAGTTCATCTTCTTTTGCATCTTCACGACATCTTACAAGATCACGGAGAGCTTCATCCTCTTCGTTTGGAACATAGATGTTAGTTAATTCTCCTGCTCGATATAACTGAGCCAGTCGAATAGAGTCTCTACGATCTGTCTTAATACGTTCACCTGGTCTTTTAGGTATGAGAGATGGGGCTATCACATCACAATGAACACCTAGGGAAAGTAATAATCTATATAGTGGGTATCCAGTTGGACCGGCTTCATAACAGACTCGAAGAGTCTCGGTGTTTCCAAGTTTATTTATTAATTTCCTAACTGCTTCTGGTGTGTGAGGAATTACTCCCCAGTATCTCGGCTCTTCTCGCCCCTCATCCGCGATCGCAACTGCAATTTTTTCTTTTGATACGTCTAAACCTACATATTTTATGGTATCCTTCATAATAACTAGCTCCTTCCGTAATGTAGCTCTGATTTGGTTTGTTTTTACCAGTAAACATTCTAACCAAATTAACCTACGATGTTACGAGTAAGGAGCTAGTTTCGTTCATGATAACTCGGCTTCGCCTGTGGGGTCTCGACCCTTTCTCCTCTTCCCGCAGGAGTCAAGTGTCTTCCGCTCCATTACTATAGAAATTAAATGATATGCAAAAGCAACAATCTTTACAAAAACAGCCTTTATTAAAATGCAATTACGATAAAAGCTTGTATTAAATGTAATATGAAGAAGTTCTAACCCGACAATTTTAAAGAATAACTTTTACAACAACAGTCCTCAAGATATCATAATTAGGCACCTCATACTTGACTATAGCTACTATTTAAAAAGAGTCACCAATATGGCGACTCTTTTTAGATTAAGCATTTACTTTTAATTTCTTAAATTCTTCAGTTAATAGAGGTACTACTTCGAATAGATCTCCAACAATTCCATAGTCAGCTACCTTAAAGATGTTTGCTTCTGGATCTTTGTTGATTGCTACAATTACTTTTGAGTTTGACATACCTGCTAAATGTTGGATTGCTCCTGAAATACCACAAGCGATATATAAGTCTGGAGTTACAACCTTACCAGTTTGCCCGATTTGTAGGGAGTAGTCACAGTATTCAGCATCACAAGCACCACGAGATGCACCTACTGCACCACCAAGTACGTCTGCAAGTTCTTTTAACGGGTTGAAGCCATCTTCACTCTTCACTCCACGTCCACCAGCGATAACAACTTTCGCTTCTGAAAGATCTACTCCTTCAGTTGTCTTGCGTACAATTTCCTTAACAATTGTACGAAGATCTTTAATTTCCACATTAAGAGGTGTTACTTCTCCTGTACGAGAAGTGTCAGCTGCAAGTGGAGCAATATTATTTGGACGAACCGTCGCAAAGATTAATCCATCTGTTACAATCTTCTTTTCAAATGCTTTACCAGAGTAAATTGGACGAGTAAATACTACATTTCCTCCAGCTACTTCAAGTGCAGTAGCATCAGAGATTAATCCAGAGTTTAATTTACTCGCAATTTTTGGTGATAAGTCTTTCCCTAAAGCTGTATGACCAAATACAATTCCTTCAGGTTTTTCAGCATCTACTGCTGCCATTACTGCTTGAGAATATCCATCTGGAGTATAGTTCTTTAAATTTGCAGAATCAACTGTTAATACACGATTTGCACCGTAATGGAATAGTTGATCAGCTAAATGTGCTACTCCGTCTCCTACTATTAACGCAACTACTTCGCCACCTTCTGCAATTACATTCGCTGCTGCAATTGCCTCAAACGATACGTTACGTAAACCACCATCACGTACTTCACCTAATACAAGAACTTTTCTAGCCATTGTTATTACCCTCCTTGATCAATTGTAAGTATGAATACGGCGTATTACACCACTTTAGCTTCTGTGTGAAGAAGTTTAACAAGTTCTACAACTTGGTTTGATAAGTCACCTTCTAAAATTCTTCCTGCTTCCTTCTTTGGAGGTAGGTAAATTTCAATTGTCTTTGTTTTTGCTTCTACATCCTCTTCTTCTAGATCTAAGTCATCTAGTTCTAATTCTTCAAGAGGCTTTTTCTTAGCCTTCATGATACCAGGAAGAGATGGATATCTTGGTTCATTTAATCCTTGTTGAGCCGTAACTAGTACCGGTAATGTTGTTTCGATTACTTCTGAATCCCCTTCAACATCACGTTCGATAGTAACGGTTGATCCGTTTACATCTAATTTTGTAATAGTCGTAACATAAGAGATATTTAATAATTCAGCTAAACGAGGTCCAACTTGTCCAGAACCACCATCGATTGCAACGTTTCCTCCTAGGATAATGTCATACTCCTTGTCCTCGAAAAACTTAGCTAAAATCGTAGAAGTCGTAAATTGGTCTCCATTTTCCACATCATCTTCTATATTGATTAATACTGCTTTATCTGCTCCCATTGCTAGTGCTGTACGAAGTTCCTTTTCGGAATCTTCCGAGCCAACTGTTACAACTGTTACTTCTCCACCATGTTGGTCACGAAGTACAATCGCTTCTTCAACTGCATACTCATCGTATGGGTTGATGATGAATTCAGCACCATCTTCAGCTATCTTACCGTTTGTAACAGCAATTTTTTCTTCAGTATCGAAAGTTCTTTTCATAATTACAAAAATGTTCATGGTATACCCTCCCTGGAAATTTGCAATATTAAGTGGATTTATATCATTTAAAGGATTCCGAAAATTTTAGATAAAAAAATTATTCACCTTTAAATGTTGGTTCACGCTTTTCAATAAAGGCAGTAATACCTTCTTTTCCATCTGCAGATGTAAAGACTTCACCGAATAATTTCGCTTCACGCTTCACACCTTCATAAAAACTACCTGTTTTTGCGTAATTCAACAATTCAATCGTAGCTTTCATTGAAATTGGACTTTTCTTAGCAATTTTTGAAGCAAGTTTCTTCGCTTCTTCAAAAAGTGTCTCTTCAGGAACAGCACGGTTTGCTAGTCCTAATTGGGCAGCTTCTACTCCTGAAATCGGATCACTTGTTAATAGCATTTCAGCGGCTTTAGGTGCCCCAACTAATCTAGTAAGACGTTGAGTTCCAGCAAACCCTGGAATAAGTCCTAATTGTAACTCAGGTAATCCAAGCTTTGCATTTTCAGATACTAATCTGATATGACATCCCATTGCTAATTCTAGACCACCTCCGAGTGCAGCACCGTGAATCGCGGCAATAATCGGCTTCGGGAATTTCTCCATACGATCAAATAAATTTTGACCAAATGTAGCTAGCTTTTCAAATTCTTCTCCACTTGGGACTGTCGTAAATTCCTTTATATCAGCACCTGCTGAGAAAAAACGCCCTTCTCCGTGGATTAATAATACTCGTACTTCTTGGGATTGCTCCAGTTCATCTAACAGTGATGAAAGCTCTTTCAAAACATAAGACGATAAAGCGTTTGCTGGAGGTCTGTTTAGTGTAATAACTCCTACTGAATCTAGAACTTCATATTTAAAGAATTCCAAGCTTCCTCCCCCTACTCTTTGAATATATTATACTCTCAATCTATTTTAATGTAGATTGAGAGTATCCGCATCCATTTATTAATAATTGATGGACCGGATTTACTAATTGTAGTAAATCATATTTTTGGTCATTCATGATCCAACTAGTAACAGTCTCATCAATTGTACCAAAAATCATTTGTCTTGCTAGTCTTACATCTAGACCAGGGTTAAACTCTCCACTTTCCATCCCCGTCTTTACTATATGGTCGACAACTGCCAAATATCCTTTTAAAACTCCGTTAATACGTACACGAAGTTCAATATTGGATTGACGAAGCTCTAGTTGCGTAACAATCGCTAAATGATGATCGGATGCTAAGTGATGAAAGTGCATCTCAACTAACTTGTGTAGCTTTTCTGATGCAGTTGAGATTTTAGAGATTTTATTTTCTAACTCTCCAACAAAAGAACCCATCTTTTCTTCAAATAATGAAACGAGAATATCTTCTTTGTTTTTGAAGTATAGATAGATCGTTCCATCTGCAACTCCGGCAGCCTTGGCGATTCTTGATACTTGTGCAGCATGATAGCCATTTTCAGCAATAACTGTAACAGCAGCATCAATGATTTGCATATATTTCGGTTTATTTCGTTTCAAAATAAATTCTCCTTTATAAAATGAATGACCATTCATTCATATCTTCATTCTAATTGAGAGACAACTTTGTGTCAAGAGATGTAATGTATATTTGGTAATATTAAAGGGGCTTATTAGCCCCTTTAATATTACCATATTCATCTATAGATGGTGTATGTTTTATATGCTTTTAGCTAAGTTTTTCTAACTTTGCTTTCTCTTCATCGACAAGAGATCGCCTTAGAATTTTTCCAATTGCAGTTTTCGGTAGTTCTTTCCTGAACTCATACAATCTTGGTACTTTGTATGCTGCTAAATGTTTTCTAGCAAATTCATTTAGCTCCTCCTCAGTACATTGTGCACCTTCTTTTAATACAATGTAGGCTTTTACCGTTTCGCCTCGATAAGGATCTGGTATTCCAGCTACAACTACTTCTTGGACTTTCTCACATTCATATAAGACTTCCTCAATCTCACGAGGATATATATTAAATCCACCAGCAATGATCATATCTTTCTTTCGGTCTACAATGTAGAAATATCCGTCCTCATCCATGTAACCTACATCACCAGTGTATAGCCATCCATCTTTTAAAACAGCTTCTGTTTCTTCAGGCTTGTTCCAGTATCCCTTCATAATTTGAGGTCCTTTAACAACTAGCTCTCCAATTTCCTTAGGCGCTACTTCTTCACCCGTCTCAAGCGATATTATTTTTGCATCTGTATCCGGCCATGGCACACCGATACTACCGCTTACTCTCTTCGTCCAAATAAAGTTAGCGTGTGTAACAGGAGAAGATTCAGTTAAACCGTAACCCTCGACAAGCTTACCACCTGTAACCGCTTCAAAATTTTCTTGCACTTCAACTGGTAGAGGTGCTGAACCACTTATACAAGCGTCAATGGATGATAAGTCATATTTCTTTATGTCTGGATGATTTAACAATCCAATATAAATAGTTGGAGCACCCGGGAACATAGTTGGCTTTGTTTTTTGAATTGTTTTTAATGTCGATTCTGCATCAAACTTCGGCATTAGTATCATTTGTGAAGCCTGTAAGATTGATAAATTCATAACTGTCGTCATTCCGTACACATGGAAGAATGGTAGAATACCGAGTACTCTTTCCTCACCTTTTTTACCTTTGTACATCCAATGCGAACACATCACTACATTAGAAACTAAGTTCTCATGTGTAAGCATTACTCCTTTAGGGAAACCAGTTGTACCACCTGTATATTGTATAAGTGCTAAGTCATCCTTAGATGAGACTGAAACATTGAGTTCATTGTCATTGCCGTACACCATAATATGTTTAAATAAATGGTTATTTCCTTTATTTTCCACTTTTACTACAATACCATATTGCTTTTTTTGAATATAAGGATATACCATGTTTTTAGGGAATGGAAGGTAATCTTTAATGCCTGTTACAATGATATGTTCAATATTCGTTACACTTTTTACCTTACGTACTCGTGGATATAAAATATCAAGACATAATATAAATTTTGCTCCTGAATCACTTAGTTGATACTCAAGTTCTCTTTCCACATAAAGTGGGTTTGTTTGTACAACTATTCCGCCTGCTAGTAATGTTCCATAATATCCAATTACTGCTTGCGGACAATTCGGAAGCATTATAGAAACACGATCACCTTTTTTTAAGCCGATCTCAATTAAGTAGTTTGCAAACTTTAATGCCTCTTTATAGAGTTGGGAGTACGTTAATTCCTTCCCCATAAAATAAAGCGCTTTCTTTTGTGGGTATTCTTTTGCAGTGTCGATTAAGTATTGCTGTAATGTTCTACCTTCGTATGTGACAGTATGTGGGATTTCTGAGGGGTAATGTTCTAACCAAGGCCTATTCATCATACTCAGCCTCCTCTTCTATAATAGTATTATTTTCTTAACTTTATTATAGTACACAACTATTTATGTGACAATTATAATAAATTTAGAAAATTTAAAAATATACAAACTAGCTTGACCACTGCCTCGAAAAGCCACTGTAACTCAAATACTCTTAGGAATAAAATTCCTTTTATTTTAGTAATATACATATTTTGTATTAACAGAGTAGTTCAATAGTAATAGTTGTTTTGCCAACTAATAAATTTGGACAAAAAAAGTGGCCAAAGTTTTGGGCCACTTAGTCAGTAATCTATTTAGTTAAGACATAAACATATATATAGCACCTATGATGATAAACAATCCGCAAAGTGCCATTAGTACTTTCGCTAACTTTTCCACCGTATTCTCCCCTTTTATATTGTTTACGGCAATGAATGAGTATAGGAGAACTCTCATTACACTAATTATGCTCCAATACCAGCTCCAATAACGAATGATAATCCAACTGAAATGACCATTGACATAAATCCTACAGCACGATTGTCTTTTTCTATTTCATGGTCGATTCGAAATTTAGGAGTTAAGAATTCAAATATAAAATAACCCATCAATAATAGAAGAAAACCAAAAAAACCCCAACCTATCATCGTTAATAATGTATGATGAGCTTCAATTGAATAACGAAAAATGTTGGCAATTCCTAACAACTTTCCACCTGTAGCCATAGCAACTGCCCAATTCCCTTTTTGAATTTGTTCCCAATTTTTATATTTTGTTACAAGTTCAAATATTGTCAAAAATATGAGCATACATAAAATTACAACACTATAATAAGCTGCAGTTTGGATATAAACATTCTCCCAAAAATCTCCCACCGTTTCTCCCTCTTTTCATCTACAGTTTACTTCTTACTTAAATTCAATTACCGTGATTCCTGTTCCACCTTCTGATGCTTCACCATATCGAGCTTTTTTTACGGAACGATGGTTCTTCACATACTCTTGAACTCCTTTGCGAAGCGCACCTGTACCTTTACCATGAATGATCGACACACGCGGGTATCCAGCTAGTAACGCATCATCAATATATTTTTCTACTTTTAATAATGCATCCTCATATCGTTCACCACGTAGATCCAATTCTAGCTTTACGTGTGCATCGTTTCCTCTAACTGTAGCTAAAGGCTTTGTTTCTATCGGCTTTGGCCTGCTCATGTATTCAAGATTCTTCTCTTTTACCTTCATCTTCATAACACCAATTTGAACTTGCCACTCTTTGTCCCCAACTCTTTCTAATAAGTGACCTTTTTGATTTAAAGAGATTACTTTCACTTCATCACCTGGAGATAACTTTTCCGTCAGTTTATTGGCAGAGACAGGTGATTTTTTATTTTTAAGTAAATGAGGAGATGATTCTTCTAAGCGTTTTCTCGCCTCAATTAACTCGTGATCCTTAATCGTTGAATATTGCTCTTTTTGCATTCTTCTAAGCTGTTTTATAATGTCCTCAGCTTCATGTTTTGCTTTTTCAATTGCTTCAGCAGCTTTTTCCTCTGCCTTTTCATACATACGGTCACGTTTTTCATTAAATTCAATTATTTGTTTTTGTAGTTCTTTTTGAAGGTCTTCTGATTGTTTTCTCAGTTCTCTAGCTTCTTCAAGTTCACTTTCAGCATTCCTTCTATTCTCTTCCAGTGAAGCAATCATATTTTCGACTTGGTTGCTTTCGGCACTAATGTGCAGTCGTGCTTGTTCAATCACATCAGGATTTAATCCAAGTCTTTTTGAAATTTCGAACGCGTTACTTCTTCCCGGTACACCAATTAATAATTTATATGTTGGACTTAATGTTTCAACATCAAATTCCACACTAGCATTAATGACTCCTTGACGGTTGTATCCATAAGCTTTTAATTCTGGATAGTGCGTAGTCGCAATGACTCTTGCACCGCGTTGGTATACATAATCGAGAATTGAAATCGCTAGAGCAGCTCCTTCTCCTGGATCAGTTCCCGCTCCAAGTTCGTCAAATAATACCAAGCTATTAGCATCTACCTTCTTTAAAATCTCTACAATGTTAACCATGTGAGAAGAAAATGTACTTAAGCTCTGTTCAATCGATTGTTCATCACCAATATCAGCATACACAGATTCAAACATTCCCATTTCAGAGCCATCTAATGTTGGTAGCTGTAAACCCGATTGAGCCATCAACGTAAGTAACCCCACTAGTTTAAGTGTTACAGTTTTCCCACCTGTATTTGGTCCTGTAATCACGATGCTCGTAAAATCCTTTCCTAACTCAATATCATTAGGAACAACTTCATCTATTGGAATGAGTGGATGTCGTGCCTTTTTTAACTTTATATAGCCGACATTATTCATCTTTGGCTTTGAACCTTTGATTTTATGGCTGTATGATCCCTTCGAAAACATGAAATCTATTTCGGTTAACAGACTTACATTATTAAGTAGATTATCAGCCTCTACAGCAACTTCACTTGAAAGTTCAATAAGAATTCTTTCAATTTCTTGTCGTTCTTTTAATTTTGTTTCATTTAACGTGTTATTTATTTCCACAACTGACTGAGGCTCAATAAAAAGCGTTGCTCCTGATGCAGATTGATCATGGATCATTCCACCAAATGCACTTCGATACTCTTGTTTTACTGGAATGACATATCGATCATTGCGAATTGTAATAATTGCATCAGAAAGCATTTTCTGAGTTGAAGAAGAACGTATAATTCCTTCTAGTTTTTCTCTTGCACGTGATTCTAGTGTTTTTAATTGTTGACGTATTCCTCTTAGCTTTTCAGATGCACTATCTAACACTTCACCATTTTCACCAATACAAAAGTTAATTTTCTTTTCTAGGTCACTTAGCACAATAAGCTTTTCCCCGTATTTCTGTAAATACGGGGTTGTTAGCTCCTCTTCCAAAAGTTCTTCGATAAATTTTTTGACCTGTTTTGTCGCATACAATGTACTAGAAATATCAAGTAACTCGTATGGACTTAATGTACTACCGATTTTAGAACGTTTCGCGAATGCACGTATATCTTTAATTCCACCTAGTGGAACATGCCCTTTTAAACGTAATATCGTTGCAGCTTCATCCGTCATATCCTGCCATTTCACAGCTTCCTCATAAGAAATAGTCGGTTTAAGCTGTTGTACTCTTTCTTTTCCTAGCGATGACGAGGCATGCTTCGAAAGCTGCTCTTTCACTTTTTCATATTCTAACACTTTTAATGTTCGGTCTAGCATACTTGTACCCCTTCCGTTCGGTTGGTGTCCTAGGTTAGTTATTCCTATTAAGGAAGCTTTTTAGTTCTTCAATTTCTAAGCAGTTTATAACACTATCCTTACGAATCCACCCTTTTTTCGCACATGATACTCCAATACCCATGTATTCAAGCTGAGCCATGTGATGAGCGTCTGTGTTAATCACAATCTTAACACCCGCTTCTTGAGCTAATTGTATATAATGTGAAGATAAATCTAGTCGATTTGGATTCGCATTTAGTTCTAATGCAGTATTTGTTTCTTTTGCCAATTGTATTAACATTTCAACATCGACATCATAACCATCTCTTCTACCTAGTATGCGCCCAGTTGGATGAGCAATGATATCAACATGAAAACTCTCTAGTGCCGTTCTGAGTCGATTCATTATTGTTTCTCTCGGTTGAGAAAAGCTAGAGTGAATAGAAGCAATAACTAGATCCATTTCTTCTAACAATTCATCATCATAGTCTAAAGTACCATCAGGTAAAATATCCATTTCGACACCTGACAGTATCGTAAAATCATCGTACTTTTCATTCAGACGTTTAATTTCTTCTCTTTGACGTATTAATTGTTCTACGGTTAATCCATTAGCAACACGTAAATATTTCGAGTGATCTGTCATGGCCATATAGGAATACCCTTTTGCACGGCATGCTTCAGCCATTTGTTCAATCGAATGAGCACCATCACTCCACGTTGAGTGCATATGCAAATCTCCTTTAATATCTTTCAGTTCAAGAAGAGGTACTATTGATTGAAATGCTTCAACTTCACTTCCTGTTTCTCTCACCTCAGGAGGAATGAAATTCAAGCCAAAAAATTGATAAAACTGTTCTTCTGTTTCGAAGGTCTTTACTTCACCTGTTTCTAAGTTTTCTACACCATATTCACTTATCTTTAATCCTCGTTCCTTAGCCAGCTGTCTCATTTTCACATTGTGCTCTTTTGAACCAGTGAAATGATGTAGTGTAGTAGCAAACTCTTTCGGCTCAACTAATCGGAAGTCAACTGATACTTCAAATTCATAAGCAAGCTGCAGGAAAACCTTCGTATCACCACTCGCAATCACATCTTTCACACGTTCTAATCGTAAAAGTTGTTCTCTAACTGAACTTGGATCATTCGTAGCTATAATAAAATCTAAATCCTTGATCGTTTCCCTCGCTCTTCGCAAGCTCCCGGCTCTTGAATATCGAACTACATCATGCATAGTTGATAACTTGCTTTCAATTTCTACTGCAATCGGAAGCATGAAGGCAATGGGTAATCGTTCTGGTCTGTTTCCAACTTCCTCAATTGCCGCTAGTATTTTTTGTTCTGTCTTCTCTCCAAATCCTGTTAACCCTCTAATTTTATGTTCCAAACATGCATTTTTTAACTGATCTTTATTTGTAATTCCAAGTTCCTTATACAGTTTAGAGATTTTTTTACCACCTAAACCAGGAAGCTTTAATAAAGGAATTAACCCTTGTGGTACTTCTTCTCTTAATTCCTCTAATACTGTTGATTGCCCTGTTTGTATGTACTCATGAATAACAGCTGCGGTTCCTTTACCAACACCGGAAAGAGCCGTAATATCTTCAATATCTTCTAACGTACGCTCATCCTGTTCAATGGCAATCGCCGCCTTACGAAAGGCTGATACTTTAAAGGGATTTTCTCCTTTTAATTCCATATAAATGGCGATCGTTTCCAGTAACTTAATCACATCTTTTTTATTCATTGTAAACACCGTCCTATCGTTCCTACCAAAATGATACAAGGAAATGATAAAAAAGTACAATGTAACCCGCTTGGAAAGGATGCGCCTGACTTAGCCAATCTAAAAAAACTAAGCAATCAGGCATGATTGCTTAGAAAAGGATGAGTAATGGGTAATATAATATCTACAGTCGTTCCAACTTCTTTTTCGCTTCTAAAGTTCATAGAACCACCATGTTGTTCTACAATTTTCATACTTACGGTTAACCCAAGTCCAGTTCCCTTTTCTTTTGAAGAATAAAACGGCTCTCCAATTCTCGTTAAAAAGTCTTCACTAAACCCAACACCGTTGTCTATTACCGAAATACAAATCTCTTCAGGCGAGTGACGTTTTACAGTAACACTTACTTCTCCATTTGGAGTCGAAGCTTCAATCGCATTTTTTATAACATTTATAAATAGCTGTTTCAGTAGGTTGTCACTACATTCAATAAAATGATTTTCATTTTCTTCGTAGTTTAATGCGACATTATTCATGTTGGCTTGTGTTTCCAATAAAGACATTACATCTTTTACGATCGTATTCACACTATGCTCTGAGATCGATATTTTTTGTGGTTTTGCAAGGATTAGCAGTTCTCCAACAATATGATTAATACGTTCTAATTCGTCCAGCATAATATCATAATAATATTTCTGCCTTTCATCTTTTGTGTCTGTTCTAAACATCTGTACAAACCCTTTTAAAGAGGTTAACGGATTACGTATTTCATGGCCAACACTCGCAGCTAACTCTCCAACAACAGATAATTTTTCTGTTCTTCGAAGTTTTTCTTCCGTTATTTGCTTTTCTGTTATATCTCTTCCGATGACTACTAGTCCTTTTCTCATCCCATTTTCATAGTAAAGAGGAACCTTAATGGTATCAAATACTCTGAATGTCCCATCGGGCATGGGCAGGCGCTCTTCACAACGAGTCGTTTTACCATTTTTCCAAGCTTCTTCATCTGAAACTTCACAATAGATAAGAGCTTCATTATAAAAGGATGTATATTCTGCTAACTCAGAATCCTTTTTACCACGATAGTCTACCCCTTCAAGCTGAAACAATTTTAAGCCAAATTCATTCGCTTCAATCCATCTACCGTCTCCGTCCTTAAAGTTAACAAAGTCAACCATAGAATTAATGAGTGTAGTTAGACGTTGCTCTGCTTCTTTTATCTTAATCAGCTTTGTATCTTTACGAAATACAACAATTAATAGAAAAACGATAATGACCATGTAGACGATTTCATTAATTTTATGAGAAATTGTCATAGGATTAGTTGTGAAAGTAAGTATACTTACGATTAAGACAATCCCGATTAATATATAGTTAGCAAACCTCTTTTTTTCTGTCATCATGGTATGCTCCTTTAAAGTCGTTCAATTTCATACTACTATTGTAAATCATTTAATTTCAAGATGATAGGTTATGAAACGTTCTTTTATTCCACCTAGTTGTTCTATCACTTCTAAAGAAAAAACTCCCATTACAGTATATGAAATGGGAGTATTGTAGATAAATTCATATTTTCGATCCATAGTTCTTGAATTGTACCCGAGAAAATCGGTGTATGTTTCACAATCGTCATCGCCATAAAGGAATCTTGCATATGAGACTGAATGAGTTCAACTGGCAGTAATGCCCCTATATAAAGAAGCAAGAACATTATTAGATATACTTCTACAAACCCCAGAACTCCTCCTGCCCAACTATTAATCTGTTTTAATATTGGGAGATGCGCTAAGAAATCTAGCATTGAGCCTAAAATTTGCATAACTATTTTTGTTCCGAAAAATAGCATTGCAAAAGCAATAGCGCGATAGTAAGCTGACTCTAAATCTGCACTACTAAAAATCAGTGACATCACACTTCCATCTGATAATTCAGGATATGGAACCCAAAGCTTTAACTTCGGAGCAAGTTCATCAAAATATAAATATGATACGATAAATGCGGCAATAAAGCCCGTTAAATGGACCACTTGTAAAATGAGTCCTCTACGTAGTCCAATAAAAAAACCGATACCAAGAATTAATAGTATTGCTAGGTCTAGCATTTGTGTCAACCCTTTTCATTCAATATTTTAGTCTGCAGTGCCTCAAGTTCATCCTTCACCTTTAAATAATCGTGCACAACGTTAACCGCTGTAAGAACAGCTAGCTTTGAGCTATCAAGTGATGGATTCTTTTCACCAATTTCTCTCATTTTATCGTCTACGATCGAGGCAACTAATCTTATAAAACTAGTACTCTCACTACCGATGATCGAATACTGTTGACCATATATATCTACTGTTGTCCTTGTCTTTTTCTGTTCAGACATTTAGTTGCCTCCCGCTCATATGAAACATCTTAAATAATATGATAACATGAACCATAATGATTGGAAAGAACTAGTATATTTACGCTATGATAAAAAATAGGAGATTTCCTCAAGAACAAAAAGGAGAGAGTCTAATGTCAACAACTGTCATAAAGGTTACAAATGAAAAAATCACTCAAATAAAGGATCACTATAAATCTTATCTATTAGATAAAGTCCCGCCAGGTGGAGTCTTTGCTGCAAAACATCCTACGTGTATGATAACTGCCTATAAATCTGGAAAGGTCATGTTTCAAGGTAATGGAGCGACGGTTGAATCTAGCAAATGGGGAGGAGAACCAGCAGAATCAAAAGGTAAATCTTCCTCCCCGAAAACTAGAACAGATCGGTATGCAGTTCCTTCTAATATATCTTCTCTTGCCATTGTCGGATCAGATGAAGTAGGGACAGGAGATTATTTTGGCCCAATGACTGTCGTGGCAGCTTATGTAGAGCCTTCTCAAATTCCTTTACTAAAGGAGCTAGGTGTGAAAGATTCAAAGGACTTAAAGGACCCACACATTATCAAAATTGCGAAAGATATTATTCATGTAGTGCCACATAGCATTCTCGTTCTTCACAACGAAAAATACAATGCCTTGCAAGAACGCGGAATGACACAAGGTAAAATGAAAGCATTGCTACATAATAAAGCCATCGCTCACGTATTACGTAAAATTTCACCGACGAAGCCAGATGGAATTTTAATTGACCAATTCGCTGAACCTGATATTTACTTCCGACATATTCAAAAAGAAGAACAAATCGTGAAGGAAAATGTATATTTCAGCACGAAGGCAGAAGGAGTTCATTTAGCTGTTGCTGCCGCCTCTATCATAGCGAGATATGCGTTTGTCACAGAATTTGAGAAGTTATCAGATATAGCAGGCGTTCCGTTACAAAAAGGAGCTGGAGCTGGTGTTGATAAAATCGCAGCACAGATTATCAAGAATAAAGGCGAAACTAGTCTACGCCAAATTGCTAAGCTTCATTTTGCGAATACAGATAAAGCTAAAAGAATGGTTTAATATTCAAGAGCCTAAGTTGAAAAAATTCATCTTAGGCTCTTTTTGTTTATGCTTTTGTTCCTGTTAAAGCAACAGTATGAAATCCTCTAGAAATTGGTCCTCTAATTAACTGTATGTTATTAAATTCAAGCTGCTTCGCACTAGGTAAAAATTCCTGTTCCATTTTTAGTTGGACACCTTCCCACTTTTCATGATCTTTACCATCACATAATGTGATCATGAAGGTGCCACCAGGCTTTAAGACCCTGTATATTTCAGATAACGTTTTATAAACATTTTCCCAAAAATATACAGTATGTATTGAAAAGATCTTGTCAAAACTCCTCTCTGGAAAAGGTAAACTTTGTACATTTCCTTGAACTAATATAGCTCGATTTTCTTCAATCGCTTTCTTATTACGTTTTCTTGCTGATTTTATTACAGTAGGAGAAATGTCTAACCCCACAACCTGTTCTACTGCATTATGTTCGAGGATGAGATTTATTGCATACCCTGCTCCGCAACCAAGTTCAAGGACCCTTTCCTTTGGCTGTAGATTTAATAATTCAATCGTCCATACTGTTTCTAGTTTATGCTGACGAACCATTTTTTCACCAATATACGTTCCAATTACTCCGGATGGTTTACTATACTGTTGATCAATATAGTCTTTTATTCTTTGAAATGGCACTATTATCACTCTTTTCATAGACAATAACTATACATAATACTGTTCCATACAATAGGACATAAACCCTTTGTTTTCACTACTATTTTTGTATAAGAACAAGAGGATGGGTGCTGGAGCTAGATTCAAACGACACACACTTAGTTATACACAAGTGATTAAATATATAAATTCCTTAACAAAAACAAAAGAGTACCGGTCACCCGGTACTCCATTTTATCCTCTTAATACTGCTCCAGTTTTTTCTTCAACAGCTTTTAATACTTTGCTATGCGCTTTCGTTACATCTTCGTCAGTTAATGTACGTTCAGGATCGAAGTAACGTAATGAGAAGGCTAGTGATTTCTTCCCTTCCTCCATCTTGTCTCCTTCGTAACGGTCGAACACATGAACATCTTTAAGTAATACTCCACCTGCTTCGACAATTACTTTTTGAATATCGCCAGCAGATACTTCCTTGCTCACGACTAATGCAATATCACGAGTGATTGAAGGGTAACGTGGAACTGGTGAATAGGTTACTTTATCTCCAACAAGTTCTGCGATCTTATCAAATGATAGTTCAAACACATACGTTTCTTGAACATCCATTTCCTTTTGAGCACGTGGATGAATTTGGCCAATGTATCCGATATACTCACCTTTCACAGAAATCTGAGCTGTTCTACCTGGGTGAAGGTCTTGCTGTTCTCCTGCTTTATACTCAACATTAGCTAACCCAACTGTATCAAACAGACCATCTAAAATACCCTTTACTACGTAGAAATCAACTGATTTTTTCTCACCTTGCCATAAATGAGAAGTCCAAATTCCCGTTGCAATCCCAGCAATTTTTTCGATTTCGTTAGGTAATTCATTGGTTGATGTTGGAATAAAGATTGAACCAAGTTCATAATAGCCAAGTTGATCAACTTGACGTGCAACATTATGCTTAACCACATCAACTAAATGTGGAACTAAGCTTAAACGAAGAACACTTCTATCTTCACTCATCGGCATTAATAATTCGATTGGTTGTACTTGATCTTCTTTGTTTAAGAAACGATGTACTTTATCCTTGGAAGTTAAGGAATACGTTACAGCTTGATATAATCCTGCTCCTTCTAAATAACGACGAACTTGTCTGCGAAGCTGTTGAATTTCTGTTAAATGACCAGGAGTCTGCTCACCAGCTGGCAATGTTACTGGCAGGTTATCATAACCATATAGCCTTGCCACTTCTTCGACAATATCTTCTTCAATCGTAATATCACCACGTCTAGATGGGATTGTAATGAGAAATTCATTATTATCTAGCTTATATTCGAATTGTAAGCGACGAAGAATGTCTTCTACTACTTCTGCTGTAATCTCCATTCCGATCACTTTATTAATGCGTTCTAACGTAATTCTCACTTCTGCAAGTTGTAGTTTTAATTCATTGAACTCAACTGTTCCTTCTAAAACTGTACCACCAGCATATAGAGCCATTAATTGAGCAGCACGTTCAGCAGCATCGTGTGTGCGTTTTGGATCAATTCCTTTTTCAAAACGAGTGCTTGCTTCACTGCGTAATCCGTGATCTTTTGAAGCTTTACGAACTGTACTTCCTGTGAAATAAGCTGATTCAATTAAAACAGTAGTAGTGTCAGATTGCACTTCAGAAGAAGCTCCCCCCATCACACCAGCAAGAGCAACTGCCTCTTTACCATTTGTAATGACTAAATGATCTTCTGTTAACGTTCTCTCGTTATCATCAAGCGTTACAATCTTTTCACCAGAATTAGCACGTCTAACAAGTATTTCTTTTGAACCTAGTCGATCGTAATCAAATGCATGTAACGGTTGACCGTATGCTAATAAAATGTAGTTTGTAATATCTACTACGTTCGAAATCGGTCTAATTCCAGCTGACATTAAACGGCTTTGTAGCCAGTAAGGTGATGGACCAACTTTAACATCTTTTACTACCTTCGCAACGTAAAGTGGATTATCTTCTGCAGCAGAAACATTTACAGAAATATAATCTGATGCCTTTTCTGAAGAAGCATTTACTTCAATCGTTGGGAACTTAACTTGACGGTCTAAAATAGCTGCTACTTCATATGCAACTCCAAGCATGCTTAGGCAATCTGATCGATTTGGTGTTAAGCTTAGCTCCAAAATTTCATCATCAAGATTTAATTGTTCAAGTGCATCTGCACCAACCTTAGCGTCTGATGGGAACACATAGATTCCTTCAGAAAACTCTTTCGGTACAAGCTTTCCTTCAATACCAAGCTCTTGAAGAGAACAAATCATTCCGTTTGACTCTTCCCCTCTAAGCTTTGCAGGCTTAATCTTGAAGTTGCCAGGTAAGACTGCACCCACAGTCGCAACCGCAACCTTTTGTCCTTTATCTACGTTAGATGCACCACAAATAATTTGAACGGGTTCACCTTCACCTAAGTCAACTAGGCATTTGTTTAACTTGTCAGCATTAGGATGTTGTTCACGCTCTAAAACATGTCCTACAACAACACCACTAATTCCTTTATTTAATACTTCTACACCTTCAACTTCGATTCCACTTTTCGTAATTAGTTCTGCAAGTTCTGTTGCAGACACACCTGATAAATCTACATATTCACTTAACCATTTATATGAAACAAACATGTGTTGTACCCTCCTTTATTACGCTCGCTTGAACTGTTCAATAAAACGTCGATCATTGATATAGAAATTACGGATATCTTCAATACCGTACTTAAGCATTGCAATACGTTCTGGACCCATACCAAATGCGAAACCAGTATATTTCTTTGAGTCAAATCCAGCCATTTCAAGAACGTTTGGATGTACCATACCCGCTCCTAAAATTTCAATCCATCCAGTACCTTTACACACATTACAGCCTTCACCATTACAAATTTTACAAGAAATATCCATTTCAACAGACGGTTCTGTGAATGGGAAGAAGCTAGGACGTAAGCGAATCTTTCTGTCTGCTCCGAACATCTTTTGTGCAAACACAGTTAGAGTTCCTTTTAAGTCACTCATACGAATGTTCTCATCTACGACTAAACCTTCAATTTGTGTAAATTGATGTGAGTGAGTCGCATCGTCATTGTCACGGCGATACACTTTTCCTGGACAAATGATCTTAACTGGACCTTTACCATTATGCTTTTCCATTGTTCTTACTTGCATAGGAGAAGTTTGTGTTCGAAGTAACGTTTCTTCCGTGATATAAAACGAATCTTGCATATCTCTAGCCGGGTGACCTTTTGGAAGGTTTAACGCTTCGAAATTATAGTAATCTTTTTCAACTTCAGGACCTTCTGCGATTGTATATCCCATACCGATGAATAAGTCTTCGATTTCCTCAATAATCGCAGTAAGTGGGTGATGACTTCCCTTTCTTACCGGTCTTCCAGGTAGAGTTACGTCAATTGTTTCAGACGCTAACCTCTTTTCTACTTCAGCCTTTTCAAGTGCTGCTAGTTTCTCTTCAATTGCTAGAGTGATTGCTTCACGAACTTTGTTCGCAACCTCCCCTACCTTTGGACGCTCTTCAGCTGAAAGCTTCCCCATCCCTTTTAATACTTCCGTAATCGGGCCTTTCTTTCCTAAGTAGCTAACACGAATATCGTTTAATGCTCGTAAATCTGTAGTTGTTTCAATTTGCTTAAGTGCTTCTTCTTGAAGCTCGGCTAAACGGTCTAGCATGTTTGTAATCCTCCTCTATAAAAAATAATAGGTGATACATCTGAAAATTTTTTAGAACACAAAAAATCCTCGCCCTAAACAAGGGACGAGGATATCAGTCGTGGTACCACCCTAATTACTAAAACAAAAAAGCTTTAGTCACTTCATTCCGATAACGGCCAATGCCGGTACACCTTTACAAAGAAAATTTTCTCTGGTCCAAGTGCCAACTCGAGAGGTGAATTTTACTTATTTCTACTATAAAGATGCTTTCAGTCTCAGGCATCTTCTCCCTATATAGCGATTGATAAGCTACTTGTCTCTGTCACTGTTTTTAAATATTTTTATACTATATGATAGTACATGAAAGTATTGACAAAAACAAGTGAATTTAGGCACTCTCTCTAATTTGTTGTTGTTTCTTCATATACCAAAACGGCAAATACAAGAATGTAAACAAGAAAACCGCTACCGCTTCTAATGAGATAATGTAATAAGGATAAGGTCCGAGAAAATCTAATAAACTTGGATTGGATGGTTTTCTTGCTAAAAACATATAATTGCCACCCGTCCATTTATTAATAAAGAATATCGGAATTGCAATCAAGTTTAATGCAATAATTGCCTTCCAAATTGAATAAAAAGTGGGATGAAATTTTTCTACCCATACCATGTAAAAACAAGAAAGAAGAATGGCTATATGTGCGATAAAGAAGTGAAAGTAACGATAGTGAGGAAAATCATAAAACAACTCAGGTGTTAGCAATGCTTGCGTGGCACCTGCGATTCCGAAAAAAAACGTGATTTCAAAGATTTTATAACTGTTCATCGTTAACATAAAAATACAAAGAATAAGAGAAATCGAACAAAGCTGAAAAGGCAGTGTATCATATGGGTTCCACACATCGGTATAAGCATACCAAATTTCTAACGAAAGCTCGCTTCCAATTAATAGACTAACAAGGATAAAACGAATGATCCTTTTTCGGTTATCCTGCCTTAGCCATTCTCGGTATATAAAGAGCAATAATGTAAGAAAGCCGAACAATAAAACCATACTCAGATGTGATATCGAAAATGCAGTAAATGGACTACCTTCTAACGAAAAGAAACCTTCCAACAATTGCACCGCCCTTCTCTTTCGCTCTTATCCTCTTAAATAATATAATAAAATACCAGCAGCAACTGTAACATTCAGTGATTCAGCTTTACCATGGATTGGTATATAAAGATTTTGATTCGTCTTAGATAACCATTCTTTTTGTACACCTTTCCCTTCGTTTCCTACTAATAAAGCAAATGATTTAGTTGGGGGAACTTGTGGAAAAGGCTTACCACCTTCAAGCGCTGTTCCAAAAACAGATATTCCGTTATTTCGTAATTCATCAATACATTCTCCGATATTTCCTCGAACAATCGGTAAATGAAAAACCGATCCTTGTGACGCGCGAAGAACTTTACTGTTAAATAAATCTACCGTTCCCTCACCTAAAACGACACCATTAATGCCTGCAGCATCTGCTGTACGTATTAGTGTTCCTAAATTCCCAGGGTCTTGAACAGCATCAATTAATAAGATTGAATGAACGTTGCCTAATTCGATTGTTTGTTCTGGTTGAAGACAAATCGCAATAACACCTTGTGGAGATTCCGTACTTCCGAGATCCTTAATAATCTCATCAGTCGTCAAATAAAGAGAAACACCATCAAGATTCCATTGACTAGGTATTTGGAATAACTCACTGACAACAATATGTTTAATAAATGACTTGTATTTTAAAGCTTCTTCAACAAGATGCTCACCTTCAATAATAAAAAGGCCAGATTTTTCTCGTTCTTTTTTTGTATGTAGCTTTTTCCATTGCTTCACTGTTTGGTTTTGTTTGGATTCTATCCTCTTCATATTTTCAATCCTTTACTTTGCTTGTATGATTTTTCATTATATCGCAAGTCTCATACATAATTAAAGCGAATATGAAGAATGATAGAAGAGACAAAGCCATATTTTTGCAGAAAGGGTGGAAACAGTGAACTTAAACTTACGAAATGCGGTTATTACAAACGTTTCTGGGAATAACCAACAAGAATTACAAGATACAATTGTAGATGCGATTCAAAGTGGAGAAGAAAAGATGCTTCCTGGTCTTGGAGTATTATTTGAAGTAATCTGGCAAAACTCAAACAACGACGATCGCACAGAAATGCTTACAACATTAGAACAAGCATTAAAAAAATAAAGTGAATCCTCAATCAGTGGAATACTATTTCACAATGATTTAGAAGCGGAAATTAGGTTAGCACGCCTTGTGGAAACACCTAAGTGACCAACATCTATTTACCCGAACCAATCGGGCTCCCCCAATTCGAACGGGATAAACACTGTTTAGATAGCCCAGTTGGCTATCTATTTATTTTTTCACTGCTTGTACATTTATATGAGTCATAAACTATTCATATTCATGGAGTAGTTCGAATCTTCTATATGAAAATTAACATATAAATGAAGATATGATAAACAATAGAAACAAAAAAAGCAGTAGTAACTAGGACTACTGCTTTCGATTTTTATTCAAATGTTATCTTTCTGACCTTATCGGCATCTAAGCGTTTGATCACTTCAACAATTAGTTTTACTGTGTTTTCATAATCATCACGGTGAAGCATTGCCGCGTGTGAGTGAATGTAACGAGTTGCGATTGTGATGGATAATGCAGGTACACCATTTGCTGTCATGTGAATAGCCCCTGAGTCTGTTCCTCCACCAGCTAATGATTCAAACTGATAAGGAATTCCTAATTCATCTGCTGTATCAGTTACGAAGTCTCGTAACCCTTTATGAGAAATCATGGAAGCATCATAAAGGACAATTTGTGGACCATCTCCCATTTTACTTGCTGCTTCCTTAGGTGTAATGCCAGGGGTATCTCCAGCAATTCCGACGTCTACACCGAAGCCAATATCTGGTTGAATCAGTTGAGAAGCCGTTTTCGCCCCACGTAATCCGACTTCTTCTTGAACGGTACCCACACCGTATACGATATTTGGATGTTTTTCACCCTTAAGTTGCTTTAATACATCAATGGCAATTGCACAACCAATTCGGTTATCCCATGCTTTTGCTAATAGTAATTTTTCATTATTCATGACAGTAAATTCAAAATAAGGCACGACTTGGTCACCAGGACGCACGCCAAATTCCATTGCTTCTTCACGACTTGAAGCACCGATATCGATGAACATGTCTTTAATTTCAACTGGCTTTTTACGAGCTTCAAGCGGTAAAATATGAGGTGGTTTTGAACCGATAATTCCTGTCACGTCACCTTTGCGTGTAACAATTGTTACGCGTTGTGCCAGCATCACTTGTGACCACCAGCCACCTACTGTTTCAAAACGTAAAAATCCTTTATCATCAATTTGAGTGATCATGAATCCAACTTCATCTAAATGACCGGCAACCATAATCTTCGGACCATTCTCATCGCCAACCTTTTTAGCGATTAAACTTCCTAAGCCATCTGTTGTGATTTCATCAGCATAACCTTCGATGTAGCGCTTCATTACATCACGTGGTTCTTTTTCATTTCCTGGAATACCTTTAGCATCAGTTAAATCTTTTAGCATCGTTAGTGTCTCATCTAAATGTTTTGTCATGACTTAACCCCCAATTAATATGTAATATATTTAGTATATCGAAATTTCCACCTTAATTGTACAAAATTATCAGAATTAATATCCACTATTTTGTCTTTCGTGATTAACTGTATTTTTCTTAACATATGCATCTTCAATCTCTTTATAGCTATACCCTAAACCTTTGGCTAATAATAAGAATTCTACTAGTAACTTCTCATAATTTCTTTGAGAAGGTTCGTTTTTATAGGATATAGCAAATGAATAGACGTTAAAAAATGCAGTAACCGTATCTAGCGGCTTACCATCTAAATGATCCATATCGATTGTTTCAAAACCCTTTTCTATACCAAGTGACAATATAAAATGTAGTCCATCTACATATTCCTCAAGGATTACTTCCTTTGGTGAAGCTCCTTTCTTACTCCAATATTTAAAGCATCGTGTTTCATTTGCCAGCTCTCCTACCTCTACTAAGAGTGCTAATATCTTTCTTTCAAACAATTCCTCATTATGTAATGAATGCTCTTCTATAATTCTTTGATCTAATTCCTTTTGCATCTTAAAAAGCATGTTCATGTTCATACTTACACCCTCTTAATTATTAAAATCACCTGTAAAGTTTTAAAAATCCCTTAAATAAATACAGGAATCTATCGAACAATCTATATTATAGCAAACTTTTATGAAACCAATGACACCGTTCATTCGTATACTAGTAAAGGAAACGTTTCTTAGGAGGCCCTTATTATGATCGTCATACTACTTCGATTACTTATTTTAGTTGCCATTATTGTCTTAGTTTATGCAGGATTTAAATATGTCATTAATCCAAAGAGGAAGCTTGAGCTTGCTCAAGAGCATCACCAATTTTACTTTTTGGATGATTCCCGAAATGTTCATAAAAATTTCCTACTGACATATAAAGGAGCATTATTTGAAGGAGAAAAATATTTAGGAACAACCAGTCATTCATTTGAAGTTGTAACCATTAGCATGTCTGTAAAAAATTCAGCTAAACTGCAAGGATTCACAAAGGATGACTTCAACATGATCGAAAAGAAAATTAATAGCTCTTATCCACACGCTAAAGTTAATTGGAAAAGTCCTATGAGAGAGCTTTTGAAGCGTTAGAAAACATAGGAATATTTTCGGCAATAAAAAAGGTTTTAAACGAAGCAATGTTCGTTTAAAGCCTTTTTAACTTTTATTTCATCATTATTTATGCAGCCTTCTCAGGAAAAAATTCTTTCCATTTCATATAGATTTGCTTTTCCCTTAGCATATAAAACATGATGGTCATTGAACAAAGAATGATAATAATTAAAGTAGGTGAGAGTCGACTTATGGACTGACCGAAAAGCGTGTACAGGACAGCTACTGGAATATTCGTTAAAAAGGATTGTTTCGTATAAGAAAAAAGATTCTTTTTTCTCTCTAGTAAAATCAGTGAGAGTAAGTTGTATTGCATAAATGGGATACATCGTAATAATGCAATCTGACCTGGTGTAAACGATAAGCGATTTCCTATCCACTTGTCTTTCATCCTATGAATCTTGTTAAATAGCTTTGGCATCGATTGATATAAAAAGTAGAATAAGATACATGAGATTGTTAAGCCAGTTAACGAATAAATGGTCCCTAAAATCGTCCCAAAAAGAATTCCACCTATTACACATAATACCGCTACTGGAATAAATAAAAATTGCCGGATGCTATGAAATAGTAAAAAAACAAATGGTGCCCAAAATCCACTTGATTCTAAAAAGGCAAATAGCATCGTCATCGATTGGCTCATGATGGACTCCTCCTAGTTGTTTGACCAGTAAATGACAAACTACTCTCTACTATATACGGAGGTACGAGCCATTATGACATTTTCTGCAGAACAACAACTAAAATAGTTAAATAGGCTAGTATTACAAGTGGGACTCCATATTTAAATGAATTGTGTTTTGTCTTATGGCGAAATACTCGCATTCCTGCAAAAATCCCAAATGCTCCACCGATGAAGGCATAAGTCCATAATGTACTTTCAGGCGTCCTCCATTCATTTTTCTTTGCTTTTTGTTTATCACGGTACATTGTACCAAAGGCTAGTAAATTGACGAGTAGTAAATATATGATGATGTAAACCAACATAAATTTCCCCCTAATAGTAAAAAAGAGTCACTCTGATTAACGGAGTGACTCTTCAATGTTTATTACTTGTTTAAGCTGTTTTTTGCAGCTGTTGCTAATTCAGCAAATGCTTTTGCATCGTGAACAGCTAAGTCAGCTAACATTTTACGGTTAACTTCGATACCAGCTTCTTTTAATCCATGCATTAAACGGCTGTAAGAAAGACCGTTAATACGTGCAGCCGCGTTAATACGTGTGATCCATAATTTACGGAAGTCACGCTTCTTTTGACGACGGTCACGGAAAGCATAGTTTAAAGACTTCATTACTTGTTGATTTGCTACTTTATATAACGTATGTTTTGAACCATAATAACCTTTAGCTAACTTTAAAACGCGCTTACGACGCTTACGAGTTACTGTACCACCTTTAACTCTTGGCATTTTGTTTCCCTCCTAATATATAAACAAACTCCGAATTTTTTATTACTTAGAACCGATCATGAAGCGGATGCGCTTGTAATCGCCACTGCTTACTAATGCTGCTTTACGAAGCTTACGCTTTTGCTTTTGAGACTTGTTTGAGAATAAGTGACTTGTGTAAGCGTGTGAACGCTTAAGCTTACCAGATCCAGTCTTCTTGAAACGCTTAGCTGAACCTCTATGAGTTTTCATTTTTGGCATTGGGTATTCCTCCTCAATCTTTTACTTATCAGCTTTTGGTGCTAAAACTAAGAACATGCTTCGGCCATCCATCTTTGGATGAGATTCAATCGTACTAACTTCCTTACACGCTTCTGAGAAACGGTCAAGTACGCGTTGGCCGATTTCCTTGTGAGTAATCGCACGACCTTTGAACCTGATCGATGCTTTTACCTTGTCTCCATTTTCAAGGAATTTAATCGCATTACGTAATTTCGTATTAAAGTCATGCTCTTCAATAGTAGGACTTAGACGAACTTCCTTGATGTTGATAATCTTTTGATTTTTACGTGCTTCTTTGTCCTTCTTTTGTTGCTCAAAACGGAACTTACCATAGTCCATGATACGACATACAGGCGGTTTCGCTGTTGGAGCAACCATCACTAAATCAAGATTAACGTTTTGTGCCATTTCAAGTGCCTCTTGACGGGACTTGATACCAAGTTGGTCTCCATTTGCCCCAATCAAACGTACTTCACGTGCACGAATTCCTTCATTAACCATCATGTCCTTGCTAATAATGAGCCACCTCCGAAATATTGTTCCGCAACTTCCTTCTTGCACAAATGAATTGCAAATAAAAAAAGTGTGGGTACGAACACCCACACTAACGAAATGTATATTATACATTAATTCATCGTTTTTTAACCTGCCAACTACAATTTGTGTGTGTCAATCAGGTGAGAAGCGGGTGCTCCTGCTTGTTCATTACAAACTATTCAGTTACCTAAACAACTTTACCATTCATATTGGAACATGTCAAGCAGCTAATTTGTTTTTTGTTGTTTTTATATTAGCATGCTATTGAACGAATATAGTAGAGGTTGATTTCCGCTCCAGGATTCTCGCTTTCCAGAGGTAGCCCGGGAGCCTCAGTCGCTATGCTCCTGTGGGGTCTCACCTGTCCCGCTACTCCCGCAGGAGTCGAGCACCCTCCGCTCCAATCAACATATTAATGTCAGTTTACATATCAATTTTTTCATCAAAAAGCTAGTGTTAAACAGCCTTATTTTTTTACTTCTTCTAAAATTAATGCTTTAAACTGTTCAACTGAGATAGTCTCAGACTTCTGTTCACCATACTTACGTACATTGACAGCATTTTCTTGGATTTCATTGTCCCCAACAACAAGCATGTATGGAATCTTCTGCATTTGGGCCTCACGAATTTTATAACCAATCTTCTCATCTCGCGAGTCAAGTTCTACACGAATTCCTTCAAATTGAAGTTCCTCTTGAAGCTTTTTTGCATACTCAAGGTGTACAGATGGCGAAACCGGAATCACTTGAACTTGTACGGGTGATAACCATGTTGGGAAAGCACCTTTGTATTCTTCAATTAAGAAGGCAACAAAGCGTTCCATAGTTGATACAACTCCACGGTGAATAACAACAGGGCGATGCTGCTTACCGTCTTCTCCAACATATGTTAAATCAAAACGCTCTGGTAATAAGAAGTCAAGTTGAACAGTAGAAAGTGTTTCGTCCTTTCCAAGTGCTGTACGTACTTGAACATCTAACTTCGGACCGTAAAATGCTGCTTCGCCTTCAGCTTCGTAATAATCTAATCCGAGGTCATCCATTGCTTCTTTTAACATACCTTGCGCTTTTTCCCACATTGCATCATCATCAAAATACTTTTCTTTATCTTCTGGATCACGGTAAGAAAGGCGGAATGAATAATCACTAAAACCGAAATCTTTATATACCGCTTCAATAAGACGAACTACACGGATGAATTCATCTTTAATTTGATCTGGGCGTACAAAAATATGAGCGTCATTTAATGTCATTCCACGTACACGTTGCAGTCCTGTTAAAGCACCCGACATTTCATAACGATGCATGAGTCCTAATTCTGCAATACGAATTGGTAATTCGCGATAGCTATGAATATCATTTTTATAAATCATCATATGGTGCGGGCAGTTCATAGGGCGAAGAACTAGCTCCTCATTGTCCATAGACATGACAGGGAACATGCCATCTTGATAATGCTCCCAGTGACCTGATGTTTTATAAAGGTCGACACTCCCTAGTGCTGGTGTATAAACATGAGAATAACCAAGGCGTAATTCCTTATCAACAATATACCGCTCAATAATACGTCTGATTGTTGCACCTTTAGGTAGCCATAATGGGAAGCCTTGTCCAACTTTTTGAGAGTTCGTGAATAAGTCTAGTTCTTTTCCTAATTTACGATGGTCACGTTCTTTTGCTTCCTCTAATAAACGCAAGTGTTCAGCTAAGTCTTCCTTCTTAAAGAAAGAAGTCCCATAAATACGTTGTAGCATCTTGTTTTTGCTATCACCACGCCAGTATGCACCAGCAACACTTAATAACTTAAATTCTTTAATTTTTCCTGTTGATGGAACGTGTACCCCGCGGCAAAGATCAAAAAACTCACCTTGCTCATAAATTGTTACAGTTTCATCTGAAGGAATTGCTTCTAATAGCTCTAGCTTTAACCCATCATTAATTTCTGCAAAACGCGCCTCAGCTTCAGAGCGTGATACTTCAACTCGCTCTATTGAAAGATTTTCATTCGAAATTTTTTGCATTTCTTTTTCTATAAGAGCTAGATCTTCATGAGTAATAGACTCTTCCATATCAATGTCATAGTAGAAACCACCCTCAATAACAGGTCCAACACCTAAGCGTACGTTTTGACCTTTGTATAGACGTTTAACAGCTTGAGCCATTAAATGTGCTGTACTATGACGTAAAATCTCAAGTGCTTCTGATGAGTCTTGTGTAATGATTTCAATACTGCCATTTTCTTGTATAGGAGTACGTAAATCAATTAGATTTCCGTCCAGTTTCCCTGCTATGGCCTTTTTCCTTAAACCAGGACTAATTGATGCCGCGATATCTTCTGTCGTCGTACCTTTTTGAAACTCCTTCACCGATCCGTCTGGAAATGTAATGTTTAGTATTTCAGACATCCTTGTTCACTCCTTAAAAGTATTTATTCACATGACTTTTGGTCATAGGTGATATTAGTTTAATGAAAACAAAAAAACTCCTCCCTAGATAAAGGGACGAGTTTGTAGTCGTGGTTCCACCCTTCTTTCCAACGAAAAATAGCATTGGCTCAAGAAGTTCAAGATAACGGTTGAGACCGTTAGTACATAGTGAGATTTTCATCTGTTCCGTACTAAAGTTCAAAGGTGGTAGGCATATTTTTCGTGTTTAGGAAGCTCACAGCCTGTTTGACTTCCCTCTCTGTAAAACCGTAAAAATAACCCATGTCCTTCTCATTACAAGTTATTACTTATAGTGATTATGTAGGTTATTATAGCCACAAGTCTAGAATGAAATCAAGTTAATTCCTATTTTTTTTAGTATTTATTATGTATGGTCAATTGGATATTTTTCAAGAAAACGTTCGTAAGGGAAAATCGTTACTCGTTCCTGAAAAATACTTACTACCGTTTGAACAATTCCATGATCTAAGTTAGCCGAATATAAGTGAATAGAAGCTGGACTTAATAATAACAATGGCGCTATAAGCTCTTGGTCGACTTCAAATCCGTAATTCGAAACGAATTCTTCTTCAAGTTCTACCTTTACTTCTAGCTCGGTAAACATTTCGTCATAAAAGATAAAACGTTCCTTCTCTTGGACAACATGTATGAGATTGATATGACTAGTTTTACAAGCGATATACTTTCTTAATGTTTCTATAAAATCTTGATAATCCTGTTCTAACTTATATTCATCAATGGCAACCTCAATATATTCCTGCAAGCGTAATAAGTAATCTTTCAATCTGAATGTTAAAAATGCCTCAAACGAAAATTGTACCTGCTTTGTTAGAAACATACTTAACGCCCGCTTAATAATTTCTTCTCTCGGATACCCTTCTTTTAAAGAAGGATGTAATCGTTCCTCATCATCACTTACGAGTGATTGCACCATTTCAATAATTTGTAACTGTTCCGTTTCATCCTCATAAAAAAACATCGTACTTAAAAAATATCGGATATATTGCGGTTCTTTTATTTTCAATACAAACTGTGTTAAGGCAGGAATAATATATGTACGAATACATTCTTCATCGTTTTTCAAAACATCGATGAATAATGTAGCATCTTTCATTTTTAATTTTAAGGATTGATTCTTTGAGTTTGAAAGCAGCTTATAAACATATTGAAGATCTAATTCGGTGTCAAACGTTATATGCATATTGGTTGTCCCCCCTTTTTGCATCTGATTCTATTTATATGAAGGGGAAACAAAAAAATGAATTACATTTTATTCACAAAATAAAAAAGAGCGTTTTAAGCTCTTTTAGTTACGACGATTAATATCTACTAATTCAATTTCTTCAGTTAAAAACTTAACTCTCTCTAGTATTCTTTTTGCTTTAATACCTTCCTCTTCACCTTTTTGAGAGTACGTATAATGGCGAAGTAACTCATCTAAATTCAAATTTGAAGTGAAGAACGTCGGAAGTTTTTCAAGCATCCTATATTGCAGTATCGGTCCTAGTATTTCATCACGCATCCAGCTTGTCATGGATTCAGCACCGATATCATCAAACATTAGAACAGGTACTTTCTTAGCAGCTTCCAGCTTGTTATTAAAAGCACCTTCATTACTCATTACGCTTTTTAATTCACGAATGAATTCTGGAAAATACATAATCATCGATTCTGTGTTTTCTTCTGCTAATTCGTTTGCAATTGCACATAAAATATATGTTTTTCCTACACCAAATCCACCGTGTATATAAAAACCTTTTGTATTCTTATTTGATTTATATGATTTTAAGAAACTCCATATTTGTTGTTTAATTTGGTAGCGATATTCATCGTCTTCATAAATATCCATAAAAGTTGCATTCAGTAAGTTTGAAGGGATATATACCGACTTTATCTTGTTTTTCTTTTCCTTCTGAATTTCGGCTAACACTTTGCTCGGACACTGCTGATAATCGAGTTCAATTGATTGTTTGTTCTTTAAAACAAGTTGTGGATGGTATCCAGGCACCATATTTACACATTCACTTAAGCTTGGACAATTCGCACATTCTTTACTTTGAGTGTGATACTCATACATCTTAAGAAGACCACTATCAAAAATTTTCCGATTTAAAAAAGGTCGATTTTGATCCAAAAACACTTTAATATCCGGGTCATTTAAAACAATATCCTTAAATTTTTCATATTGTTCTTCCATTCGCTTCGGATACGACATTTGATTTAATGCATCCTTAATTGATTTCATAAAGATCACCTCTCCCTGTGCGTTAGTTACTTCTCTCGCTGTTTATTCATTAATTGCTGTTTTCTCTTCTCAATATAATCTGGATCTGTCATCCAATCGGGTAAAATTTCTTTTCGAATCGGTTTTCTTAAACTGCTACCAGAATTTTGTTTTGTTTTTATTTCTTTATCTTTATATTCTGCCACATCTTTTTCAAAATCCTCTATTTGATCAAGTGCTTCTTTTACTGTTTTAATTTTTTGTCTTGCCCAGTTACTAGCTGTATTCTCAATATATTTTTTATTTAAGTTCATCTTTTTGTGGTTTACAACATAATCGAGTAAAACATTAACAACACCAGGTGGGATATGTTGGTTTACCATAATACTTTCTACTATGGCTAAATCACTACTTGTAGGAGAGGCACCTCCAGCAAGTTCAATTAAGAAATCCTTTGGAGTTGTTGTCTCAAAGTGATGAATTCGTCTTTCCTGTTCTGTTTGAGGCTCAATATATCTCATCGTTTGAAGTTGCAATGGTTGAATTTTTTCAACCATTAGTGGAGCTCTTCCAAAATTTTCAATTTCATAATACATTTTAGCCTTCTCAGATAATATATCTAAGTCAATTTCATCTTCATTGCCATAGGTGGCATTCATCACGACCTTTTGCATATCTAATGGAGATAATCCGTATACATACGCAAGTAGCTTGATCCGCTCTCCTACTTCATCTGTTATAAGTTGTGGCGAGACAAAATTGTCAGAAAGACCATAAATGAATAAATCAAAATCGAAATCAAATTTGCCGACCTTTAGCGAAGAAGGTTGCTCTCTTTGTATATATTGTTGATCATCTGTCTCAGGTTGAAGTCCTTTATGTTCTTTAGTCGGTGAATATACATCTGCAAAAGATTGTGAAATATCCTTAAAGTCTTTAGAATTGATACTTTTTGTAACAAATAGCGATTTTAACTTATTGTATCTAAGTTCGCCTACCTCTTCTTTTAGAAAAATACTAAAGGGAAAATCAGAACTAAAAAATATATGTGGAGAAAAAGGAGGCTTAATTTCATATATAAAATTTCTTACTTCAGATGTTTCCTGTACATATGTCTTAAGAAGACCAATACCTTCTAATTTTTTACGCGCAACAAGAATTTCATCTAAATTCATTTTCATTGATGCCATTAGTTGTCGATGCGTTGAAGGTGAACCCCAATATTTATAAGCCTCTACTTCTCCCCAAAGTAACATGTACAATGAAAAACTAAGTGGACCAATAAGTGGTTGATACAGTAATGTTATAACCTTCCGATCCAAATCATTAAGTATCGTGTCCGTTTTCACTAAGTATTGATCTAAAGGTAATACTTCTTTCCAAGATTGCATGTTTGTTATATCCCCTTTTATTACTAGGAATTCGAAGTAAAAAGCTTATCTAAAAAGTAGCCATACAATGTTTGGCCAATGCATCCAATGCATTAGTGTTCCTTATTTATTCAGAAATTAGTTAAAACATTAATATATTTAACACAGCCTAAAACTTAAAAAAATAGAGCTTTCAGCAAATATGCCTAGTCGCTCACTAGTTTCTAGTTTTTAATAAATCTTTAAGCTCATCAATAAATACATTTATATCTTTAAATTGTCTATAAACCGAAGCGAATCTTACATAAGCGACATCATCAACAACCGCTAATCGATCCATCACCATTTCACCAACGATATCACTATTTATTTCGGAAACTCCTTGATTTCGAAGCTCTACTTCTACTTCATGAGTAATATCCTCTAGTACCTTTAAAGGAACTGGTCTTTTTTCACATGCCTTTATTAGCCCGCGTAAAATCTTATCACGACTAAACTCTTCCCTCGTTCCTTCCTTCTTAACAACAATTAAAGGGATTTCCTCAACTTTTTCGAAGGTCGTAAAGCGATATTGACATTCTTCACATTCTCTACGTCGTCTAATCGATCTTCCGTCGTCAACAGGGCGTGAATCAAGTACTCGAGTACCGTTATGGTGGCAGCTTGGACATTTCATTCTATCAACTCCAAAGCATTTATCAAAAAACCTAAAATGATAATATTTACATGTTTCTTTATATTAATCTTATTGCAAATTCCGACATTAGACAAGTATTTTCATACTTATGTTTTACCTTAACGGTGAAAGCTTTTCATTTATCATATTATAGAGTTTCTTCACAATTACCTTTGTATAGCCTAAACTTAGTAACCCTTCGTAAGTAACCGAGAAATCAACTGCAGTTTCGTATGGTCTCACAGAAATAATGGAAACGACAATAAACGCCTTCTTAGGAGAAGTCATTTCTACACTTAATTCACCATGTTCCTTTGAAACTGATGTCACTTTAATACCTGGTTCACTCGATAATAATTCATCAATCATCTTAATTGCGTTACTGTTAGTTACTTTATAATAACGTGTTCTTAACGAGGGATCTTCGTGTTTTTCTCCAGTTTCACAATGATTTGAGAAAAATTGACCAATTGAACGAATAGCTCCCATTGTCCGTACCCACTTTCTAAATAATAGTATGTATGTCCATTAAACACTAAAAAACATAGAATGTAAAAAAAGAGGTGTGATTACACCTCTTTTCTAGTTTCATATTATAAAGCTTTAACTTTAGCCTGTTTTACCTGAACCGGACCCATTCCACGAGGAATTTCGATGTTCTCACGAGTTTGTGCACCTAATGCTTCAGAAATATAATCAGCCGCAATGTTAGGATCAAGATCACCACAAGTATAAACATCGATACTTGCATAACCATGTTCTGGGAAGCTGTGGATAGTTAAATGTGATTCTGAGATAATGACTACCCCGCTTACACCTTGAGGAGCAAATTTGTGGAATGCTACCTCACGAATTTCAGCACCAGATTTTAAAGCTGCGTTTACAAATGTTTCTTCAATAAAGTTCATGTCGTTAAGTTTTTCAAAGTCACAACCCCATAGTTCTGAGATTACATGACGACCCATTGTTTCCATAATAGTACTTCCCCCTTTAACAATTTTAGGTGTTCATGAATTTCTTTCGCTTAAAGGCAAGTTTACTACCACGGGGGAAAGTTAGTCCAAAGAGGTCCTAACCCTTTAAGTAGCCTCTTAACCGAAGCTTTAGTTAAGAAGTTCACGAAAAATAGTATACTTTGTTTGATTCAATATTGCAACACATCATTGGAAAATTTTTTTATTATATTTCGTCTATTTTCCTTGAAGGCATTTTATCAAACAAGGTATCTTGTTAAAGGAAGCCACCTTTTTAGCTCAAATGGCTAGCATCCCTTACTTTTTCCTAATGTCTTAAAAATATCCGATTGCTATTGATGATATTGCCCACTCATCTAGTAGTGGCAAATGTACTGGAGAGTATCTAATTAAACATTTGAAAATGCTAAAAAGACCTTACGAATGTGTTCCATTCGTAAGGCCGTTAATGATTTTTCTATGTGCGTTATTTATTATATTGCAGAAACCTCTTTTGTCTTTGTTAACTGCTCAGAAACAATTTTCGTTAAATCTACAACGCGTGTTGAATAACCCCATTCATTGTCATACCAAGCAAGTACTTTAACTTTTCGATCTCCCATAACCATTGTAGATAAACCATCAATGATAGCAGAGCGTGAATCTGTATTAAAGTCGATAGAAACAAGTGGTTCCGTTGTAAAACCAAGGATACCTTTTAATGATCCTTCTGAAGCAGAAACAAACGCACTATTAATATCATCTACTGTTACATCTCTCTTTAAATCAACGACTAAATCTACAAGTGAAACGTTTGGTGTTGGAACGCGTAATGCCATTCCGTGTAATTTCCCTTGTAAGCTGGGTAACACTTTCGCAAGCGCTTTTGCAGCACCAGTTGTTGTAGGAATAATAGATGATGCACATGCTCTCGCACGACGTAGATCTTTATGTGGATTATCAATGTTCTTTTGGTCATTTGTAAATGAGTGAACAGTTGTCATTAATCCATTTTCAATTCCAAATTGCTCGTCTAACACCTTTACAACAGGTGCTAAGCAATTTGTTGTACAAGAAGCATTTGATATTACAATATGATTTTCAATATCTAATGTATTGTCATTTACACCGACAACAATTGTTACGTCCTCTTCTTTACCAGGTGCTGTTAAAATTACACGTTTAGCCCCTGCCTCAACATGAAGCATTGCCTTGTCTTTAGAATTGAACTTACCAGTTGCTTCGATTACGATATCTATATTTAATTCCTTCCAAGGAAGCTCAAGCGGATCTCTAGAGCTCAATAACTGCACTCTTTTTCCGTTAACAATGAGAGCATTATCAGCAGCAATTACTTCCCCATCAAATTTACCATGAATTGTATCATACTTAATTAAATGTGCTAATGTCTCAGCTGGATAACTTGCATTAATTGCAACAATCTCTAATTTGTCCTCTTGGATTGCATTTCTAAATACCATTCTCCCAATTCGGCCAAACCCATTGATTGCTATTCTACCTCTCATGTCGTTGTCTCCTCCATATATGTTATACTTTTTATTCCTTACCCTGCTATTAGTATAACATAAAACGTTTTCATTGTGATGGTATTTTTTTATTTTGTACATATTATTTGTAAAATTGGTTATTATACATAGTTTGATAACATATTTGATGTATATATAGATGTGTTGTTATCGTTCTTAAGATGTTTGCGCAAGTCCATGTGCCACCACCTACACTATTCTCACCCCATTTACTTCATTCAAAAATGCGGTTGACAACACAATCAATATAAAAAAGACCTGCAATTAGCAAGTCTCATAATTCAGTTATACGAGTTCCCATTTAGTTAAAACTTGAAGTAACTGCTCTTTTGTTTCTTTAATTGTACCATTATTATTAATAACTTCATCCGACCGATTTATCTTGTCAGCGAGTGGCAATTGCGAATGAATTCTAGCAAGAGCTTCTTCTTTTGAAAGCTGATTACGATTCATTAAACGCTGTAATTGAGTGTCAGGATCAACGTAAACAAGTAATGTTTTATCAACCATATATGTTAATTGGCTTTCAAATAATAGCGGTATATCTAATACGACTGCATTATTCTCTGACAAGTAGGTTTCCTTAAGTTCAATCATTCGTTTTCTTACTGCGGGGTGTACAATGCTGTTTAGTGTTTTTCTCATTTCTTCACTATTAAAAACAATAGCTCCAAGCTTGGCACGATCAATTGAACCGTCCTGCCTAATTATTTCATCTCCAAACGCGTCCACTATAGAATGATAAGCTTCTTCTCCTACCTCTACAACTTCACGGGCAATTACATCTGCATCAATAATTGGAAACTCAAGCTCACGTAGCATCGATGAAACCGTGCTCTTTCCACTTGCAATTCCACCTGTTAGTCCAATTGTCACCTTCATTTTTTTCCTCCGCTATAATTTCCATATACCTAGCATGATGAGTAAGAAACCTGGTAGAAAGGCAAATTTCTGTACCCATTTCAATTTCGATAAACCTCTGCCGCACTTTAACCCGCCAAATAAGAAAATCGAACTAATAGCAGCCACTAATATTGCCATTACAATTGGAGAATAACCTAATAATGCAGCTCCAATTCCTGCACCAAACGCATCTAATGATAAGGCAAAACCGAGTAAGAAAGCTTCTATTCCTGTAATTGCTCCTGATTTATCGATGTCGGCATCCATTGGTTTTCTTAGAATGTGAATGACAACACCCAGTGATTTGATCTCAAGTTTAATGAGTAACGGATCAGCATTTGATTCGGCTTGATCTTTTTCGGGACGAAAAAATTGATATAATACCCAGGCCCCAATTCCAACAAGAACGATGCCTCCAATTTTTTCTGCCCATTCAGGTGAAAGAAACACTGAGATGATATTTCCTACTCCCATTGCTACCATTAACGTGAAGGCAGAACAAATGGCTATGACGATAATAGAACGAATGGGTAAATTCATTTTCCGTAGTCCGTAAGTAAAACCAACACTAAAACTATCCAAGCTAACAGCAAATGCAAGCAGGATGAGAGATACTGATAGAACCATGATCAAGCTCCTTCCATATTCAAGCTATGGTAGTATATGAAAAGAGCCCATCCATTGTTATTTCAAAACCTACATTTATTTCTCAACATGTCACTTCTTTTTTTGACACTTCGGACAAATGTGCGTTCCTCTTCCTCCGACTACTAGCTTTTGAATCTCTGTTCCACATCTCTTGCACGGTTCACCTTTTCTACTATATACGTACAATTCCAACTGAAACATGCCAATTTCACCTTGTGTGTTCACATACGAACGAATTGTACTTCCTCCTTTATCAACTGCTTCTTTGAGGGTTGCTACTATTTCTTCGTGTAATCGTTCAATTTCCTTCTTTTTTAACGAGCTAGCTTCTCTTTCAGGATGAATACCGGCTCGAAATAATGCTTCATCTACATAAATGTTCCCTAATCCAACAACCGTTACTTGATCAAGAAGTGCCACTTTAATTTTTCGGTTAGTTTTCTTTAGTTTTTCAGCTAAATGACGAACTGTAAATTCCCTAGCAAACGGCTCTGGACCAAGCTGTGATAACGGTAATTCAATTTCTTCTTCACCAGGCTTAAATAAGTGCATCGTTCCAAATTTTCGAACATCACGGTAACGTAGCTGAGAACCATCAGTAAACGTAAATAACACATGTGTATGTTTATCATACGGTTCATTTTTTGGATATAAACCATAACGTCCCTCCATTCGAAGGTGAGAGACCAGTACATAATCCGTTAACTTAAACTTCAGAAATTTGCCACGCCTCTCGACATCTAAAATGGTTTGTCCAATAAGTGCATCAGCAAATTGTTCGATCGGTTCTGGCTTTTTAATAATCTTTGGCCATAGAACCTCAACATGTTTTATTGTTTTTCCTTTTAAAAGTTCTACTAATGTTCGTCTTACAGTTTCAACCTCTGGAAGTTCTGGCATAGTGTCACTTCCTTTCAGCAAGATTCATTTATATTACTTCGCATCATACCATGTTGAGCCATAAGCATAATCCACCTTTAATGGAACTTTTAACTCAAGCGTATTTTCCATTACTCGAGAAACAAGTTCTGTTAGCTTTTCAATCTCATTTTTAGGTGCTTCTAGAATTAGTTCATCATGCACTTGTAAGATTAATTTCGCTTCAAGGTTTTCATCTCTTAATGCGCCAGCTAAATCAATCATCGCTTTTTTAATGATATCTGCTGCGCTACCTTGAATTGGTGTATTCATCGCCGTTCTTTCTGCAAAGCTACGTAAATTGAAATTTCGATTTGTAATGTCAGGAATGTATCTGCGACGTTGCATTAACGTGCTAACATACCCTTTTTCTTTCGCTTCAATAATGATATCGCTCATATAATCTTGAACGCCTGGGAAGCTCTTTAAGTATTTATCAATAAAGGTCGCAGCATCCTTACGGGTGATACTAAGACTCTGCGAAAGCCCATAGTCACTAATTCCATATACAATTCCAAAGTTTACTGCCTTTGCTTGCCTACGCATATCTGAAGTGACCTCATTCGCTTCTACCCCAAAAACGTCCATTGCTGTCTGAGTATGAATATCAAAATCGTTCTTGAATGCATGAATTAGCTTTTCATCACCTGCAATGTGTGCAAGCACCCTAAGTTCAATTTGCGAGTAATCAGCTGCGAAAATAACCCAGTCTTTAGTCGATGGGACAAAAGCTTGTCTAATTTTCCTTCCTTCTTCTAAGCGAATCGGAATATTTTGTAGGTTTGGATCAATAGAACTCAATCTTCCTGTTTGTGCTAATGTCTGATTAAACCTCGTATGAACCTTACCAGTTTTTATATTTATCACCTTTAACAAGCCTTCGAGATAAGTCGAATTCAACTTTCCTAATTGACGATACGTTAAAATTGCTCGGATTATTTCGTGTTTCCCTTCAAGTTTTTCTAAAACATCAGCAGAAGTGGAATAACCTGTTTTCATCTTTTTTACAGGTGGCAAACTTAACTTCTCAAATAAGATAACCCCTAACTGTTTCGGTGAGTTAATGTTGAATGCCTCACCTGCAAGTTGATGAATTTCTCTTTCAAGCTCCGCAAGTCGACTTGAAAGCTCATTTTGCATATCTTCTAGTCGACTCTTATCCACTTTAACTCCTGTATATTCCATTTCAGCAAGTATAAACGACAAAGGTAACTCTAGTTCACGATATAACATTAATTGATCATTCGACTCTAATTCTTGTTCAAATGTATCTCTAAGAGCATGAATGGCTACTGCTTTTCGAACGAGATGCTCACTTAATTCCTTTTCTTCTGGAATACTTTTCTTCGCACCTTTTCCATACACAGTTTCATCAGATTGGACGTCGTGGTATCCCCTTTTTCTTGCTACTGCAGCTAGATCCACTGAAGGGTCAGATGGATTACAAATATAATCAGCAATCATTAAGTCAAAATCAATTCCCTTTAATTCAATGCCATGACCATGTAATGCGACAATTGCTTGCTTACCATCAAACAGTGCCTTTTTCATATTTTCATCTCGTGCCCATTGTTTAAACTCACTAGATTTTAATGCAATGTTTGTTGGAATAAAGTAATTACCTGTTTCGTTTGAAATAGCAATACCTAGTACTTCTGCATGGTGATAATGGTCACTAAAAGTCTCTACACTTAAACTTGAATCATTTGATAACACATCCGTATTTAACTCCTCAACAATTTCAAAGTGAAGCTCTGCAAGTTCTTTTGGTTGTTCCGTAACTTGTATATCCATCTTTTCAAGTAAAGAATGGAAATTGAGCTCCTTGAAAAGCTTAATAACAGCGTCTCTGTCAAAATTCTCGTATGTAATATCATCGACACTTACCGTGATTGGTGCATCACGCATAATCGTTGCGAGCTCTTTACTCATAATCGCTTGTTCTTTATTTTCCTCTAATTTTTCTTTTAATTTCCCGCTCACATCTTCAATATGTTCATATAAGTTCTCAACCGTTTCATACTCTTTTAGCAGCTTGATAGCTGTTTTTTCTCCAACACCAGGAACACCAGGAATATTATCTGAAGCATCCCCCATTAACCCTTTCATATCAATGATTTGGTTAGGCGAAATGCCAAGCTTTTCATTTAAAAATTGAGGAGTATACGAATCTACCTCAGTAATCCCTTTTCTTGTAATATCAACCGTTGTATGTTCAGAGACAAGCTGCAAGAGATCTTTATCTCCAGTAATAACCTTGATCTCTGCATTTGTCCCCTCTGCCAATTTCGAGATAGTTCCGATAATATCATCTGCTTCATAGTTTGGTAACTCGTATCGTTTTACTTGGAATGCATCTAATAGTTCTCGTAAAAAAGGCATCTGTTCTGATAGTTCTGGTGGAGTTTTTTGTCGTCCACCTTTATATTCTTTAAATGTACTATGTCTAAAGGTTGTCTTACCGGCATCAAAGGCAACTAACATATGCGTTGGCTTTTCTTCCTGTAAAATCCTCATTAAAATCATTGTAAAGCCATAGATTGCGTTCGTATGTATCCCTTTGTCATTGTTTAACAATGGTAAGGCAAAAAAAGCACGATAGGCTAAACTATTCCCATCTATTAATACTATTTTTTGAGTCATATCATCATCCTCCTCGTCGGGCTGCTTTCACATTTCTTAAAAAAAGCCATTTTCCCTATCTTATCATTTCTCATGATAGAAAGGAAAATGGCATGTTTATTCTAAATATCCACTCAGTATTTTTGCATACGGAGAATCTGATGGTATGACGATTACGGTCTCTCCATCGATTGTCTTTTTATAGGATTCTAGTGTGCGGTATAAATCATAAAACTCTTTATCTCTACTAAATGCATCATTGTAAATTCGGGCAGCTTGACCTTCTCCTTCTGCCTTGATTCCTTCTGCATCAGCTTTTGCTTTTGCTAGTAGTTCAGTTACTTCCTTGTCTGTTTTGGCAATCATTCTATTTTTCTCTGCATCGCCCATAGATAGATATTGCTGTGCCGTTGATTCGCGTTCAGAAATCATACGTGTATACACTGATTCTTCGTTCTCTGTAGGTAAGTCTGTACGTTTCATCCTTACATCTGTTACAACGATTCCGTAATTAGCATTATCTAATAACTCGTTTACACGTTCCGTTACTCGGTCATTCAAACTACCTCGTGATGACTTTTCATCATTAATGATCTCATCATAGTCTAATTGCCCTAATTCAGCACGAATGACAGAGAAAATAAATTCCCCCATCTTCGTTTCAGCATTCACGACACTACGTGCATTAGATATCATCTTTTTCGGATCTTCTATTTTCCAAACAGCATAATTATCAATTATCATACGCTTTTTATCTTTTGTATTAATCTCTTCTTTTTCTACATCGTACACCATTTGATATTTTGGAAGAGTTTCAACTGATTGTACAAAAGGAATTTTATAGGATAATCCGGGAGTAGAATCAATCCGAACAACCTCACCAAATTGTCTTACTACCTTATATTCACCCTCTCTAACAATAAATAGATTCGTAATGAGCATGATGAACAATAAAAGAATGAGTAAGAAGAAAATTCCTGCCTTTGAATACTTTCTCCAATCCACCTGCTTCTTCTCCTTTATATCGATTACGTTTGGATCAGTCATTCTTTTCACTTCCTTCCGTTTCAACCGCTGGAGGTGTTTGTTTTTCTAATGGACGGAGTGGGAAATACTTCATTGTATTTCCATCGTCATTCATAATATAAATTTCAGCATTTGGTAATACAGATTCTAATGTTTCTAAAATTAAACGCTTTCTAGTAATGTCGGGCGCTTTCACATACTCTGTATATAAAGCATTAAATTTTGATACATCCCCGCGTGCCTGTTCAACTCTTGCTGTTCTTTCACCCTCAGCCTTTGAGATTAGGGCATCCTTTTCACCTTCTGCCTCTTGGCTCCGCTTGTTAGAATATTTTTTCGCTTCATTTATTTTCGTATTCATTGTTTCACGGGCACTTGTTACATTCGTAAATGCTTTTCTAACCTCTGAATTTGGTAATTCTACGTCTTGTAGTTTTACAGTTGAAATAGAGATTCCAATATCATATTTATCGATTAATGATGCCAAGAGATCTCTTACTTCAGCCTCAATCTCTGCTTTCCCAGAAGTTAATGCATCATCAATTTTAGAGCTTCCGATTATACTTCTTAAAGAAGCAGATGTTGCATTGTACAAGATTACTTCAGGATCAATTGAGTTATATAGATACTTTGATGGTTCAGTTATTCTCCATTGAACTACCATATCAGCTAGTACTATATTCTCATCTCCAGTAATCATTTTAGTATCCTCTGGAAATTCCTTTAGCTCTCCACCCTTTTCTTCATAACCGAATTGTAAACTGAATGTTTCTTTTGATAATATTTCGACATCCTGTATTGGCCATGGTAACTTAAAATGTAAACCTGGTTCAATGACAGCTGTATCGACCTTCCCCAATGTTAAAATAACTGCTTGATCCGATTCATCGACCGTATACCAAGTCGTAAAGCCTAAAATTGCCAGGATAACAATTCCAACACCTAGCCCAGTATACGTAAATAAACGTTTTAAACTCATGCTGTTCCCCCTCTTTTTTTTAGCATACTACTATTACGTACATTTGCACACAAAGTTTCAGTTTTCTTAAAAATGATATATAGATTGTACAAAAAAACGAGAACAGTTTGTCCTCGTTACCAAAATGGTCTATAGATGAAGGGGTAATTCCTCTTCATCATACCCAAGTAAAATTAAGGTACTATATAGAAAGTGTAAAAACTTTGTAAATTAATTTCGTTTTTTCTTATTAAATTCAATTGTAAACGTGGTGCCAACGGACTGTTCACTCTCTACCATTATTGTTCCACCGTGCACATCAACAAGATGTTTTACAATTGCTAATCCTAAACCAGTACCACCAGAATTTCTAGTTCTTGCCTTATCCACTCGATAAAAACGTTCAAATATACGAGGGAGTTCTTCTTTTGCAATTCCAATCCCTGTGTCCAAAACTTGAACTTTTATCTTTTTTGAAAGCTCTTGAATCGCGATTGAAACAGTACCGCCAGATGGAGTATAAGCAATTCCATTGTTTATTAAATTGATAAAAATTTGTTTTAAACGATATAAATCACCATCTAACCAGTATTCGCCCTTTCCTTCTAGAACAAGCTGTACATTTTTCTCTGCTGCTTTTCCTTCTAGGAGAACCATAATTTCCTCGATTAATCCCCTTAACTCAACCCTTTTCCAATTAATCGCGTATCCTGGTTGTTCTATTTTTGATAAATCAAGAAGGTCTTGAATTAAGCTTTGCAATCGGTCACTTTCTGTTAAGATGATATTCAAAAAGTTTTCAAGTAAATTTTCATCCTTCATCGCCCCATCTAATAAGGTTTCTGAGAAACCTTTAATGGAAGTAATAGGTGTTTTTAATTCATGTGATACATTGGCAACAAAATCTTGTCTAATTTGCTCAAGTTTCTTTAAATCTGAGATGTCATGGAAAACTAGTAAAATACCTTTCCATTCATCATTTGCACTAATAATTGGAGAACCGTACACTTCAAAATGCTTTTGCGTGATACCGAATGATAAATGCAAGTGTTTTCTGATTTTAATCTCTGTCATAAAAATTTCTTCTAACATTGAAATTACTTCTCGATGTTCGATGACATCATAGTATGATCTATATAAATAATTTTGAGTATCAACCTTAAAAATATCCTTATACGTCCTATTAACAAGATTAATATAGCCCCTACTATCAATGAAAATTAATCCACTACCCATATTTTCGATGAGTGTAGTCAGTCTTGATTGCTGAATCTCTTGTGTTTTAACCATATCTTGAAGATTACGGGCTAGAATATTGATTGATTGACTCAGCATGCTCGTCTCTTTAGAATGGTTTTCATAGGTTCTAGCTTTATAATTTCCTTTTGCTAATTCGGTTGCTACAATTGTTGCAGACTCAATTGGCTTCATATAATAACGAGTTATTCTTGCTCCAAAAATAAGCATCACAATGAACGCTAAACCAATACTCGTAATTAGTACTGCCCATATTTGTTTATACGTTTTTTCATATGAGTCTACAGGTTGACTTAACAACAGATACCCTTCACTCTTCATAGGAACAACGTAGTAAAACCGATTTTTTTCGCTACCCTCAATATGGAGTGGTTTTTCACTAAGCTTTCCTTCGGTAAGACGACTTTTATATTCATTTATTAAGTAAGAGGGAGTGTCATCAAGATTCTCTTCTGAACTTAATAGAATTTCTCCATTCCCATCTACCATCGTCACTTTCGTTTTTAGCGAATTGGCTACATCTTTAATTTGTATATCTACTTCTTTTTCAATGATTTGTAATACTAAATTTGCCTCTTTTTCTAATCTTTCGTTATAAGTCACCGTATAAAATGCCTTAAAAATTTGTCCAATTAACCCCCCCATTCCAATCATGACAAAAAGTGTAAGCATAACGAGCCAAAATAGTAATCGAGATTGGAACTTACTCATTCATTTTAGGCTCCTCTAATTTATAACCTAATCCGCGGATTGTTTTGATATATGCTGGCTTTTTCGTGTTTTTCTCGATTTTTTCACGTAAGTGGCTAATATGTACATCCACAATTCGTGTGTCTCCTGCAAAATCATAATTCCATACCGCACTTAACAGTTGATCACGAGTTAACACACGGCCTTTATTCATCGCTAAGTACATTAGCAATTCAAACTCTTTAGGCGTTAGTTCTAATAATTCCCCTGCAAAAAATGCCTCGTAATTTTCTGGCTTAATAATTAAATCTAAGATATTGATTTGATTATCCTCTGAGTCTTTCAGTTGAATTTCATTTGTAAACTGCGTTCTTCTCAAAATCGCCTTCACTCTTGCAACCACTTCTCTTGGGCTAAAAGGCTTTGTCAAATAATCATCTGCCCCTAATTCTAATCCTAGTACTTTATCAAATTCATCATCCTTAGCTGTTAGCATTAAGATGGGTATCATCACTTTTTGCTGCCGGAGCTCTTTACAAACTTCAATTCCATCCATTTTAGGCAGCATTAGGTCAAGTACCATAATGTCAGGTTGTTCTGTTACTGCTAACTCTTTTCCAGCAAGACCGTCATTAGCTGTAATTACGTCAAATCCTGCCTGTTGTAAATTATATTGAAGCAAGGTAACAATTGATTGTTCATCATCTACAACGAGAACTTTTTTGTTCATCATTTCCCCAACCTTTGCATATTTTCTGACTTCATTATACTCTTCATCTTACTACTAAACAGGCAGTTTAACATAGTCTTTACATTTTCTTTATATTTTTTACATTAGTTAATGAGGTTGGCTTGTACCACTATTTGTTGGTATTAGCGTGCTTATTCGCTTTACCTCACTGGCAAAGGATGTACTGCCTTCTGCGTCCGGTACAGAACGTGTGCATAATTAGCAAAGACTATCTATTTAAAGAACCTACAAATGATAATAAGCGCTGAAATATACACTTACTATCTTGAATTTGCAGTTCAAAAAAAGAAAGCATCTCTGCTTTCTTGGTAATTAAAAATTATCGAGTGCTTTACCTGTCATCGTTTCAATTAAGTGTGGTGGCTCCACTTTTAACGTTCCATCTAGTACAACCTGATTTTCTTCATTTGTCGCCTTTACACTAAGCTCAATTTCATTTTTATCTTCCTTAACATCCGTAACTTCAAAGAAAAATTGAACTGTTGCGTAATGATATACAGGTAGATGAAATTTGATATGTTGTTCGACAATCGTGCTCCCTGGTCCAGGCATGTATTTCGATACTGATGCTGATAAAATGCCTGATAGCATGATTGTAGGAACAATCGGTTTTTTATAAGGTGTTTGTGATGCATAATCATGTTGGATAAACAAAGGATTCGGATCGTTCGTTAATCCTAAGTATAATAGTATGTCTTTATCTTCTATTTTCTCTGTTAAGGTTAGTTTCTCACCAACCGTAATTTCTTCAATTTTGCGTCCAAGTTTTCTTTTCTTTCCGAGTACCATAGTAAAGGCACCTCCATTCAATTATGTAGAGGGTTGTAATCGTTTACATTTCATCGTTAAAACAAAGCTAGCAAGCGCTAGCTTTACTGTGTTGTTTTATAATACCGCCATTACACCTTTTACAGATTCTACTGATTTATCCAGAGCCGCCTTTTCACTATCAAGCAAATCAAGTTCGATTACTTTCTCAATACCATTCCCACCGATAATTGTAGGCACTCCTAGGTATATATCATGGTATCCATATTCACCTTCTAAATATGCGATAGAAGGTAGTACACGTCTTTGATCTTTTAAAATGGCCTCAACCATTTCTACTAGAGCAGCAGCAGGTGCATAGTAAGCACTACCATTTCCTAATAGATTTACGATTTCTCCGCCACCTTTACGTGTACGCTCTACTATAGCATTAAGGCGTTCACTAGGGATTAAAGTTTCTAACGGAATTCCACCAGCATACGAATATCGAACTAATGGCACCATATCATCACCATGTCCACCAAGAACAAATCCAGTTATGTCCTTCACAGATAGATTCAATTCTTGAGCCACGAATGTCCGGAAACGAGCGGTGTCAAGCACACCTGATTGACCTATTACACGTGTCTTCGGAAAACCAGATTCTTTAAACACTGTGTATGTCATCGCATCAACAGGATTTGTTAAGACAATAATAATACATTCTGGAGAATGTTTAACAATTTCTTGAGTTACACTTTTCATGATCTTGGCATTTGTGCTAACTAAATCGTCACGGCTCATACCTGGCTTACGAGCAATCCCAGCTGTAATAACTACAACATCCGAGTTTGCAGTATCCATATAATCAGAAGTACCGACGATATTTGCATCAAAGCCTTGAACAGGACTTGCCTCTAACATATCAAGAGCTTTCCCTTTAGTTGGGTTTTCTAAATTTGGAATATCGACTAATACAATATCTCCAAGTTCCTTCTGAGCAGCCATTAATGCAGTAGTTGCGCCAGTAAAACCAGCACCGATTACAGAAATCTTTCTACGTTTAATCCCAGCCATTTCAAAACCCCCTCTTTTCTTGTTGTCAAGAGTGTAACTCACATTAGCACAAAAGGAAGTTAAGATTAACTTCCTTTTGCTTCGTTTTATATAATTATGCCATATTGTTAATTAATGCATCTCCGAATTCAGAACACTTAACTTCAGTTGCACCATCCATTAAACGTGCGAAGTCGTAAGTTACAACTTTAGATGCAATTGTCTTTTCAACTGAATCCATAACAAGCTTAGCAGCTTCATGCCAACCAAGGTGTTCTAACATTAATACTCCAGATAGAAGTACTGATGAAGGGTTAACCTTATCTAGACCCGCATACTTAGGTGCAGTACCATGAGTTGCTTCAAAGATTGCATGACCAGTTTCATAGTTAATATTTGCTCCAGGAGCGATTCCGATACCACCAACTTGAGCAGCTAGTGCGTCAGAAATGTAATCACCATTTAAGTTCATTGTTGCAACAACATCGAACTCACTTGGACGAGTTAGTATTTGTTGTAAGAAGATATCAGCGATAGAATCCTTGATGATAATCTTTCCAGCTGCTTCAGCATCAGCTTGTGCTTTGTTAGCAACATCTTTACCTTCAGCTTCTACGATACGGTCGTATTCTGCCCAAGTAAATACTTTATCTCCAAACTCTTGTTCAGCTAATTCATAACCCCAGTTCTTGAAAGCACCTTCAGTAAACTTCATGATGTTTCCTTTATGAACTAATGTTACAGACTTACGGCCTTCATTAATTGCATAATTAATTGCAGCGCGTACTAAACGCTTTGTTCCTTCTGCAGAAACTGGCTTAATACCGATACCAGAAGTTTCAGGGAAACGGATCTTGTTTACGCCCATTTCATTTTGAAGGAAGTTGATAAGCTTTTGAACTTCTTCTGAACCACTCTTATACTCGATACCAGCATAAATATCTTCAGTATTTTCACGGAAAATAACCATGTCTGTATCTTCAGGACGTTTTACAGGTGAAGGTACACCTTGGAAATAACGAACTGGACGTAAACATACGAAAAGGTCAAGCTCTTGACGTAATGCAACGTTTAAAGAACGAATCCCACCACCGATTGGTGTTGTAAGAGGACCTTTAATTGCGATTATGTATTCACGAATAACATCTAGCGTTTCGCTTGGTAACCACTCGCCTGTTTGATTGAATGCCTTTTCACCAGCTAATACTTCTTTCCAAACAATTGACTTTTCGCCATTGTAAGCTTTATCAACTGCTGCTTCTAATACTTTTGAAGCTGCTGCCCAAATATCCGGACCGATTCCGTCTCCTTCGATGTAAGGAATGATAGGATTATTTGGTACGTTAAGTGTTCCGTTAACAACTGTAATTTTTTCACCTTGTGTCATTGCTATTTACCCCCAAGTTAATATTAAGTATAACGGTTAGAAGACTTATTCACTTCTAACCAATTGTAAATTATAAATTAAGCTCTTTGCTCGATTGGTACATAAACTTGCTTATTTGGTCCTGTGTATTCAGCACGTGGACGGATAATACGGTTGTTCTTGTATTGCTCTAAGATATGTGCGATCCAACCAGATACACGACTTACAGCAAAAATTGGTGTGAACAGGTCATGGTCAATCCCTAAGCTATCATATACTGAAGCAGAATAGAAATCTACGTTTGCAGGAATACCTTTTGTAGAGGTTACGATTTCTTCAATTTTCACAGACATTTCATATAACTTTGGCTCACCAGTCATAGCCGTTAATTCTTTTGACATCTTTTTAAGATGTTTTGCACGCGGGTCACCATTTTGATATACACGATGTCCGAAGCCCATAATTTTTTCCTTATTAGCAAACTTATTTGCTAAGTATGACTCAACATTTGCTACATCGCCAATTTCAGAAAGCATCTTCATTACTTGCTCGTTCGCTCCACCATGTAATGGACCTTTTAATGCTCCGATAGCTGAAGTTACTCCAGAGTATACATCTGATAGTGTAGCTACACATACACGAGCAGTAAACGTTGAAGCATTTAACTCATGATCAGCATGTAGAACTAGAGCAGTGTTTAATGAATGAACGGCAACTGCATCCGGTTCATTACCAGTCAACATATAAAGGAAGTTCGCAGCAAGACCTAAGTCAGCTTTTGGAGCGACTGGCTCTAATCCTTTTCTAATTCTAGAGAATGCTGCAACGATTGCAGGAAGTTGAGCTTGCAGGCGGATTGCTTTGTTATAGTTCGCAGCCTCATCCATCACTTCTTGCTCTTCATCATATAATCCTAATAGGGATACAGCTGTACGAATTGCTCCCATTGGGTGAACTTTATCAATTGGATATGTCTTGAAGTGATCAAGAACTCCTTGTGGAAGAACTGAATTTTTAGCTAATTGTTTTGTCAGTTCATCTAACTCTGCTTGATTAGGTAGTTTACCATGCCATAATAAATAGATTACCTCTTCAAAACTAGCATGTTCAGCAAGGTCATCAATATTGTACCCTGCATACGTTAGAACATCATCAATAATAGAACTAATAGCAGAAGTTGTTGCTACAACTCCTTCAAGACCACGTGTTGCTGTCATTTTAACCTCTCCTTTTGCTAGAATATTTCCATCCCGTTAAAAACGTAAATGCTTACATTTTATAAAAAACAAAAAATCGTGATAAACTTATTCCTCGTGTTTATCATGACATATGTAAGAAGGATGAGTCATGTGCTAAGCATGTCTTGATTTCTCACTGCTTGCACCCATCTCCCATTATAAACAATTATCAGATTTTTGTGAATCGCTAGGAGGAAATTACTTCTCAAGAATATTATAACGCAAAAACAAATTTAATAATTAAATACAATAAAATAATTGCTAAAAAAGCTCCATAAATTTCATTGCAATATATGCAATGCCTGCTCCGATTAAAGGACCAACAGCAACACCATTAAATAGTGCAACGGATAATACCGTGCCAAATACCAACGCAACTGTAATATGAGGATCTTCCTTTAATAGTACTAATCCGCTTTTTGCTATTAAGGCAACAGCAACACCTGAAGCAATCGCAACCCATGCGTACGCTGATTTTAGTGCCTCTCCTAATTGCTTAAAGCCGATCTCACCTGTTGCAATCGGAACCAGGACGGCTATTGTTATAACTGTAACACCCCAGTTAATTCCCTTCGTCTGGATATGAGGAAATACTTTATCCCCAAGTCCTATTATTTTAATAACAAATAAAAAACCGACAGCAATTAATAGAGACTGATTTTTCGCAAGAAGACCGATTAAGAATAAAATTGCAAGAAAGAAAACCGGCTGTGAAAGCACTGATGTCACCTTCCTTTTCCTTTAGCAGAGTGGGAAGCATACTTATGTTAGCACAATTTTTTTTTACTCAACAAGCAATGTGCCTATAAACGATAAAGTTTCCCCTTTATTTCATTGCCTCTTCAATGTAAAATATTACTAAAGATGCTTGTTCAAAGTCTTGTTTGAACTTCCTCTTTAATAGGGATGGCTTCATTACTGATGCTTTGCAGAGACATTTGTAAATACAGCATAAGCATAGCTATTACCCAAGCTAGAGAGAAAAGGAGGATTCTGATTGAATTTAGGTTTAGTACATCAAATATTAAGATCTCTTTTGGTGATTGCAATTGTTATCTTGGGATTTCTTGCTTTTTATCATGTATCCACTGTTACATACCCGTTTATTATTGCCTTAATCATCGCTTATATGATTAACCCGCTTGTAACACTTTTTGAAAAGAAAGCAAAGATACCTAGATATTTGTCAGTCTTTCTAGTTATTATTCTTGTTTTCGCTGTTTTTGCAGGACTGTTAACTCTATTAATCGCAGAGATAATTAGCGGCTCCAACTATCTTGCTGCAAATGTTCCTCAACATTTTGAAAAGCTAGTTGAATACTTAGAACAATTTTTCGCTGGACAGATTATTCCGTTTTATAATCAACTAGCGAACACATTTGAAAACTTAGATCCAGGTCAGAAAGAAACGATCAGCACAAATATTGAAAGCTTTGCCGCTAACATTATTAGTTCTGGTAAAGATGTACTCGAAAACATTTTAACGAGTATTCCAGCAGCTGTTGGCTGGATTCCAAATTTCGCGACTGTCATCATTTTCGTCTTATTAGCAACCTTCTTTATCAGTAAAGACTGGGACAGCTTAAGAAGACGCTTTGCCTCCCTTCTTCCAAGGAAAGCAAAAGAAAGTGGAAGAACTGTATTTACTGACTTAAGGAAAGCATTATTCGGATTTATTAAAGCACAAGCAACATTAATTTCAATCACAACAGTTATCGTATTAATAGGTTTACTGTTTTTACGAGTAGAATATGCCATTACGATTGCACTCATCATTGGGATTGTCGATATACTTCCATACTTAGGAACGGGACTTATCTTCGTCCCATGGATTATCTATTCATTTTTTACAGGTGACATCGCTTTTACGATTGGATTATCAGTATTATATGTTATCGTTATCGTTCAAAGACAAATCATGGAACCGAAAATATTATCATCTAGTATCGGATTAGACCCGCTTGCAACACTGGTTGCTCTATTTGTTGGGTACAAGCTATTTGGGTTCCTGGGATTAATTATCGGCCCAGTTGTGTTAGTAATCGGTAAAACCTTACATAGCGCAAATGTATTTAAAGATATTTGGAATTATATAATTGGAAAAAAAGTTGTTTAAGGAGTCTCTTTTTGGGGGCTCTTTTTTTTACATTTCAATATAATATCTTCTATCTTTAGTAACCCCGGTAAAGGGAATGTTTAGTGATGTAAGTATCCTTTTCGTTGTTGCATCTGAATCTAACCTTAAGAATTCCCTTGCTTCCTTATTGGTTATTGTTTCGTTTATTAATAGGCTGAAATCTCTTAGTGCTATTTGATGCGCATTTTTTGATTTGTTCTTACATATCTGACACAGCCATTTACCATGCAATCTTTTCATAGGTAATGCACCACATGCTGGACATTGGACACCTGTCAAAAGTTCCTGTTGACTTATATTAAATTTTTCAAGAATATCAAGCTTAACTGACTGATTAATTTTTAATAAGTACTTCGATAAATTTTTTATTTCCTTTGAACTCAATCTAGTTTCCTTATATTTATCGTCAATCTCCTTTAACCTTCTTGCTAGATTCCCGCTATGAATAAGTTTTCGCGAGATATCCTCTTGATTATTGGAGGTTTTCAGTATAGTTAAAGGATTGCTTATTACAGCTAATGTTTCAATAGGAGTATAGGGGTATTTCCTTTTAGTTAGTAGAGTGAGAAGTTGAAATTTTTGTCTTTCAATTTGCGAAAGTGGATCCGGTAAAGCTACTTCTTTACCATTCATTGTTCGGATTAGCTGGTGAAAATGAGGATCATAATGTAACACACCAGCATAATTCTTAACCTCAATTAGTAAGATATACTTTTCCGTTATTAGTAAATAATCGATTTGAAAGTAATACACCCCGTTATGTAACCTAATATTATGTAGAACCGTATAGTTATCTTTGGATAAGAAACTAAGATAATAATCTAGTGATTTCTCACCCTTATACCCCGCTATACTTCTTGAATAGGATTCAACTACTGTTTGATACCTAGGATGATTAGGGGATAATCTTCGTTCTAAAGCCTGCAACTTTTCTAAATAAAGCGGTAAATCTTTCTCTTTCTCATTCATGAAATCACCTTCTTGTTTTAATCGATTCAATTAAAGCAAGAGATAAAACTTCTAGCAAACATTAATAAATAGATTACTTACCTCCATATTCATCTAAAACGGGGTGAATTCAGTATCATTTTTACTTTTTTATTGTTAAAGTAGACTATAATTTCGCAAAAACATAGTATTTTTCCAACGATTGCAAACGATATTCAATGGAATATACTTAATTCGGCGAAATCATTAAACTTTCCGGCGATTTTTCACATTTATTCGGCGAAATTAAATTTATATTCGGCGAATTCTCTGTATTTCGCTTAATTATCTTTCTTTTCCAACAACACTTTACTCTAATTCAACGAAATATTAATAATTCAACGACTCAACTCTCATTCTCCCTTTTAAAATAGCCCTAACAAAAAAAGCCCCAAAAGGCTTTTTAAATCATCGGCGTATAATCGTAACAGTACGGCGATCCATATAATCACGAATCCATTTTAAAATATACGGCTTCACTACTTTTCGAGAAGCAGGAAAAAGCAAGATAAACCCTATTGTATCTGTGATAAATCCAGGGGTAAGAAGTAATACGCCACCTACTAAAATACATAGGCCATCGATAATTGCTTCTCCTGGCATTTGACCACGGGACATTTGATATCTTACTTGCTCGATGGCACGAATTCCTTGATTTTTTGCTAACCACGCTCCAATAACACCTGTAGCGATGATTAACAATATTGTAGGAATCGGTCCTATTGTTTTACCAGCCATTATTAATATACCAATTTCAAGTGCAGGAACAATTATAATAAATGCGAGTAATAGTCGAAACATCACGTACCTCCGTTCAAAAGAAAATAGAGAAGGGCATGTCCCCTTCTCTACAATATATCATATTTTTTGTTTAGTTATTACAGAACGCTTGCGTGTCCGCTATAAATTGTGCCCCGTGAAGCATCAACTGTCACGTCTTGACCATCCTTTAAGATGCTTGTTGCATCTTCTACTCCAACAATTACAGGAATACCTAGACTTAATCCTACGACTGCTGCGTGACTTGTTAAGCCACCTTCTTCCACAATTAGAGCGACAGCCCTTTCGAGTGCTGCCATCATATCACGGTCTGTACTGTTTGTTACGAGAATGTTGCCTTCTTTCATTTTCTCGTTTGCTTCCGCTCCGCTGTTTGCAACGACAACTTTACCGAATGCAGTTTTTCTGCCTATACCTTGACCTTTTGTGATGATGTCTCCTACTACATGTACCTTCATTAAGTTCGTAGTACCCGTTTCGCCTACTGGAACACCAGCTGTTATGACAATTAGGTCACCGTGTGTAATGAGACCAGTATTCATTGCTTGTTGAACTGAAAGCTCAAGCATTTCATCTGTTGTGCTTGCTTCTTCCCCAAGCTGCGCCATTACTCCCCAAACTAGAGAAAGACGACGTTGTACACCAGAATCAGATGTTACTGCAATGATTGGTGCCTTCGGACGATATTTGGAAATCATGCGTGCTGTATGTCCACTTTCTGTTGGTGTAACAATTGCTGACGCATCTAAGTTCAATGCTGTATGAGCAACAGACTGACCAATCGCATCCGTAATGGTGTTACCGCTAATTTTGCTTCTATTTTGTAATATTTCTTTGTATTGAAGTGCTTGCTCTGCTCGTGTTGCAATATTATTCATTGTTTTCACAGATTCCACTGGATAGCTTCCTGCAGCCGTTTCACCTGAGAGCATAATTGCATCAGTTCCATCAAAGATGGCATTAGCCACGTCACTTGCTTCTGCTCTAGTTGGGCGTGGGTTACGTTGCATAGAGTCTAACATTTGAGTAGCCGTAATAACTGACTTACCTAGTGCATTACACTTTTTAATTAGTTCTTTCTGTACTAACGGTACTTCCTCAGCAGGAATTTCAACACCAAGGTCACCACGCGCAACCATAAGACCGTCTGAAACTTCTAGAATTTCATCAATATTGTCTACACCTTCTTGGTTCTCGATCTTAGGAATAATGGCAATATGGGATGCCTTGTTTTCCTCAAGAAGCTCCCGAATTTCAAGAACATCAGATGCACGACGAACGAAAGATGCTGCGATGAAATCAACACCTTGCTGAATACCAAAGCGGATATCGTTTGCATCCTTTTCGGTCATACCTGGAAGTTTCACTTTCACATTTGGAACGTTAACTCCCTTTTTGTTTTTGATCGTTCCGCTATTTAAAATCTTTGTTTGAATATCAGTATCTGTCTTTCCAATAACCTCTAATTCAATTAGTCCGTCATCTAATAGGATTTTTGATCCTACATGGACATCATCAATTAGTCCGTGATATGTAACTGAAAATCTTTCTGCTGTTCCCACAACTTCTTGCATCGAAATGGATACTTCTTTTCCTGCTACTAATTCAGCCGTTCCGTTTTCGAATGTATTCGTACGAATTTCAGGACCTTTTGTATCTAGAAGGATGGCAACCGTTTTCCCTGTTTGTTTTGAAGCTTCTCTAATATTTTGGATTCTAGCACCATGCTCCTCATAATCACCATGAGAAAAGTTCAATCTCGCTACATTCATTCCTGATTCTATTAATTGAGTAAGCTTTTCAACTGTTTCACTTGCTGGACCTATCGTACAAACAATTTTTGTTTTACGCATGTTTACACTTCCCTTTACCTATTGTTATTACTTATATATCTAAAATTGTGGCTATTTTCGCATAGATTGTGATTTTCGAATTCGAGAAACACGTAAAGATTAAGGATTCGGGGCACCTTTTCGTCAATGAAAAGAATATTTCAATTGTATTGACCTATTAAAGATACACGAAATTTGATTTAATAGCAGCAAAGTTTACGAAAAGAGCCTATATTGATAACTCTTCTGATAATTTGTACATGGACAGATCCAATGTGTGCCTTTGGGAAAGTGCTTCTGAAATCGAAAAATCGACAAGCTTGTTTTCTTTTATTCCAACTGCTCTACCTTTTTTTCCATCTAATAGAAGCTCCACTGAATATGCACCTAATCGACTAGCTAACACACGGTCTGATACTGTTGGTGATCCCCCGCGTTGGATATGTCCGAGAACACTAACGCGTGTTTCTAAATTCGTCGCTTCTTTAATTTGTTTTCCAATTTCAACACCACTACCTACACCTTCAGCTACTACAATAATACTATGACGTTTCCCACGATCATGACCTCTTTTTAGCCTTCCAATCACGTCTTCCATGTCAACTGTAGCCTCAGGAATGAGAATTGTTTCAGCACCTCCAGCTAAACCTGACCAAAGTGCTATATCTCCTGCATGACGTCCCATTACTTCAATAATATATGTACGTTCATGAGACGTTGCCGTGTCCCGAATTTTATCTATTGCATCAATTACAGTATTTATTGCTGTATCAAAACCAATTGTAAAATCAGTACCTGGTATATCATTGTCAATTGTCCCTGGAACACCGACACAAGGGAAGCCATGCTCTGTTAGTTTTTCTGCACCACGGTATGAGCCATCTCCGCCGATAACAACTAAACCTTCTATCCCATGCTTATTAAGCTGTTCGATTCCTTTTTTCTGACCTTCCAATGTCTTGAACTCTTCAGAGCGAGCAGAATATAAAAATGTTCCACCACGATGAATAATATCTCCTACTGAACCAAGCTCAAGTTTTTTTATTTGACCAGTCATTAATCCTGTATATCCTTGGTAAATTCCATACACTTCTACATCATGGAAGATTGCCTTTCTAACTACTGCACGAATCGCCGCATTCATTCCAGGAGAATCTCCACCACTTGTTAAAACTCCTATTTTTTTCATTCCTTCACCTCATCACTTATTCATTCGCTATTTTGATATGTTTTATAAATGTTTTGTGAAAAATCTATCCTAGACATTATGTATAGTATGTGAAATTGGTTATATCTTTCATTCCACCGTAACTAAAATAACACGTAAAAATAGTGAAAACAATAGACAAAAATAGCGAAAACGTGCACCTCCCAAGGGATTAGAGGTGCACGTTTCCTTATTTCAAGCCAATGGTATCGTTTTCAAAGGTAAATTTTCCGATTTTTTTGTATTTTTCATATCGGTGTTCTACTAGTTGTTTTTTGTCATATTCCATTAGTTCTTTTAAAGATTGAAGTAAAAATTGATCGACTAAATTTGTTTGTTCAACAAGGTCTCGATGTGCTCCACCTCTTACTTCAGGAATAATATCATCGATAACGCCTAATTCCTTTAAGTCAGGTGCAGTAATTTTCATCGTATCAGCTGCTTTTTTTGCTAGTCCTGCATCTTTCCATAATAAAGCTGCCGCTCCCTCTGGAGAGATAACTGAATACCACGAGTTCTCAAGCATAAGGACATGATTTCCAAGTCCTATTGCCAGTGCCCCTCCACTTGCGCCTTCACCGATAACGATACAAATAACTGGCACAGTTAAGCCAGCCATCTCAAATAAGTTTTTTGCGATAGCCTCTCCTTGCCCTCTTTCTTCAGCTGTTTTTCCTGGAAAAGCACCTTTCGTATCAAGGAAACAAATAATAGGGCGATTGAATTTCTCTGCCTGCTTCATTAAACGTAATGCCTTACGATATCCTTCAGGGTGTGGCATTCCGAAGTTACGACGAAGATTCTCCTTTGTATCTCGACCACGTTGATGCCCAATAACTGTAACAGGTAATCCATGGTATTTAGCAATACCTGATACAATTGCTTCATCATCCCCATAGTAACGATCACCGTGACACTCAAAGAAGTTCGTAAATAAATACTTAATATAATCAAGAGTTGTCGGGCGTTCAGGATGTCTCGCAATTTGAACTCGATCCCACGGGCCTAGGTTGCTGTATATTTCATTTTCTAGTTTTTCTAATCGCTTTTCTAATTTTTCAATTTCACTAGATAAATCAACATCTGCATTTTTTGTAAACTCACGAAGCTCTGCAATTTTGGATTTTAATTGGTTAACTGGACGCTCAAATTCTAATTCTCCTAGCATTCTAGTTTCCCTCCCAGCCCGTGAATAGCTACAATATTACTTAGTACTTCTCTCATTTCTAAACGACTGACTACTGCATCTAGCTGACCGTGTTTTAATAAAAATTCAGCAGTTTGGAAGTCCTCCGGTAAATCTTCACGAATTGTTTGCTCAATAATTCTTCTACCTGCAAAACCGATTAATGCTCCTGGTTCAGCAAAGTTGTAATCCCCAACGGATGCGAAACTAGCTGTAACTCCACCAGTTGTCGGATGTGTCATCACTGAAATATATAGAAGTCCTTCATCACTAAATCTTTTTAACACTGCACTGATTTTTGCCATTTGCATTAAACTTAATACACCTTCTTGCATCCTAGCACCACCTGATGCTGTAAAAACAATAAAAGGAACACGTAATTCCATTGCATGTTCGATAGCTCTAGTAATCTTTTCTCCTACAGCTGAACCCATACTAGCCATACGGAAAGAAGCATCCATCACGGCAATTACAATTTTATTTCCATCAATTTCTCCTTCACCTGTCAGAACAGCTTCGTTTAAGCCCGTTTTCTTTCTGTCCTTCTCTAGCTTCTCTAGATAATCAGGGAAACCTAATGGGTTTTCGGAGATCATTTGTCTATCATATTCCTGGAATGTACCTTCATCTAATAAGCTATCGATTCTCTCAAACGCAGTCATCGGATAATGGTAGCTACAGTTCAAGCATACTCGAATGTTCTTTACTAACTCTTTTGTATACATGATTTTCTTACATTTTGGACACTTTGACATAATTCCTTCTGGTACATCTTGTTTACTTTGTTCAGAAGGTATCGTTGCGTACTTCTTCTTTTTTGTAAATAAATCTTTTAACAAAATTAAACCTCCCTTATCCATGATGGAAAGCTTCTTCTTAGATGTATTCAATCATTCATATAATTGTTGTCCTATACACTTTACTTAAAATGTCAGGAAGATGGTGTAAAAATTTGTCGTTTGTAATTCGACAAATAATTCATTCGTACATTTTCTGTATTTGTTGGAATGCTAGATTTAAATTCTTTTCTTCAAATGCAGAAAGTAAATTTTCATATATTTCAAGATCCAGTTTATTCTCTAATGGCAATGATGCAATATAGTACTCAGATAATAGCAGCCATATCTTTAATAAAAGGCGATTGTTAGTTGCTAGAAAAATACTTTTCATAAACTCCTTATCACAATGTTCAGGAGCACACTCTATTAAAATTCTAAGTTTCTTTATATGTTCAGTTGTGATTCTTGCCATTGCTAAAGTAATTGCCTGTTCTTCAATGACTCTTTTCGTCTCAACTAAATCGTCCTTCGCTCTTCCAGTTTGAAGAATAAAGCCACCGATTAATTCAACAAGATGGTGACCTCCGAAATCTTTTACGAAGGTCCCCTCTCCTCTTCTTGTTTCAATTAATCCTAAAAGTTCAAGTGCTCTCAAAGCCTCTCTTACAGATGACCGTCCAAAATTTAACCGATCAGCAAGTTCGCGTTCAGATGGTATTTTATCACCAGTTGTTAATTGATCATTTGCGATAATATTTTGTATTTGTTTTATGGTCTCAATATATACCTTAGATTGTGGTTCATTCACCACGTTATTCACTCGCCTTTTCCGATAATAGCCAGATCCCTTGTTTTTTGAGCAACTACTTCTGGATCCATTTGAATTCTCGCTACCCCTGTTTCCATTGCTGCTTTTGCAACTGCTGCAGCAACTGCTGGTGCAACACGTGGATCAAATGGAGCTGGAATTACATAGTCAGCAGTAAGTTCATTTTCAGTAATTAGACTAGCAATTGCTTCAACCGCTGCAATTTTCATCTGTTCATTAATGTGTGTCGCCCTAACGTCTAAAGCACCTCTGAATATACCCGGGAAAGCTAGTACGTTGTTCACCTGATTAGGGAAATCAGATCTACCTGTACCAATAACTTTTGCTCCTGCTTCCTTCGCATCCACTGGCATGATTTCAGGATTCGGATTTGCCATTGCAAATATTATAGGATCAGGGTTCATTTCTTTAATCATTTCCTTCGTTAATGCACCCTCAACTGATACACCAATGAACACATCTGCACCTTTCATTACATCAACTAGTGATCCTTCAATTTTCTCACGATTTGTATAGGAAGCGACTTCTTCCTTCACACTATTCATACCAAAAGTACGGCCTTCATAGATGGAGCCTTTTGAATCACACATAATAATATCTCTAACGCCATAACGATATAAAAGTTTTATAATGGCAATCCCGGCTGCTCCCGCACCATTGGCAACAACTTTAATTTCAGACATTGATTTCCCAACCAATTTTAATGCGTTCACTAGACCTGCAACGGTTACAATAGCAGTTCCATGTTGATCATCATGGAAGATTGGAATGTTTGTTTCTTTTTTAAGACGTTCCTCAATAACAAAACAATTTGGTGCTGCGATATCCTCTAAGTTCACTCCACCAAAAGTTGGTTCAAGGAGTTTCACAGTTTCAATAATTTTCTCTATATCAGTCGTATTAAGACATATTGGGAAAGCATCTACACCCGCAAAGCTCTTAAACAACACAGCCTTTCCTTCCATTACTGGCAGAGCAGCTTCAGGTCCGATATTCCCAAGCCCTAATACAGCAGTTCCGTCCGAAACTACCGCAACCATGTTGCCCTTCATCGTATATTCGTAAACTTTATTCTTATCATCATAAATAGCTTTACAAGGCTCTGCTACTCCTGGAGAATAGGCTAAGCTTAAATCCTTTGCATTACGTACTGGGATCTTAGATTGTGATTCTAATTTTCCTTGATGGATTCTATGGATATGTAATGCTTCTTCCTTTAATGTTGACATTCTATTGTTCACTCTCCTAAAAATTGTTACCAGGTCTCAAAGTGGTCTGACCACGGTAACTATTTTACAATCATATCAAAAATTTAAAAGTTGTAAAGAACTTTATCGTGATTTTAGTACAACATTCTTCTCCCCTATCACGTCACGAATTTTGCTCATACATTGTTCTGTAGGCGTTACATGAAAGTTTTTAGGAAGTTTAATTGTTTTTTGATTTTCTTCATAATACATTACAACTTCAGTATCACCATGATGCTGTGATAATAACTGTTTTAATGTAAACAAAGTTTCTGAATTCTCGTATTTCGGCTCAATTTTAATAAATAACACCTGTTCTACATACGTTTCCTTCAATTCATCCATCGTTTTTGCATTCTGAACTACAAATTGAACAGAATTATTTCTCGTTTCAAATTTCCCTTCTAACAAAACGACATTACCTGCTTTTAAAATTTTGAAATATTCTCTGTGTTTATTTGGAAAGACCGTTGCTTCTATTTCACCACTTTCATCACTAATGACGAGAAACGACATTTGTTCTCCTTTTTTCGTACGTATCGTTCTTTCATTTGTTATGAGTGCGACTATATGGACCTTCTTACTAAGATAGCTCCCAGCCCCGTCCTGAATCGTAATGGGTTTGTAGCTTCTCCAATATTTTTCATAGGCAGTAGTTGGGTGGCTTGATAAATAAAAACCAATTGCCTCTTTTTCAAATTTCAGCTTATCTTCTGCTTTTAGTGGCTCCACTTGTATATATTGAGGCTTAAGTAAGAGTTCTTCATCAAAGGAAAAATCAATCTGGTCTTCACTTTCAGGCTTAACGAGCTCTGCATAATCAAGAGCCACATCAATACTTGCTATTAACGTAGAACGTTCTTCTTTAAACTCATCAAAGCAACCAGCAAATATTAATGATTCAAGTGTCTTTCGATTTGTGCTTGTTCTTGTGCAGAACTCAAAAAGGTCTTGAAAAGGTCCTTCTTTCCTACTTGCCGAAATTTTACGCAATGTTTGAGCACCCACATTCTTTATCGCAGCTAAGCTGAACCTGATTGCACCATTTTGAACGAGAAAGGCAAAGTGACTTTTATTGATAGAAGGTGGCAGTACATCAATGCCCTTCCCCTTCGTTTCTCGAACATACCCTGCAACTTTGTCTTCATTTCCTATCACACTTGTTAATAGCGCTGCCATGAAAAAGATTGGAAAATTCGCCTTTAAATAGGCAAGATGATAGGCTACTAAACTATAAGCAACAGCATGACTTCTGTTGAAGCCGTAATTTGCAAATCGAACGATTAAATCATATACCTCATGTGCTACAGCTTCGTTATAGCCTCTTCTAATGCAGCCATCTACAAAGTGTTTACGCTCGGAATCTAGAACATCCTTTTTCTTTTTACTCACAGCTCTTCGTAGTAAATCTGCTTCTCCTAGAGAGAAACCTGCCATTTTCGACGCAATCTGCATAATTTGTTCTTGATATACAATAACGCCGTTTGTTGGCTTTAAAATCTCCTCAAGGTGTGGATGAAGGTACGTTACCTTAGAAGGATCTTGTTTATTTTCGATATAAGTGGGGATATTTTCCATTGGACCTGGTCTATACAGAGCATTCACAGCTACTATATCTTCAAAGTGTGTCGGCTTTAATCGTTTCAACACACTTCTCATCCCAGAGGATTCTAGTTGGAAAACACCTGTCGTGTCACCTTTACTTAAAAGACTAAATGTTTTCTGATCATCTAAGGGTACATCTTCTAGATTAATCGTCAGCTTTTTTTCATAACTAATCATTTCTAAAATTCTCTTGAGTATCGTTAAGTTACGTAAGCCTAAAAAGTCCATTTTTAAAAGACCAATTTCTTCTAATATATCCATTGAATATTGTGTCAAATATACACCTTGTCCACCATCTTGAATTGGAACAATGTCTGTAAGAGGTATGTCACTAATAATCACACCAGCAGCATGTGTCGATGTATGTCTCGGAAGACCTTCAAGCTTTTGCGCAACATCAAACACTTTTTTAATAATAGTAGATTCATCTATATGCTTTCTAAGTGCTTGTGATTCCTGATAGGCTTCAGATAGTGTAATTCCAAGTCTGGATGGAACTTTTCTAGCAATCGCATCTGATTCTTGGGGCGAAACTCCTAATACTCTTCCAACATCACGAAGAACTGCTTTGGTAGATAACGTACCGAACGTAATAATTTGGGCTACATGAATAGCACCATATTTCTGTGATACATACTGAATCATTTCATCTCTTCGATCGTCCGGGAAATCAATATCAATATCAGGCATTGATATTCTTTCTGGATTTAAGAATCTTTCAAATAATAAATTGGATGGAACAGGATCGACATTTGTTATACCAAGTACAAAGGAAACAAGAGATCCTGCTGCAGACCCACGGCCAGGTCCTGTTAATATTCCTTGATCATGAGCATATTTCATAAAATCCCAAACAATTAAAAAGTAATCACTAAAGCCCATCTGCTTTATAATGGTTAGTTCGTATGAAAGACGCTCTAGGTACTGAGTGTTCTCTAGTTTTCTATTCCTCAAACCTTCATGGCAAAGTTCTTCTAGATAAACGTGTGCATCCTTTGTGCTTGGGACTGGATACTTTGGTAATAACTTTTGTCCAAACTCTATAGAAATATTACACTTGTCTGCTATCGTTTTTGTGTTGTGTAATGCAGATTCGTATCCCTTAAATTGGATTCCCATTTGTTCTTTAGATTTCAAGAAAAACTCTTCACTTGGAAGCTTCTCTCGAGTCATATCTGATAGCTTTGTTCCATTCTTGATTGCTAACAAGCACTCTTGAACGAAAGCATCTTCTTTATATATGTAATGAACATCATTTGTCGCCACAAGTTCAATTCCCAGACTTTTATTCCATTCTATCAATACATTTCTAATAGTATTCTCACCTTGTAAACCATGATTCTGAATGGAAAAGTAAAACTCATTATGGAAAATTTGTTTGTATTCTAACGCAACTGCTTTCGCCTTTTTATGTTCATCCTGTAAGATGAGCTGTTCAATTTCTCCTTTAATACCTGGAGATATCGCAATAATCCCATCACTATAGGCCCGTAACCATTTCTTTACGATCGCATCACGATTCATTGTTAGTGCTGTACTGCTAATCTTAATTAAATTTTTATAGCCTTTGTTATTTCTCGCTAGTAAAACTAATGGATAACTTACTTTTTGTTCCTCATCTTGATAGACAGAAATCGTTAAACCGATAATCGGTTTAATTCCCTTTGCTTTACATGCTTTATAAAACGGAATTGCACCGTATAAATTATTAACATCCGTGATCGCTAATGCTTGAAAGCCTAAATCGGCTCCTCTTTGTACAAGTTCCTCGATTTTACAGCTACTAGATAATAGACTGTATGCACTCTTCACTTGGAGGTGAATAAATTCCATGTTTTCCCCACCTTCCTTCTATAGATAAACGCATGGTTCTTCTTCCTTAACCGATTGTTTGTTCGTTTCCTTCTATCTCTCATTATAGTTAAGCAATAATCGCAAATCAAAACATACTTATGAAAGTCTGTCCATATAATTGATAATAAGAGAAAGGGTGACAACAAATGGGTGTTAAAGTAGGATTTATTGAGTATTTTTTCACAAGTTATTTTATTGCTCTGGGAGTTATTCTTGGTGGATGTATTTTAGGTGGATTAGGTGCGTTTTTCATAGGAAATGCCCCGCTACTTACGATGTATCGTTTAGCAGGAAACTTAAAAATTTGGGCAATCGTTGCAGCTATAGGTGGTTCATTTGATGTTTTTTATAGTTTTGAACAAGGGATTTTCCAGGCAAATACTAGAGGTATTATCAAACAGATTTTTGTTATATGCTCCGCAACCGGAGGAGCTCAAACAGGTGCATTAATCATTTATTGGTTAACTCAGGAGAATCCAGATATATGAGAATTCCACCTTATTATGAAAAAGGCAGTTGGCAGCGTTTCTTTGCAGGTTGTGTCTTTGGTGCCATCTTCAGCTGGATAGCCTTTGCTTATATGTTTGGTGTTTACCAAGACACTCAAATTAAGCATATTTCGAAACAGGCACAGGAGATTAAAAATCTAAGTGAAGACATAGAAATATGGAAAGAGGACTATAAAAAGCTAAATGAAGAAAACCAAAAAGGTTTAACTCTACAAGAAGTAAAAGTAAAGCTTATAAACGCAGAAAAATATAAATTTGATGGGTTACGAGAGCTTACGCTTGAATCAGAGGCTCGAAAGGATATAAGTCATTTAATCGCAAAAGAAATATCGATGATATACGAGAGTAAGGAACTTATTCGAAAAACAATAGAAAATAAAACATTTACAATCGACGAAAAGGACTACCAGCTTGAAGTACGTGGAATTTACTTACTTTATACTGAGTTAGAGGTTCAAGTATCAATGAAGTTCAAAGATGATAAATCCAGGGAATTGTGAACAATTTATTATATTATTCAGAATCGTTAGCAATTCTCTTCCTTAGCGTATACAATAAGATGAGGCAATATATCACGCATGTTAAGGAGGGAACGATTGTGATTATTAATCGGAAACAATTAGTACGTGAAAAGGTTCAGCAAGTAATTGCCGGTTATTCTGCATATGCAGAAACAAAAGAAGTAGCCTTAATGCTTAAAAAGGAACTTCAATTATTAAATATTGATGTTCACGAAGATATTACGAATATGGGTTCTTGGTTTATCCCAGTTAAATCCGAAGTTATTAATTAAGGCTAAAATTTTCCCGCAAATTTCCTACAATAATACATCATTTATCATTCATTTTTTACTTCCTCAAGTTGAAGGACATAAACTAATTTGTTGAAAACTAAGCAACTACCGAGTCCTTAGAACTTGGGAACTGCTTAGTTTTTTATTTAGTCAGTTTTCGCATACTATGTTGTTTTAAGGTCGGTATTTTTCGTTCCATTTCGCTACAGACACTTGCTTTCCGCGGGGAGAAAGTCGAGCCTCCTCGGCTTCGCCTGTGGGGTCTCGACTTTTTCTCCACTTCCCGCAGGTTTCAAGTGTCTTTCGCTCCATTGCACTAAAGAAATTTAAATTATATCCAAAAGCAACAATCTTTACGAAAACAGCCAATATTTATCTTTCTATTGGATCGCAAAGTTGTTCAAGATCTGCCATTACTTCTTCTGCTTCTTCCCAAGAATAGATAGAAGCACCCGCAGCCATAGGATGACCTCCACCTCGATATTTCGCTGCAATCTTATTGATAACTGGCCCTTTGGAACGGAGTCTTACACGAATTTGATCTTCTTCCTCTACAAAGAATACCCATGCCTTAATACCACTAATACTTCCTAAAGAACCAACTAGCCCAGAGGCAACACTTGGTGTAACATTGTATTTTCCAAGTATATCTTTCTTAATTACCATAGATCCAACGCCGTTTGGTGAAAGTGTAAAGTTTTGTAGAACGTAGCCACTTAAATGGGCTACATTAACCTTTGTCGTATACAAGTTCTCATAGATGGAGGTGAAATCAAATCCATATTCCACTAATTCACCTGCATATTTGAACGTATGAACATTCGTGCTAGGAAATAAAAACCTTCCAGTATCTCCTACAATTCCTGCATAAATCAGTCTTGCACCCTCTTGATTCAATGTTAACCCTTTATCTTTACCGTATAAATAAAATTCATAGATCATTTCACTTGCTGAACTTGCATTTGTATTAACCCAAAGTATGTCTCCATACGGATCTTCATTTGGATGGTGATCTATTTTTATTAGTAAACTTCCTAAGTGGTATCTGTTATCACAAATTCTTTCTTTATTTGCTGTATCACAAACAATTACTAATGCACCCTCATACATATCATCCGTGACAGTGTCCATCGTTTTTAAAAATGATAGTGATTCTTCTTCCTTACCAACAACATATATGGATTTCTTCGGATAAGACTCCTTTAGAATCTCAGCCAAACCAACTTGTGAACCGTAAGCATCCGGATCTGGTCTTACATGTCGATGAATGATAATCGTATCAAATCGCTCTATTGCCTCTAAAATTTGTTCTTTCATTTACGTCACCTTTTTCTAATTATTACCTTTATTTAAACATAAAGTGCCACTCTTGGAAAAGCAATCGAATAGCTAAAGTGGAAATTACTCAAAAAAAGCTATACAATAGGTTCTGTAAGTCAATTAACTGGAGGAATTATATGCCGATATTTGTTATTATCATCATTTTGTCATTAGCGTTTTATGTATATACAAAAATTAAATATGTACGTGTAAAAGAAGCGATGCATCGTAAGTGGATTTCTGCAAAATCAAGTATCTCTTTAGGTGTTTTCGTTGTTGCATTCTCCCTAAATCAAATGATTATGCAAACAACAACAGTATCTTTGATCATAGGAATAATCCTTCTATTAGTTGGTTGCGGCAGCATTTGGGCTGGTATTAAATCCTATAAATATTATTTACCAAGAGTAATAGAAGAAGCAGAAAATAAAGCATAAATATAAACTTTTCTCCATAGATATGTGTTTTTTGAACAAGCCTTGGTGCTACGGGAGCCTCCGTCGCTATGCTCCTGCATGAGTCTCACCTGTCTCGCTTCTCCCGCAGAAGTCTCGCACCTTCCATTACAATCACATATAACTAAAATCAACAATGTACTTTAACAGAGCCAAATAGCAAAAAACAGGTGTGATACCTAGGTAATAGTACTATCACACCTGTTTTTTATTTTATCGATCGATTAATTGAACCATCATCATCGCTTTCCCTACAATTACTCCATTATTGTATATCGCTACGTCTACTTTACCGAACTTCCGACCTACCTCTAGTACGGTTGGCTTGATCACCATAATACTCTCTAACTGGACAGGTTTAATAAAGTAGATTGTAATATTTTCTACAACTAATTCACCTTTTTTATACGACCTAAGAGCACGACTTCCCCCTTCTGTTACAAGTGTGGTAAATACTCCATATGAAATCGTACCAATATGATTTGTCATTTGTGGTGTTACTTCACATTGGTACACCATTTCTCCTGAAGAATCCATCGTTTCTATGAACTGATTGATGACACTATCATCGATTGTTTGTCCTACCTGTGGTTGTCTTTGAATGACTTGCAGTGCTTTTAGGACATCCTGACGACTAATAATTCCTTTTAGCTTTTGATATTCATCGGTAACTGGAAGAACTTCAATTCCTTCCCAAATCATCATATGAGCTGCTGAAGCTACCGACGTTTTTTCATTAACTGTCATCGGATTTTTCGTCATAATCTTCTCAATGAGAGTAGAACGGTCCACTCCTAATACATCCTTCCCTGTAACCATACCATGCACTTTAAAATTATGATCAACAACTGGGAATCGACTATGTTTTGTTTCACCATTATTCTCATACCATGTATCTACTGTATCATCCATCTTTAAATACACAGTTTCTTCAATTGGCGTTAAAATATCCTCAACAACCACAATTTCTTTCTTTATTAATTGGTCATAAATGGCACGGTTAATCATTGTTGCAACTGTAAAGGTGTCGTAGCTTGTGGAGATAATCGGCAACTTCACTTCATCCGCAAGTTTCTTTACCTCATCATCAGTATCAAAACCACCAGTTATAAGTACTGCAGCCCCTGCTTCTAATGCTAATTGATGAGCATTGGTTCGATTCCCGACAATCAATAGATTGCCAGCACCTGTATATTTCATCATCGCTTCAAGTTTCATTGCACCGATGACGAACTTATTTAACGTTTTGTGAAGACCTTCTCTACCTCCTAAAACAGTACCGTCTACAATGTTAACAACTTCTGCATATGTAAGCTTTTCTATATTTTCTTTTTTCTTTTTCTCAATACGAATTGTTCCTACTCGCTCAATACTACTAACATATCCTTTGTTTTCTGCTTCTTTGATTGCACGGTAGGCAGTTCCTTCACTCACATTTAATTCTTTTGCAATTTGCCTTACAGAAATTTTATGCCCTACTTCTAAATCATCAATATATTGTAAAATCTGTTCATGTTTCGTACTCAAAGATCATCCACCCTTACTTTTTCCTACGTGCCTAAATGGTTATACCTATTATAAGGGTGAATGACCGTCTGTTTCAATGCTCCGCTACAAACTTGCGAACTTTTCGGGCACGTTCCAGGCGTAATTGGATTTTTTTCTTCTTCTTTTCACTATAAAGGAACCCCGCTAAGTTCCCACCAATAACGAAAAAGGCAAGTAGAAACCAGGAAAAAGCAAAGACTCCATCAATACCTGAAAAGTGAATCGTTAGCCTTGGAACAGCGTAATATAACATCACTGCACAGATTAGTAAGCATAGTATTAATCGATTTCTCATTTCCATCCCTCCAGAGCTTGTTCCATAAATATGTATGCTCCGAATCAAAAAAAAGAAGCAAATGAACGAAACATTTGCCTCAAGAAACACTATAATTCTATTGCTTCACCTGGAGTTAAAACTTTACCAATTCCAGATGGTAAACTACCAACAAACACTTCAGGGTCCTGGCTAATAACAGGGAATGTGTTGTAATGAATAGGTACAACAGTTTTTGCGTTTAGCCATTTTGCAGCCAGTAGGGCGTCTTCTGGTCCCATTGTGAAATTGTCTCCAATTGGAATAAATGCTACATCTATTTGATTTAATTCCCCTATGAGTTTCATATCAGAAAATAAAGCTGTATCACCTGCATGATAAATTATCTTTCCTTCAATTGTTAAAAGGATCCCACTAGGCATACCTGTGTAAATAAATTGCCCATCTTCTTCATAAGCTGAACCATGAAATGCAGGAGTGAGTTTTACTTTTCCAAAATCAAATTGATGAGCACCTCCAATATGCATTGGGTGAACATTTAACCCCTTCCACCCTAAAAATTCCGCCAATTCAAATGGTGCCACAACAAGTGAATGATTTTTCTTCGCAATAGAGAAAGTATCTCCTACGTGGTCATTATGTCCATGAGTAAGTAAAATCACATCTGCTTTCACTTCATCTGCTACTAAATCTGTTAGGGAATTCCCTGTAATAAACGGATCAAACAATATTGTCTTATTTTCTGTTTCGACCTTCACAACAGAATGGCCATGATAAGATACTTTCATTACACACTCTCCTTTTATCACAATTATCGACTATTCCCATCTTGTCAAATTTCTTATGTAGCCCATAACCGATTTAATACATATTATAAATTTTTATTCAAAATAATGAAACTAGTAACCACGCTTTATGTAATTTCATAGAAGTTTACACAATCTGTTTACACTGATAAAGTAAAGAATAACAACTCGTATGAAGGAAGTGGATAATAATGAGTAATCAACGAATTCAACAATTTATTAGCTGGATGAAGGCCAAAAACATTTCTGCAGGATTTATCACTTCAAAAGCAAATATCTTTTACTTAACAAAGTTTTACACAGATCCACACGAGCGATTAGTAAGCCTACTTGTCTTTCAGGATGAAGCACCTATTCTAGTTGCACCGAATATGGAACGCGAACAAATTTTGGCTTGTGGCTGGGATAACGAAATTATTGGATACTCTGATACTGATAATCCTTGGGAATTCATTAAGAAGGCTGTTGAAAAGAGAGGAATTTCAGTTCAAACGCTTGCAATAGAAAAAGAGCATATGATTTACCAACGAGCTGAAAAAATTAATGAGATCTTTACTCATCCTACATTCATTTCAGCAGAAGAAAAATTACACGAGCTTCGCATGATTAAAGAATCAGAGGAAATTTCCATATTAAGAGAAGCAGCAAAGCTCGCAGACTACGGTGTAGAAGTTGGGGTTAATAGCATTAAAGAAGGAAAAACAGAATTAGAAGTACTCGCTACAATTGAATTTGAACTAAAGAAAAAAGGCATCCGTGAAATGTCATTCTCTACAATGGTACTGACTGGAGAGAAGACAGCTGCACCTCATGGTAAACCTGGCCTAGAAACAATTAAAAACGGTGACTTTGTATTATTCGATTTAGGAGTTGTGTTAGAGGGATACTGCTCTGATATTACTCGTACAGTCGCACTTGGAAATGTAAATGACAAGCAACGTGAAATTTATGAAACCGTACTGAAAGCTGAGCTTGATGCTCTAAACATCTGTAAACCAGGTCTTGAAATCGGAACAATTGATAAGACAGCTCGCAGCATCATTACGAATAAAGGCTATGGTGACTATTTCACTCACCGTATCGGCCACGGACTTGGAATTGATGTTCATGAATTCCCTTCCATGACTAGCACGAATACAAATACATTAAAAGCCGGAATGACGTTCACAATTGAACCTGGTATTTACGTTCCTAAAGTTGGTGGGGTACGAATCGAAGATGATGTTCTCATTACCGAAAATGGGTTTGAAGCACTGACGAAATATCCGAAGGAACTACAAATTTTATAATTTTCTTGTAAGGTTAGGGGGCCAAACCCTTCTATCCTTTTGTGATCATGGGTTAGGCGCTTGGTTGATGTTGTGGGAGTTATTGTTATTCTGGAAGTAGGAATTACCGAAAGTCTGAAGGGATTACTCCTCTACTACCACAAAAAAAAAGGATGCGAACATCGCATCCTTTTTTCATGTTATAGGTACATTAACGTTTCGCGTGCATCAGCATACTCAAGTCCATGAGACTCCGCTACTGCTTTATACGTAACAAATCCGTTTAATGCATTTATACCTTTTAATAAAGCTTCATTTTCTAAACAAGCTTGCTTGTATCCTTTGTTCGCAATTTGAACTGCGTAAGGAACAGTTACATTTGTTAATGCCATTGTCGAAGTACGTGGTACCGCTCCTGGCATGTTCGCAACTGCATAGTGTAAAACTCCGAACTTTTCATAAGTTGGGTCATCATGTGTTGTGATACGGTCTGTAGATTCGAAAATACCACCTTGGTCGATAGCAATATCTACCACAACAGAACCTGGTCTCATTGACTTGATCATTTCTTCTGTAACTAGCTTTGGAGCTTTTGCACCAGGAATTAATACCGCACCGATGACTAAGTCAGACTCAGCGATTTCTTCTGCTAAGTTTAATGGGTTTGACATTAATGTTGTTACGCTGTTACCAAAAATATCATCCAATTGACGTAGACGATCTGGGTTTACATCTAGAATCGTGACATGTGCACCTAGTCCAACTGCAATTTTCGCTGCGTTTGTACCTGCTACTCCACCACCAATTACTGTTACTTTTCCACGACGAACACCAGGAACACCACTTAATAAAATCCCCATTCCGCCCTTTGGCTTCTCTAGGTATTGTGCACCAATTTGCGCAGACATCCTACCTGCTACTTCACTCATTGGTGTAAGTAATGGCAGTGATCCGTTTGCTAATTGAACTGTTTCATAAGCAATGGCAACTACTTTATTGTCAATTAAAGCTTTTGTTAATTCCGGTTCTGGAGCTAAGTGTAAGTATGTAAATAAAATAAGTCCTTCTTTAAAATAACCATATTCACTTGGAATTGGTTCTTTTACCTTCATGACCATTTCCATTTCCCAAGCTTCTTTTGCTGTCTCTACAATTCGAGCTCCAGCTTCAACGTATTGCTCATCAGTAAACCCTGAGCCCATACCTGCATTCTTTTCTATAAATACTTCATGTCCAAAATTAACAAGGTTTACAACCCCTGCAGGCGTCATCGCGACACGATTTTCATTGTTCTTGATTTCTTTTGGTACCCCAATACGCATCTTTCATTCCTCCTACTATATATAACTCTTAAACCTTTGAAAGACTTGGCTAGCGCCCTATTCTTTCTTAGCTAAAACAAACCGTATTAAATATAACATCAAACGACAATTTATGAAACTATTTTCTCACCAATCATGTAAGTGCTTACAATACTTAATCTTGTCTACCTAATCATTTTTGACAAAACTACTATTTTTAAACAAAAAAAGAGACCGTTCCTACTTGCCCGGCCCCGTCGTATACACTATTGTTGCGTGATATCTTCACTTTTGTCCCAATGCCACGTAAACAAATTTCCGTTTGGGTCAATCCATTTCACAACAAATTTATCAATGGAGGAATAACCATAACGCTCTAGACTTTCCTTTAACTCTTCAACTGTTGGATTTGATGTGACGTTTAGTTCAGCAAAAACCTGCTCAACTTTCTTTTTTGCTTCTTCCCCTTTTGTTACCTTTGAACCAACTTCCCACTCGTAATGGGTTGGATTTTCATATTCATATTCTATTTCTTCTCCTTTATTCTCAAGCGTCACTTTGAATAATAAACTGTTTGTATAATCAGCAGCCATCGTGACATGTTCAAAAAACACAAAGTGCATTGCCAGCATCAATGTTAGCATTACGATTCTCATTTGAATCACCTCAATATTATCTTGAGATGAAAATTACATTTCTATACACACTGTTAGGAAAATATTGGTGTAGTTTGATTATCTACAAAAATAGTGAATGTCGTTATAATAACAAGTAGACAAACACTTTAGGAGTTTTGATATGGAAAAAGAGATAAAGAAGCAAGATATATTTGAACGGTTTGGACTTGAACCTGTTCCGGCAGAATTACTTACAACAAGTTGGTTTGAATATTTCTATATTCAAGTAGCCTTTTCAGTTAATGCAGGTAACTTTTTAGTACCCGCATTAGCCGTGCTCGAAGGAGGATTAACCTTTTCACAAGCTGTATTAAGTACCGTTTTAGGAGCCATTTTTGCATTTTTCTTCGTTTCTTGGCTCAGTTTTCCAGGAGCCACTAACGGAATTCCTGCACAATACGCGATCCGATCTATTATAGGAATGAAAGGGGCTCAGTACATTTCATCACCGATTCGCACACTTACTTCTTTATACTGGTTTTCCGTTCAAACGATTGGTGGAACCTATTTAGTAAAAGAAATGGTAGAACGATTATTCCAAATCTCAATCCCCTTTTACCTTATATCTTTTCTTCTTGCTGCAACTATGTCAATTCTAGCTCTTGTTGGATTTGATTTAATAAAGAAATTAACAAGATATTTTATCCCAATTTTGTTACTAGGGCAGATTACTATTTTTTACTTATTAGTTACATCCGCATCCCCTGTAATTTCAACTATGCATGCTAGTAATGCCTTTTCAGTATCTAGCTTTATCTTTTTCTCAGGATTAACATTCGTTCAGTATGTATCCGGGGTTAGTGCATCATCGGATATGGCTCGCTTTTCAAAATCAAAAAAGCACTCCTTTTGGGGTATTTTTACCGGAAATGTCACAGGATTTACATTAACAGCAATATTAGCGGCTTTTACAGCGACCCGATTCCATGATGTTAATCCATTTGTCGTTTCAACGACGTTAACAAATTCTTATAGTATCCTACTACTAATTTCAGTAACGGCCATTATATCCATGCTTTCTATCAATATGAATAATGCGTATACAGGTGGGTTTAGCCTATTAAATAGTATTCCAAGGCTAGGCAGAATTAAAAGTGCCATAACTTTTGGTGTTCTAGGAATTACATTAAGCTGCTTCCCAACCATTGTGACAGAAGCAAAACAATATATTACTTTATTAGGTGGATTCATCATTCCGCTTTCTGCTGTTATTGTCACAGAGTTTATTATATTTAAGAAAAGTAAAATGGATATAACTGACTTAGAAACCATGTATAAAGAAAATTTCAATTTTAATAAACAAGCTATGATTGCCATCATTCTCGGCATGATTCTCTATTTCTTACTTGAAGAAGCTTACTCACCTGGGATTTTAGTTTTCATGATTACATCTGTTTTTTACACACTATATAAATATGCTAGTATTAAATTTATAACGAAAAAACAGAAATCACCTCTTTCTATGTAAAAGAGCTGATTCACGCAAAAAGGAAGTGACGGAATGAAAGAAAAAGAAACAACATTTTACATACCTCCAAAAGGAGCATTTGAAGAGTTCCAAGATGAAGACCATTATGCAGAAAAGGTTCGAGAATGGGGATTATGTACGACGAAAGAAGTAAAAAAAGAGTTTTGGTATAAAGATCGAATTCACCAGAGGCAAGTAACGATTAAAGGATATGAAGTGTTCGGTGACACATTAGAACAAAATACGATTGTCATCGAATTTCAAGACGGGAATCTTTCATGCATTCATCCCGCCTACTTAAAGGAAATGCAAACATCTAGCTTCGGGAAAGAGCTGATTAAGCTAGATGAGGACGCGATTGATAAATCTGATCAACCTACAATCAAAGAGAAACAAAAAAAATCTACTAGTACGAATGAAACAAAACAAGTCACTAAAGTAAAAAAGGAAAAACCGGCAAAGCTTGTTTTACCTGAAGAAAAGGTACACTTTACAGCAAAAGTGAAACAACTTGCCTTAAGCTGGAATCACTTTAATGAAGAAAACGATGAAGTCATCGTACTAGAGGATGTTCGAATCGAACAAGATGAGCCAATTGAAGTTGGACTAGCATGGTGTAGTCATAGTAAAACATTGAAGAAATTCGAGCTAACAACTGGTCAAGAAATTGAGTTTGATGGAAAAATCGTCAAAAAAAGCTTACCTAAAGGAAAAGATGTAGAAGATGAAAGCCTTCTATTAGATGTAAGTGTCGGTTACAAAGTTAATAACCCTTCTAAAATCGTAAAAAAGTAAGAGAGGCTGGGACATCAGTATTTCAGCCAATGATAAACCCGAACTATTAGGCGATATATTAATGAATCTTTCACCTAATAGTTCGGGTCTTTATTTGTTGCTTTCAATAGATTTTGTTTGATTTTGCATACTATTTATTTTTACAGTATAAGATAGCATAAAATTTTCGAGGGTATCTTACATATAAGTGTATTATTAATCTAGCTCCAGCGCCCAGCCCGCCTGAGGTCAAATAACCCGGAGAGAAGAAAAGGTAAAGTGCACCCTTTTCTTCTCTCCGGAACATTTGCTGTGCCTAAGGCAAAACGGGGCGCTTCCGCCTTTTGTTCTAAACTAGTGGAATGGAGCGGAAGACACTCGACTCCTGCGGGAAGTAGAGGAAAGCGAGTGTCTGCAGCGCAATGGAACGAACTTGTTTTTCTAGCTTAACTGATTAACTTTGTAATTCTTTATAATAAAGAACGGTTGGATGCAATTGGCCCTCTGCAGACATTGCAAACTTCGGTATCTCCCCAACTCGCTGATAATGTAACTTTGTATACAATAAATTGGAGGGATCTCCAGCTCTTGTATCGAGTACGATCAACGTTCTTTTTTCTTCAACCGCTCTCTTCTCCGCATGATTCATGAGCAGGCGACCAATTCCAAGTCGTCTATACTGTGTATGTGTCATTAATTTTGCTATTTCAGCTCTATGTAATCCATTTTCCTTCATGACTAAATGTAATTGAATACTCCCCACAATTTGATCGTTTATTTTGGCAATATATAGAATAACGTTCGACTGCTTTTCTACTTCCTCCCAATAGTTCAATGAAGTCCCTAAAGAAAGTGGTGGTAAAAATCCTATCGAAGCCCCTTCTTCCACAACGTTAATTAATAGTTTACTTAACTCTTCTTTAACATCCATAATATGGACGATCTCTGAAATTTTTATCTCACTTTGCAACTCATCTCCCCCTTACTGAATCAATATACCATTTATATTTGGTAGTTGGTATATAACCTTTATATTCCTTTGTTATACAGGAAGTACCAAGAGTTACATAGATAACTAACACAGTCTTACACAAAATTCGATTCTAATAATCTCCTCCTCATAAGATAATATTTTCAAAAAAACGAAAGTATTAACCAATTGTAAAGAACGTAAAATTATAAACCGATATATTGTTAAGAATTTGTAAATTTTCCACACAAACTCTATTCATCACTTCAATTTTGCGCTATGATTATTTCGTTTGCTAAATTCAATTTAACTGGGCAGTATACATACTAGTATTCTGACAATGCCTTGTAAAATTAGATAACTTATTCGGGGGTATTATTCATGGCTTTCAAAAAGAAAGACAAGTTTGCAGTTCATCTTAGTGAAATTTCAGTGAACTTAAAAGAAGGTGCAAACTTCTTTGCAGATTATAAGTTAAATAATGTTGGAGATCTTAAAATCTTCTCAGAAAAAATGAAAGAAATTGAAACAAAAGGTGATTCATTCGTACACGAAGTTATTAAAGACCTTAACAATGCATTTATTACACCAATTGAGCGTGAGGATATTTTAGCTCTAGCCATGAGTATGGATGATGTGTTAGATGGATTAGAACATACTTCTGCTATGTTCGAAATGTATTCGATCACTCAAGCTGACGAATTCATGTTAAAGTTTGTAGATGCAATCCGTAGTTGTGCTGATGAAATCGTTCTAGCTGTTGAGTTACTTGCTTCAAAAAAATTATTAGAAATCCGCGAGCACTCAATTAAAATCAAAGATTTAGAATCAAAATGTGATGGCATTTTGCGTCAGGCCATTAAGCATTTATTCCATGCTGAAAAAGATCCAATTCGTATTATTCAATATAAAGAGATTTACGAAGAACTAGAAGAAATCGCTGACTACTGTCAAAAAGTTGCGAACACGTTAGAAACTATTATTATGAAGAATGCGTAAGGAGCTTATCCATGGATACAATACTTATTTTAACTATATTAATTGTCATTGGAGCCTTGGCATTTGATTTCATTAACGGGTTCCATGATACGGCAAATTCCATCGCTACTTCAGTCTCGACAAAAGCTTTAAAACCGAGACACGCTATTATCCTAGCAGCGGTTATGAACTTTGTTGGGGCAATGGCGTTTACAGGTGTAGCAAAAACGATTACTAAAGACATTGTCGATCCCTTTACACTTGATAATGGTTCTCTCGTTATATTATCAGCATTATTAGCTGCCATTGCTTGGAATTTAATTACTTGGTATTACGGAATCCCCAGTAGTTCATCCCATGCGTTAATCGGTTCCATTGCAGGTGCAGCAATTGCTGCCGCAGGATTTAATGCTTTGAACTATTCAGGTTTTTTAAAAATCCTACAAGCACTTATCATTTCACCATTACTTGCATTTGCAGTTGGTTATATCGTTTATAGCATTTTTAAATTAGTATTTAAAAATAATAACTTATCTAAAACAAATCGTAATTTTAGATTAGTACAAATCGCAACAGCTGCCCTGCAATCATTTACACACGGTACTAACGATGCACAAAAAGCTATGGGGATTATAACTATGGCATTAATCGTTAATGGTTATCAATCATCTGATGATATTCAAACATGGGTACAAGTCTCTTGTGCGCTAGCAATGGGTCTAGGTACTTCTGTAGGTGGTTGGAAAATTATTAAAACTGTCGGTGGGAAAATCATGAAGATCCGTCCTGTTAACGGAGTTGCAGCTGATTTAACTGGAGCTGCTGTTATTTTTGGGGCTACCTTCATCCATTTACCAGTTAGTACAACACACGTTATCTCATCTTCCATCTTAGGGGTAGGTTCTGCTCACCGTTTAAAAGGGGTTAAATGGGGTACTGCTCAAAGAATGTTAATTACATGGGTCATTACGTTACCAATCTCAGCTACTTTAGCAGGTCTTTTCTACTTTATATTAAATTTATTCTTCTAAACTAAAGAGTCAGCTTGTCTGACTCTTTTTTGTTCTTTCTTCTACCCCTTTATCATATATTACTTTTACACCCTTTTTAAGGATCGATAAAATGGTAAAGGAGGTACACCTGTGACAAACTTAGAGATTTTTGCATGGATTATCATCATTATGCTAGGCGGTGCCTATATCACATCTATTCTTCTTCTCATTAAAAAACCTAAAATGAAACAAAGAGATGATGATAAATAATCTTTTTATTTGTTCAAGTTATTCACCTAACAAAAACATCTGTTAAAATGATAGTGGAGGTGAATGAACTTGATTCATTTTGAAGAAATATTTATCAAAAAATCAACGTCATTGGGTGGCGGTTCTAAAGAACTGGTAGTTCATGCGAAAACCGATACAGATACATTTGAATTTATTATGTTCCAGCCTGCTGAAGGTGCAGAATGGTTGTTAGATGAACTGGCTTATATATATTATAAAAATGATGAAAGCAACGCTTTGCAAATTTTTATACAACCAAATCAGTTCAAAGAATACCAAGCATACTTAGTAAATCATCCTATCGTCCATAGTAGCTAAAACTAACAAAATGAGAAACCAGCTTATCCCCTGTGATAAGCTGGTTTTTTGATATCATTTAATTTCTTCATGTTGCGGATCATGTTCCCCAGTTACTGTATAATCATACCCGCTTTGATACGCATTTGTGATTTGATCCATAATTTCTTTTTCCCCAGCTTCGTCATAATAAAATGAAAACGTATCTTTCTTCTCTTTACTCATGATGATCACTCCTTTCTATTATTGTTTGCACAGCAGCTTCTGATATGCTCTACAACTATCGGAAATAGATGGTATTAGAAAGTAGTAAGATTTTTGTGTAAAATGGATGTATCGGGATATGGGGGAATAATCATGACAAAATATTTTTTATTAGATAATCGCCTTGGAATAGAGCTACCACATTTTGAACAGACGTGGGAAGAATATAGTGATTCGGAGCAACAAGAGATATTAACTAACTGGGAAACAATACGCGGTAAGATTCCTGATCGTATCGCAGAGCTAGAATCCATTATAAATGAAAAACAGCATCAGCTTGGGGAAGAAGATGACTTCATTCAATCATGCATCCTAAATTCAGAGATATCTGATTTAGCTTCAATAATAAATGATTTATGGTTATGGTATCGACTTAACCAAAACGTTACAGGTAGAACACACTTCTAAATATAAAACGGCCAGGATTTTCCTAGCCGTTTTTTTATATTTTGACTTTGTTTTTAACGAAGGTTACTTGTTAACACAGCCTACTTTTTTAATTCTCTTACTACATGCTGTAATTCTGGCAAGACTAATTTTTGCATCGCAAGCCTTACAGCACCCGTAGAGCCTGGCATTGCAAAGATACCAGTACGGTTTCTTGTACCTGCAACTGCACGAGACATAATCGCTGCAGAGCCGATATCTTCTGTATAGCTTAAATGTCTAAAAATCTCACCAAATCCTACGATTTCTTTATCAAATAAAGGAACAATTGTCTCAATCGTAACATCTCTTTGAGAAATCCCTGTGCCCCCATTTAGTAAAATCATTTCAACATCTTCAGCCTTACTTCCACTTATAACTTCATCACGGATTTGGCTTACCTCATCTTTTACAATTACATGATTTACAATTTGATGGCCAGCATCAAGTAAAAGGTCTTTTATTAAATGTCCACTTTTATCTGTTTCCAATGTTCTTGTATCACTTACGGTTATAATTTTACACCTAACAAATTCAGGTGCTTCTGTTTTATGTTCAATCAAACTCATCCATGTCATCCTTTTCTGTTAAGTAACGCAGCTGATAAAAGTGATGTGCAAACTCAGTTACTTGTTTTGTAAACGAATAATTGACTCCTGCTCCAATGCCGATTCCGACTAACGGAATACCCTGTATTAACTTCCTTTTTGCCAATAGAATAAACAAGCCTTTTGCTACTTGTTTTAAAGGAAGGCCAAGCCATGTTTTGTCAGTAATGACTTCATGCTCGTCGTGCCAGAAATACGTATCTTTATTTACCTTAATTCCTTCTAATAATTTTCTCCATTCTTTTCCTTGTAAATGTTTTGGTAGCGTAGAGATATGAAACACTTTAAAAGATATCATCATTTCATACGGACTATTTACCTCATATCCATATATAACCGATAACAACTGGACAATTCGCAGGTTGATGGCGATGATAAGAGGTAGATCAGCAGCCATAAAGAAGATACCCCCTGATCCTGTTAGCCCACCTTGTGTGAAGGAATATAAACGATGCTTCGCAATTTCCTGTTCAGCATAATAAATTAAGCTCTCAATCGGTAGTGACCTCAAATCTTGAATCTCTTGGATATAAGGATAGCTTGCTTGTGCTGATTTTACTATTCTTTCTTTTGCCTCTTTTTGGACACTAGTGCTCTGGATAATGGCATGTAGATGAAACAACAAGCTATCTAGTGTGGCATAGAATATTTTTTGTTGCCGCTCAGGAAGCTTATCAAATGTATAATCAATCCACTTCTCGTAGGAACGATTGATTTCTTTTTCTTGAAGGTAGAGCTTGTTCTCCCATACGCGAATCTCCTCTAATAAATGGCGTTCTCGTTTGGTAAGCATGAAACTCCCTCCTTCATCATTGATTAGTATATCATATGGCTTTATTACCCAAAACTTACCGGTATTAATCTTTGTAAAGGTTGAAAATGAGCGATTCCTCAATTATTAGCTTATGTCATGAAACGAAGTCATTAAAAAATGGGCCCGTTTCTAGGACCCATTGTCTCTATACTCCTGTTAATCTAGATACATCTCTTGCAATCATCACTTCTTCATTTGTTGGGATAATTAATACCTTAACAGGCGAATGTGGATAGTTAATAAACGCTTCTTCTCCACGGACTTTATTCAATGTTGGATCCCAATAGACGCCCATGAATTCTAATCCTCTTAGCACTCGTGCACGAATGACATCACTATTTTCACCAATACCCGCGGTGAAAATAATCGCATCTACTCCATACATTCTTGCTGCATAGGAACCAATATACTTATGGATTCTACTAGCAAATACCTCTAATGCTAGCTCAGCTCGTTCATTTCCCTTTTCTGCTTGTTGTTCGATATCTCGAAGGTCGCTTGAGAAACCTGATACCCCTAAAATTCCACTTTTATTGTTTAGGATCGCTAACACTTCATCTGCTGTATTCCCGGTTTTTTCCATAATAAAAGGAATTAAGGCAGGGTCAATATTTCCTGATCTTGTTCCCATTGCAACGCCAGCAAGTGGTGTAAAGCCCATTGATGTATCAATTGATTTCCCTCCTTCAATTGCCGCAATACTTGCCCCATTTCCTAAATGACAAGAAATTAATCTTAGCTGTTCAATTGGTCTACCTAATAGATCAGCAGCTCTTTGGGATACGTATTTATGTGATGTCCCGTGGAATCCATATTTACGAATTCCGTACTTCTCATAATACTCGTAAGGTAAGCTATATAAAAATGACTTTTCCGGCATTGTTTGATGAAATGCTGTATCGAAAACGGCTACTGCTGGTACATTTGGTAGCACTTCACGGAATGCTTTAATTCCTGTTATATTAGCTGGGTTATGTAATGGTGCAAGCTCAGATAAATTATCAATTTTATCTAGTACTTCATTCGTTATTCTTACACTATCACTAAATTCCTCTCCTCCATGCACAACACGATGACCAATTCCGTCTATTTCATCAAGGCTATTTATGATTGATAGACTAGTTAATTTATCTAATAACAACTTAACTGCTACTGCATGATTTGGAATATCTGTAACTTCTTGATTCTTCTCACCATTAACGGTGATTGTAAATACACTATCAGGCAATCCTATTCTTTCAACTAATCCCTTTGTCACAACAAATTCACTCGGCATTTCAAAAAGTTGAAATTTTAACGAAGAGCTACCGGCATTAATCGCTATAATTTTAGACATAAAATTGATACAACTCCTTAATTTATCTTTCTGTGCATAACTATGTATTTTGTCTTAGGTTTTTCATTAACACCAACATTTAAACACCGAATAAATAAGTTTTCAATGTTTATCTATTATTGGTAACGCTTCCTATATAAAGTAATTATATTCAGAACAATTGTATAGTTTTATTTATTAAAAGAGCTTGGCTTGCACCAAATTCTTGTGCGCAGGCGATAGCCTAGTATTTTTTAAGCAATCAGAATTCGGGATATAAATTCTGATAAGCCAAAAAAGGTCCCACCAATGTGAGACCTTCGAAAGGTTAGTTTAAATCTTCAGTTGCAAACCATTGATCAATTCTCTGAACCATTCCTTCCATTGCCTTCATATTTGAAAATGACGGAAGCTCAGCTAAAAGTGCTTGCTTTGGCAATTTAACCTCTGGACCTTGCTTTTGTAGAATAAGGATACTTTTTGCATGTTGCTCTTTTTTGAACATCGTTAAAGGCAATTGAAGCATACCTATTATGGCAGCATGCTTTTTGATAAATTCATGCAACTTAGCCGCCTGTTCCCCTTCAAATAATGAATTAGGGATGAGGAATACAAGCTTTCCTCCTGGTTTTGTGTAGTACACACTTTGCTCAATAAATAAATAGTGAGCGAATGAATGTCCCTCTTCACTATGTAAACCGAACTTTTTTGCTCCTATATCATTGGGATAGTAACCTACAGGTAAATCGCATACGACTAGGTCAACTGGATCGACAAACAAGTCTTGCAGGGCATCTTTTTTAAACAATTCAATGTGATGTTCTTGCAAGTTAGCTTGAATAAAAGCAAGTTTCACAAGTATATCATCTACTTCCACTCCAAATGCTTGTACCTCTTTATTCGGTATGTGATTCATTACGGCAGTTAATAAATTTCCTGTTCCAATAGCTGGATCTAAAATAGTTAGATTGTCCTTCTTGCCCACAAGTTTATTTACTAAATATCCTATAAATAAAGAAACGGCATCTGGTGTCATGTGATGATGAGCTTGAGTCGCTTCCTTCATACCTTTTAAGACAGCAAGCTGAAATCCTTTACGGATTTCTTCTTTAGACAAATCATTAAGGTTAATTGAACTATATTCTTTTTCAATTCTTTTACAAAGTACTTCGTTATGTAAAATGTCTTCTTGCATGACTTGGCCTTCAAACAGATTATCTCCAGTAAACCCTACAGCTTCAAGATATGAAGTTTGAAGTTCTTCTTGTAGTAATGTTGCTGATTGGTTGATCACTGTAAATAATTGTTCTACCTTTGTTATTCCCATTGTTCTTCCTCCCCGAAAAAACAGTATGTATAGCACAGACTTATAATTATTGTTTGATTCTTGATATATCAGACATGTTATAGATGCACTATTTCTTTTTTCATACAACTTTAAACTATGTAAAAAACGCCCCGTTAGCCGAGGCGCAAAACCGATTGCATGGCATGTATCAATTTACTTTGCAGCTTTAGCTGCCTCAATTGCAGTTTCATAGTTAGGGTGATTTGTTGCTTCACTAACATATTCAACATGCGTCACTATGTCATTACTATCAACAACAAATACTGCTCTAGCTAATAGTCTTAGTTCTTTAATATGTACTCCATATGCTTCACCAAAAGATAAATCACGGTGGTCAGATAATGTTACCACATTTTCAAGTCCACTAGCTCCACACCATCTCTTTTGAGCAAACGGAAGGTCCACGCTTATTGTTAAAACCTTTACATTGTCAATTGTAGAAGTTTCCTCGTTAAATCTGCGTGTTTGTGCATCACAAACTCCTGTATCTACTGAAGGAACAACACTAATTAATCGAACAGATCCTTTAGTATTCTCTAGAGTAACAGGTGACAAATCATTGGCTAACACGGTAAAGTCAGGTGCTTTATCCCCGACACGAACTTCATTTCCTACTAACGTAACCGAATTTCCTTTAAACGTAATAGATGCCATGAACAATTCCTCCCTAAGTTTGCTTAGATTCATACCAATTCTACCCACAAAATTAAGGAATTGCAAATATATGAATCACAAAATAATAAATATTACATGCTGTAAAACATGTTTATGATATGCACTCACTGATGTACTTTTACAGAAAGCGTGTGTTCCACGCCTTAGCCCGGGATATCTATTTTTTAAGAAGAGCTTCCTCTTCGTTACCTCCTAGTGCGTGAGTATCCTTCTCCCCACTTTCAACATACAAATCGCAACTTTCTGCTTCATTTTGCTTGTTTTACTTTCTTCACAGATCAATTCCTATTACATTCTGGAATGAATTCGGATTTCTTATCGGCGATTTGAATACTTTTCCGGCGAAATTTACTCATTCAGGCGATTTTCGAGAGTTTATCGGCGAAATTCAATCGTTTATCGGCGAATTCTACGAAATTATCATCGATTTTGATCTTATATCAACTTTTACATTTCTTTTTCGGCGATTCCATCCTCTTTTCAGCGAAACGTCACTTAACAAAAAAATAAGTTAACCCAGAAGGTTAACTTATTTAGAAGTCTATATTTTGTTTTTGATTATCGTTGTTTTGGTAATCATTTTTTTGATTACCATTATCTTGGTTATTCTTTTTGAACATTTGTTGGATTTTTTCTACAGCTTGTGGTGCAACTTCTAAAATCTTTTCATATAAATGTGTGCTTTCATCTAAATGAAGCATCTTCACTCCTGAAGCATTCACAATTAAGAAAGCAATTGGTGTAATGGAAACTCCTCCACCACTACCTCCTCCGAAAGGAAGTTTAGGTTTCTCTTGGTCTCCTTTTCCGCCACCTTCAACAGAAAATTCACTACCACCCGCTGCAAAGCCGAAGCCTACTTTAGATACAGTTAAGATTACACTTCCATCTGGTGTTTCCACTGGATCACCAATAATGGTGTTTACATCAATCATCTGCTTTAAGCTTTCCATCGCAGTTTGCATTAGACCTTGGATTGGATGATCAGACATAATTAATTCCTCCTACGACAATGATTTCTCAGTATTTTTCGCTTTCAGAATGGATGGACCATTGTTAAGTGTCGGTTTTCCACCCTTCCAAAATTTAACGATTCTAATTCCTGCTAGAATAGCATTCCCGATTCGAAAAGAAATGATACACTTTATTTGAGTTTGAGAGTAAACTTGCAGAAACAATGGTGTAATGCTCATCTCTGGCACTTCCTTTAGTCTCATATATCGACTAATGAGTCCTATAATACTACCTTTAAGAGCCCAACCTGCTCCGACTAGCACCCCTGTTAATGCCGCATCTCCAATACCAAAATTCGTATGCCACTCGAGTTTATGTACCCTTACTTTACTAAAGAACTTACTGACGATTCTATGTAGTGAAATAACGTGCTGCAAGATTTCTTTTGTATCTTTGAAGCTATTTAATATTTCTTGAGCTGTAAATTGCTTAGATTTCGGTTCCTCTTTTTCTTTCTTTTTAGCAACGACTATACTATTCGTCTCTTGGTCTACACGAATTAAAGGGATATTCAAGGTATAACGAAATAACCATACACGAAACTTAATGGTTAGTTGGTCATCATCCTTCTTATGTGAAAAGGAAATTGTAATATGTAATTTGGAGATGAGAAGTAAGATTAGAAATAGGAGAAGTCCTCCAACAATATATAGCCAAATCAACTAAGATGCACCTCGCTCGGTACTCAGTATCACCTACCACAAAAAAAATAAACCTATTCCTGAAAAAATATGGAATAGGTTTATTTTGTCGTTAATTATCACTAAATCGTTCTAATACAACACTCGTATCTGCAAACATATCATGAATACCTTGGTTTTTCGTGCTAAAGGCAACAACTAGAAAACCGATAAAGAAAATGGTCTTCGATATAAATTTCCCGACTACCTCTCTAAAGATCACGGTAGACCAGCTTAAAGTATCATGTCCTTTTAAATCGACAACTTTTAAACCAAACAGCATCTTTCCGAGAGTTTGTTTAAAAAACTTTGTTAAGAGTACGAAATAGATATACATAGTTAATGCCGTTAATATGGCAATCGGTGCAAACATACTTGTTTTCTCTAGCGGAAAATCGAACAACTTAAATATCGGATAAATCAATATTTGATTAATGCTCGCAACGACTAATAAATCTAATAAATATGCCCATAATCTCATCCAAAATCCAGCGTAAAATAGCCTTTTTTCTATGGGATTGAACTGATCAGTTTTCTCTGTTTCATTTACTTCATTCGTATAAATAGGTGTAACCATGTTCTCCCCCTATTCTTGATACATATACATTGGTCTAGGAGCATTAGGCTGACTTAATAGCTTTGTTAAACCGATTAGTTCTATATCATCTGAGAATATTTTTTGTGCACTCATCGTTAGGAAGGAAGAGAAGCTTGTTCCTACTTCATATTGCACAACAGATGCATCTTTTAACTTGTAGTCTTTCTTTAATCCTTCAAGGGCATCATCCCAGAAACCATGTGCATCAATTAAACCTAGTTCTAATGCTTGTCGTCCATCATAAATACGTCCATCTGCAATCTCACGTACTCGGGCATCTGAAAGGTTTCTTCCCTTTGAAATGACACCAACAAAGCCGTCGTAAGAGTTGTTTATCATTTCTTGAAGTATTTGTCGTTCAGGTTCTGTCATTTCGCGAGTAGGGTTCATAATATCCTTGTACGGTCCACTTTTCACCGTATCATATGTCACACCATATTTCTCAGCTAATCCGCTATAATTTAAGCTTTGAAAAATAACGCCTAATGAACCTGTTAATGTTTCAGGACTTGCATAAATTTTATCGGCAGGTGCTGAAATATAATAGCCACCAGATGCTGCCATGCTTCCCATTGATATGTATATTGGTTTCTTAAAATCCTTTTTAATATCTGTAATGCGGTCATGAATTTCTGCGCTTTCTACAACACCACCACCAGGTGAATTAACGCGTATTAAAATTCCCTTTACAGAGTCATCTTCTCCAGCTTGATCAAGCATTCGTAAAAAGGCCTTATGGTTGTAGCCTGCTGTTTCAAAAATGGACGATACATCCCCAGTATCCATAATGGCTCCATTCACATCCAGAACGACAATCTTCTTATCTAAGCTTTTACCTTTCTCTATAACTGTCTCTACGTAAGTATCATCCATTGCGAACAAATCATTCGAAAATGGCATGTCACCAAATGCAACCGTTGTTGCCACTTCAATAATTGCTGAGAAGAAAAACAACCCTACAGCAACTCCAAGTGCTATCCAACGTTTACTACTCATAATAATTCCTCCTTCTCGGGCAAACTATCTCTAGTTTATAATGATTTTCCATTTTGATTCATAACTAAGCATATAATATGATGCAGAAATTTACTATTATTTAACTATTGACTGAATATATTGGGGGTTAACAAAATGGCTTTAAATCGTCGTAATATCTATCTTTTTTATAAGAGAGAACCTGAACTACTTCCACATGTAGAACAATTGAAAGAATTAGCTTTATCACATAATTTCTCTATTGTTAAAAGCCATACAGAAGCTAACATTATTGTCAGTATTGGTGATGACGGAACATTTCTACAAGCTGTCAGACAATCTGGATTTCGAGATGACTGCTTATACGTTGGACTAACAACACACTCAACATTGAGTTTATATTGTGACTTCCGTATTGAAGAAAAAGAACAAATGATCTTTGCTATGACAGAGAAACAAGTAGAAGTCAGAAGATATCCAATCATTGAGGTTTCCGTTGATGACTCTACATTCTTTTATTGTTTAAATGAGCTATCGATCCGATCAAGTATTATTAAAACATTTGTAATGGATGTATGGATTGATGACCTTCACTTTGAGACATTTAGAGGAGATGGGATGATTGTTGCAACTCCGACCGGTAGTACTGGTTACAATAAATCGGTAAATGGCTCTATCGTTGATCCAATGCTTCCCTGCCTTCAAGTGAGTGAGCTCGCATCTGTAAACAATAATAAATATCGCACGTTAGGTTCACCCTTTATTTTAAGTGAAGCTAGAACTCTAACTCTAAAAGTCATTCAGGATGGCAATGACTATCCAATTATAGGTTTAGATAATGAAGCACTAAGTATTCAACACGTTGAACAACTAGTCGTCAAACTGTCCAATAAGCGAATAAAAACCGTAAAACTTAAAGATAACTCCTTCTGGGAAAAAGTTAAACGTACATTCTTATAAGGTACTTTCCGTAAGCATGGTTGCTATTTATTAAATTGTGGACATTATTAATTGTGGCTATTTTCATAAACATGTTGCTATTTACCAATCTAATTACATTTAAAAATTCATATGTGATATTCATTGCTTTGACGAAAAGCTGCACCATAACCTATCTAAAATTTCGTAATTCTTGACTTGTTCAAAAACCAACAAGCAGTTCGAAAACAACCTTAATTAATATTAACGACTTGATTCTTGACTAGCTTTAAGCAAAAACAACCTTTATAACAGGTAAGAAGCACTGAAAATACGGTGCTTCTTTTTTTACGAATGAAAACTTATATGGTTTCATCTAAAATTCATTATTTAAAAAACGACTCTGGATACAACAATTCTCCGCTTACCTTCAATAAATCACCTTCTCGTAATTCCTTCACCATAAAAACGTCATTTGGCACGTTATATTGCTTCAAATCAAACTGATAATCTCGTCCAGGCTTAAATCCAAATCTCGGATAATATGACGGATGACCAATTAAAAAGACTAAACCATATTCTAATTCCTTACTTCTCCTTAATCCTTCTTCTATCAGAGCAGAACCTATACCGGATTTTTGCATTTCAGGATTGACAGCAATAGGGGCTAAAACTAATACTTCTGTCTCTTCATTACCATCCTTTAACGTTGCCTTACTAATTAATAAATGGCCAACAATCTTTCTATCCAGTTCAGCAACGAGTGATAATCCGGGGATGAAGTTATCTGATTTTCGAATCCTCTCAATTAAACGTGATTCATCTTCTCTTTTACCAAAAGCTTTGTAATTCAAGTTAAACACCTCTTGATGGTCATGTGGATGTTCTGTTCTAATCTTCATTTTTTCGCTCCCCCATTAATAGTTGATTTCATTTTAACATTCTTCTACTAATAATAATCGCCCAATTGATAACGAGAATCATTATTATAATAAATATTAAATTATAATAATTATTATTTAGTTTTCAGTTATTATATGTTACCATTGATTTAACAGAGAAATACCCCCTATTTAAACTGGCATTTATAAACCTAAAAGGTATTACAGATGAATAACATTCTCAATTACTAGTTTATTAATTGAGAATAAGTTTCACTAACTAAGGAGGTTTTAACGTTGCATACCGAGACAAAATTTCTAAAAGAGCAGGTTCATATAGAGTTCTCAGTATTTAAAAAACTGAAAGAGCATATTGAATTATTTGCAGCATTGTTAAGCGGATTGCTAATTTTGACTGGATGGCTTTTAGCAAGCAATCAAATGGAGACTAGTTCTGTTATTACTTACATGGCTGCATATATAATTGGTGGTTACGCAAAGGCAAAAGAAGGAATTATTGATTCAATAACAAAAAAAGAACTTAATGTTGAGTTACTTATGATACTAGCTGCCATTGGATCAGCAATAATAGGTTATTGGACTGAAGGAGCTATTCTAATTTTCATTTTTGCAATAAGTGGAGCTCTTGAATCTTATACGATGAGAAAAAGTCATAAGGAGCTATCTTCGTTAATGGAGTTACAACCAGAAGTAGCGACAATTATCAAACATGGAATTGAGCGTAAAGTACCAGTTTCTGAATTACTTATTGGCGATACAATTATTATCAAACCAGGTGAACGAGTACCTTCAGATGGAACTATTATTGATGGCCATACGTTTATCGACGAAGCTGCCATTACTGGGGAGTCCATTCCTGTTCATAAATCGCTTCATACAAATGTTTTTGCAGGAACGTTCAATTTGCGTGGAACCATTACAGTTGAAATTACAAAGCCGAATAGTGAAACTCTTTTCCAGAAGATCATCGAACTTGTCCAAAATGCGCAAAGTGAAAAATCACCATCACAACAATATATTGAACAGTTTGAAGGTCGATATGTGAAAACAGTTCTAATTATTGTCGTACTGATGATGTTTGTTCCTCATTTTGCTTTAGGATGGAGTTGGACCGAAACATTTTATCGAGCAATGATTTTACTTGTTGTTGCCTCTCCCTGTGCTTTAGTAGCATCGGTTATGCCGGCAACCTTGTCCGCAATTTCAAATGGTGCTCGAAATGGAATATTAGTTAAAGGTGGTGCTCATTTAGAAAATCTCTCAAGGCTAAAGGTCATAGCATTTGATAAAACTGGGACATTAACAAAAGGGGAACCTGAAGTTGTAGATGTAATTACACGTGAAGATTTAAACGAAAAACAATTTTTATTTCATGTAGCTTCTATTGAAAAATACTCAAATCACCCACTTGCTTCTGCGATTGTCAAGTACACAACTGATAAAGAAATTCTACTTGTAAAACCAGAACAAATGGAGGACATTGCAGGAAATGGAGTTCAAGCAACGATTGAACAGAAGCGGTGGAAGGTTGGAAAAGCTGATTTTGTTGGAAAGGAAGATGCTCATAAGTTTAACAATCAAATCTCATCTATCTACGAAAATGAAGGTAAGACAGTAGTGTTTGCAAGTGATGAAGATGGAATTGCAGGAATTATTACGTTAAAGGATACCATCCGAAGGGAAACTGTTAGCGCAATACAAGCATTAAAGAAGCAGGGCATCATACCTGTGATGTTAACTGGTGACAGTGAAAAAACGGCTTCTGCTATAGCTTCCGAAAGCGGTATTGATATATATATTGCAAATTGTCTTCCTGAAACAAAAGTAGATGAAATTAAAAAACTAAACCGAAAATATGGAAATGTTGCGATGATAGGTGATGGCATAAACGACGCTCCCGCTATTGCAACAGCAACTGTCGGCATTGCAATGGGTGGAGGAACAGATGTTGCTCTTGAGACAGCTGATATTGTACTAATGAAAAACAACTTAACAAAGATCTCAAAAGCTATTAATCTATCACAAAAAATGAATCGGATTATTAAACAGAACGTTTATTTTTCCATAGCGATTATTCTTCTATTAATTGCTTCTAACTTCCTGCAATCCCTCGCATTGCCTCTTGGTGTAATTGGTCATGAAGGGAGTACAATTCTTGTTATATTAAATAGTTTACGACTTCTACGATCATAAATGAAAGAGGCTTGGCCATAAGTATTTCAGCCAATGATAAACCCGAACAATTAGGCGATATTTTAATGAATCTTTCACCTAATCGTTCGGGTCTTTATTTGTTGCTTTAGATTTGTTTGATTTTGCATACTCTTTATTTCAGTATAAGAAAGTATAAAATCTTTGAGTGAATCTTACATATTTGTGTATAATTAATCCAGCTCCAGCGCCCAGCCCGCCTGAGGCTAAACGTGGTGCCCCGAGACTTTTGTTCTAAACAAGTGAAATGGAGCGGAAGACACTCGACTCCTGCGGGAAGTAGAGGAAATTCTGAGACCCCGCAGGCGCAGGCGAGGAGGCTCAGCTTCCTCCCCGCGGAAAGCGAGTGTCTGCAGCGAAATGGAACGGACATCATTCTAGAATTAACAATTTATATTCTAGTAGAAATAAAACGAGGCTACCCAAAAGTCATTATTCATGGCTTTTGGGTAGCCTCTTTATGTTTCCATAGGATCTTTATTACATCTAACTTATTAAGATGTTGCTGATTGAAGGGCAATTTGAATCATATCATTAAATGTTGTTTGACGCTCCTCAGCAGTTGTTTCTTCTCCTGTAAAGATGTGGTCACTTACAGTTAGGATTGCTAATGCATTCACACCATACTTTGAAGCTAAGGTATATAGTGCAGTTGTTTCCATCTCAATAGCAAGAACTCCGTAAGAAGCTAATTTTTCAACAAGCTCCATGCTATCACGATAAAATACATCAGCTGTTAATACATTCCCCACTTTTAAAGATAAGCCTTTCTCTATTCCAGCATCATATGACTTCTTCAATAAGTCAAAATTGGCAGTTGGTGCAAAATCCACACCTGGGAATGTTAGACGATTTACATTTGAATCAGTTGATGCAGTCATAGCTAATATAACATCTCTTACTTTTACATCTTGTTGAATAGCACCACAAGTTCCAATGCGAATAAGATTTTTTACATTATATTCACGAATTAATTCATTCACATAAATAGAGATTGATGGAATTCCCATCCCTGTTCCTTGTACGGACACTCTCTTCCCATTGAATGTTCCTGTGAAACCTAACATCCCTCGTACTTCATTATAGCAATGCACATCCTCTAAAAATGTTTCTGCTATATATTTTGCGCGAAGTGGGTCTCCTGGTAATAAAATACTTTCTGCTATTTCACCTTGTTTTGCACCAATATGAATACTCATGCATGAACCATTACAATTACTCGAATTGTAACGGTCTCACCTCCTTATATGTTTTATTGCAATACTATAGCTTGTCCATCCTATAGCTTTCTAAATACTCTTATATGTACAAGATCAAACCTATAATAAGTAGGAACTAGCTCAGCTTACGTAATTGTTGATTCAATGTACTTAACTCATCTTCAAGTTCAACTAAACGTTTTTCTAACGGTGCTATGTTCCCGTTTACGTACTCTAATTTTTCTAGATTATGTTGAAGTTGTAGATATTCGTCTTTTAACTCGATAATTTTGGTTTCTATCTCCTTTTTACCCATCATTACCAACTCCCACAATTAGTTTATCATGTTCCTAAAAAAATTTCTCTAATTAAAGTTACAGACCTAATTTCTTTGTTAAATGTAAAGAGTATATACTATTATTATAAAAACAATCACTTCTCATTTCAGTGATTGTTTTTCTACTTCTTTACGTGAAATAACGCTGGTGGATAATCAACATCCGCTATCCATTTGTACTCTTTACCTTCTAACCCTTCCTTTACCCATACATCGCCTTTATATTCTTCGGCATCTCTTCTATACCATGTAATAGTGCTTCCGAAAACTAGAGGATCTTGATCAATTTCAGTTTTCATCGGGAATGTAAGTTGTTGTTGTTCATTTGTTTTTATATTTACAACAAATAGCTCTGTAAACATCGTGGGAACTGGCCCTTCATTCCAGTCCTTATTTTCCTTAGCGCGCGCCACAATTATTTTAGAGGGAGAAAACCATTCTAAATCAAGATCTACAAATCCTCTAGGCGTGTATTCCTGTTGTTGATTAGAAATCGGAATATCTGCAACTGTCGTTTTCTTATTTTCTACGAAAAATCTACCTTCTCCTGATATATAAGCTAGCTTGTTTTCTAAAGGCGACCATTTCATCCAGTCTGCATACCCAAGCATCTTCCCTATTACTTGAAAATCCTCTCCTTTTGAGGATAATACAAAAAGTGTATTGCTGTCATTGGACCAAGATGCTGTTGGAATACCTAAAAAGCTAACCCACTTTCCATCAGGACTCCATTTAAAATAACTGGCACCAATCGCAAACAAATCAGTGGTATTCGTCTGTACTGTATAGAAGTGTTTCATTTTTTCTGGATTTAGATTTGCATCTACAGGAATACGATAAATTGGAATCGGTCCCCACCCAGTTGGTTGTAAACACGATGTAGAAGATACGATTAATTCCTTTCCATTTGGAAACCATCCAAAATCACTTGCTCCTAATGAGACATTTTCAAAGCCATGTGGACGATCCCTTTTCATTTTCGTTACATTCAAAACACGTCCGGAAATGTAAGCTAGTTGATTTTTAACAGGTGACCACTTAAATAAAGACGTTTCAATTGTCTTATATGGCTGATAATTTACTTTTTCTATCGTATCATATATAAACAAATTGGACTTTTCTCCTCTTTCATCTCCATCTATATAAGCGATAAATTTCCCATCATAAGACCATTTAGGTGTATGTACATAACTTCCAGTTGTCAACTGGGTTTCTTCACTTCCAACCTTTAGCCATAGCTGATGATTTCGGATAAATGCTGCTTTCAGTGGTACTTCAGCTTTTACTATCGGTGTAGCTACTAGAAAACTAAATAACAGTAAAACAACTAGTTTGTCTCTCATAGAACATCCCTCCTAGAAATAGAATGTCCGATTAAGCAAAAAAATTCACGGGCGTGTTATCCCATGAATTTTTTAATATTGCCTTTTACATTTCTTCTTTTCTCCATACATTGCCGTACACTCTCTATGTACTCTTCCTAGCAGATCCATTAGCTAAAAAAAAAATAACGTTTACCATACAATGTAATTCATTTACATCATTATAATTGCCCTTTCCTGTTTCTAGCTATAATAACTCTACCTCTACAGAATCAATTTCCTTTATTGTTTTCACATCTTCGTATACGTCAGAAGTGTATCGTTCTTGATGGACTGCAATTTGTAAATCTGCTTGCCTGTAATTATTATCTTTTTGATCTTTAATACGAATTCGTTCTATTTTAATGTCTAAGCTTCTAATTTGTAGAAAGGTTTCTTTTAAGGAGTGTTCTTTGCTTACTTCAATCTTCAATCTCAATTCTTTTTGGCGTAATGCCTTTGGTCCGATTCTCTTTAATAATGGACTAAGCATTTCAACAGCAACAAGTAATAAGACTGTAGCTAAAATTGCCTCGCTGTAAAAACCTGCCCCTACTGTGATACCAACACCAGCTGCCGCCCAAATCATCGCAGCTGTCGTCAATCCGCTAATTACATCATTGTTTCTACGTAATATGGCTCCTGCTCCTAAAAAACCGACTCCTGATATGATTTGAGCTGCAAGGCGTAATGGGTCCATCGGCTTCTCATAAGCAACAGCATATAATTCTGTTGCTTCTATCGATACAAATGTTAGTAAGCAAGAGCTAACCGAGATGATGATCGTTGTTTTTAATCCGAGTGGTTTTTTCTTTAATTCACGCTCTATTCCAACCGCTGCCCCAAGAACTAGAGACAAGATCAGCTTTTGCAGCAAACTGTAATCTATTGCAATCTCCAAATTTCCCACTCCTTTTTGGATGTAAATGTTATGTTGATAATATTATTAGTAATGCTTCTATTCTAGAATGTTACCTTTGATTCCTTCTATACCTGTAATAAAGGAATAATCTATGTGAGTCGGAAGAAAAATAAAAGTAACGCGTCTTTTAGGAGGAATTATGATTAAGTTAAACAGGATTTTACTATTGCTTTTCCTATTGTTAATAAGTTCACCGCTTATCATCGGCGCCCATGTAAAGTGGTTTACAGAAGTCGCAGCAGAAAAGGCTTTGATTGAAGATATTTTATCACCTTTTTTTATTGCTCTATCACTGTTAATAGCGTTGTTATTAGCTATTTTAACACAGCTACTTCCGTATCTTGATAAGGTCCAATCATTAAAGAAAATTGATCATACGTTAGATCATTATCGTAAATCCTCACGATATATTTTGAAATATGGTACAGCATTGGCACTTGTCATTCAAATTTTTTCAGGTAGTCTGTTTGCTCCGGAGTTTACAATTCCTAATCAAGCCGTGGTACTTATTATGTGGGCAATTACAATCTTATTGTTTATCCCACATCATTTGGCTACGAAAGCCGGTGCCATCACACTATTATGTTTGTTTATTTATCAGCTATCGATAAGTGGAACCTTCCATATGCTAGATTACGGTTTTTACTTAGCAATTATTGCGGTTCTATTACTTGAAAGAACTGATCTTGAAGAATGGGGCTTTCCCTTTTTATATTTAGGAACAGGGTTATCCCTTTGCTGGGTAGCAGCTGAAAAATGGGTGTATCCAGCCATGAGTATCAACATCATTGAAAACCACGGAGTTCCTACTTTTGGATTCCCTCCTGAGACTTTTGTTGTGTTAGCGGCATTTATCGAGTTTGTGGTCGGCTACTTATTGATTGTTGGGATATTAAACCGTCTACTAGCTTTTGTGCTAACTTTGATTTTCATCTCTACCACCATGTTATTTGGCTATACGGAAATAGTCGGGCATTTTATTATTCACATCATTCTTGTTATCTTTATCATTGAAGGGGTTTCGTTTTATCAGCCTCCAATTAGAATACACAAAACCAAAGTGGATCAAATCATTTTTGTTTTTTTAAACTTTATCTTCGTTCTCTCAACTTTTGTATTAATTTACTATCGTTTTGCCTAATGTTGTGCAAAGACACGTATCAACAAGTTTACGTGTCTTTTTTTTATTATTTATACAAATATGTAAAAATAGCAGGTACTCGTTCTCTCCAGGCTAACTCGTTATGAACAGCGTCTTCTACAATTTCGAATTTACAATCCTTCACGTTCTCTTTTAAGAGGAGATATACTCTTTCGCTCGATTCAATATAACGTTGGCTATCTACTTTTTCAGTTGCTTCATTTGTTCCCACATCTAAATAAAATTTTTCGATTTTGCATAAATCTGATTGAGTAATAAGGTCTTCTATTTCTTCTTGATTAAACCAAAATGCAGATGAAAGTGATGCAACTTTACGGAAGATATGAGGGTATGTACTAGCAGCATAAGTTGAAATTAACCCTCCCATTGAGCTACCTGCTATTGAAGTATCATTTACCTTTGTCCGATATTTCTCATCAATGAACGGCTTAAGCTCGTGAACAATATAATCAATGTAGGCCTTCCCTTCACCGCCGATTTCTCCTTCCAATGAAGGCAGCTTTTCTCTTATGGCCGTACTTACCCATGGTGAGTATTCATCAAGGCGTTTGTAGCCTTCAGTATTACAATCAATTCCAACAACAATCAATTCAAGCCCGCTTTGTTCTAAATAATCTGAGATGCCCCAAGACATCCCATACCCAGCATCTTCATCATTATACAAGTTCTGTCCATCATGCATATATAGTACTGGATAACATTTTTCGGAGTCGGTTTTGTAGCTATTTGGCACATACACTCTAACGATTCTTTCTCGATTAAACGGAGTAATATTCACTTCAAAGTGTTCAAACATTACTACTCTCCTTTAGTTGTCTGTATTTTTTCATGTAGTTCATTAAGAGCCTTTTGTAGCTGGTCTTTCGGTACTAATGGATAATTGTCTCCAATGCTTACTTCATAATAACAAGCTTCGTCAGTTACATCTTTAAGATGGCTTGTCAAACCTATTCCCGTTTTTTCGAAAAGTTCCACTAAAAGAGGCTCAAGCTCTCGCTTCGGAAGATCAATATGAACATGAAACATATTCGATACTGGAACAAGAGGCTTTGTTGTAATCATTTCAACGGAATTATATAACTCTGCTAATTCCTTTGCATTCTCATAATATTGCTTCATCTTATGTAATCGTAGATCAAAATTATAATCCGCGCTCAAGATGTATGGATATAAACTAATTAAGTCTCCACCATGGCGTCGTTTCCACACTTTCGATTCTTGTATAAAATCTTTTGGTCCTGCTAGTATTGCACCTGCAATTCCACCAATCCCCTTGTAAAAAGAAATATATACACTATCAAATAATGCGCAAATTTCTTCTGCTGATTTTTCATAGTATGGAAGAATTTCATACAATCTAGCACCATCTAAATGAAGTTTAATTCCGTTATCTTTACAATATTTCGAGATGTCTTCTAGAGTCTCAAAACTTGGTAGTTGGCCTCCAATTTCACGTTGAGGTAGTTCTAATAGTAAACAAGCTATGTCGTCTTCTAACTTTTTTACATCTTCTAACTCAATTACACGGTCTTTCTCCGCCAGAAGGATGGGTGTAATTCCGTGTAGCTTTCTTAGCCCATCTTCCTCATGTATTTCAAGATGACTTAATGGATGGTACGCTACTGCTTGAACATCTCTCTCGTCACACCAAATACGTAAGGCGATTTGCTGAGCCATCGTTCCACTAGGAAAAAACACAGCCTCTTCTTTACCTAAAAAGGAAGCTATTTTCGCTTGGAAATTCTCAATTACTTTCCCTGTACCATATATATCACTTTCTACGTAACCATCTATTTTTTCAAAAACCTCTTTTAATACTTGTACATTTCGATTTCCATGTCCAACTAGTTGATAGGATGTATTTTTAAATGCCTCAATTAATGTTTTTTTACTCACAAATAACACTCCCTTCTCTCTTACTATTAATTCGATAAACGAAACATAATTCCTTTTTATGTGAAAAAGTGCTTTCTCCATTCAGTTAGGAGCATAGCACTTAATTAGAATTTATAATTTCCTAAACAATAATAAAATAAGCAGACCTTTCTGTTTTTCAAGGTCTGCTTCTCGTAAGATAGTAATTATTCACCTAGGTCCACGTTATGGTACACTTGTTGGACGTCTTCTAGATCTTCTAATGTATCTAATAATTTTTCGAATTTAGCTTGAGCATCTTCAGGTAAAGTTACATCATTTTGCGCTAACATCGTTAATTCTGCAACAGTGAATTCTGTAACCCCTGCAGTTTTGAACGCTTCTTGTACTGCATGAAATTGATCCGGCTCTGCGTAAACAATGACAGAATCATCTTCTTCTAATATATCTCTCACATCAACATCAGCTTCCATAAGTAGTTCAAGTGCCTCATCAGCAGTCTTGCCTTGAACACCAATTACGGCAGTTGCATCAAACATATAAGCAACGGAGCCACTCACACCCATGTTGCCTCCGTTTTTATTGAAGGCTGCACGAACTTCAGCAGCTGTACGATTTACGTTGTTCGTTAATGCATCAACAATGACCATTGATCCATTTGGACCAAAACCTTCGTAACGAAGCTCATCAAAGTTTTCTTCGGTGCTGCCTTTTGCTTTTTCAATTGCGCGATCGATAATATTTCTTGGTACATTGTAAGTTTTCGCACGTTCTAGAACAAATTTCAAATTTTGGTTGAGTTCCGGATCGGGCTCACCCTGTTTTGCTGCAACATATATTACACGTCCGAATTTCGCATAAATACGACTCGTATTTTTATCTTTTGCTGCTTTCTTCTCTTTTATATTGTTCCATTTACGGCCCATTATTGAACACTCACTTTCGTTTTAAAAACATTCTAGTTATAAACACAAATAATATTATACATTAACTTACACAATTGTTAAAAGAGTAATCACATAATCTTTTAACGAGTTGTAACTCATCACGAATAGGAATTCCATTGTCAGCTTTAAGTGGAATCGTAGACTTTAGTTTTCTTGCCTTCTCAACCGCCTTCGGAAACAATGCTTCTAGCTCGTAACCTCTTTTTTGATAAAAGCTTAATGCATGTAAATTATCATTTGTCGTCACTAGTTTAATACGATTAATTTGCCTAGTTTTACAATATTCTTCTACCGTTTGAATTAGTGAGCTCCCTATACCGTTATTTTCAATCCTACTATCAAGTGAAATAATTTCACATTCACTACCATCTTCAATAAAGGTAATTAATCCAATGATTTTACTTTTCTCATCCGTTACTGCATAACCATCTAGTTCGTCACAATGATATATCCCGCTAGAAACCACCATTTGAGGACTACCCCAATGTGAAGTAAAAAAATCGGTAACCTTTTGTTTATCAATACCCTTTATATCAATGATCTTCATTTTCAATTCCTTCCTTTTTCATTCACCTGAATACGATTTATCATCTACAATTTTATAATCTATCTTGTTCACGTTGTATGAATCCTTTCACCAAACCTCTAATTCTTACTTCTGTTATTTCTCAAAAGAAATAGTAGCCCTAAGGCTACCACTTCCTAAGCATTCGCGCGATGTGTTTGTTCTAATTGACGTAATTCAATTCTTCTAATTTTACCAGACGTGGTCTTTGGTAAATCAGTTACAAACTCAATCTTTCTTGGGTATTTATATGGTGCTGTTAATTCTTTTACATGATTTTGTAATGTTGGAATTAATGTCTTATCGTTCGTATCCACATTGTCTTTTAACACAACGTACGCTTTTACTATGCTTCCTCTAATCTCATCAGGACTTGCGACAACTGCACATTCCTTAACGAATGGATGTTTTACTAGTGCGTCTTCTACTTCGAAAGGTCCTATTGTATAGCCAGAGCTAATGATGATATCGTCTCCTCTACCTTCAAACCAGAAGTAGCCATCTTCATCTAAACGAGCTTTATCACCTGTTACATAGTATTCGCCTCTAAATTGTTTCGCCGTTCTTTCTGGGTCTTTGTAATACTCTTTAAATAATGCTGGAGTTTCAATATGAACAGCAATATCACCTGTTTCACCAGGCTTCACAGGGTTTCCATCTTCATCAATAATATCTACTCGGTTCCCTGGTGTCGGCTTACCCATTGAACCAGGTTTAATTTCCATTCCTTTTAACACACCTACAAGTAGTGTATTTTCTGTTTGACCGTATCCATCTCTTACTGCAATATTGAAGTGCTTATTGAACGTATCAATCACTTCTCGATTTAACGGTTCTCCAGCAGATACGGCACTATGTAAATGAGGAAGCTCATACGCACCGATGGTTTCTACTTTCGCCATTAGTCTGTATTCTGTTGGCGTGCAGCACAATACGTTCACTTCATGTTTTTGCAATAAAGATAAATACTTTTCTGGCTCAAACTTTCCGTAATAGACAAAACCAGTTGCTCCTGTTCCTAACGTAGCAAGAAACGGACTCCAAATCCATTTCTGCCATCCTGGTCCTGCAGTTGCCCAAACCGTGTCACCTTCACTAATATCGAGCCAGCTTGAGGCAGATGTTCGAAGGTGGGCATAGCCCCATCCATGTGTATGAACGACTCCTTTTGGATTTCCTGTTGTACCTGAAGTATAAGATAAAAAGGCCATGTCTGAATTTTGTGTATCTGCCATTTTCAGCTCATCACTTACAGTATTGATGCTAGTCTCAAGTGACTGCCAGCCATGCACTTGGTCTCCAACAGAGAACAAAGTTAAGTTCTTTAGATCAATTTCCTCAAATGAATTGGTATAAGAGTGATAGCATACAACTGCTTTTACCTCACCATGAATAAGTCTATATTCAATATCTTTTTTTCTTAGCATTTCAGAACTTGGAATAACAATGAGTCCAGTTTTTAATGCAGCCAAGTATACCTGGTAGGCTTCGATTAATCTTGGCATAATAACGAGAACTTTGTCTCCTTTTTTCAGTCCACTAGCTAAAAAAGCGTTTCCAATTTGGTTTACCCGTTTCATTAATTGAAGATATGTAATTTCTTTCGTACATCCTTGTTCATTTTCCCATTTAAGTGCGACTCTTGTACTGTCACTTGCAAATTTCTCAACCTCTTGTACGATGTTGTACTGTAATGGTGCTAATAATGTAGTCTTGTCCATGAAATTACCTCCTTCTAACGCATTGTCTTCATTATATCAAATTATATGAAAATTATGAATAAACGAAAGGGGATTTATGGATTTTATGTATAACGAATATCTTGCTAATAAATTTATCACAAATAAAAAGGGCGGGTATTACCCCGCCCCTGTAGCCATGTTATAAAGTTGTGATTATTGTTGGAATCCGCCACCAAGTTGTTGTTCAGCCATAGAAACTAAACGCTTAGTGATTTCTCCACCAACTGAACCGTTAGCACGAGAAGTTGTATCTGCACCAAGGTTTACACCAAACTCGTTAGCGATTTCATATTTCATTTGATCTAGAGCTTGTTGAGCTCCTGCTACTAGAAGTTGATTGCTGTTGTTGTTTTGTGCCATGTGTATCACCTCCTTGTGATTATAGAGTGTGTTAAAACACATGGCTTCATTCAAATTATTGATTGGTAATTGTTAGAAGTGTTTGACCATTTTCTAAAATAGATCATCAAATGATTCTTTCGTTGCTGTGTGGTCAGCTCGAACTTGTACAACTTGAGTATGATTAACGGCTTCTTCAATTAATTGTGAAAAGTCGTAAGCTCCTTCAAAACGATTTGCCTTTTCTCTTCTCGGTCTTGTCGCAGGTGAGGATGGAGTAAATATCGTACAACAGTCTTCATACGGTCTAATTGAAATCTCATACGTATCAATTTTATGAGCAACATCAATGATTTCCAACTTATCCATTGTAATGACAGGACGAATGATCGGAATGTTTGTAACCTCATTAATTGTATTCATACTGTATAGTGTTTGACTTGCCACTTGCCCAAGACTTTCACCAGTTGCTAACGCTAAAATTTCATTGCGCTCTGCTATTTTTTCTGCAATTCGCAGCATCATTCTTCTCATAATCGTCATTGAATAATTACTTGGTATTTCTTTATGAATGGTCGTTTGTATTTCAGTGAATGGAACCATATGAATATTAATTTTCTTACAATGAACGGCAAGCTTTCCTGCTAAATCAATTACCTTTTGTTTAGCACGTTCATTCGTGTAAGGAGGACTTTCAAAGTGGATCGCATCAATGGCGACTCCTCGTTTCATCGTCAAGTATCCAGCAACCGGACTGTCGATTCCTCCAGATAAAAGTAATAACACCTTCCCACTAGATCCAACCGGCATTCCACCTGCTCCCATACGGGTGTAGCAGGAAATATATGTTGCATGTTCTCTCACTTCAACTCGAACTTCGACATCAGGATTCCGCACATCTACCGTGATGTCTTCCGAGTTCGTCAATATATACGCTCCAAGCTCGTGATTTAGTTGATGTGTATCTAATGGAAACTGTTTGTACGAACGTTTTACAACAACTTTAAATGTCTTGATTCCTTCTCTCGCCTCATTAAACGCAAAGAGAGCACCAGTTTTTATTTCTTCTAAATCGGTTTCCGTTTTCAGGGCAAGGCTATAGGAATGAATACCAAAAACTGTTTCAAGCTCATCCATAATTTCTATATGTGGTTCACCATTTAGTGTAATGAACATGCGATCTCTCGTTTTTTCATATGTTAATTTAGGGAACCTTTTCAGCTTGATTTGGATGTTCTCTTTAAGAGCGTCAATAAATCTGTTTCGGTTTCTACCCTTTGTTGTTATTTCACCATATCGGATTAATATTTGATCATACTGCATTTTTTCTACCTCTTAATTACAATTTTTTTCGTTAAAATTTCTTTTAGTGCAAGACAAAATGCGTCGATTTCCTTCTCTGATGTATGTGCAGACATACTGACTCGTATTGCACTTTTCGTTACCTTCTCTTCTTTTTGCATTTCAATTAAGATTCGGCTTGCTGAAGCATCTTTTGACGAACACGCAGATTTTGTTGAGACGTAAATGTTGTATTCCTCAAACAGGTGAACAAGTGCCTCTGGCTTTGTGCCTGGTACTGAGAAGTTCACGATATGTGGAGCAGAATCGTGCACAGGAGTGTTGATGACCACTTCAGTCATTTGACTCAAAAAGTTCATGAGTCGTTGTTTCAACTTCTCTAATTCAGAGATATTTTGTTCAATATTTTCTAGTGTCATTCGTAATGCTCTGGCCATCGAAACGATTCCGGGTACATTTTCCGTCCCCGCACGCAACTGACTTTCCTGTGAGCCTCCTGTAAATAGAGGCTCTAATATAAGTCCTTTGCGAACATACAAAAACCCTGTTCCTTTCATGCCGTGGAACTTATGACCAGATGCGGTAAGTAGATCAATTTTCGCTTCACGGATTGATAATGGCACTTTCCCAATACCTTGTACATAATCAACATGGTAAAGAACTTGCGAATGTTGTGCGAGCATCTCACCTATTTCCTTCACAGGTTGAATACTTCCAACTTCATTGTTTACATGGATAATCGATACTAGGATTGTATCTTTTCGTATTGCTTCTTTAACTTGGTCAACTGTAATATGCCCATCTTCATTAACCGGTAAATATGTAATATCATACCCGTTAGCTTCTAATTGTTTGAAGCCTTCATGAATCGAGGCATGTTCAATAGAAGTTGTAATGATATGCTTTCCTCTTTTTCTATATTTAAGGGCTGTCCCTTTAACTGCTATATTATTTCCTTCAGTTCCGCCAGAAGTAAAAATGATTTCACGTGGGTGAACAGACATTAATGTCGCTATGTTTTCTCTTGCTTGCATAATTAATCGTTCCGCTTCACTTCCAAGTGCATGAACGGAGGATGGATTCCCAAAATATTGAGTTGCAACTTTCGTAAAAGACTCAATAACTTCAGGATATGGTCTTGTTGTTGCACTATTATCTAGATAAATCATGACATATACCTCCTTTAAAACCCTTGCAATTTCTTATGTTAACATAACCGCACACAATACAAAAGAATGTCGAATGAGCAAAAAAATAAACACCCTTATTGGGTGCTTATTCTACTTCGTCCTCTTCTAATAAGCATTGAATTCGTTTCAGTGCACCTGGCTCGATTTTTTCAAGCGCAGTCGCAGCTTCTTCAAGAGCACGAGAGTATTCAAAATTACGGAACGCTATTTCAGCTGACAAAAGCTTTTCAGATAATTGCAGGTATCGACCACGATATCGATTACCATACTGAATGACATGTTCTGCAAGATATGCTTGTTCAACAATATCCTCTGTGTTAATAGTAAGTTTCTCTACGTCTCTCATTGCTTTTTCAAGCATTTGCGAAAGAATCGGAACATGAAGCGGCTTTTCAATAAGCTTCTCGGCAATTTCAATGATTTGTTCATTGCAAGCTTGAATTTCAACTAAATAACTTTCAGGCAGACCAGGTAAGTTACTTTTTCTAACAAGCTGCTTCGCTTCAATCATCATTCGTCTCATCACATCTAATTGTTCTTTAACATATGTTTCGTCTTTACGAAGTGCTTGGAGCATATGAATGAATTCTTGATGCGATTCTTTAATTGCTTCAATTTGAACTTTAATATCCTCAAGTTCATTTTTGATAATCGAAAAAGCAATATCGCTATCTTCAATTGACATCTTTACATTTGTAAAACGTTTAATTAACGTGTTAATTCGATTTTCGATATCCTTTTGAGCTTCAATATCTTTATCAAGTAATCGATAGCTTAATTGAACTTGTTCTGTTTCTACTTTAGTTTCTTTTGTTTCTTCATACAAAATATTCATAGATACATGAATTGCGTCTACTTCTTTTTGTACGAAGTGCTTGGATAATACTTCTTTTTCCAACTGATCGTAGAAGCTCTCAATTTTCAATTGAAGTTCCGCAATTCCCTCTTTTACAGGTTCAATGTCTGCATTTTCGATATGTAAGAGGTACTCGGATAATTTACTTTGTATATGCCCAATTTCTTTTTCAATTTGAAGGTGTGAAAGAACAAATCCTTCTTCCTTCATTTCTTTTACTCCTATAAGAAGCTCATCTAACTGATTCGGAATGGTTTGACCGCACTCTTTTAATAGGCTAGGTACTTCAGCAATTAAAATTTGCATTCTAGCTAATCGCTCTTTAATAAATAAAACGATTTCGCTGCCGACTAGCACATTTCCATTTTCAATAGCTTCTTCAAATTCTATAAACTTCTCGTTTGCTTCATCAAGCATTGACTCCATCTTCGCTTCAGCTTTTCCAAATGTATTGCTATGAGCAAGAAGAGACCTGCGAACATCACGGTATAATTGCTGTAATTCTTCAATCTCAACTCTATTTTTTTCTTCACTACCGACTAACTCTTTTAACTCTTCTAAAATCATTTTAATGGAGTCTTCAATTTTTTGAAGACGGTCGTTTAATTCAGTAACGAGCTGTTTTGCTTTTCGGATACGATATTTGTCAGCAGTTTCTTCGATGTCGAATAAAGCTTCCTCTATATCCGGAAGTTCTGTTGTAACAATCTCGTCCCACTGATTACGCCATTTTTCAAACAGTTCTTCTGTTTGTCCAACCATGTTTAAACTTTTTACCATCGTGAGTTCGTCTGTTACTGGACGATTCATAATGTCTATTTTCCAAGCTTCCAGGCGGTCAACCTCTTTATATACTTTTTTTCTTATCGTCACTCCAAATAGTAGGAATACTACTATTAACAAGATTAAAGCGATGATGAATTCCATAAAAAGCCCCTTCCTCTGCTACGCTCACCATCTTATATATTTAAAAGATGTCATATTTTTTTTAGTTTGATATGATTACATATAGTTTTATTAGCTTAATGATACCATGTAAACGACAATTTTTGACCAATTTTTTTAAAATTTTTACAGATAGTCGAAAGGAGACGATTTTGTTTGTTAGCTGACGGTCATATCCATTCTCCGTATTGTCCACACGGCACCAAAGATTCATTTGAGAAATATATTGAAAAAGCAATATTTCTGGGGCTAGAGGAAATTACATTTACTGAGCATGCTCCTCTGCCGTCTACCTTTGTAGATCCAACGCCTTTAAAGGATAGTGCAATGAGGCTAGAGTATCTTGAAAACTATTTTAAAGAAATAACAATCTTAAAGGAAAAATATCATTCTAACATTAAAATTAATAGAGGTTTAGAAGTGGATTACATAGAGGGATATGAATCTGAAACTCGTAGGTTCTTACAAGATTACGGGTCTTTTATTGACGATAGCATACTATCGGTACATTTTTTAAAACATAAAGATGCTTATTATTGTGTAGATTACAGTCCAGAAGCTTTTTCTGACATGATTTCGATATTTGGAGGTATTGAAGCAATCTACCAAAAGTACTTTGAGACACTTCTTATGTCTATTAAAGCTGATTTGGGTCCTTTTAAACCAAAGCGTATTGGTCATATTACGTTAGTTCATAAATTCCAAATAAAATATCCTGTCCAAAAAAGCTTTGAACAGGATATCAAGAACATATTGACTGAAATGGCAACTCATAACTTACAATTAGATTATAATGGTGCAGGTACTGCAAAACCTCTATGCAAGGAGCCTTATCCACCCCTTTGGATTATTGAGGAAGCCATTAAGATAAATATCCCAATTGTTTATGGTTCTGATGCCCACCAGGCGAAGGACATGGGACAAGGGCTTGATGTGATGAAAAAGGATATATTATTGTCTCCTACTTCCTATAATAATGCTGCTTTCAATGAAGGTGTATAATCAATACATATTGAAAGATCAATCCATTTTTGCAACTCAGTTACATATTGTTTATAAAAGTAATCTTCGTATGGAATGACATGTAAAACCTCTGTCAAATATTGGGGTTGAATAAACGGCATGATAAGCATTCCTTTTAGTTGAGCAATTGTTGACGAAATTGATACTTTTCGGAATTCCTTTGTACGAATACCAGTATCTAATAAATGCTTGATATAATATTTTTCTTTCGCTAGATAGGTTGTCATGACCTCTCGTGTTAACACATTATCTAACGTCATTTCACGAAATACAAATCGTGTTAAATGTTTATTTTCCGTTTGGAAGTTCATGATTGCTTGTACAAGCTGAAATAGGCTTTCTCTAGAATTTTGAGATTCCGCTTTTTTCATGACTCTTTCAATTACTTGAATGTATTGATCCATATAGGAAGAAATTAAATACTCTAACAAGCCTTGCTTATTTTTAAAATAGTAGGAAACATTCGCTATATTTACACCAGCTTTAGAAGCAATATCACGGATCGATGTACCGTCAAAGCCTTTTGTGTTGAATAATGTTATGGAAGCTTCAATAACCTTATCTTTTGCAGATGTTGAATTCATTTCGAATCACTCCAATGATCAAACTTCTCTTCTGTTACAAAGTTCTAGGTTCACCTAAAGTTATCCTTTAAGTTTTCATCGACAAATCCGTGCGTATTCCTACTAAATTTGCTATTATTATACTAATTTACATTCAAAAAAAGGGGGATTATCGTGTTTAAGGTCGAAAAGTACGATGAATCAAGAGAAAAGAATTACGAGATGTTACTTAAGCAGTTAAAAGCACTAATTGAAGATGAAACGAATCCAACTGCAAATTTAGCCAATGCTTCCGCCCTTTTAAATCAATTCTTAAATGAAATCAACTGGGTTGGATTTTATATGACGATTGATAACGAGCTTGTATTAGGTCCCTTCCAAGGTCTACCGGCTTGTGTGAGAATCCCGTTTGGGAAAGGTGTTTGCGGAACAGCTGCTTCTACAAAAGAAACTCAACGTATTGCAGATGTCCACCAATTCCCTGGTCATATTGCTTGTGATGCAGCATCAAATTCAGAAATCGTTGTTCCTTTAATTAAGAACAATGAAGTAATCGGTGTATTAGACATTGATAGCCCGATTAACGATCGCTTTGACGAGTTGGACCAACACTATTTAGAAAAGTTTGTAGATGTATTATTACAACACATTTAAAAGAGCTGGGACATAACTAAATAAATCATCCTCAAAGGCGAATAATATCTAAATAATTCTACCTATTCATTTTTTATTTATTAATCAGTTAATCTGGAAGAACAAGTTCGTTCCATTGCGCTGCAGACACTCGCTTTCCTCGGGGAGGAAGCTTAGCCTCCTGATATGAACGAAACTGTCAAGGCTCCCACTCTTCACCAGGTTTGGATTGTCTTTTGACCAACTCTAAGAAGAGAAGCTATTTACGGCTTCTTTTCTTGATTTTGTTAGTTAGCAAGCCATTCTGGCTAGAATAGCTCCTTCTTTAGCTTACTGACCACTTCTCACTTCTTTGTATGTCTGTCAAGTGGTCTCCTTGACTGTCATACAAAGAAGTGAGAGACTCCATTAAGCTATAGAAGGAATCTGTTCCTTTCTCCTTTTTTTGACTTGAATAGAAGTTAAGAACACGGCACGAAGGCAAAAATCTCTACTGCGGTTTACGCTCTGATATCCGTGGGTTTTCACATTTTATCTTTCCGTATAAAGGACTAATCCACTAACTCGGCACGTGCGTTAATCTATTTAGATATAGCACAGAGGAGGCCACGTGGGTTTTCCTTTCCGGTTTTTTTCTTTGCCTTCGAGCCCTGTTCTCAATCATCTATCTTTCTTCGTAAATTATTCGTGTGAAATTAAAGCCATACATAAAAAATGGATCAATAATACCTATATCACCGTAACATGACAACTTGTAAGATCAAAAACTAGCGTTTTTTACTTCTTCTACCTCTTGTGTAATAGCCCAAATAAAACCAGCTAATTCTCTGGCAACTGCAGTAATTGCTTTTCCACTTTCTTTTCCTCTTGATAATAATCGGTAATACTTTTTATGAAGTCGGTTTTGTGCTTTCCAGGATATCGCTTGAATAGTGGGGGACTGTCCATTTTGTCGTCTCATCAATTCTCCTTTAACTGACGGTTGATAACGATAACTCCATGCAGCTTCTACTAATAAGCGTCGTACATGACGATTCCCTGTTTTTGTGATGCTCCCTTGTATTCTTCTTTCACCACTTGAGTATTCACTTGGTATTAAACCAATATAGGCCATTAATTGTGTTGGTGATGAGAAACGTTTGAAAGAACCTATCTCCGCTACAAGACTAGTCGCAGTAATAAGAGCTACACCTCTTAGTGATTGTAAGGCTTGAATGGTTGGGGCGTGTACGCCCTCCGTTGCCTGAACTCTAATTTCTTCCTCTAGTCTTAAAATTCGTTGTTCTAGCTCTTTCAATTGATGATAATATTCTTGAAAGACCACACGTAGTTTGGAGCTTTCAAATTTTAATGCATCCAGCCATCTACGATATTTGACCGTCCATTTGTTCACACCTGACGGTGGCTTAATGTTATTACGAAGCAAAAATTTACTCAAACGGTGCCTTGCCCTAAGTTCATCTTCTTTTGCATCTTCACGACATCTTACAAGATCACGGAGAGCTTCATCCTCTTCGTTTGGAACATAGATGTTAGTTAATTCTCCTGCTCGATATAACTGAGCCAGTCGAATAGAGTCTCTACGATCTGTCTTAATACGTTCACCTGGTCTTTTAGGTATGAGAGATGGGGCTATCACATCACAATGAACACCTAGGGAAAGTAATAATCTATATAGTGGGTATCCAGTTGGACCGGCTTCATAACAGACTCGAAGAGTCTCGGTGTTTCCAAGTTTATTTATTAATTTCCTAACTGCTTCTGGTGTGTGAGGAATTACTCCCCAGTATCTCGGCTCTTCTCGCCCCTCATCCGCGATCGCAACTGCAATTTTTTCTTTTGATACGTCTAAACCTACATATTTTATGGTATCCTTCATAATAACTAGCTCCTTCCGTAATGTAGCTCTGATTTGGTTTGTTTTTACCAGTAAACATTCTAACCAAATTAACCTACGATGTTACGAGTAAGGAGCTAGTTTCGTTCATGATAACTC